>DASYZU010000086.1:0-11907 GCA_035945795.1 Occallatibacter sp.
TGACGGGCAAAACGCTGGTGATGGCGGCAGACTGGACGCCGGGCAAACTTTTGATGCGGTTGACCAGGCGGCGCCCCACGGCAGCCTGTTGTTCATCTTTGGGGTAGGCTGCGTCGGACAAAGCCACATCCACCGTGGCCAGGTGGTCGGGCTGAAATCCGATTTCCACATGCAGCAAGCGGTAGAGACTCTTGCCGAGCAGTCCAGCGCCGACCAAAAGCACAACCGCGACGGCGAGTTCAATGACGACCAGGTTCGCGCCAAATCGCCGCCACAGAGTTCCGGCATAACCGCGGCCGCCTTCGTTCAGACCCTCTCGTAGTTCGCGCAAGGGCAAACGAAACAGAGGAGTGAGGGAGAACAGGATCACCGCGGCGATGGAGATTGCCGCGGCGAAAGCGAGCACGTGCAGGCTTAATCCGAGGCCGTTCAAATAGGGCATGCCGGCCAACATATCGGCGGAAATGAAATTGGTCAGGATCTGCATGGCGACGCGCGCAATCAGCACGCCGAGCACTGCGCCGGCCGCCACCAGCACGAAGCCATCCGTCGTGAACTGACGCATGAGCCGAAGCCGGGAGGCGCCGAGCGCGCCCCGCACCGCAATCTCGCGCTTGCGGCTCTCCGAGCGCACCAGCAGCAGGCTCGCCACATTCACACACGCAATAATCAGGAGGAGGCCTGAACCGCCCAGCAAAGCGAGCAAGATGGGGCGGACATCGCTGACGACGTCATCGGAGAGAGACTCTACGTATGCCCCCTGGCCGCGATTGTCAGCGGGATATTGAATCTCCAACTGCCGGGCAATGGCGGTCATGTTGGCCAGCGCTTCAGGGACCGTGATTCCTTCTTTGAGGCGGCCGATCCCGACCAGGTCGTGGCAACTGCGCCGAACAGAGCAGGAGTCGGTCGGATGAAGTGTCGCCCAGAATTCGGCCTGCCCTTCCGGGGCAAACTGGAAACTCTGCGGCAGGATGCCGACGATGGTGTAGGGCACGCCGCTCAAGTCGATGGTCTCGCCAACCGCATCTTTTCTTCCTCCGAAGCGCTTCTGCCAGGCGCCGTAGGTCAGGATCACGGTATTAGGAGCTTTCGGCAGATCCTCTCCGGGATAGAAATCGCGGCCCAGCATGGGAGAGACGCCCAAAGTACGAAAAAAGCCATCGCTCACCCGCGCCGCAGATACGGGCTCTGTGCCGGACGGAGTGCGTACGAGGAAACCATCCCCGCGCCACACCTCCAGCGAACTGAAGACCTGGTTCAGCTTCTTCCAGTCGAGATAGTCGGGATACGAGAGATTGGCGCGGGGAATTATGGGAACGCTCTCGGTCACCAGGACCAGTCGGTCGGCGTTCGGATAAGGCAGGGGCTTGATCAGCGCGGCATCGACAAAGCCAAAAATTGCGGTGCTGGCCGCGATGCCCAGGGCCAAGACCAGGATCGCCGTAATGGCGAATCCCGGACTCTTCCGCAACTGCCGGAATGCGTAGCGAAAGTCTTGTGCAAGTCCTGTCATATGTTCACTCGTAACGCAGGCCGATGGGTTGAATGCCATCGCCGCGGTGCGCGGGCACGCCCGCGGGCAAAGAGACGGTTGCGATCAGCGAATCCCGGACACTTGTGCAACTCTCGCAATACGCAGGGGAGACTTTGTAGGAGCGTTTCCACGTTTCCCTCACTCGTCCCGCAACGCGACTATGGGGTCGACCCTGGAAGCCCGGTAAGCCGGAATGACGGTCGCGAGAAAGCCGACTATCGTTAGTAGCGCTGCAACCGCCACAAATGTCAGGGGATCGCTGGGTGCGATCTGGTAAATCAGGCTCGACATCACCCGGCTGAAAGCCAGGGCTGCGAACGCTCCAATGGCCAGACCGAGGAGTGTGGGCCGCATGCCCTCAAGAATGACCATGCGCAGCACATCGCTAAGTCGCGCGCCCAGCGCCATGCGAAGTCCGATCTCGTTCACGCGCCGTTTCACGCTGTAGGAAAGCACGCTATAAATGCCGATGGCGGCCAGGATCAGCGCGAGGGCTGCGAAGGCGCCAAGCAGCAGGGTGTCGAATCGCTGTTGCGATAAAGAGCTGGCTACCAGGTCATCCATGGTCAGGATGTCGCGCAACGGGATTTCCGGGTCAACCTGATGTACGGCATCTGAAACGGGCGAGGCGATTCCAGCGGGACTAGACGCCGTGCGCACCACCAAAGTCATGGGGAACGATCCCCATCCTCCCGTCGCGGGCACGGAAACCTGATCAAGCGAAATGTAGAGAGCCACCGCGGGTCGAGTCTGGTCCAGGCCATCGAGTTTGACGTCGCCCACAATTCCGACAACCTCGCGAGAAATCTCCGGGAAAAAAGTGAGGGTCAGGTGCTTCCCAATCGCGTCTTTACCCGGCCAGAATTGCCGCGCCATGGATTCGCTGATCAGGACTGCACCGGGCCGGCCCGCCGTGTCGCTGTCGGCAAGGTCGCGCCCACGCAACACAGGGATGCGCATCGCACTCAGGTATCCCGGGCTGATCAGCCGAACATCAACTTCCGGCTGCTCCGACATGGCAACGACGGGCCTGCCTTCGATGGCAATTGGCTGGTGCGAGCCGTTTCCATTCAGAGGAACGTCGTCAATTACCCCGGCAGAAACCACCGAAGGGAGGGCGCGCACACGCTGCAGTACTTGATCGAAAAATCGCGCCTGAGCTGCAGGCTGAAGAAACTTTTTCTCCGCGACTTCCACATCCGCCGTGAGAACGCCGCGAGCATCAAAGCCTGGATTTACCTGGTGAAGGCGTTGAAAGCTGCGAATTAACAGCCCTGCGCCCACCAGCAGAACCAACGAGAGCGCTACTTCGGAAACTACGAGAGCAGTCCTGGTGCGCTGGCCGGCTGAATCGCTGCTGGTACGGCCTAGACCCTGCTTCTACGTTTGACTCACGTTCTTGCAAGCCAGGCGCAGGGCGGGCAGGATTCCGGCGAGGATGCCGGTCAGCAAAGAAACCGCGGCCGTAAACAGCAGCACTTTCAAATCGAGGCCAATGTCCATGGACTGCGGAAGCTTGTCTGCCAGGAACGCTTTGATGAGCCGCACGCCGAAAGGCGCGTAGGCCAAGCCGAGCGCGCCGCCCACAAGCGACAGGAGCACGGTTTCTGTGAGCACCTGGCGCAACACTCGGGCCGAAGTGGCGCCCAGAGCGGTCCTGATCGCGATCTCCTTCTGCCGGCTGAATCCTTTTGCCAGAATGAGGTTGGCTACATTCACGCAGGCGATGAGCAGCACACAAGCGACGGCTCCCAGCAGCACCAGCATGGCCGGGCGAACATCGCTGACCATATCGTCATGTAGCGGGATGACTACGGCCCCCCAGCCTTTGTCATCGGCAGGGTAAAGTTGCTCGAGTCGGCTGGAGATTGTATTCATCTCCGCCTGCGCCTGGGCCACATCCACCCCGGGCTTGAGGCGGCCAATAACTAAATAATGGTGTTCCCCGCGAACGGCGCGCTGGGCGTCGGTCCAGGCCATCGGAGTCCACATCTGCGCGAAATCAGGAAAGCGGAAATTCGGCGGCATCACGCCGGCTACCAGGAAATTCTGCCCATTCATCGTAATGTCGTGCCCAACTACATCCGGATTGGAGCCAAAATGCTCCTGCCACAAGCGGTGGCTCAGAACCACCACGTTGGAACGGGCAGGCTGATTTTCCTCGGGCAACAACACACGGCCCAGCATGGGCTGGACGGATAATGTCTGGAAGAATTCTGGCGAGACCGCACAGGCGTCCACCTGCTCCGGCGTGGCGCTGCCCGTCAGCGTGAAACCGCGATAGGTGTAGATCGCCATCTGTTCGAAAACATGATTCTGGTTTTGCCAATCGAGATAGTTCGCTGCCGATACCGCGAAAGTCGTTATGCCTGGAAAACTCTTGGCAGGCGGAACGTGCCAGACTCGCACGAGCTTCGCGGGATCGTGGAAGGGAAGAGGACGAAGGAGCACGCCATTCACGACGCTGAAAATTGCGGTGTTGGCGCCGATGCCGAGAGCCAGGGTGAGCAGCGCAATCGCAGTGAAGCCTGGACTCTTGCGCAACTGGCGCAATGCATAGCGAATATCATGGAATAAAGCTGTCATTCTTCTTACTCGTATCGCAAAGCCACCTGGGGATCGACTTTGGCCGCGCGCCTTCCGCCCGCTCGCGTTGCGTAATCGTTACGCTTGTACTTCCGCCATTAGTTTCTTCAGCTCTTCTTCGGCGACGACTTTGCCGTCGAACAGGTGGACTTCGCGTTGCGCGTGCTTGGCGAACCGCGGATCGTGGGTCACCATGCAGATGGTGGCTCCGTCGCGGTGCAGATCGGCGAGCAGTTCCATTACGGCCTCGCCATTGCGCGAGTCGAGGTTGCCGGTGGGTTCGTCCGCCAGCAGGATGGAAGGCTTGCCCCCTAAGGCGCGGGCAACGGCCACGCGCTGCTGCTGGCCGCCCGAGAGTTGCGAAGGATAGTGCCGGACGCGGTGTGCCATACCGACGCGTTCCAGCGCTTCCATTACGCGAGTCTTGCGCTCGGCCGAAGGCATTCTCTGCCGGTAGGTCAGCGGTAGCTCGACGTTTTCATAGACGGTGAGATCGCCGATGAGATTAAAACTTTGGAAGATGAATCCGATCTCCTGATTCCGGATACGAGCCCGCTCGCCAAAATCGAGATTCTCGACCGGCTTGTCGTTGAGCAAGTAGCGGCCCGCAGTCGGCGTATCGAGCAGCCCGATAATCGACAGCAGCGTCGATTTGCCGCAGCCCGACGGTCCCGACATGGCCACGTACTCGCCTTTGCTTACGGAGAGGTGGACGCCGGAGAGCGCGTGCGTCTCAATCTCATCCGTGTAGAAAACTTTCGTCATATCCGAAATCTGGATTAGCGGTTGGCCGGCTTCTGTCATGAGTTCCTCACTTGGATTGATTAGTCTTGGAGCCGAATACGGTCAGTGTTGTCCCAACGTGACATGTCGGAAAGCACGACGGTGTCGCCTTCGCGCAAGCCATCGAGCACCTGGATGGAATTCACCGACGCCCGGCCGACTTTCACCGGAACGCGGACTGCATCGTGCCCATCGGGCTCGAGTTTGAACAGGCTGATGGTACTGTTTTCCTGCCCGAAGGCCGGGCGACCAACGTAGAGAACATTGTCGAGCCGTTCCAGATCGATGGTCCCATCCACGCTCAGGTCCGGGCGCGCGCCGGGGGGCAAATCGCCAATAAGTTTGACGTCGACGGTCACGGTTCCGTTTTGCACCGCTGGATCGACGCGCATGACACTGCCGGAGACAACGCCGTTGTGCGTGTCGATGGATGCCTGCTCGCCGTCGTGCACGTCGCGAGCCTGCGTCTCCGCCACCTTCAATTCGGCCATCAGGTGATTCGGTTGCACTACTTTCGCGAGCATCGTACCGGGAGAAACGTGTTCGCCCACATGCAGCGGCAGATCCACCAGAACGCCTGCGATTCCGGCACGGACTTTCAGGGCGTCCAGTTGCTTCTGTTTCAGCTCAGCCAGAGTTTTCATCTGCTCGACTTTGGCTTGCTGTTCGGCCAACTGGGCGTCGATCGCCTTCTGCGTGCTGGCCAGGCTCTGATCTTGAAGACTGTTCCGAATCGTGAGTTCATCCGCTTTGCCTTTGGACGCTTTGTAAGCCAGTCCGGAAATCACTCCGAGATCGTAAAGAGCTTTATCCGTTTGGGACTGCAGCTGCGCCTGAGTGTAGTCCGCTTTGACCGTGGCCGCGCCGGACTTCTGATTCATGTAATCGCTTTCCAGCTTCATGCGCTGGCTCTGTAATTCGGCCTCAGCCGCTTTCCATTGCAGGTGTGCGTCGATCGCAGCCTGCTCGACCTGGGGATTGCTCATATCTAATAGGACGGTGTCCGGCTTCACCAGTGAGCCGGGCAACATGCGAATGCGCAAGACCGTGGCTTCAGTTTCGGCGGGAATCTGCAGAACTGATTCCTGGGACGGGACCAGCGATCCAATGCCCCGCACCTGCCGCAACATCGAACCGCGTTTCACCGTGTCGGTCCACACCGTGCCGCGTTCCACGCTCGGTGCGGCGGGCCGCAGGCGATACACGATCACGGTTAAGGCACCGACGACGACCGCAACCACCGCGCCTACGAGTTTTTGGCGGCGGCGTGTCTTCTCATTAAACTCTGGGCGGGCGATATCCATCACTGGCGAATTCGCAACTACCCGGCCAATCCGTCCGATGTGCAAGAGATTGAAAGTGTTGAGGATACACTCCAGACATAACATGCGGCCGCAGGTGGTTTGTCCGCTACGGGATTCGACTGTCCACGAATGGACAGTGGCGCTGCACTTAAGAAATATGTTTTGCCGATTGCAAACCGTACCGGCTTCGGTATCTTAACTACTCAATGCCCCTCAATCGAGAGGCCAGGGAGGATGCATGTACGCAATCGCCCGAAATTTCCAGTTTGCCCTTCGTCGACTCGCGAATGCGCCAGCCTTCGGGATGGTAGTGGTCTTTACGCTGGCTCTTGGGATTGGGGCCACAACAGCGGTCTTCTCCCTGATTGAGGGCATCCTCCTGCGCCCCCTGCCTTTTAAGAATCCGGATCGCCTCGTTTTAGTGGGCGACCATCTGGGAGGCGGCGCTGGCACGACCGTCACCGCCCGCGAGATCTCAACTTATTCGAGTTCGGCCAGCGCCTTTTCCTCTCTGGGCGGCTTCATTAGTACCACTTTCGAATTGTCGGGAGAGGCAACCCCAGAAGAAATTCACGCGGCCCGGTTTTCTGCAGGCGTCTTTCCCACGTTGGGTGTGCAGCCCGTCCTAGGACGCGTATTCACGCAAGAAGAAGAAGACGGCCATGAACCAGTAGCGGTGATCAGTTATGCGCTCTGGCGAGACCGCTATCATCATGACTCGCACGTGATGGGCAGCCTGATCGCTCTCGATCGCAGGCCCTATTCGATCGTGGGAGTGATGCCCCGCGATTTCGAGTTCCCTCTTGAGGATGGGCACCTCGATCAGGCGCAGATCTGGGTCCCTTTGAGCCTTACACCCGACGAACTTTCTGACCAGCACGCCGGTTTTTGGGGATACCAGCTGGTCGCCCGCCTAAAAGACGGCGTGACTTTCACCCAGGGAGCGCAGGATGCTGATCGCGTCGCGCTTCAGTTCATGCGCAGCTTGCCTGCGGGAATGAGTCCGATCAATGTCCGCGGGGATGTTACGCCTCTGCTCGAATACGACGTTGGAGAGGTTCGGCCGCTACTACGCACTCTATTTCTGGCGGTCGCAGTCGTGCTGTTGATTGCCTGCGCCAATGTCGCAGGCCTCCTGCTGGTACGCGCGATCCGCAAACGCGGCGAATCCGCGGTTCGATTGGCGCTGGGCGCGGGCTCCGGCGTGATCGTGCGCGAATCGGTCTTTGAGGGAGTGCTGCTCGGAACGGCTGGGGGATTGCTGGGTTTGCTATTCGCCGCAATTGCCATCCGGGCGGCGCTCTATCTCTTGCCTGAATCCATGCCCCGCGTCAGTTCCATTTCGATGGACACAACTGTCGTTGCGTTTGCCTTCATCCTTGCTTTAACGACAGGTGCCGTCTGCAGCTTTGCTCCGGCGTTCGTGGCTCTGAGAACAAACCTCACCGAGAGCCTGAAAGAGGGGCTGCGCAGCAATACGGGGGGATCGAGTCACAGTCGCTTGCGTGGCGCTCTGGTTGTCTCCGAAATTGCGATCGCGCTGGTGCTGGTCACCACATCGGCGGCGTTCCTTCGCAGCTTCCAGAAAATGCGTGCCGTGAACCCCGGATTTCAGCCTGACCATGTGCTCGTAGCCGGGTATCAGTTGCCGGCTAAGCAATACTTCACCAACCCCGCTGCGGAATCATTCAATCGAGGCGTTCTCGATCGCCTCGCGGCCAAGCCGGCGATCAATGCGGTTGGCATGACCACGGCGCTTCCCGCCTCCGACATCAATCCCATGTCTGCCTATACCATTGAAGGTGAGTCAGTGGAGGCGTGGAAGCTCAGTTTTGCCGCATTCGCGGCAGTCAACGGCGAATATTTCCGTGCGATGAAGATTCCTTTGCTCGACGGCCGCTACTTCACCAGCGACGACCGCTCCAACGCGCCGCTAGTTGTGATCATCAACCAATCGATGGCGAAACATCGTTGGCCGGGGCAACCAGCGATTGGAAAACGTTTGCACGTCGGTTCTCCCAAGAAAAAACTTCCCTGGGCAACTGTAGTTGGCATTGTCGCCGACACCGAGATGGGCTCCCGCGATGAACCCACCATGGACCAGTGGTATACGCCTGCCGAGCAGCCTGCAACACTCTACGGTTGGCTGCCCGAAGCAAAGCTTACCGAGCCTACCGCCGGATATATTGTCCTTCGCTCGGCGCTTCCCCCCGAGCAGATGGTGCAGACCTTGCGTTCTGCGGTAGCTGAAGTTGATCCGCTGCTTGCTCTGCAAGAAGTGGAGCCGATTACAGAAACCATGGCGAATGTGGAAGGGCCACGGCGCTTCAATACCGATCTCATCACTGCGTTTGCGATCGCAGGCCTGTTGCTGGCGGTTGTCGGGATCTACGCAGTAATTGCGTTCTCGGTCTCGCAACGTACCCAGGAGATCGCGATTCGCATGGCTTTGGGCGCCCAGCGCGGGGGGATTGCACGACTTGTCGTCGGCGCGGGACTGAAGTTGGCGCTTCTTGGATGTGCTCTTGGCGTACTCGGTTCGCTGGCCGCCTCGCGCCTGGTCAGCGCATTTCTGTTCGAGGTGAGCGCGACTGATCCGCTCATTTACGTAACGAGCGCAGCGATCATTCTGATAATGGCGCTGCTTGCATCTGCCATTCCGGCGATCCGGGCCGCGGCAGCCGAACCAATAGATGCACTGCGTTCTTCGTAGGAGCCACTCCCGCGCCGTCTTAGACTTTGGCCCGGTTCACGAAAGCTCCGCTTCGCCTGTGCGAGAGCTGGCCAAACACGAGATGAACAGTTATTCGTGAACCTCCAGAGAAAGCAGGATAGGCTCTCCTGCAAACAGGAATGCCATGTGCAGGTCGCAGTTCGCAGTCGCCTGCAGTTTGTTCTCCGATGCGGTGATCACGGTGGGGACCGAGAGCACGCAATCTGTGCCCAGGCCAGCGACTTTATTCTTGAAATTGCCCGCCACCATATTGCAGATTTCGCCCACGGCGTCCCACACTTCTGCCCCGGCATTTCCATCTTCGATACCCAACATGCGGGACGCCATGACCGCGGCCGCTTGGGAACTGCAGCGCATGGCGACCACTGCCGACAATGGCCCTGCCAGTCCAACCATGAATGTGAGTTCGAGCGATTTGCCTGGCGGCAGGTCAGGAGAACGCTCGATAGGGCTGGCCAGCATAAGGTCGAACACCTCTTCGATGGACTGCTGCAGGCTGGCGAGCAGAGATGCGCGTCCTCCTATGGAGACAAGCAGTGCATGCGAAGAACTCATTGTCTCTCCGCCAGCACGGCTAGCAAGTGCTCTTTGACCTCATCGGGAGTAAACGGTTTGCGGATGTAGCCACGGGCACCCGCCGAAATCGCCTCGACCACATGGGCTTCGCTGCCTTCGGTGGTGATCATAACCACAGGCACTCCCTTGGCATTCTCGACCGTTTGCAGGTGCTTCACGAATTCGAGTCCGTTCATGACCGGCATGTTGATGTCGCAAAGAATTAGATCCACCTTATGGTTTTCCAGGGCTGCCAAGGCTTCCGCTCCGTCGCCCGCTTCGAGGACCTCGGAAAGCTTGACGCCAGCTTGGCGCAGGGAGCGCTCTACGATCTTCCGCATTACGGAAGAATCGTCCACAATCAGCGCGCGTATGTTCTCTATCTCCCGCAAGAATTCCTTTCGAAGGCCAAAGGCATGGAACCGGGGGTGCGCGGCCACACACAGCCCTTATCGGCAAACCGGACAAGAACTTTAGCGGGCTGAAGCTGCGGGCGAGTGCAGGATCAGATCGAGCGGAGATCTGGAATTCCGCAGCAGGCGAACCCAGAGATCGGATCCGCAACGCGCCACTTTCATTTCGGACGCGTGCAGGCGCGAGCAGTAGCTGCGGATCATGCTGCAGACCTCGTCAACGTCGGGGAAATGACTGAACACGATTTCGCTCTCAGCGCGGTGAGCGCAGAGTGGAGCAAGTTGGGCGCGTACGAAGGCCGGAGTAGCGAAACACGCCTCAGTATGGCACCCTGTCATCTGCTCGATCGCATACAGCACTGTGTAGTCGACGCCCTCGGAGAAGGCGAGATGCAGGGTAGAAGTTGATTCGACATAATGCACCGGAACCATCGAGAAGTGTTGGAGCAAGCTGATGGGAATCTGGGGAACATGGCGCCCGCCCGGAAAAGACGCAGAAGAAAGGAAGATGGGACAAGACCATTGCCGCGCCAAGGCCGCCGTGACTTGTGTTTCGGTGGCAAACTCAAGCGCCTGCAGCCATTCTCCCAGGCGCCCGTGTCCGGCGGAGCGCTGCGCGGCCAGCGCAGTTTGCAACTGTTCCCGAGTAAGTTGGTGGCGCGACAAAAGCAATAATCCCAGAGGCAGGCGATGAACCGGCGGCTCCCGCCGTGGGGAAGAGGGAATTCTCTGCAGCGTGTCGGCGAGAGCATCTCCCAAGCAGCGGTCCAGGCAATACCGAAAATTCTCAAACCATACGCCCGGGGGCGCGGAACGAAGCAACCACCAGGCCCCATGAAGGTGTGGGCACCCGCGGGTTTTGCCAGGGGGAGAAAGTTTATGCCAAAGATCATGCCAAACCAGGCTAAGCAAATCCAAACGGATGCTGGTGCTTGCCATCATTCGCTCCTAGATTTCCGCCGGCGCAACTTCGGTGACGCGCAAGCCGTAGTTGATGTAGACGTCCACCACATTGGTGGTTGTGTCGAAGGTGAGATTCCACACGTGCTCGATAATCATGGAACGCGTGACGGTTCGGAACGCGTTTCGCATGAGGTATTCCAGAAGGGCAAATTCCTTGGCGGTCAGCTCTACCCTGCGTCCCGCGCGCTCGACCATGCGTTGCACCCGGTCCAGTTTCAGGTCAGCGAGGGTGAGCACCGACTCCGATGGCAGATGGCTACGCCGCACCAGGGCGCGGATCCGGGCGGAAAGCTCGCTAAAGGCAAACGGCTTGCCGAGATAGTCATCGGCTCCCCCATCCAGGCACTGAACTTTGTCTTCCACCTTCGTGCGCTGGGTCAGGATCAGGACCGGCAGGCTGGGCTTCTTCAGCCGCAACTGGCGCAGCACGCTGAGGCCATCCAGTTTGGGCAGGCTCAGATCGAGAATGAGCATGTCGTAGTCGAATTCGGTGGCTGCATTCCGGGCCTGCTCTCCATCCGCGACCACATCGACCGTGTAGTTCTCGGCTTCGAGACCCTGGCGAACAAACCGGGCTAGAGCTTCATCATCTTCGGCAATAAGAATTCGCATAAAGTGAACCGTCCTTAATGGAACAGGCCAGTTTAGTTAAAAGAGACTCAACCGCAGCCGAAACTCGGGCGCACAAAGGTATGCGAGTGCAGCATTGGATCAGAGTTTCACAACGGGAAATGGGCTCTATTTGCTAAGTGCCGGTTCAGCGTGAGAAAGCGCGACGCCGGTTGGAAGACCTGTACGGCGTCGCACTGAGCTTAGGAAGGAAAGCTTTAGAGCTAAGGAGGATGATCAGGCTTGTTCTTGGTTGGAGGGAAGATTTCCACTTCCGCTATTTCCGTCGGAGCTGGTTTGAACTCCGTCGAGTAACTGGTTGAGTTCCTGGATGAGCATGGAGAACCGTTTCTGGTCCTGTTCTTTGGCGATGAGATCGCAAAGGTCCTTCACGCGTTGTTTAGAGCTGTCGTCCAACATGTT
>DASYZU010000087.1:0-15244 GCA_035945795.1 Occallatibacter sp.
AGTGGCGTCGCTTCACCAGTGAGCATTGCTTCATCCACAGAAGTGCGGCCTTCCACGATTGTGGCGTCCACCGGGAAGCGTTCGCCGGGCAAAACCAGAACGTTGTCGCCAGGTTGGATCTCATCGAGAGGCACAACCACCTGCACGCCGTCTACTATGCGGCGGGCAGTCACAGGGCGCAGCCGCGAGAGTGAGTCGAGCGCGGCCAGGGCGCGGCGTTTGGCACGCGCTTCCAGAGCTTTACCCATCAAGAGAAAACCGATAATCAGCAGAACCGCGTCAAAGTAAACATCGCGGCCGGTCGCTGGCCACAGCGTGGCATAGGCGGAGTAAAGGAAGGCAACGCTGGTGCCCAGGCCGACCAGCGTGTTCATGTTGGTGGTTCCGTGACGCAGGGCGCGGATAGCGCTCAAGTAGATGCCTCGACCGGCCCAGGCAACAACGAACGCAGTGAGAACGAGCAGAAACCAGCGCAGCGGGCTCGTCGGCAGCGCGTAGAGCCAGGGAAGGAGGCGCATCAGCTCGTGGTCCAGAGTCCCCATCTGCGATCCGAGCGGCATGGCCAGCAACATGGCCACGGCGCCGGCCGCGAGCGTAACCCAGGCTTTCCGCGCGGACTCGTCTGTGCGGTCCCGGTCCTCTGCGCCGGCAGAATCGCTGGGACGGGGAAGAACTGCATCGTAACCGGCGCCGCGAATGGCTTCAACCAGTTGCTCGGGCGCTGCCGTGGCCGGATCGAAGACCACGCTGGCTCGATGGGCCATCAGATCCACGTGAGCGGATTCCACCCCGGCGGTCGCGCGCAGCGCTTCTTCCACGTGATGCTGGCAGGAGGCACACGTCATCCCGAGTACGGGCAGCGTGAGCGACTCTGTTGCGGGAGCGGACACTTACTGCCCCCGATGCGCTGTATAGCCGGCCTTGGCAAGCGCGGCAATCGCGAGGGCAATGGTGTTCTCGGTCGGCGCGGGCTCCTCGCCGGAGGTCAGCCTGGCCGCTCCCACACGAACCTCATTGACGACGACTCCCTGAACCGACGCGAGCGCCTGGCTGGCGCGGCGAACACAGGAGCCGCAGTGCATTCCATCGATTTGCAACGTGAATTCCGACATATCTTTCTCCCGATTTTCCTCATCTGCTGATTTGATGATAGCCGTGCTGGAGAGATTCGCACATGTTCTCGTATTGCGGAGAGGGCCGGTCGGCGAACTATCGTATAGAGGTTCAGTGGATGGGAAGAAAAATGCAGAGAGAGTTTCCGCTGGCGCCACTAGTGGGAGTAGGCGCGGTGGTCGTGGACGAGGGCCGGGTGTTGCTGGTGCGGCGCGGAACTGAGCCGTTGAAGGGCCAATGGTCGCTGCCGGGTGGCCTTCTTGAACTGGGTGAATCGCTTACCTGCGGAGTGGTCCGCGAGGTCCGGGAAGAGACTGGGCTTATTGTCGAACCGCTTGAACTGGTTGAGTTGCTTGACAGGATTCACCGGGAGGGCAAGAAGGTTCGCTACCATTACGTGATTGCCGATTACCTTTGCCGCGTGACGGGTGGGTCTTTGCAGGCCGCCTCAGATGCCGATGCGGTGCGCTGGGTGGAGCGCGCGGATTGGAATAGCCACAGCGCGCTCAAGCTTGACCCGGTTACTGTGCGGGTGATTGAGATGGGCTGGCAGAGGGCGCGGGAGCTTGCGTCCGGAGGAAGCGGAGAAAGATGAAGCTGACAAAAAAGTCGCTTTTGCTTGGCTGTGCGCTGTGCGTGCTTGCGCTGGCTGCCGGTATCGGGTTCTGGTTGCGGCCCGTGAGTTATTTCAACGCCATGATGTATTTGCGTGAAGACCTCGCCGGATACGAAAGCCGCTCGGTTACGGTCGCGGGCCATCGCATGCACTACGAGGTTGCGGGGCCTGCGAATGGACCGGTGGTAGTGATGGTGCACGGGCTGGGTGGGCGTGCCGAAGATTGGCGCAACCTAGCGCCGTACTTTATCAACGCCGGATTCCGTGTCTACATGCCGGATTTGCTCGGATACGGACGTAGCGAAAAGCCTGTGGACTTCTCGTATTCCGTGCGCGATGAGGCCGCTGTGCTCGTGGGCTTTCTGGACGCGCTGGGATTGAAGCAGGTGAACCTGGGCGGCTGGTCGATGGGCGGCTGGATCGTTCAGATCGTCGCAAGTACACATCCCGAGCGAGTAAGGCGACTGATGTTGATTGACGCGGCAGGCATTTACAAGGAGCCTGACTGGAACACGGACTTGTTCATGTCGAAAACGCCGGCGCAACTGGACCAGTTGGAAGCTCTGCTGATGCCAAATCCGCCGCGGATTCCGGGGTTCGTTGCGCAGGACATTCTGCGCGTTACCGCGAACCGCTCGTGGGTAATTAAACGGGCCCTGGATACAATGCTTACCGGGCAGGACGCGACCGACAACCTGTTGCCGAAGTTGCAGATGCCGGTGCTGATTCTGTGGGGCAAGGAGGACCGGATCACTCCGCTGGAGCTGGGCGAGAAGATGCACGAGCTGATTCCTCAGTCGGAGTTGGACGTATTTAACGGGTGCGGGCACCTGGCGCCGCAACAGTGCACCAGCGAAATGGGGCCAATGGTAGTTGCCTTTGTGAAGGAGTGAGGAAACAAGGGCAGCGACGGGCCGGCAGGTTGGGACCCAGCCTCTTTGGAGCACAAATGCAAACCACCCTTGACGCTGTAAATCCGCGTCAAGGGTGGTTCACTTGTTCGGTCGCAATCGCTGGGAGACGGGAGACGGTTAAGTCATCCGGCTGGTTATTGGGGGTGGGCTCGGGTTTAGTGTGCGATGGTAACGGTGAGGTTCATTTCCACGGGGGTGGGCATATCGTCCACCTTGCCGGGACGGAAGTGAGACCTCTGGATTGCGTCAACTACACGCGCATCCCAGTAGGGGTTGGACGACTTGACGACCTTGATGTCCTGGGCGCGGCCGCTGCTGTCGACGGTGAGTGAGAGACCGACCTGGGAATCCATGGAAACGAATGTCTTGGCCAGGCCATCGGGGAGTTCAATGTTTAGCGGATGGGTGAGGATAGGGGCCGTGACTCCGGTGCTTACGCGGAGGTTAGGGGTTGAAGCAGCAACATCGTCGTGAGACGAGGTGGCGTTTGCCGCTGCCGGGAAGAGTATTGACGAAAGCATGAGCGTGCTGGCAAGCATATGGCGCATAGTTACCTCCTTAGGGGATGATTGTTACCGACTCCATCATACCGCGATTTTTATACGATAGTCAATAATTTTTTTAACATATAATTTTTCAACAACTTACATACAATACTTCTCTTGATATGTTACTTATATGTTAAATAATTACATCTTTTCCACAGGGGTTGTCGGCAGCGCTCGAGCTGACGAGTTCATCGACATGGAGGCCGGCGAAAACGCATGAAACTTCGCGCCGGCCGAGGAAAGCCCGCGCAGAGTCCTCAAACAAATAAGCGAGTCAACTGGTTAGCGAGCAGCGCCAGGATTCTAACGAAGCACCAAGACCTCGACATCGGCGGGGGTAGGAGCCACGGCGTCGGCCTGCTCACATTCCTCCGGCGTGCCATAGCCCCAGCCGGCAGCGAGGCAGCGGAGTTGGTTGGCGTGGGCTGCGTCGATGTCGAAGCTGCGGTCGCCGATCATCCAGGTTGAATCAGGGCTGAGAGCTTGCTCGCGCAGAATATTGGCCAGCAGGTCAACCTTGCTGTGGCTTGTGTATTCTGCCTTGTCGCCGTAGATGGCGGTGAAGAGACCTGACAGCTCGAACGCGTCGAGAATCCGGACGGCGAAGTGCTGCTGCTTCGAAGTGCACACGTAGAGTGGGAACCCCTCTTGACGAAGCTGAGCCAGCATCTCGCGCACGCCAGGAAAGACGGAGTTGTTCCGCCAGCCTTCGCGGTCGTAACAGGCGCGATAGTCGCGGGCCAGTGCGGCTTGCTCATCTTCGCTCCCGTCAGGTAGCAGTTCCACGACCCACTCTTCTACAGGAGGCCCGATAAAGCGTTCGAGCGGTCCCTGGTCGCCCATGCCACGGGCGTCAATAACCTTGCGCAGGCACCCGAGGATGCCTGGTTTGGAGTCGGTGAGGGTTCCATCAAGGTCGAAGATGAGGGCTGGAATAATGGGAGGCATGAGTTGAGTTTCGCAGAGAGAGGCGCGGGTGGAAAATTCTCATGAATGGACACAGACGCTATTCGGTCACCCCGGAGAGAGAGAAACGGCGTCCGTGTAGAGATCCATAGGGTTGTGTACTCGGCTTATCGCGTGGCTTCAAACAGGAACCACGCACGCCTTTCGGCCTCATCGATCCAGATTTCGATCATGCTGGTGGTGGCGTATTCGTTGGCTTTGCAGGTGACCACATGCGCCGCGCGCAGGCTTTCGACCAGCGCCTTGTTGTCGGCGTGCAATTCCCTCAGCATTTCAGTTGGACCCACGAACTCCTCGTCGTTGTCCGCGATGCGCTGCAGCCGGGAGATGAGTCCGATGGAATGGAGTGTGGTGCCGCCGACCTTGCGGACGCGCTCGGCGATGTCGTCGGTGATGGCGAAAATTTGGGTAGCCTGCTCGTCCAGAAGCAGGTGATAGTCGTGGAAGTGCTGGCCGCTCATGTGCCAGTGGAAGTTCTTGGTTTTGAGATAGAGAGCGAAGGCATCGGCCAGCAATGCGTTGAGCACGCTGGAAAGGTTCTTTACATTTTCCGGGGAGAAACCGTCGGGAACCATGAGTCTGGCAGCTTTGGTCTCTTTTTCGTGGGCATGATTGGGCATGTGAAAACTCCTTTGCCGGGAAGGGCCATCGGGACGTCCGAAATGGACCGTCTGCGTATGTTCCCCGTGCTTGGAGTAGGATGCGAACGCGGAGACAGCGGTTTGGTGAATTTCGCACAATCATACGGGCACCATGGGGGGATGGCGCCCGTATGAGGCGACGGAGTCGAACATGTGGTTAGACCTTGACCGCCGGATGAGTTGCGTAGTGGAGCAGCACAGCGACAGCGCAACTGGTGAGGCGCGTCTCTGCCGAATCCGCCCTGCTGGTAAGAATCGTGGGCACGCGCGCGCCGAGGACGATACCGGCCATTTGCGCTCCGCCTAAATATTCGAGCTGCTTTGCAAGCATGTTGCCACTCTCGAGGTCTGGAACCACCAGGATGTCGGCCTGGCCGGTGACTGGCGAAACCAGCTTCTTAATGGCGGCGGCCTTCACGCTAACTGCGGTATCAAAGGCAAGCGGCCCGTCGAGGATGCCGCCGGTGATCTGGCCACGGTCGGCCATCTTGCAAAGAGCTGCGGCGTCGAGCGTCGACTTGATCTTTGGGTTCACAGTCTCCACCGCCGACAGCAGCGCAACCTTGGGCTCTGCAATGCCGAGGGCGTGGGCCAGGTCGATGGCGTTCTGCACAATGTGGATCTTGTCTTCAAGCTCGGGTGTGATGTTGATGGCCGCGTCGGTGATGAGCAAGGTCCGCGCATAGGCCGGCGTATCCATGATGAAGACATGGCTGATGCGGCGGGCCGTGCGCAGGCCGGTGTCACGCTGCATGGCGACCTTCATCAGCTCGTCGGTGTGCAGGCTGCCCTTCATCATGGCCTGGGCGGCGCCAGAGCGGCAGATGGCGACGCCAATTTCGGCGGCCTTCGTCTCGGTGTCGGCCTCAAGGATGGGATAGGCGCTGATGTCGACGCCCATCTTGGCAGCCAGGGCATTCATGGCGGCTCCAGGACCGATCAGCGTGGGCTCAATGAGTCCCTCGATCGCGGCTTCAACAGTTCCCTTGAGCGCTACTTCAGAGAGCGGCCAGACGACGGCTGTGGTAATGGCCGACAGGCTCTTGCAACGCTCGATGAACTTGTGGAAGACGTGGAAGTCGGCTGGATGACCGACCAGCGGGTCAACGGCAACTGCTTCAGCCAGAGTAGCTAGATCGCTCATGTGAGAGTTCTCCTGGGCGCGCAGCCGAGGGCTGACGAGCCTTACGCAACTATTGTCGCCCGGCCACCTGCGAGAGCCTGTGCCTTGGATCACAGGACGGGCAGGTGTCTCTTATAGCGGTATTTAAAGGCTGGCCAGAAACGCTCAAGAACCGCACGCGTAGGCAAGCCAATCTACACCGGACCGTGACCCAAATAGCCGCCCGACCTGTTATGCTTTCGGTCTCCCTGTGGGAACCAGGGAGAGCAGCCAGTATCGCCAAGCCACGGCGAATGGAGCGTCCATGTCCAGGAACATTGTGATTTGTTGCGACGGCACAGGAAATGACTTCGACCAGCCGGAGACGGACTCAAACGTCGTTAAGCTTTACAACACACTCCTCATCAGTACGGCCCAGATAGCTTATTACCATCCAGGTGTCGGCACACTGGGATCGCCTAACGCCGTTGGGCCCCTGGCCAAGAAATGGTCGCAACTGACGGGTCTGGCCTTTGGCACCGGACTGCTGGGAAACGTGGGCGACGCGTACCGCTACCTGATGAATACCTACGAGGATGGCGACCGGATATTCCTGTTCGGTTTCAGCCGTGGATCCTACACGGCGCGCGCCGTCGGCAGCCTGCTGCACGTATATGGATTGCTGGAACCCGGCAACGAGCAACTGATTCCCTACATTCTGCGCCTCTATGCCAAGATGACGAAGGGCCCGCAGGGGCAGGAGAAGACATTCAAGGCCGAAGACGCATTTAAGTATGCGTTTTCGCGCGAAGTTGAAGTGCACTTCTGCGGCGTGTGGGACACGGTAAGTTCTTATGGGTGGATCAATGATCCGATCGAGTTGCGCTTCAACGACCAAAACCCTATCATCCGCGTCGGACGTCACGCGGTCTCAATCCATGAGCGCCGCTGCTGCTACCAGGACAACCTGTGGGGGCCATCGTTGCCGGCCACGAACGGCTACGCGGGTCAGGATATTCGACAGGTCTGGTTTACGGGTGTGCACTCTGACATTGGGGGCAGTTACGTTGAGAAGACAGCGGGCCTTTCGAAGATCGCCTTCGAGTGGATGCTGGTGGAAGCATTGAAGCTGGGATTGCTGGTGGACAGCCACCGCGCGGAGGTCGTGCTGGGGCGGGAGACTCCGCCTGTATTTCTTCCCCACTATGTACCGCCCGATCCCCACGGATTGCTTCATAAGTCGCTCAAGGGTTTCTGGTGGTTGCTCGAGTTCTTTCCGAGGAGGAGAAACGGTCGATGGGGCCTGCCTCGCGGCAAATGGGTGAGAACGATTCCGGAGAACTCAATCATTCACGAAACGGTGAAGCTGAGCGGTCAACCGGCACCGCTGCCACAGGTCTACCGGGAGGAGAAGTGGGTGCGCTACTCTCCTGCGATTTCAGATACTGGTCCGGTGCACCTGATGGCCGCAGCCGAGGCGTCAGGGCCACTGGTGAAGAGTCTGGCGCGGCGATGAGTGCAAGGCGGCGGAAAAACTCGCTCCGGAGGGAGGCGGGGGTTTCAACCCGCGCATAGAGCGGACATAATCATCGCGGGCTGCCAGGCGTGGGTTTTAACCCACCTATTTATCCGCAGAGGAAACGCTTCCTCGAACTGACACAGTACCGATGGGACGATGAGTTGATGGATTGAGCCACCATGCAGGTAAAATTGGCATGCTGGTAGGACAGACCTTGTTTGGGGGAACGTCCGTTTTGATGAGGAGTAGCTGATGAGGACATATAGGATTGCGCTGGTTCCGGGAGATGGCATTGGCAAGGAAGTTGTGCCGGCAGGGCGGCAGGTACTGGAAGCGCTGGCTGCGGCGGAGAGCGATTTCACCTTCGATTTCGAGAATTTCGCTTGGGGCGGGGATTACTACCGCAAGCACGGCGAGATGATGCCGGCCGACGGACTCGAAGCTCTCAAAAGCAGGGACGCGATTCTCTTCGGATCGGCAGGAGATCCGGATATTCCCGACCACATTACGCTGTGGGGCTTGCGGCTGAAGATTTGCCAGGGCCTCGACCAATACGCAAACGTGCGGCCGACCAGGATTCTGCCCGGCATCGATGCCCCACTCAAGCGCTGCAAGCCGGAAGATCTGAACTGGGTAATCGTGCGTGAAAACTCCGAGGGCGAATATTCCGGTGCCGGCGGACGCGTGCACCAGGGATTCCCGATTGAAGTGGCGACAGACTTGTCGGTAATGACGCGTGCGGGCGTGGAGCGGATTCAGCGCTTCGGGTTCAAGCTGGCGCAGTCGCGTCCGCGCAAGCTGCTCACTCTGGTGACCAAGAGCAATGCGCAGCGCCACGCCATGGTGATGTGGGACGAAGTTGCGAACCAGATTGCGAAGGATTTTCCCGACGTGAAGTGGGATAAGGAGATGGTAGACGCCGCCGCTGCGCGAATGGTGAATCGACCGGCATCGATGGACACGATCCTAGCCACAAATCTGCACGCCGATATTCTGAGCGACTTGGCAGCGGCGCTGGCCGGCAGCCTGGGCATCGGGCCCACTGCGAACATCAACCCGGAACGCCTGTATCCATCGATGTTTGAGCCCATCCACGGGTCGGCGTTCGATATCATGGGCAAGGGTATAGCCAATCCAGTGGGCACGTTCTGGACAGTAGTGATGATGCTCGAGCACCTGGGCGAGAAAGAGGCTGCGCAGCGGTTGATGCAAGCAATCGAGCACGTGACCGCGAATCCCAAACTGCACACACGCGACCTTGGCGGCACGGCAATGACGGCCGATGTCACTGCGGCCGTCTGTGCTGAGATTGCAGCAACAGCCAAGCGTCCACTGGCGACTGCGTGAGCGAACCGTCCGCGCTGTCCGATATCGAAACCCGCGTTGTGCGTAAGCTGCGCGGCCGGATACTTCCGTTCGTCATGCTGCTCTACTTCGTCAGCTTCCTTGACCGCGTCAACGTAGGGTTTGCTGCCTTCAGCATGAACAAGGCAATCGGCCTCACGTCTTCGATGTATGGCTTTGGCAGCGGAATTTTCTTCCTCGGCTACGTCATTTTCCAAGTGCCCGCGAACCTGATCCTGCTTCGGGTTGGCGCACGAGTGTGGATCGCGCGGGTTGTGGTTGCGTGGGGACTGGTATCGGTTGCCTCGGCATTTGTTGTCGGACCCCACAGCTTTTACGCGCTGCGCTTTCTGCTCGGCGTTGCGGAATCGGGATTTTTTCCAGGAACGATTCTTTATCTGAGCCTGTGGTTCCCTGCCCGCGAACGAGCTCAGGCGATCGCTGTGTTTATGGCCGCCGCGCCGTTATCCACCGCAATTGGCTCGCCGATTTCAGGAGCGCTGATGGAGTTGCCGAAGTTCCTCGGGCTGATGAACTGGCAGTGGCTCTACATTATTGAAGCGCTGCCAGCCATCGTGCTGGGCTTCCTGACGCTCAAGGTTCTGACTGACCGCCCGGAAGAAGCAACCTGGCTCAATGCCGGGGAACGCTCCTGGCTGGTGACAACGTTGGCATCGGAGAACATGGAAAGCCGCAAGCATGCATCGAAGAACGAATCGAAATCCGGGAGCGTGTGGACTGCATTGCGCGATCCGCGCGTGCTGGCGTTGTCGCTGGTGTATTCCGGGGGTTCGGCAGGACTCTATGCATTGGGACTATGGTCGCCCCTGATCCTGAAACAGTTTGGCTATTCGGCATTGACGATCGGCTGGCTGAACTCGGCGCCGAGCTTTGTGGCCGTTGCGGCCATGATCCTTTGGGCGCGCCACTCCGACCTGACGCTGGAACGGACATGGCATGTGGCAATTCCCTGCCTTGCCGCGTTCGTTGGATTTGTGTGGGCCGGAGAAGCACAGGCTGCGCTCAGCGTAATTCTTGCGCTGATGATCGTGAATATCGGCGTGAACGCAAACAAGGGCCCGGTGTGGGCAATGCCAAGCATGTTCCTTACCGGAGCCAGTGCCGCTGCCGGAATTGCACTCATCAACTCGATGGGCAACATGGGCGGATTCATCGGTCCGATGCTGATCGGCTGGATGAAGGACAAGTGGGGAGGCTATGCCGCCGGGTTGTACGCCGTTGGCGCCATGTGTGCGCTGTCGGCGGTTGTAGTTGTGGCCCTGGCTAGACAGACACAGCGGAGTACGCCGGCGCGAGCAGATTCCTAACGCTTCTTCGCGCCGCGGCGACGGGTTGAAGGTTTTACTTCGCGAACCTGATCGGTAGTGAAGGCTCTTCCCACGTGAAGACTGAATTCAAGTCGGGCGGCCATGCGCACGTGATAGACCAGCACGGGCCGGAAGCAGACAATGCACGTTCCGCCGTGGCGCCGGACGCCGGGATAAACAATGCCGTTCGATCCGCACTGAAGCAACTCCGCGGCTAGTTGCTGCGATTCCCGATAGCACTCGGGAATGGGACTTGGCTTCAGGTATTTGCGAAAGCCGGGCGAGGCGCCGCGCAGATCGTGAAACTCCGCAGCAAAGTCGGCGAGGTAGTCGTCGCAGGTAGAAACTTCTTCAAACTTCCAGTCGATTTCTCGGAGCTGCTCTAGCTTGTGAAAGGCGACCTCGGCAATGGAGGTTTCGCGTTCGAGCCCCGCATACCAGGCGCCTCGGCGGTTGCTGTTGAAGCGGCCGCCCTGTGGAGCGGCATGAGTGAAGGACGCGTTCACGATCTGACTGTAGGCGACGCCGTAGATCAGCTCGTGCACGCCGATGCCTGGCAGCAGGCCTTCTTCGCCAAGCAGCCGAGCATTAGTAGCGCCGTCCAGTTCGACCAGCTCCTGCACTTCCCTTTCATCGTCTGTGAGCTGGGCGAGCACGGTTCCTTCTGTGCTGTGTTTCGATGGAATGAGACGGTGAGCGCCGGGGAAGGAGCACTCGCGTACGGGTGGATTCATTGCCCACCGCGCCGCGCGTCCAGCATCTGCCGCACTTCCATCATCCCCGGCTGCCCCAGGCGCAGGATGTATTCGAGCGGCGTTGATCCGCGAAACATCGGATTGCTGTTGGGCAGCGTCATCCACGCGTCGGCAAGGCGCTCGCTGTAGAGGATGTTGAGAGCCTTGAAGATTCCAATCAGCAGCGAAATGCGGGTAAGCACATCCTGATCGAGTGCGCGCCGGGTGGGCCCTTTCTTCAATGTATAAAACGAGCCGGACGAGATGCCACCGAGGAGTTTACGCGCATCTTCGTCCTTTACGCCCCACCTCTGCGCGATGCGCAGAAGGGCTTTAATGCCTGCCGGGCTGAGGCGCTCTCGCGTGGTGCGATCGGAGAGGTTGGCGGCTACATCGAACCGGTAACCAGCGATCTGCGGGATAGTAGCTGCGGCAACCATGCGTACCTCCAATAATGGAATAATTATACTCCAAATTTGGAGCAAGAGGAAAATTTTCACCAAGCGTGGTTTTTGCCCTCACCCGCCCGCACCTGCCCCGGGCCGCATCGTTGTCAGTCTTTTTGCCGTGTCAGCTTGCCTGTTCAACCCTTTTCGCCGCGAATCCGCAATTTCGGCGTTCGCTTCATGCCGTGCTCGGATAGAATGATCTCGGCCATGAACGCAACGGCAGTTCGGGGTGATTGGGTCGGACGCGTCATTGACGGAAGGTTCATTCTCCTGCAATGGCTGGGCGGCTCCGGGCAGAGTGGTGTCTTTCTAACGGAGCTTCCAGACGATCAGCCACGGAAGGCCGCAATCAAGCTCATTCCAGCAGACTCAGCGGACGCGGAAGCCCGCATGGCAGGCTGGGCTGCAGCATCAAAACTGTCTCATCCTCATCTGATGCACCTGTTTCATACCGGGCGTTGCCAGATCGACAACTCCGCGCTGCTCTACGCCGTAACAGAATATGCCGACGAGGTTCTCTCGCAGATTCTTCCGGAGCGAGCCCTCACGCCCGACGAAACCAGGGAGATGCTCGATCCCGTCCTCGATACACTCTCCTATCTTCACGCAAAGGGTTTCGTGCATGGTCACCTCAAGCCATCGAACATCCTGGTCGTCGGTGACAAGTTGAAACTCTCCGGCGACAGTCTCCACGTCGCAGGCGCGCCTGGCAGTCACTACCCGGAGTTTAGCGTTTACGACGCACCCGAAGCAGCTACCGGGACCATTTCGCCCTCCGCGGATGTCTGGTCGCTGGGCGTCACCTTGATTGAAGCCCTCACCCAGCGACCGCCAGTCTGGGATAGCTCGACAGATACTGACCCGGCTGTGCCGAAATCCATTCCTCAACCCTTTGCCGGAATTGCGCGGGGATGTCTGCTGTTGGATCCCGCGCTTCGATGCACCCTCGGCGACGTCAGGGCTCTTCTTGATCCTGAGCAGTTTCGCAGGGAACCGGCCGGCAGAATCGATGAGAAGCCGTCTTCCAAGCTTGCCGTGATGGTGCTGATTGCCGTGGCGCTCGTTCTGGTTGCGTTATTCGCCGTTATAAATGCGCGATCTCACAACACTCCACAATCGATGCCGGCCCCGAACCAGCAACAAGTACCCGCGCAGCAACAGGTGCCTGCGACCGCCGCGCTCCAGCCTCAGGCTCAGCAGCAAGAACCCGCGGCCCCACCGCAATCTCCAGTTCCGCAGGATCCAACCCCCAAAGGAGCAGCGGTAAAGGGAGAGGTCGCTCAAAGGGTTATGCCCGACGCGCTGCCGGCTGCACTCAGGTCCATTCAGGGCACGGTCAACGTGCGCGTACGGGTCGAGGTCGATCCAAGTGGTGCTGTTTCAAATGCAAGCTTCGACTCAGCGGGTCCAAGCAAGTATTTCGCCAAGTTAGCCCTGCAAGCCGCGCAGCAGTGGAGATTCAAGCCAGCGCAAATGGATGGGCGAGCCGTCTCCAGCGTGTGGATCCTCCATTTTCAATTCACACAGGCCGCAGTCGATGCCACACCCGTCGAATCAACTCCCTAGACCTACAAAAAGGAATCGCCAGTATAATGGCGGCTTCATGCAAGAAGCCAACGCCACACTGCGCCGAATCTGGCGAAATACTCCCAACGCGATCTCGATAGCGCGTCTCTGTGCTACATCCGTTCTGCTGGCGTCTGTGCTCTTCCATAGCGTGGAGATATTCAAGTGGCTGCTGCTTGCCTGTCTCCTGAGCGACATCCTGGACGGCCTCATCGCGCGCACATTTCATCTGACTTCAAAACTCGGCGCTTCGCTCGACTCGGTGGCCGACGCCGCTACCATGTTGATCGGATTTCTCGGCGTCTTCGTTTTCCAGAAGGCCTTTGTCGCTGAACACTACACTGCCATCTTGCTCGTCGCTGTCTTTTATGTAGCCGAAATAATTGCATCGCTAGTGCGCTACGGCAAAGTCTCGAGCTTTCACACGCTGCTCGATCGCATTGCAGCCTACATGGCCGGCATCTTCGTCATGTCGCTGTTTCTATGGGGATATCATAGCTGGCTCTTTCAGTTGACCGTGGTTGTGTATGTTCTTTCACTTTCTGAAGAGATGGCACTTATCTGCGTTTTGCCCGAGTGGCGAAGCGACGTCGGCGGCATCGTCCGCGTGCTTGTAGCCAGAGGAAGGACGCCCTGAGAAAGCACTGGCTCGCCATAGTGAACCCGCGCTCGGGCGGGAACCGGAACTGTGTCCGCTTCGCGGCGATGCTGGAGGGCTTGCGGCGCATTGCCGTAAAGACAGTGCTCACCCGCGGGCCGGGACATGCAGTCGAACTCGCCCTCGAGGCAAAGGCGTACGGCGGAGTCGTCGTGGTTGGAGGAGATGGGACACTGTTCGAAATCCTCAAGGGAATCGATCGCAAGGAACAACGGATTGCGCTGATTCCCGCCGGCAGAGGAAACTCGCTTGCGCGCGATCTTGCCCTGCTGCACCGGCGCGATCTTCTCGACGTGATCCATTGGGAGCAGGCCCGCTTCATCGACCTGATGGCGGTATACGTGACCACTGCGGACGGCGTTCAATCCAGGCACCTGTCGGCGAGCACGGTTGCGCTTGGATATCCAGCCGCCGTTACGCTGCGCGCGCGCAAGCTGGCAATGCTTGGAAGAATGTCCTATGCAGCAGCAGCCGCGGCCACTCTGCCCGTGCACTTCGGCGCTTGCATTCAGTATGAATACGAGGCCCCCAGAGAAGTGTGGCTGAGCGGCTTCATCGCCAACAATACCCGCCACGTCGCAAATTTCCAGGCGTTTCGCCTGGCAAGCTGCTCCGATGGACTTTTCGAAACGATGGAAATGGACGCCGGCCTTGCGAAGCAGACCCTGCACAACCTGTCGGCGTTATTGGGGACAGGTGCGTATGAACCATACACTCCCATGCAGGCCAGGAACGCAAAAATACAGTTGGATACCCCGCAGAACCTGATGATAGACGGCGAGTTATTCCCGCACGCCGTCTCCGTCGACATCCGCATTCTGCCGTCGGCATTGGTATGCAATGGGCCAGGATACGCATGATCGCCCGCGTGGCGGTGATCTTTGTCTCGGCGTTCCTGATCGGGGGCGTGGGACTCTTTCTCGCGAGCCGGAAGCAACCACTTCCAGTCCGCCGGGAGCGCCTCATCAAGTTCATCACCTATTTCTGCATCGTCAACATAGTGCTGATCGCCGCGCTTGCGGGGCACTGGATTCTGAGCGGGTTGATGACGGCGATTGCAGCGCTCGGAGCACGCGAACTTTTCCGGGTGCTGCTCCCCGCCAGCACCTGCAGGTTGGCGGTGGCCTATGCAATCGGTCTTCTCTATTTGCTCATTGGCGCAGCAGCAGTGCTCTTTGCGTGGCTGTCATCGGCTGAGAGGGCTATCTTTCTGTGGCTTGTGGTTTGCGCATTCGACGGATTCAGCCAGGTCTCCGGCCAGTTGTTGGGCAGACACAGACTCGCTCCCGCAATCAGCCCCGGCAAGACGATTGAGGGGAGTGCCGGCGGCCTGCTCTTCGCCATGGGCATGGCGCTTGTGCTACGGCCCGTAACCGGCCTCAGCGTGTTGCAAAGCCTCGTTGCCTGCTGTTTCGTCGTCTCGGTCGCCCTCACAGGCGACCTGCTGGCCTCGCTTATCAAGCGAAGGAGCAACATCAAGGACTTCAGCAATCTGTTGCCGGGTCACGGCGGAATCTTGGACCGCTTTGACAGCTTTCTCTTCGCTGCCGCGGCTTGCCTGGCAGTCGGTGCAGCCGGGCAGTGGCTGGCTGCGAAATTCCACTAACAAGCAAATCATCCCTGCAAGTTCTTCCCGCCGGCACAGCGGCGCGCCGCTTTTCCCCCTTGTGCGAAAGCTGTTATGCTCACTGCGCCGGAGAAAAGCGATTTATGTATGGGGGGGGGAATACGACTATGCGGTTCCTT
>DASYZU010000088.1:0-2977 GCA_035945795.1 Occallatibacter sp.
GGCCACCTGCCTATCCAGATATGGCGCGTGCGAGTTGGTTGGTAATCTCGTGAACGATTTCCTGCCTGATCTCGTATTCGAGAAGTTCAGAGTCACTCGCGCTGCCTAACATGCGCGACTCCAGGACTTCATGCTGTTTCCGCAGGAGTTCCCCGAGTTCATTTCGCAACTCTTCGATGTGACAGTCCTCCACGTTGCCTTCCTCGCGAAGTGGGAAATTAGAGTTCGACGACCGATTGGCCAGCCTGTCAGAGGATCAAGCGGCTCTCGCATAAAGCAGCCCGCGCGCCTTGTCAATCAGGATCGACACGTGCTCGGATTTCGATACGATTGCCGAGATTCCTCGAACGCGAGCGACTTGCTCGGAATAGCTATCCTCGAAGGCGCTGTACATGATGAGTGGCACAGATGGCATCACGCGTTGGAGAACCCTGGCGGCATCCAGCCCATTCATCACCGGCATCGATAAATCGAGCACAACCAGGTCCGGCTGCAAGCGCCGGGCTTCTTCAATCGCATCGCGGCCGTTCTCAGCTACTCCGCACACCTCAAAGTCCTCCTCACGATTGAATACTTCATGGAGCGCATGACGAATAAACGCGTTGTCATCTACGATTAACACCGTCTTGCGCATAGCAGCCACCTTCCTCACATCCTGAACTCCCTGGATATTTCGTGCGATAGGTCGCATACCCGAAAAGCGAGAGGAACTTGATCCTCAGGGACACGTGGCGCCGGCACGGGGATCGGTGACCCTAACCACAAGATGTCAGCGAAGTAAAGCGCCAAGACGCGCCTGAGATGTTCCCACCATCAACCGTGCGAAGTAAGGTGAAAACCGTAGCCGCGCAAGAATTGCACAAGGCTGGACGACTTCCGTAAAACCGGGAAGGGCCCGAGTTTAGAGTTTGCGGAAAAAGGAACCCGTTGGCAGAACCGCGAAGGGCACGAGTTTACTCGTGCCGCTGAGTGATTGAAAATGCGTCCGCGCTTTAGATTCTCTGTCTTTTGTCAAAGAAGAAGTTTTCTTTGGAGAGGTGCAGGAGAACCTTTCTTTTGTCACGAGTCTAGCTGGCGAGCGCAGCAGAGACGGCAGGCTCGGCTGCGAACGCGGGATAGATCCGCACTGCCTCGAAGACGGTATCGTGCTTGAACATTCCAAAAATCGCGTGCAGCAGTTTGCGCATCACCGCCACCAGGGCCACCATCTTGCACTTGCCGGCCGCCTGCAGATGCAGATAGTAGGCGCGAAAGATGGGACTATGGTGGGCTGCGGTCAAGGCCGGCATGTAAAGGGCACGGCGCACATGGCGATTCCCCACTTTGCTGATGCGCGGACGCTTCTTCAACGAGGAGCCGGAGCTGTACTCGCGCGGGTCCAAGCCCGCGTACGCCACCCACTGCCGTACATCGGCATCGGCCGGGATCAGAACCAGTTCTCCCAGCAGTTGCAGGGCGCTGGTTTCTCCCACCCCAGGGAGGCTGCGCAAGAGCAGGAAACGGCGCTCCAACTGGGCGTCGCCAGCGATGATCTTGCGGGCCGCGCGCGCCAGTCGCAGACGAGCATTCTCCAGCGAGCGCAAGCTGCGCTTGAGGTCCGCGACCACGATGGCGAAACCCGTGGCGGTTGCTGTGATGGCGTGCCAACGGTTCTTTTCCTGGGTGGCTTGCTCGGTGAGAGCATGAATGCGGCGCGTCAAGGCGGTCAACTGCAGAGCTGCTGTCGAGGGCGGCTGCCAAGCCTGAAACGGCATGCGCGCAGCATACTCGACCAGCACCCGGGTATCGAGGGGGTCGCTCTTGCTGCGTTGAAACAGGGCCTGCGCGAAGTTTTTCACCGACCGGGGATTGGCCACCATGACCTCAAAGCGTGGATCCGCCTGCAACCGCAGAGCGATATCCAAGCCATACAGGCCGGTGGCTTCCAGACAGACTCGCAGCTTCGAAGCGCTACGCGCGAGATAGCGTTGCAGTTGTTGATGTCCTGGCGGAGTGTTGGGAAAAGTGCGCGACGATTCGCGCTGCCCTTGCCGTTCGACCATGACCACCAGCTCTTTGGCGCTGACGTCAATACCGCAAACATCGGGCTTGTCCAAGATCGCCTCCTGGCGCTAGGCTGGTTCCGGCTCCCCGACCCTGTATCGTCTCCAGTCGAGCTTGAACATTCAGGCTTTTGCCTCCGATTCTCCTCGGCCTTTTGGAGAAGAGGGCGGGGGGCCGATCTAAAGCTCAGGCTTCCGCTAAGCGGAGCCTCGCGCCTGAACGGCCTTCCCCGGAAACATGATGCCTATTGCCACCATGATTCTTACCACAAGGAAAACATACAAGCGCCTGAGGGGCGCTTTTCGCTGCCAGCCAGGAAGATCCTCGATAGCGAAGAAACCACTGCAATGGCTCAGACTCTTTTCATGGAGCGGCGCCATTTGGCATGCAGCCAGATGAGTATTCCCAAAGCCGCAGTCTCCAATGGACCCGGCGGCGAGAATTGCAGTCGCCAGAGGTTGGTGTAGTCGTGGGTGGCAACGTAGACGATCCAGATCGTCCCGGCGGCTGCCACCAAGCTGCCCAGACGCTCCTCGAGGCGAATGCTCGCCAGAGTCTTCTCGGCCTCAATGGTGGCCGCACTCTTCGCAGCGGGCGCACCTGCGGCATAGCTGGTGGGTTGCTGCTGGTAGCCTTCGCGTCCCGCATCCCAATCGATAAAGTCTTTTTTCTCTACAACTGGCATCCAGACTAAGATGCCATGAAAGGCAACACTACGCCCGTTACCTTCGTCCTTGTACGAGCATGGCAGCTAAAGCCCGCACCTTCACCAGCGCAGGTCGTGTAAGTACTTATAACTGGCCGTGATGCTGGCAAACGGGTCGGCGGGCTTGTCATGCTCAACAATGTAGTGCTTGATGCCGGCCTTGTCGGAGTACGCGAAAATCTTTTTCCAGTCGATCATCCCGTCGCCCACCGACGTCATGTCTTTCAT
>DASYZU010000089.1:0-3971 GCA_035945795.1 Occallatibacter sp.
GCTTCCTGCTCGGCCCGGCGATTGGCCGAGTTGCAGACCGTTGGGGCCGCCGCTGGCTCATTCCGGCGGGACTCGGCATTGCCGCCCTTTCGGCAGTCGCTTTAGTCCTACAACTGCCTGTTCTTGGTGCGGCGGTGGCGCTGACGATTCTCTCGTTGGGATATGACATGACACAGCCGCTATTTGCGGGCATCGTCACTTCGCTGAATCCCACGCGTGCTGGGCAGGCGATGGGAATGAATGTCTTTATGCTGTTCACTGGATTTGGGTTTGGAAGCTTCCTGTTCGGTGCGGCGCTTCATTGGGGTTTCCCGGTTGCGTTAGTAATCTTTGGCAGCATCCAAATCGCGGCGACTTTAGCAGCATTCCGGCTGTTTCGCTCCGAACTCCGCTCCCTCCATTCGTAGCCAATTCCGCGGCCCGACCGTCTTCGTGCCCGATCAACGCGAAGTGAAGATATGCCATGAACCGAACGCATCACGCCGCTCTATCCTGGAGTCGTTCCCACGCAAGGCAGTAGTAGGCTGCGTTCGAGTTCGAAGCGGATGAAGGGGCGGGCTTGAAGTTTCGCAGCTAGCAGCGTCGAGCCGGAGCCACAGTTAGAAGTAGCGAGGGACCTGCCCATTGCCCGATCCCCTGCGCGGAGAGCCGCCGATGCAGCGCAACTCGGCAGTGGCAACGAAGAATGCACGGGCAGACGGCGCAAGGGCAACCGGCAAGAAAGGGCTTGACTCTGGACTATACTCCAGGGTGTAGGTTTAAGAAGGAGCCGAGATGATGCAGATCGGAACGGTAGCAAAGAAAACTGGTCTCAGTGTTGACGCGATTCGTTTTTACGAACGTAACTCGCTGCTCTCATCTCCGTCGAGAACTCCAGGTGGTTTCCGCCAATACGCGGAGGGCGATGTCGAGGCTCTCGGATTTATCCGCTCTGCGCAAGGGTTGGGATTCACGCTCAAGGAGATTCGCGAACTCTTGGAATTGCGGCACAGCCGCGTGCAACCCTGCGCGCCTGTGCGCCGCCAGTTGGAACACAAGCTGTCGGAGGTGCATCGGAAGCTCACCGACATGCAGAAATTAGAACACGAATTGCGGCTGGCGCTGCGGAAGTGCAACGAACAGATGCGCAGGCGCTCGGGTCGTTGCCCGTTGCTGACCAGAAGAACGAAGCCGAACGGGACGAAGCTAAGTTGAGGGTTGACGTGCCCATTCTGTTCGAACCATTTGAGATTTAACTTAGCCCTTGACTCTGGACCGCACACGAGGATGTAGCGTTTAGAGAGCGAACCAAAAGGAGGTTCAGGCCATGACAATAAAGATAGTGAAGGTAGGCTTCTTGATCGGTTTACTGGCTCTGTTTGTGTCTGGGACTTTTTATGCGCAAGAGCACGGTGCCGGGCACGGCAAAATGGATATGTCGAAAATGACGGATACGTCCGGCGCGCCCGAGATATTCTGCCCAATGATGGGCACGGGCCAGCTTTGCCCTGGGAACGCCCAGATGTTCAAGCTCAGCGGTGCCCGGAAGGACCGATATGAGGAAGCGCTCAGCAATTACAACAAGGCGGTAACGGCGGCGCAGAAGCAATTTTTGACAGACGCCAAGGAAAAAGCCGGGCTATCACCGGCAGAATTGGCGCTGGCCGAAAGCTGGTTCGCTGTCGGCCTGAATCCTGAGATCAACAAGATACTGGCCACGAAATCAGAATCAACGAAATCGAAATAGAGGCCCACCCAAACCTAATGAAGACGTGTACCGGGCGCAATAGCGTGCGCCGATTGAGGAGGTAAAACAATGAAGATCGAAGTTTTTTATTTTGATGGATGCCCTAATCACTCGCCCGCGGTGGACCGGATTAGGGAGGTGTTGAGGGAAGAGGGGATTTCGGCAGACATTTCCGAGGTCAAAATAGAGGATGAAAAAACCGCGCGGGCGACCGGCTTCTTGGGATCGCCGAGCATCCGTATCAATGGGCTGGATGTCGAGACGGCGGTGCGATCCTCGAAAGACTTCGGCATGATGTGCCGAACCTATTTGGAAGGCGGCAAGCAGGCGGGGCTGCCTTCGCGGGAATCCATCCGCGCGGCGATTCGGGAAGCTATCCAGGCGCAAGCCGCTCACAATTGTTGTCAACCTCAAGCAGCCTTAGCGGAACAATCCGGCTCGGTCGAGCCGAAGAGGAACTGGTTCCTGGGGGCCTCAGTTGCAGCAGCGATTGTGGCATCGCTGTGCTGCATCCTTCCCATTCTCACTGCGGTCACTGGACTGGGTGTTCTCGCTGCTGGGACGAAATTCGAGCACTGGCGGCCCTACTTCCTTGCAGCAACGGCTCTGTTACTGGCAGGTGGATTTCTCCTGGCGCTTCGCAATTACAAGAGGGCGTGTAAGCTTGGGAGCGTCTGCGCGACCAAGCCAATGAACCGCTGGAATTTCATTGCGCTAGGGGCGGTCGCCGCGCTGGTCGCTGGACTTGCGGCATTCCCTTACTATTCGGGCGCTGTGGCGCGCGTGTTCGTCGGAAAATCCGCAGCAAGCAACACAGTGGGAGCGGCTTCTCTCGCAACCGTCAGGTTTCGGATTCCCGATATGGACTGCCCAGCTTGTGCAGTCAGTCTCGCGGCTACTTTCCAGAAGCTGCCAGGAGTAACGGATGCCAAGCTGGACGTGAACAGCCGCCAAGCTGTTGTTACCTACGATCCAGGCTCGCAGAACATCGCTTCCCTTGAGAAGGTCATTAGCGACGCTGGCTTTCACGTCTCGTCAGCATCGGGGTCTTAGGGACCAAACAACTCCCGTCCAAACGCGCAAGAAGCATCGCGACTTGGCACAGAGAATGCAACCATGGCGCACGGCGTCCACCAAATTCTTTAACGGGTGGCCCGAGAGGACGTATGCCAAAAGACTACGATCTGGTGATCCTCGGTTCCGGCTCGACGGCATTCGCGGCGGCCCTCCGCGCTGCCGAGTTAGGCAAGACAGCCGTGATGACTGAAGCACGGATCGTCGGCGGAACCTGCGCGAATCGAGGCTGTCTTCCTTCCAAGAATCTGATAGAAGCTGCAAGAATCATCTATGAGTCCGCCCATCCCCGCTATCCGGGTCTCGCGCCCATGAAAATGGGCTTCGATTTTCGGGCCTTGGTCCAACAAAAGGATGAAGTCATCCATAGCTATCGAAAGAAAAAGTACGAGAGCTTGGTTGGAGGCCACATAAGCATAGAAAAGGGGCGTGTTCGATTTGTTGACCCTCACACGGTGGATGTGGACGGCAAGCAGCTTACCGGGGGGAAAATACTGATCGCTACTGGCTCTAGTCCGATTATTCCCGAAATCGAAGGCCTGCACGACGTGCCGTATATCACCAGTGATCTGCTCACTGCGGATGAAGGCGTGGAGTTGCGCGATTTACCCGAGTCCCTTGTCATCATCGGCGGCGGATACATAGCGCTGGAACTCGGTCAGATGTTCCGCCGTTTCGGAAGTGAAGTGACAATTCTGGAGCGCGACAAACAGTTGCTTAGGCGTGGGTACGAACCTGAAGTGGGGCAAGAGATCGAGAAGATATTCGAATCTGAGGGCATCCATATTGTGGCCCGAGTGACGATACAGCGAGTGCGGCAAGAGGACGGAAGGTCTGTCGCCACGACCTTGGTCAGCGGTCGAGAGCGCGAGTTTCGCGCCGAGAAGCTCCTCGTAGCGACCGGGCGTCGGCCCAACTCGAATCAAATTGGCATCGAGCGAACCGGAGTACGGACTAATGGCAACGGCGACGTGATGGTGGACGACAACCTCCGCACAAACATTCCGCACATCTTCGCAGGTGGAGATGTAATCGGGCGCAAAACTAGGAGCCAAATGGCCACGCCAGTCGGGAGTCAGGATGGCGGCATAGCCGCGCACAACGCACTGTCAGGAGCAGAGCCGCGTCGCGTTGACCATCGGGTGATCCCGCGTGCGATCTTCACCGACCC
>DASYZU010000090.1:0-1870 GCA_035945795.1 Occallatibacter sp.
ATGTTCTACACCGACGACATCAAGGGCGACTACGAGCGGATCAAGGCCCGCGGCGCCGAGTTCACGATGCCGCCCACCGACGTGACCGCCTCGACCATTGCGATGCTCAACGACACCTGCGGCAACCTCATTCAACTCACCCAGTTGGCACGCCATTAAGGGCAGTCGTTCAGCAGGATGGAGGCTGTCTCGTATCATGGTTGACGCCCGTGGGGATGGTATGAGACAGTCTCAGCAGGATGGCAGCCCGGTGGGCGCCGGCGGCCGCGGCTTGAACGGCGGTGTACGTCAGCGCTCCCGGTGCGCTGCCGATGCTCTATGGGAGTATACTAAGAGAGTGGAAACTGTGTTCGAAATCATTGCGGAGCCGAACCGCCGCGCGATCTTGAGCCTGCTGGTCTCCTCACAACAGTCGGTTGGAGAGATCGCGCGTCAGCTTCGTATGCCGCAGCCGACTGTGTCAAAGCACCTGCGCGTGCTGCGCGAGGCCGGTTTCGTGGAATCCACGGTGGACGCCCAGCGCCGTCTCTACCGGCTGAACCCTGAACCACTTCAGGAGGTGGATGCCTGGCTGGCTCCGTTCCGCCAGTTCTGGTCTGCTCACGTGGATGCTCTCGAACGCCACCTCGGCCACATGGATCAATCAACACCAACACAAAGGAAGACAAGGAGAAGATGATGACCGATCGCGAGCAGTACGCACCGGGTCCGGCCAGCGGGGCGCAGGTACGAAAGGAGGGAGAGAAGTGGACGCTCATTCTCGTCAGAGAACTGCGCCACTCGCCGGAAAAAGTCTGGCAGGCGCTAACCGACCCAGCGCATCTGCGCGAGTGGGCTCCCTTCGACGCCGATGGGAACCTGGGTACGGTCGGAACCACGGTGAAGCTCACCACGGTGGGAGCGCCCACGCCGCAGGTTTCCGAAACAAGAGTGACGCGAGCCGACGCGCCATCGTTGCTTGAGTACAGCTGGGGTGGTTTCGATATGCGGTGGGAACTCGAAGCCACCGGTCTCGGCACGCGCCTGACGCTGTGGACCAACATCGGTCGCCGCTTCATCTCGATGGGTGCTGCCGGATGGCACATGTGTTTCGATGTTCTGGATCACCTGCTCAGCGGAACTCCCATCGGCCGCATCGTTGGTGGCGAGGCGATGAAGTTCGGCTGGCAACGGCTCAACGCCGAGTACGCCAGGCAGTTCGGTATTGAAACGCCCAACTGGCTGCCTCAGGCGGCTCAAAAGTCGTGAATCGAGGGGATCGCAAAACAATGCACCTTGTGTCCCAGGAATATATAACGATACGCGGCGCACGTGAAAACAACCTGAAGAATGTATCGCTGCGCATTCCAAAGCGCAAAATCACCATCTTTACCGGTGTATCCGGGTCGGGGAAATCGTCCATCGTTTTCGATACCATTGCCTCCGAAGCGCGCCGCCAGTTGAACGAAACCTTCAGCACGTTCGTCCGTAACTTCCTGCCACGCTACGCCCAACCAGACGCCGACGCCATCGAAAACTTGAGCATGGCCATTGTTGTCGACCAGAAACATCTTGGCGGCGGATCCCACTCGACGGTGGGCACGATTACCGATATCTATTCAGTGTTACGGTTGCTGTACTCGCGCATCGGGCAGCCGTTCGTGGGCTATTCCAATGCCTTTTCGTTCAACGACCCGCAGGGCATGTGTCCGGAGTGCAATGGCATTGGCCGCAAGATAGGCGTCGATCTCGACAAGTTTCTTGACAAATCCAAATCTCTCAACGAGGGGGCTATCCTCTTCCCGGAATATGCCGTAGAGAGCTGGGGGTGGAACATCCTAACCCAGTCGGGTCTGTTCGATAATGATAAGAAGCTGGACGATTACAGCGA
>DASYZU010000091.1:0-23478 GCA_035945795.1 Occallatibacter sp.
ACAAAGGCCCACTCCTCATCGGAAACATCACTCGGATAGCCCGACCGGACACGCTTCTCCATGCCTCCATCGTCAGCCAAACCAAACTGAATCCCTTATCCAAAAGCAAACAAAGGAATAAAGTTAATAACAGGCTCTAGCCACAAAAACAAAGACGTGGCGAGGGTGGGGCACCCAGTTTCTCAATTCGCATCACTAAATCTCCCAACAATCGAATAACAACATGCGCGGATAGTAGAGACCGGCGCGGACAGGTGCGCCTGTGCCGTGCAGTTTGCGCAGGACTTCAGCGTAGGCCAGGAGCTGGGGCGCGAAGGTTGTGCGCAGCTGGAGCAGGGCTGCTGCCGGGTCGGCGGTGTCGGCGTGAGCTGTTTTGTAGTCGATGATCCACCAGGCCTGGTTTCCATCAGAAAGAGGATTGGGTCCGGCGCGGAAGACGCGGTCGACCTGCACAGTGCGGAGACTGCCGGCGACGACTCCGGTCCAGCGGGCTTCGCTGGCGTCTTCGGTGTGTGGCGAGAGAATCCAATTACCGGTTGGATCGTGAGAGGCGTCGAGGGCGAGGCGGAGCGCTTCTGCGGCGATGGCGGCGGCTTTGGTGGGGTCGATGCCTGCGGCGCGGATTTGTGCGGCGATGCGGGGTTGGGACTGATTGAGTGCGGCGCGGGCTGCGTTCCAGTCGCTGGACTTGCGGAGACGGGCGAGGGTTTCGAGGAGGGTGTGGACTGCGGTGCCCAATGCACGGGAGAGCAGGCCGCCTTCGTGGCGTGTGTAGAGCTGACTCTCCCAGGTCCCAAGTGCGGGACCTGGGGCACCCATGATTGGTTCGAGAGGGACTCCGTACGTAGCTTGTTGCGCGGGCCGGTAATCTGGCGGCAGGCGACGGAGCGAGGTTGGCGTGGTCGGGGCGGGCATTACGAGCAGGTTGCTCTCGCTGGAGGCGGCGAGGGATTCGATGACTGATGGCTCGGCTTCAGGTTCTTCGAGTGTCGCTGTCCATGCGTTGAAGCGTTGCTGAATTTCTGCTTGCAGCGCGGGCAATGCGGTGGCGAGCAGGCTCTCTTTAGGATCGGCGAGAATCCAATCGCCGCTCTTGTCTTTTTTGCAGGCCGGCTGGGCGAAGAGGTGCAGTTCGTCGCGGGCACGGGTTGCGGCTACGTAGAGAATACGGCGCGTCTCCTGCGATTCGCGTTCGCGGTAGACACGGTCAACCCATTGCTTGGTGGTGCTGCGATTAGAGCCCTTAGATTGCAGAGGCGCTACAAGAAACTCTGTGATCTCTTCAGAGTTTTCCCGCTCATCGGAAAGATCCTCTGGGGGGAGGCCGCGCTCAAGCCAGGAGAGTAGTTTGATCTTCCCTTTGCCGGAGCGAGCCTGAAGTTCGGGGACGATGACTACTTCGAATTCAAGGCCCTTGGATTTGTGGATGGTCATCAACTGGACGCCGCAGTCGCTGTCGGCGGTTGGGTCTGGCTGCGCGGTGAGGCTGTCGAGGGCGGCGTCAAGTGCTGGACCGAGCAGATCCTGTTCGCCGTTAGGGAGGCTGTCGAGGCTTTGCCACAGAAGATCGATATTGGCGCGGGCGATGCTATCGACGCATTGCGCGCCGCCAAGGCGGAGCCAGACTTGCTCCAGCCAGGTGCCGAGGGATGCGGTTGGTTGGGCGAAGCGGAGGCTGGGCACGGCGTCGAGGGCGTCGAGGACGCGCTCGGAGGCCAGGCGGCCGTCTTTGCTGAGCAGATGACGGCGCTCGGTTAGCAGCTCAGGGATGGGGCGAGTGAGAAGTTCTGCGTCGTCGGCGCTGGTGAGGGCGTGGAGGTCACTGAGGGAGAGGCCGCACCAAGGGGCGCGGAGGACACCGAGCCAGGCTACGCGGTCGAGTGGGTTGAGGACGGCTCGTGCGAGTGCGAGCGCGTCGAGGACTTCAGGGCGGGCAGAAAGCTTTTCGAGGTCGACGGCGCGGAAGGGGATTTTGGCTTCGCCTAGGGCCTGGGCGATGGGGGCAAGGGCATTGCGGGTGCGGCCGAGGATGGCGATGCGATGTTTTTCTCCTGCTGCCCGAGCTTGATCTATGCGATCCATGTGGCTGAGGATTAGAGCGACGATTTCTTCGATTTGGGCTGCGCGGGGAGTGTCGGTTTCCTCACTAGATTTTTGACTAGCCAATTTTTCAGGAGGAAGTTGAGGGGCGAACTTAATGTGCAGCTTGAAGTATTGATGCGGAGTGGATTGGTCGTCGCGGGCGGGTTCAGCGGGCGAGAAGGTGACGCCGCTGCAGTCGTCGACGGCGAAGACCTGGGTGAAGATTTCGTTGAGCTCTGTGACGAGCGGCTTCGCGGTCCGGAAGTTGGAGGTCAGGCTAACGGGGTCGAAGAGGAGCGGGTTGGCGTTGGGAATTTCAAGGCCGGCCTCGCGGACGCGGGGGAAGAGCTCGGCGTCGGCGTCGCGGAAGAAGTAGATAGACTGCATGGGGTCGCCAACCACGAAGCAACTGCGGCCTTCGCGTTCGGGCCAGGCGGCGATGAGGCGGCGGAGCAGTTCGTGCTGGTGGCGGCTGGTGTCCTGAAACTCGTCGACTAGGATGTGGTGGATGCCGTCGGCGACAGAGATGGCAGCGTCGGTGGGCAGGCCGTCGGGGCCTTGTAGCACGTTTTGGGCGATCTGCGCGACTTCGATGTAGTCAACGGCGCCGGCTTCTGCGAAGACGACACGGAGTTGGGCAGCGGCATTGCGGAGCAGGGTGAAACAGGCACGGACGATCTGCCAGTCGTCGTCGGTGTAGTGGGCGGGGGGAAGGGTGCGGACGGCTGCCAGGGCAGATTCGAGGCTGGGGACGGCGGAGAGACGCGCAATCAGGTTGCGGATTTGCGCTTTCTCGCGCTTGCGATCGGCCGGGAAACCGAGGCGCTTGTCTACCTGCTTTCGAAACTTGCCGTCGAGGGTGAGTAGGAGATCAGCCAGGCAAACGTGGGCTTGGTGTGCTTCTCCGAGAGTGTCGAGATTTGTTAGTTCTGAGGGGAAATCGGGAAGTTCAGCGAGTGTCTGGAAGAGGACGGCCGCGCCTTGCTCGCAGGCAACGCGAGCGAGATTCAGGACTTCGTTACGGGAGCCGGAGACCTGGTCGAGGAGGTGGCTCAGTTCTGTAAGTGATCGTTGAATGGCTTTCGAGAAAGGGCGTTCGAGACGCTCGCGCAATTGCTCCCAATCCTGCTCGCGCTCGAGGACAAAGCCATGCATCCAGCGGTCGCGGTTCTTGAGCATCTCGACGAGCAGGGATTCCATCTCCTGCCAGTTGTTGTCGCGCCATAAAAGGAGAGATTCGATGGCTAAGCGCAGAGTTGCGTCGGTCTTGTCGATTTCTCCGAGGGCCTGGCGGGCGGCGCGGCGGTAAAGCTCCTCGGGTTGCTCGTAAATGCCGAGTCCATCGCCGAGGCCGGAGAGAAGCGGTTGCTGCAGGGCGAGGTCGCGACAGAATGAGTCGATGGTTGAGATGCGGAGCTGGGCCGGTTGGTCAAGGAGATTCCAACCGAGGGTCTGGGAGTGATCGAGCGCGCGGCGGGCGAGGGACTCCATGGAGAAGGTGTCGGAGGCGGGCGCAGCATCAGCATTACCGGCGGCGACTTCAAGTTTGGAGAGGATCCGGTGGCGCATTTCGGCGGCGGCGGCCTTGGTGAAGGTGATGGCTACGATCTGGCCGGGGTCGTCGACCTGGGTGAGCAGGCAGAGAAAGCGGCGGGTGAGCAGATCGGTCTTGCCGGAGCCAGCGGGAGCCTGGACGAGGATGGAATTGGCGGGATCGAGCGCAAGCTCGCGCTGCGCCTGATCGGGCGGAGGCGTTTTGGCCACGGGCTTACTCATCGGGGACCTCCGCGTCGTCTTCTCCTGAATCTTCTTCTGAATCGAGCAGGGCGCGATTCTCCGCGATGCGACACAGGCTTTCAAGGCCGCAGTGCTCGCAGGTTTTGGGATAGTCGCGCGGGTCCACTTCGGCGTGTCCGGTGAGAAAGTCTCTAGCTAACTGGTCGATATAGGCCTTCCAGTCAATAAGCTGTTCCGCAGAGAGACTGCTTTTGACGAGACTGCTGGTGGACTTCAGTGTTGGAAGCAATGTGGCTTTTGCATCGCCGACATGGCCTGCGAAGCCCGATTTTCCGCTGAGTACTTTTGCAAAGACCAGGCCGCCGAGTTCCTCTTCGGGGTTGAGGGCAAAGCCGGCGTAGAGGGGGAGCTGCACATCGTCTGGGCGTGGAAGCTCCCAGGATTTGGGCGTGACCTGGCCGGTCTTGTAGTCGATGACGAGCAGGGAATCGTCGTTGAGGCGGTCAATGCGGTCGAGACGGAGCTCGAAGGTGAGTCCGGCGAGTTCGACGGTGTGTTTGACCTCTGTTTCGATGACTACGAATTCGATGCGTGTGGCTTCGTAGTCAAGCCACTCGGCAACTAGGCGAGTGAGGCGTTGTTCTTCAAGCTCAAGATAACGGCGCGGCATGCGCTCACGGAGCCCTGGGCGGATTTCTTCCTGGAGAACGCGATGGACGGTGGCTGCGGCGAAGGCGCTTCGATCTTTAAGGCCTTGGAGGTCGTGGAGAGAACGGATGCCAAGCGGCGGTCCGGCCCAGACGGCATGGAGGACGGCGTGAAGCAGTTGGCCGCGCTGCGAAGGAGTGAGTCCGGACTCGGCCAGTTGCCAGCTTTGGGCTGCCAGGCGCGCTGTGGCGAAGGCCTTGAATGGACATTGCGACTGATGAGTGAGAACGCTTGAACCACCCTCGACTTTTCCAGGTGGGAAGGGAATGCGGCTTGCGTCTTCAAAGGTGACTGTGAGGGGCTCCAGTACGGTGGGCGCGGAAAGTTCCATCGGCAAAGGCTGCGGCGTACCGGCAAGTTGCGCGATGAGGCGCGATGAGCGAGTCTCCACACCTTCGCTCTGGTGTGCGTAGCTTAAGCAGACCTGCGGGGCGGACCTGAGCAGGCGGAGGGTGATGGCGCGCGAGAGTTCCCAATCGAGTTGCGACGTGGCGTGGGGCATGGCGGCCTCGCGCTGGACTTCGGGTGGCAAGAGCGGATGGGTCGCGCCTGACGAGGGCCACGAGATCTCGCTTGCGCCCATGAACCAGACGGCATCGGCGGTGAGGCCAGCGGATTCGGCGGGGCCGGCAATCTGGATGGGAGCGTCGCGAGACTCGGGAGCAAAAAGGGTTTCGTCTAGGGAGCGGGCGAGCGCGGAGAGAAAATCTGGCCAGCGAATGCGTCGGCCATCGAAGCCGAGCGAGGCGTACGACTCGACGGTTTGCTGCCAGCGGCGGAGGGTTTGGAACTCGGCGCTCGAAAGCGGGCGCGCGCCGGGCCAGCCGGCCGTTTGAAGGATCTGCGGGACAAGTTCGGCCCATTCGAGCGGGGTTTTGGGGAGCCGAGTGTGCTCTGTGAGGCGGCTTTGGGCCTCGGCAATGCGATTGGCCCAGGCGGTAGGGAGCAATGCTTTTGGAGATTGGGTGAGGAATGCATTCAGAGTCCAATGCGTACGCTCGAGACCGCGGCGGCGGAGGGTCCGCATATAGGTTTGAAGCGTGATGGACTCCCCGGGATCCGCGGCGGTCTGGCCGGTAGAGAGGAGCCAGTCGAGTTCGTTCTCGGCAATTCTGTTTTCTCTTGGTCCGCTCGACAGCCAGCGGAGCAATAGATGGGCTCCCCGCGCCAGTGCTACCTGGCCGAGCGGGATTCCGAGTGAGAACTCGAAGAGTGGGGAAGCGGAGGGTGTGGTGGGCCTACCGTCTGCGAAGTTGAGGAATACGCGCTCGATTTCTCCGCGGCGCTCGGACAGGTCCTGGGTGATTACTAGCAGGCTCGCGTTCGGCTCAGCGGCGAGTTGTTGTTTGCACCAGAGGGCGCAGGCGGTGAGCTCGGATTGGGTGTCGGCGGTATGGTAAAAGCGGACTTCGCGAGCAGGCTCACCGGCTGAAGCTTCCTGCCACTTACCCCAGGCGTCGAAGAGACGGCGCTGGACGGGGAGGATGCGGTCAAAGCCGGCGAGAAGCAGCGGAGGTCGCTGAGCAGTTGCAAGCGAGGAATTTTCAAGCAGCGGAATCAATTCGAGAGGCAGACAAGCCGGGCTGAGCAGGTTGGCTTTGCGGCAGGTTTCATCGAAGGCTGCGAGCCAGGCGCTGAAGTTCCCCGCATCTTGTTGCCAGGCGCCGCGGGCTTTTTCCTTGAGGAACTGCGGCGCATAGGAGCAGAGAAGTTTGTGGGCTTCCATGGCGAGGTTTGCCATGCGGTTGCGCGGGCCTTCGAGCAGAGTGGCCATGTGCTGGTCAGAGCCGACAATGCTGGCCCAGGTGGATTGCTCCTGGAGGGGATCGAGGAGCAAGCGGCCGTCGGTAATGTTGGCGCAGTCTGTCCACGTGGTGCGGAGGAAGTTCTGCCAGTCGAGGATGGCGGGCGCGGGCCAGGCTGCCAGGCCTTCTGTGCGGCGGGCGCGATGAAAGGCGGCTGCAAGGGCGCGGGCAGCGCGCTCACTGGCTGCAACTACCAGACCCCCGGCGCGCAGCCACGCGGCGATTTCAGATTTCGATTCCGACGCAGTTCCCTTGCGTGCCCCCATTCCAGCGTTATACGCCACCGGCCCGGGTGGTGCCAGAGAGGACGAACGCGCGCGGAGCGACGACACATTTATATCCCCTGTACTTGCTTGTCGGCGAGGCCGGCGTTCGAGAGGTGACGAAGCTATGAACGGAAAAAAGAAAGTTGCAGTTTCGGGTTGTGTTCTGGTTCTGATGCTGGGCGCTACGGTGTGTTTTGGCCAGGGCAGCGCGTCAACGGCTTCGGCAGGGTCAGCTTCGATTGCGCCGGGTAAGATGACCCGCATCGGCACAATTGACGAGCGATTCCAGTCATACAACATTGAGGTGGTTGAAGTAACTGGAGGGAAGTTCTGGAAACCGTTCGCCAAAGCCGGGGAAGCAAAGCCAGTGGAGGAGAAACCGGGCTCTGCCACATCGGCGCCGGCAGGAATCGGCCCCTCGCTTTTTGAGTACCGCTCTGCGATCGATTTGAGCAACAAGCGGCTGCGCAAGCTCGCTGCGGCGCTTGGTCCAGCCTATCTTCGCGTCAGCGGCACTTGGATGAACTCAACCTACTTTCAGGACTCCGATGCGCCGGCGCCGGCTAATCCGCCGAAGGGCTTCAACAGCGTGTTGACCCGCCAGGAATGGAAGGGCGTCGTAGATTTTTCAAAGGCAGTGGATGCGAAGATCGTAACCTCGTTTGCGACGAGCGCAGGAACGCGCGATGAGGCAGGCGTTTGGACGCCAGATCAGGCGAAGAAGATTGCGGCGTACACGAAGTCCATTGGCGGCAGCTTTGCAGCAGCGGAGTTCATGAACGAGCCGACCTTTGCGGAAATGGGCGGCGCACCGACAGGCTATGACGCCGCAGCTTACGCTAGGGATTTTGCAGTATTTCGGAAATTTGTCCAGTCGGACGCCCCGGGCATGATCGTTCTTGGTCCGGGCGGCGTGGGTGAGGGGTCGGCGCTGGTGCCCGTAACCATGCATCCGGTGAAGACCGACGACATACTGGCTGCCACGGGGCCGACGTTCGATGCATTCTCGTATCACTCATATGGTGGTGTCTCCAGCCGGTGTGGGTGGATGGGAGCCTCGGCGACCACCACGCCTGCGGCGGCGCTCTCGCAGGAGTGGCTTGCGCGCGGAGGGCAAATTGAGGCCTATTACGCCGGGATTCGCGATCGGCTGTTGCCGGGCAAAGCAATTTGGCTAACCGAGACCGCGCAGGTTGCGTGCGGCGGCGACCGCTGGGCATCCACATTTATAGACAGTTTCCGGTATCTCAACCAGCTTGGAAGCCTGGCCAGGAGCGGCGTGCAGGTGCACATGCACAACACGCTTGCGGCCAGCGACTACGGACTACTGGATCAGAAGACCTTCGAACCACGGCCCAACTACTGGGCTGCAGTGCTATGGCGCAGATTGATGGGAACCACGGTGCTCGATCCGGGGCCGTCGCCTGCGGTGAACCTGCACCTCTATGCACAATGCCTCCGCGGCAAGCCGGGAGGCGTTACGCTGCTAGCCATCAATGCAGACCGCGGAGCGTCGCAGACGCTTACAGTTCCCAAGGGTGCGGAAACCTACACTCTGACATCGCAGGATCTGTTAAGTTCGCAGGTTGAGCTGAATGGGAGCGAATTGAAGCTGGGCGCGGGAGATGTCTTACCGAAGATCAAAGGCAGGCCGGGAGCTGCCGGGCAGATGACACTCGCGCCGGCAAGCATTACGTTTATTGCCTTCCCGAGGGCGGGGAACAGTAGCTGTCAATAGGACAAAGCGAAGGCTGTTCAGTTCTTTCAAACTGAACAGCCTTCGAGAATTGCCAGAATCTGATTTGATCATGCGGCCGGAGGAGTTCACCTTCTTCCGACCGATGCTGTCTCTGCAGTTAAACGCCGCTGTAGGCTGAGAAACCGCCGTCGATCGGAATCACCGTGCCGGTAACGAACTCCGAAGCGGGGGAGAGCAGCCAGAGCACAGCTCCGAAGAGATCCTTGGGTTCTCCGAAGCGCGCCATAGGTGTGTGGGCGATGATCGAATTACCGCGCTTGGTCAGGGCGCCGGTCTCCTTGTCGGTGAGCAGGAAACGGTTCTGATTGGTAAGGAAGAATCCGGGAGCAACGGCGTTGACGCGGATCCTGGGCGAGTATTCCTGAGCCATGTGGACGGCGAGCCATTGCGTGAAGTTGCTGACTGCGGCCTTCGCTCCGGAGTAGGCGGGAATACGGGTAAGTGGGCGGAAAGAATTCATTGAGGAAATATTCAGGATTGTTCCATATCCCTGCTCAGCCATGACCTTGCCCACGGCCTGGCAGGGCAGCATAGTGCCGAGAATATTCAGGTCAAAGACCCAGCGCAAAGCGTCAGCCGGGAGATCGAAGAACTTCAACTCCGGGCAGGTGGTGGCCGCTGCCTTATTGCCTCCCGCACCGTTGATAAGGCAGTCGATTTTGCCGAACTGGCTGTCTACGTCCTGAGCCGCCTTGGCGATACTGTCACGGTTGAGAACGTCGCACTGGTGCAGCGAGATTTGCTTCCCGTGCTCGCCCAGACTATCGACAAGCGCTTTGGCTGGCGCGATGTTCAGGTCCAGGATGGCGACTTGAGCGCCACAGCCGGCCAATGCGCGAGCCATTTCGCTGCCCAGAATTCCGGCGCCGCCCGTAACGGCGACCACCATGCCGGTGAAGTCGTACATCCTGGTCAGTTCAGCGAGATCAAAAGAAACGTCGTGCGTAGTTTCCGGTGCGTGTTCCACTGCAAGAGTAGCTGTCATGGGCGTCCCCTTATCGATTCTTCCAGAACAAAGGAAGCCTTCCAGAGCAAAGGAAGTTAGTTCGGTAGTCTCTGACTCGTTTACAACGTGACGGTCCTCTGTAGGCTGCGCCCAAAATATCCGCGGGAAAGATGAACTCCCGGTTTTCAAATGTGCGTCCGAATATGCAGGACCCGATAAGTTCATTAAGTTATCGTCTGAGCTACATGTGGTCAGTGACTGCTGTCACTTGTTCAGGAACGGGAGAGAAGATGAAACATATCTTGAACCCGCATGGCCATTGCGCTCGTGAGCTATCTCACATTTATAACTCTGGTAAGTTTAATCATGCTCTTCAATCTAGTGAGTTATGTCACATTTATTACCCAAGTGTGTCGACTCACATTGGCCTGTGTTGTGGGTCACAGTATTCGAATAGCACTAGCCGTATCTGATGGAGAGTACATGGAAAGGAATTATTCCTATGCTTCTTGAGTTGAGCGTGTCGGTGAAGGGGAAGCACCGTCAGGCGAGCGATCCCTCCGTAGATATGAATAAAATCATTGACGCAAGTGGCCTGCATTACAAGACAACAGGCAAGGGAACTGTTCTGGAAGGAAACTGGGAGCAGTTGATGGCGGTCGCCAAGAAGTGCCATGACGAAGTACTTAAGAAGAACGATCAGTTCATCACGCACATGAAGGCTGTCGATAAACGGCGTGCTGATGCGTCGGCCCCTTCGGGCTGCAGTGGCAAAGAACTTGAGGAAGTCCTGGAAGATGAAGGCGAGTGGTTGATGCTGTAGCTTAAACAGCTGAATGGCTGGACGGCTTGCTGGTTATACACTGGAGTGTGATTCGCCGATTACTTGCTTCCTCATTTCTCGTATTCATCGTGCTGGTCGGGTGCCACTCAGGCCAGAACTCTGACACACAAGCCGGCGCGGGCGTGAAGGTGTACCACCTGCGCGGCAAGGTGGTATCAACCGATGCCACTCACGGCATTGTTGTATTGGATCATGAGGCGATTCCCGGCTTCATGGATGCGATGACCATGCCTTATCAACTCAAGGACCCGAGCATTCTGAGCGAACTGCACCGCGGAGACGTGATTACCGCCGACGTGCTGGTATCGAAGAGTGCACAAGAGACTGTGGTGCTGGATCATCTTGTTGTGGTAGCGCAGGCAAAGCCCGACTACAAGCCCACTGTCTTTTACCATGTGCCGGCGCCCGGCGACAAAGTGCCGGACTTCAAGCTGCGCAACCAGGACGAGCGGCAGATTCATCTCGAGCAGTACAAGGGCAAGATGCTGCTGCTGACCTTTATTTACACGCGGTGCCCTCTGCCCAACTTCTGTCCGCTGGTGACGCATAATTTCGCTTTGATCAACAGCCAGTTGGCGGCCACACCGGCGCTCTATGCGAAAACACACCTACTGTGCGTGAGCTTCGATCCGGAGCACGATACGCCGGCGCGGCTGCGGGCTTACGGCGCAACATACATCGGCAGCGATCAAAAGAATGCCTTTGCGCATTGGGATTTTGCAGCTCCAGCCCAGGCGGAGCTGCTGGAGATGGCAAAGTTCTTTGACGTCGGCATTACCCACGGTGCTGACGACGTCATTACGCACACGCTTTCGACCACGCTTATCGGCCCGAACGGCAAAGTAGTGCAGTTCTATCCCGGCAACGAGTGGACTGCGGACCAGGTGGTGGCCGATGTGAAGAAATTGGCCGGGAATGCAAGGTGATCTTCCCGGTAGAGGTCAGACCAGTTTATAATCTGTATGGTTTCCGATTTCACAATCGACATTGTCACAAAGATCAGGAGAATAGACGCGATGAGTCATGGATTGAATATTCGTAAGGATGGCGAGTTGGATTTACTGTCGTTGGGTGCATTGATCCATCGGCTCGACCCGGGGATTATCCCATTCCGCAAGGCAACGGAGTGCAAGATTCATGTAAGCGGCGGCGAGTTCAACGTGGCCGCAAATCTGTCGGACTGCTTTCAAATGAGGACGGCAATCGCTTCGGCCATGGTGGACTATCCCATCGGCGACCTGATTGCAGAGCGCGTGCGCGCAATGGGCGTGAAGCCGATCTACAAGCATTTCAAGCACGACGGCGTTCACGGACCGAACATGGCGGCCGTCTACAGCGACCAGGGACATGGCGTGCGTCCGCCGGTGGTTTTCTACAACCGCTGCAATGAAGCGGGCGCGCAACTGAAGCCGGGTGATTTCGACTGGAAGGCGATCTTTGCGAAGGGCGTCCGCTGGGTGCACTGCGGCGGGCTGTTCGCGGCGCTCTCGCCCACGACGGCCGCACTGGCCGCGGAGATGATGAAGGAAGCAAAGGCCGCGGGCACTGTGACTTCATTCGATCTGAATTACCGTGCGAAGCTGTGGAATATCCAGGGCGGCAACGCGAAGGCTGTTGAGACCATCGGCAAGATTGTTGAGAACGTGGATGTGTTAGTGGGCAACGAGGAAGACCTGCAGATGGGGCTCGGCATCCCGGGGCCTGAGGTCCATGCGAAATCGAAACTTGACCCGAGCGTGTTCTTCGCCATGATTGACCAGGTGACGAAGAAGCTTCCGAAGGCGAAGGTTGTTGCCACGACGCTGCGCGAGGTGCACTCCACGAACCACCACAGTTGGAGCGCGGTTGCGTGGGTGGACGGGAAGACCTACACCGCGCCGACAGCCGAACTGGACGTTGTAGATCGCGTGGGAGGCGGAGACGGCTTTGCGGCCGGCTTCATCTATGGCCTATTGGCCGGCGAACCGCCTGAGCAAGCGATCAAGCTGGGATGGGCGCACGGCGCGCTGCTGACTACATTTCCCGGCGATACGAGCATGGCGACCATCGACCAGGTGCGGGCGTTCGCCAAGGGCGGATCGGCGCGCATTCAGCGGTAAAAAAATTCAATCCCGACCCTGCCGGCAGGCATCCAATAGTGGCAAACTGGTCGGCAGGGAATCGTGTGCGCATGCAACTGATATCCTTGCCATGCAAAGAGATGGAGGTCTCGCATGGCAAAAATGACACTGGTAGTTGCGGCTCTTTTGATTGCTCTTGGTCTGGTTGGCTATCTAGGCACCGGCAGCGCGCATCCGACGGCGCTGATTCCCACGTGGTTCGGCCTGGCTCTGGGCATCTTTGGCCTGTTGGCCATCAGCCCCAGTGAGGGACGGCGCAAGCTGTTCATGCACATTAATGTGACCATCGGTCTGGTGGGCTTTCTGGGCGCAGTGATCGAGGCGGTCCGCGGCTACATGACTGCGACGTCGGCCGGTGTGGCGCCGGACCAGATTGCGCTGGCCTCGAAACTCGCGATGGCCGGGCTGACACTGATTTACGTGATTCTTTGTGTGTGCTCGTTTATCGCCGCGCGGCGTTCGGGGAAGGTATAAAGCTTGGGGACTATGCGTGGCGGTATGGGCATGGGTATGCGCGCTGAGCGCTCGTCGCACGGACGCGGAGGGCGCGTCGGCCAGGCGGATTTGCCCAAGAAGAAACCCGATCTGAAGAAAATCTGGCCGCAAGTCTGGGCGCTGGTGGTGCCGCGCAAATGGCTGCTGGTGGGCGGAATGTGTCTGATGGCGATCAACCGCGTGGCCGGCCTGGTGTTGCCATTCATGTCGAAGCCGCTTCTGGACAAGGTGCTCTCTACGCAGCACCCACATCCAGAAATGCTACCCCGCATTATCGCGCTGGTTTTTTCGGCCATGGTGGTGCAGGCCATCACTTCGTTCTCGCTCACACAACTGCTCTCGAAGGCTGGCCAGCGGCTGATTGCCGAGATGCGACGTAAGGTGCAACGCCACGTCGGTCTGCTTTCTGTGGCTTACTATGACGAAAACCGAACGGGCCAGTTGGTATCGCGCATCATGACCGATGTGGAAGGTGTGCGGAATCTGGTAGGCACGGGGCTCGTGGACTTTGTGGGCGGCATGCTCACAGCCGTTCTTGCTTTTCTTTATCTAATGCATCTCAGTTCTAGGGTCACGCTTACGGTATTTGCCGTGCTGGGCGCGTTCGTTTTTGTACTGCAATATGCCTTCAGAACCATCCGTCCCATCTTCCGCGAGCGAGGCAAGATCACAGCCGAAGTGACGGGCAGGCTGACCGAATCGCTGGGCGGGGTGCGGGTGATCAAGGGGTACCACGCAGAAGAGCGCGAGGCCGTCGTATTCTCAGGTGGAGTCGACAGGCTGCTGAACAACGTGATGAAGTCGCTGACGATGACCAGCGCAATGTCTGCCGCTTCAACCACTGTGCTGGGATTGGTGTCGGCCCTGGTGATGTGGTTCGGCGGCCATCGCGTGCTAAGCAGCGCCTGGACCGTTGGCGACTACTTCAGCTACAACATGTTTCTTGCCTTCATGATCGCGCCGGTCTTTCAAATCGTGAATATCGGCACTCAGTTGACGGAGGCATTCGCCGGGCTGGACCGCACGAACGAGATCATGTCGGAGCTGGAAGAGAACCAAACTCCCGGCCGCATGGTGACGGTGCCTCCCATCGAGGGCGCAGTGCGCTTTGAGGACGTGGAGTTTGCATACACGCCTGAAAAGCCGGTGTTGCACGGCATCAGCTTCGAAGCAAAGCCGGGTACGGTAACGGCGCTGGTAGGGTCTTCCGGGTCGGGGAAGTCGACGGTGATCAGCCTGATCTGTGCCTTCCACACGCCGTCAAAAGGTGCTGTGCTGGTAGACGATATTGACCTGTCCACGGTCGATCTGAACACTTTTCGCTCGCAGCTGGGCGTGGTGCTGCAGGACTCGTTTCTTTTCGATGGAACAATTCGCGAGAACATTTTGTTTTCACGGCCCGATGCGACCGAGGAGCAATTTCTCTTTGCCTGTCGCACGGCACGCGTGGACGAGTTTGCCGAGCGCTTTCCGGATGCCTACGACACGATTGTGGGTGAGCGCGGAGTGAAGCTTTCGGGCGGACAGCGGCAAAGGCTCTCGATTGCGCGGGCACTGCTGGCCGAGCCTCGCATCCTGATTCTGGACGAGGCCACCAGTTCCCTCGATTCGGAGTCAGAGGCCATGATTCAGGCCGGGTTGAACCAGTTGATGCAGGGGCGGACAACCTTCGTGATTGCGCACAGGCTTTCGACCATCCGTCGCGCCGACCAGATCCTCGTAGTCGAGGGTGGCCTCATCGTGGAGCGCGGCAATCACGCGCAACTGTTTGCGATAGGCGGACGGTACTACGACTTGTATACGCGCCAGCATGGGCTGGAAGCGAACCTGTTCCTTGCACCGGGCGAGGGAGACGTTGTTCCGGAATAAACGGGCACTGTTGCGCATTGCTTTCAATCTTTATTTAGGTCTGCTTCCGCTTTGATTCCAAAAACCCTCGGCGGCACAGTGCGAGATGCCCGTATCACCTCTTGACACGAGTCCCATATTCTGAGAATCTGTATCTATAGTCAAAAAAACGAAACGGAGAACCGAAATGCGAGACGCTGCCCCGCAAGGAACCTATAAAGTCCAGGCCCTCGATCGGGCCTTTGCCGTACTTGACCTGCTTGGAGAGAGCGAAACTCCTCTGGGGTTGGCGCAGGTTGCCTCCTCTCTTCAATTGCACAAGAGCACTGCGCACCGGTTCCTGATGGTTCTTGAACGGCACCGCATGGTGGAGCGCACTTCGAGCGGCAAGTTTCGGCTCGGGCTTCGGTTGTTTGACTTTGGCAATCGGGCGATCGAGCAATATGATTTGCGCGACCGTGCCCAGCCATATCTTCGCCGCCTGGTGGCTGAGACCGAGGAGACCGCGCACCTCTGTGTTCTGGAGGCGTCGCGAGTGATTTACATCGACAAGATTGAGCCGGCGCGTTCGGTGCGGATGATCACGCGCATCGGGGCCAGCAACCCAGTGCATTGCACATCAGTAGGGAAGGCAATACTGGCATTTCTGCCTGAAGAGCGAGCTAATGAGGTTGTGAAACGGATACGTTTTGAGCGTTTTACGCATCGCACTATTGCCACCGCAGAGGCTCTGCGAACGGAGATGGAGAAGACGCGTCGCCGCGGATACGCCGTGGATGACGAGGAGTTTGAAGAAGGACTGCGCTGCATCGCTGTACCGGTGCTAGATGCGCAGCGCCAGCCGGTGGCGGCGGTGAGTGTCTCCGGACCGTCGTTTCGCGTGACTGCGCAGAAGCTGCCTTCGATAGCCAATCACCTGCTACAGTGCGTGCGCGGCATCTCGGTAGATATGGGTTATATCTCCTCCGGGCGCGCTACTCGGACAGCCTGGTCCGCGTAGGACAGCTTCGAGCAGACTGATGCCAGAGCACGAAATTGCGAATTCGTCCCGGCTGCGAAACGAATGAAAATGTCCGGTGCTTGGTAGGGTTCCAAACCTCAATCTTTCTGTTAAACTTGTTAACGTGCCAAGGCCAAATCGAATCGTATCAGTGTAGGATTCGGATGAGCCTGGGACCAGCAAGCCTGTGGAACGAATGCAACGCGCAAAGGGCGTAATTCAGTTCGCGGGCGATATAGTTGAGTAGTGAGGGTTGTATTCGGGGACGTAGCTCAGTTGGTTAGAGCGCTGCCCTGTCACGGCAGAGGTCGCGGGTTCGAGCCCCGTCGTCCCCGCCATAAAACCTAAGGAAACAAAGGGTTTATGGCAAGTGGCAAAATCAAGAACCTCCTTTGAGGGTGCTGACGAGGGTGCTGGAGCGATCCGCACCTTTTTTCGTTTTCCCCTCCGCACCCTTCGAGGGTGCTGAAGAGGGTGCTGAAAGCTGCTTTCTACCTGCCTCGAACACCATCTCCATCACTCGATTGTTGGCCTCGCGCTTGGTCGCGGAGATGGCTCGCGTGTAAACATCAAGGGTGATCCGCGAGTTCGCATGACGCAGAAGTTCCTGCGCCGTTTTGAGGTCAACACCCGCTGATCGCAGGTTGGTTGCGAGGGAGTGACGGAAGCTATGCCAGCCAATCGCTTTGCCTTCGATCCCCGCCCTCTTGACTGCGGGACGGATGATTTTCTTGAGCAAGGTGTCCGGTGACAGTGGCTTCTTCCCCTTGAGTCGAGTAGACGGGAAGAGGAAATCAATCTCCCCAGGAAATGGCGATTCCTTCCGCCATAAGCCGAGGCACTTCACGACCGATGGATGAAGTGGAACAGGTTTGCGGCTCGCTTCGGTCTTGGTATCTCCGAAGTGATTCCGCACACAAGAGCGCCGGACGTTAACCTGCATGAGTTCGAGGTCGATGTCTGCCCATGTCAGCGCGACTAACTCCGATCTCCGTAGGCCAGTGCTGCCTGCGAGCATCACCATCGCACGTTCTCGAATGTTGAGCACGGCGATGAGCGAAGCGATTTCTGCCGGTGAAAGCACGTCGGGTTCACGCAATCGTATGGCCGAAACCCTTACCTTCGTGATTGGGTTCCGGTCCATCCATTCATGCCGGATGGCGTGATTGAAAACCGCCGACATGATGTTGCGAATCTTGCTCCGCGTGCCAGGCGCGTATCGCAGGGAGTGCAGCCACAGTTCCACATCCACAGTGCGAACATCAGACAAATAGAATGCACCCCACTTGGGGACGATGTGATTTGTCAGATAGTGCGTATTCGCTTCGACGGTGGCATAGGCTTTCTTGTCCTCCGTCAATTCGTGGTTACGGTAGTGGGTTACAAGTTCAGTGACCGTTTCGGGCACGGTGAACTCGGAGTTGATGGTATTACGAAGCGCATCGGCGGCCTTCTCCGCATCCCGAAGATGCGGATAGCGGGCAACGGTTCCGAGGGTCCGCTTTCGATACGTGCGCGTTCCGTTGGTCTCTTCATACCAACGGAAGACCCACACATCGGGACCGACTTTGCGCTTCAGTTTCAAGAGGCTTCCTTGTTGTAAACGGCTCATGCTGTTCTCCTCGCATGAGCACCGATGGCTGTCTTCATGGTACTCGCCGGTGGCCGTTTTTTCTCTGTTTCTCGTGCCTCAACCCATTCCAACAGTTCGTGCTCCAGGAACCGCCATAGCTTCCGCTTTCCCTCGCCAAGAGGATGCGCTGGAACGTAACCAAGACGTGCCCAACAGATTAACGTTCTTCTGTCCATCCGAAGAATCTGGGCGGCTTCTTCCGCATCGAGAAGATGATGTGGCATAAAGTTGACTCCGTGGCCGTAGCCCATCCTTTCCGTGTCCTTCCGAGATGATCGAAGCCGCAACAGGGACACGTTGGCTGGAGCTGAAGCTCAGAAGCAATGATGTTCAGCTTGTTGCCAATCGTCCAATGAAAATTTGGGAGAGCGTCATTCCTTTTTGGAATGACGACATCGGATACTCTGCCTCTTGCTGCTGCAAATCTGCGCAATTAGGTCTACAATTATTTGCAAATAGCGGTTGATTTCGCCGTGTTGAAGCGTTTGCTGTCCTTCCCAGAATCCGCAGAGCAGACTGGAGGATGGTCGTGACCTTACCGGAGATCCGATTGCTGCAAGCAGCGATTGTGCTTGCCGAAGAACTTCATTTCTCAAGAGCAGCCGACAGACTCAATATGAGCCAATCCACGCTCAGCAAACAGATTTTCAAGCTGGAGCGTGGTCTCGGCTTTCAGGTCTTCAAACACAGTCATCAGGTAGCCGAACTCACTTCGGCCGGGCAGGTATTTATCGCGGAGGCGCGTGAGGTTGTTTTCCATGCGGAGCGCGCCGTCCTTTCTGCCAGGGCTGTGATTGATGGCCCGACAGAGATCCTGAATGTTGGCAAATCTTCTTACACTGACCCGTTCTTTGTCTCGATGCTCATGTCGATCCATCTCCCTCTATTTCCGGCCATGAAGATCAAACTTTGGAGCAACTATTCCAACGAACTGGCTCAACAACTTATAGCTGGGACGATTGATGTTGCACTCATCACCGGCGTGCCTCCGAAAAACAAATTGAGCACTATGGAGATTACGAGCAATCCCTTTTATGTAGCGATACGAACGGGTGACGAACTCGCAGCGTACAAAGAGATTCGACTGAATCAAATGGAGCGTCGATTGTGGGTGCTTCTTGGTCCGCATGTTAATGCCTATCTTTACGATCAAATTCAGGCTGTCGCATCAGAAAAGGAGATAAATCCATCTGATATCTACCATTTCACTAGCCCTGAAGAGGCTTCCGGATTAGTCCGCGAGCATCATGGCTTGGCGCTCCTTCCGCGCACCGCTGCGTGGCGGATTGCGCGAGATGGCATCACGATTCGTCCTCTCGCGGAAGATCGGCTCCGACTCGTCACGAGTCTAGCCGTCCGCGCCGATAGTAAATCGCGGCTTGTTAACGAATTTGTAAAGGCCGCAGGCAGGAAGTTGAGTGAAGTTGGACAACGGAGGCAAAGCAGGCTGCCTCTGACCGGCTGATCTAATCTACCTTGCCGGAGTCTTCTTCCAGAATATCGGCTGCCCGTATTTCTATATTCAACGGACCTTCAAGACCGCATTTGGGGCATAGGTATATGCCTGTCGTGTGTGCTCGATCTTCAAATTCTTCTCTGCGGAATGCACCGCCGCAATGAACGCAGACATGAACATGGACGAACGGGTCGTTAGTCTCATTGTCGTTAGGCTTATTGAGATTGGTGGACACTGGTTGAGTTCTCTCTTTGCTCTACGGAATAGGGAGATTTGTTCAGTGGAGAACGGGGTGACAGTTACTTCACTCTTCTTGAGCTTTGAACAGGGTCGCAGTCCTCTCTCCAGAGGTCAAAGCTCCGCGCTTGATTTCGCAGTAATGCTGCCGGAAACGAAGGTCAGCGTGGCAATAGCGTAGATCGGTGCAGCGAATTCGAAGCGGTCGGCGATGACGCCGGTAGCCAGTGCGCCGACAGGACGGAGCCGGGGCGCTTAAATCAGGAGCCCAGATATACAAGATCGATGCCGACGCCATTCCGCTCAAAGTCAAGCAGGAATTCTCGGCTAAGGACAAGGTAAAGCAGACAGAGAGGGCCGAACCGAAGTCCGCGTCGAAATGTACAAGATGTGACATCAAATCCACTCCTCGACGGGCTCTGCCTTCGGGGCAGCTTCTTTAGGTCTGAGGACAGTCATCTTGGAGTTACCTTCCCGAAGTAGTAATAAAGTGAAAAGTTCGGGAAAGCGCCCGCAATATCATGGTTGCCAGCCGCGGTGAAAAGCACGCCGACCGACGAGACGATGCGGTGGGTGAGGTTGTACTCGATAGTCGGTTGTACTCCGACTACCCCGAAGGTTTTTTGGCCAGCGGTGACGCTGGCCCGGTCAATCCGAAACGGCAATCCATCTACTCCGATAAACTCGGTCGCATAACCGAATCCGCGCTTATCGTTGAGCACTTGCTCGAAAGCGAACCGATACTGGAAGATGTCTCCGTACCGCTGTGCGGCGCTGTCCTTTGAACTCGGAATTTGGTAAGAGTAGTACACCGCCCCGGAGATACGGAACGGGCGGACGTTCTTGCGGAAACTAAGTGACTCGGTGAGCACCGGCGTCCCGAAGTGGGTCGACGGCAATTTTCCAAGCGGCGAGAATCCCCCTGGGGTGCTTGGCGTATTGAACCAGGAGCTTGTGGGCAGCGCAAAATACGAAACGAGCGCGAGCGACGGTCGCCACGTGCCGGGTCGCTGAATCAGAAAGCGATATCTGAGGTCCACAGTGGTGTCGCCTACCCCTGCGCCATGACTAGCCGGCTGTCCACCGCCCGGGCCTTGCCACCAAGAAACCGCTGGAATGTAAGCATCGACTTGGATCGAATTGGTGACGCCGTAGTCGAACTCGAGTTGAGGGTTGACCACACTCAAATGTTGCGGCAGCGGCTGCGTCCCGGTCGACCAGCCCTCTCCGTACTGCGCCCACCCGAATTCGCTGTACGCGTAGGTTTTGACGAAGAACTTCCCCGGCGCGAGTAGATCCGCCGTGGTGATGAGTTGTGGGCCAGCGGTCAGTGGATTCCAACTACTGCGGTACAGAGCGAGCGCAGCATTATCGGCGGAGGCGGCCTGCCCGGAGCAGGGCTGCCGGCAGACGGCTATTAAGACAAGAGGAAATAGCACGAGATGGGCCAGTTTCATCATCCACCATCCAAGCAAAGATGGATGGAATGTACTTGGTGCGCCAAGCTTGTGAAGGGAGGTCATTGTCATTCCTTTCCGGGCGCGCGTTTAACGGAATCAGCGATCACTCGAAAAGTCGATGCTTCCGGAGCAGTCCGACATTGACAGCGTACAGAGTGAATTTGCCTTCCTCTCGGCGTCCTATCACCTTGGCGGCTTCGAGCGTCCGCAGATGATGAGCAATCGTGGAAGGTGCGCCACCCACGCGGGCCAAGATGTCGCAAACGCACAACTCCTGAACCGCCAACAGGCCCAGAATCTTCAATCGCATTTCGTTCCCGAGTGCCTGGAAAATGCGGGCTTGTTCGGCGATAGTAGCCGGGTCTTTGAGTGCCTGGTGAAGCTGAGTCGCCTTCTTCTCGATCCGGCTACACTCTTCGGGTGTGCACCTTAACTTTGCCTTCACTGCAACAGCCTCCTTCCTAAAGGTATTTATGTTTTGGGCTTGACGGCCAAGGTCACGGTGCCCGGCTGATCCCCACTGAATGCTCGCGATCACAATCACCGAAAGCCGCAGAACTATCCGTAGATGCTCCAGTCACGTTGTGTCGCCCTCCTTAAGCTCGTCAGCGTTTGAAGTTGGGTATCCAGTTCTGCCGAGGTGGTGAACACTAGGCATCCCCGGCGGGGGCCAGATTCCGAGGTTGCCGGGAGGCTGGGAAAGTAAGCATATTCCAGCCGGTCACGAAAACTACTTAACATCTGAAGACACACCTTTTTGTCTCGCCCGTAAGTGTCGTAACCATAGCCATCATCAAATGGAACCTCGAAGTCATCGATCATCACTACGGCGCCATTGTTGCTATTTAGTATCAACGCAATTTCTCCGAGTAAGGGCAAGTCCTTATTCCAATGTGCGTCCAGGTAAAAAAAAACGGATCTGCCCCGCACAAGCGATAAATCGAACCAGCCCTTAAGAAATTGCCTGGAGTCGGTAAGTGTGACTTCGACATTTCCCCACTTTGCCAACCGCTGTTTTGCATATTCAAAGTACTGTCGGTTCAACTCACAGCTGTATATTCGCCCACTAAAATTACTTGCCATGTAATCGGTCGTAGCCCCACGACAGGTTCCGGTTTCTATGACCGTCGAGATCGCGCAAACATCTAGAATGTCCCGAAAAAGATCCATTCGTTTAATTTGACCGTTGAAAGGCTTCGCGCCAATCAGGTGAAGCGATGGAATCGTGAGGTCAATCCAGGCAGCGAAAAGGTAGCCGTAACGAGCCAACCATTCTCCCCTTCCGCGCTCCAGGTACCGGCCTATCGATTCGGGCCACTCCACCGCACCAGACAAGCAGGCGCGGATGCGATCCCTTGCGAAGCGTAGCGGTCTATTGTGAGGTGATGGCAATTCGTGTGGCTCTCTAATAAGGTACCCACCCGTGTGGGCATTGAACCGCAATGGTGATGCCCGTCGACTCCAGTCGCGCAAACGAGTCCCGAGCGGCTCCGACAATGACTACAGACAAGGCTACCTTCTTGTGAGCCAAACCTAGTATAATGGTTTTGGCCTAGAATGGAAATGCGCGACCAGAACGAACGGCGCTTCACCGTGCAACTCCTGCATCGGCGGAACTACCAGTTTGTCTCGCAAGCAAGCGAGGATGGCGTCCCGCATGGTCAACCATACATATCCGACGAGCCGGACCCTTTGGGCGATAATGCCGGGCCGTCGACTCCGGCATTGCTTGCGACGGCATTAGGCCACTGCCTCTCCGCCGCATTAATGGAGGCCTTGCGCCACGCTCACATCAATGTGCTGGGTTGCGAAACTGAGGCCACAGCTGTCGTTAAAACGAACCCAGAGGGTTTCCCACGAATCGATCACGTGGACGTGAAAGTCCGGCCTAGGTTGACTGCGCAGCATCCACGCATGAACAGATGCGCAGCGGTGTTTGAAGATCATTGTACGGTGACTTCGTCCGTTAAACAGGGGATCGACGTCCAAGTTCACGTTGAATGGGAAATCGAAGGCGAGGATCTCAGCAGTGCCGCCGAGTAATCGACGCGAAGGTTGGGGCGGCTCGTTGGCCACCACCTAGCTGTTCGAACAACCCGCGGTCGGCGATTGCTTGGACGTGAGGCACAATGGAACACATTTCTCATCTGGTCCTGACATACGGTTACGTGCTGATCTTCGCCCTCGTCTTTCTCGATCAAGCCGCGGTTTCCATACCAGCGCCTCCCTTTGTGGCGGCTATGGGTGTACTCGCCTCGAACGGCCGCTTTAACATCTTGTTGGCATTCTTAGTCGTCTTTGTAGCGGGGTTCGTCGCGGATTGCGTGTGGTTCCGTATTGGAATGTCCGCGGCGCACATATTTTCCAAACCGACGCGATCCCGGCATTGGAACGAACATTTCCCTAAGGTTGTCAATCTGGTCCGGCGCGGAGTTATAGGAGCGATTCTTAGCGTTAAGTTTTCGCTGCTACCGAGCGCTCTTGTACCGTTTGCCGCTGGTTCAACGCAATTGACAACCCGCCGCTTTCTCTATATGACGGGCGTTGGTAATCTGGCCTGGACGACTGCGTTCTTGATCGGCGGCTTTACTGCGGGTTACGCAATAATGAATGTGTTGGGCCGTCGAAGCCTGCTTGTCGAATCAACTGCCGCGTGTTGTTTGGTCCTGATCCTCCCTGCGGCGTTTCAATGGTGTTTCAAACGCCGACAACGTAATTCGCTTAAAAGAGAAATCGTTTGATAGAGAACCCTCTTCCTCAACCCGCCAGCGTTTGACAGCCTCGATAGCGGGGCAGGCGCGCGCTTTCAAGCGAAACGTGATCAATGATGTGCTGAGTATCGCGAACGAATACGAGCTATTGGTTCTGCAAACAAGCACTATCCTTTAACAAGAATTATTGGCTCTGGCACGATATCAGGCTCTAGGTGATACCGCCGATCCGGTCGCAGCGCCCGGAGGGTTACTGGCAATCCGCCCATCCCGCTTCAAGCGAAGAAAGGCCCCGCGCCAGAGAATCGTATTCCCGCACAAACCGCCGAGCCAGACGCCAGCGCCCCAAAGATCGCGGATGGGGATCAGTG
>DASYZU010000092.1:0-17881 GCA_035945795.1 Occallatibacter sp.
GAACGCACCAACGCCTGGCTGGGTCAGTTCCGCCGCGTATTGGTCCGTCACGACCATCTGCTCACCGTCTACCGCGCCTTCTTCCATCTCGCTTGTCTCTGGATCACCCTGCGCAAATGTTTTTGAAACACGCTCTAGTAACACTTGCACAATATTCGCTTCTGTGGGTTAGACTTGGCTCATTAAGTGGCCATGCCCCTTTCTGTAGGCGATAAACTCGGACCTTATGAAATTTTGGAGCCCATCGGCGCAGGCGGGATGGGTGTGGTTTATCGTGCCCGTGACCCTCGCTTGCACCGCGATGTAGCGATCAAGGCATCCTCCCAGCAGTTCAGCGTCCGATTTGAGCACGAAGCCCGCGCAATTGCCGCGCTGAACCATCCTCACATTTGCCAGATTTACGACATTGGCCCGGACTATCTGGTTCTGGAGTACATCGAGGGCAAGCCTGTATCCGGTCCCCTAGGTGTGGAGGATGCTGTGAGGCTGGCATTGCAGATTGTTGACGCAATAGGTGAAGCGCATAGCCAGGGAATACTGCACCGCGACCTGAAGCCTGCAAACATCCTCGTGACCGTGAAAGGCGCAGCGAAGCTGCTAGATTTTGGCCTTGCAAAGTGGGTTTCGAATGCAGACTTGGATGTGACGAAGAGTTTTGAAGGCGCACTGGTCGGAACAGTCGCCTACATGTCGCCGGAGCAGGCACAGGGGCGCACTGTTGATGAGCGTTCCGATGTGTTTAGCTTTGGCGCGGTGCTCTATGAGATGCTTTCGGGCAAGCACGCCTTTCAGGGCAATTCAGCGGCATCGGTGTTGAGCGCAGTCCTTCGCGATGACCCCGCGCCACTTCACCTGCCCGCGGAAATCCAGCGCATCGTATTTAAATGTCTTGCGAAGCAGCCGGCCGATCGCTACGCCACCATGGCCGAAATAACGACTGCGTTGGAGCAAATTCAAAGGGACCACCGGGATCATCCACTCGTTGACGCCGCAGACTCGGTAGCCGGAACTGATCGAACGACGGTGGGCCGCGAAGCGCAGCGGGAACAGCTTTTGCGTTCCTACATGCGGGTGAAGGCCGGTCGGGGACTTATTTTGGGTGTTACCGGTGAGGCGGGCATCGGGAAGACGAGCATATTGGAAGATTTCCTCGCTGATCTGCCAAGGCGCGGTGAGCGGCCCATCGTTGCGCATGGCAGATGTTCGCAGCGCCTAGCTGGCGAAGAGCCTTACCTGCCGATTCTGGAAGCACTCGAAGGCCTGCTGCATCCCGCCTCAGGGCCTTCATACGCAGAAACAATGAAGGCTGTCGCACCTACATGGTTTGGACTGGTTGCTGGAAAATCTCCAGAGAGCGAATCTGGCGCTGAAGCGCCCGAGGCAGCTCCGGCAGCGTCACAGGAACGCATGAAGCGAGAATTCGGCGCTCTGTGCTATGAGCTTTCCCGGGCGCAGCCGCTCGTGTTCTTCATTGACGATCTGCACTGGGCCGACATCTCGACGGTTGACATCTTTAACTATCTGACGGGGCGCTTCTCTGCGATCCGGGTGCTGGTGCTAGCAAGCTACCGGCTTTCCGATATGGAGTTGCGCGGAAGTCCATTTCGTCATGTGAGAAACGACCTCATGTCGCGCGGATTGATGGAACTGATGGACCTGCCATTTCTTGAAGTAAAGGACGTGGAGCGATACCTGACGTTGCAGTTCCCTGGAAATGCATTTCCATCTGATTTTGCATCAGAGATTCATGCCAAGACTGAGGGTAGCCCGCTGTTCATGGCAGATCTGGTGCGCTATCTGCGCGACAAGGGTGGGATCGTCCAGGCAGACGACAAGTGGATACTTGCGAAATCACTGCCTGAGAGCCTTCGCAACCTGCCCGTATCCGTGCGAGCGATGATCGAGCGTAAGATCGAGCAGGTTGAAGACCAGGACCGGAAGCTCCTTTTGGCCGCAAGTGTCCAAGGCTCGGAGTTCGATTCCGTGGTTGTTGCCGAAGCGATCGAGATGGACGCTGCCGACGTGGAAGAGCGTCTCGATACGCTTGAGCGAGTTCACGTATTTGTTCGGCGCGGAGAGGACCGCGAGTTTCCTGACCGATCGCTCACGCTCAACTACCAGTATGTGCATGTGCTTTATCAAAACGTGCTATACGATTCGTTGCAGCCTACACGGCGCGCAACAATCAGCGGTCGTGTGGCGAAGACGCTTGTAGCGCGCTACGGAGACCAGGTTGGAACCGTGGCGGCACGTGTGGCAGTGCTATTTGAGGCGGCGCGGGATTTTTCCTCCGCTGCTCAGTACTTCTACATGGCGGCTGCCCGCTCATGCAGCCTGTTTGCGTTTCGCGAGGCCTTATCGCTGGCCGACCGTGGACTGAAGGCGCTGCAGGCACTCCCGGAAGGCCCGACGCGGAAGCAGCAGGAGCTTGTGCTGCAGATGATGCGGGGCATCGCACTCCGCTCAACCTCAGGGTGGGCTACGCCCGAGATAGAACAGACTTTCAACCGCGCGCGCCAATTGGCGAACAACCTAGAAAACCCGCCAGAACTGATTCCGGTGCAGTGGGCGACAACGCTTTTCCAACTCATTCGTGGGGATCTGGTTGAGTGCCGCAACAACGCTGACGAGTTGATGCGTCAGGCAGAGCGGTCCGGCAATGAGACCTACATCATGGCTGCTCATCACGTCGCAGGTGTGGTGCGGGAGTTTACTGGCGAGATGGTCGAGTCCAGCCGCCTCCTGGAGCGCTGCCGTGAGCTGCATAAGCCCTCAGAGCATAAGACATACGTGGCAATGTACGGGCAGGATCCCGGAACCACCGCGCGTGCCATGTCGAGCCGGCCGCTTTGGGCACTTGGGCATCCTGACCGTGCACTTGCGCGCGCAGACGAGACGCTTTCGATTGCCCGTTCGCAGGCGCATCCAACCATGGTGGCCTTCGCGCTCGTCGTGATCCAGGGCATTCACCTCTATCGCGGTGAGGCAGCAGAAGCACTTGCTGTTGGCGATGAGATCATGGCGCTCTGCCGTGAGTTCGAGCTTCCCCAGGAGGCAGAATGGAGCCGCAGTTTCCAGGGTTACGCGCTTCACCTGCAGGGCCGCACGCTGGAAGGAATCGAGGTGCTGAAGGATACGCTGGCAAAACAGAAGGCTATTTCCGCGGGCCTGGTGCGTTCGGCTTTCCTGGCCCTGCTGGCCGATTGCCTGCGCAGCGTGGGGCGCTTTGAAGAAGGAATGCAGGCGATTGCCGAGGGCTTTGCGCATGCCAAGCAGACCGCCGAGGGCGGTTATGTGGCGGAGTTGCACCGGGTGCGCGGGGAACTGCTGCTGATGCATGGCGACGAAGTACTAGGCGAAGCAAGCCTGCGCGAGGCGCTGGACTATGCAAGCAGTCAGCAGACGAAATCATTCGAGCTTCGCGCGGCCACTTCACTCGCGAGAATGCTGAAATCAGCAGGCAAAACAGACGAAGCGCGTGCTACACTTGCACCCATCTTGAACTGGTTTTCTGAAGGCTACAACACGGCTGACCTGATCGGCGCCAGGAATCTTCTGTCTGAGATCGGATGATTGTTATGGTGAACTTCGAGCAAAAAAAACCCAATGATGACATCGACGCAGCAGAAATTGTGCGCGGCATTCTCAAGGTTCAGGCACAATTTGCAGCAGCGCAAAACCGCCCGCTGGGCAGGGGCACGCATACCAAGGGTGTGTGTGCGCGCGCGACCTTTGAAGTCTTCGATCTCTCTTCGCGGTTCACTGCTCATTCGCTGGTCAAGCAACTGGCGCAAGGCATCTTCGCCAAGCCCGGCGTCTACCCGGCCACCGTTCGCTTTGCGAATGCAGCATCCACGATCTACCCGGATCGGAAGCCGGACCTGAGGGCGATGTCTTTCTCGGTTGAGCTTCCACCTGAGATTGGGGGCAACGCCAACTTTCAGGATTACTCGCTGCAAAGCAACCCAACATTCCCGATTAACGACTCGCACACATTCGCGATTCTGATGAAGGTCTTGAGCGCCGGCAGCGGAATGAAAAAGCTAAAGGCGATCTGGTCGCTCTCGCTGCTCGATTTCTTCCGCTTTTCAAAGGCTGCAGCCATAGGTGTCTTGCAGGAGCAAGGCAATGTTCGCCCGTACCAGTTGGTGCGCTATTGGAGTACCGTGCCGTTCCGCAACGGCCCGCTCGAGGCCGTAAAGTTTTCCGCCATCCCGCGTGAGCGAAATCCTGCGCACGAACTTCAGGACGAACCGGACGCAATGCGAGATGAACTCATTCGCCATCTGAATGAAGACGAGATGATGAGTTCCTTCGACTTCGCGATCCAACTGCTTGATACCGACAAGATGACGCGCTGGGGCTTTCATCGCGCGGCGAGCTTCTGGGTTGAGAATGCGAATGTCGAGTGGAAGGAATCGCAATCGCCCTTCCATGTTGTCGCGCGGCTCACGCTGGTCGCTAAGTCAGCAATGGAGATTGCGGCCTGCGAACCAAGATACATTGACGTGACGAACCACGCAACGGCTGACAGCCAGCCGTTGGGCAGCATCAATCGCGCACGGTGGGCCTCAGAGGAAGCAAGCCGCAAAGTCCGCAGTGGAGAGGCCACCGCGGACGAGGTTTTGGAAACTCTGCCAACGGCTCCGGCGGTTCATCCCTCGATCTTAGGCAGGTTGCTCAGGTTTGCTGCGTTCTCTTTCGTGGCGCTGCTCGTAATGTACTTTGTTACCGGCGCGATTTATTCACATTTTGCCATCAGAAATATTCCACCGCTGGAGCACGTGGACGCCACGCGCTACCTGGATCAGGGCTGGGGTTTCAACCGCGAGTCACCAAGCCGCGAACTCTACTACTACACGGCGCAGGGCGCCGGAATCCATGGCATTCGCTACAGATGGTTTGTGAATCTCGAACGGCCGTTCCGCAAAATTCGCTTTGCCGATCCTGATCATATGCGGTCGCTGAATTTTATTGTGGATCCAGCCCAGACGCCCGCAAACCCTGACCAGCTCCCCGTCGGTTTTGCGAGGCGATACGACGACACGATCAAAGACGATGTCGTCGACATTACCTGCGCAGCCTGCCACACCGGGCAGCTCAATGTGACCGACAAGAAAACAGGACAGACGACAGCGATCCGCATTGACGGCGGCGAGTCGATGGCTGCATTTACGGACGTGAATGCAGGCAGCTTCCAGTTGGAACTAGGCAGTTCGGTTTTAGAAACACTGGTCAACCCGCTCAAGTTCACTCGCTTCGCAAGGCGGATTCTGGAACCGAATGCCAATTCGCTCGGCGGCAAGATCAAGCTCTGGCGCAACCTCGCGGGCGTTTCGATGGAATTGGGAAAGACATTCGTTGGCTCCTCATGGTACCGCCGCTATCCGGTGCAAGAGGGCTACGGCCGTACGGACGCGCTCACGCGGATCGGAAATGTGGTCTTCGGCGACCACGTAACGTCGAAGAACTATCACATCGGCAGCGCGCCTGTGAGTTACCCCTACCTGTGGAACATATGGAAGTTCAATTGGGTTCAATATAATGCTTCAGTCAGCGAGCCACTGGCACGAAACGTTAGTGAGGCTCTGGGCGTCGGCGCCAAATTTCAGTTATTTGACGACTACGGCCGCCCTCTTCCGCCAAACGATCGGTACCAAACCTCTGTAGCATTTGAAAACCTGACGCAAATCGAAGCCACCCTCCAGAAGCTCAAGCCGCCGCGCTGGCCGGAAGATCTGCTTGGACCGATTGATCATGCGAAGGCCGATAAGGGAAAGTTGCTCTTCGAGCAACTCTGCGTCCGGTGTCACGGTCCGCACGTTGCCTCTGAGGCATTGAAAAATTACGTCTCGCCAGGCCGCCTACCATCTGATCCCATGTGGGACATCCGAACCGTGGATAAGGACTTCGTGGGCACCGACCCGACGGAAGCGAACAATTTCTTCAACTATCGCATTGACCTGACGCGCACCGGGATCACGGTTGACGAGGTGATGCCGATGCTGAAGACCGAGATGGACACTCAAAAGGCGCGTTACGCGGTGTTGATTCCTGCTCTGAAAAAGGAGATCGCCGCAGGCAAGAGACCGGGCGTGGATCAGGCAATGCTCGATGACTACGCACGCCAGTTAGAAGAGATGGAAGCGAGCCCAGTGACCGATGAGTCGATTGCGCAGGCGCTCGGCGCACTTGATATGCGCGCGCTCAATGCAGGCGACGCCCTCAACATGGTGGGGATGATGATTCGGCACAAGTATTACAGAGATCATCACATCACATTCCAGACGGATCACGAAATCTCTGGAACGGTTCATGCGTGCTTTGCGGGCTTTGATGCGCTCGACATCCCACAGGTAACGGATGCGTACAAGCCGCGTCCCCTGGAGGGTGTGTGGGCCACGCCGCCGTTTCTTCACAACGGATCAGTGCCGAATCTCTATGAGATGCTATCGCCCATTGAAGAGCGCTCCAAGCGCTTTTATGTTGGACGACGTGAGTTTGATCCAGTTAGGGTTGGCTACGTCACCGAGCCGGGAAATGGCTCTACGAACGGCTTCTGGATGGACACAACGCTCCCGGGCAATCTGAATACCGGACACCAATTCCGCGGAGAGGATCAACCAACAGGTTCCAGTACTCCGCGTCCAATGGGGGTGATTGGCAGAGGACTTACGCCTGAAGAGCGGCTCGATATCATCGAGTATCTGAAGATCCACAAGGACTCACCGGATACGCCGGAGCGTACGCCCGCTGACTGCGCAGCGCTGCTGCAGTTGAAATAACGAACATCCAAAATGCGCAGGCTTTGCAGGTATGCGTTTTGCCTGATGCGACGAGCTGATCGGCGCGATGCAAATTAATGGGAGCTGCCGGAACCAGACCCTGCAACGCCGATGTACCTGACTTCAACCAGTGTGCAATCGTCCTGAGCCTCGTTGGGCGCGGAGAACTTTACTACGTGATCGAGGATGCCGTTGAGGCTCAGCTTGTGGACGATCTCAACGAGTCCGGATTCTCCAATGACATCTCCGGCGCTGTTCTCTGCTTCCACCAGTCCATCCGTCGCCAGTAGAACGCGATCTCCTGGCTGGAGCGAGATTTGCGCCGAGGAGTAGTTGGCTTCTGAAATCAGCCCGACGATCATGTTGCTTTCCTCAAGCCATTTCACTCCGGATTCATGCACAAGCAGCGGACGAATATGCCCGCAGTTCATAAACTCCAGACGACCATCGTGAAAGAGTCTGAGCAATACCATCGTTGCGTATTTTCCCACGTTGCGCGTGCAAAGGAACTGATTCAGGTGCGCTGCAATCTCCGGCAGATCGTGACCTGAAAGCAACTGCGCATGGATAATACCCTGCATGGTTGCGGCAACAATAGCCGCTGGAACGCCTTTGCCCGAGACGTCCGCAATCGTCACACATACACAATCATCAAGCGCAAGTGCATCGAAGAAATCACCGCCGATCTCATAACATGGAATACTTCTGGCCTGAACGCTGGCAAAGGGAATCACTGGCATCGTAATCGTCATCAAGCCGTTGTGAATCTGAGCAGCAACAGCGAGTTCCTCGCGCGCCGTGCGCGCTTTAGCTTCCGCCTCCGCAAGTAAACCATTCTGCAGCAGCGCCGCAGCTTCGGTAGCGATGGTGTCGAGAAGTTGATGATCGACTTCGCTCAAGTTGCCAGCTCCGACCTTGCTATCGAGATACAGGAGCCCCAGCAAGTCGACATTTGGATTCTTTGCATCGCGCTTGCGAAGAGGGATGCAATAGATGCTGCGAATACTGTTGGCCATGACACTGGCCCATGCTGATGCGCTGTCATCTGAGAGCGTGTCGCTGATGGAAAACTTGGCATCGCTCTCGATGGCCTTCCGCATAGCGCGACGCGAGATCGTTGAGTCCTCCTGAATCACCTGGCCGTTCGCGTTCAGCCCGCGCGCCAGTTTCATTTCATTGCCCTCTCGGAGGAAGACATATCCGCGCTCCACACCCGTCAGTTGCAACGTGAGTTGCAGCAAGGTTGTGAGAATATCCTCAATTGCTCCGCCTGCGTTCAGTTGCCGGGCGGCACCCAGCAGCCAGTTCAACTGTTCCATATCGCGCGCTGCCGACGAAATGCTGGCGGGGGGCTGTGAAAGCGGCCGGAGAGATGAAAGCAGGCCGCTAACCATGCCAGAGTGCCCTGGATCCCCTCCGTCGACCGCGGCTTCAAAGTAAAGTTGGGGGCCCTCAAGCGATCCAAGTTGCAACAGATCGCCGACACTCAGTTGAGCACGCTGAACCCGCACTCCATTCAGGAAAGTGCCGCGACTGCTATGCCGGTCTACAACGAAGTAGCAATCCCCTTCGCAAACAATGAGTGCGTGCTGGCGTGAGACACACTGATCGGGGAGAACTACGTCCTGACCCTCTGCCCGTCCGATCGACGTGGAAGGGCTGCAGAGTGAGATAGCGTGGTACCCGTCTGCGTTGGTAAAGCGAAGCGTCGGGAAAGCCATTCTTACTCCTTGCCGCGTAGATGCGCAGTCATTTCGTCCCGCAAATGCATCTGGATGAAATATTACAGTGTGCCTGACACACGGAGTTCGTCCTTTTGCGTATACGACAGAGAAACGATGGACCACGCAGCTCCGCAGTAGCGGCGTAACATAGTGCAGAAAAGGCGGTCTGCAAGTCTTCCAAGCCATAGGCTTTGGCGTAATCCAAAATGGTCTGGGATTGGTTCTCCGCGGAATACTGCTGGTGCTCTGCCGACCTGCCGACGCATTCGGCAACACGAAGGGGTGATGGCTGGCGCGCCTGATTTCCCGACATACTGCCGGACAAATGCGGCGGCGCTCCAGCCTTACCGAACGTTAATCTTCGTATTGGCAACGATACTAGCTCTGTCGAGAGAATTCCATGCGCTCCCCGATTTGTGAGAGCTGTAAACATCTTGAGCCTATGCCCCGACGCTAGCAATCTCCTGATAACACCTTCAACCATGGCCTAACGGGCTTTCATTCAGCAAGGCTCGCGACGCTGCTTCATTGAGCAATGCAAGCTCGGTCCGTCTGTATGCCGGAACCACACCCGATACGCTTCGTCAGCTTTCTTGTTGGTCAGGTCGGCCAATCTCTTGATGAGGTACTCGTAGGACTTGCCGAAGATCGTCAGCTTATCCGGCTGACAAGCCACTGAATGGGCCAAACGGTTGAGCGGTCGAGAAGATGATTGCGGTTCGCTGCGCCGGGGGGCAGATAGAGAATTTTCGCGAAAAATCACCTTGGTACAAATTACCGGGCAGTCCAACTTCGTTTTGCAAATTTAGAAATTTTGGCGTGGGCTGATGCGCACGGGGATTTCCTGCAAGTCTATGATAATAGGATTTTTATGTGTAACTATGCTCGATCTTGCTTCTTCATGCAAAACGGCGTTTTTGCGATTATGAGTCCCCCCAGCTCTAACCGTTGAGCTACAGGCCCGAGTTGTTTGTAACTCTTTTATTTCTGTTATATCGTGCACTTGTGAAACCGTTCGAGCTCTGGTTTTTGGGGCTGGTACCAGGCTTGGCTTCAGCACGTTTCCTCGGCTTTCGCCAATCTCACAAGACTGCACTACCGCGGCTTGCTCCAGAGTATCGACATGGCGGAAAGTAGCCACCCTCGTACATTGCACTACTCGCGACTGCTTCGAACCGAATACTGTGGCTTCTCCGGCTCCTATCATTTAGGGATGATTAGAAAATGCTGAGTGACTGATCGAAGTTGCGCGGATGAGTGCAATGCCTGGGCGTTACAACATCGCTTTCCTAAAGTACTTCGTGTTCGAAAGTTACGAAGATTGGCGTGGCTCTGTGCTCGAAGATGCGGTACTCAATTCCGCTGTTGATTTGCGACGGCGCGAGATTTATCCTTCTTGCTCCGACTATGTGATCGCGGCTCCTCTGCCATAGGTGGGAGCAAGTATTTTGATTGAATCTACTTCCTAGTTCCAAGTGGAGACAGTAACATGGCACTCCAATCGGCAACATCAGCGCACAGCGCGGAAGGTGTGGCTCAGCCAGTCCCGGCGGTATTGAACGGGCGCGCGCTCGATGCCAACCGGGGTATTCCGCTCAATATGGATTTGGTGGAGAAGGTGCGTGTGAACACCAGTGCGGTGGAGCGGCGAGCGGCGACTCATTGCGCGCGGCGCACAGTAAAGAAGGAGAACCAGGCGGCATGGCTGCTGCGCGCCATCGCGTGCATGGACCTGACCACGCTGAGCGGCGACGACTCGGCCGATCGCGTGCGGCGGCTCTGTGCCAAGGCGCGCAACCCACTACAGCGACACCTGGTGGAGGGGCTCGGCATTGAGGAGCTGCATCTGACAGTGGGCGCTGTCTGCGTCTATCACGCGTTTGTTGAGACGGCGGTGAAGGCGCTGGAGGGATCGGGTATTCCGGTGGCTGCGGTTTCGACTGGATTTCCAGCCGGGTTATCGCCGCTTGCGGAACGGGTTGCCGAGATTCACCGCTCAATAGAAGCGGGCGCGACGGAGATTGACATTGTGATTACTCGCTCGCACGTTTTCAACGGCGAGTGGCAGGCGCTGTACGACGAGGTTGCGGCGTTCAAACAGGCATGCGGGCCCCTGCATATGAAGGCGATTCTGGCTACCGGAGACCTGATGACGCTGCGCAATGTGGCGCGCGCAAGTTGGGTGGCGATGATGGCCGGCGCGGATTTCATCAAGACGTCGACGGGCAAGGAAGCAGTGAATGCTACGCTCCCGGTAACGCTGACCATGGTTCGCGCCATTCGCGACTACGCAGAGCGGACGGGCATGGCAGTGGGATTCAAGGCGGCCGGCGGCATCCGCACGGCGAAGCAGTCGCTGGATTGGCTGGCGATGATGAAAGAAGAGCTGGGACGTCCGTGGCTGGAGCCGTCGCTGTTTCGGTTTGGCGCGAGCGGCATGCTGGGCGACATTGAGCGTCAACTAGAGCATCATCTGACTGGCCGCTATTCGGCGGCATACCGTCACCCCATCGCGTAGATGGGTTTCGTGGAATAGAAGGAGACGCTGTGAGCATTGCGGAAAAGTTCTACACCATGGAATATGGAGCCGCGCCGGAAGATCCGAAGGAAGCGGTGCAATGGTTGGAGCGGCATCATCGCCGGTTTGAGGAGTTCATCGGCGGGGCGTGGGTAAAGCCGGCGAGCGGCGAGTATCAAACCACCAGCGATCCTTCTACCGGCGATACTCTTGCCGAGGTGGCAAAGGGCAACACTGATGACGTGGAGGCCGCAGTGGCAGCGGCGCGGAAGGCGCTGCCCGGCTGGCAGGCGCTGAGCGGGCATGAGCGGGCACGGTATCTGTACGCGCTGGCGCGCCTCGTGCAGAAACACTCGCGGCGTCTGGCAGTCCTGGAGTCGATGGACAACGGCAAGCCGATAAGGGAGAGCCGCGACATTGATATTCCGCTGGTGGCGCGGCACTTTTACCATCATGCCGGCTGGGCGCAGTTGCTGGAGCCGGAGTTTCCCAACTACACGGCGTGCGGGGTAGTGGGTCAGGTTATTCCGTGGAATTTTCCGCTGCTGATGTTTGCATGGAAGGTGGCTCCGGCGCTGGCCGCGGGCAACACCGTGGTTATCAAGCCGGCGAAATATACGCCACTCACCGCTCTGGCATTCGCCGAATTGGCGATGGAGGCGGGCCTGCCTCCAGGCGTGCTGAATGTGCTGACCTGCGACGCTCGCACGGGCCAGGCACTGATCGAACATCCAGGGATCGACAAGATCGCTTTCACCGGCTCGACGGAAGTGGGCCGCATCATTCGCAAGGCCACTGCGCAATCACATAAGAAGTTGTCACTCGAACTGGGCGGTAAATCTCCGTTCGTTGTCTTCGATGACGCCGACCTCGACTCCGCGGTAGAGGGGCTGGTGGATGCTATCTGGTTCAACCAGGGGCAGGTGTGCTGCGCGGGTTCACGGTTGCTGGTGCAGGAGCGGGTGGCTGAGACGCTTTATGCGCGGCTGCGCGCGCGGATGGAGACGCTTCGGGTTGGACCTCCGCTGGACAAGTCGATCGACATTGGCGCGATTGTTTCGCCCGTCCAGTTGGAATCCATTCGCAAGATGGTGGACGCGGGCGTGGCGGAGGGAGCGCACTGCTGGCAGCCGAGCAATAAGTTGCCGGATAAGGGCTGCTACTTCCCGCCAACGCTGCTGACCGATGTGCATCCGGCGTCTACGGTGGCGCAGGAAGAGATCTTCGGCCCGGTGCTGGCGGCGATGACTTTCCGCACGCCGGCGGAGGCTGCTGAGCTGGCCAACAATACTGTGTACGGGCTGGCGGCGAGCATCTGGAGCGAGAACATCAATGTGGCGCTGGACCTGGCTGCGAAGGTAAAGGCTGGCGTGGTGTGGGTAAATTGCACAAACCAGTTCGACGCAGCCTGCGGATTCGGCGGCTACCGTGAATCCGGTTACGGCCGCGAGGGCGGACGCGAGGGCATGCTTGAGTATCTGACGCCGAAATGGCTGCATTCGCTGCCGGCTGCCAAAGCGGAGGCGAATCACCCGGTCAACTCGAACGACACTTCGAACGATGAGGATGACATTGCGCCGGCCGACTCTGCTATTGACCGCACGGTCAAGCAGTACATCGGGGGAAAGCAGGCGAGGCCGGACTCGGGCTACTCCTTCCCGGTTTACGGGCGGGAGGGCCAGTTGCTTGGTGAAGCGCCGCTCGGGAACCGCAAGGATATTCGCAACGCGGTGGAAGCGGCGCGAGGTGCATCGGGCTGGGCCAAATCGACTGCGCATGGTCGCGCGCAGGTGATCTACTACATCGCCGAAAACATGATTCAGCGGCGAGACGAGATTGCGCACCGGCTGGCTGCAGTTGTCGGCGAGGAACAGGCGGCTGTCGAAACCTCTCTCTCCATCGAGCGCATCTTTACGTATGCCGCGTGGGCGGACAAGTACGACGGACAAGTGCATCATCCGTCGGGGCGCAACATCACCATCGCGATGCCGGAGCCGGTGGGGGCCATCGGCATTCTTGCTCCCAGTGAAGCGCCGTTGCTGGGGCTGCTCTCGCTGGTGCTGCCTGCCATTGCCGCGGGGAACACTGTGGTTGCCGTGCCCTCAGAACGCTACCCGCTGATTCTGGGTGATGTGTATCAGGTGCTCGACACAAGCGATCTGCCCGGCGGAGTTGTGAACCTGGTGGCTGGCAAGCCGGCGGAACTGGGCAAGACGCTGGCGGAACACGACGGCATCGAGGCCATATGGTGCTTCAGGAGCAACGAGGAAGCGGCGATGGTGCGGGCCGCTTCCATAGGCAACATGAAGCAGGTGTGGACGAACGACGGCCACGAGTACGATTGGTTCAACCCTGCACAGGCTGAAGGACGCTGGTTCCTGCAGCATGCCACGCAGGTGAAGAACATCTGGGTGCCGTACGGGGAATAATCCCAGCTACGCCTTCGTTCACCGGGTCGAAAGCCACCATCCGCGCCCGGCACACCAGCAACTGTCGTCCGGCTGATCGTTGCGGTACAGCTGCCTCACCTGGCTCCAGTTGCCCTTGCGAAATGCCGCATCCAACACCCGCGCCGCGTGTACGTCCTGGGCACCGGCGCAGGCAACAAACTGCACTCCCCACAGAAGCCGGGCGGGATACGAGCCGTCTGCCTTCCTGGTGACAAGCAGCATCTGACCAGCTTCGCCTTGCGGTTCCAGGGGAAAAAGCAGCCGACCATCCGGGAGCAGCGCGTCAAACCAAACCGCCAATGGCTCGGCGGCGGCGGCGTTCACATAGAGCACATCGCATGGCGGCAGCGGTCCTTCGGCGCCTGACCGGCTATGTATTGTCACCTGGGGAAACTCCGCAAGATTCTCGGCAGCCTGACGCGCCAGCTCCGGCTCAATCTCATAGGCGTCCACCTTGCCCGCTTCGCCCACCAGCATGGCCAGCACGGCCGTATAGTAGCCAGTGCCCGCGCCGACGTGTACGGCGCTCTCGCCCTTTCTCGGTGCCAGCGCGTTCAGACACATGGCATGGAGGCTGGGCTGCCCATTGTTCAGACCCCGGCCTATGCTCAGCGGTACCAGAACATCCTGGTACAAAACCGCTGGATCATCCGAAACGGCATATGTATTTCCCTCCGGCGAAACGATCCTCCACGGAGGAGGTCTCACAAACCTCTCGCGCGGAATTGACGCGAGGGCATCGGCAATCTCCCGCCCCAAACCGATGTCTGGAGACATGCCTGCCACGGCTGTGATGTGTTTCGCGTAGGACCTTCGATGAGCCCGAAGCCTGTCGGCCTGGCTTTCCTCGGTCCCTACTGGATGAGTATGGATTGGATGAGCCCAGTCGTGCGCCATCTCAATCCTCCCGCGGTTGCCCACGCCGCTGCTCGCCAAGAGAGCATCCCGCCATCATTATTATCGGAAGCCCCAGTCCGCCACGCAAGGCCTGCCCAGGCCCTTCACCATACCAGTTTGTCTGATTCTCGCTGGTACAGAATTTGCCGGGTACTCCAGTCTGCAGGCGACCAGTTCGGATTGTATTGCAGTCTCGGCGTCGCAGATGGAAAAGTCTTGGAGCTACTGGTTGAGAAGGACTTCGCTTGTCTGGATGGTACTGACGCAGACAACGAAGATGCTTTTCCAAATCCTAACCACGGTGTGGTTTGCTTAGCTGAGTGGGTAATTCAGGGTGCGGTTTGCGTTGCATTGAAGGATTGCTGCGAAGGCGCGCGAGGCGAACACACCTACTTGCGGATCGCCTCACAGCCTTCATGTGATCGCTAAAGCTGGTCGCATAAATAATTTCCGGCAAGCAAGGGGATGTCCCTCAGGGGCTAAAGTCCCAGGTTTTGTGCGCCTGTTGCGGCGCGGCTAAAACCGCGCCCTTTCAAAACCCGATTTATCCAACCAGTGCTAGTCCTTTAGCGTCACCAGCTTTGCCTTGTTCTGCGCCTCGATTACGAGTTGCGCGGCCAGCAAACATTCATCGAGATTCTGCGCGAGGTGGGTGCGGTTCACGATGTCTGCCACAAACTGCGGACCGAAGGGGAGCGGCATCTGGTTACAGTCGATGTAGCGTGACTGTTTGCCGTCCACAATGAACAGGTTGTTTCCCTGATGCTTTACGGCCACATCGGTGTACTTGCGGATTTCGATGTAACCATTGGTGCCGAGGATGAAGAGGCGGCCGTCGCCCCAGGTTCCCAAGCCGTCGGGCGTGAACCAGTCGAGACGCACGTAACCAAAGCCTCGGTCGCCGCGCAGCACCATGTCGCCAAAATCCTGAAAACGGGGGCGATCGGGATGACGCACATTGGCGATCTGCGACTCTACAACTTCAACCTGCGTGGAGCCGGTGTAGTAGAGGAACTGATCTACCTGGTGGGAGCCGATATCGCAGAGGATGCCGCCATACTGCTCGGGGTTCCAGAACCACTCCGGCCGCGGTGCGCCACCGCCGGCATCGCCGCCGTGCTGCATGATCTGATGGGGCGCGATGTTGATGGTCTGAATTACTTTGCCGATGGCGCCCTGGCGAACCAGTTCGCCGGCGTACACGGCTGCCTTGACCTCAAGAAGTTCGCTGTAGAGGATGGCGTAGATCCGCTTGGTCTCGGCGATGGTTTTGCGCACCGCGGCCAGTTGCTCCAGCGTGGTCAAGCCCGGCTTGTCGGAGAGAAAATCCTTGCCGTGCTTCATGGCGCGTACTGCGAGTGGCCCACGCTCATTGGCGATCTGCGAAGTGAGCACCAGTTGCACCGAGGGGTCGTTCAGAATCTCGTCCTGGGTTGCGACCATCTTTACGTTCGGAAAGCGCCTTTTGAAGGTGGCAATCTTGTCCGGTTCGCCGGCCCAGGCTGCCACCAGCTCGCCGCCGCCACGTTGGACGGCGCCGATCATGCCATATATATGGTCGTGACTCATGCCGCACACGGCGAATTTAATGTGATTCTTGGGCAACTCTTCGGCCTGAGCGGGTACCACCGCATCTTCAACTATGGGTCCACGGGCGCCGCCAAGCGCCATTGCGCCTTCCGGCATTCCGGCCATCATGGCCATCGATCCCATTACTCCGGCTTGCTTTAAGAAGTCACGGCGGCCAGTAAAAATCCTGTTCATCTCTCCTCCATATTCCAACAGCATGATTGAATCGACCTATACACACGCAATTCCGGACGACACTCGGCCGATTGCGCAGGAATTCCCGGCAGAACATTCCGCAAGTCGGACTGCGATCGTCCGGAACTGCGTTCAACCAGATTGATCATAATCGTCTTTGCCCAAAGACGTGAATTGGCATCAGAACTCCCCCTCAACAGGACTAAGATTGTGGGTTCAACAAGATGGACAGGGGGCCAGGTCTGCATGTCCGCAGGCAGGGCGCGCAACGGCCCATTAAATTGAGAAAGCAAAGGTGGAACCGGCATGGAACGAACTGCCAACTGCCTCTCCAAGCTCGAGCGGATGAACAAGGCGCTCCGCCACGAAGAGCCGGACCGGGTGCCGATCAGCGACTTTTTCTGGGGCGGCTTTCTGGAGCGCTGGCGGCAGGAGTTGGGGCTGGCCGCCGACACGGACATCTACCGCTACTACGATCTGGACTGGCAGGTGGTGAGCCCGAATATGGATCCTCACATCCGGCCGTTCGAGATTTTGCGCGACGATGAAAGCGAAGTTACGGTCCGCACCGGATTCGGCGCCACCATTCGCAAACGGTTCGACCTGCCCATGCCGGCCTTTCTTGCGTTCGATACCGACACGATTGAGAAGATGGCGGCGTTTGAGTTCGACGACCCCTTTGACGAACGCCGCTACTTTACCGGCGGCGACGACCAGATCAACGGAGTGGGCGACGGATTCACGAGGAACCTGCCGCCGTTTGTGGAGCGGCTGGGAGCCGTCTACGAGGATCTTCCTGTCTTCGGGTCGGTTTGCGAGGCGCACGAGATGATCTGGAGGATCATCGGCACGGAGAACGTGATGATGTGGATGGGCGAATATCCCGATGCGATTGCGCGCTTCGTCGAGCGGCTGCACGTATTCAACCTGGGACTGATCCGGGCGCAGATCAAGGCAGCGCAGGGGCGGCTGGCCGGGATGGTGATCTGGGGCGATGTGGCTTTCAAAAAAGGGATGCTATTCTCGCCCGCCTTTTGGCGCGCGCATTTCAAACCCGGCGTGAAGGCGATGATCGATGAGTGCCACAGCCATGGATTGCCCGTGATCTATCACGGCTGCGGCAATGTGAACCGCATTTTCGAGGACTTTATCGAGATCGGCGTTGATGCCTACAATCCGCTGGAGTACAAGGCGGGGTTGGACGCCGTGGATCTTCGGCGCAGGCTCGGCCACCGACTCGGCTTCTGCGGGAATATGGATGTGCAGCTTTGGGCCTCGGGCAACCGGGAGGAATTGCGGGCTGCGGTGCTGACCAAGTTGAATGCGGCCAAGGGCGGGGGGTTCATCTTTCAATCGGACCATTCGGTACCGACAAATGTGCCAGGTGCAAGCTACGATTATGTGGTCAAGCTGGTGCGCGAATACGGGGTTTATCCTCTCCGGCTCGAGGAGTTCGATCTTGCCGATCTGGGATGAGGCCACGGCTGCGACTTTCTGAGGAGACGAAATGACTCGCTACGGAATGGTGATCGGCCTCAAGCCCGAGGCTGAAGAGAAGTACAAGGAATACCACGCCGCAGTGTGGCCGGGCGTGCTGGAGATGATTCGCAAGTGCAACATTCGCAATTACTCGATCTACCTGAAGGACCACACTCTTTACGCCTACTTTGAGTACCACGGGACCGACTATGCCGCCGACATGGCGAAAATGGCGGCCGATAAGACGACGCAGGAGTGGTGGGC
>DASYZU010000093.1:0-3355 GCA_035945795.1 Occallatibacter sp.
ACCGAACCTGGCAACAGAGCTCCCTTATCGGCATTCGTTCAAATTCAGGGCAGGCGTTCGTGGTTCGCAGAACTGATTCCGGCGATTTGCGCGAATTGCGTGCGCCTGACGGAGAATCGGTACAGTTTACATGCGACTCAATGCACCGCATCAAAGAGGCATCTTCGAGTTCAGGTCGCACAGTATCGTATCAGTACGATACTGCCGGACGACTAACGCACGTGCAGGATCCTCAAAATGGCGACGAGTCTTACCAATACGATCAGGCCAATCGGCTGACGTCCGTTTTGGACGCGCAAGGTCGACCCCTGCTCATAAATAAGTATGGCTATCTCGGAGAGATTCAATCGCAGACATTGGCGGACGGCAGCAGTCTTGTCTACAACACCGGATACAATGAGAACCATCGCATGGACTATTTGAAGCTGACTCTGCCAAACGGTTATACGATTGAGTGGCAGCTCACTCGCAATGGATTTACCCGCTCATGGCCCCAGCCTCCGCGGAGCTTGGATGCGTCCGCCCATCATTAGTCCATTCATTATCGCTAACCGAGATCGGTCCTGATATGTCTTAGAGCTGTATCGGAAGCGCGAGTAGGCAAGATGTGTGCACGCGAGCACGGTGGGATTGCGCGCTTTCGATACAGCGACTTGAAGGAAGCCGCCCGTTGTTGCGGTGGACGCGTGCCCTATGGGGATTGAATAGAGGGAAGGTAGGGCGCCGAGCTGGAGCAAAACTGTGGTACGAGAGGCAGAAGACGACAGCAGCCTGTGGGTGAGAGCTGGCAGAGGCGCAAAATAGCTGCAAACCTAGAATAGCTAGAAGCGGGAAGAGCAGATGTGTTCGGCGGCCAGGCACAGAACGGCGAATCGTGCTGAAGCACGCAGAGTTGCCGGGAAGTGGCGAGTACTTTCATGCGGCAGCCGTGAGCACAGGTGGAGAACGAAGTTGTATTTCGGTGGCCGTGAGTCTCTCGATGACTACCATCGGCCCGGCACACTGGGGGCACTGCCAAAGATCGTAAGAGTTCTTGAGGCCTGAGGTGTCTTGCTGAGTTTGCGGCGTCGGGCCGAGCAGCTGAAAACAGACAGGCAAGGAAGTGGCGCGTTGCCGATTGGCCAGGAAACCAAAATGCCGGATGCGCACGAAGCCGTCCGGAAGCAGGTGCAACAGGAAGCGGCGCAGGAATTCATCGAGCGGTAAGCTCATCAACTTTTGTTCGTTGTGGTGAGCGGAATCCCGCCAGCGAAAGGTGACTTGGCCATCGCTGAAGGAGATCAGACGACGGTTAGAGATGGCTACGCGATGAGTGTAACGACCGAGATAGCGGAGCACATGCTCCGGACCTCCGAAGGGTGGTTTGGCGTAAACGACCCAGTCCTTTCGAAACAGTGGTCTGAGCCACGCGAAGAAGGTTTTGGGTCGAGCGAGGGGCTGCAGGCCTCCGTAAAAGCTGAGCTGACCATCCTGGAAAGCGCGCCGGAGCGCCGCAACGAACTTGCCGCGAAAGACGCGACCGAGCACCTGGACGGGAAGAAAGAAGGCAGAGCGTGTCTGGATCCAGCGCCGCTGATCGGGAGACAGCCCACCGGCTGGAATCACACAATGCACATGCGGGTGCAGTTGCAGTTTCTGATTCCAAGTGTGCAGCACGCTGAAGAAACCGATCGTAGCCCCAAGATGCTGGGGATCGCGAGCGATTTCGAGCAGAGTTTCCGCGCTGGTTCGAAATAACAGATCGTAGAGGATCTTTTTGTTCTGCAAGGCCAACGGCGCCAACTGACCCGGCAGCGTGAAAACGACATGCACGTAAGGGGTCGGAAGAAGCTCCCGGCGACGCTTTTCGAGCCAACGATCGCGTGCTCCTGCCTGACACTTCGGGCAGTGCCGGTTGCGGCAAGAGTTGTAAGAGATGGCGCGATGCCCGCAGCGTGTGCACTCATCGAGATGACCACCGAGCGCGGCGGTACGGCACCGCCGAATGGCGAGCAGCACTTTGACATGCTTCCCGGTGATCCAGTGGCGGCTTCGTTCGATGAAGGCCTCTCCCGCGGCGCGGACCAGATCGGCCACCTCCAGCGGTGGCCGGCTCATCTAGTCGTGGTGCGGTGATTCGTCTTTCAGCTTCAGTGAGTCCAGAGGACTGACGGTCGCATTCAGATGACGCTGAGAGAGGTGCAAGTAAACAGTGGTCTCTTCGAGATCTCTATGCCCCAACAGCATCTGGATGGTGCGCAGATCCGCGCCGGCTTCGAGCAGATGAGTGGCAAAGCAATGGCGCAAGGTGTGGGGATGTACTTTTTTCTGAATGCCCGCTCTCGTAGCGGCGTGCTGGCAGGCCTGCCAAACCACTTTGGCAGTAATCGGCTGATCGCCGCTGTGGTGACGGTTGCCTGGAAACAGCCAAATACCTGGCTTGCGCTTCAACCGGTGCCAGTGCTCGCGTAGCTGTTCGAGAAGTTTTGGACTCAGCAGCACATCCCGGTCTTTACGACCCTTCCCTGCTCGGACGTGAATCACCATCCGTTGGCTGTCGATATCGGTGACCTTCAGGTGCGTTAATTCAGCACGCCGGAGTCCTGTGGCGTAGAGCGTCATCAGCAGGGTGCGATGGAAAGGTGTGCGAGCGGCAACAATCATGCGCGCCACTTCCGCTTGACTGAGGATGGTGGGCAGGGCGGTGACCTTCTTCGGATAGGGAGTTTCGGCGGTGCTCCAAGCCTTGTGGAGCGTCTTGACGTAGAAAAAGCGCAGTGCTGCCAACCGTTGCGTTACGGTGCTCGGCGACTTGCCCTTCTGGAACAGCTCTGCCTGATATTCACGAATCTGTCGAAGGCCTAAGCGATCTGGGGAACGACGGAAGCGTCGAGCAAACTCTTGGACCGCGCGGATGTAGCAGCGTGTGGTAGCTGGAGCGTAATGACGGCGCTGGAGTTCCTCCAGCATCATCTTTCTTAGACGGGTCACAGGAACACCTCCTGGGACCCACATTTACATCAAGCCATCGAGCAACCCATGCCCCACTACCGCACGCGAAGCGTCCGCCGCACGGGCGGCTTCGTTCAAGTCGGCTTATCGGAATCTGGGCGCCGCTTGCCGATAGCCCAAGTGTGCCGCGTCGCGTCTGGGATTTCACGAGGGATCGGCTGATGTCTGATGCTCCAGTTTACGATTATGTCGGGCTTTAGACTTATGTACGTTCCGAGAGCAAGCGACGTAAACGCCACGGTCCATGAAAGCCACTGGACACTGATGTTGGCGACGGATGAAAGCGACTTTGCGCCGGGGCTGACGGTGTTATGTGTCTTCAGACCACCTATTGCGGCCCAAGCAAAGTACACTCCGATGGCTG
>DASYZU010000094.1:0-1918 GCA_035945795.1 Occallatibacter sp.
TACAAGAGCTTCTCACATGCGAGAGCGCATAAGAAAATGGATTGCCAAACTGATACGGTCGCCACCGACGGCAACACTGATTTAGAGCACTACCCGGCGTTGGGACAGGCCGCAGCTAAGCTTCGCAACGAGGTGGGCGAATCCCTCAGCTCGGTGCAGAAATTCGATGCCCCGCTGGAGCAGGCCACGACGAGTTCCCTGGAAGCCCTCCAGGCTTACACCCTGGGTAACAAAACCGTGCGCGAAAACGGCGACGCCGAAGCCATTCCATTCTTCAAGCACGCCATCGAACTTGACGCCAACTTTGCTCTGGCGTACGACCGTCTCGGAGTCGATTACTTCAATCTGAACCAGCCACGTCTTGCCGCCGATTACCTGAAGAAAGCCTTAGATTTGCGCGACCGCGTCACCGGACGCGAAAAACTCCACATCTCCGCCCTCTACTACACATTCGCCACCGGCGAGCTGGAAAAAGCGAATCAGGCTTACGAACTGTGGATACAAGTTTACCCGCGCGATGTTGTCGCTTATGTCGATGTCGGCAGCAGCGACATGATTCTGGGGCAATATGAGAAGGCCGCCACCGAAACCCGTGAAGGGCTTAGCCTGGAACCGAATAATGTGGTCCTGTATGAGAATCTCGGCCAGATTTACCTGGCCCTGAACCGTTTCGACGAAGCAAGGACCACAACCGAAGCGGCGCTGCGGCGCAAGCTTAGCGGTACTCCCCTGCACCTAAACCTGTATGCACTAGCCTTCTTTCAGGGCAACGTGGCAGCCATGAAGCAGGAGGCGGATTGGGCTGTAGGAAAACCAGGCGCAGAAGACTGGATGCCTTCAGTTGAATCCGATACTGAAGCCTGGTCTGGGAGATTGGGGAAAGCCCGCGAGCTATCCCGGCAAGCTTTGGAGAGCGCCCGCCGCAGCGATGAGAAAGAGCCCGCCGCCTTGTGGCAAGCAAATGCGGCGATACGCGAAGCGCTGTTTGGCAACGTGGATGTGGCCCGCCAGAATGCTGCCGCGGCAGTGGCGCTCGCACCAGGCAGCCGCGATGCAGAAGCACAGGCGGCGCTGGCCAATGCCTTGGCGGGCGATGCGGCTCATGCCCAGTCGCTTGTGGATGACCTCGGGAAGCGCTTCCCGCAGGATACCGTTGTGCAATCGGTCTGGCTGCCTACTATCCGCGCGCAGATAGAGACGGGCCGCAAGAATCCTGCCCGGAGCATCGAGCTTCTTCAAGCGGCAGCACCCTATGAGCTAGGCATGCTAAGTACGAGCGCCGGGAACTCCTGCGTGTATCCCGTGTACGTCCGCGCCCAGGTTTACCTGAGTGAGCAACAGGGGCAGCTGGCGGCCGCCGAGTTCCAGAAAATACTGGACCATCGCGGGCTGTTGTGGAATTGTGCGACAGGCGCACTCGCCCACCTCGGCCTTGCACGCGCCTACGCCGTGCAGGGCGATACCGCGAAAGCTCGCGCCGCGTATCAGGATTTCCTGACGCTATGGAAAGACGCCGACCCCGACATCCCGATCCTGAAGCAGGCTAAAGCCGAGTACGCGAAGCTGAAATAACCTTTAGAACTTGAGCCTCACATTCGCACACAGCCGAATGGATGGTGAGAATTCGCCCTAACTCCTGATAAGTCGGGTAACCGGAAACTGACCCACTGCCTTGCGCCGGCCGTTGTTCCAGAAAAGTGCCGGGTATTCTAGAATCAGAGCCATTCAGCCGTCATTCAGCGCAGGAGGAATCGCATGCAGGAAACCGTGGAGCAATATCGCAACCGGATGTTCAGCCATGTGGGAGGGAACGATCCGCTCAAGATGCTAGCCGCGGCCCCAACCAAGGTTGCAAAATTATTAAAAGGGTTGAGTCCCGCGAAGGCTCGCAAGCGGCCGGCACCGGGAAAATGGTCGA
>DASYZU010000095.1:0-5707 GCA_035945795.1 Occallatibacter sp.
TCACCGCTTCCTGGATGATGCGGAAGATTGCCGTCTCGACTTCCGGCTTGAGGCGCCCCAAATCCGCGGGAACGACCTCAAGTTGAATTTCGATTCCGCTGCGCTCCGTGAGTCCCTCGATAAACCAGCGCAACGCCGAAACCAGACCCACTTCGTCAAGCAAAGGCGGGTGCAACAGGTGGGAGATGGTGCGAACCTGCTGGATCGCCCGATCCACTAATTGGCTCGCTTCCGTGGCCGCCTTATGCATTCCTGGAGTCGTGTCCTTGGCTAGGATTCCGTCCATGATCATTTTCGCGGCGGCAAGTTCCTGACCTAACCCATCGTGAATTTCGCGGGCAATGCGTCGCCGCTCTTCGTCCTGCATGGTCAACAGCCGGCTGGAGAGCCGTCTCAATTCCGCTGTCCGGCTATTCACCAGGCGCTCCAACTCGATCGCGTTCTCGCGGATCGACTGCTCCAGCACTTTGCTGTCATGAATATCGGAACACGTCCCATACCATTTGAGGATGTTGCCTTTTTGATCCCGCAGGGGCACTGCGCGCGCGCGGAACCAGCGATAGTTCGAGTCGACTCCCCGCAGACGGTACTCCGACTCGTAGGTCTCGCCAGTCTGCACGCAGCGCACCCAGTGCGCTATGCTCGCTTCCTTATCCTCTGGATGAACGTATTCCATCCAGCCGAATCCAATCGCAGAATTGTGAGCCGCACCGGTGTACTCATAAAAGCGGCCACTGATATATTCTCTGCCGCCATCGGGTTGTCGGCTGAAGATGATGTCAGGAGCCGTTTGCACAATCGCAGCCAATTCCTGGTGCTTTTGGGCAAGGTCAGCGTTGGCTCTTTCCAATGCCAGAGCTTTTTTTTCTATCTCCCGAGTCCGCTCGGCAACGCGTTGCTCCAGTTCGCTATTCAACCGCTCCAATTGCAGCTTCTTGCGATGCAGTTCGGCGAAGACTCTGACTTTCGCCCGCAACACTTCGGGAACTACCGGCACGGAGAGATAGTCCACCGCACCATGTTGATAGCCCTTGAGCCGGTCAATGTCGGACAGATGCACCGCCGAAATGAAGATGATGGCCGTCTTCTGAAAGCGCGGATGCTGGCGGATGATTTCGGCGAGCTCAAAACCGTCGATGTCAGGCATGCTGACATCCATCAGTACGACCGCAACATCGGTCTTGAGCAGCTTTTCCAGCGCCTCCTTGGCTGAAGTCGCTTTGATGAGATTCTCTCCCAGCTCATCCAGGATAGCTTCGTAGCTGAGCAGCTTGCCCGGCTGGTCATCCACCATCAAAATGTTGACTTTGTCGGAAGCACCCATTGCCGGCTCAAAAGAATTCAGCAACCCATCTTGCGACGGGTTTATCGCTCCGCCGTTGCTCGGTCCTACGCTCATCGATGCAGCCACATCCTCAACGCTGACAGAAGCTGTTCCGTATTGACTGGCTTGGCCAGGTATTCTGAAGCGCCGGCTTCCAGACATTTCTCACGGTCGCCCTTCATTGCCTTGGCGGTCAGGGCGATGATAGGCAACCGGCGGAAAGAAGGATTCTGCCGGATTACCTGCATGGTTGCGTATCCATCCATTTCCGGCATCATGATGTCCATCAAAACGATGGCCACGTCGGGAGTCGACTCCAGCATGGAAATCGCCTCACGGCCCGTACCCGCGGTCAGAACAGCCATGCCGCGACGTTCCAGCACGCTGCTCAAGGCAAAGATGTTCCGCATGTCGTCGTCTACGACCAGAACTTTCTTTCCCACCAGCGCCTCGTCCGAGCGATGCAACCGGTCGAGCATTTTCTGTTTTTCCGGAGGCAGATCGGCTACGACGCGGTGCAGGAACAGCGCAGTTTCGTCGAGTAAACGTTCGGGCGACTCGACTCCCTTGACGACCACGCTGCGAGCCAAGGTATGCAGTCGTGCATCTTCCTCCGGCGAGAGCTCTTTGCCGGTAAACACGACCACCGGCAAGTCCGCTGCTTTGGGAATGTCCCTCAGGCGTTCCAGAATGTCGAAACCGCTCATGTCGGGCAGGCGCAAATCCAGCACGACACAATCAAAAGAGTCCTTCGATACCATTTCCAGACCCTCGGCCCCTGTCGCCGCGACAATCACGTCGATGTCGTCATAGCCCAGCAGTTCGCGAACACTCAACTGCTCCGCCGGATTGTCTTCCACGATCAGCAACCGCTTACGCCGGGGAGCGGCATACTCTTTGATGCGCGACAGCGCCGCTTCCAGTTCCTCCGGCCGCGTTGGCTTGGTGACAAAGGCAAACGCGCCTCGGGCCAGGCCGTGATGGCGGTCTTCGTCCAGGGTCAGCATTTGCACCGGGATGTGACGCGTAGCCGGATCTTGTTTCAGGTGATTCAGCACGGTCCATCCCAGCATGTCGGGCAAGAACACATCCAGCGAAATCGCCGTTGGATGGAACTCGCGAGCCAACGACAGTGCCTCGGCGCCGCGCAATGCGACCAGCACTTTGAAACCTTTATCCCGCGCCAGATCGCACAAGACGCGAGCATAGTGGGGATCGTCCTCCACAATCAGCAACACCGAATCGTCGGCCTGCAGGTTCCGCCGGTCGTCAGCAATTTGCTCCACTGGACGCTCGGACACCACAATATTGGATAGGTTCAGCGGCATCGCAGGCGCCCGCAAATCCGAGGGCGTCAGCTTTGCGGCCGAGGGACCCACGTAGGTCAGCGGCAAGTACAGGGTGAAGACGCTGCCCTGTCCCGGAGTACTGCGCAGCTGAATCTCGCCTCCCAGCAGGCTGGCCAGTTCGCGGCTGATGGCCAGACCCAGACCGGTTCCGCCGTACTTGCGGCTGGTGCTGGCGTCTGCCTGTTGGAACGCCTCAAAGATGATGCGCTGCTTGTCGGGCGCAATTCCAATGCCTGAGTCGGCGACTTGGAATGCGACTACCGATGCCGCCCCGCTGAGAATCGGATGCCCCTCGGTCCATCCCTTGTTAGCGACGGACACCGAGAGCCGCACTAAACCGTGTTCGGTGAACTTAAACGCATTCGACAGCAAATTCTTCAAGACTTGCTGCAAACGCTTCGAGTCCGTTACCAGGCTGCGAGTCAGATGCGGATCGCTCTGAACTTCGAAGACAAGCTTGCGATTCTCCGCCTCGTGGCGGAACGGCCGTGCCACCATCTCGAGCAGGTTGGAGAAGAACACTTCCTCGGCCTCGACCGAAACCGTGCCCGATTCGATCTTTGACAGGTCGAGAATGTCGCTGATCAGGTTGAGCAAGTCGGTACCGGCGCCATGAATCGTGCGCGCGAACTCGACTTGCTTCGGAGTCAGGTTGTGATCCGGGTTTTCGCTGAGCTGCTGCCCCAGCACCAGAATGGAGTTCAGCGGGGTGCGCAACTCGTGTGACATGTTGGCCAGGAATTCCGACTTGTACTTGGAAGTAAGGGCCAGTTCCTTGGCCTTCTCTTCCAGAGCGCGGCGGGCTTGCTCGATTTCCTGGTTCTTGCGTTCCACTTCGACGTTCTGCTCGGCCAACTGTTGCGCCTTTTGCGCCAGTTGCTCGTTCGTCTGCTGCAATTCTTTCTGCTGGGTCTGCAGTTCGGCAGCCAGCTGCTGCGATTGCTTCAGCAAGCCTTCCGTCTGCATCGTCGCCTCGATACTGTTGAGCACGATGCCGATACTGGCGGTCAGCTGCTCGAGAAATGCCAGATGTGACGCCGTGAACGCACCCAGAGACGCCAGTTCGATAACCGCTTTGACGCGGTCTTCAAACAGCACCGGCAGCACAATCACATTGCGAGGCACAGACTGGAACAATCCCGACCGAATGGGAACAGTTTTATCCGGTAGGTCCGTAATCAGCATGCGCCGTTTTTCGGCGGCCACCTGCCCGACCAGGCCTTCGCCGATTCTCAAGCGGCGGAGGTGGCCGTTCTCGCCGTCGTCGGCGAATGCCGACAACAGGACCATGCCGCCGGACTCTTCCGTCTCCATCTGGTAAATCACTCCTTGTTGTGCATTGACCAGTGGCGCAAGTTCCGACAGTAGCATGCTGCCCACAGTGGCCAGGTCCCGTTGGCCCTGCAACATGCCGGTAAAGCGCGCCAGGTTAGTCTTAAGCCAGTCTTGCTCGGTGTTGCGGTCGGTCGTAAGGCGCAGGTTATCAATCATCGTGTTGATGTTGTCTTTCAACTCTGCGACTTCGCCGCTGGCCTCCACCTGAATGGATCGCGTCAGGTCGCCCTTGGTCACGGCGGTGGCAACTTCGGCGATGGCGCGCACCTGGTTGGTCAGGTTGTCGGCCAGCAGGTTGACGTTCCCCGTGAGATCCTTCCACGTACCGGCGGCGCCGGGTACGTTCGCCTGCCCGCCCAGTCGGCCTTCGACGCCGACTTCGCGGGCCACGGTCGTTACCTGGTCTGCAAAAGTTGCGAGCGTTCCGGTCATGTTGTTGATAGTTTCCGCCAGGGCAGCGACTTCGCCCTTTGCGTTCACCGTGAGTTTCTGCGTGAGGTCGCCATTCGCGACAGCGGTCACAACTTTGACGATACCTCTCACCTGCTCGGTGAGATTGACCGCCATGACGTTGACATTGTCGGTGAGGTCCTTCCACGTGCCGGCGACACCTGGCACTTCGGCCTGACCGCCAAGTTTTCCGTCGGTGCCGACTTCACGGGCCACGCGCGTCACTTCGGCTGCGAACGCGTTGAGCTGGTCCACCATCGTGTTGATGGTGTTCTTGAGTTCGAGAATTTCGCCCTTCACGTCGACCGTGATCTTGCGCGACAAGTCGCCGCGGGCCACGGCCGTCGTCACTTCCGCGATGTTTCGTACTTGAGCCGTCAGGTTGCCCGCCATGGCATTCACCGAGTCCGTGAGATCCTTCCACGTACCGGCGACGCCGGGGACGTTCGCCTGCCCGCCCAGCCGGCCTTCCGAGCCGACTTCGCGGGCCACGCGCGTCACTTCGGCGGCGAACGATCGCAGCTGTTCGACCATCGTGTTCAGCGTTTCTTTCAGCTGCAAGATTTCGCCGCGCACGTCCACCGTGATCTTCTTGGAAAGATCGCCGTTGGCGATAGCCGTCGCGACCTCGGCGATGTTTCGCACCTGGCCAGTCAAGTTGCTGGCCATGAAGTTGACGTTATCCGTGAGATCCTTCCACGTTCCGGCAACGCCGGGCACTTGCGCCTGGCCGCCAAGTTTGCCATCGGTGCCGACTTCGCGGGCCACGCGCGTTACTTCGCCGGCGAACGCATTCAGTTGGTCCACCATCGTGTTGATGGTGTTTTTGAGTTCGAGAATTTCGCCCTTCACGTCCACCGTGATCTTGCGCGACAAGTCGCCGCGGGCCACGGCTGTCGTCACTTCCGCGATGTTTCGCACCTGAGCCGTAAGGTTGCCGGCCATGGCGTTCACCGAGTCCGTAAGATCTTTCCACGTTCCGGCAACGCCAGGCACGTTGGCCTGTCCGCCGAGCCGGCCTTCAGAGCCGACTTCGCGTGCCACCCGCGTCACTTCGGCTGCAAACGAACGCAACTGCTCGACCATCGTGTTCAGCGTTTCTTTGAGCTGCAAGATCTCGCCGCGCACATCCACAGTGATCTTCTTCGAAAGATCGCCGTTCGCAATTGCCGTCGCGACTTCGGCGATATTTCGCACCTGGCCCGTCAGGTTGCTGGCCATGAAGTTCACGTTATCGGTCAAATCCTTC
>DASYZU010000096.1:0-2681 GCA_035945795.1 Occallatibacter sp.
CGCACGGCGGAAGGCCGGAGCCGGGCGAAGGCGCGCGGGCAGCACATGGGCCGCCCGCTCAAGCTCACCCCGCAGCAGCAGAAAGAAGCACGGCGGCGGCGGGCCGAGGGCGCAACGCTCAAGGAACTGGCGAAAAGCTACAACGTCGGCCCGGCGACGATTTCGAGGCTACAGCCCTTAAAATCTTCAGAATGGCATCCGTTACACGCCGACAGATACGTTCGTGGCGATACAGGCGCGCCAATTTGTTGGCTGATATACGCGGCGGCCTGAGGCCGCAACAAGCGTTCTGTCATTGATGTCTCCGATGCTGAACGTGCGGTAACGCCCTTCACCGGTCGATTCATCACAAACCTCGTGAGTCCAGAGTTTCCACGGCATTTCGGCTCAGGAGGCCAGGCGGAAGGCGTCCATCTTGTCGGTGTCCTGTCGTTCGATGACGAATTTCGCGAAGAAGTTGCTTGGAGCGGCATTCAAGAGAAATTCCGGCAGGCTCTGGCGTAGTGCATTGGCCACGACCAGCTCGGAGGGTGGGATGCCGGGCCGAATGGTCCGCAGCCAGGAGCCGAAGGAATTCCACACGGCCTGAGGGAAGGCGACGGCCAGATACTGAAGCAGCCCCTGGCAGACGATGCCCGCGTGGATGAAGACGTGGTAGGCGTGGAGCTTGCGTTTGATGGCGTTACGGTAGTCGAGTGACTCGCGATGGAGATGTTGATTGCCATTGCGGCAGCGCAGCGGCTTCATATCGGACATCCAGAAGTGGTAGGTAAACGAGCCGATCAGCCGCACCGCCTGCTTGAACGTGTGTTCGATCTTGAAGCGCAGGCCGTAGAGACGAATGATCTCAATCGCATCCAAGGAGGTGTCGGTGCACATCAGGAGGCACGAGCCCCTTGCGGGATGGATCACCGCCACGAAACGCACGAGTCGACCGGCCGGACGCCACAGCAGGTCGCGGACCCGATACTGGATGGTCACCTGGTGCTCGCCGTAGACGGGACTTTCGGCCTGTTGGAAGCCCTTGGCGTCTTCCAGCAGGGATCTGAGCTTGAGCTTGCTGCCGTAGACCCTGGGCCGGCCTCTCTTCCGCGGGCCAGGCTGCTGGTGTGCAGTGTAGGCGACGGCGTTGGACTTCACCCGCGTGACCAGGTGGTTGTTCTCCTCGAGCAGGCCGGTGACGATCTTGCGCGCGGCATAGTAGGCGTCGGCGACGAAGTAGAAGGGTTCTGGGATGGCGACGATCCCGAGGAGCGCGAGCATCTTGTCGAGCAGGGTGCGCCGATCCCGATTGGACCACACGAGCCCTTCGTGGATGCGCATGGCGAGTGGAACGGCGAAGACGCTGGCGGCGGCCTGAACGAGCACGCTCACTGCCTGGAGGGAGTGTCCCATGATATATTCGGGCTTGGTGTTCGACTCGGACTGCTGATGCAGGAGTTTGACCGCCGGCATCTTGCGACCGCGCTTTGGGATCTTGATGCCGTCGCCGACCACGACACACCTTCCCTTGATGCGCAGCGGCTGCGGGAATAGCCGCAGCGCCACCTGGGTCCACAGCGCCGCGAGCTGATCGAGCTTCACGGCGGGGCTATGAAAGTGATCGACGAGCTTGTTGTAGAAGCAAGCCTCGAGCTTCAGCGCGCGCACGAGGCTGGTTACGCCCAGCAGCTCCGTCCGCACTGTGAAGCCTGCCACGGCCGTGGCGAACCACAGGAAGGTCCGCAGGCGCGAGAACGCCGGACGCAGCAGCCAAATCGCACTCCACCAGGGGATCCACAGCCGCATCGGGCCCTCTCGTTGCTGTTGCCAATGTGGTATAGCATTGATATGCTATACTGATGACAACAAGCAAACGCCTGGAAGTGATCAAGAAGCGCATCGGAAGGATCAAGGCGCAGCTGGCCAGCATCGAAGACATGCGGCCCGGATCGCTCACCCGCCAGTACAAGGACCCTGAGAACCAGAGGGGGGCCTACTACCAGCTCAGCTACACGCGGCAGATGAAGAGCCAGACCGAATATGTTCCGCGCGACTACCTGCCCGAGGTGCGGCGCGAGATCCGCAACTATAAGCGCTTCAAAGCCCTCACCAGCGAATGGGTTGCCCTGACCATCGAGCAGAGCCACTTGAAAGCGAAAAAGCGGGCGCGCAGAGCCTAACCGGCCAGTGCTATGCTCACCTCATGGGTAGGTTGCGGCGCATCCCCTTGAGGACAATCCCTTCATCGAAGGGTTCCTGGACTGGATGTACTCGCCCGGAGGAGAGCTCTCCGCCGACGCTCTTGAGCTGGTGTCAACGGCGCTCGAAAAGGCCGATGTCGATGCCAAGCGGCGCAAGATCGTGTGGGGGGATGGGCAACGACGATCGATTACCGAGTGCGTGCAGCGTATCCACGCCGAACACCCAGACCTTCCGCTCGCACTGATCGAAACCATCTGATCGGATGGCTCGAAACGGGATTTGCACCGGAAACACGCTCTCCACAGCAACTGGACGAGCTCGACCGGCTGACCGAGGAATGGATCCTAGATCACCAACGCCAGCCCAAGGCCCAACGAAAAGGAGCGAGAACTCGGCACTCTTGAGTATGTACGCCCTCACTTATCGCGATCACGAAAAGTTGGCATGAAACTTGCCGATCTAGGCATTCTTTGGTTCGACCTCGGCGAAGCCATTCT
>DASYZU010000097.1:0-71741 GCA_035945795.1 Occallatibacter sp.
ACAAAGGCCCACTCCTCATCGGAAACATCACTCGGATAGCCCGACCGGACACGCTTCTCCATGCCTCCATCGTCAGCCAAACCAAACTGAATCCCTTATCCAAAAGCAAACAAAGGAATAAAGTTAATAACAGGCTCTAGCAGATCCTCGTCGATTTCCCTGACACTGTCATCGATCTTTTCCGCAGCCAGATTGTGGGCTGGTCGTTATGGGAAGGCACGCCAGTTGGCCGCCTCTCCAGGGCTTTTTCTGCGTAGCGCTTCACTGATCCTGGACTGCCCGGAAATTTGTACCAAGGTGAGTGTAGCGCGGATCGCGGGAGATCGCGCGCGCTCACGGCGGCGACATTGTCGTCACGGTAGGTCAGGAGGATATTGTGCAGTTCTCCTTGTTCCTGCCTTCAGCATTCAGCGCAAATTCAGCTCAGGCGCCCGCAATGATGACTTCCAAAGATCACAGGCCCAGGACATTCTTTGATTGCCTTGCAACCAAAGGCATGACCACCAGGATCAGTCCCTCAGATGGCGGGCCCCGGTACTGTCGCCCCATTGGCTGCTGGCCGCCTTGCAAGCGTGAGGTGGCAGGCGAACAGCTTTACTGTTCATTATTGTTTGCGTTGCGCGATGACTTCATCAAAGTGTTTCTTTGCCCGCCCGTCCGGCTAGTCCTGCTGAGCACGTGGCCTGACAGTTTGACCTTTGTCACAATACCTCAGAGTTTGCTGCGTCGATCAGGGCCTTGAGATACCCATAACCAAAGGCATAAGCCTGCAACTTTCCCGGATCGCCGGGACTGGCGGGCATATGGTCCGGAAGGATGCCGCCCGAAAAGCCCGAGTCGCGGAGGATGCGAATGATCTTGAAGAAATCGAGCACTCCGTCGTCGGGATATACTTCGGCGAAGTTATTCAATCCACCATGAATGGCGCGCATGTGAATCTGGTGAATCCTGCCGCGATCCGCGAGCCACTGAACGATTGGAGGAATCTGTTTGTTGGCATCGGTAGAACCCTCCGCGAGTACTCCAACATCCATCTGGAATCCGTTATGCGGATCGTCGACGATCATCGCATAGCGTTTATAGGCATCGAAGATCGAAGGTGAATCGAAGTTCTCCACGCCCTCGTACCCGTAGGGCAATCCTGGCGGATCGTACGGGTGGTTGGCCATATTAACGTCATATTCCTTGCAGACGGGAATCACGCGATGGAGAAAAGTCGCGATGCGGTCCCAATACTCCTCGTAACTCACTTCGCCATATTCTGCCACGGGAAGTTGTTTCCAGTTAGGTTCCAACTTGAAGTTAGAGTAGACGGAATCTCCCCTACCGGGTTCAGTTCCGTTGCGCCGGATAGGAATGGCTGTCCAATGTTGGCTTATCAAGCCAACTCCAACTTCACGTGCTTTGCGGATGTTTTCGCAAACCTGGTCCAACTTTCTTTCGCGGTCCGGGCCGGGCTTCATGACGATATAGCCCGAGTCCATGCGGAAGCCCTCGATGGTCATGCCCATGCTGTCGCAGGTATCGCGCATGCGCTTGAGCTTATCGAGGTCGAAGGCTCCACCCATCGGCCCTTCAGCGGGAATAAAATCTCCTCCCCGGCGTGCCGAGGAGCCGGCGGCGGACGCGGACATCGGAATATGGTTTCCTTCGATCACCATGTCCGGATCGGGGCTTATATGGGTAACACCATAGCGCAGGTTGTAGTTGAGATTTTCCCTGGAGATTATGTTGTTACCTTCGATCACATGGTAGTCAGCGCCAACATGCATCTTGAGGTTCTTCTTGTGAAGGTGCGCCGTGGCCGTTTGGGCCGATGCCAACTCAGTTAGAGCGGAAGCTGACAGGCCTGCCCCGACGAAGGTTCCGAGCATCGCCTTACCGAAATCTCTTCTTCTCATGGCTTTCTCCGGGGTCCATTGTAAAGCCTGTTTCTTTCTGGCCCTCATTAGAAAGCCTAAGGGCGTTGCCTGTCAGGGGATTCCAAGCCTGATGCCGGGCCGTTCTTTTACGACTTGGCGAAGATCTGGCGGGAGGCATCCCCGGCAGCAGACAAGTTAGCGAGCCACATTTCTGTGTATTCGCGCGAGAGGACGATGCCGTCTGCTCCGGCGCCAAAGGCTGCCTCGACCTCTGCCTTGACTGCACCAGGCGTTGTTTCCTTCCAGCCCTGCTGTATTGGCACATTGATGTCAACGCTGGGATAAATCTGAATCGAGTGATCGGTAGCGGCGATGGCTCGTTTGGTTTCACGCGCGATGTAGTCGACGGAAAGGCCGCTTTGTGCCATTTCGTCATACGGCTTCTCGTCGTAGTTCATCATTTTGTAATAGAGAGGCAACAAATCCTGCGGAGTGGCATCGGCGAAGATAGTTGAACATAACCTGTTGACGAAACCTTTCATTCTTCCGCCGCCAGCGTTGTTGTAACTCGCGATCTTGACGAAGTCGGTATAGTTCTTGATTTTCGCGTAGTCATCAACCGCACTGTAGAAAGGACTGAACGTTACGTTCTGCACAATGTGAAAGCCAAATGGTTTCTGTGGCGCGATAGCTTTCGCGGTGCCGTATAACTCAGCGCGTATCTCGTGATAACTGTCGTTCCAGAGGGTGTGCCAGGTCAATATCTCCGGATATTCAAGCAGGATTCTCCAGAAGGTGACGAAGTAACCATCGGCAGGACGCTGCTGTGCATTGGCTGCCTGGAACAATTTATCCAGTTTGATAAACCCCAGCCGGGCTCTTTCGACAGAGATGTCACGGTCTAGTGCTTTAGCGCGGCAGTAACCGCAGAAACATGAGATACCGGTTGTAGCCCAGCCGCCACCGATCATATTGTCCAGAGGGCCCATACGTTCACAGCCCCAGATAATTCCGTCGACTTCGCCGGGGTAACCGGAGAGATAGGATTCGATTCTGCCTGTCAGCTGCGCGCGATAGTTGGGATGATTCCAGCAGGCACTGTCTGTGCGCTTCCCATAGACATCAATCTCGGCAACTTCAGTGAATCCGGGAATCAGCCGCATCATATTTGCATTCGTGTTGTTGTAGTCCCATGCAAAGAAGCTCATCCCGCGTGTCTTCATCTTCGGCGCAACTTCACTGATGACGTTGAATTTGCTGGATGCGTGAAAGTCCCTGATGGTTGTGTTCTGGAAGTACTTCTGGTCGTAATCGTAGAACGCGCCGCCGATTTCAGGGCTGGCTTTGGAATAAGTGCCATGGTCGGGCAGGGGAATGCGTCCGCTGGCATCGGTGGGCTCAGAAAGGAACGTAAACGCAAAGACTGTGTTGATATTTCCTTTTTGCTGGAGGTTGTCGAGTAGTTTATCTATACCTTCGTCCTGCCAAGCATAAGCCTTGACTTGTGTCGCCACCAAGTTCTTGCGATTCATGGTTGCGTAGGACGATGAAGGACCGGGCGCTTTGGTCTGGGCCCTCGAGCGCGAGGCGCCCACAGCCGAGAGAGCCGCAAGCAACTGAACGAACCGCCGCCGCGAGATATCGAGATTCATAATTCGATCCTAATCTTATAAGAGAGTTGAGATAGCAAACCTTGCCGGGCACAGTCCTCTAACTTCAGGAGAACTGTTCCCGATGAGCGACGCAAGGGAGAAACAAGCTAGAAAGTGTACTTCGCCGCCAGCTGCATGATGCGGGGAGGGCTCGCGGCCTGGATCGTTCCAAAAGCCGACGAACTCCTGGAGGCAACGGGCGCTGCAAGGTTGGGATGATTGAAGATGTTGAAGAACTCGAATCGAAGCTCCATGTTCTCTTCTCTGAAGGTCCTGAAGAGCTTCCTAATGCTCACATCGGAGTCGATGTAGTGCGGTCCCAGAAGTGAGTTCATGCCGGTGGTTCCAAATGTTCCCGGGCCGTTTGTAGCGAACGCGCTGGGATTGATCCATTGCATCGTAGTCTTGTTCTTCACATATGGATTCACGCCTGGAACGGCATTTGGGCGATCCAAGCCAATCCCTGTAAGCGATGCGTCTGTGCCGGACATAGGCGTGAAAGGATAGCCGCTGTTGTAAGAGACAAGGAAGGATGGCGACCATCCACCGGCAATCACGTTGATCTTTTGATTTGCGAAGTTAAAGCCCTCGTATACGAACGAAGCATTCATGTTATGGCGTAAATCGTAGTCGCATGGCCCGTAATCGAATCTCATATTGGTGGGATTGGTCTGCGTGTTTCCCTGCAGCTTGTTCCCGATTGTCTCAGTATCCTGCAGACAATGAGAATACGTGTAGTTGTACAGTAACGTGTAACCATGACTCATTCGATGCCGGGCTGAAACCTGCAGTGCGTTGTAGGTGGTATTGACACCGTCATTCATCATCGTGATGGTTGAATAATAGGCGCCCGTGGTTGCATTGATCTGAGACAGGATACGGCGTGACTGCTCATTCTTCGTGGTGGAGCTTCCAGCGATGTAGACGGGAGCGTTCATTTCAAAGCCGGCGCGGAGGTGGGTGGCTTTGTTGCCGATATAGCTTGCCGTAACAGCCCAGTCACCACCGAACTGGCGTTCCAGGCTCAGGTCCCACTGTTGCATGTAAGGGTGGTGAAGGCCGAGGGGAAGATTTACATAGGTTCCCGCTTGATTGAACGAGGCATTCTTTGTGGGCGGGAACGGATTTGGGAATGGATTCCCGCCAGGGTATCCTTGGTAGGGATTGATAAACCCACCTGAAGGCACTGTCAACGTAAGCCCATTGGCCCAAGGGGGAGCAAGGCTGAATGCGGAATCTGTGAAGGTTTCTGGCTCGTCAAAGAAAATCCCATAAGAACTGCGAATACTCTCCTTCCCCTGTCCTGTAGGGTCCCAGGCGAGGCCGATGCGGGGAGCAAAGTCGTCATAGCTGCCGTTTGCAAATCCCTTCGGGATTCCCTTGTCGCCGTAGAAGAATACGCCCGGAGGCGCGTTCGGAAATACTGTGGAGACAGTACCGGCTGTAAATGAGGGGAAATCAATGTGGTCGCCCTCGTTGTATTGCTGGGTCTCCGGGAGGGAGGGCTCCCAGCGCACGCCGCCGTGGACGTTGAGAGTCTTGGTCAGTTGAATATCGTCCTCAAAGTACGCGGCGATGTACTTCCCGTAAGAGTTGCTTACCTGCTGGCCCGTATCCGCGAATTGATAGACGCTTCCCAGGAAGTAGTCGGCCAATGCGTCGCCTGAGCCCTGGCCATTGAAATTGAAGAAGCCATTGGATTCGTAGACGTTGGTTTGATACATCTGGCCGATGATGTTTTCCGCGCCGAAGCTGAAGTGATGTTTGCCCTTGATCCAGTCAGTATCGTCGGACCATTGATATTGATTTCTGACAAATTTTGCCGGGGCGTTGGATCCGCCGCCAATTGTGAAGTAATTCGATAGTTTAATGTAAGAGAAGTTTGGCGCCTGGTCGTAAATATTGATGCCCACACTGGTGGGGCTCGGCATGTTAGGCGGGTCAGAGCGGTGAATTGCCAGACGCGAAAAAGTAAAGTGCATTGAGTTGATGACCGTTGGACTGAACGTGATCTGATTGCCCAGCACGATGGATTGAGAACGGTCGAGCAGGCTGGGGCGGACCAAGGTGAGAAGATTACCTGCATACACTGCCGGATTTGCGAAATCCAGAATGAAATAACGCGCAAAGATGGTGTTCTTGGGAGTGCGCACCCAATCCAGGCGGCCAACGTCCTGATACTCGTTGCTTGGGTTCGACGCGGGAAAGGTCAACAGCCCGCAAGGGTCGGTGGAGACGGGTATCAATTTGAGATAGGCCAGCGACGGGGCGAGGTAAGAAGTGGTCGGAATCTGGTCGCCAGCGTATGGCACCTTGGTTGTTGGATTTACCAGATTTCTCGTTCCGCTGGCGATACAGACCTTCCCGTTGGCCGCATTGCCGTTCTCTATGGCGCTCCAGTCACCGTTGAGGACCGCCTGCGTGGGTACAAACACTTTGTTACTTCCCGAGGTATTTCGAATGATGGTTTCCTGGTAGCCGCCGAAGGCGAAAACCTTGTCTTTAACGATGGCTCCGCCCAGTGTCCCTCCGTACTGATTGCGGTGCAGCACATCCCTGCTTTTTGCGGTGGAAAAGCGATTCTGTGCATTTAGGTCGGGAGTGCGGACAAATTCGAACAGGTCGCCGTGGTAGCCATTACCACCTGACTTGGTAACCACATTGATCACCGATCCAGGATGCAGACCGTAGCGAGCCGAGATACCGTTGGTCTGCACGTTGAATTCCTGAAGAGCGTCAGGGAAGGGAAACGGCATGTTGATATTGGAGTGCGAATCGTTATTGTCTCCTCCATCGAGCAGGTAGTTGTTGCCGTTGATCTGGCCTCCCGAGACGGAGACACCGACAGAGTTCACATAGTCATGAGTGGTTACGACACGGCTGGCCGCATTCGGCGGCATCGCAGCTCCGCCGGAAAGCAGAATCAGATCGGTCGCCTGTCGACCGTTCAGAGGAAGATCGACGATTCGCTGGTTGTCGATAACCTCAGAGATCGACGTGTCCTGGGTTTCGACCATGGCAGCATCGGCGGAAACCTGTACTTCCTGGGAGACGCTGCCTACGGTTAACGGGATATTGACCTGGACATTTTGTCCGACCTGCAAGACGAGGCCGGTTTGGGTATATTTTCTGAATCCCTTGGCGCTTACCTGAAGCGAATAACCTCCGACCGGGAGACCGGGAAGCACGAAGGATCCGTCTGCACCGCTGACTGTGGTCTGAATGCGTCCAGTATCTCTTTGGGTTGCTGTGATTTGGGCACCCACAACCGCGGCTCCCGACTGATCGAGCACCATGCCATGAATCTGTGCATTATTGACCGATTGTGCGAAGCCGAAATTGTGCAGTAAGAGGACCAGGCAGATTGCCGTAATCCACTTTGTCACCTTGGAAATAACCATTTGTTCGCCTCCAGTACAGATTCCAGTGGTCTGTTGAATCGTGTTTTCGATTTGGTTGCTGTCTTCAGCGGAGTGTTCGCTGACGATCAGGAAGCACACGGCCAGATTTGGAGCGTCGCGTACTCGAAAGCGTTCTTATGGTCTCAAGGTGCATTCGCGCAGGCACCGCAGCGAAAGGCGTGCTGCAAACCCGCGTACTATGCGTGGACCGGATGTCCTTTCCCGGTCTCAAATTCCGGAGCGCGATCGTTCTAAGAAACTGCCAGGGCTTTCAGGATGACCTCTTGAAGACCGGTGAAACAACTCATTAGCAGTTGCGAGAACTTTATACGCACGTCAAGAAATGACTGTCAAGAAAAAAGATGGCATGCCTGTCCGTCTGTCATACCATTGACAAAATGAAGAGATTAAGCACCCCGCTAAGGGAAGTGGAATCTAGAGTTTGGAGGGATAGATAGCTGCAGCAAGAGTTTAGGGGTATGGCATGGGTGTTGCGGTTGAGCCTTACGGCGCCAGGTGTTTGTCGAAGTCCAGCTCGTGCGTGATTCCGCCGGTCTGTACCCCCTTGGGCCTGACGGTGATTGCACTACTTTGGGCAAGGGAGGCGGTGGCGGACAGGGTAATGGCAAGGGCGAGCAGGAAGGCCTTCATGGCGTTTGTATCTCTGGGGGGTGCGGAAAAGGAGATGCCTGCGGCACCAATGGGAACGGTGGCACAGGCATGAGGGGGTCAGGCGGTGACGACGACGGACTTCTTGATGAAGTCGGGATCGATATCGACGCCGAAGCCAGGACCGCTGGGAACCTGGATGACTCCGTTGCTGTCACTGCGGAGGCTCGAGGTGGGGCAGTGATACGGGAGTTCGTTGTTGAATTCCTTGAACTCGTGGAAGGGGCCTGAGTTGGGGATGGAGGAGACGAAATGCATCATGTAGGCGTAGCCGAGGCCTGTAGATGAGATGTGGGGGATGCACTGCTTTCCGAAGGCATTGGCCATGCGGGCGACCTGCACACAGCGCACCATGCCGCCGAAGTAGAACATATCCGGCTGGACGATGGAGAGAGCGCCATTGGCGACGAGCCAACGGAAGTTGTGCGTGCTGGGCTCCTGCTCGCCGCCGGCGATGGGTATTTCGAGAGCGTCGGCGACCTGTTTGGTTTCTTCGTACCAGTCGAACGGGACTGGTTCCTCGTAGAAGGCGTACTTGTACTCCTGCATAAGCTTGCCGATGGGGATGGCTTGGGCGGCAGTGTAGGAGCCGTTGGAGTCGGCGGAGATGATCATCTGATCGCCGAATGTTTTGCGGACAAGCGGAATGAGCTTCTCGCTACGGCCGGGAGGTGTTTCAACGTGACTCATGCGGCCACCTAGCTTGAACTTGATGGCCTTGGCGTTTGAGATGGCGACGTCGCGCTTGAGGTGCTCGATGGTTTCTTCGGCGGTGATGTCGCGCTCGCCGTTGGCCTGGTAGACGGAGATGCTTGGGTTGTGGATCTTGTCGCTGATGAGCAGACCGATGGAACGATTGGACATTTTGCCGAACATATCGAGTATGGCAAACTCGATGGTGGCAATGGGAACCCAGATGGCGAGGCCTTGCGCCTTGTAGTTGCTTTCGTAGACCGTGGCAGCGGGAATCAACTGCTCAATGTCGCGTGCATCCTTGCCGATAAAGTAGGGAGCGATGCGCTTTACGAACATGGGATAAAGGGCTGCCATTTGCTGCGCATTCGAGACAGAGATGCCCTCGTGGCCGTCAGTGGAGCGGACGCGGCAGAGATATTCCTTCTTGTTGCGCAGCAACTCGATGCTCTGAATGATGACGGGATCGTGAAAGAGTTCGCGCTTGAAGACGGGCTCTTTAAGAATGGCATCGAGCTTGGCGAAGCGGTTCTGAAGGGTACCGGGGAGTCCGTGCCGAGGGGCGTTGAGGAACTGCGCACTCGCCTGGAAGGGAAGGGTTGCTGTGACCGCGCTACCGGCAAGAGCTGCGGTAATGAAATTACGGCGGTTCGTCTGCATTATGTAATCTCCTATTGAGGGCTTTTCGCCTGATGATTTAGCCTGCCAACTTCCCCTTCGATCTAACAGAAGCCCGGCACGTACTGGCGTCCAACCAAACCAATATAGTCGAAACTCTTGAGATGTGCGACGAGATGAGGAGTTAGATCCGGGCGGTTGCCGATTGATTCCAGGCAGGATTCGCAGTAACTTTTTGGGGGGCTGCGGGAAAGCTATGGAGGGCGAGGAGGATTGACGCTTCGAGGCGAAAATCGTACCCTTCAATATAACAGCTCCTGAATTCACGCCCTGGAAAACGGCAACAAAACCCAAATCAACCCGCAGGGCGGGAACGCGTAAGTGTCAAGATTGCGGGGCCTGCGTTCAAAGCGAGAACCCAGTCACCGATGCCAGAACAGCATCCCTCGTGTTCTGGTGTTCCCGTCCATTTTCGTTCACAACCGACTGGTCTGAACTGAACATGGGGAATGTGAATCAAGTGATGGCCTGTTGCCTTTAAGAAAGGATTGAACCTGCTCAATGGCAAATAAACCCAAAGGTGCGTGCAGCGTGCGAGTGCCCACCAAAAACAAGCACTTGATCCGCTGGGTCGAGAAGATGGCAGAGCTGACCCAGCCGGCAGCGGTTCGCTGGGTAGACGGCAGCCAAGAGGAGTACGACAGGTTGTGCCGCGAGATGGTTGCCTCGGGTACCTTCACACGATTGAATGAGAAACTATGGCCGGGAAGCTTTTACGCCCGCTCGGATCCGCGGGATGTGGCCCGCGTGGAAGAACGCACCTTTATCTGCTCGCTTTCAAAAGACAATGCCGGCCCGACCAACAACTGGGAAGAGCCGTACGCGATGCGGCGCAAGCTGAAAGAGCTTTTCCGCGGCTGCATGCGCGGGCGGACGATGTATGTGCTGGCCTTCAGCATGGGGCCGATCGGATCTCCGATGTCGCAGATCGGCGTGCAGTTGACCGACTCTCCATACGTTGTGGTGAGTATGCGCATCATGGCGCGCATTGGATTGCCGGTGCTGGCCGAGATCGACAAGGATGAGAAGCGCGTGGTGCCATGCATGCACACGGTGGGCGCTCCGCTCAGACCGGGCCAGAAGGATGTGCCCTGGCCCTGCAACGACGAGAAGTACATTGTGCATTTTCCTGAGACGCGCGAGATATGGAGTTATGGTTCGGGATACGGCGGCAACGCACTCCTGGGCAAGAAGTGCTTTGCGCTGCGCATTGCGTCGAATATCGCGCGCGACGAGGGTTGGATGGCCGAGCATATGCTGATTCTCGGCGTTGAATCACCACAGGGAGAGAAGACCTACGTTGCGGCGGCCTTTCCCTCTGCCTGTGGCAAGACAAACTTTGCGATGATGGTACCGCCGAAAGGCTTCGATGGTTGGAAGGTATGGACCGTTGGAGACGACATTGCATGGATCAGGCCGGATGCGAAAGGACAACTGCGCGCCATCAATCCCGAAGCCGGATTCTTCGGCGTCGCAGCAGGTACAGGTGCAAAGACGAATCCGAATGCGATCGCGATGGTGCGTAAGAACACCATCTTCACCAATGTGGCGCTGACACCCGAAGGCGGCGTGTGGTGGGAAGGCATGACGGACGATCCACCCGACGAGTGTCTGGACTGGCGTGGCGAGCGCTGGACTCCCGAGATCGGCAAGGACACCGGGAAGCCAGCAGCGCACCCGAATGGCCGCTTCACTGTACCGGCATCGCAGTGTCCGGTGATGGATGCTGCATGGGAAGACCCTTCGGGCGTACCCATCAGCGCGTTCATATTCGGTGGCCGGCGATCGACAACCATGCCGCTGGTCTACCAAGCGTTCAATTGGAGTGCGGGCGTCTATGTGGGCGCTACGATGGGTTCGGAGACCACAGCGGCTGCGGCCGGGGCGGTTGGCAAAGTCCGGCGAGACCCGATGGCGATGCTGCCGTTCTGCGGCTATCACATGGGCGACTACTTCCGGCACTGGATAAAAATGCAGCGTGCGCTCAGTTCCACTCCGCGCATTTTCCATGTGAACTGGTTCCGCAAAGATGAAAACGGGAAGTTTCTCTGGCCCGGGTTCAGCGAAAACATGCGCGTGCTCAAGTGGATCGTCGATCGTGCGCATGGACGCGCCCAAGGTAAGGAAACACCGATCGGCTGGACGCCATACTACGAAGACATCGAATGGGCAGGGCTCGACTTTGCGCACGATAAATTCGACCGGTTACAGGAAGTGGAACGCTCTGCATGGCGAGGCGAGTTGATGGGACATGAGGAACTTTTTATTAACCTGCACGACCATCTACCATCTGAGATGGTGTACGAACGCGAGCTACTGATCTGTCGCTTGTAGTAAGCATTCGAGTTAAAGCCTGAGCCCGACCATTGGTCGGGCTCAGGCTTTGATGCCATGTTTCGCTGACTCAGGTTGTTGGTTTAGCCCAAACCTCGCGCAGCGTCTCTCCGGCGGCCGAGAGATTTGCAAGCCACATCTCAACGTACTCGCGCGAGAGCACAACTCCATCAGCACCTGCGCCAATGGCCGCCCTCACAGCCTTGCGCACATCATCGGGTTTCGTGCGCTTGTCTGTCAGCGCTGTGGGCACGTCTATGTCGATTCCCGGATAGATCTTGACTGTTCCTTGAACTCCATCAATTGCCCGCTTTGTCTCGCGCGCTACATAGTCGGCGCTGAGACCGGATAGGTGCAATTGGTCGTAAGGGCCTTCCTTGTAGTTCATGATCTTATAGAAGAAAGGAAGAAACTCCTCGGGAGTGGCATCATGAAAGACCGTCCCGCTCAAGCGGTCAAGATAACTCGCGAGACGAGGGCCAGCGGCGTTGTTATAAGTGGCTAGTTTAAGAAAGTCAGCGTAGTTCCTGGTGTTCGAGTAATCTTCTTCCGCTCGATAGAAGGGGCTGAAGGTCATGTTCTGCATGATGTGGAATCCGAATGGCTTTTCGGGAGCTATCGCTTTTCCAGTCCCATACAATTCCGATCGAATCTCCTGGTAGCTGTCGGTCCAGAGCGTTTCCCAACTTAGTATCTCGGGATACTGCAGTAGCAGTCTCCAGAAAGAAACGAAGTAGCCATCGGCCGGCCGATGATCCTGTGCTGCTGCGGTGAAAAGCTGATCGAGATGACGGTATCCGGTCTTTGCCCGTTCCACTGAGATATCCCGTTCGCGGGCCTTCGCCTGGCAATAGCGGCAGAAGCAGGAGATTCCTTTCGTACTCCAGCCACCACCGATCATGTTCTGGAGGGGGCCCATGCGTTCACAACCCCAGGCGACTCCATCGACCTCGCTGGGATAGCCACTTAATTGGCTTTCGATTTTGCCGGTCAAAAACGCCCGATAGTCTGGATGGTTGAAGCAGGCGCTGGTCGTTCGCCGCCCATACACATCAATCTCCGCCACCTCGACGGCGTTGGGCATGCTGACCATCATGAGAGGGAAAGCGTTGTTGTAATCCCAGGCGAAGAAGTCCATTCCGCGGGCTTTGGCTTTCGGGGCGACCTCAGCGATTACGTTGAACTTTCCATAGTCCGGCGAGCGGAAATCTTTCAGGATTGTATCCTGGAAATACTTCGGATCGTAATCATAGTAGGCGCCCCCAATGAACTTCTCGTTAGGATCGCCTGAGATTCCATGGTCGGGCAGCGGAATCACGCCGCCTTTTCTCAGACGCTCCCCTTCGTACTGGAACGTATAGGCCCAAACCGTGTTGACGTTGCCCTTTTCCTGGATGGTGTCGAGCAACTTGTCAATGCCTTCGTCCAGCCAGGCATACGGCTTTACCTGAATGGCAACATAGTTCTTGCGGTTCTTTACCACGCTCCTGTTCGAAGGAGGTGCGGGCTTCGCCTTTGTTTGCGGGTGCGCCGCCTGAGTTAAAAGTGCCACGCCTGCAGAAGCAAGCTGAAGAAAGGTTCTGCGATCCAAATACGATTTCATATTGAAGGCCTCAATGATGGGTTGTTTGGAGTGGGACTACGCGTTTCTTCAGGTTGTGGACTGCGCGAAAACGCTGCTCAGCTCGTCTCCGGCGGCGGCGAGATTTGCCAACCACATTTCCTCGTACCTGGTGGAAAGCACTACGCCATTGGCGCCGGCGCCGAATGCGCCACGTATTGCCTGGCGCACGTCATCGGGTTTGGTGCGATGGTCTGTTGATTTGGTTGGCACATCGATATCGATTCCGGGATAGATCATGACTTCTCCCTTTGCTCCGGCAATCGCACGCTTGGTTTCGCGCGCGACGTAGTCGGCTGAAAGACCGGCGAGATGGAGCTGATGGTAGGGGGCTTCCTGATAGTTCATGATCTGGTAGTAGAAGGGGAGAAAATCTTCGGCTGATGCATCGTGGAAGATGGTCGCGCTGAGGCGGTCAAGGAAGGCCGCCATGCGCGGGCCGCCGGAGTTGTTGTAGCTGGCGAGTTTGAGGAAGTCGGAATATCTCCTGGTTTGCGAAAAGTCTTCTTCGGCTCGATAGAACGGGCTGAAGGTCATGTTTTGTTGAATGTGGAATCCGAATGGCTTCTCGGGAGCGAGCGTCTTTCCAGTTCCATACAATTCCGATCGGACCTCGTGGTAGCTTTCAGTCCATAGCGTCTCCCAGCTTAGAATTTCCGGATACTGGAGCAATAGTCGCCAGAATGCGACAAAGTAGCCATCAGCGGGCCGCTGATCCTTGGCCTCGGCAGTGAACAACTGGTCAAGCTTTCGGTATCCTGTTTTGGCCCGCTCCACTGAAATACTCCGCTCGCGCGCCTTCACCTGGCAATAGCGGCAAAAGCAAGAGATACCTTTCGTGCTCCATCCGCCACCGATCATGTTATGGATTGGCCCCATTCGTTCGCAGCCCCAGGCGAGGCCGTCGACCAGGCTGGAATAACCGCGCAACTGGCTCTCGATCTTACCGGTCAAGAACGCTCGATAGTCGAGGTTGTTGAAGCACGGGCTGGTGGTTCGCCGCCCGTAAACGTCGATCTCTGCGACCTCGGCAAAGTTGGGAATATTGGGGGCCATGATTGCGGCGTTGTTGTAGTCCCAGGCGAAGAAGTCCATGCCACGCGCCTTGGCCTTGGGCGCGACTTCAGCGATCACGTTGAACTTTCCAAAGTCCCGGGAACGGAAATCCTTGAGGACGGTGCCTTGAAAGTACTTCGGGTCGTAGTCGTAGAAGGCTCCGCCGATGAGCGGGCCGCCGGAAACGCCGTGATCCGGCAAAATGGCCTCACCACTCTTATTCAGCCGGGTTTCTTCGTAGTCGAATGTGTAGGCAAAGATGGTGTTGACGTTGCCCTTCTGTTGAAGGTTGTCCAGGACTTGATCGATGCCTTCATCGACCCAACTGAAAGGCTTGACCTGCAGAGCGACGAAGTTCTTCCTGTTCCTGACGCCACTTTTGTTGACGGGAGGCGCAACCGCAGGCTTAGACTGTGGGTGCGCAGTCTGAGTCAGGAACGCCGCACTCGCTGAACAAAGACGGAGAAAATCCCTGCGATCGAAGAGTGAAGACATGTAGAAGCCTCAAAGAGTTGGGTGGTCGTGATCCGGGGGATAAGAGAACGCGACAAATCCTAAGCTGATTGTCGGACCATTGTCAAGAACGAGCAAGTGAGGCGCGGGGCAAGGTGCGCCTGATTGCTCCCATTGCCTCGAAATAGCAGATTGATGTAGTTTCTGCGAAGCTGACCGCGTTAGGATTGGCTACGTAAACATGGGAAATACCATGAGCAGCTCTCACGATTTTCGGGCCGTTATGCTGGCGTTCGCTGCCTTTGGAACCACTGCGGGCGCGGCGTCAAACGCGGCTCGTCCCGCTGCATCACCCCAATACAATCAATGGCGGAGACAGATCAAACAAACACTCTTTATCGATGATCCTCTTCCGCCACTCGCACCGAAGAGCTACGGCGCGTTCTCACCGGCAGAGGACGTTGTTGCTGAGCGTGTAAGCTTCGGCACCAGCTACGGCATGCGCGTTCCGGCTATCGTTTACCTGCCATCGAAGAGAAGAGGTCGCCTCCCCGGGCTGGTGATTGTGAACGGGCATAGCGGCGACAAGACGTCCTGGTACGCATTCTATTCCGGCATTTTGTTCGCACGTGCGGGAGCGGTGGTTGTCACTTACGATCCGATTGGCGAGGACGAGCGAAATGGCGACCATAAGTCCGAGACAAACACGCACGACACCCTTGTACCCGGGCAACAAATGCCTGCGCGCATGGGCGGACAGATGGTCACCGATATCATGCAGGCGGTCAGCTATCTTTCCGGGCGCGCCGATGTCGATCCAAAGAGGATCGGAGTGGCTGCTTACTCGATGGGCTCATTTCACGCCGCAATTGCGGGCGCGCTCGACAGCCGCATCCACGCTCTGGTTCTCTCTGGCGGGGGCAATATTGACGGGCCCGGCGACTATTGGGATATAAGCCCGAAGGTCATGTGTCAGAGCGGTCCTTCAAAGGCGCTGGACTTTCTGCCGGACAGGGGCGCTATTCTCTATGCGCTCAACCAAAGTCGTGGCCCAACATTCATCATCAACGGCACAGAGGATCCGGTGATTGTTTCGGTGCGAACGGAAGAGCCATTCTTCGTAAAGCTCAGAGAACGCACTGAGACCATCACTGGCAAGTCCTCGGGTATCTTTGAAACATATTGGATTCCGGGGGCCGGGCATCGGCCGAACTTCGTGACTCGCCCTGCAGCACTATGGCTTCAGCGCCAACTCCATTTTCCAAATTGGACCGAGACCGAGATTCAAACGATGGACGAAGTGCACATCAGCGAGTGGTCTGCGAAGACCGGAGCGCATATTGGTGAGAAGTTTCATACAGAACTTTCCGAGGGAGGAGTCCGTGCGCTCAATACCGATGTTCCCAATGTGCCTCGGGAGAAGTTACAGGCGGTTCCAATCGACGAATGGGAAAAGGACAAAGACAATTTCACTTGGGAAGCATGGGTAACAAGGGCTCGTGCGGCATCACAATAGTGCGACGCGCTTGCGACAGTTGTTATCGAAGGGAGTAACATGCGCATCACAGATATTCGGGAAGTAACTGTGCCTATTGCATCCGCCATCGCGAATGCTTATATCGACTTTTCAAAGATGACCCTATCATTGGTTGCTGTAGTTACGGATTTTGTTCGTGATGGAAGTACTGTGATTGGCTATGGGTTCAATTCCAATGGGCGCTACGGCCAGGGCGGCCTGATCAGGGAACGTTTTGCTCCACGTGTGCTTGAGGCCGATCCGGCAACGCTGCTGAATGATTCGCAGGACAATATCGATCCTGATCGTGTATGGCAGACATTGATGCGCAATGAGAAGCCCGGTGGACATGGCGAGCGCTCAGTAGCTGTGGGAACAATCGACATGGCTGTATGGGATGCGGTGGCGAAGATTGCGGGTAAGCCGCTGTTCCGCATGCTAGCGGAGAGCCGGGGATTGCAGGCAGACCCTCGCGTGTTTGTGTATGCGGCCGGAGGATACTACTACCCCGGCAAAAATCTCAATGCGTTGCGCACAGAGATGCGGTCGTATCTTGACCGGGGATACACGGTCGTAAAAATGAAGATTGGCGGGGCGGACATTGCGGAGGATCGCTCGCGCATTGAGGCTGTGCTTGCTGAAATCAAAAAGGACGCACGGCTTGCCGTTGACGCGAATGGACGTTTCGATCTGGAGACGGCGATTGCGTACGCAAGAATGCTGAAAGAATATCCACTGTTCTGGTATGAAGAGGCTGGCGATCCACTAGACTATGCACTGCAAGCCGCTTTGGCCGATTACTACGATGGCCCGATGGCCACAGGGGAAAACCTCTTCAGCCATCAGGACGCGCGCAACCTGCTGCGCTATGGCGGAATGCGGCCGGACCGCGATTGGCTGCAATTTGATTGCGCCTTGTCGTACGGGCTCTGCGAGTATCTGAGGACACTGGAAGTTGTGAAGGCTGCCGGTTGGGCGCCGCGCCGGTGTATTCCGCACGGCGGGCATCAGATGTCGCTGAATATTGCCGCGGGGCTCGGGCTTGGCGGCAATGAGAGTTATCCCGATCTGTTTCAGCCATTCGGCGGATTTCCGGATGGCGTGAAGGTGGAAGGCGGTCGCGTTACCATGCCCGAGATTCCGGGCATCGGGTTTGAGGGCAAGTCCGATCTGATTCGTGTAATGCGGCAGCTGGCGGAATAATGATGACGGTTGGAAGTGACGATAAGCTGAATTCCACACCCCGCCGCCGTTCTTGGCTTGGCCCTCTATGGGTTCAAGTACTCGTCGCGATTCTGCTTGGCATTGTCATTGGCGTCGTATTTCCCCACAGTGCCGTAGCGCTCAAGCCGCTGGGTGATGGATTCATCAAGCTGATCCGGATGACGCTGGCTCCGATTATCTTTGCGACCGTCGTGGTGGGAATTGCGCGCATGGGCGATCTCAAAGAGGTGGGACGCGTAGGCGCGAAGGCGCTAATCTACTTTGAGGTGGTTTCAACGCTTGCCCTGATCATTGGTTTGATTGCGGTAGACGTGTTGCAGCCAGGCAACGGGATGAATATCAATGCTGCTGCACTCGACGCTACAGCTATTTCGAGTTATACGGCGGGCGCCCAGCAAACTGGTTTTGTGTCGTTCATTATGGGCATGATTCCATCCAGCGTGGGCGAACCATTTGTCAGCGGGAATATTATGCAAATTATTTTGCTGGGAGTCTTGTTTGGACTGGCGTTGGCTCAGTTTCGAACCAAGACGCTCCCACTTGTTGACATGTTGGACCTGCTGCTTCAAGGAATGTTCGGAATCGTAAAGTTCGTGATGTACCTGGCGCCTCTAGCCGCCTTCGGCACAATGGCCTATACCGTTGGACAATATGGCGTGACGAGCCTGGTCCAGCTTGCACAATTCACAGCTGAGCTTTGGATCGTATCGATCCTGTTTGTGATTATGGTGCTTGGACTCAACGCGCGGCTTTTTGGATTCAGCCTGATTGCTCTTATGCGCTATCTTCGCGAGGAGATACTGATCACCGCTGGAACCGCCTCATCGGAAGCTGTCCTGGCTCCTGTGATGTTGAAGTTGGAGCAGCTTGGCTGCGAAGAAGCGATAGTCGGCATGGTGGTTCCCGCAGGCTATACCTTTAACGCGACTGGTACGGCAATCTATTTGAGCATGGGAGCGATTTTCATCGCGCAGGCGACCAACACACATCTCAGCCTGCGCGAACAGGTCGTGATCCTTGTGGTGTTGATGCTTACATCCAAAGGATCGGCAGGAGTCGCCGGCGCCGGGTTTGTAACATTGGCCGCGACGCTGGCTGCCATGCATACGATTCCGGTAGCAGGACTGGTTCTGCTGCTCGGCGTTGAGCGCATTACGAACGTTGCCCGCGCAGTGGTGAACGTGATCGGCAGCGCCGTCGCGACCATCGTCGTCGCGAAGTGGGAAGGTGCGTTCGATCAGGAAAAGGCAAGCAGGGAGGGCCGGCTGTAATCAGCACCTCCCTATTGGCCTACGTTTCCGATGGAGGGTATAACGCCCGCAGTGTTTCTCCGGCGGCGGAGAGGTTGGCGAGCCACATTTCAACGTAATCGCGCGACAGGACAACGCCATCGGCACCCGCGCCGACAGCGGCCCGGATAGAATGGCGCACATCGTCCGGGTGGGTGCGCTTCTCCGTTTCCTTGCCTGTTGAAATGAGGGTAGGTACATCGATGTCGATGCCGGGATAGATCTTTACATGTCCGTCGACACCGGCAACTGCACGCTTGGTCTCACGTGCAACATAGTCCGCCGAAAGACCGGTGGCTGCTAGCTCGTCGTACGGGGCTTCCTTGTAATCCATGATCTTGTAATAGAAATCCAGGAAGTTCTTGGGCTCGGCGTCGTGAAAGATGGTGTGGCTCAGTTGGCGCATGTACTCGGCCATGCGCGGGCCGGCGGCATTGTTATACGTGGCGGGTTTAAGGAAATCCGCGAAGTCTCTTCTCTTAACGTAGTCTTCCTCGGCCCGATAGAACGGGCTGAAGGTCATGCTTTGCATTAGGTGAAATCCGAATGGCTTCTCCGGCGCAATTGCTTTGCAGGTTCCATATAGCTGCGCCTGAACTTCCTGGAAGCTGTCGGTCCAGAGTGTTTCCCAGCTCAGGATTTCGGGATACTTTAGCAGCAGTCTCCAGAAGGTGACGAAGTAGCCATCGACCGGCCGTTTATCCTGGGCTGCGGCGTGGTAAAGCTGTACGAGTTCATGGTATCCCGCCTGTGCGCGCTCTACCAAGATGCCACGTTCGCGTGCTTTCGCGCGGCAGAACTGGCAGAAGCAACTGACGTTGCCGCCTCTGCCCATTACATTTTCAAATGGACCAATGCGCTCCGAGCCCCACGCGTAGCCGTCAACGAGGCTGGAATAGCCGCTGAGCACGCTCTCGACTTTGCCGGTGAGCCAAGCCTGATAGTCAGGATTGTTGAAGCAGGGGCCCGCTGTTCTCCGCCCGTATAAATCAATCTCGGTAATCTCGGCGAAACCGGGTATTGTGCGGAGCAATGTGGGGCTGGAATTGTTCAGCTCCCAGGCAAAGAAATCCATGCCACGGGCTTTGGCTTTGGGCGCTACGTCTGCAATCAGGTTGAACTTGCCGTAATCGCGCACACGGAATTCCTTCAGCGTCGTGTTCTGGAAGTATTTGGGATCATAGTCATAGAACACGCCTCCAACAACGGAGTCGCCAGAGATTCCGTGATCGGGCAGCATGATGGAGCCGCCCTTCTTCAAGCGCGTTTCTCCATAACCGAAGGTGTACGCCCAGATGGTGTTTACGTCGCCCTTTTGCTGCATGTTGTCGAGAACTTGATCAATGCCCTCATCGACCCAGGCATACGATCGAGTTTGAATACCAACGAAGTTTTTGCGATTTTTGACAGGGCCTCGGCTGACCGGGGGAGCTGGTTTTGCCTGGGGATGCGCCGCAGGAGCAAGGAACGCCGCACATGCTGAACAAAGACGGATAAACGCTCTGCGATCGAGGATCGAGCTCATGGAAAACCTCCAGGGATTTTGCAATGGGGGTCATTCGTTACTTGGAAGCCCTTTTGCGATTGGGATGCAGCGATGCGAGGCCAAGACCCGCCCCGGCATTTCTATACCGAAGACTCATTTATCGTCAAGGACGGGTGTGTTGGTTTCCTGCTCACACGAGAAGGGCAGAGGCGTTGGCCTCTGCCTTGGGACTGCGGATTCGGTCTTTGGTAAGAACTTTTTGGAGGGGCGGCTATTTTGACTCGGGGACAGACAGGGACGCGGAGTCGGTTTCGTTGGATACCTCCGCCTGTTGCATCAGGCTGTATCCATCGCGAGTACGAATGCGAAGCTTTTCGAGATTCTTGCCGACCAAGCGCACTTTGATGGAACGCCAGCCGCGATTGGGGTTGGCTTGCGGGTAGTAACTCAGCGTGTAAAGGTGAGCCAGGTCGTCCTTGATGGATGTGAAGGCGTCTTTTTCCTGGCGCCAATTGCGGGCAAAGTACGCCTTGCCTCCGGTCGCCTTGCTCATGCGTTCGAAGGCGGCAGAGGAGACTGGCTCCGACTCAGCCTGGTGGGTGCTGACGATATAGATGATAGTTCCCGTTGACTGGGCCAGTTCTGCCACATCCTCAGGAGGGACCGAGCTGGCGTTGTCGGGGCCATTGGAGAAGACCACGATGGCTTTGCGTCCCTGGAGCGGAGCGGCATCCTTGACCGTCAACAAGAGGGAGTTATAGAGCGCGGCATCGTCTCCGGCAACGGTGCTGCGCACGCCAGTAACGACGCGAAAACGGTCTGTGGTGAGCGAGGCGGCGCGGGAGAGGTCGCGGCTGTAGGAATAAAACGCAATTTTGTTGGCATCGGGCATGGCGCGCACGAAATCAGCGATGGCGTCCTGCGCGAAGACAAAACTGCGGTACATATAGTTGCTGGTGTCGAAGAGGATAAACACATTGGCCCCGGTCAGTCCTGGGACTTTGACGCCAGCCAACGAATGGACCGGTGAGGGTGGATCGGGTCTAGCTGCACTCGCGGCGCCTGGTGCCGCGTCCGGCTTGCTGGTGGGGGCGAGTGCACCAACATCGCGGGCGGTTTCTTCGCCTTCTTCAAAGGTGGCGAGCTTCTCCGGAATGTTGTCTTCAGTGATGGCAAAGTCTTCCGGGCGAAGGTCGGAGATATAGTTGCCCTTGCTATCTGTTACAGCAACATTGAGCTGCACAAGGACGACATTTACGCGAAAGCGTGATGTCTCGTCCTGTGCCGAGGGGCGCGGCACAGCAGCCATGAGAAGAATGAGACCCGCGCATACCCCGAGGCGGGCGTAGGTTCTGTTTGACCGAATCATCGCGTTGGATCCTCGCTTGCGCTGCGTTCCCGCAGAATCTCCCGAATCGTTCAATCCGATTCGGGGTAGTTCAAAGCCGGCGCTTCAGGTTGGGTGCGTCGACTTAGGGTTGCGGCTCGTGGTCAAGTCATTCCGGCTTGCCTGTGTGCCGCGCCTGGTGAAAAAGCCACTTAGCGGTCGCCGTCTCCACCCACCGAAATTAGAAAACTGCCGACTTGCCCAGTCATCGTGCCTGCACCTTGCCCGGTTGTGGTGCCAGAGCCATGTCCGGTAATCGTGCCTGCGCCGTGCACGGTAATCCCGCCCTTTCGGAATTGATCGCCAGTTTTCTCCATGGCGCGCAACAAAGCCGGCCAATCGTCGATGGTTGTGGCGAAGATATTTGAGACCATGTGACGCGTCAGATCGGGGACCAGAACATTGAGCATCGCCGGGGAATAGCCGGTTTCATCTGCGAGGCGCGCCCAGTAAAGATTGCTGGATTCCCAGGATTCACCAAACAGCCGGCCATCAAAAGCCCCGGAGACGGGGAAGATCCCGGAGTTGAGAAGAGTGCAGCTGGCGCTTTGCCCCATGGCGAGATGCGGCAAGCCAAAGTCTTTCGAGAGGCGCTCTATGCTGGCATGGGAGCCGCCCTTGCGGGCGAGGAGGTCTTCCAATTCCCGACCGGCGCTTCCCAAGTGAGATACATCGCCGGAGAACTTGCTGCGAAATTGGGCAGCGAGAAAGAAAGTGTCTGCCGGCATCATTTGCGGAAGCAGCTTGGTGGCGGTATCAGGCTGTTGAAGGGCTTGTGCCGTCAGGTCCAGACGCGCCGGTGTCATGCGATCAGAGAGAATGCTCAATACTTTTTCTCTGAGTTGCGGATCCGAAGCCGAAGCGATCAGGAGCTCTTCGCCGGTGCGTTGATAAAGGGCTGCCGCGTGCAACTCGTCCTGCCCGATATCCCACCAGCGCGGCAGGACTGCGCCAACGAGAAGCTCGGGGACAACTTCTTTCCAGATCAATGCCTGGATGTTTACCGGGGCAATGAAATCCTGTTCCATCGAAGCCAGGGCGTAGGGTAGGTCAGCGAGTGATCCCAGCAGATAAGCTCCGCCGCCTGCAGTAACACCGACGCCAACCAACTCCGGGGTGGTCCACACATGCTCGATGCCCTGCACCGATGAGGCAGTGAAGTCGTGAGAGCGTACGAAAAGCGGATTGTTGTGGAGAACCTGTGCGCCAGGGGGCTCGTAGTAGGCGTAATTCAAGCCAACCAGTGTATCCCTGAGAAACGGAGTGAGTCGTCCGCGCGCGTCTTCGAGTTGGGCTGGCGAACTTTGCGAACGAATGATCTTGGTCAGATCGGTTCGTACCTGCAATTCCGCATGGCGGCTGGAGTAAACGATAGGAGCCCAGGCGGACTTTTCGCTTCCCGTGAAGATGGGCCTGGGCATCTCGAATTCACGCAGATCCGCTGCGAGGAGTACCAGTGTGTCGCCGACCTGCGCCCCGTGGGCCATGTCCTCCAAGCCATCGAAGAGGCCAATGAGGGAGTCGAGAGAAACCAGGCGCTGGTCATCCATTACGGAGCGGATTCTCCGAACCAGTTCCTGGTGTGCGCGCCGTCCGTCTACATTGTTTTGGGTAGGGCCGGCGAGCATATCGACGATTTCATTCTGGGTGGGATGCGAATTGCCGCCGGCTGAAACCAGAGTGGACTCGAGCGAAGACCGTGCAGCGGCAAAAAGCTGGACTGAAGTGGAGACCGCGGCATAGGGCTGAACTGCGCTCTGCCATGATGTATTCAGGTTACGAGCAGGAATCTGTCCCTGGCGGGCGAGGATCTGCCAGAGGCCGATCCCAGCCTGAAACGCACCAAGTGCATTGGACCGCAGAGTGGGGTTCGAGATCTTGTTGATTAGATCAGCCGTTTGGACAAAATGAGTGATGGAAGTATCGTCCAAGGTTGGGAATTCGGCAAAGACCGGGTACCAGCTGCCGAACTCGGGGTACCTGTCGGCAAGGAGCCGCACAGCCGCTTCAGACATCTTGCTATCCGCAGGTCTGCCGCGGTCGATTGCGCTCAGCATGAGATAAATCTGCAATGGATTGATGCCGGAATCATTAATGGAAGAGGCTACCAATGTTTCGAGAAGTTGCTCCGGGCTATCCCATGCGCGGGTGTTAGATGCCGAAATGTGCTTGTTGTTTGAATCAGGCTTGCGGCTCAGGATGTCCTTCCAGATTTGAAGGTTGCCCGGAATCCGGGGCTGGCCGTCCGCCTGCCATTGCAAACGAGTGAAGAGGACCAAAAGCCCGGCGTTTCTTGGGAAGACACTTTCTGACGCACTGGTGCGGGAGTCGTGGGTACCGCTCGTCCGGTAGGCCTCGTAGAGGTGGTTGAGACGAGACCCCTCAGTGAAGTGGGCTTGTTGTAGTGGGTCAACACGCGACATGGCGTCAAAATATGCAGCCTGCCAGCCGCGATCCTTGGCAAGGAGATGGATGACAAACTCTCCCGGCGCCTGCGGACTGGCTCCAACGAGATCCTTCCAGGCTTGCTCTTCGCTCGCTCCGCCGGGCACAACTACCTGGCCATTGCGAATGGTGATCCAGCCACCATAGAAGTCAAGCAAAGCGGCATACGGAAGCAGTCTCTTAAGACCGGGCGAACGCATTAAGGCAATCCTTGTTTGCCTATCGCTCTTGGCCATAGCCGAATAGAGACGGTCCACACTTCGGTCGCGCAGCAGGATGTCGATCAGGTCTTTCCCAGCCGTCTTCTTGTTCCCTACGCTGAGGGCAGTCCATGTCTTTTCAGAGAACAGGACCGGGACCGGGGTGCCGGGAAACGAATAGCTGAAGGGAGTGCCTTTCTGGAGGGCCTCTTCAAGCGCGGTGATAGGGAAGCCCGAGTCGATCGTGAGGAAGGCGCGCTCCGCATCAGCAGTCATGAGGACAGCACCGCCGGGAGCGCAACCTTTCTGAAACTGGTAACCAAGAACCTGAATGAGCCGGGTTGCATCGTCGCAGCCTGCAACGCGGATTGTGCCGTCAGCCCCAGCCAGGGTCTGAAGCTCGCGGGCCAGACGCACATAGCGATCAATCAGGATCAGGTACTCAGTGGGTTTGTCATTCTCGTAGCCGGAGAGCGACACATTGCGCGCCAGCATTGGCAGCACTTCGGCGGGAGAGGCCTCCTGACTTATGCCGGCCATTCGCAGGAATGGACGCAGTGGACCAGGAATCATGAGCGTTTCACCCGGAGGGGACGGGGGCGAAGCCTCAGCGGCAGCTTCTTGCTGAGAAGCGAGTAGAGAAGTGCCTGCTTCTGGAGCTTTGCCGGCGCTCACGGCAAAACTGGTCTCGAGGCACAGAAGGCCTGCTGCAAAAACGGCGAGAGAACGAAGAGGAAGGTTCATTGCAAAACCCCTTCTGATCTGCTTCAGTTCAACCTGAATTCATGAATGAACTAGCAAGATACCCGTATCACAGTACACACCGCCAGCCGAGAAGTTGGCAGGAAGCCACAGCCTGGCTTGCGCATATGCCGATTGCTCCTGATTTCCAATTCGCAGACAAGTGAACGTCTTTGGAGCGTCGGACCGGCCAGATTCGTTGGGGATGGTTCGGGAAGCTTTGGGTCTTTGCCCCCTCGAACCTGGTCATGCCGTTCACCTGGTTGTCGGCGAGACGGGGAAGTCACGCGAACCGGTGAGCCATTGTCGCAAATACGAATTCATTTCGGCAAGCACTTGGGCAAGTTTATTTCTGAGGGGGCGGATTTTTTCCTTGCCTTATGCCTGCCTTTGCGACAAAGGAGAAGGAGCATGAGATTCGGAAAGGGATGGCTAAAGCTGGTTTACACACGAAGAGATTGGACGAAGAGGCAGATTTTCGGGGCGAGACCATGGGTCTCCTGATGTCCCCTGACTACAGCAGCACACACATGAACCTTGTGGGAAAGCGAATATAAACGTCATTGTTCATTGGGTTTATTGGAATTGTCTCGGAATTGTCATCTAGCGGTCACTCGGGAGATTCGGTGAGCACTTGCGATCGGCGAGGAAGGCAGTGCGCCAGTTGCCTGCTGACGCTCAGTTCCTTCCCGCCACTGGTTTCCCGAGACGGTTACTTAAGTGATCACTAATCCCTTGCGCTCTCTGGTTACGTGTTTACCGTCGCGGGAGCTGCAGTGAGCCGGCCTTTGCGGAGAGCTCTGCGCTTGATGAGCAGGAAGAAAACCGGGACGAGAATCAGGACGTGGATGGTGGATGTGACCATTCCGCCGACGATGGGGGCGGCGATGGGCTTCATCACATCGGAACCGATGCCGGTTTCCCATAGGATGGGCGCGAGGCTGAGGATGACCGCGGTTACGGTCATGAGCTTGGGCCGAAGTCGCTGGACCGCGCCTTCAATGACGGAGTGCAATAACCCGTCTTCTGTCATTGGTTCGTCTTGTGCGAGGCGGTGCTGGAAAGCTTCATCCAGATACACCACCATCACCACGCCGGTTTCTACAGCAATGCCGAATAGCGCGATATAGCCTACCCACACAGCGACGCTGAAGTTATAGCCGAGCAACCATTGGAGCAGCAGGCCGCCTGACATTGCGTAGAGCGTGGGAAAAATAAGCACCGCAGCTTCGGCGGCAGATTTGAAGACGAAATAGAGTAGCATAAAGATCACGAAGAAGACGATAGGCAAGATGATTTTGAGCCGCTGCTTGGCGCGCATTTCGAACTCATACTCACCGGCCCAACGCCAGGTGTAGCCGGCAGGAAGCGCAAGCTTCTGGTTGATCAACTTCTCCGCGTGATTCACAAAGCCGCCGTAATCATGCGTGTTGAGATTGAGATATATGTAACCAGTCAGAGCGCCGTCTTCGTCGCGGATCATGGCGGGGCCACGCGAGTAGAAGACGTGAGCCACTTGGCTGATTGGAATCTGCTCGCCTGAGGGAGTGGGGATGAGAGCCTGCGACATGGCTTCAGGATGGTCACGGAAACTGCGCTGATAGCGGACGGCAATGGGGAAGCGCTCGCGGCCTTCGACATTTTGCGCAATGTCGGCTCCGCCGATCTCCGATGTGATGACAGACTGCACGTCGGCAACGGTGAGGCCGTAGCGCGCGGCCATGGGCCGGTTCACTTCGACATTCAGATAGAAGCCCTGCGCTACGCGCTCAGCAAAAACGGAGTTGGTCTCAGGCATGCCGGTGAGGATCTGCTGCATGCGCGCGCCGATATCTTCAATGTGCGACAGATCGGGGCCTTGAATCTTGATACCGACCGCAGTCTTGATGCCGGTCAATTCCATGTCTAGCCGGTTCTCTACCGGCATGGTCCAGGTATTGGTGAGGCCCGGAAACTGGAGCTTCTCATCCATATCGTGGATCAGCTTTTCGTAGGTCATGCCGGGGCGCCACTGTTCGCGCGGCTTGAGCATGATGGTGGTGTCGTACATGTCGAGCGGCGCGTTGTCCGTGGCGCTGTCAGAGCGGCCCACCGTGCCGAAGACTGTCGAGACTTCAGGGAATGAGCGGATGATGCGGTCCTGCTCCTGCATGAGCGAGACGGCCTGCGTGATGGAGATACCGGGCAGTGCGCTGGGCATGTAGAGAGCAGAGCCCTCGTAGAGCGCGGGCATGAACTGGCTTCCGAGGCGGAAGTAGAGAGGAATCGTTGCGCCAAGGAAGGCAAGATTCAGCACGATGATCAGCTTCCAGTGCTTCAGGCTCCAGCGCAGCGCCGGGAGGTAGATGGCCTGCGTGACGCGGGCGGCGGGGTTCTTTGATTCGCGGCGCAACTTGCCGCGCAGGCAGAGCGGCATGAGCGCTGGAACAAACGTGATGGAAAGCAGCGAGGAGAAGATGAGAGACAGCGTCTTTGTCCAGGCCAGCGGACGAAACATGCGCCCTTCCTGTGCTTCCAACAGGAACACGGGCAGAAACGACACCACAATAATGATGAGCGAGTAGAATAGCGCCGGACCGACCTGTTGCGCCGAGTGGACGAGGATGCGGCGCCGCTCTGCTTCGTCTGGAACATCGGTGCGCTCGGCAAGATGACGGTATCCGTTCTCCACCATGACGATCGCGGCGTCGATAAGGACACCAACAGCCAGCGCAAGTCCGCCAAGCGACATGATGTTGGAGCTGACGTGGAGGTAATACATGGGGATGAACGCGGCCAGCACGGCAATGGGCAGCGTCAGGATGGGAACTAGAGCGGAACGGAAGTGGAACAGGAACACAATGCTGACGAAGCTGACAATGATGGCCTCGGCGATAAGGTCCCTCTTCAATGTGTGGATCGACTCGTTAATAAGCCAGGAGCGATCGTAGCCGGTCACGATCTCAACACCGGCCGGGAGCGATGGCGCAATCTCCTTGAACTTGGCCTTTACGCCGTCGATTACGTTGAGAGCATTGAGGCCATAGCGCATGACGACAATTCCGCCCACGGTTTCGCCTTGTCCCTGCCAGTCGGCCGCACCGCGCCGTTCGTCAGGACCGAAAGTGACTGTGCCTAGATCCCGCACCAGCACTGGCGTGCCGTTCTTTGTTGCTACGGGAACATTTTCGAGATCGGAGAGGGTGCGCAGATAGCCGAGGCCGCGGATCATGTACTCGGCTCCGCTCATTTCAAGTACGTCTCCGCCGACCTCGTTCGTGCTCTGCCGGACTCTGTCGATCACAGTGGCGGCGGAGATGCCGTAGGAGAAGAGCTTTTTGGGATCGAGATTTACCTGGTATTGGCGCACAAAGCCGCCGATGCTGGCCACCTCTGCCACGCCGGGAACTGTTTCAAGCTGATAGCGCAGATACCAGTCCTGCAACGCGCGCAGATCGCCCAGGCTTTTCGTATGGCTGCGATCGACAAGGGCGTACTCGTAGACCCAGCCTGCGCCGGTGGCATCGGGGCCAATGGCGGGATGCACGTCGGCGGGCAGTCGTCCGGCGATCTGCTGCAGATACTCGGTTACGCGCGAGCGCGCCCAGTAGAGGTCGGTGTCATCCTGAAAGACGACAAAGACATAGGAGTCGCCGAACATAGTTTGGGCGCGCACATTCTTGACGTGCGGAGCCGCGAGCAGAGCAGTGACGATCGGGTACGTGACCTGGTCTTCAATCACATTCGGGGGCTCGCCGGCCCACGAAGTGTGAATGATTACCTGCACATCGCTGATGTCGGGCAGCGCGTCGAGAGGGATACGTTGCAGGCACCAGAAGCCCGCGACGGCGAGGAGAATAGCTCCTGTGAAAACTAGGAAGGGATTGCGTGCGCACCACGCGATGATGCGAGAAATCATCACATGCCTCCCGTGGCGGTTAGGCTGAGTTGCTTTGTGGCTACCGTCTGGCCGCCTCGCTGTACGGTTACGGTTACTTGCCAAGTGCCTCCCGAGGAGAGCTGTGCGGAGCCTTCATAGAGCCCGTTGCCCTTGTCGGCAAGTGGCGCTGCGGCGTGCTCCGCGGCCATGCCCATAGCGGGCATTGCCGGCATGAAGAAGACTGCGCTTACTTGCGCGCCCGACACCGGCTTTCCATCGCTGCCGGTGAGCTTGACCTGCACCGCGTTCGCGCCTTTCTGCGGCGGAGCGGGCTGGGTGCTGAGGTCGATTTGGATGTGAGCGGCGGGAGGGGCGCCGGCGGCTGGAGGCTCAACGGCAGGAGCAAATGCTCCGGCGGCCGCTTGAAGCTGAGCCTCGGAGTCCACAAGAAAATTGGCGGAGCTCACGACTTTATCGCCGGCCTTCAAGCCGCCGAGGACGACGACGGAATTTTCGAGTTGCGGCCCGGTCGTAACGGTGCGCGGCTCCAGGTCGCCGTTGCCGTGGTCGACAAACGCGATAGCCCGCGTGCCTGTTTGCAGAACCGCGGAAGAAGGTATCACCATTTGCTTTCCCAGCCGGACTGCAATGGCAACGTTCACGTACATTCCCGGCTTGAGAACCACACCGGGGTTGCTGAAGACCAGGCGCACGCGCACGGTGCGCGTTGTCATATCCACCTGCGGCAGGATCTGATCGATGCGACCGTTGAAGTGGCGGCCGGGATAAGCGTCCACAGTTACCTGCGCGGGGTCGCCCGGTTTCAGCCGGCCAACGTCATTCTGAAATACATTAGCGTAGACCCAAACAGTGGATAGATCGGCAATTGTGTACAGCTTGGTTTCCGGTTGCACGTAAGCGTTAGGGAGAGCATTGCGTTCGATGATGTAGCCCGAGGCCGGCGATTCGACGGCGATGTTGCGCTGCATCTTGCCACTCTGCTCCAACTCAGCGATGGTTTGTGCCGGGACACCGAATTGCAGCATGCGTTCTTCAGCAGCCTTCTGCAACCACTGGCTGTCCTGCGCGCCCATTCCGTGGGCATCCTGAGAGAAGGCTTTCTGATTCTGGCGGGCCAGAAGATATTCCTGCTCGCTGCTTACGAGATCGGGACTGTACACGGTGAAAAGGCGCTGTCCCTTGTGAACGTATTGGTAGGTCGCATTCACTGAGACATCCTGAATCCATCCGGGAAAGCGGGTCTGCACATAAGAGAGCCGCTGCTCATCGATATCGACATTGCCGGGAACACTCAGGTCGTCGCTCACATCCTTCATTTCCACCGTCGCCGTAGTCACACCGATCGACTGCATGCGTTGCGGCGATAACTGCAACGGAGCCAAGACCGGCTCGCCATTCGAAGTGGCACCAGCAGGCGGCGTGGGCTGGGAGGCCATTGCAGGTCCCCGCGCTACGACAGGGTTCTGCGAATCCGCCTGCGGAGCAGCGCGCAAGGCCGCCAGCGAGGCCGCGAGGTTGCGATGCATGAGTACATACCCAAGAGCGGCCGCAAGTAAAACGCAAACGGCAACCGCCGCTGCCAATGAAAATTGATAGCTTCGTGTCTTCACGGTTTTACCTCGTTCGTGTGGGAATCGGTAGCGTGGGAGCCGGATTGATCGTTTGAAGTGCTTGTGGGGAGAGATGTGCCTGTCGCGAGTTCAAGATCCGCCAGGCGCGCATCGAAGTCAGCAACTGCTGCGAACCAGGCGAGGTCGATGTCGACAACCGACATCTGGCTGTCGAGCAGATCGAGAAATTCCGTCTTGTCGTTCTCATACGCAATCACGCTCGACTGCAACGTGGCTTCCGCCTGGGGCCGGAGTTGGTCGTGGTACAGGTGCGCCAGCTTTTGTGCGGCCTCTGCCTCCACAAGCGCTTCCTGGATTTGCCCGAATGCGGTATTGCGAAGCGCAGCCAGTTCGGCATCCTGCTCGGTCGCTTGCACTGCGGCTTCCGCAATCTCCGCATCGTGTTTGCGGTGGTTCAGCCAGGGCAGGTTCATCGTGCCCTCAAGCATGTAGGCGTTGCGCATGTTCTGGCCGGACGGCATAATCATGTAACCTGCCGAGACGGTAAAATCCGGCACGTAAGCCTTCTTCGCCAGCACCTGCTCCTTATGGCTGCGCTCGGCCGCTCGCTCGGCTGCGAGCAGATCGGGCCGGGATTGCAGAGCCAGATCGTCAAGACTCTTCGCCTGCGGCAGCGGGGCAAGCAGGGCATGCTCTCCAACTACACGGAGCGGCGTGTTGGGGTCGCGCCCAAGCAGGGTGTTGAGGCGGGCTCGCGCCAGATCGTCGTCGTGATCGTACTGAATCATGTGTTCCGCCAACCGCGTAAGCGCAACCTGCGCCTTCAGAATGTCCTGCTGCGGTACCTTTCCGGAGGTGTACTTGATGCGCGCCGCTTGAATGGCCTGGCGCGCAATGTCCAAGTGCTGATCGTGAATCCGCAGTTCGTCGTCTACCCGCAACATGTCATTGAAGGCCTTGTGCACGCGCACCCGAACGTCGAGGCGCATCTGCTCCAGGTTGGCTTTCGCGATATCCACGTCTGACTCCGCCACGCTGGTGCGCAGGTCCCGCTTTCCACGGCCCGGCAGCGTCTGGCTGATGCTGAACATGTTCTGGGCGGCGTTGTAATTCCACGGCTGTTGCAACGGGACTCCCCAACCGCGATACATGGCCATTGGATCGTCGAGCGCGGCAACGGTAGGAACGTGCGCCTCAGCGATGGCAACTCGCCTGGCAGCAACCGCAATTTCAGGATTCTCGGCAAGTGCGATCCGCTCGACTTCCTCGAGTGTCAGAGCCTGCCCGGAAGCCTCGCCCATGTGGTGTTCCCCGTGCTGTCCCTCGATCAATGCAGCAACGCTCGCCAACCCGTCACTACTGGCAGGTGTCTGCGCGCGAGAAATAGCGGCGGACACAGCGGCCGCCAGAAAACAAAGTGCGGCAACAAAATATTTCATTACTCCCTCCAGAGGAGATGGGGTTCTTGAGCTTGACCGTACGCCTACATTGCGCAAGAGTGCAAGGACGCGCGAAGGCTCAGATTCAGCCTGCGAAGGAGGGAACTCTAGATTCGGAGTGAGAATGCGCCGCCCGGCGGGAACTTCGGCGGCGGCGTTTCAAGTGCGTTCTGGTACCCTGCGCCGGGAGCGGCCATTGACCCAATGCCGGCCTGATGCGGCACGTAGGCCACTTCATGCGACCGGACAGGAGAGTACGGCTGGACGGGAGCGACGGCTGGAGTCTTCCCGTGGATTTGGCAGCATGAACTGTCTGCACCCATCGCGGGCGTGCCGCAGTCCTTCGGCGTGGCGCGACAGCAATCGGGCTGGCTCGAATGCCGAGTGCCCAATAGGCAGGAGGACGCCGGTGCCGCGGCCCAGAAGACCACAACCGCCAACATCAGCAACACGCCTTTTCTGTCCCAGTTCATGGTGTGCGGATCCCAAGTCTTAACTGCCAGCATACGCTATCGAGCATGCCGTGGCAGTGATATAGATCACATTCGTGAGGCCCGAAGATTACAACTACTGTAAATAAACGTATCAGATTCTTTGAAGTATGTAACGTGCCTCCGCTTGACCTTATCGCTCATAGGGCCCACAATGCGCCTTGGAATCAAGGCACAATCATTGGACCGTACCTCATCGTCAGTGCTTCCACCGGAAAGGTGGGGCTCGAAACGAGGGGCCAATTGGCGGGTTGCGAGAGAGATGTCTAGTTGGGACGCTTGACCGTTTTTAGGTCTGCTTCTTGAGTTTCCGGTAGCGGCGAATCAGGTTGTTCGTTGAACTGTCGTGCGCCAGTGCCGGCTCGGTCTGGCTTTCGAGTTCCGGAATAATCCTTTGTGCGAGCACCTTGCCGAGTTCGACACCCCATTGGTCAAAGGAGTTGATCTGCCAGATGATTCCCTGCGTGAACACGCTGTGCTCGTAGAGCGCGACAAGTTTGCCGAGAACTTGCGGCGTGAGCCTGTCGGCGAGGATGGTGTTTGACGGGCGGTTGCCTTCAAAGACGCGATGTGGGGCAAGCCAATCCGGCGTGCCTTCCGCCTTAACTTGCTCGAGCGTTTTGCCAAATGCCAGCGCCTCACTCTGCGCAAGTACGTTTGCCAGCAGCATGTCGTGATGGCGGCCAATTGGGCTGAGCGAATTGCCAAATGCAATAAAGTCGCAGGGGATCAGCCTGGTTCCTTGATGGATAAGTTGATAGAAGGAATGTTGACCGTTGGTGCCGGGCTCGCCCCAATAAATCGGACTGGTGTCGTAACCAACTTCTTTCCCGGCGATGGTGACATGCTTACCGTTGCTCTCCATGGTCAACTGTTGCAGGTAGGCCGGAAAGCGCTTCAGATATTGTTCGTAAGGCAACACAGCCACAGTCTGCGCACCAAAAAAGTCCGTGTACCAGAGCCCGAGCAGGCCAAGCACCACGGGAAGATTGCGCTCGAACGGCGTGGTCCGGAAGTGTTCGTCCATCTGGTGGAAGCCGTCCAGCATGGCGCGGAAGTTCTCCGGCCCAATCGCCAGCATAGTGGCCAGGCCGATCGCCGAATCCATGGAATAGCGTCCGCCGACCCAGTCCCAGAACCCGAACATGTTCGCGGTGTCGATGCCGAACTTGCCGACTCCCTCAGCATTGGTCGATACGGCGACGAAGTGCTTTGCCACCGACTTCTCGTCGCCGCCCAAACCCTTTACCAACCATGCGCGGGCCGATTGTGCGTTGGTGATTGTCTCCAGCGTGGTGAAGGTTTTCGACGAGACGATAAAGAGAGTCTCCGCAGGATCCAGACCGGCGACAGCTTCCGCAAAGTCAATGTCATCCACGTTGGATACGAAGCGGAACGTCAGGTTGCGATCGCTGTAATGCTTGAGCGCCTCGTAGGCCATGACCGGCCCCAAGTCCGAGCCGCCGATGCCAATGTTGATCACGTTGCGAATTCGTTTGCCGGTGTGCCCCTTCCACTCCCCGCTCCTGACACGGCCGCAGAAGGTAGCCATTCTGTCGAGCACGGCATGGACCTCCGGCACTACGTTCTGGCCGTCGACGACGATGCTGCTGCCTTTCGGCGCGCGCAGGGCCACATGCAACACCGCCCGCCCTTCCGTGACGTTGATTTTGTCGCCACGAAACATGGCGTCAATCCGCGATTGGAGGCCGGACTCCCGCGCCAATTCCATCAGTAGCTTGATGGTCTCGTCCGTAATGCGATTCTTCGAGTAATCGAAGAACAAGCCCATAGCCTCAACCGTCAACTGCTCACCGCGGTTCGGGTCAGCCGCAAACAAATCGCGCAGATGCAAGGCGCCAACCTGCTTGTGGTGGGCTTTGAGAGCCTTCCAGGCTTTCAATCTTGTCAATGATCTGACGGTCTTGCTTTTAGAGACATTGGAAACCGATGTCGGCATTGTGAATTCCCTTTCATTCTCAATCTTCTTGAGAATCTTGTGATTACGGTAGTGGCAAGACTCGATTGCGGCAGCACCATTGCGGCCTGCCTGATGATCCGAAGGCGCGTCTGACCTGGCGGAAACTTGCAACAAACACAACTATATAGAAGAAGGCAGTCGCCGGCGCATCCGCATTTGTTGCGCAGTTTCTTAGCCGTGTTGCGGAACGAGTCCCAGCCCTGGCCCACTAGGGAGTATAAGTTTCCCTTTTTCGACCCGGACGCCGGACCAAGGATCGTTGGCCACCAGCAGATTGCCGTCGAGGTCCGCGTAATCGACCAATGGCGATAAGTGCGCGGCAGCCGTTACCGAGCAGGAACTGGAAACCATGCAGCCGAGCATAACCTTCATCTTCACGGCGCGGGCTACCTCGATCCATCGCAAGGCCTCGAGAATACCTCCCGCCTTGTCGAGCTTTACATTGATTCCGTCGTAAGCATCTGTCAGGCGCGGAATCATAGTGATAGCCGTGCAGGCCTCGTCGGCAAAGATGGGCAGATGAACCTTGCTGCGCACGTACTTCGTTTCTTCGATCATGTGCGCGGGCATAGGTTGTTCGACATATTCAATGCCCTGGGTTTCAAGCCAGTTGATCTTGCGGATGACCTCTTCTTTATCGGTCCATCCTTCGTTTGCATCCACACGAATCGGTTTCTTTGTGACGGAGCGCACGGCCTCGATGGTCGGCTCGTCAGTCTTCAGGCCCACCTTTACTTTCAGCACCGGAAAGTCCGCCGCCTCGCGTGTCTTCTGACGAGTGATCTCCGGAGTATCGATGCCGATGGAAAAGTCGGTAATGGGTGCGTCTGTGGGATCGAGGCCGAGAAACTGGTAGAGTGGCACGCCGAGCTTTTTGCCGAGCCAATCGAAGACAGCGATATCGACAGCCGCCATTGCGGCATGTTGATGATCGCCGAGGGCGGCGCGAACTTGTGCTAGAAACTTCTGATACATGTGGGGATCGCCTGAGACGATTTGTCCGCTGATCGCGTCAATGGCTTTCATCGCCTGATCAGGAAATTCCTGGTAGCGAATGATGGGCGCTCCTTCGCCGTGTCCGGTAATGCCGTCGCGCCGATACTGGAACTTGACCGTGTCTCGGTATTCGCTTGAAGACATCGTTGTTGTCCATGTGTGCCGAAGCATCAGGCGTTTCAGGCTGCAATCAACTTCGGTCTTCTTCTGCGCGGACTGCGACTGCGCTGCTAAAACGGGCAACGGCAGCACGCTGCTTGCACTTGCGGCGCCAGCAATCTTCAACATCTCTCGACGGTTGATCACTTTGCTCTCCGTGCTGCGACCAGAAGCGTGGTCCAGGGCTTGTCGTCCAACTTGCTGATTTGAACGCCGGGGTGGCCGTGCGTGGTGTCGTGGATGAACTCGCCATTGCCGAGATACATTCCCGTGTGCGTGATTTTGGCGGCGTTGCTGCCGAAAAACAGGAGATCTCCCGGCTGCAAATCTTTGCGCTCAACCGCGGTGACGCCGCTCCACGCTGCTTGCAGGTCTGCATCGCGAGGCATTACGATTCCGCGCTGCCTTTCCAGCATCTGCGTGAATCCGGAGCAGTCGAAGCCCTGGCTGGAGACGCCACCCCACGTATATGTGACGCCGAGAAACCTCCGCGCTAATTGAAGCGTCTCGTCGATTGTCAGCGGGTAAGATCCAGCGCTGACATCGCCGCGCTGCACCCAGGCGATCTCACCATCGACAAGCTTCACCTGGAGCCAGCGCGCGGAGTTATCAGTCTTTCCGGGAACCAATTCTAGGCGCGCCTCCCATGGCAGTTTCAGCATGGGTGCATGACGCGTGACGTCAGGATCACGATAGATGTTAACGTCCATTCCAGTGACGCGCACGGAGCGGCCTTCGGGAGCGTAGGGTGCGGCGTCGCTTGCCTTTAGATCAGCCGCGGAGACCCAGCCCTTGTATCCGTCGGCGGTGCTTATGTTGTACCAGTCCGCTTGCTTCTGGAGCGAAAGAACGCCCGTCCCGTACAGAGCCTGCGAGACAACATCGCTGTCCATTGTGGGCTTGGAATACATATTGATGACAGGCCTCGCGACCACGAAGTCTGGATGGGGAACGGACATTTGCGCTCGCCCCAGTTTTGCCATGGGCATCAAGAGCGGGATGAGCAAAAAGCCGACGGGGAGAAAACGGCGCGCGATCTTGCCGGATATTGATCTGCTTCGTTTGAGCAGCGACAGGCATTGAGAACGAATACCGAAATTCGAGAGGGTTACCATTTTCTTCCTCGTGATAAATTTTACGCTAGAGGTTCAGCGCTTCGAATCTGCTTGCTGCCGCCATCGAGCAGATCGGCGGCCTTCACGAATCAGCTCCCCCGCAATTGCACAAGTCAGTTGCTTGGAGGACCAAGTCGAGCAGCAACGGAATCGCGATCGAGACCGGCTCCAAGATTCGCTAATCCCGGAATTGTTATTGGCAGGTGGCCGTGAACAGGTATCTCTCCAAAGAGCGCCGCTGCGAGGCCAAATGCCGACACGGAAGTATTGGAGAATGTGCAAAGGTAGGTTTGAATCCCGGCAATTCCGGAGCCAACGTAAGGATTGCCGAATGCCACGACCACTGTCCGGTCTCCTGCATTTTCTACGATGCTTGCCAGCAACTTGGCGGGGCCCATGTCCATTTCGACAGAACCGCCCGCCCGGCCCTGTGTAGTTCGCCTCGGGCTGGGAACGGATTCGGCTACGGCAATGACTCTCGTCGCACCCTTCACGGCGGGCAGCAGGTTCTTTGACACGACGGCGGAGTTGGTTCCATCCACGTAGAAGACAGTTGCATTTGGAACCCGCCTGCGCAGTTCACTCACGAATGTGCGCCCGCCTTCGCTGCCGCGCCCGGTATCGGCGAAGATCACGGCCACAAGATTGGATGCCTGCGAGGCTGGCTCGCTTGCAGGCAGTGCAGTTGCCGACGCTGAAGCGCGCAATGGAATCAGCTTACTATTGTCGGCCACCAATGTAATGGCGTGGTCGGCGATCTTCTGCGCGATGACCTGGCTCTCCGGCCGAGCAACCTGATGAGCTACAGCGGAGAGATTTACAAATCGATTCCGGTTCAGACCTACTGACGCCTTCATGCGCAGAATCTTAAGCACGCTCTGATCGATTCGTTCCTGCGTGAGTTTGCCTTGCTTCACGGCGTTGAGCAGTCCGTTGTACGTTCCGCCGAGGTCACCGGGAATAAGCACCATGTCGTTGCCGGCGCGGATGGCCTCGACCGCTTCAGCGCCGGAGATTTCGGCTTCCGATCCGGAGAACACGCGTGTGAGCGCGCCCATATCCAATGCGTCGGTGACAACCAATCCATGAAAGCCGAGCTGTTTCTTCAGTAGGTCCGTCACAACCAGCGACGAAATACTGGCCGGACGATTGGGATCGGGCTCAATGGAAGGAACTGAGATGTGGCCTATCATCACGGAGTCAACGCCGGCTGCAATGGCCGCACGAAAGGGAACAAGCTCCATAGTGTTGAGGCGATCGACACTTGCATTGGTGCGCGCCAGGCCCAGATGGGAATCGGTATCGGTGTCGCCATGACCGGGGAAATGCTTGCTGGTCGTCAGCAATCCGGCGCTTCGCGCTCCGGCGATGTATGCGGCCACCATCTCGCCCACCTGCGCTGGATCTGCTCCGAAAGAACGTGTATTAATGATGGGATTGGCTGGATTGGAATTGATGTCTGCTACGGGGAACCAGTTCCACTGAATTCCGATGGCGCGCGATTCCTGGGCGGAGATGCGGCCGAACTCGCGGGCAAACTCTTTGTCTCCAGTTGCGCCAAACGCCATGGCTGCGGGAAAATCCGTGGCTCCGGTGAGACGCATTGACAGGCCGCGCTCAAAGTCTGCTGCGAAGAGAAGAGGATACTTCGAATCCTTTTGCAGTTCATTGGTAAGTAAAGCAGCCTCCAGCGGCTGGCTCTTCGTCAGAATTCCGCCCTCGGCAGCAATCGTTACACCGAAACCTCCCAGGTGATACGTGCGCATCTCCTCTTGCATCTGAAGATATTCCGGGCTATCGACGTTCAGGAACTGAACGCGCGCCCAAACCAGGATCATCTGCCCGATCTTTTCTTCGAGCGTCATCTTGCGCAGCGTCGAGACGGCCCACTTTTCTCCTTTGTGGTCAAGATGTACAGGGGCCGGCGCCGCTGGAAACGCGCTAACGGCACCCAACAGCGTGAATGCAAGCAACGGCCACGTCCCGAGACATCTCCAATTCATTTTCACTCGTCTACTCCCATCGGTTCATAACAACGCCGCGGTCGCCTCTTGCGTCAATCTCGTGCATTAGTAGAGAAGATACTTTGAGCGCAGTGCATTGAAACTCTCAAGAGCATCCTGCCAATCTTCGGCAATGCGGTGCGGATCCTCTCCAGCGGCAAGTGCGTCCAGCGTGGACTTGTTGCGCATCAGGCCGTCCAACGCGGTCAATTTGTACTCTTCCGGATCAAGATGGTGCAACGCTGCTGCTATCTCCAACCCCAACTCCGGCGCGTCGAGAGCATCGCGATCAGTAACGATAATGTTCACGCCGCCACATTTCTCTCCCGCATATATTGATGCATTGGGCGTGAAACTGAGCGGGACAAAACGCACACCGCTGATCTCTCTCGCATTGAGATATTGGGCTAGGGCCGTGGGCACGATCCATGGCGCACCCAGCAATTCAAAGGGCGTGTCAGTTCCGCGGCCGACAGAGATGTTAGTGCCTTCAATCATGCCCAGGCCCGGATAGAGAGTGGCCTCGGTAAGGTCACGCATATTCGGCGAGGGATTAATCCACGTCATGCCGGTTGAGTCGTACCAGTCGCCGCGCATCCAGCCTTCCATCTTCACTATTGCCAGCCTGGCGCCAATAGCGCGCTCGCTGTTGAACATCTGCGCAAGCTCTGCGACGGTCATGCCGTGGCGCACCGGAGTCTTCCAATAGCTTACAAATGACTCGCGGCCGGCATCGGCGATGGGCCCTTGCAGATAGCTGCCGCCGATCGGGTTGGGACGATCGAGTACCATCATTTCCTTGCCCGATTTCCCTGCCGCCTCGAGGAAATAACCAAGCGTACTTTCGTACGTGTAGAAACGCACACCGATGTCCTGGATGTCGTAGACAATCGCGTCCAGGCCAGCTAGTTGCTCTGGCGATGGACGCCGCTTTGCGTCTGTGTCACCGTACACGCTGTAAATCGGAGCGCCAGTGGCCGCGTCAGTCGAGTTACCGATCTTGGTCGTGTCGAGGACGCCGGCAACGCCATGCTCGGGGCTGAAAATCGCGGTCAATTGCAAGCCGGGAACATGCGCCAGCACGTCGGCTGTACGTTTGCCATGAGAATCGACAGCGGTCTGATTTGTGACAAGGCCAATTCTTACGGGATGATTAGGATCGGGGTGAAGCTCGCGAAATGCGTGTTCCTCGAGTACGTCGATCCCAACCTTCACTTCGCCGTTGCGCGCTTTAAGGCGCCGCTCCGCCATCAGCGATTCGTTGTATCCGGTGATGCGGGCCAGCCGCAGTTTTTCGCTCTCGTCGACTGTCAGATCAAGCGACCTGACGACGGCGGTAGCAATGTGGGCACGCAAAGACACCACAGATCCGTGACCGTTGGGATGCACTGCATTGGTAAGAATGATGATGTAGGTGCGTGTGACTGGATCGATCCACAGCGAGGTTCCTGTAAAGCCGGTGTGCCCGAATGACCCCACCGGCAGCAACTCCCCGCGATTGCTGGCAAAGGGAGAATCGATGTCCCAGCCCAGTCCCCGGAGGCTGGAGGCGATCGCAGGCTGCTGCGGAGTGGACATTTTTTCGACATCGAGATGTCTGAGAATCTTGTCTCCGGTGAGAAGCGCCTGCGCAAATTTTGCGAGATCGTCAGCGGTAGAGAAAAGGCCCGCGTGCCCGGCGACACCGCCCATCCGACGGGCAGTCGGGTCATGGACTACGCCGCGCAACATCTTGCCTTGTTCGTCGTATTGCGTCGGAGCAATGCGCGGCATCCAATCGGCAGGGGGCAGGAAGCGCGTATCGTTCATGCCCAACGGCGCAAAAATCTTCGCGCTCGCATACTCGTTCAGCGTCTTCCCCGTCACCTTTTCCACGAGAAAACCGAGCGTCTCAAAATTGATATCGCTGTACAAGAAGCGCGTGCCTGGCGGATTGATTGGCCGTGCCTGCATGGCCATGGCGAATGCGGCGTCGCGGCCTTGCCAGGGAGATTTCAAATCCAGATCGGGAGCGAGGCCGGAGAAGTGGGTCAACAACTCACGGACTGTAATGTCTTCTTTACCGTTCTGTTTGAATTCGGGCAGGTACGCGCCGACCGGATCGTTAAGCCTCACTCGACCTTCCGAAATCAACTGCATTACGGACGTCGTAGTTGCGATGCACTTGGTGAGCGAGGCCAGGTCGAAGATAGTGTCTACTGTCATCGGCTCTCGCGTCGGCTCGAGCGAACGCGATCCAAATGCCTTGCGATAGACGATATTGCCGTTGTGTCCGATCAATACTACTCCGCCGGGGATGTTGCCCTTGGCCACGGCCTCTTGCATGAGCGCATCAATTCCCTCGAAGCCCGGCTGCCGTGCAGCGGCCCGGACGGGGGTGGGTATTGACGATTCCGCAGGAAGCTGGCTCTGACTATAGGTAGAGAGAAAGACCGGTAAGATGTACAGCAGGTTCCGGCAAGGCCGGTATTTCTTAAAAGAGATTTTCATGTTAACCCTCAATCGCCTTGCGAACATTGCCCTTTGCCTTGCGCAGCCGCTTCACTGACTCGCTCTTGCTCACATTGGCTTTTAGCATCACCAGTGCCAGCGGCACACTCATGTCGGCCCTCTCCAGTGTTTCCAGGGCGGTCTCGCGGGAGACATGTGCCAGAGACTCGAGGATCAAGATGCCGCGCTCGACGAGCTTCTCATTTGTCAGATGCATGTTGACCATCAGGTTGCTGTAGACATAGCCCAGCTTGACCATGGCGCCGGTCGTCAGCATATTGCAAATCAGCTTTTGTGCGGTGCCTGCCTTGAGCCTTGTGGAGCCAGTCAAAACCTCTGGTCCCACTTCGACTTCGATTCGTATCTTGGCCACATTGCCAAGGGCTGAGCCTCGATTGCAGGCGATCGCAATTGTTGCGGCGCCTTTCCTGACTGCGTACTCCAGGGCACCGATCGTATAGGGGGTGCGCCCGCTCGCCGCAATTCCCACGACGACGTCACGCTTGCCGGGCTTCATCGCAGCCATGTCGCTGCGGCCAAGTTCGGCGGAGTCTTCGCTGGCCTCAGTAGCTTTTACAAGCGCACTCTCGCCGCCTGCAATCAGAAACCGGACCATCTCGGGGCTGGTGCCGAAGGTCGGAGAACACTCCGCGGCATCCAGCGCGCCGATGCGTCCGCTGGTTCCGGTGCCAACGTAAATCAGGCGTCCACCACCGGCGAAGCAATCGGTAATGACATCGACAGCCGTGGCGATTTCTGGCAATACTCGCTTGACGGCTCGCGGCACAACTGTATCTTCGCGGTTCATGGCTGCAACCAGTTCGAGAGTCGTCATTGTATCCAGATTCTCAGTAGCTCGATTGCGGCGTTCTGTCTCCAGCTCTTTCAGGCGCATCTCAATTCCTCAGCACGATGAGTTCAAGCCCGCTCGAGGCATTATCAAACTTGCACAGTATCCGATGATGAATGTAGTACCGCTGCCCAACACCACGTACCAGGTAAACTGTACGCCGGTGCATAGCCATAGGTAGAGATCAAGAGAGAATCCGCAGATCATCCCAACCATTGCGCCGCGCTCCGATGCGGTGCGCGTGAGTACCCCCAGAAGAAAGACGCCCAGCAGCGCCCCGTATGCAACTGACGCAATCGACAGGCCCACTTCAAGCACCTTTCCACCATGACGGGCAACCAGCGCCAATGCGAACATCAGCAAAGCCCATCCAACCATTGCCAACCGGGAAAGCTGTACGCGGCGCTTTTCTGTCGAGTCGGGATAGATGTGCATATAGAAGTCGACGATCGTAGTAGAGGAAAGGGAGTTAAGAGCGGCGCTCAGGTTTGACATGGCCGCCGCAAGGATCGCCGAAATGAGCAGGCCGCTGATGATGTGCGGCATATGAGAGACGACGAATGTGGGAAAGATGGTGTCAGTTCTCGTGAATGCGGCGGCGGGCGGAAAGATGCGATAGAACACAAACAGCATTGCGCCAATCATCAAAAACAGCGAGAACTGAAACAGGATGGCAACTCCGCTCAAGAGCAGAGCGACTTGCGATTGCCGTTGGCTGCGTGCGGAAAGCAGTCTCTGCACGATCAGCTGATCGGTGCCGTGGGTGGCAGTGTTGAGAAACGCCCCGCCAATGACGCCAGACCACAATGTATAAGTGGTGGTGAAATTGAAGGAATAATCGAACACGCGAAACTTGCCGGCCTGGCCGGCCACGGTGTGCACAGTTTCCCATCCGCCGGGCACCAGATGCAGGATGGTGAAGAAACCAACGAGGGTTCCGACCACATAGATCGTTTGCTGCACAACGTCGGTCCAGATCGCTGCCGCCATGCCGCCCTCGAATGTGTAGATCAGGGTGAGCAGCGTGACAATGGCAATGGCGCAAAAATCGCGCTGAAAGTCGTTTAGCCCGGTAAGCAGGCCGCCGAGCGCGACCCGCACAACAATTGCCACTGCAAACACGCGCACGCCTTCAGCCGCCGCACGCGTGGCCAAAAATAGTCCAGCAGTCAGGGTCCGCAACTTTTGGCCGAAGCGGCGCTCCATCAGTTGGTATGCGGTAACTAATTCACCACGGAAGTACTGGGGAATGAAGACGAAACTTACGACAACGCGGCCTATCAAATAGCCCATGACCAACTGTAGAAATCGAAAGTCCTTGTCGTATGCCATTCCGGGCACGCTGATGACCGTGAGGGTGCTGGTTTCCGCGGCCACAATGGAGAGCGAGATCGCCCACCACGGAATCACGTTGTCCGCGAGGAAATAGTTCTTCAGTGTTTGTTGCTTGCGCCGGAAGTGAAGGCCGAAGAGTGTAACGCCCGCCAAGTATGCGACGATGACTCCCAGATCAAGAGCGTTTAATCCCATCGTGCACTTCCTCTGCGGTTGCCGCATTCTCAAGGCTGGGGCGTGAGACGCGGCGAAAACAGAACATTCCTCTGTGAATGGAGATAGTGTTCTTGTTCTGTTCGTATTTTAAGAGATTGAAGTGGGCGCCCAGCGTTTGGCCCGGCCTCACCCTTCGTGGGAAGGATGAGGCTGGACCCGATGGGGCGTCCACTGGGTTAGAAGGTGAATTTACCGGCGAATTGCATAATGCGGGCGTCGCGATAGCCGGTTACCTCGCCGAACGTGCCCGACGTCGCGCTAGTGTTGATCGAGTTGACGTTGGTGTGGTTCAGGGCATTGAACGCCTCACCGCGGAACTGAAAGTTCAACCGTTCCCAAATGCGGAAATTACGGTAGATGCCAAGGTCAAGGTTGTTAAACCCGGGACCCTGAATAGTTCCACGCTTTGCCGTGCCGGGGACGGGGCTGTTGGGCGCGGGCGCGGCAAAGGCGCCCGAGTAAAACCAAGGCATCGGAGACCCTTTGCCGCCATTGTAGTTCTTGTTATGAATCTTGCCAGCGTTCCATCCCTGGTTCGGGTTTCCAATCTGGTTGGGCCGCAGGCCGGTGAACGTGGATCCAAGAATATTGAGGCCGGCATTGTCGGTCATTGTGCCGCCATTCGCTGCGTTGTTGAAGACACCTGTCACTCCGGAGGGCAGGTTGTAGATAACTGGCAAGCCACCGCTGGCTGAGACTGTCAACGGGAGACCGGAGTTAATCGAGTAGATTGCTGAGATCTCCCAACCACCGAGCGCCCGGCCCTCAAGCCCCTTCTGGTCCCGGAAGAACGGCTCTTCGAAAACGCCATCGAAGTTGATGACCTGGTTGCGGTCCAACGAGGCGCGACCGTAGTCGCCGTTGATGTTGTAGATGTTCTGGATAAATCCAGAGTAATCTGCCGGGGCGTTGGTCAGATCGCGCGACCAGGTGTAATTGGCGTCGATATACGACTTGCCGGAGAAGCGCTTGGTAGCCTTCACTTGCATGGAGTTGTAATTTGAGTTGAAGATCGATCGCATGGCGTCGATCGAATCGTAGCCGAGATACGGCACGATCTGACGGAGGACGCGATCACAGGTGCCACTGGACATCGCCTGCAAGCCGTTCAGACGGCAGGTCGAACCCGACGAGGCGGGATCGACCACGCCCATCCATGCGCCCGGTTTTGGCTCGTTAATGTTGAGGGCGCCCAGCAGATGAGTTCCATGGTCGCCGAAATAGCCGATGTCGAACATGAACTTGGGTGTGATCTGTTGCTGGAGATCGAGAGAGAACTGCTGCACGTAGGGCGTCCTATAGTCGAGGGGGACGGCTTCTAGCCGCCCAGGGGACGGGGAAAGAGCTGTAAGAGCACCACCGTTCGGGCTGTCGAATGACGTTTGGGTTACCGAGTAGGTGGCAACAGCCGGAGGATTGGTGAAAACGGTCGTCTCGTAATAGCTCACCTCGGCATCGTCATACGACCATCCATAGCCGCCACGCAATGCCGTTTTCCCATTGCCGAACACATCAAAGGCGAATCCGAAACGCGGAGCAAAGTTGGCCTTCTGCGCTGCACCCACTTTATTTCCATATGGTGAGGCCTGGCTGTTGTTGGCGGAACCCGGGCCATTGAAAATCATACCGTTGATGTAGTTGATGCCTGCGTAATCTGCTGATGCATTCGGCGTTGTCGGCTGTCCTGCGTTGCTGCCGGTCTGGTTGCAGGTTCCGGTAAAGCAGATTAGACCGTTAGCGGCGATGGTTGGCGCTGCCGATGCGCGGTATTTACTGGGAGAGAAATTGCTCAATAGGCCATTTGCATCCCAGGGCTGACCGTAATAGGCATAGCGAACGCCGAGATTGAGCGTGAGCCGTGGAGTTGCCTTCCAGTTGTCCTGAACGAAGCCCTCGTACAACGAAGCCTTGATGTCGGTGACCGGATCCTTGGAGAGCTGGCTGAACCCGCCGTTGGCGTTGCCGGTGAGGAAGTTGGCGAATCCTTGCGCCTCATTCGCGCCGGCATTGGTGTTCGACGGAACGTTGGAGAATACCGTATCGTTGGCGAACGTAAAGGCGCCCTGCGTGCCGGTCGTATTGTTTTCGAGCTTCTGGTAGTGGTTGTAAGAGAAGCCCGCGATGAGCGTGTGAGTGTGCAGGATCTTGGTGATGTCTCCGAAGATCTGGTGATTGGTGCCGTGATCTACATACGCGATGCTGCCGTTCAGGCTGGTCATGCCGTTGACCGCAACAGTCGGAATCAATCCCACGGTATTTGTATAGGGGAGTTGCACCTTGATATCGGGCGACTGAGAAGAGCTCAGGAAGCCGGTTGACGTGCTGATGATGTTGCCGTTGGAGAACGCATAGCCGACGTTCATGAGCAGGGTAGGGCTGAAGGTGTAAGTCGCGTGCGCAAGATGCTGTGTTCCGGGACTTTGGACGATCGTTGAGTTCGCGCCGGCAATGTTCACCACTGTGAACTGGCCCTGGGGCAGGATCTCAGGGAACGTGTCGTGCATGTAGCGGTAGAAGACGCCGAGTTTCTGACCGACCTGCTGGTCGATACGCACCACCGAGTCCAGGTTGTTGAAGACCGTCTTGAAGTTGGTCAGAATCGTGTGCGGATCCAGATTGTGCGCAATGTCGTAATTGACATCCGGAACGGGGATTTTGCTGTACACGTCCTTCATATATTGCTGGGCCGTGGGTGAGATGTTGGTCACCTGCGTTCCCGTGGCAGTACAGGTATTCACCTGGTTGGTGGGGTTGGTCGTGTACGCAGTGCACACAACGATGGGACCTGTAGTCCATGTGCCTGCACCGGGCTGGCCGGCCGGTATCTTATATCCCGATTGCGTGAAATCGCCAGCGCGCTCCGATGCCTGAGGTACAGTGGCCGACGCTTGCGGCAGCGTATTCACGATGCGCTGCCACTCCTCAGAGACGAAGAAGAATGTCTTGTCCTTGCCGTTGTAAACCTTGGGAATGTAAGCCGGACCGCCTAACGAGAAGCCAAAGACGTTGTAACGATACTTCTGGATGTGGCTGCCGAGATAGTCGTTGAGATAGCCGTTGGCGTCGAAATAGTCGTTGCGGAGGAATTCGTAGGCGCTACCGTGGATGGAGTTGGTGCCGGATTTCGTTACGACATCAACTTGTCCTGAAGCATTGCGGCCGAACTGCGCGCTGTATTGGCCGCGCAGCACCTTAAACTCAGCGATGGCATCCGGGCTCGGGTAGGTGTAGAGCGTGAGGTTCGCGCCACGGTCAAGGTTGTCGGCGCCGTCAATTGTCCAGCCATTGGAGGTGGTGCGGCCTCCGTTGACCGAGAAAGACACGACGCTCGAAGCGCCGTTCAGGCCGGCGGGGCCGCGGGTGAGGTCATTGGTGCCGCCGCCGAAGACGACGCCGGGCTGCAGGTTCATCAGGGTTTCGTAATTGCGCGTCACCAGTGGCATTTCGCTCATTTGCTCGCCGTTGATGAGGCCCTCGGAAGATGCACTCTCCAGGTTAAGCTGCGCGTCAGCCGCGGTTACCGTCACGGTCTCGTTCGCTCCACCCGCCACCAGCGCCCGATTCACTGTGAGAGCGTCGTTGGCATGAAGCACCAGGCCGGTGATGACGTCAGTCTTGAAGCCGGCTTGCGAAAACTTCACGGAATAAGTACCCAGCGGCAGGGATCCGGCCGTGTAGAATCCCGCAGAACCCGTCGCCAATACGCGAATATCCTGTCCGCGGTCCGTGTTGGTGATCGTTACAGTAGCTCCCTGGACCACGGCTCCGCTCGAATCCGTGACCGTTCCGCTGATGCTACCTGAAACGCTGCTCTGTGCTGCTGCATAGCCGCCTGCAAGTGCAATCCCTATTCCGAACACCAGGGCAAGAACGCATTTCGCAAATTTACACGACATGATCACGCCTCCCTCAAATTCTTGGCTGTTTGGGTTTCGACCGATTGTCCATGTCATCTAGATGACTGGATGAGAAAGTATAACGCGTATGAAGCGAAATCAGTCCACAAAAAAGCCCGCCGGGAAGATTTTTGTGGACTGCCTGCAGCGGCGGTGAGGTGCCTCAGCGTGATTGAATACGATTTCAAGGGCTTCGGAGACGAGATTGTTGATGTTTGCAACCCATCCGCGCCAATATCTAAAGTCCGGACTTGTGTGATTTGCGAGCCTTTTCGGCATCTGCAGGCCAGTCTCATCCTGGCGGCTCGCGCTGGGAAGTCCGGCCAAACACCACGGGGGATCAAACTGGCTCGAGGTGCCAAATCGGTTCGCGTGCGGGAAAATAATCTAGTGGTATAGATGACTGATAGCTTAAGAAGCTAGCCAGGAATGGATTCATCAAGCATTCATGCTTGAGCTTGACTATGCTTCCAGCGCTGGTGTATCAGAGATGCTGATGGACCAACAGGAAATGCGAAACTCATCACCGCTCTATCGCAGGAGCGGTATTCCGCTTTACCACCAGATTCAGCAGCGTTTGCTGGACCAGATCCAGTCTGGAGTCTTCAAGCCGAGCGAACCGATTCCGTCGATTCAGAAGATAGCCACTCGGATGGGCGTGAGTCAGATGACCGTCCGGCAGGCAGTCAAATCTCTGTGCGAGCTTGGGGTTATTTACAGCAAGCAGGGGAAGGGGACCTTTATCTCCAGAATCAAACTGGAGAGAGACTTTCGCCAGGTGCTTTCGTTCAGCGAGGAGACCAGGGCCCGTGGCGCGACACCGCATTCCAGGCTTATTTCGTTCCGAATCCAGATGCCAAGCCGGGAAACAAGGGAGGCCCTGGCTCTGAACCATAAGGAAAAGATCTTCCGTCTTCGTCGGGTTCGATATGCGGATTCACTGCCCATGGGGATCGAGTGCAGTTGCCTGCCTGTGAATCTCTGCCCGGACTTGCTCGAGACCTTCGACCCGGAGGGTTCGCTTTACCAGAAGCTCGCGGAGCAGTACAGAATCCACCTGACGGTGACAAATGAAGTAATAGAAGTTGGCAAAGCAAGCGACGAGGAGGCACGGCTGATGCAGATTGCCCCCCAAAGCCCGGTCTTTCTGTTCACGCGGCTTTCTTTTCTCGAGAGCGGCAAGCCGGTCGAGCACGTGAAGTCAGTCTACCGGGGAGATCGGTACAAGATCGTAAACCGGCTGGTGCGCACGAAACGCGATTTGCTCTCTTCGCCGTTGGTCATATGAACGCGCCTGGAGCGAGTCGGCAGTCTTTACCGAGTGCGCTTCATTCTCCCGGTTCAAAGTGGTAAATTCTCACCCTGCGCGACTGAGGCTTTCTTGTCGCGTGTCATGCTTGAGATACCCGCGCGCCTGTCCTTTATCATTTCCGGATGCAGCCCCAGATCCTTCCTGTAGCCCAGGTGACTCCATGACGTCTTCTGTGCCCACTCCGCTCGATTCAAAATCGCAGTTGCGCAAGACGATGGGCTTCTGGGATGTGCTTTTGTTCAACATCGCCACGGTGCTTGGACCTCGTTGGATTGCGGCCGCGGGTCACAACGGCTCTTCATCGATCAGTTTGTGGGTCCTTGCGGCCGTGTTCTTCTTTGTCCCAGGGGCGCTGGTTATCAACGAGCTCTCATCGCGCTTTCCTGAAGAAGGAGGGCTTTACGCCTGGTCCAGGGAAGCCTTTGGGCCTTTTCATGGATTTGTGGCCGGCTGGACCTACTGGATCTACACCTTTTTCTATTTTCCCGGCCTGCTGCTCGCCAGTGCCTCAATGTCTGCCTACATCATTGGCGGACGCGGCTCCGTGCTCGCGCAGGACAGAACATATCAACTCACGGCTTCTCTGGCTATTCTTCTGGTTGCCGTGGTCCTGAACATAATCGGCCTGAACATCGGCAAATGGCTGCAGAATGCGGGCGGCGTGGGCACCTATGTGCCCCTGATGATGCTGGTTGGCGTGGCCGCGGTTGTGTGTTGGCGGTACGGTTCGGCAACCCATTTCACAGTCTCGAACATGTTGCCCACGTGGAATTGGGACACGGTCAACTTCTGGTCGCAGATCGCATTTGCTTTTACGGGCCTCGAACTTGTCTCTGCCATGAGCGAAGAGGTGCGCGATCCACGCCGCACGCTGCCGCGTGCTGTCTTTGGGGCCGGGGCGCTTATTGCCGTGATGTACATTGTCGGAACATTTGCCATTCTCGCCCTTGTGCCCGCCGCCGATCTTGACCCCCAGAGCGGTGTGTTTCATGCCATTACCGTTGGATCGGTCGCGTTGAAGGTTGGCTTCCTCGGGATCCTCGCCGCCATTTTGGTTACGGCAGGCAACGCCGGCGGGGTAGGCAGCACTGTGGCCGGGATCGCCCGTGTGCCGTTTGTGGTTGGAGTCGACCGCTATCTGCCCGCCGCGTTCGGCAGGATTCATCCTCGATGGAAGACTCCTTATGTCTCGATTCTGGTACAGGCCTCGATCTCGGCCGCGATCCTGCTGGGGAGCCAGATCAATGAGACGACTCAAGGCGCCTATCAAAAGCTGATCGATGCCGGGATTATTCTGTATTTCATTCCATTTCTCTACATGTTCGCGGCTGTCATCAAACTGTCGCGCCGCAAAGACCGCAAGGAGAATCCACACGCGGTGCTGGTGCCAGGAGGCATTCCCGGCGTCTGGATTTGCGGCGGCCTTGGATTCATTGTCGTCTTCGGCGGCATCGTGCTTTCGCTGGTGCCACCGGGGGGCACACCCGACAAGCAGGGATTTTTTATAACGCTGGTTGCGGGCACAGTGATCTCGATCCTGATAGGTCTCTTGCTGTATTGGCGTGGAGCACGCGCAAAGCGAAGTGAGTCGTGACGAATAGGTGAGTCTGGGGCAATGCCGAAAGGCCGAGTCACGACTCGACCTTTCGCACATCAAGGCTGCTACTTCTTCGCGGCCATATCCTTATTCGGGCTCCAGTTGATGACGTGATATGTTGCAGGCGTTGTCCCGATATTGCGGAAACCGTGCAGGCTGTTCGATGCGTTGAAGACCACCGAGCCCGGCGTCACCTTCACCCATTTCCCGTCCGACAGCGTCTCGCACTCGCCATCGCGCAGAATGATCAATTCCTCATTCATATGCCGGTGCGGGGGATGCGACTCCAACCCAGGATTCAGCGTCGATATGTGCATCTCAAGTTGATCCAGCGTCGCAGTCGGAGACTTGCAAAGCGAGCGAACCTCGCCCACATTTGTCTTCACCGCTTTCATGTCTTCCCAATGGAAAACGGTCGGCCCGAGAATCGTCTGTTGGTCCGCCGCAGCCACAAAAGAACTTAGAGCTGCCGGTATTGCCAGCAGACCCACCAAAGTATTGCGTCTTGTAATCATAATTCCCTCTCTCTTCGGGGCTCTGACCGTGTGAATTCGCCTATTGTGATTGAATGCCATAGGATCCCAAGTCTCGAAATCGAGACCTGGGATCCTATGATTGATGCAATATCAAGCGATCAGAGATCTACGAAAGCATATAAGGCGCACGTTGCGGCCGCCGTAGCATGCTGTTCGCTTCGTCGTCGTTCTTGAAGCGTTCTTTCACCGGATCCCAGTAGAGCTTGCGCTTGAGCACCATCGCCATATCGTGAATCAGACAGGTGGAACAAGCACGATGGCCCATTTCCACGGGCGATATCGGCTCTTTGCGGCTGATGATGCAGTCCAACCAGTTGCCGTGCTGTTCCTTGCTCTCGTAGAGGTGAATCTCGTCCGGCCCGATCACTGACTTGATGATGTTGGGGTCGCTCGCAGCCAGAGCGGTTGCGTCGTTCAGTTTGGCCACCGGGTCGCTCTTTGTCACCTGCTCATTGCCGCGCGAAACGAAGATCCAGCCCTTACTTCCGTAGAACTTGATGCCGTTGGTGTAATCGCCGCTAACGCTCATCTGCACGCCGTTCGCATACAGCGCCTCGGTCTTGAACGGACCATGTACGTTCCACAACCCGTGATCCGGAAACTCCGCGTGGCCCCATACTTCAACAGGCCCGGTGTACTCCGTATTCATGCCCCAGTGCGCGCTATCGATGTGATGCGCGCCCCAACCGGTGATCATGCCTGCGCCAAACTGCCTACAGCGCAGCCATCCTGGGCGGTCGTAGCCCTTCTGCGGATGCACGCGGTCCAGCGTGTAGTACACATAGGGTGTCTCGCCCAGCCACATCTCGTAGTTGAACCAGTCGGGAGCCTGCATGGGTGTTTTGTCGCCGCCCGCCGGGTCACCGGGCAAACCGACTTCCACGCGCTGCAAGTCGCCGATGCGGCCGTTACGCACCAACTCCGCTGCATAGCGGAACTGTACCGTTGACCGCTGCTGGCTGCCGATCTGGAGAATCCGCCCCGAGGCTTGAACCGCATTGCTCAGCGCGCGACCCTCGGCAATCGTAAGCGACGCCGGTTTCTGCAGGTACACATCCTTGCCCGCCCTTACGGCGTCCACGCCGATCAGCGCGTGCCAATGGTCCGGCGTGCTGATCACCACTGCGTCGACGTCTTTATTCGCCAAGAGATCGTGGTAATTCGCATACCCGGTTACACCGTCGTAGGGCTTGCCTATCTTTTTAGCGTAGAAGCCATTGACCAGTTTCTTGCCGTCTTCCATGCGATGCGCATCCAGGTCGCAGATAGCCATGATTCTTGCCTGGGTGTAGGGCAAAAGCAGCGCCATATCGTGACCGCGCGAGATGCGCCCTGCGCCAATACACCCGATGTTGATGCGTTTGCTCGGCGCATACTGTCCGAAGACCGTTGCCGGCACAATCGTGGGAAACCCCACCGCAGCCGCGGCTCCCAGGCCTGTCCTTAAAAACCTGCGTCGCGAAACCCTGTTTGTCTGCATCTCACCCATATCTCATCCCCCCAGAAGAATTCTATGCCTTGAAAGAGCTTTTTCATATTTTGTTCGTGTTGCCACCTTTTGTGGTTGCGGCAGATATCTGGTTTAATAATGCGGAAAACGAGCAAACCTCATAACATCGGTTTTGGCTATACTTTTGTGGTCCGAACCAAGTATAAATAACCTAAAGGCGATCCTTTCTCCGGGTAGGTCGCCTAGTCGCGGAAACTCCAATTCAAATGCGAGCCACTCAAGCCGGCACCACATTTATCGGTAGATAAATTCATCCATGAGCCATACTCTTTTCGACTTGCACGGAAAAGTTGCGGTAGTGATTGGCGGGACCACTGGACTAGGCCGCGCGATCGCGCTCGGCTTGGCCGGCGCTGGAGCTGATGTTGTGGCCAGCTCTCGGCGGCTCGACCAGGTGGAGCAAGTGACCGCGGAAATCGAGGCACTGGGCCGGCGTTCCCTGAGCGTTACTAGCGACGTGCTTCGCCGCGACTCCATCCAGGCTTTGCACGATAAGGTATTCGAACAATTTGGCAAGATTGACGTCCTGGTAAATGCGGCCGGAATCACCTCCAGGGCGCCAACACTTGAGGCCGATGAGGCCGTCTGGTCGCGCGTCATTGAGACCAACCTTACCGGCACCCTGCGCGCCTGCCAGATTTTTGCACCCACGATGGTTCGCGCCGGGTATGGCCGCATTGTCAACCTTGCTTCGCTCAGCTCTTTTGTAGGCTTCTCAGGGGTGGCGGCCTACTCCGCCAGTAAGGCTGGGGTCGCCTCGCTCACTAAGGTCCTGGCCATTGAACTGGCCGGCAGCGGGGTCAACGTAAACGCCATTGCGCCGGGCATCTTCCCAACGCCGCTGAATGCATCGCTAGTCCAGGGCACGTCGCGCGGCGAGGAACTGCTGCTGCGCACGCCCATGCGCCGCTTTGGCGAAGCTCATGAACTGGCAGGGACAGCTATTTTTCTGGGGTCCGAAGCGGCATCGTTTATTACCGGTGAGGTGATTGCTGTCGATGGCGGGTTTCTCGCGAGCGGCGTGAACCAGTAAAGCGCGGCCTCCGGCCCAGCGCCTATTATCGAATTCCAAGAGCAATGTGAAATCAAAGCGCATTGCGAAATTCAGGAGCATTACACTAATGAAGATCACCAGGGCGTCCGTGAACATTACCTCGCCGGGCCGCAACTTTGTCACCCTCAAAATTGAGACAGATGAAGGCATTTATGGTCTTGGCGACGGTACGCTCAACGGCCGCGAACTTTCCGTCGCCAGCTATCTTTCGGACCACGTGCTTCCCTGTCTCATTGGTCGCGATCCCTTCCAGACCGAGGATATCTGGCAGTATTTCTATCGCGGCGCATACTGGCGGCGCGGTCCTGTAACCATGGCGGCCATCGGCGCTGTGGATATTGCGCTCTGGGACATCAAGGGCAAGGCGCTGAACACGCCCGTCTACAACCTGCTTGGCGGCAAGAGCCGCGACGGCGTGCTGGTCTATGCGCACGCGTTCGGCAAAGACGTCGATCGCGCTCTTGAAGACGTTGCCCGGCACCAGGAGATGGGCTACAAGGCAATCCGCGCGCAGAGTGGCGTTGCTGGTCTCGCAGCCACCTATGGTGTCGCAAAGGGGCCCGGTCTCTACGAGCCCGCCGAGCGCGGCCTGCCTTCCGAATATGAGTGGGCTACCGAGCCTTATCTGCGCCAGGTTCCCAAACTCTTTGCTCGCGTCCGCGAGACTTTCGGCGACGATCTGCATCTGCTCCACGACTGTCATCATCGCCTGACCCCCATCGAAGCCAGCCGCCTCGGCAAGGAGCTGGAGCCGTTCCACCTTTTCTGGCTTGAGGACCCTACACCCGCCGAATTGCAGGAAGGTTTCAAGATCATCCGCGATCACACCACGACACCCATTGCCGTGGGCGAAGTCTTCAACTCAATCTGGGATGCGCACGACCTCATCCGCAATCAATGGATCGATTACATCCGCATGACCATTGTGCATGGGGGAGGTCTCACGCCGATGAAGAAAGTTGCTGACTTTGCCGAGCTGTATCACGTGCGCACCGGCTGTCACGGCGCTACCGACCTCTCACCCGTATGCCTGGCTGCCGCCTTGCACTTCGATACGGCCATCCACAACTTCGGCATCCAAGAGCATATGCCGCATTCGGACGAAACTGACGCCGTCTTTCCGCATAACTACTTCTTCAAGAATGGCTACATGTATCCGGGCGATGCGCCAGGTCTTGGGGTTGATCTGGATGAAGCGCTGGCGGCCAAATACCAATATCAGCGCGCATATCTTCCTATCAATCGCAAACTCGACGGCACGCTTACCGACTGGTAACTCGGCGTGGGGCCCGGATCTCTAAAGCGTGACCGGTTCCAAGTGGACCTTTCTTCCCTCCGCGCACGATGTATAGATACTCCGCACCAGTTCGAGTGCCAGGTATCCTTCCACGCCAGAACACGAGGGAGCCCGGCCCGCCTTGCAGGCCTCTCCAAAGTCGAAGAGTTGCCGCTCGAATGGCGTAATCGAAATAGCCATGGGATCCGACGCACCGGACTTTGCCTGCTGCGCTATCAGAGCCGCCTCTCCAGAGTCATCCTGCACATCCCACGTCGTCAATTGATCACCGGTCACAATCGCTGTTCCCTCGGTCCCATGAATCTCCACTCGCTCGGGATAACCCGGCCAAAGCGCGGTCGCGGCCTGAATCACACCGGTTGCTCCGGAGGCATAGCGCATTACTGCGCACAAGCAATCCTCCGACTCGATCTTGTGCGTTGCCCCAAGCTGCCAGTAACCAAAAACTTCATCGACCGCGCCAATCAAGTGGAGCAGTACATCCACCTGGTGAATGGCCTGACTGATGAGAGCGCCGCCACCCTCGCCGGCCCAACTTCCCTTCACCGGCCGCGCATAATACTCATCGGAGCGATGCCATTTTACATACGCGTCAGCCTGCAAGATTCTGCCGAGGCGTCCAACAGCCAGAGCCCTCTTCAAAAACAGCACTGAATCGTCGAAGCGATGCTGGCTGACCACGCCCAACTGAATTCCCGCTTTGCGCGCGGTCACGATCATTTGCCGGGCAGTCTCGAGGTCCACCGCCATGGGCTTCTGCACCAGCACGTGCCTTCCGTATTTCGCGCACAGCTCAACTGCGGCCAGCCGGTACGCCGGAAACGTGCACACATCCGCAAAGTCCACCCGCGGGTGGCTGCAAAGCTCATCCGGTGTCACCACAAACTCGGCGCCTGTTGCCTCGGCAAACTTCCTTCCCCTCTCGGGGGTTCGATCCGTGCAAGCCGTAATTTGGTAGCCAATGTTTTTGTAGGCCTGCGCATGCTTCCAGGCGATGGCGCCTGTACCGATGACTCCAACTTTCATGGATTGTCCTGCTCCTGATTTACTTTTTATTCGTCAACCCATCATATAAAAAACTTCGGGGCGCCGGGTTTCAACCCGGCGCCCCGAAAGTCTTTCAACAATTCGTGTTGAAGCCTGTTGTTACACCATTTTAGAAATTCACCTTCAAGCTGAGCTGCGCAATCCTAGCCGGGGCGGCGGTGTTGATTTATCCAAAGACCGAACTGTTCATTGCCGCAACCGGACCAAGCAGGCTGGGATGATTTAGGCAATTGAAGCACTCCGTCCGGAAGGCCAGTTGCGCGGACTCGTGCAACGGGATGAACCTGGTCCCCGCCAAATTCAGGTCAGCATATGTCGGACCGACCAGGGTATACGGCCTGGTGTTGCCATAGTTGCCTGCCGTGTTCTTTGCGAAGGAAGCTGTGTTCAGCCAGAATTTGCGAGGCTGGCCATGCACATAAGGATCTCCGGAAAGGTTGGGGCGATCGACAAGGACGCCGGTCAGGGAAGCGTCAGAACCTGTCGTAGGCGAGACCCGCGTACCGGAAGTTACGAAGATGATGGGCGCAATCTGCCATCTGCCCAGATTGCCCACTTCATCCGCCCGCCTTTGACAGCGCTCCTGGCAACCATCGAAGTGACGAAGTTGTTGCGCAGGTCTTCGCCGCAATTGCTGCGTTCGGCGCCCGGGTTGGCGGGATTCTGGAAGGTGTTGCACCCAGGTTGCCCACGTCTGTGCCACCGGTGAGGACTTCGACCAGGTGTAATTGCTCAGCAACGTGAAGTTGTTTGAGAACCGATGCTGCACGGTCACCAGCAAACCGTCGTATACGCTGCTTGATCCGTCGTACATGATGCTGACTTCAGAGTAGTACGCTCCCGCGTTTGGGTTGGCCAGTGCGGTCACGCGCCGCTGGTTGGTGTTGCCGGTGCCTGAGCACGGCTTGCCAGTCCCAGGAGAGACGGTGAGCGCGCCGCAACTTCCCGCGCCGGACCACGTACCTGGATTGTATACGGCCGGGTTATTCTCGTTGCCCGACGGGATGTGCACAACGTGATTGCCCAGATTAGCCTCCGTCATTTCCCAGCTGCCGGCGAACCGCTTCTGAATAGTCAGGTTCCAGGTCTGCGTATAGCTCGGCTTCATGGTCACAGGGAACAGGAAGTACGAACCTGCTGTCGGGAAGAAGGCGCCTGTTTTGCTTGGCGGGAAAGCTGGGGAAAGGGATTTCCGCCGGGATAGTTGGCATAGAGATTCGAGAACAGGCCCGCCGCGGGATTGATGGTGATTGCGTCTCCAAAATGCGCGTTGTTCTCAAAGCGATCTTCCATATAGAGAATCGGTTGCTGGAAGCCCAGCGTGTATGAGCCACGGATACTCTCCTGGCCCTTTCCCCTGGGTCCCACGCGAAGCCGAATCTTGGCTCGAAGTGATCCCAGTGATTGTTGATGTGGCCCTTGGGTATGCAGGGGGCGCCTGCAAAAATCAGTCCCGGAGGCGCAGTCTTGTAGGTCGTGGAGGTTTTTCCCGCGTTAAAGGCCGAAATGGAGAAGCTGCCGCCACGGCCAGCTGTTTCCCATTCGGGCAGATCCGATTCCCAGCGCACGCCGGCGTTGATGGTAAGGGGCGGCATCATCTGGTAGCTGTCCTGCACATACATGGCGAAGGCATTATTGCTGAACGGGCTGCCAGTGTTGTTGCCCTGATACAGGCTGTAGAGATTGCCCATCAGGAAATCCGCCATCGCATCGCCAGTGAAGGAACCGTTGAAGGTGAACGGGCCGTTGGCGTTGTTCGTTCCCTGCAGGTTGAGATGCCGATGGACGATATTCCCGCCGAAACCAAAGCGATGTCTCCCCTTTGTCCAGAAGACATCGTCCACCACGTTTTCCCGGTTCGTGGTCACCTGGTAGGTTTCGCAAGTCCCGCACGACTCGGTAAAGTCGCCTGATACCGCGATGTAGATGTCGTTGGGAACCGGCGTGGCTACGTTGATGCCGACCGTTTTGGGATTGATCAGGCTCGATACCTGACCGCGCGTGATAAAGCTGCGCGTTCCGGCCACGCGGAAGGAGTTCACCAGGCTCGAACTGATCGAGTAAGTGTAGCCCAGAGTTAGCGACTGCTCCTGGTCGTCGAGTTGAGCATTGACAGTCAGCAGCAGATTGTTATCGAAGAATCCAGGCTGCTTGAAGTGGGTGATGTAATAGCGGCCGAAAACGGTCTGCTTTTCGCTCTTGTTCCAGTCAAGGTGCCCGATGTACTCGTTCTCGCTCTGAGGGTTGGAGGGGCCGTATACATACTTTCCGTCGGCTGCGGTGGAGGTTGGGAGATATTTGGTCGCCAGGGCAAAGGCGGATGCGTTGTATAACGATGGACTGATCTTATTGCCAATAAAGGGTGCCGGAAGGGTCTTGGTAGTCCATGCAGTCAAGTCGCCGCTCAAAATCGCCTGGTTAGGGATGAACACTGTGATGTCGTTCGTCTGCTGCCGAGTTTGCGTCCCCTGGTAGCGCCGAAAAACAGCAGTTAATTCTTGATGATGGGACCGCCGAGGGTGCCACCAAACTGGTTCCTCTTCAGCGTGTCGTGGCTGCTCGAAAAGTAATTCGTAGCATTCATGTCCCCTTTGCGGAAAAAGTCGAAAACTGTCCCGTGAAAAGCATTGGTTCCTGACCTCGTGATGACGTTTACGACCGACCCGGGATGGTGGTTTTATCTTTATTGGCTGCCCAAGTTCTTCCATGAGCGCTTCCATGTCGAGATGGGCTTGCTCGGTTTGCCGCTGATCATCGTTTATGTGGGAGCCACGGTGGGCAGCGTTGGTGGCGGATGGCTCGCAGGCTATGCCATGCGCCGCGGTCATTCACTTCGCGCCGGCAGGCAATTCGCAATGACGTTTTGCGCGTTTTTGCGTACTGGCCGTCATCCTGGTTCTCTTTGTGCATCTTCTGTGGCAGGCCATTGCGCTCTTATGTATCGCCACGGCCGCTCACTATGGCTGGTCGTCCAACCTGCTCTCTACTTCGTCCGATATGTTTCCATCCGGGTCAGTGGGTACGGTTGTCGGCACAGGCGGCAGTCGGCTCCATCGGAAGCACACTCGCCATCACCATGGTCGGAATCCTCTGGACTCAGCACTCTTTGCTGATCTTCTTCGTGGCAGGCTTCGCATATCTTCTGTCCATGCTGGCGTTTCAGCGCAAAGCTCTCGCATTGGTTCCGGACGAACTAACGAGTACGCCGGCATGATGAGTTGTTGTTCCAATCTCATTGTCGTGTCTGCGGCGTTTTTTTGAAGGGTTCTTGGCACGGCTTGATTCAGGATATTTCGCGCGCGTTGCAGATTTGCCTATGTGCGCGATGCGGCCAGGAGCCGGCCTGGCCGCCCATCGCGCTGCTGATCCAACTGCTCGAATTCCGCGCGACGGAAGAGTACCTTGTGTAACACCAAGGCCGCTGCACCTCGTAATCGCGCCGCATCGCCATCCATCGCAGCCACAACTCTCGGCGTGTGCGGCGTGAGAGACTTTGCGATGAGCTGGCTCTCTAATAACGGGCGGATGCGCGGCCATAGCGCCGTGCAGTCCCCAACGATAATCACCACCTCAGGCGCCAGCCCGGCGACCAGAATGGTTAGTCCCCGCGCCAGGTACGTCATCATCTTGTCGATCGAACGAAGTGCCCGGAGATCCCCGCCGATTGCCAGGTCCAGCAGTTCCTTGAATGTGCCGACTGCGGTTTCCGGCACAAGCTCCCGGTAATAGCGCAGGCCGGCGCGATTTGAAGCGAAGGTCTCCCAACAGCCAGTGTTTCCGCATCCGCAGACAGGTCCGGAGTTTTCAAGGGGCATGTGGCCGAACTCGCCCGCCATGTCGTCTCTGCCCCGCGCCAGCCGCCCATCCACCAGCAAGCCGGTGCCGATTCCGTCCGAGACACCTACGACAATCATGTTCGAAGCTTCGCCGAAGTTTCCAAACCAGCGTTCGGCAAACAGGCAGGCGTTGGCGGCGTTCTCCAGTTCGATCGGGGTCTCTAGAACTCTCTGCAATTCGCCGTAAAGATCGATCTGGGTCCAGGGCACATTGGGTGAAAAAAGCACCTGGTGCGTTTTTTGGTCGACGCGCCCTGAAACACTTACGCCAACGCCTGTGAACAAGCGTTCGCTGAAGGTATCCCGAAGCGAACGCGCCGCTTTGGCGATGTTCATGATCGCCTGCTTCACCTCGGCTTTCGAGTTCATTTGAGCCGATAGAGCGACGGTCTCCCGAGTCAGGAACCTTCCGTTGATGTCGATCACGGCGAGGGTGGCATTGCCTGGCCGGAGGTCGATTGCCAGCGTCACATGCTTGTCGTTCAGCGTGATGAACGTCGGACGACGTCCGCGCGGAAGCCGCCCCAGTGTGCCCGGCAGCACCCATCCCTCGTCGATCAGCAGGCCGATGATCACAGAGACTGTGCTTGGCTGCAAGCCGGTCAACCGCGCCAGATCTGCGCGGCTTACCGGCTGGTGCCGATGAATGGCATGCAGAACTATGTCGCGATTGATTTCGCGCGCCGTTTCGCTTGAGGCGACACCGCGGCGCATTCGATTCGGCTTCTCGGTCAAGTGCGTTCCTGTTGATCTTCCTGGTTCGGCACCAATTATAGGTGGGGCCGCCCCCTATTGCAGACAGGCAAAAGAGCAAGGGCTCGAAAAATGTGAAGAGGCAAGAGGCGTCCGCTGCGTCCGCCAGCACTTCTCTTTAAGCCGTTTCGGTGAGGAGCGATACAATTCCAGCGAATCGGATGTGGCGAACTTCTTTGCGGCAGAACTTGCCGTCACCCACAGATCCTGAGGATGAAGCCATGAGCATGAACCGACGCCAGGCAATCCAGTTAATAGCAGCGGCGATGCCGGCCGCTGCCGCTGCACCTGCCGCCTTTGGCCTTGCTGGACAAGCCGCTGCCACCACTCCTGCCGAGCTCGGCGGAAGAAAGTTTACCTTTGACGGCGTCTATTCCGAGCTGCGCATTTCAATGAAGGAGCTTGGTCTAGATTCCCCTGGGGATCTGTCGGCCTATTCCCACCTGGTGATGGAGATGCGCGTCAGTTCGCCTCAGCGCATGGGGCTTTGGGCCTATACAACCCATGGCCCGCGATCGATGGGTCTCATCGCCTTCGGACAAGATGCGTGGCTGCGGGCCTCGGTTCCGCTGCATTTCTTTGTTGGGCAGGATTCGAATGGCTTCGACCTTGCTTCAGCCGGAAACCGACGCACACACTCCTGCTGGTTTTCGGTGTGGGGGCCGTTTGGCAAACTTCAATCGGTTGAGGCTATTGCCATTTCCATGGAGTATGCGCTTAACAAACCGTCGATTGAACTGCGCAACGTTCATCTTTCGAAGAGAGACGAAGGATCGGAGTTTCTTGAACCCGGTCCGCTGCTCGATTCTTTCGGCCAGTGGGCTCTCGCGGACTGGCCGCGCAAGGTCCGAAGCCAGGAGCAACTGACTCGCGAACTAGCCGAGGAGGATAAGGCTTTCTCCAGTTCGGGAAATGCCCGTTACGGCGGCTACAAGAACACTCAGGTCAGAGCCACGGGATTCTTCCGCGTCGAGCAGATTGACGATCGCTGGTGGTTTGTCGATCCGGAGGGCCATCTGTTCCTGTCGACAGGAATCAACGGAACGCCTGGCGGAGGCGCGGGCTTCGGCAGCGGCCCGGGTTCCGAGCGAACCAATCGCCGCCTCGATTCATGGGGCTTTACCACCGGCGGACAGCAGCGTCCGGCAACCGTGATGCTTCGATGGCCACAGGGTATCAGCTTTCTTGGGCTTCCTGATGTGTATTCGCCCCAGTTCGCTGTGGATATTGAAGGCTCGGCCAACTCCCAGTGCGCGGGGCGCAAGAACGATCCCTTGCTGCTCGGCTATTTCATCGGCAACGAACCGCCATGGAACGGACGCGAAAGCGAGCTGTGCGGGCTCATTCTCGCCGGACCGGAGACTGCGACAAAATCCGCGCTGAAAGATTTTCTCGCTCACGGCGACACGCCGGTGTGCCGTCGTGAATTTGTCCTCGTCAGCTTTCGAAAGTATCTTGAGATCGTCTGCGGCGCCGTGCGCAAACACGATCCCAACCATCTCATTCTCGGAATTCGATTCGGGGGCCGCATGGCGGACGAGGCAATGATCGCAGCCCAGATTTTCGACGTGTGCAGCATCAACGTATATGAGTACGAGCCAACCAAGCAGCTTATCCGCGCCGCCCGTCTCTCCGGCCGCCCCATTCTCATCGGCGAGTTCCACATCGGCGTGCCCGCAGACGGTCTTGCCGCCGGGCTGGTGCAGGCCAAAGACCAGACTGAGCGTGGCATTGCCTACCGCTATTACGTCGAGCAGGCTGCCTCGCTGCCGTGGTTTGTCGGCGCCTACTGGTTCCAGTGGCGCGACGAACCCGTGCTCGGCCGCATGGATGGCGAGAATTACAACATCGGCTTTGTCGATGTCGCGGATCGACCCTACATTGAGCTGATTGAAGCGGCCAAAACTACCCACCAGCGCCTGCAGAACGTGCACTCCGGCAAGCTGCTTCCTTTTGCCCGCCACCCCGTCGCATCCGATGCCGGAGCGCCCTCCTCGCCGTGGGCGGTGTGATGAGCTTGCGACGTCGCCGGTGCCGATTCCGGCACCCCGTCCCACGCGTTCCCACAGCTTCGCCGTGACATGCTGGTTGGATTCGCGATACCCTCATAGATACGTCGCAAAGCATTTCAAGGAGCAATTCACCCCCACCATGCCCATCCAAACGACCTCGAAAATTTGGCACAACGGCAACCTTATTCCCTGGGAACAGGCCACCTTGCACGTGATGAGCCACGTGATTCACTACGGCTCCAGTGTGTTTGAGGGCATCCGCTGCTACCGCCAGCCGCAGGGCTCGGCGGTCTTCAGGCTTCCCGAGCACATGCAGCGCATGCTGGACTCGGCCAAGATCTACCGCATGGATCTGCCCTTCACGCTTGAGGAGCTCTGCGCCGGCGTGGTGGAACTGATTGAAGCCAATGGGGTAACGCCGTGCTACATCCGGCCCATTGCGCTGCGCGGCTACGGCGAAATCGGTGTCAGCCCCAAGGGTTCGCCGATCGAGGTCTACATGGCCAACTTTCCGTGGGGCAAGTACATTGCGGGCCACGGCGGCGCTGATGTCTGCATCTCGAGCTGGAATCGGCTGGCGCCGAACACCATGCCGGCGTTGGCCAAGGCAGGCGCCAACTATATGAATTCGCAGCTGATCCACATGGAGGCCGAGGTCAACGGCTATGCCGAGGGCATCGGGCTGGATGTGAACGGGCTGGTGAGCGAGGGCTCGGGCGAGAACATCTTCGTGGTCCGCAACGGCGTTCTCTACACGCCGCCGCTGGCCAACTCGGCACTCTCAGGCATTACCCGCGACAGTGTGCTGACCATCGCTCGGCATCTCGGGCTGCCGGTAACCGAACAGGCTTTGCCCCGCGAACTGCTTTACATCGCCGACGAAGTCTTCTTCACCGGCACGGCCGCCGAGGTTTCTCCGATCCGCTCGATAGACCGCATCCTGATCGGCGACGGCAAGCCCGGCGAAATCACGAAGAAGATTGCGGACGAGTTCTTCGGCATTGCCAACGGACTGAAGCCCGACCGCTTTGGCTGGCTGACGCCGGTGAAGGTGATCGCTACTGAACCGGTTACTGCGTAAGGGATTCTGATGCTGTATCCTGCGGGCGGCCCCAACAAGGCCGCCCGTTGCCTTTTCTGAGAGCGTTACAGGCCGCGGAAAAGGTCCTGTTTCGATTCGAAGTTGTAGTAGGGCTCCCGTAGGAGCTTAAACCCCTCGTCTATTCGGCTGGCTTATGGCACGGCTGAAGCCGTGCCCTGACACTCCGTGCAGCTCCGAATGAGTCATTCAGCAAGCTGTAAAACCGTACCCGTCAAACTGACCCACTACCGAACCCTCTGCGCGGGGCCGAGGCGGACTAGAATGAAGATAAAGGAAGATTGCCGCGCGTGAAACCCGACATGAGAGTGACGTTGGCCGGTGTGGAACTGACCAACCCAATCATCGCCGCCAGCGGCACCTTCGGCTACGGCATCGAGTTTGAGGAAATCGTCTCGCTGGAACGGATCGGAGGATTCGTCACTAAGGGGATTTCGTTCGAACCAATGACCGGCCATCCTGCGCCACGCATTGTGCAGACGGCAGCTGGCATGCTCAACGCTATCGGACTGCAGAACGTGGGCGTCGAGGACTACCTGGAGCGGAAGCTGCCGCCCATGAAGCGCTATCCCCGCTGCAAGGTCATCGTGAACGTCTTCGGCTACACGGTGGGCGAATACATCCAGGTTATCGAACGGCTCAACCAGGCCGAGGGAATTGCGGCCTATGAACTGAACGTTTCCTGCCCCAATGTCTACGCCGGCGGCTTGGCATTCGGCGCAGATGCGGGCGAGCTTGAGTACCTGGTAAAAAAGGCAAAAGAAGCTTCAACGCGTCCGCTGATCGTGAAGCTCACGCCCAATGTAACGTCGATCGCGCACATGGCCAAGGTCGCTGCCGATGCCGGTGCGGATGCGCTAAGCCTGACAAACACATTCCTGGCCATGTCCATTGATGTTGAGACACGGCGGCCACGCCTGAGCAACATCACCGGTGGGCTCTCGGGCCCGGCCATCAAGCCCATCGCCTTGCGCATGGTCTGCGAGACGGCACAGGCTGTGACCATTCCGATTCTTGGTATGGGCGGCATCGTCACTGCGGAAGATGCCGTGGAGTTTCTGCTCGCGGGGGCTACTGCCGTACAGGTGGGTACGGCCAGCTACGCCGACCCACGGGCGGTCGAACACCTGGTGCGCGGCCTTGAATCCTGGTGCCGAAGCCACCATGTTGCGCGGGTGGCCAGCCTGACGGGGGCACTTGAGGTTCCGCCAATGTAAGCCGGTCCTGCTTGCACCGCCAACCTGCATAAGCTGCTTCGTGAGCTGCACAAGCGGCTCATCCTGACGATGATGGCGGCCTCCGGATTCCATGCCGAGAAAAGCCTGAACGACACCGTTGAACAAGTTTTCCGCAAGTCGCGCGGACTTCCGGCCACAAACTGCAGCGTAACCACCCCACACCTTTTCATGGTTTTGTGACCCTACCAGGTGTGGTAATGCTTCCGCTCTACATCTTCCTTGATTATGCACAGAGCATGGTTCCACACGACGTCGTGTACGAACCCGGGAAACAATAATCTGGCACCCTTCCACATCATCCTGCTCGCGAAGCCCTTGCCTTTCTTGTAGTCGAACGCCGCGTAAATGGAGAGCCTGCGGTTTCCGTCTTTGGTCGGTGCGACGTTGAAGATCAGTTTCCCATGGTCCACGAGCCGCTTGTCAGCCTGATAGAGCAAGGTCTCCAGGTGAACCCTGTTGGTCAGCCGGAGTTCCGTGCCCAACTGCACGAACGGTATCTTGTATCGAATCACCGACCCCACCTGGTTGGGCGCCCCATCGATCTGTTGCATGTCGATGAATCGCAGCTTGACGAACCTCGCATTGGGTTGGCCGAACTTGGCAAGCTCCTCGATGATCTCGCTCTCAGAACCGCGGACCTTGATCCAGTACATCCGTTCGAAGTCCGGCGATTTGTCAAGTTCCATTCCCAGACCTGACGCAAGTTCCTCCCTTAGCACTTCGCGCTTCTCCTTCAGCACGACTGTCGGATAGCGTCCGTACTCCTCCCATTGCACGCCTAAAAACAGCTCGAACGCCACGTTCCTTAATGTGACCACCGCACCGGCGAGAACGGATCGCAACACGTCGTAGCCGCACATCTCCCGGAACACTTCCCGATAGTCAGCCGCGCCGCTGGCGATCTTCCATAGCACCAGGCTCAAGGGTCGACTTCGCTCGTCACGCACCTTGTACTCGGTGGCGAACGCCTGGTACATGACGCGGCTCACCACAGGCATGGTGAATGCTACCCGGCTCACGGCAAATACTATCCGTCCAAAGCGATTGTCAGACTCAAGCCATTTGACGGTCTTCCCGTATCCGTGGGCGAGAGCCGGCTCATCGATTCCCTCATGGAGCACGGCCTGCGCCAGCCGGCTCGCCGTCACGTGGGCTGAGTAGAGACCGTCTTTGTTCAATCGCGACCCGGCTGCGTCACCGATGATGGCAAACCGGTCGCCGAAAGGAAATGCCGCAGTGGTCACGGTCATTCTGGGAGCACAAGCGCAGGCTAGGGGAGCCGCAACGATGCCCGGCAAGATGCGCTCAATCTGCGGAAGTGTCAGAAAATCGTGGACAATCTTCCGGCTGTCGCGAGGCAGGACTGCCTCGTCTATGCACTTACCGATCATAGCGACGGTTAAGAATCTGCCCTTGGGAATGAGCGCCGTATGCTCAATGGCGAGGTGTTTTGAGCCATACTCGATGAAGTAGATTTCTCGATTCATGTTGCGTTCGAGAAAGTCCTCACCCACGTCGAGTTCGAAGATGAGGGCCTTTCGGGTCTTGCCGGGAACGAACGACGGATTCAACCGCTTGACGGAAGTGATGAGCCCATCGGCACGATAATCGAAGCCATAGTGCGCATTTATTCCGGTCGCGATGCTCACGAAGCTGGCTTCGAGCGAGACTTTCTCTCCAGATGGCGCCCTAATCGTCAGGTCGGGCATCCCCGACACACCGTAGGCAATCGCCTCGACTTCGCCATACTGGATGCGCGCGCCTTCCTTAACCGCTTCACCGAGCAGAAACCCATCGAATCCCGCAGGTCTGCCAGTCCTCTTGCCCGGTAACGAGCCCCTGAATACTGAGTACATCTGCTCGTCTTTGGGAACCCGAAGACGGAGGTTCTTCCACTGGCCGTGTATCCAGACGTAGTCGATGCGCCCCTGGATTACCTCTTCCGGAAGGACGAGACCGCACTCGTCGAGTATCTCATTCAACCTCGGTGAGATAAGACCTGCGCAGAAGTTGCATCCCCTGCATTGAAAGTTGTCGAAGTTCAGGTCGGACGGACGACGTTTCTCGATAATGACAACCTCGATGTTTCGATCGAGTTGCCTGGCTTCCCGAAGAAGATGGAGGGCGAAGAACGAACCTGCAGGTCCACCGCCGACGATGGCAACACGATCGCCGTTCAGGAGACTCGTTGATCGAGCCGCAATCTTCATTTTGCTTTCCTGGCTATGAGAGAAGATACCCCCCGATTGCCCGGCTCGCAATCTTTTTTAAATTTGTTCCAATGGCGAGGACCCGGTACTGCCTGGCGTGGAATTGTTGGACGGCGGCACCAGCGGTTTCAGGCTGCTGGAGCCGCTAGAGAACGCCGACCGAATCATCCTTATCGACGCGGCCTCCGACGGCAATCCATTTGGGACCGTCACCCGCACCACGCCGCGTTTCTCGCGCGATTACCCAGCCACGCTCACTGTCCACGACGTCGGCATTAAAGACCTGCTGGATATGTTTTATATCCAGGGCGGCACACACGAGATTATTCTCTACGCCATCACCATCGATCCCCGGCAGCCGATCCGGATGAGCCTTTCACCTGAAGGGGAGAAGCATGCCGCTGTGGCGGTGGAGCAGATTCTCGCCGAACTGGGAGCTTAACCGGCCAGGCCGGTAGCCTGGGACAACATTGTGCAATCCATTTGCTTCTTCCCTTGTTGCTCTGCTGCAGCTTGTATTACCTTCCGTCATGCGGCAGCATCATCGGTGCTTGCGCGCAATACAAATCCCGTTTCAATTTCATTGAGTTTGCCGTTTACTCATGTCTTGCGCGGGGGCTAGCCCGGCACCAATAATGGGAGGCGCTTCCGATCAGGTTGAAGCTGTGCCGCAAAGCGGGGAGATGCGATGAGCGAGTCCGAATGCAAGATGACGGTGTTGGCAATTGGTGTGGCGATCACAGCAGCGTTGATGTGCGGATCTGCAAACCTGAGTGCGCAAAGGGCAGCCGCTATTCCTCTACCGCCAATGGGCTGGTCTTCGTGGAACAGCTTTTCGAACACCGTTGATTCGCAGGTGATCGTAGATCAGGCCAAGGCGATGATCTCAACCGGGATGCACAAGGCAGGCTATCAGTACATCAATATCGACGAGGGTTGGTGGCTTGGCCAGCGCGACGGGCAAGGCAACATCGTGGTCGATCCCAAGGCCTGGCCGGCGCTGGCTCAGGGCGAGCGAGCTGGTGATATGTCAAACATCGTCCGGTATATTCACGGGCTTGGGCTGAAGGCCGGCATCTACACGGATGCAGGCAGGGACGGTTGTGGCACGTTTTCACCGGACCTGGGTCCCGGATATCCGAACGAAGGAAGCGAAGGGCATTACCAACAGGACTTCCTCCAATTTGCCAAGTGGGGATTCGATTACGTGAAGGTCGACTGGTGCGGCGGCAACAAGGAGAACCTTGATCCAGCGGTTCAGTATGCCGAGATTTCACGAGCCATCTCCAGGGCAGAAGTCATCACCGGACACCGGCTGTACTATTCGATTTGCAATTGGGGCAAGCAAAGCCCCTGGACCTGGGCGCCGAATATTGGCGGAGTGACAGCTGACATCTGGCGAACCAGCGGAGATATTGTCGATCCCATAGTGGCAGGGAGCAAGAACTCTGGCCGCAGAGCAAGCTTCATAAAGATGCTTTACAACTTCGACCAGGGGATTCATCCAGAGGCGCAGCACACGGGCTTCTATAACGATCCGGATATGATGGTGATCGGGATGTCCGGCCTGACCGATGCCGAGAACCGCGCGCACATGAGCCTCTGGGCCATCTCAGGCGCGCCACTGCTCGTTGGCGCCGACCTAACTCAACTGAGCGATGCGACGCTGGCCACGCTCACCAATCCTGCGGTGCTTGCAATCGATCAGGATGCGCTGGGACTGCAGGCAGTAAAGGTGCGAGAAGAAATCGGAGATCTCGAAGTCTGGTCGAAACGCCTGTCGAAGCCTGGGGAGCGAGCCGTGCTGTTGCTGAATCGCGCCGATGCAGCAGAGCCGATTGTGGTGACGCCGATTACGGTTTTCTGGAAGGACCTCGGACTGGCCGGTACATCGTCGACCGTGAGAGATCCATGGGAAGGGAAGGATCTCGGATCTTTCGACGAACGCTACACCGCAACGGTGCAACGAGGGGACGCAGTCCTGCTCATCGTTCGCGGTACTGAGGGGACGTCGACTCGCATCTTGCCGGCGCCCGCCGCAACGGCAACTCACGACCGCAGCGCCGCCATTCAAAACGAGCAGACATTCAGCATCAAGACTTCGGCCTGCAACCAGCCATTCGCGTCCGTTCAGATTGGGTACAAGAACCCGGACGCATCCACTCGTATCGCCGAACTCCGCGTGAACGAACAAGATGCGACACGAATTGCGTTTCCTCCCACGGGCACAGCTGAGGGCGCCATCTGGATTCAGGTGCAACTCAGCCAGCCGAGAACCGGTGTCGCAACGAGCAACAGCCTGAGATTCTCCTCCGCCACCGGCCAGACCCCTCAGATTGCCTCCATCTTCCTGCATCGAAACAAGATCTGCGGGGGGCGGGCCAGGGACACCGTAGCGGTCAGGAAAAACTAACATTTGCGTTTCTCCCATCTTCCGGCTAACATAATTCTATGGACGGTATGACCTGTTGTCGTTTCTGTACGCAACCTCGCGCGCACAGGTAACCTGGGTCTGAAGGTCCGATCGTAAATCCAAGTTTCCCCAAATGCCCGCGATACAGCCAAGCTGTCGCGGGTTTTCTGTTTCCGCCGAAGAATGCATTACGAGCAAAGGAAGAAATGACCCAAACTGCTGAAGTAAAAGAAACCAAAGCCCAGCGCATGGAACGCCTCAAGCGCGAGAAGAATCCCTGGGAGGCCTTCAACGAAGTGCGCGAATTTGCCCGCGCCGGCCGCTCCAGCGTCGTGCCTGAATGGGCGTCAGCGTACTTCAAATGGTGGGGCGTCTATACGCAGGGCGACGGAGTGGGCGCCGTCGGCGGCAAAGGTGGAGAAGGCCTGGCCTCCGATTGGTTCATGATGCGCATCGGCATCCCCAACGGCATTATCTCCGCCAGCCAGCTGCGTGCCATTGGTGGAATCACCCGCAAGCATGCTCGCAACCTAGCCGACATTACCGTGCGCCAGAACATTCAGCTCCACTGGCTCAGCATCGAATCGCTGCCTGAGGTCGTGGACGCTCTGGACGCCATCGGCCTCTCGCCGAAAGGCGCGTGCGGCGACGTGGTACGCAACGTGACCGGGTGCCCACTGGCTGGAGTTGCCGCGGACGAACTGATTGACGCTTCGCCCATTGCCGTCGAGATCGCGCATCTGCTGACGGCGAACCCGGCGTTCTTTAACCTGCCACGCAAGTTCAAGATTTCGGTCACCGGGTGCCCATCGTGGTGCAGCTATCCGGAGATCAACGACATTGCACTTACACCGGCCGAGCGCGACGGCGAAGTGGGATACTCATTGCGTGTTGGCGGCGGGCTCTCCAACGAGCCGCATCTCGCAGTCCGCCTCGATGCTTTTGTTCTTCCCCATCAGGCTGTGCGCGTGGCCACTGCCGTGACGGAGATCTTCCGCGACCAGCAGGGCCTGCGCGAAAGCCGCGAGCGTGCACGGCTCAAATATCTGTTTATGAAGGAAGGCTGGACCGCGGAGAGCTTTCTTGTCGAACTGCAGTCGAGGCTGGATTTCACGCTGTTGCCGGGTGTGCCCGAGCAGGTGCCCGACGAAGTTCTCCGTGACCACGCGGGCATCCATCCACAGCGGCAGCCGGGGTTGGCCTATGTTGGAGCCTCTGTTCTTCGCGGCCGGCTGACAGGTGAGCAGTTGGAAGCAGCTGCGGATCTGGCCGAGCGCTTTGGCAGTGGCTCATTGCGCGCCACCGTCTCGCAGAACCTGGTATTCATCGATGTTCCCTACGGCAAGACCGGCGAACTGGCTCGCGAACTAGGTAAGATCGGCCTTCAAGTGGATGGTTCTACCTTCTGGCGTGGGGCTATTGCCTGCACTGGCACCGAGTTCTGCAAGCTCGCGATTACGGAGACGAAAGGATTCACGCGCTGGCTTGTGGATGAGCTTGAAGAGCGTCTGCCGCAATTTGACCAGCAGCTCAAGCTGCACGTGACCGGATGCCCCAACGGCTGTGGCCAGCACTGGATTGCGGACATTGGCCTCGAGGGCAAGAAGGTCAAGCACGAAGGCAAGCTGACCGACGCTTACTACTTCTGCCTCGGCGGAGCGGTGGGCCAGCATGCTGCTGTTTCGCGGCCTGTTGGTTATCGCAGTCCGGCGGCGCTGGTTCCGGAGGCGATTGAGCGATTGTTGCGCCACTACCTGGCCGGCCGCGAGCCCGAAGAAAATCTTCGTGCATGGTTCGGCCGCCACTCGAACGACGAACTCCGTGCTCAACTAGCCGGAGAGACTCTGGCTCCGGTGGAACGCGACTTGCCCGCCGGCCGCGTGCCTCAAGGAGCAGTGGATTGAGGATCAAACTATGAGCCTTCTGCCCATTTTTCTCAAACTCGATGGCCGCCGCTGCCTACTGGTGGGCGCGGGCAACGTTGCGCTGGACAAGATCGGTTCACTGCTCAAAACCGGGCTCAGGCTGCGTGTAGTCGCGCCTGAGGCCAGAACCGAGATCCAGCAGTTGGCTCTGGAAGGCAAGCTCGAATGGGTTCAGCGTCCGTTCGAATCCATAGACCTCGACGGCAACTTCCTGGTTATTACTGCCACTGATGTTCCTGAGGTCAACGCTGAAGTTTACCGGGGCGCTGTGGAGCGCAACATTCTTTGCAACAGCGTGGATGACATTCCCAACTGCGATTTCTTCTTCGGCTCTGTGGTGAACCGCGGCGACCTGCAGATCGCCATCTCAACCGCTGGAGAAAGCCCCGCCTTCGCTCAGCGCCTGCGCCGCGAGATCGATGAGCAACTGCCGGTGGACCTGGGTCCGTGGTTGGAAAATCTGGGGAAACTGCGCCGCGAAGTTCTGGCCACGCATCCTCCTGGCAAGGGCCGCAAATTGTTGCTGCACCAGCTTGCGCAGCGGAAAGTGTGCGAATCGAGCTCATGCCCATCGCGCCTGTTGGCTGTTGCGCCGCAAGCGAGACATGGAAGCGAAGACGTCGAAGCTGAACATGACCAGGTTTCGCTGGTGGGCGCGGGCCCCGGAGATCCTGAGTTGCTCACCGTAAAGGCCGTGCGCCTGATCCAGGCCGCCGATGTTGTTCTTCATGACGACCTTGTCCCAGAGGCGATTCTCGATCTGGCATCGCCTT
>DASYZU010000098.1:0-1835 GCA_035945795.1 Occallatibacter sp.
GGGTCCCATGAAGACGTTCTACGCCAAGAATGAAACCGTTAAGCGCGACTGGTACATCGTGGATGCGACCGGCAAGACCCTGGGCCGCCTGTCCACCGAGATCGCGCGCCGTCTTCGTGGCAAGCACAAGCCCGAGTACACCCCGCACGTGGACACCGGCGACTACATCGTCGTGGTGAACGCGGGCAAGGTGGCGGTGACCGGCAACAAGCTGACCGACAAGACCTACCACTGGCACACCGGCTACATCGGCAACATGAAGCACATGAGCCTGCAGAAGATGCTGCAGGAGCATCCCGAGCGCGCCATCGAGATCGCGGTGAAGGGCATGCTGCCCAAGAACCCGCTGGGTCGCGCCATGTTCAAGAAGCTCAAGGTCTACGGCGGCGCCGAGCACAAGCACAGCGCCCAGCAGCCCCAGAAGCTCGACATCTGATCCTAGTTTCAACTTCTCAACACAGAACCTATTTAGAGAACCACGCAAATGGCAGTGAGCACCAACTACGGCACCGGCCGCCGCAAGACCGGCAAGGCCCGCGTCTTCGTGAAGTCCGGCCGCGGCCGCATCCTCATCAACGGCCGTCCCCTGGACGAGTACTTCGGCCGCGTGACCGCGCGCATGATCGTGCGCCAGCCGCTCGAAGTGCTGAAGCTCACCGACACCCTGGACGTGGACATCAGCGTCGAAGGCGGCGGCACCACCGGCCAGGCCGGCGCCATCCGCCACGGCTTGACCCGCGCCCTCATCGAGTACGACGAGACCTTCCGCTCGCCGCTGCGCAAGGCCGGCTTCGTGACCCGCGACGCCCGCGCCGTGGAGCGCAAGAAGGTCGGCCTCCACAAGGCCCGCCGCGCGCCGCAGTACAGCAAGCGTTAAGACTGTCGAAAAGCCGCCAGGCTTTTGCCTGGCGGCTTTTTCATTTGTGCCGATGGCCTCGCGTTCTTGGGGGATCGTCTGGCGGTAGGGCTCGCCGCCCCGCGGCGAGCGACCCGGCAGGATGCCGGGGCTGGAAGGCACACCAGGGACGGGTCAGTGGCCCATAAGCTGGGTAACTGATTGGCAAATTAAGAGCCTGGCGAGCCGACGCACAGCGACCGGGCCAGTGGGCGGAGTCTCCCAACCCGGTTCTTATGGTTTAAAATCAGCTTCCTTTTTGGGGGATCGTCTAGCGGTAGGACTGCGGACTCTGACTCCGCCAACCTAGGTTCGAATCCTAGTCCCCCAGCCAAAAAGAAAAACCCCGCCCTCGTGGCGGGGTTTTTCTTTTTGCGCTCGGGGTGACATTAGGATTTGGACCTCGTTCGACAAATTGGCCCGGAGCAAATTTGGACCGCCGGAGGCGGGCCCGAAGGGCTCGGGCCAGGGATGGTTCAGCGCAACCCTAGTTCTCCCAGCCGAATGTCCGACATGCGCTTATTCAGTAGCGGTTTGCCAGTAAACATTGACGCTCGACATAGTCGATTTTGCGCATATAGAAATCGACGTGAACTTGTCACCGCGTGTGTAAGTTGGCAATGCTGCATTATCGCTCCGCAACGGTTCTGGTCTCAGATTGAGTATGTAACCCTTTTTCATACTTCCAATATCCGTATTGATGGCGTGAACCTGCGTCCTATCATCACGGAGTAATGTTGCCGAAACTGAACCTCTAGGAAATCTGGTATCCACATCTCGAAACGCGGAAGCAGCATTGACTGACTGCGGCAATTCATTCGAATTAGGCGGCAGGAGGATTTCGAGCGAAGCACCTTCATTGATAACGCGTAAAGGCTTATCTGGAGCGATATGTACGCAACCTGGACCAATCATGATTGGAGTCGGAGTCAGGTTCATG
>DASYZU010000099.1:0-77304 GCA_035945795.1 Occallatibacter sp.
CGCCCGGACCGATCGGGTAGGTGCGGAAGCGCCCCGTCTGCGGATCGAAGCGCGCCAGCCCTCCCGCGTTGGTGCCCACCAGCAGGCCGCCGTCCGGCAGCGCCAGCAGGCTGCGCACGTAGGTGTCGGGCAGGCCGGTGGTCGCGGCGTCGGCCAGTTCGAAGACCTGCACGCGGTAGCCGTCGTAGCGCACCAGGCCGCCCATGGTGCCGATCCAGAGCAGGCCGTCGCGGTCCTGCGCCAGCGCGGTGGTGATGGAGTGGGGCAGGCCTTCGGCCATCCCCACGTTGTCGAACCATTGCCGCTCCAGCGGCCGCCAGCGGTCGGGCATGCCGGCTGCACGCAGACCCGCCAGGGGCAGCAGCATCAGCAGGGCGAGCAGGAGCGCGCGCATGCCCGCACTCCGCCTCACGCGCACGCCTCCGGCCTGCCGCCACGCTTGCGGCGACGGCGGTGCGGGTCGGCACGGCGATGGATTCCCCCGGACATGCGCGGCTCCTTGCGTGGTGCGCTGCTCCAGCGCACATGATAGCCGGCGCGCCTCTTTCCCGGGGCGGCCCGGCGCTTGCGGCCGTATCATGTCGGCCATGCCCCTCAACCCTGTCCAGCCGTCCGCCTCCCTGTTCGCCGAACCCGAGGCGCTCAAGCCGTTGGCCGAGCGCATGCGCCCGCGCAACCTCGACGAGATCGTGGGCCAGCGCCGGCTGGTGGCGCCGGACCGCGCCCTGCGCCGCGCGCTGGAAGCGGGCCGGCTGCATTCCATGGTGCTGTGGGGGCCGCCCGGCTGCGGCAAGACCACCCTGGCCCTGCTGGTGGCGCAGTACGCCGACGCGGATTTCAAGGCGATCTCGGCGGTGCTCTCCGGCCTGCCCGAGGTACGCAAGGCGCTGGCCGAGGCCGAGGCGAACTTCGCCCAGGGGCGGCGCACCGTGCTGTTTGTGGACGAGGTGCACCGCTTCAACAAGGCCCAGCAGGACGCCTTCCTGCCTTATGTGGAACGGGGAACAATCCGGCTGATTGGGGCGACTACTGAGAATCCTTCCTTCGAAATCATCTCCGCGCTTCTCTCGCGCTGCCGCGTTTACGTGCTTGAACCTCTGACCGATGAGCAGATCGCGGCGCTACTGCGGAAGGCTCTGGAAGACAAGGAGCGCGGGCTAGGCAAACTGGAGTTGACTGCCGACGACGATGCGCTCGAGCTGATTGCGAGCTACTCGAGCGGCGATTGCCGCAGTGCTTACAACACGCTTGAAGTTGCCGCACAATTGGCCCAGGAGAAAACCCAGACCGGCGCAAAACACATCGATCGCGCGCTGGCTGGCGTCGCGGTGCAGCAGCGCGTGCTGATGTACGACAAATCAGGCGAGGAGCACTACAACCTGATCTCCGCGCTGCACAAGAGCGTGCGTAACAGCGATCCGGACGCAGCGCTCTACTGGCTGGCGCGCATGTTTGCAGCCGGTGAAGACCCGCTGTACCTTGCGCGGCGCGTGGTGCGCATGGCTGTTGAAGATATCGGTTTGGCTGCACCGGAGGCGCTGAATCTGTGCCTCTCTGCGAAGGAGACGATCGATTTTCTCGGTTCGCCTGAGGGCGATCTCGCACTTGCTGAAGCGGTGGTCTATCTCTGCCTGGCGCCGAAGTCGAACTCGGTGTACACGGCATACGGCGCGGTGCAGGCAGAGGTTGAACACACGCGGCAGGAGCCGGTGCCGCTACGCTTGCGCAATGCGCCGACGCGGCTGATGAAGGAGTTGGACTACGGCAAGGGCTACCGGTATGCGCATGACGAAGAGGGGCGCGTAGCAGACATGGACTGCCTCCCCGATTCCCTAAAAGGCCGCAGCTACTACAAACCGACGCAGGAGGGGCGCGAGAAGCTGCTGGCTCAGCGCATGGAGGAGATTCAGCGGATCAGGGCGGGCAAGCGCGAGGGGAATTGAGCACTCCCATACGGAGTGGCTTAGACTCTCCAATTGGTCCATCCGGGTTCGCAGCGAAGAGGCGGGCATATTCCTTCGGAGGATTGGCAGGGTATTTTGAAGATGTGTCATGACCATCCAAATCTTTCCCGGATCGTTGGCATGTTTCCGGACGAAAATACGGCGCCGGAGAACATAGTCGCATTCAGCTGGAGTTGTAACAACGGAGATAACATAGGGCATCACGTGGCGGGTTCGACGCGACGAAGCAATGCTCGGATACCGTACGGCCATCTGCTGGTATGGAAAATGATCCGCTGGTCGAAATCGACAGGAGCGGAATGGTTCGATTTGGGGGAGTAACGCTTGGCGGGAGGAGGATAAGGCCTCCCTTGAGGGTATCTCCAAGTTCAAGAGGTTATCAGTCGCGAGGTGGTTGAAATCGGTGCGGAGTGGGCGCTGGATCCTGCCCCGGCTCGAGGCAGGATCGCGAATGTGGTATCGAATTGCGCACAACGCATGCGCGATTGGGCAGAAAAACAGCACTACCCGGGAGTTAAGATCGGGCCTGCGGGATACATGGTGGTTGGATTAATATCTAAGCGGGTCCCCAAGGTGACACATTAGTGGGACGCTAGGAATTTTGTATCTCTGATATTTTTTATATTGCATTGATTCTTCAGGAATGAACAACCTATGATTTCTTCATAGCATCACTTATTTCGCAAATGACGATTGAGCAAGCTGTGTCAATAACTTATTGAATCGAAATTCTGGCAGAAAAGGAGGTATTCTTCGAAAATGGTGGTCGACTCCGTTTCAGTAATAATCCCCCATTACAATCGTCCGGATTTTGTTCGAGCGGCTATCATGTCGATCCAGGCCCAGACCATCAAACCTGCCGAGATTCTGTTAGTGGACGACGGCTCCACACCCGAGAACCAGGAAAAGCTGAAGGACTTGTCGGGCCTGGCAACCATCATCATCACTCCCAGAAATGTTGGAGTTTCGAAGGCCCGCAACTTCGGTGCGCAGAATGCGAAAGGCGAATGGCTCGCCTTCCTCGATGACGATGACTCCTGGTTGCCTGACAAGCAGGAACGACAGATTCGCTATCTGGAAGCTCATCCCGAGGTGAAGGCTTTAGGAGGCGGAGCAACCATCAGGACATCGGACGGACGAGAAGAGTACTGGGGTGAGAAGCCCACTTACCGGATAACCCTTGCGCACGCCCTCTGCCATACCGCCTCCATGTCGCCGGCGCTCTTGATCCGCCGGGACGTCTTTCTTGAACTGGGAGGCTTCGACTCCAGCCTGCACCATATGGAGGACTACGAGTTTGGTATTCGCCTTCTTGCTTCCGGCTGTGAGACTCACTTTTTGGGTGAGCCCCTGTTCGTCTACAACCGGGGTGGAAGGCTTCAGGCCAGCGTTCAGTGGCCCAGGATGTTCAGGAGCGAAATGACGGTCCTGAATATGCACCCCAACCTGGTCCGCAAAGAGTTCGGCCCACTCGGAATGATCCGCCTGAAGGCGCGATGCTGCAAAAGATATGGGCTTCGCATCGGGAAGTTGGCGGGCCGTTCGATCTGGGTTTGGGGTTGTACGATGGAAGCGATCTTTGGCCGACGGCTCGCGGGAATTGATGCATGACCGGTCAGGCTGCTGCATGTAACATTGACCGAAGGGCCTGGGGAGTTTCATTTGATGTCCGCTGATCATAAGATGACCGGCTATAAATTTGACGGTCTGTCAAAGGTTATCGCACGGCGCGGCAGCTCTGAATCGCGGCCCCCTGCTGTGGTTGCATCGGTATTCCAAACTGGTCTGAATCTGGTGCGGGACCTGGAGCAGAAGGGCGTCCGCGTAGTTGGTGTCGACTGTGACCCGAAAAACCCTGGGTTCAGGTCCAGGTATGGGCTGTCATACTTGTGCCCTAACCCCGACAAGGAGCCAGACAACTGGCTCGCTTTTATGTTGGCTCTTGCTGCTGCCATCGGCGAAAAGCCGGTACTCATTGCAGCCGCCGACATTTATGTCGTAGCAATCGGACGCAATGCAAAGGTCTTGAGCGAGCATTTCATCTTCTCTGAAAGCGGGTGCGTTCTACAGTCAATACTTACAACTAAAGAAAAACAGTATGCCCTTGCTCGCGAATATGGCCTGCCTTCCCCGGAATCGGTCTACATCCAATCGGAGGAGGAACTCGAGAAATTCTGTGAGCGTGCCCGCTTCCCAGTTCTTCTGAAACCCCGTTCTCATCGAGAGTGGCTGGGCCTGCCAAAGGATAACCCTCTTTGCGGGTGCAAGACGGTTTCTTCCAAAACTCGGGAGGAGTTAATTGCTAACTATCGGAAAGTTAGCGCATTGGTGCCCCAGGCCGTCGCTCAGGAAGAGATTGTCGGGCCGGACTCAGCCAAATACTGTTATCTCTCAGTTTATGCACGGGCCGGTCACCGCCTCGGCGCATGTGTGGTCCAGGAATTGCGCGCATATCCTCTCCTGTACGGCTGCGCAACTTTGGTTGAGCCCATCGTCGACGCGGAGATTGACACTATCTGCAACAACTTCTTATTGTCGCTGGGCTTTGTCGGGATATGCGAAATTGAAGTGAAAAAGGATCTCCGCGACGGTAAACCTCTCCTTATTGAGGTGAATCCGCGATTCAGCGGCACCGGAGACTGTGCAAGGTACACCGGGGTTGAGGTCGGCTATATTCATTATCTGGACCTGATTGGGCAAACTCCTTCTCCAGTGGTTGCAACCAAGTTTGACTTCCGCCACATGATGCTGGTCAACGACATCACTGCATTTCCCATATATCTCGATCTGGGCCTGATCACCTGGAGGAAATGGCTCAAGTCGCTGAGCGGACCGCTGGAATTTCTGGATTTCGACTTGAAGGATCTCTCCAATGCGCGAGCAGCTGCAGTACGTGCCGCCCAGGCGCTTATCGGTGGATTGCTGCGGACCTGGCACCTTCGTAAGTAGACCGTCACGCGCGAGCCGAGTCTCGATTTACGTGCAGTTCTAAGTCCGTATAGATAGCGTCTCAGGTCCACTCCCTGGATTTTTCCCGAAAGTATGAAGAGCAATCAGGGCCAAAAGCTGCCGGTGAGTCGACAGACGCCCATTTGGACCTCGAAGCGCGCTCGGCTTTGGCCGGAGACGGGAACTCGCTTGAGATTGTAGCGCTCGATTGCTCCCTGTTGATTCGTCATTCCGCCGTAATACGAGAATGCAGCGCGGTAACCCGTCTCTTGGGCTATCTGCTGCGTTTGATCTGAGAAGGCCGTTACCGAGCCAAACGGATAAGCAAGCACATCGGCTTCAATGCCCAGTCGCTCATTTAATATCGCGCGGCACTGAGTCAATTCCTTGTGTTGCTCCTCACGCCCCAGTCTACTCAGCCTGGGGTGCGAATGGGTGTGGGCCCCGATCGCCATTCCTCCGTTGATCATCTCTTGCGCTTCGTCCCAGTTGAGAAAGCGTCGCGACTCTGCCGGAAGATCCTTCCCACCCGCAGCTTCTTTGAGCTCTCGAATAAACCGTTTGGAATCCTTGTTCTCTGGCATCTCGCAAAGGTCGAGAATGCTTCGTAGACTTGTCTTAAGGCCGTCCTTATCAATATCGACATCCAGGTTAGCCGGGTAGCTAAGTGAGAACTGGCGCTTTTCCGCAGTCTTCACCAGGTATGCAATGTGATCCCACCAGGGAACGTAACCGGACCCAACCAGGTCCGTGCAGAGAAAGAAAACACCCTGCGCCCCATATGAGCTCAGAATCGGATACGCGATTCTGTAATTGTCCAAATAGCCGTCGTCAAAAGTTATCAGCACACGGCAACGGCCCGTTCTCTCCTTGTCCGTACCGTCAACAAACGCCAACGCTTCCTCAAGCGTTACAAGCGAGTGACTGCGCTTCAGGTAGGAAATCTGTTCGTCAAACTGCTCGCTAGTCGCCGAGAAGACACCGGGATCGAAGGGATCGTTTTCGTGGTCTCCGATCCGATGGTATGTCAGGACCAACAGCGAATCTTTCGCCGGAAGGAGAGAGAGCATCGAAGCCGTGCCGCTCCAAAACATTCCGCGAGCCACTAACTCGCGCTTACCCCGCAAAATAGGACCGTCGCCCATAGTCGATTAATGTTAGCAGGATGCCGCAACTTTGACACCGTCGAATCAGGCCGTCGGATGATACCGAAGTGGTACTTTCAGCGAACGAATGGGCAACTAGATCTTGTTGATGTAGAAGCTTTTGACATACAAAAGATATGTACGCGATACTCTGAACAAGCGGCTTTGCGCAAAGCTCGTGCACCGTGAGCGGCCAAGACGCTCAAAGGGCCACTCGACAAGATGAAGCTCCCTCGACACGCGGAAACCTGGCTTGTGCCGTATCTGAAAGATCGGCTGCAAAAAAGCACGCGGTCCGCAAAACCAAAACGTGCATGGGTTGCCATTACCGATCATTACGAGCCCCTCGGAACTGGTGCATCCCTTGAGATCGCTCTTTGCCGCGTGGCACAGTGGCGCGACAAGTGGCCGCGCATTGCAGAAGATGCTCCTCGCGATGCCGCTGGCCAGCGTCCGCAATACAGCTTCTTCTACCCGCAGGAAGAGTATCGCCGTGAACTCGTTGATGGTGTCGCCGAAATTGTCCGCCTCGGCGTCAGCGATGTCGAAGTGCATCTACACCACAAAAACGAGCAGCGTGACTCCTTCATTCAGAAAGTAACTGAATTCTGCCGCCGGCTGATGGAAGACCACGGTCTGCTTCGAAAGCAGGATGGCCGCGCCGCTTTCGGATTCATACACGGTAACTGGGCGCTGGATAACTCGCATGTGCATGGCGAGAACTGCGGCCTCAACGGTGAAATCGCCTTGCTGCGCGATCTGGGATGCTACGCCGATTTCACTATGCCGTCCGCTCCCTCATCGACTCAGGGGCGAGTGCTCAACCAGATCTACTGGTGTACAAATACTCCCGACAATCGGCCCAAGTCATTTGATCGCGGAATCGAGGCCACTGTAGGCGGCGGCAAGCAGGGCGACCTGCTCATGATCACCGGGCCATTCGGCCTGCGTTTCGCCAACCGGCTCATGCCGAGGCTTGAAACCGGGGAGATCGCCGGTTACGACTTGCCGGCGCCGTCACGCATTCAGCAGTGGTTCGACGTGGCTCCCACGATCGGCGACGATCTCTTCATCAAGCTCTATACCCACGGCGCATCAGATAGAAATCGTGAGCCGTTGCTTAATGGCGGGCTCGGCAACCTTTTCCGCTGGCTCCATGAAGAAGCGGACCTAAGAGGCATCGAGATCCACTGGGCCACGGCCTGGCAAATGTACCAGGCTGCCCACGCTCTTATACATAACCGCAAGCCCGTCGCCATTTCGGAGTAAACTGATCGCACAAACTTGACACCTCCGACTTCACACCATTGAGGAGATCCATGCACGGCAAACGGTTCGACGCTCTGGTAATCGGCTCCGGCGCTGCCGGCAGCTTTGCAGCAAAGGAACTTACGCAACGAGGGCTTGAGGTCCTTCTGTTAGAGGCCGGCCCGAATATCACTGAAGACGACTTCAAGGTTCCCGAGCACCCGCGACAGAAAGGCATCAACCTCACGGCGCGCGCGCTCGCCGTTCTTAAAGGGCAATATATCCAAGCCCGAATCGGCTTTTTCGGAGATCAATTCAAGCATCTCTTCGTAAACGATTGGAAAAACCCTTATACCACGCCTCCAGAAAATTTCTACCTTTGGATTCGCGGAAGACAGCTTGGAGGCCGCCTTCATCTTTACGGACGTGTCCTGCTGCGCATGACTGACTACGACTTCAAGGCAGCCAGCAGAGATGGTTGTGGCGACGATTGGCCCATCTCCTATGCTGACCTCGCGCCCTACTACGATCAGGTTGAAGAATTCATGGGCGTCTACGGTACCCATGACAACATTCCCAACCTTCCAGACGGTAAATACAGTCATGCGCCCAAGCTGACAGCCGTCGAGCAGGCCTTCAAAGCCAAAGTGGAAGCGAATTGGCCTGAGCGTTCCGTGATTTCATGGAGGTACGCCGCCCCCAATCTCAAGCGTGTACCGCTACCTATCATTGCCGCAAAGGAAACAGGCCGGCTCACCATTCGCACCGATGCAGTTGTCAAACGAATCACCGTCGATCCTGCCTCCGGAAAAGCAACTGGGGCTGAGTTCATTGATCGGCTGACGAAGAAGACTGAAATCGTTTCAGCCAATGTCGTCGTTCTATGTGCATCCACAATTGAGTCGGTGCGCTTGCTCCTCAACTCCGCTTCTCCCAAACACCCCAATGGCCTGGCTAATTCCACCGGTCTCCTTGGCCACTACTTCATGGATCAATGCCCAAGCCAGATCTACGGCACGTTGCCGGGAACAAATGGATCGGAACTGGATGACTCAGCACCGCCAGATCCTTTCTATGGCCCGGTCGGGGGTATTTACATCCCGCGATTCCAGAATCTCGACACCGTCACAAATCCGAAATTCAAGAGAGGCTTTGCCTTTCAGGGAGCTATCGGAAGGGGCAATATTCCTGACGATCGTCCAGCCATATTCGGAATCATGGGCTTTGGTGAGACTCTTCCCTACTACGAAAACTGCATCACTCTCAGCCGCAGACGAAAAGATGCATGGGGTATTCCAGCTCCCCACATTAAATGCGCGTTGTACCAGAACGAGCAGGAGTTACTGCGCGAGCAAGTCAAATCGCTCCAGGAAATAGTGAATGCCTGCGGCTATAAGATTATCTTTTCGGGTTCAACCTTCGGCCTCGAGAACGAGAAAGACGTCTTCCCGGATGCCGATTGGTTCAGCCGGTTCATGTTCCGAAAGTCATTCAAGAAGAGCCTCGCCGTTGGAGCCGCAATTCACGAATGCGGCGGCACTCGAATGGGAGACGATCCCGCTAAGTCCGTCCTTAACTCCTATAACCAGGCCTGGGATGTAAAAAACCTGTTCGTGACCGACGGAAGCTGTTTCCCTTCCAGCGGCACGGTTGGCCCGGCACTCACAATCATGGCGCTTACCGCGCGAGCATGTGACTACATCGCGAACGAGTACAAGACCGGCGGGCTCTGAGACCCAGCTAAGCACCGGCCATCAGTTATGGCGAACTCAGAAGGCGTCTGCGGATCAGCTCCAGCTCCGCGCTTCTAAAGCGGCTGTTCTCAATCGCGCGAGCATTGGCGCGCAGATGCTCCTGGTCCATCATTGAAAACACAAGCACGTGTGTGCCAATTGCATCCAGGATCACTCCCAGAACAGCCTCCAGCACCGCCTGCCAGTCAGCGTTGCGCAGCTTGTCACGAAGTTCGACCGGCACGGATTCGTCCGAAGACATCGCAGCCAAAACTGCCTTTGTCCGCGCAACGCGCTGCTCGCCGCCGAATGGATGATTGGCAATCAGAAATACACCCCGCGGATTTTGCTGCGCAAACCCGGCCACTACCGGATCAAAATAATTGCCGCCAAACTGCATCGCGGTTAGAGTCGCCGGCCCGTTCGTCATACCCTCGGCAATCACGTCCGCGCCTGCATAAAGGCCAACCCGCAGAATCTTGCCCGACTGCACCAGCGCATCGAGCTCGGCCATCAGTTCCTGCTGGTGCATTGCGCTCGCTGTGGCTTCATGCAAAAACAGAACATCAACGCGATCGGTGCGGAGTTCTCGCAAGCTCGTCTGAATCGACTCTCGCAACCCCGCCACTGTGAATTGTCCGTACGTAACCTCGCGGCTGCCACGGCTGCGCTTCAGGCCGCGCCCCCAGGGCACCTGCATGGCGGCACGGGCCAAGGGGACAACCACACGTTTAAGCGCACTCTGCCTTTGGGGGATGATGCCAAACTTCGTTACCACAATCGCCTGTTCGCGCTTGCCGCGCAGAAACTCGCCCAGAACTGCTTCCGCGCCGCCGTATCCGTAACTCCGTGCCGTATCGAACAGCGTAATCCCTTCGTCCCAGGCGGTGCACATCGCGCGCAACGAGGCGCCGCGTCCCACACGTCCCAAAACTGACCCGCAGCCGAAGCCCAGCACAGATGTCCGAATTTCGCCGCATATGCTTTGTCGCATGTGCCATATTCTATCGCGCGTTCATGCTCACCTTCCCTCGATGTCTTAGCGTATTCCGCTCCTTCCATTGAGTTAGAATTGCACCGAGAGTCGCACAGCACTTTCCTTCGGCGGCCGACACACTAAAAGGGAATCCGCACAATGAGCGTCCTGAAAGCCCTGCTGGTTGTTTATGCATTTCCACCCGCTGGAGGCGTCGGGGTTCTGCGTGCCGCAAGCCTGGCGCGCTATCTCCCCGCGGAAGGAATTCAGCTCGATGTGCTGACCACTCGAAATCCATCCTCCGTTGGCACGGATTATTCGCTGCTCCGGGATATACCGCCAGAAGTCACAGTCCATCGCACCGTCACTCTCGACCTCCCCTTCAGCGTAAAGAAACGTATCAAAGCTCTGCTCACTGGTGCAAAGCCTTCATCCGCTCAGGCCGGAGTGAATGCCAAGGCCGGCAAACCTAACTTCCTCAAGAGAGTTTTTCAGGATGCTCTTTTGCCCGACCCGCAGGTCACCTGGCTTCCCGTGCTCACGCGCGCCGCGCGTCATATCGTCGAAGACCGTAACATTGAACTCGTGCTCATCACCGGCGCGCCCTACTCTAACTATTTGTTAGCCGAAAGACTTCGGAATAAGTTCCCGCGCCTGGCTATCGTATTGGATTTCCGCGACGAGTGGCTCTCGACTTCCTTTGATGTCGCCAGCTTCCAATTCAGCATGAGCGAGCGTGCTCGCAAGTTTGCAATTGAAGCTGAAGCCAACGCCATCAAAAGTGCTAACGCAGTCGTTGCAGTTACTGATGCCGCCCGCCGCGAAATTCGTGGCCGATACCCGTGCGAGCCCGAAAGCAAGTTCCATCACATCCCGAACGGATTCGACGCCACCAGGTTACAAACCTCCACAAGCTCTCCAGCCCCGCGGCCCGATGGCAAAATCATCGTTACCTACGTCGGCTCGGTATATACCTCAACCGAGCCAACCACCTTGGTCCAGGCCCTGCAATCTCTGCCGCACGAGGTCAAGTCCCGATTCATACTCCGTTTCATTGGCCACATTGAGGAGCCGCGCTACCGCGAAGCCCTTCTGCAACTCGGAGACATGATCGAATTGAAAGGCTACATGCCGCAGCACGAGGCCCTGAAGCTAATGGATGAGACCGATTATGTCCTGCTGGTTTCCCACGACCGCCTCAACATCTCGGCCAAGTTCTACGACTACATCGGCGCAGCCAAACCCATGCTCGCCTGCGTTCATCCCGATGGCGACATCCGCATCCTGCTCGAAAGACTCCGCGCTGGATGGTGGGCCGATAGTCACGATGTCGAGGCCATCCAACAACTCTTCATCGACGCAGCGATCCGCGGCGATTCGTTGCAGACATCGTTTCAACCCGACCTTCAAAAGATCGCACAATACGAGCGCAAGCCTCTCGCGCAGCGCTATGCCGCGCTGCTGCACTCGATAGCCGGCAACCAGCGCGGGAGCGGTTCACATTCCCCGTCTGCCGAACTGGCCCAAGAGGCCAGATAGCCATGCTCAAAATCGCGGTGGTCACACGCTATTTCCCCAGTTCGGCAGAACCCTGGCAAGGCCGCTCGGCCTACCAAACCTTGCGTTTGGTTGCCCGCGATACCGACCTGCGCGTCTTCTACCCCAATGCAAGCTATCCGTCTTTGCTCAAACCCCGCAGCAGGACTTACCACGAGCTCGACCACTCATGGAGCCCGCAGGATGTGAAGACGAATTATTACGATTTCCCTTCCCTTCCGCTCATCTCCCGGCCGATCAACGGCTGGATGGCCGCCCGTGCGCTCTTGCCTCACGTCCGCGCTTTTGCCCCCGACCTCATCTTCAGTTGCATTCTCTATCCCGATGGATATTCCGCCCTTAAGATCGGCCAGGCTCTCTCCCTGCCAGTCGTGGCCATGAGCATTGGCTCCGACATCAACCGCATTGGCGATCCTGTCACGGCCATACACACACACACAGTTCTGCGTGAAGCCGATTTTCTCGTTACCGTAAGCGACGACCTGCGCAAGAAGGCCATCGCGATGGGAGCCTCACCTCAGAAAGCCCGCTCCATCATCAACGGTTGCGATATCTCGGTCTTCCACGTCAGGGACCGCATGGAGGCGCGGCAGAAGTTGCACATCGACCCGGCAGCGGAGACAGTCGTCTACATCGGGCGAATGGATGTGAAGAAAGGTCTGCGCGAACTGGTCCAAGCTGCGGTTTCGCTGCACCCTGACCGCCCCAATCTACACGTGTATATGGTTGGCGAAGGACCGGACAGGCCAATTATTCGAAGCGCCATCGAGGCCAACAACGCAGCCACCTACATCCACGCACTGCCAGCTTGCGCCTTCGACGACGTCGCTGTCTGGATGGCCGCAGCTGACCTTGTCACCCTGCCAAGTTACATGGAAGGTTGCCCCAACGTGGTTCTGGAAGCTCTGGCCTGCGGCCGTCCTGTGGTAGCCACCAATGTCGGCGGCATCCCCGAGATCATGACCGATGCCTGCGGACGCCTCGTGCCCCCTCGCGAATCAACGACGCTCGCCCAAGCCATTCGATCTGTCCTCGACAGCACCTGGGACGCAATGGCCATTTCCGCGCTCCGGAGCCGAAGCTGGAACGCAGTTGCCGCCGAGTTGAACGAACTCTTCGAATCGCTGGTTTCTGCCCGTTAAATCGTCTGAGCAGGCCTGCCGCACACCTCGTCCGTACCCTGCGTTACATTGTCCCGACCTGCGATCAGCGAGACTCCGTATCCGCAGGTCCTGTATTCCGCGGCCTGCCCGGTAGCGACTGAACCTCTGAATCCTGCAGTTTGTAGAGAAGAGATCTGTAGCTGATATTGAGCCATTTAGCTGTCTTCCGGCGGCTCCAGCCATTCGCCTGCAGCACCTTCAAAATGATCTCCCTCTCCAAGCCCCGCGTGGCAGCCTTGGTTATCTCCTTCAATGAGATAGGATGGGCCAAGTCGATCTCCGGTACCGCCCCGGACGGCGTAGTCGGAAGCAGGTCCGCCGCCAGCGCCTCCTCGTCGCCGATCAGCACATAGCTGCGAATCATGTTCTCCAGCTGACGGATATTCCCCGGCCATTTGTACCGCTGCATCATGCGTATTACTTCGCGTGAAAGCGGCTTGGGATCGAGACCAAAGGCTTTTGAATGCTGATCGAGAAAGTAGTCGATCAGCGCAGGCAGATCCTCTAACCGTTGACGCAGCGGCGGCAGGTCAATGGTCACCGCGTTGATGCGGAAGAAGAAGTCGAGCCGGAACCCTCCGTCTTCGGTCTGCTGCCGCAGGTTTCCATTGGCCGCGCAAACCAGCCGCGTATCCACCCGCCTCGACTCCTGCGCACCCACCCGCATAAAGCTTCCATCCTGCAGCACTTGCAGCAGCTTCGCCTGAATGGACATGTCCAGCCCACTCACTTCATCCAGGAAAAGTGTTCCCATATGCGCAAGTTCCAAGCGGCCACGCTTGGTTGCATACGCCCCGGTGAACGCTCCCTTTTCATACCCAAACAGCTCCGACTCGATCAGCGAGTGTGGGATCGCCGGGCACGTCACCTTCACCCAGGCAGCGTTCGAACGATTCGAGCGCGCATGCAGCAGCTTGGCAAAAATATCCTTGCCTGTTCCGCTCTCGCCCTGCAGCAAAATCGGAACCGTCGTCTCCGCAATGCGTTCCAGCTTCTCACGGGCAGCTGCCATCAAGGATGATTTTCCGAAGATCACATCCATCGGTGGAAGATCGCGAATATCAACAAACAAATTGGCGCGCGCCAGAGGCATTCTTTATCCGTTTCGGGTAGGTACTTTCTGTTCTACACAGCAACTTCGGGACCATACCATAGTCCGGATGATCGCCTGATATCACACGAAAGTAACCTGCTCACCCGCCCTACAGTGATCTTGTACGGCTTTTCCTCAAATCACCTATAAAGTATTAATTCAGAATGTGTAAAACCCTGCACAAATGGCAAATTATTTTCCACTTCCGATGGTAAGATGTTTTTCACGGCTTCATGTTTGGGCTCCTCGTTCTCTCTCATTTGAGATGATCCGTACCTGAGCGTTTTTTCGGCAGCCCGCAGCCAATCGCCATATTGATTGTCCAAGCTTTCTATTTCTGGCTCTCAAGCTTCAGAAACAGAACGTGTCACAGGTTTTTGGCAGCAGCTGGAGGAGCAGGGATGTCTGGCACGCGAAGTGGAGCTTCAATGAAAACTCAGGAAAAGCGCGGCCCCCATATCGTCGTCCTCGACGCTGATCCGGCAATCCTGGATTACGTTTACGACATCCTCTCGGACCGCTTCAGGGTCAGCCTCTTAACCGATGCCGCCGAACTCGACCGCTGCCTGAAGGAATCTCCTGCACCTGACCTGCTCCTGATGGACTGGAACATTGTCGAAGACATAGCCGACGAGAATGCATTAGCCCTCCTCGCGAAAACGCACGCCGCCAAACCCGCTCTTCCCATCATCATGCTCGCCTGTTCAGCCGAGCTGAAGGAAGTCATCGCTGCCACCCACATGGGTGCTGCTGACGTAATCCTCAAGCCTTTCAGAAAGAGCGATATCGACAATGCCGTGCAGCAGTGCCTCATGAAGTCGGGCAAGCAGTCGGCTGACGGCGACGTCGAAGAAATCCCCCTCAATGAGAGCACTTCCTTCGTCAGATCCTGCAAGCGTATGCGGGACATTGAGTCCCAATGCACGCTGGTCGCGCGCGCTGACATCCCTGTCCTCATCCTCGGAGAGAGCGGCACCGGCAAGGAAGTCGTGGCCATGCTCATTCATAAGTTGTCGGCCCGCAGCCAGCGCTGCTTTTTGAAGGTCAATTGCGCGGCCATGCCTGCCGATCTGCTTGAAAGCGAACTCTTCGGTTATGAGCAGGGCGCCTTTACCGGAGCCATCAAGCCCAAGCCCGGTAAGTTTGAAATCTGCAACAACGGCACAATCCTCCTGGACGAAATTGGCGAAATGCCTCCTGTGTTGCAGGCCAAGCTCCTCCAGGTTCTTCAGGATGGAAGCTTCTCTCGCCTGGGAAGCCGGACCAGCGTCAAGGTCGATGTGCGCGTAATCGCCGCAACCAACGTTGACATCAAGGCGGCCATTGCCGACAAGACATTTCGCGAGGATCTGTACTACCGTCTGAACGGCTTTACGCTCAAGATGCCTCCTCTGCGCGAGCGCACGGAGGAGATCCCGATCCTGTCACAGCACTTCATGCGCAAGGTCGCAACCAAGTACGATTGCGAGTCCTTGCCGATTTCCCCTGCCCTTTTGCGGGCATTGACCAGCTACTCATGGCCTGGCAATCTCCGTGAATTGGAGAATACGATCAAGCGTTACCTCGTCCTGGCAGACGAGCAGGCAATCATCGACGAGCTCAATCCTCGACCGCGTATCGGATCGTTACCACCTGTCGGCGAAGGCGGAGCTGAAAACGAAAGAAGCTTGAAGCATCTCGTCCGGAATTTGAAGGGCGGAGCTGAAGCTGCGGCGATCGCGCAGTCGCTGGAAATTTCAGGATGGAACCGCAAAGTCGCGGCAAACGACCTGCAAATCAGTTACAAGGCCCTGCTGTACAAGATCAAACAGTACAATCTCATCCCACCGCCTCGAAAGCGGCAAGTCTCCATCGAGAAGGCGCCAAGTCTCGATCGGGCACAAAGTGCGTAACCATGCAGGCTCGAATACTGAGCGTGCAGAACGGAATAGACCGTGATACAGTTCGGAGCCGGGACGGTTAAGGGTTTTCGGGAATAGCCGGCCTGAATTGCAACGTGATGATCGCCAGGTGACGCTCCTGGCAACCCACCTCAGGCGATTCGAGGCGGACTGGATTTGGGGCGACCTATCTACTACTCTTTATTTCCTTGAAGTATCTGCATACTCAGTACTGCAGAGTTGTTTCGAAAGCTACACCGATTTGGTACTAAACTGGGATTACCCTCATTACAACCTATTCACTATCATGAGGATATGTCTCTGCTGTGCCGTCGTGCACGTGCTTGGAATCAATGGGCAGGTTCGCTCAATCGTCAGCAATGACCGATGCGACCAGGTTGGAAATGGTTGTGATCCAGCTCGACGTTAAGGTAATCCGTGGCTAACTGGAGCCACCGGCCTGAGCCGCGACGAAAAACTGTCGGATGACGCCCCTCGCAATCCCCCTCAGGGAGATTGGGTTGAACAGCATTTTTGGTGACTTTCCACCTCGGCGCACTGTTTTCTCTGGACCGGGGTCTGCATACTCGGTAATCCGCAGGTTATTACTAACGTAGCACCGGTCTAGCACAAAACTGGGATTGGCGTTATTGCAAACTATTCAGGATCATAAGGATACGTTGTCGCTCTCCGTCGAGTAGCACGCTTGGACGCAGCGAGAAAGATCAACTATTGATGATCGAAACCAATGCTACCAAGTCGGAAAAAGTAGTGATCCAATTCGGCACCAGGACGATCAAGGGTTACCTGGAATCCCCGGCATGGAACACTATCGAAGAGCTCTTGGGCAACGCTCCCCAAAGCTCACTTGAGAACTTCCGGATTCGCCGTCTCGAATCAGACGTCGTCGAGGACGTCTCAATCAAGGACGTCAAGGCCGTCTTTTATGTAAACAGCTTTGATGGGAACTCGATTCGCAATCATCTCAATTTCCATACCCGGGCGCCCATCGTCCACGGGATATGGATGCGCTTCCAATTCCGCGATGGCGAAGTAATGGAAGGAATCGTGTACAACTCCATTCGCTATCTGGTTGACCCGGGATTCTTCGTGCTGCCAACTGACCCTGGCAGCAACAACAAGCTCGTCTATGTTGTAAAAAGCTGGCTTGTAGACCACCGCGTTCTCGGCTTGCGAAAACTCTAAATGGTGGAGACCGCTTCCCTCAGAATCGAATAATCTAGAATCTCCGCTGCCACTCCTGTCAAACTCATCAACGCGCTCTCCTTGCGGATCGCACGCCCGTGGCATCGAATCCGGCAACGGGTCGAGAGCGTTATCTCCGGAGGCATATCGATCAGAAATTCAAAATCCCGATCGATCATTGCACTGTCGGCCAAGGCTAAATAAAAATACACTCCACGGTTGCTAAGGTCCCGCGTATAAGCAGGAATCTCGCGGTCTCCTACAAGCACGGTCAGGGGTGCACTGATCTTGAAGCGCTGGCTTCCCCGCTGATCGTTTGCTTGTGTCAATTCTTTGGTCATGCGCACCATTTCATTCAATATTCCATCGTTCGCCGTTGATCCCGATCTGTTGCGCATCTGCCAACCCTCGGCAATCTCGACGGCCTTCACACCACTTGCGCAAACAAATTGCCGACGTTTCCCTGCAAAGCTTTGGTTGATTAACACATCGCTCAAACTGCAATCTCAATGCCAAACGTTTTCACGAAATCCTTGATTTATCGACCAGTCCGGAACGTCAACATACAATTCATTGCATTCCGTGTGGAAAGAAGTGCAGAATTCAAACCTCTGTGGCTTCATCGTAGTCTGCTTCGTTCCCATCGGTCGATATCGAATTGTTGACCAACCTGAGTCACATGCCCCGATTGGTTCCATCGCCTCAGCCCTTCGCCTTCTGCCTTGCCCCCAGGACGCCCGTGCTCTCTTTACCGGCTTGGACCGGTATCAAACGGCACCAGGATCTAGCACCCAAACTGTCGCGGCTAAAACGAAAATCAGGGTCATGGAAAAAATGAAAGTAACTAGCACTTCTCACCTTCCCATAACCCAGGTTGTGGCTGGCCAGGGCAATTCTCTGCACTGCCGCTCCCGGTTTTCAACACATCCGATACCTCCGGACCGGTCGCTCTTAAGAGCAGCAGTTATGACCACCCGATTAAGACCCAGTAGACCGCTTCGCGGCCCGACGAAACAGAACCAATGCCATGCAAAGAAGTCCGGTGCCAAGTAGGAACAGAGATCCAGGCTCTGGAGCCTCCGTCAGAGTTACCCGTGATCCCACCAACTCGATCTTGCCTTTGGGAGTTTCTTTGTTGGCGTGATAGCTGCCGTTATCGGCAAAATAAAAATGCCCGCTGCCTTGAGCGTTAATGCCGCCTACTGCGCCAGAGAACAAGCTGAGTTGGTAGCCGCTGATATCGACAAGGACATCGTCCCTGTCCTGCATCCCATTCCCCGAATCTCCTGGGTAAAGGAGATTGTCGAGCAGGAAACCACCGTCTCTGGAAAGCAGGAGGCTGTTGGCGTCATAGCCCGTGTTGAACACCTCGGAAGCGGTAGGGCCAAATGTAGCGGGTGTCCCGTTGTTCCCCTTGTAGCTCGCAGAAACACCGGTACGATTTGCAATGCCCGTATGGCCTCTGTCAAAGGCAGGACTGGCTATGACGCTTGTATCACTGGCTTTGTATCCAAAAGATTCAGCGAAGGCAAATGGGGTTATCGCAAGGGACGCAGCCAATGCGAGTGAAGCAATAGCATAGTTCTTCATCTTTCCCCCGATCCCACGGTTCTGAACGGCCCCCAGAGCCTGAACCGCATGCATGATCCCACCGCAGACTGCACACTTTGACCTCGGCGGTTCACTCCCACATAAGCATGTCAAGCTCCAAACTTATATTGTTTATATTCAATTACTTATAGATTTAATTATTTTCCAATGTGCAATATTTTGCATATCAAATACCCCTAAAGTTGTACTAAATACCCATAAAGTTGCACACTAAATATCCATAAAGATGCTCTATGCGTGAAGGCCAAAACACGTCACTCCATTTAGAGAAAGGAAAGGTGAATCTGTCCAATAGGGAAAAGCCGCCTTTAGCCTCCCCGTTTTCCCACCCTTCGCGGCCTCTGTATCAGTATTGCCGGTCCGTTTTTTCCGTGGAATTCGGTCCCGCCTCGCTCGGTAAAGACTGTCCGATTCCGACCCAGATCCAGCGGTTTCCCAGGCTTCCGGCCGAGTCGCAATTCACCTCTGATCAATAGGTGTGCAATGCTGCTGTTTTTGAATCGGGGCACGGCTTCACAGCATGCTGAAAAAGTCTTCTTAGAGTGACTTTTCTCCGCAGGGGATTGATTTAAAAAGTAGGTATGCGAGGCACAGACAGCAGGCGACGATGTTCAGTTGCGTGACGATAGGGCTGCGCATTCCAGCCGATCACCCGATGCGGCGGATACTGGCGATGGTGGATCGTGCACTGTCGCGGATGCACGCGGTTTTTCACCAGCTTTATTCGGAGAAGGGGCGCCCTCTGTTGCCCCGGAGCGTCTTTCGCGGGCGCAGTTGCTGATGGTTCTTTACTCGATCAGGTCGGAGGGCCAACAGAACGTACGCAAAGCGTAGTACTCGGCGCGTTGAACAAACTCGTCCAACGCATCACCGCGCATTCTTGCTCGATGCCGTTTTACTGCGCGCTGCGGAAGCAGATATCTTCGCCGTCTAGCCGGTACTCGGCCGAGCAGACATCGCCGCCGCAGATCATCGTCTCGCCCGCATAGAGTTGGCGGCGCGTAATCAGCCCTAGTGTGCCGCAGCGCGGGCACGACATCACGGCTACAAACGGATTCTGCGCATGACCCAGCTTGGCCTGGTTTTCCAACACGAAAACCGTTCCGGGGTCCATTCTTTCGGGGATCCATTCTTCCATGAACTGCAAGTCGGCTGACATCGTGCCCTCCAGTGGGTTGATGTAACCGAGCCGAGTCCGATGCTCCTGGGCCGGCCCCTCGTCGAACAACTGCAGGCTGCGAATGGCGTCCCGAAGCCTGTAAGGCTTCGGGTTTGAATTAACATTCACAACAGTGTTGCTGGAGACGCCGATCCAAGTCAAATGGAATCGACTCCGGGCAGTGTCGAGAGGGATTCCCCGCCCTCGGATGCACTTATCGCACCTTACCGGCCAGTGCTGGCCCCTGCTCCGCTTTGGGTGTGCGCAAACTCATCGATCGCTCTGTAGGTTTCTTCGTTGCGTAGAATCGCCTCCACGTACTCGCGTGTCTGCGTAAATGGAATGGACTCCACAAACTCATCCATCCCCTTGTAAGGCCCGGCCGCTTCCCAGTCCACAACCCTGCTGTCGCCCGCGTTGTAGGCTGCCAGTGCATACTCCTGCACCCCGCCGAAGCGCTCAATCATCTGGCGCAGATAGCGCGTTCCCAAACGAATGTTGGTCTCCGGGTCGAGCAACTGGAAAGTATGAAAGTGGCTGATTCCCTCTTCTCGCGCCATCGCCTTGCCCACTGAAGGCAGCAGTTGCATCAGGCCCCACGCGTTGGCATAGGAAACCACAGAAGGGTTGAACTCCGACTCCTGGCGAATCAGCGAAGCCACCAGGTAGGGATCGAGATTGTTCTTCGCCGACTCGGCCTTGATCGTCTCCCACCATGGCTCGGGAAACAATATCCGCCAGTAGGCCAGCGGTATGGATTTAATGGGAGCCGAAGCCGCGTATGGCAGCGCCCTCTTTAACGCGCGCATCGCGCGAAACGTCTCGCCATACGACGAATAGATCTGCGCTTCGGCCAGTGCGCTCCATGATGAAGAATCTGGATCGGCTTCAATCTCCTGCGCGATGTACTCGTTCAACCCCGCGTTGGCCAGCAGGCGTGCCCTCGCCAGGTGCGGGCTTTCAGCCGGGAAGCTCTCTACCAGCAAAGGCTGCGCCACCGGTTGCAGCCGGTCCAGTTGCGGCGCCGGCGCCGCAACTGTGCTGCCCAGCGCTAACAACCTTGCTCGCGCCATCTGCGCATAAAAATAGTGCTGATAAGCGCGAACGATCGCGCGATAGTTGGCCGCAGCCTGCGATAGTGCGTGGTCCTGTGTCTCGTAGAGCCGCCCCCGCCAATAGAGCGCGGCCACCGTCTCCGCGGCAGCCGGATACAGCCGTATCTGCTCGTCAAACAGCCGCCCGGCTTCCGGATAAAGTCCCTGCCGGTAGCTCAGCCATCCAGCCCGCCAGTGCGCCGCCGCGGCATTCTTGCTGCTCGGAAAATGTGCAGCCAGGTACCCGTAGTACTCCACAGCCGTCGGGTAATCGCGCTTCAGCAGGTACATGTTTCCGCTCGAAAACAGAGCCTCCGCCAGCCACGGACTGCCTGGGAATCTCGACTCCATCTCGCTCACAATGCGCTGCTGATCTGCAGTGTCGTCGCGGTCTCTCGCCAACTCCATCAGCAAATAAAGTCGCCGCGCCCCGTTCTCATCCGCAGTATCCGCCAGCCCTTGCACCTGTGCTGGAGTGAGCCGCTTCAGCTTCCAGTCGCAGGCCGCCACAGCCACCGCAAAGCTGTTGCGGTCATCAGCGCTCAGCCCAGGCATGCGCTGCAGCGCGCGATATTGCTCAGCCGCATCGCCGTAGCGTCCGGCGTTGTAATAGGCATCGCCCAGGCTGCGCAACTCGGCCGAGGTCAAAGTCGATTCGGCGCCCATCTCCGTCAACCTCGCCCGCGCAATCTGCGCATCCTGGCTCAGCGGATGCCCCAGCAACAGATGTTTGAAGATGCGCTCTGCCGCTTCATTTTGGCCCAGCGCATACGCCACCTGCCCCTGCGCCAGTTGGAATCCGGAACGGTCTTCGGCAGCCAGTCCCGCAGCCTGCGCCAGCACTCGCTGCGCCCCCGCGGCATTATTCATGGCCAGCAGTACGTTGGCCTCCAACTCAGGCGCCTGCACATCGAAGATGCTGTCCGGATAGCGGTCCGTAAAGCCCCTCAGCAAAGTCTCGGCAGCCACCTCGTCGCCACCACTATGGCTGGCCTGCGCGCTCATGAAGTCCGCATAGTCGGCCAGCTCTTCGCCGGCCTGCCGCGCCTGGCGAAGACTCTGCACAGCCTCCGCATATCTCTTGTCCATCAAATACGCGTGGCCCAGCGCCAGATAAGCCGTCGCGGCCGCCTCGCCGCTGTGCTTGCGCGCATACGCGGTTACGCCTGCGTATGCCTCAGGTGTGCGCAGCGTGGCCAGTTGCTGGGCCATCGGCCGTAGCTCGGTCGAAGCCACAAAAGCCCGCCGAATCCGTGCCGTCCGCGCCGCCCTGGCCGCCCGGCTGGCCCTGCTTGCCCGGCTGGTCGGCTTGTGACTCTTCGTCGTGCCCCTCTTCGTTACTGCATTCGTCCGGCGGGGCTTCTTCTTCGATGCACCCGCCGCCGTCTTTCCAGTACTAGCCGAGCTCTGCGCTGCCGGCGACGTCGAGTCCCCCGCGCTCTGCCCCGCCACCGGCAACACCACCATCAGCACACAAACAAGACCAGCTACGCATTGGGCCGCCGGGCGGAAAATCGAAACTAGGGAACAAAATGCCCTCATATATTCACTTTAGTCCGCCTTGGCCCCGCCGACACGCACAGGAACCTCTGCCGTTACCACAAGTCCAGCAGATCCAACATCAAGCCGCCCCGCCCGTCCACAATCCACAACCCCAGTTTGGTTCCCCGCCCCGCTCTCCGTTACACTCTTCTTTTACCGGTCTTGTTCCGCCGGTCTGCATTCACCTCTTTAGCCCGGCCTCAACCGGCCCCCAAATTTTTCGCGACGATTTTCGCATCCAGCCCCCATGACGACCATCCAATCGATTGCAGGACAAGACGAGCAGCATCCCGACGTGGCCCTCGTGGAACGGGTCCGCGCTGGCGATGTCTCGGCCTACGATACGCTGGTCCGAAAGTATGAGCGGCAGCTCTTCCGGATTGCGCAGCACATTACGCAAAACCGCGAAGATGCTGAAGACGTCATGCAGGACGCGTTTCTCAAGGCATACGAGAAGCTCGATCAGTTTCAGGGGAATTCGAAATTTTATACATGGCTAGTTCGTATCGCGGTCAACGAAAGCCTCATGCGGCTGCGCAAGCGCCGCACCGGCAAGATGGTTTCGATCGACGAGGATCTGGAGACCGAGGAGGGCTCCGTTCCTCGCGACCTGGCCGATTGGGCACCCGATCCCGAGCAGAACTACAATCAGGCCGAACTGGCAGAGATTCTGCGCAAAACCATTCAGGGACTGCCCCAGGGATTTCGAGTCGTATTTGCTCTGCGCGACGTGGAAGGTCTCTCCACGGAGGAGACCGCGGAAACCCTTGGCCTCAGTATTCCCGCCGTAAAATCGCGCCTGCTCCGCGCCCGGCTGCAACTGCGCGAGCGCCTCACCCGCTATTTCCGCAAGAAAGCAGGGTCCAAAGAACTGACGCCCGCCGAAACGAGGCCCGCGAAATGAGATCTTGCACTATGCGGTTCGCAATCCTGGGGGGTAAGAAGTGACCTGCACCGAATTCCTCACCCTCCTCGACGACATGATCGACGACTCCATCGCCGCCGAAACGCGCGCAGAAGTCGAAAAGCATATGCACAAATGCGGTCACTGCGAAGTCATCTTCAATACCACCCGCAAGACCATCGAGATCTACCGCTCCCACGAAATCTACGACCTCCCCAACGATCTCCGCGACCGCCTCCACGCCGCCATAATGGCCCGCTGCAAAAAAGGCTGCTGAATCAGCTTTTCCCCTGCACGCAATCAAAACCTCCGTGCCCCACAGGGAAATCGCATGAATTCATTTCGCTAACCTGACTGATATTTCAACCAGGCCGCTTCTGATTTCTTTCGCGCCGGAGGCGCAGCGGTCGTTAGCCCAGCGCTCTAGCGTGGGGAATGTGGCCAACAATAGCCATTCTGCCCCGTAGGGGCGATGCAAACCCCGATTGTCACTCTGTCTTTTTTGTTCATGCGATTGCCCTGCCGTGCCCCATCCTTTCGCCTCTCTTCTGGCGAAAGGGTGGGAAACCGCGAACCTGCGAATTGCAGATCCCCATTCGATCCCACGAAGGTAATTGCCTCCCCACAACTTTCCCAAAGAAACAGCGTCTGTCCTTACAGCAGGTTCGCGCCGTGCGCAAGATCCCCGGCCATCCTCCCCTGGAGCGTCCCGATGAGCCGAATTTCGATGGAATCGTTGAGAAGCCCTCTGGCCGTCTTTCTGTGCTGCACCTTGTGCGCCTCCATCCCCATGGGCTACGCGCAACAGGCCCCCGAGCCCCGCAACCAACCCACAACAACGTCCAGAGAAAGAACCGAATACAAATCCACACAGCTCCAGGGTGACGAGCGCATCCTCCACGCCCTCAACCGCTTCACCTTCGGCCCCCGCCCCGACGACCTCGAAACCGTCCGCGCCACGGGCCTCGATAAATGGTTCGACCAGCAGTTGCACCCCGCCTCCATCGACCAGACCGACCTTAATGCCCGCCTCGCCCAGTTCCCTGCCATGCAGTGGACCACGGCCCAACTCCTCTACTACCTGCCCGGCAACGCCATCATCCGTCAGGCCATGAACGGCAAAGCACCCGTCCCCGAATCCGGCGTGCTGCATGCCATCTACGAGAACCAGATCGACCGCCTCCAGACCAGAAAAGTTCAACAGGCAACCAAGAACGAGCCAGGCGCGGCCAACACTCAGAAAGCAAACCTGCAACTAGCCTCCGACGGCACCATGATGAGCGCCGAAGCCCCCACTATGGATCAAAGCGCCGACACCTCACCTAATCCCTCCATGAGCCCATCGGCACAAACTGACATGACCGCGGAGTCGGCCAACACCCAGCTACAGTTCGATCCTTCCTCCATCGCCCCTATCCTGGCCCTCCCCCCCGCGCAGCGCATCACACAACTCGCCGCCATGCAGCCCCAGGAGTTTCAAGGCTTCATTAAGTCCCTCAGGCCCGTTCAACGAGTCGCCCTCAACGACGGTCTCACCCCCGGCCAGAAGCAGACAATCGGGGCTCTCGAAAACCCCGAGCGCCTCGTCGCAGAAGAGCTCATCGCCCAGCGCCTCACCCGCGACATCTACTCCAGCGCCCAGCTTCAGGAAGTGATGACCGACTTCTGGTTCAATCACTTCAACGTCTACCTGCGCAAAAACGAGCAGATGCCCTACTACCTCGTCAGCTATGAGCGCGACACCATTCGCCCTCGCTCGCTCGGCAAATTCGAAGACCTGCTTGAAGCGGTAGCGCACAGCCCCGCCATGCTCGTCTATCTCGACAACGCCGGCAGCATCGGCCCAGATTCGCTTGCTGCGCAGCGAGCCGACATGGCCGCGGCCCGCCGCCCTGGCCCGAAGAACAAGGTGCATGAAGGCCTCAACGAAAACTACGCCCGAGAGCTGATGGAACTGCACACCCTCGGCGTCAACGGCGGCTACACGCAAGCCGACGTCACCCAGGTGGCGCGCGTTCTCACCGGATGGACCATCGATCGACCCCTCCTCGGCGGTGACTTCACCTTCAACCCCAACCGCCACGAACCCGGATCGAAAAAAGTCCTTGGCAAGAAGTTCAAAGACAACGGCGAAAAGGAAGGCCGCGAGTTGCTGCACATGTTGGCCTCAAGCCCAGCCACAGCCCAGTTCATCAGCCGCAAGCTCGCCATACGCTTCGTCTCCGACGATCCTCCACAGACCCTCGTCGATCGCATGGCAAAATCGTATCTCTCCAGCGGCGGCGACATCGCGGTAGTGCTCAAAACTCTCTTCCACTCACCCGAGTTCTGGTCCACCTCTACCTATCGCGCCAAGGTCAAAACGCCGCTCGAGTTTGTCGTCTCCGCTGTCCGCGCCAGCAACGCGAGCATCGACAATCTCCTCCCCCTCGCCAACAACCTTCGCCAAATGGGCATGCCTCTCTACGGCGCAATTCCCCCCACCGGCTACGACTGGAAGTCGTCCACATGGGTCAGCACCAGCGCTCTGGTAGACCGCATGAATTTTGCGCTCAACCTGGCCGCCAACCGCCTGCCCGGAATCACAGTAACCTGGACTCCGCTCCCGGACCGGGCCAGCACCACGCCTGCCCCGACATCAACTCCAGAATCAGAAGAGACGCGCCTAGAGCCGCTTCTCGTCGCTGGCGGCATCAGCGCGTCAACTCGTTCCGCGGCGTTGCAGCAGTTCGAAGCGCAATCCGCGCAGAACAACGCGCAGAACTCCGCATCGGCCACACCGGTATCCGCTGGAAGGCGCATAAACCGCACCCCCAACGCCGCCGCCCTCGAAAGGCAAGACCAGTTGCTGGCCGGACTGCTACTAGGCTCTCCGGAATTTCAACGCCGCTAGAAATTTGCTCGGCCCAAGGAGTCACAAATGCAGATCAACCGGCGATTCTTCCTCCACAAAGGTGCCCTCGCCATCGCGGGCACCGCGGCCATTCCCAGCTTCCTCGTCCGCTCCGTCATCGCCGAAGCCGCGGCCACCAACCCCGGCCGACGCCTCGTAGTCGTCTTCCAGCGCGGCGCCGCCGATGGCCTCAACATCGTCGTGCCCTACAAGGAAAAGAACTACTACTCCATGCGCCCCAGCATCGCCATCCCTCAGAACCAGGTTCTCGATCTCGACGGCTTCTTCGGACTCCACCCGTCCCTTTCCGCCTTCAAGCCGCTCTATGACCAGGGCCATCTCGCCATCGTGCACGCCGCCGGTTCGCCAGACACCACGCGCTCCCACTTCGATGCGCAGGACTATATGGAATCCGGCACTCCCGGCGTCAAGAGCACACAGGATGGCTGGCTCAACCGCGCCCTGCAAGCGGAAGATTTACGCCATCGCTGCGCAGGTACATGCGAGCACTCAGCCTTCCGCGCACTCGCCCTCGGTAACGAAGTGCCCCGCACTCTTGCTGGAAAAATTCCCGCCATCGCCCTCTCCAACGTCAACGGCTTCACCGTCGCCGGCCGTGGTCCCACCCTCTCACCGGCAGCCAGCGCCTTTGAAGCCATGTACGCCGACAGTGGCGACCGCATCTTCCATCCCGCCGGTGACGAAACCTTCGACGCCGTCAAGATGCTGCGCGCCGCCAATCCCGCGCAATACATCCCCGGCCACGGCGCCGATTACCCCGCCACGGAATTCGGCAACAACATGAAGCAGATCGCCCAACTGCTCAAGGCCAACCTCGGCGTCGAGGCTGCCTTCACCGATGTCAGCGGATGGGACACCCATCAGAACCAGGGCAGCGTCAACGGCCAGCTCGCCAACCGCCTCGCCGACTTCTCCGCCAGCATCGCCGCCTTCTGGCGCGACATGGGTGACGACGCCGGAAACATCACCCTCGTTACCATGTCCGAGTTTGGCCGCACCGCCCACGAAAACGGCACCGGCGGCACCGACCACGGCCACGCCAACGCCATGTTTGTCCTCGGCGGCAACGTCAAAGGCGGCAAAGTTTACGGTCGCTGGCCCGGCCTCGACAACGACCAGCTCAACGAAGGCCGCGACCTCGTCCTCACCACCGACTTCCGTCAGGTCCTCGGCGAAGTAGTCAGCGAAACCTTAGGCGCCGGCAATCTCGACATAGTCTTCCCCGGCGCCAAACTAGCCCCCACCCGCTTCCTCCGCCTCGTCTAGCTTCTTTAACTAAATTTGCTGGGTGCCCCATCCATTCCGCGCATTTTGCGGAATGGGAGGGATACCACAACCCTTAACGATCGGGCAGGTGGCGCACATCGATTCATCCTCCTTCGATCATTAGCCAAGATCGAAGGCTGTGCCCCATTCATCGCAGTTTCATCGCGATGAGTGGGATAGCCGGGTGCCCCATGTCCCGCTTCTGAGACATGGGAGGGTCTCCTCGGCAAAACCTGCGTCGATGTCCATCTCAATGGCGACGCCCACTGGTCAGCCGTCCCAATCAACGTATGGAATTACGCCCTCGGTGGCTACCAGGTCCTCAAAAAGTGGCTCAGGTACCGCGCATTCACCGATGATCCCGCCTCGCCCCTCATCCACCGCGCCCTTCGCCCCGAAGAGGCCGCATACTTCGCCCAGGTCGTCCGCCGCATTGCCGCAATCCTGCTCCTCGGCCCTGCACTCGACGCCAGCTACCGCGCCATTCTCCCCACGGCCACCGGACTCCCTGCCAACTAACCACGCAGCCGCCCCGCCGCCGAAAACCTCGCACTCCCGCTCCTCCCACACGAGTAGAACTGCGTTATGGCAAGACCCCTGATCCGTGCCCTCCTCCACAGTCGGCAATAACCGGTAAAAACAGCGTATTTTCGTCGCAAAAAGCGCGTTTTTCCCCGCTTTTAGCCCCTATTTACGCACTCTTCAGGTAGTTCCAGACCGCCCATGCCCTCTTTTCGCAACCTTTTAAGCAACCAATATGCTTGATTGGGTTGCTTGAAAGGTCATGTGCTCGAAGAAGTGCAACCTTATAAGCGAACCTTTCGCATTTTTCGTAACCCTATAAGCAAACCTTTAGCGCTTTTGGCGCACCATGTAAGCGAACATTTAACGCCTTTGAATAAACCACTTGAGCGACCATTTTGTGGTGTCGGGTGCGTCAATTTCGTGATCCGGAAATTCTCAATGCTTCGCGTACATCTCCATCACGTCCTTGCGCAGTTCCAATCTGCTCGCCTCCCGCGTATAGAACATATGCCCGCCCGGATACTCACGCACCGCCACGCGCGTCGGATCCCCCATCACCGGCATCTGGTCCACCGTAAGAATCGATCCCATGAACGGGCACGAGAGATCGTTCCACCCATGCACAATCAGCACCCGCAGCTTCGGATCGGCAGCCACCGCCTGCCGCAACTGTGGCACCGAACCCGTTCGCAAATCTTCCCCGCGATCCCACAGCCGATTCACGTCATACGACAGTGCGTTGTACCGCTCATCCACCTTCCAACCCACAGTACGTGTAATGAAGTCCACCATCGCCGTAGTCAATGGAGCCACAATGCTCGCCAGTATTGGATCGTTGGCCCGCTGCTCCGGCGCAAACGGAAACGGATCGAACGACGTAACGTTAGAGTCATAGATCGACCCCAGCTTGCCCTCTTCGCGATGAACCTCTCGTAGATAAGCTTCCGTATCCAGCCGCCCTCCGGAGAACTTCACAAACTCCGGATCGAGTCCAGTCAACTCGGTCACCTTCGCAATCATCTTCTGCGTCGCATCTGCATCGGCGCGCCCCTTCAACAGCGTCGTGGCGTACTCGCCCTGCGCATACGCAATCACCTCCGCCATCGCCTGCGGCGTAAGCTTCTTCTCGCGCTCAAGATGTGCTGCAGTAATAGGCGGCAACGTCATAATCCACGGTATAGGAGATAGGTCGCCGTTATTCTCGATCGTCGGATTCAGATATGGCGATACAAGCACCACGCCATTCATCGCCACGCCCAGTTGCGACTGCAGATAATAAGTGATGCGCGGCCCGCGAAATCCTCCATAGCTCTCGCCCACCAAATACTTCCTTGAGCCGAGTCGGTCGTTCTTCACCAGCCAGTCGTAGATCACCCGCGAAAGATATTCAATGTCCGGCGTCGTGCTGTAGAAAAGTTTCTTGGCCTGCTCTTCAGGAACCGTAGCCCGGCTGAAACCCGTCCCCACCGGATCAATAAAAACAAGATCCGTAAAATCCAGCCAGGTGCCCGGATTGTCCGTAAGCACCGGCGCATCGGATGGACTGTCGCCTTCATTGCCCGCCTTCAAATGCTTTGGCCCGATCGCGCCAAAATTCAGATACACACTCGAAGCCCCTGGCCCGCCATTCAGCGCAAACGTGACAGGCCGGTTTTCGCCTTCCACCGTGTACGCGGTCACCACCACATCGCCGGCCGCCTTGCCATCTTTATCGCGTACCTGCAACGCACCCACCGTCACGGTGTATTTCAGCGTCTTCCCATCGATCTGCATCGACTGCTGCGCATGCGCCTCAGCCGGAAAAGGAGGCAGTGCCGGCTTGTCAGCCGCTGGCGTCTTATCCGCCGCTGCCTTGTCCGCCGCAGGCGCCGGCTTGTCTGCTTGTGCGCCAGCGCACGGTGCCAAAACCGCAAAACAAAACAAGGCGCAAACCGTAACCCACAAATCGCAACGTAGAATCCGAAAAATGTTCATTGGATAAAGATACAAGGCCCGCGCAGTACTAGCATCCATCCCGCCACGTGATTTACCCTCAAATTCGGCATGAAACTCAAGTTCTCACTACTCGTTCCTGCTCTGGCCTTGGCCTGTCTGGCCTCCGCGCCTCTTGCTGCGCTCGCTCAGCAGTCCACGCCGCCCGCCACCCCTTCGGCCGCCCCGCCCGCTGAAGAACTGCCCGACGCCCCCACGGCCAACGTCGCCGTCACAATAGTTCCCAACGGCCCTACTGCCGTCATAGACACCTCCATGGGTCGCATCACCTGTCAGTTCTTCCAAAAGCAAGCGCCTTTGGCTGTTGCCAACTTCATCGCCCTCGCCCAGGGAAACAAAGACTGGACCGACCCCAACACCAAAAAGGTGCAGCATCACAAGCCGCTCTACAACGGAACCACCTTCCACCGAGTCATTCCCGAGTTCATGATTCAGGGTGGCGACCCTGTTGGCACAGGCATGGGCGACCCAGGCTACGCCTTCGACGACGAGATCGATCCCAACCTGAACTTTGACCGGCCCGGACGCCTCGCCATGGCTAACTCCGGTCCGAATACCAACGGTAGCCAGTTCTTCATCACAGAGCAGGCTTACGACACGCTCAACGGTCACTACACACTCTTCGGCCAGTGCGACGACGCCAGTGTTCAGGTCGTCAAGGCTATCGCCCGCGTCCCGCGCGATAGCGACGACAAGCCACTCACGACCGTGATGCTGCAAAAAGTGACTATCGTCCCCGAAGGCCAACCACTGCCGCCCGACCCAAACCCTGCCGCAGCACCCGCTCTCAAGCCACCGCCGGCCGCACCCCAACCGTAGTCAACTTCAAGTAATTCGACCTTTTTTGAAGAGTACGGGCTTTAGCCTGTACATAAAAACAACAAGAAGCGACGGGGGATTTAGCCCCTGAGGGAATATCGACTTCACAACAAGGACTTCTCTCCGAATTTCTGAGTCCTCAAGATCGCACAGGAGCTCAAATGGCACTCGTATCAGGTACCTACGCTGTCTTCAACACCACCGAAGGCAAAATCACCGTCCGCCTCTTCGAGAGTGACGCGCCCATCACCGTCAAAAACTTCATCGAACTCGCCGAAGGCGCCAAGGAATGGGTCCACCCGACCACCCGCGCCAAATCTACCGATAAGCTCTTCGACGGAACTATCTTCCACCGCGTCATTCCCGACTTCATGATCCAGGGCGGCGACCCCACCGGCACCGGCATGGGCGGACCCGGCTATCGCTTCCAGGACGAGACCAAGGGCTCACCGCACAAATTCGACAAGCCCGGCAAGCTAGCCATGGCCAATAGTGGCCCCGGCACTAACGGCTGCCAGTTCTTCATCACCGTTGCGCCCACACCCTGGCTCACCGGCAACCACACCATCTTCGGCGAAGTCGTAGAAGGCCAGGACATCGTCACCAAAATCTCTCTAGTCCCCCGCAGCGGCCAGGACAAGCCTCACAAGCCCGTCGTCCTCGAATCCGTAACCATCGACCGCGTCGCCTAGCAGGTACTCTCAACGCCTCTAAAACGCCGAACCCCCAATCCATTATTGGGGTTCGGCGTTTTAGTCAAAAGCTGTATCATTTTCCATTGAACCCGCTCGGCCAATTCGGTTCCTCCACGGCCCGGCCCGCTCAATCTGATGAGCCCGCAAACTTACCAGACCCACCACCTGGATTGGAGTCATTGCCAATGTCCACCTATCTTGCCTTGCGCCGCTTCGCCCTCCTCTCGTCGCTCTTCGCCCTGGCTCCGTCTCTCCCCGCCGCCGACGCCCCGCCCCTCCATCACGGCTACTACTCTTACCCCGCGCTTCATGGCGACACGATCATCTTTACCTCCGAGGGAGACCTGTGGTCGGTTGATATTCACGGTGGGGCCGCGCATCGCCTTACCTCCGGCACCGGGACTGAAAACCGCGCCACCATATCGCCAGACGGCAAAACGGTTGCCTTTCGCGCCAGCTACGAAGGACCTGCCGAGGTCTATACCATGCCCATCGAAGGTGGCCTACCTCAGCGCCGCACATGGGACGGAGGCTCGCAGCCCGCAGGCTGGGCGCCTGACGGCCGCCTCATGGTGGCGACCGGGCGCTACTCCACGCTGCCTGGTGATGAACTCACCCTCATCGACGATCATGGCGGACGCGAGATCGTTCCGCTCGCCCAGGCCGCGGAAGGCGTTTACTCCTCTGATGGCCACACGCTCTTCTTCACCCGCTGGGGTGCGCAATCCAGTCAGACCAAGCGCTACAAGGGCGGGTCCGCCGAAAACATATGGAGCTTCGACGGAAAAAACGAAGCCGTTCCTCTCACTGCCGATTTCCCCGGCTCCTCGGCTCACCCCATGTTCTGGAACGAACGCGTCTACTTTCTCTCCGACCGTGACGGCGTCATGAACATCTATTCAATGGACCCGCAAGGCCACGGAGTCAAAGAAGAAAGCCACCAGCACATCTTCGACGTTCAGTCTGCCTCGCTGTTTGAAGGACGCATCGTCTACGCCTCGGGCTCCGACCTTTTTCTCCTCGATCTTTCCACCGGTCACGAAGAACTGATTCCGATCACACTCATTTCGGACTTCGATCAGATGCGCGAACACTGGGTCAAAAAGCCGCTCGACTATCTCACCTGCACGGATATCTCGCCGGATGGGTCCAACGTTGTCTTCACGGCCCGCGGCGCCATCTTCCTGATTCCGGCCAAATCCGGGCGCATCGTTAAAGTTGCCGGCGACTCGGATGTCCGCTATCGCGAAGCGCGTTTCCTACCCGACGGCAAGAGCATCGTGGCACTCTCAACCAAAACAGGCGAAACCGAATTCTGGAAGTTCGCGGCCAATGGTGAATCCGCACCCGAGCAATGGACACATGATGCGAAAGTCTTGCGCTGGGAAGGCGTTCCCTCTCCCGATGGCCACTGGCTGGCCCATCGCGACAAAGACCAGCAGCTATGGGTCTACGACACCAAAACCAAACAGGACAAGCGCATCGCGCAGTCGATGAATGGCGACTTTGGCGACCTGAGCTGGTCCGGTGACAGCCACTGGCTAGCCTATTCGGAGTCCGCTGACAACTCTTTCCAGCAGCTCAAGCTTCTCAACGTCGACTCGGGAGCGATCCAGGCCATCACTTCGGACCGCTACAACAGCGGCGACCCCATCTGGAGTTCCGACGGCAAGTGGCTCTACTACCTCTCCGACCGCAATCTGAAAACCACCATCCGCTCCCCCTGGGGGCCGCGTCAACCGCAGCCGCACTTCGATCGCTCCGTCAAGATTTATGAATTGGCCCTCACCGCCGGACTTCGCTCGCCCTTCCTTCCGCCCGACGAATTGCATCCAGACACTTCAAAGAAAGACGACGATAAGAAGAAAGATGACGAAAAGAAAGACGATGACAAAACCAAGGACCTGAATTCCACCCCCGCAGACAGCAAATCCGCGAGTGCGGACAAGCCCATTGAAAAGAAGGACGACAAGGCCGCCGACAAGAAGGGCGAAAAGTCCGAAGTCACGAAAGACGACAAGAGCGACGGCAAGAAGGACAGCAAGAAGGACGGCAAGAAAGACGAGAAGAAGCCCGCCGAAGTCAAGATCGACTTCACCGACCTCGCCTCCCGCCTCGACGAAGTCCCCGTCCCCGCCGGCAACTACGGATCTCTGCAGGCCACGGAAAAGCGTCTCTGCTGGCTTAGCCGCGGCGACGACACTGAGCGCAGTCAGGCGTTGCAGTGCTTCGACATTGCCAACAAGGGTGCTGAAGTCGACACTCTGCTTCCCAAAGTCAAGAGCTTCCAAATATCCCTCGATCGAAAAAAGCTCCTCGTCCACCGGGACGACGACTTCTTCGTTCTGGACTCAGATGTGAAACCTTCTGGCCTCTCCGATGCCAAGGCCATGGCTAAGACAAAGGTCGATCTCTCTCACTGGACTTTCTCCACCAACCCCCGTGAAGAATATCGCGGCCTCTTCCTCGATGCCTGGCGTCTGGAGCGTGACTACTTCTACGACCGCCACATGCAGGGCGTCGACTGGACAGCCACACGCGACCGATATCTGCCGCTCGTCGATCGCGTTTCCAATCGCGATGAGTTGAACAACGTCATCGCGCAAATGGTCAGCGAACTCTCCGCGCTGCACACCTTCGTCGCAGGCGGCGACACCCGCAAGCCCTCTGATCAGGTCGACACGGCAACGCTCGGCGCGGTTCTCCGCCGGGATGAAAAGGCCGGCGGCTACGTCGTCCAGCACATCTACCTACACGATCCCGATCTGCCCGACCTGGCGCCCCCGCTCGCCCGTCCCGAGTCCCTCGTCAAGGAAGGCGAAGTTATCGTCAGCATCGACGGCCAGAGCTTGCTCAGTGTTCCCGACGAACGCGAGTTGATGCGCGGCAAGGTTGGCCAGCAAATCATGCTTCACGTCAAGCCTGCCACCGGCGATGCGCGCGACGTTCTCGTCAAGCCCATCAGCGAAGGCGACGACGCCCGCATGCGCTATGCCGAATGGGAATATTCGCGCCGCACCCAGGTCGACTCCGCCTCCGATGGCGCCGTTGGCTACGTGCACCTGCAGGCCATGGGCCCCAACGATATTAACCAGTGGGCACGCGAATACTACCCGATCTTCAATCGCCAGGGACTCATCATCGACGTCCGCCATAACCACGGCGGCAACATCGATTCATGGCTGCTCGGCGATCTGCTGCGCAAGGCCTGGTTCTACTGGCAGCCCCGCGTCGGCAATCCGAGGTGGAACATGCAATACGCATTTCGCGGCCACATTGTCGTGCTTTGCGACGAAGAAACTGCCTCCGACGGCGAAGCCTTCAGCGAAGGATTCAAGCGCCTGCACATGGGCACAGTCATAGGTACACGCACATGGGGCGGCGAAATCTGGCTCTCCGGAAGCAACACGCAAGCTGATAACGGCATAGCCACCGCCGCTGAAACCGGCGTCTATGGCCCTGACGGTATCTGGCTTATCGAAGGCCATGGCGTCGATCCCGATGTGGTCGTCGACAATCTTCCTCACGCCAGCTTCACCGGATCGGACGCTCAACTGCAGGCCGCCATTGACCTGCTGAAGAAAGAAATCAAGGAAGACCCGCGGCCCGTGCCACCACATCCACCCTATCCAGACAAATCTTTCAAATATCCGCAGTAGTCGAATTCATCGTAGCGCCGAGCTCTAGCTCGGCTGTCAGGCGGGCCTCCAGGCCCGTCGCGTGCCGGCCAAACCTGGGTTGCAGATTATTACCCTGTTCCAGCGCACAATAAATGCAGATTGATTTTCCAACAGTACGCCACAAGTCATCTAGTCCGGCAAACCCTTTCAAAATCAATATTCTGCGGCTAAGCTTGGCGATATCAGGAACTTGTGGCGCAAAATCGCCATAAATCGTTGAAGAACAACATGCTTCTCTACAGACTCTCAAGGGGATGGGGAAGGGTTATGCCTCAGCAATCTCGTCCCTTCGTGCACACTATCGCCAAGTGTCACTCGCCCGCGCTTCCCGGTGCAGCCTGCAGCCTTCACTCACTTATTCCCGCACAACCCGAGGATCGCTTCCCCAAATTTCTCCACCTTCGCCTGCCCAATTCCATCAATCTCCAGCAACTGCCGCGGATTCTCGGGCCGAGCCTGCGCCAGCGCAGTCAACGTCCGGTCATGCAGCACCACGTACGCCGGAACCCGCAGCCGTTTCGCCTCCATCGCACGCCACTCCCGCAATCGTGCTGCGAGAACTTCGCCATCCGCCGACAACTGAACCGGTACCGCTTCTGCTCTCTTTGCAGCTTTCCCAACTGCGGCTTTCGGCTTTCTGCTTTTAGCCGAAGCCTCAGTCCGCCCCCCGAACTCATCCACGATGCCGTCGCTGATGAGCAATGCCAGTGGAGTCGTAGGACGCACCTCAAGCCCCGCATCCGTCAGCCGCACCTTGCGGAACCGGATCGACTCTCCAGCCTTCTCAAACTCGGCCTCTTCAATCTCGATCAGCCCGGCCCGCACCATCGCATCCAGCAGCCCATCGAACTCATTCCGGCTCATCCTGCCCACCAGGTCCAAGCCCCGTTGCAGCGTCCCGGCAGCTTTGTAATCCACCGCCCTCAGCTCGTCCACAATCCCCTGCACCGTCTCCCGCTCCGCCTGCGTGGCCCGCCGAAACTGCCTCAGCTCCGCCCCAGCCGGGTCGCACACATCGCACCTCCCGCACGCCCGGCTCGCGTCCTCCACGTCGCCAAAGTGCCTCACCAACGCCGCCATCCGGCACTCCGCCGAAGTGGTGAATCGTAACACCTTCTCAAATTGTTCCGCACGGTACTGCGCCTGGATCGTATATGTCTTCTTCCAGCCCGAGCCGCCCTTGGTCACAAACCCGCCGAAGTTTACTCGGGCGCCGCCGTGGATCTCCAGCTTTTCCAGTGCTTTATCGAATTCTTCTTCACCTAGTTTCGAGGCTTCGCGCAGCTCCTCCACCGGCTGCTGCTCGTCGCTCAGTCCCCGAAAAACATGGTTCAAATGCTCTGTAGATGGATAGTCGCGGTTTAGAAAAAAATCGTGTGTCCGCTGGTCAGCATAGGAGTGCATCAAGTACGTCCGGCTTGGCGCACCATCTCGACCCGCACGCCCGATCTCCTGGTAGTAGCCCTCCAGCGTCGCCGGCAGTCCGGCATGGATCACCGTCCGTATATCCGCCTTGTCGATCCCCATTCCAAACGCGATGGTCGCCACCACCACCTCCAGTTCGCCGACCTGGAAAGCCCTCTGCACCCGCTCACGTCTCTCCGCATCGAGCCCCGCATGATATGCCGCCGTAGGAATCCCTCGCGACAATTCCTCGGCCAACTTCTCCGACTGCTTGCGAGAAGTCGCATACACAATCGCTGGCCGCCGCTGAGGGGCAGCCAGCAGGCTGCAAATCGTTCCCGCCCGCTCCGGCACCGGAAGCTCCACCACCTCAATGGCCAGATTGTCGCGCCGGAATCCATGAATGAACTTGACCGGCTTCACCATCCCCAGTTGCGCCAGGATGTCGGCCTGCACTGACGGAGTCGCGGTGGCTGTAAGAGCAACCACCGGCGCTGCATCCTCGCCGTCGCCGCGCAGTCCCGGCAGGTGGTCTCCCAGCATCCGGTAGTCTGGCCTGAAGTCGTGGCCCCATTGCGAGATGCAATGCGCCTCGTCAATCGCGATCAGCGACAGCTTGCGCTTGGCCAGCATCTCTGCAAACCCCGGCACCCGCAGCCGCTCCGGCGCAATGAACAGGAACTGAAGCATACCCTGTAAATAATCCACACATGCCTGCCGCGCCGCGCCGCGATCCAGCCCCGAGTGAATCCGCGCCACCTTCAGCCCCAACTCAGTTAGCTTCGCTGCCTGGTCCTCCATCAGCGCAATCAGCGGCGAAATCACCAGCGCCGTCCCGCACCGTGCAATCGCTGGCAACTGGTAGCACAGGCTCTTCCCCGCCCCAGTCGGCATCACCAGCAGCAGGTCTCGCCCCTCGATCGCAGTGCGGCACACTACCTCCTGGCCGACCCTGAACCGGGCAAACCCGAATACCGACCACAACAACTCATTCAGATCCCTGGATTCCCCGTCCGTCGCCAAATCTACCCCATCCCGACTAAGAGTGAAGCCGCCTTCATCCCTGCACATTCCCAACTCCAACTTTACAGGACAGGTCATTGCAGCGGCCCGCCCCGGCCTCACGCCCACAAGTCAACCCACGACCGCTAAAATGTTTCCAGACCACAACAAGCAGGAAGGAGCCTAATCAATGCAATCGCAAGGCAATGCAACCAGGCGAACATTCCTGAAGAGCGCGCTACTGGCATCGGCGCCGCTGCTCGCAGGCTCAACGGCACAGGCATCACCAACAGCGGCTAATGCGCAGGGTCGATCCGGTAAAGACGACCGTGCCAAGTGGCTAGCCATCGTCGAGCAAGTTTCGCAGCCTCTTCTCGAAGCCGTCAGCCAGCAGAAGCTGCATGCAACCATGCCTGTCGAATGTGCTAATGGGCAGGAGGAAGCGAGCCGCAACTCTACGCACCTTCAGGCTGTCGGTCGGCTGCTGTGCGGCCTAGCGCCATGGCTCGAAGCTGAGCCCGGCAACGAACCCGCCGAAGAAGCGTTGCGCACGCGCTATCGCGAGTGGTCGCGCCTGGCTATCCGCTATGGCTGTGATCCAAAATCTCCGGACGCTCTCAACTTCGGCAACAACCAGCAGTCGGTCGTCGATGCTGCCTTCCTCGCCCTTGCCATCGTTCGCGCTCCAAACGAACTCTGGACCAAGCTCGACTCCACCACAAAAGACAACCTCGTCCGCGCCATGGTCGAGACGCGCAAGGTGCAACCCGGCTTCAACAACTGGCTGCTCTTCTCCGCCATTATCGAGGCCATGTTCTGCAAGTACGGCCAGCCGTGGGACACTATGCGTATCGACTACGCCCTCCGCCAGCATCAGCAGTGGTACAAGGGCGACGGCCTCTACGGCGACGGACCCGAGTTCCACTGGGACTACTACAACAGCTTCGTCATTCAGCCCATGCTGCTCAACGTCCTCGACGCCGTCAGCAAGACCACGCGGCGTTGGGAGTTCCTCATGCGCAAGCCAGTCGAAGCCCGCGCCCGCCGCTACGCCGCCATCCAGGAGCGGCTGATCAGCCCCGAAGGCACGTACCCCGCCATCGGCCGCTCCTTGGCCTATCGTTACGGCGCATTCCACCACCTCGCCGAAATGTCCCTACGCCATCAACTTCCCGAAGGTGTGCATCCCGCGCAAGTCCGCTGCGCGCTAACCGCCGTAATGTCTCGCATGAACTCGGCCAAAGGAACCTTCGACGACAAAGGTTGGCTAACCATCGGCTTCGCCGGCCATCAGCCGAGCATCGGCGAGCCCTACATCTCCACCGGCAGCCTCTACCTCTGTTCCGCCGCCTGGCTCCCCTTGGGCCTACCGTCAACCGACGAATTCTGGTCCGCCCCCGCCGAACCCTGGACCCAGCAAAAAGCCTGGACCGGCGTAGACATCAAGACCGACCACGCCATCGGCGAGTAGATCGCGGCTTCAGTTACAATTTGGGTGCCCCATCCTTTCCGCGCTTTTGCGGAAAGGGTGGGATCGCACTAACCTAACCACCCCACCGACAACCATAAACCTATTTCTCCGCCCCCATCGCAACCGCCCCGTCAATTCTCACCCTTACAGGCCCCAACAACCCCGACGGCATCAACGGCGAATTCGCCTTGAACTTCGTGATGTTGGTATGCGTGAACCGCTTCCCCTCCGGCAAACTCTGATCCCCAATAATCCGGTTCGGCCACAAATTCGTCACCCAAATCTTCAGCGCATTTGTTCCAGGCTTGACGGCGCCAGTGACATCAATCGCAAATGGCCTCTTCCACAACACGCCAACTTCCTTCCCGTTCACCGTCACTCGCGCCGTCTCGCGCACCTCGCCCAAGTCAAGCACCACGCGCGCCTTTTCCTGCATCTGCCGCGGAATCTCAAACTCGGTCGTGTACGCCGCCGTTCCCGAATAGTGCCGCACACCCTCATCCGTCGATTCGCTCCATGATTCCAGCTTGTCCATGCGAACCTCCGCCGGTGCACCCCAACCTGGAGTAAACGCAATCGTCCACGGCCTCTCCAGCGGCACCATCGTCGGCTCCGCCACCGCCGCTCCATGCCGCCGTCCCGCTGCATCCACCGCAACGTAGTGCCCACCCTGCTCTGCCCGCAGTATCATCGCCCCGCCCCGCATATCGATCGAGAACGGCGCACTGTCCGCATTCAATTTTGGAAAAATCTCCTGCCCGTCGCGTTCTACCCGCACCACGTGTGCCCCCGCCATCTTGCGGAACACCACCATAACCGATCCATAAGGCTCCAGCCACACCGGCAGATCCGTGCGCCCATCCTTCGTCTGCTCATACACAGCCTGCGGAGTCACCACACCCGTCTCCGCATTCCACACCTCAGGCGCAAGCCCGCGCGCCCGGAAGCTCAACACCGTCGCCACCGCATTCGGCTTCTTGTTGCGCACAAAGTAAATCTCCGCCCCATGCCCCCGCCGATGCACAAAGTCGAAGTCCTCGCTCGCCGCCGGCCCAGCACTAATCAGGTCCGGCGCAACCCCCGCATCTTCGAGCGCAGCACGAGACGATTCCCCGCAAACAATATTCCCCGCCCCAACCTTGCTCACGCCCTTTCCATCGCTCCCGCAACCAGCCCAGAGCCGATCCGCAATCTGAACCACATCCGCATCGGTTTCCTTCGCAGTCGGCAATCCCGTCAGCCGCGTCGGCTTAATGCCCACCACCGTTGCCCCTGCATTTACCAGCCGGTCGATAGCCTGCATAGCCGGCAGCGAAATGTTCGTCAGCGGCGGCAACACCAGCTCCCGATATTCCGTACCATTCGCCAGCCGAATGCGATGGTTCACGACGCTCAGCCCCTTCGTCAACACGTCCTCGTCCACCACGTCATAGTCGTACCCCGGCATCACATGCGCCGGATCGGTCGCCTTGTACTGCACAAAATTCGGCACCTGGTCGCCGTAGTAGTACAGAACATCCGCGACCGGCACGCCCTGCTGCATCAGAAACTGCACCCGCCCGATGTAATCGAAGAACGCCTTGCCGTCCTTGAACCAGGTCACCTTGGGATTGAAGTGCGTCCCCGCAAAATACTCCTGCCCCGGAAATCCCGTTGATGCCGGCGACGAAGTGAACGTGTGCCACACCAGCAGGTTCAGCCCCGCACACACTGCCTGGTCAAAGGTCGGCTTCAAGTCCATCCCTGGCGACTCTTCCCACATCGGACCAATGCTCGTCATACCCTCTGCCGCCACTAGCGTCTTGCCATAGATGTGCGCCGCGCTCGACGCCTCCTTCACAAAAAAGCGATTCAGATCGTCGCTGCGGTGCACCTTCGACGGCGCCCAGAACTCGGATTGCGGAAACGTCCCCGCTCCCAGCAACCGAAGCGAATCCACCGGCGCGCCATGCGGTCCGCCCGACTCGGGATGAAAGCCAAGACCGTTCTTCGCCGCCAGTTGTCCGAAGATCTCATAGTGATCGGTAAGAACCAGGTCTCCGACTGTCCTGCGAAGATCGTTCAGAAAGCGATCGCTGATATCGCGGCTGCCAACGATCCGTCCAGTAACCACAGGCAGATACGGCACCGGATCGTAGCCGCGCCCGGCGATGAAGGCCTCGCGGAAGCGGCCCGTCCAGTTCACTCCGCCCACCTCCCAACTGTCGGTGTAGACATACCGTAGAGAATCGCCGAGATACTGCTTGACCGCCGTCAGCGTAGGCTGAACGTTGGTATTCCAGTAGCTCGTCAGCGCATCGCGGTCCAGGTAGTCGATCACCAGCCCCTGCCACGCTCCGCTGCTTGTCGAAACCTTTGCATCGGAACTCGTATACCCGATGCGCAGCACCTCCCAGTCGCCCGCCGGCACATCCCATTCCAACTTACCTTGGTACGACATCCCTTTCGTCGTCAGGTCCACTTCCTGGCTTACGTCGAAGTCCTCCTCGCCGGGAAACGTAGGAAAGTCCCCCAGCAGCGGCTTCGAGTCTGGAACCGAAAACCCCGCCTCGACAAACACCGCCTTCACCTTCAGATCGCGAATCGGCTTGCGTCTGTCTTCGCCCGCCAACGCTGCTCCGTGTTTCAGCGGATACGCCCTCACCGCAATGTCCTTGTAGAACCCGTTCTTGCTAGGCGGCACATCAATCTGCAGTGGGCCCGCCAGTGGCCCGTGCACCACCTTCCGCGTCCAGGTAAGCAGCTTCGCCGATTGCGCCCCGGTCACCGTGGGCCCACCCGCATTCCATCCGCTCTGAATCGTCAGGCTGATGCGTAGATTCAGCCGCTTCGCCTCCTTTAGCGTGTGCAGAAAAAGCTCCTGCCATGCCGGAGTCCCGAACATTGGTCCCGCGGGCACGCCAATATTCCCGCCCTGGTTCGACCCGTTCGCATCCATAAGAATGGCGCCGCCGTAGCCTTGCCTGCGCATCGCCTCGAGATCGTTGGTAATCGTCGCTTTGTCCGTGTTCCCGTTCAGCCACCACCAGTACGCCAGCGGCTTGGCCGAGTCCGGCGGCGCCTGAAATCCTGCCGCAAGCGCATCCACATGCCTGGCCGGCGCAACCTGCGCAATGGTCTGTATGACACTCACTCCCAGCACAGCCACAGCGAGCAGGGGGCTCCATCCAGTTTTTCCGTTGGTCGTACGAGTCGATCTCTTCATGGCTCGCATGCACACTCTCAACTTTCTTGATTCGGCCCGAATTATATATTGAGGCGCTTCCATCACAGCAGTTCCAATAAGGCAATCGGTGACTGTCGCGCAATTTGCCGGCAATGGGCCGCAAATCAACTGGAACCAGAGACGGCTTCAGCCTCTTAGCAATGCCAATTAGAGTAATAGAAGCCAGCCATCCGACTGAGCCTCAAAAATCTGTGCACAAGGATTCCATCTCTTGAGCCCCTCTGAAGAATCAACCCGCGCAACAATGGCCGATGCCTCTGCCGTGGCCAACCCGCGCAAGTTCGGCGGCGCTTCGCATGCATGGCGTGCCCTGCGTCATCGCAACTTCAGGCTCTTCTTCGGTGGCCAGAGCATCTCGCTCATCGGCACATGGATGACCCGCATCGCCACCGCATGGCTGGTCTACCGGCTCACGGGATCGGCGCTATTGCTGGGCATGGTTAGCTTTGCGGGACAAATCCCCACATTCATCTTTGCGCCTTTTGCCGGCGTGTGGGTTGACCGACTCAATCGCAGGCAGGTGCTGGTGCGGACGCAAGCGCTGTCCATGGTGCAATCGCTGGCTCTGGCTGCACTCACGCTCTCCGGACACATCACCATTCACTGGATTCTGATTCTCAGCGTAACGCAGGGTATTATCAATGCCTTCGACATGCCCGGCCGCCAGGCCTTCATGGTGCAGATGGTCGAGGACCGCCTCGACCTCGGCAATGCCATCGCCATCAACTCCTCCATGGTCAACATGGCCCGCCTCATCGGCCCTTCCCTCGCCGGCATGCTGATCGCGGCCACCAGCGAAGGTTGGTGCTTCCTGGTCGACGGCATCAGTTATCTGGCCGTAATTGCTTCGCTCCAGGCGATGCGCCTTCCTACTCACACAATCAACCGCGAAAACACCTCCATGTGGACCGCGTTGCAGGAGGGCTGGACCTATGTCTCTGAGTTCCTGCCGGTCCGCACAATCCTCATGCTGTTTGCCGTTGTCAGCCTCATGGGCATGCCATTCGTGGTGCTCATGCCCGTCTTTGCGGCCAAAATACTGCGCGGAGGCCCACACACGCTGGGCTTCCTCATGGCCGCCATGGGCGTTGGCGCACTGGTGTCGGCGCTTTCACTCGCCGCTCGAAAAAACGTGCGCGGATTGATCCGCATGATTCCCATCGCCGCCGTCGTCTTTGGCCTGGGCCTGATCGGCTTCGGCCTATCGCACGTATTCTGGCTTTCAATGGTCACGGTGTTGGTGGCAGGTATGGGTATGATGCAGGGCATGGCATCGAGTAACACCATCATCCAAACCCTGGTCAGCGAAGACAAGCGCGGCCGCGTAATGAGCTACTACACAATGGCCTTCATGGGCATGGCGCCCTTCGGCAGCCTGCTCGCCGGATCAATGGCCAGTGCGGTCGGCGCGCCTTTGACGGTGATCGTAAGTGGATCAGCCGTCCTGCTGGGCGCAGCTTGGTTCTTCACGCGCCTGCCTGCGATCAGGCAAGTCATTCGTCCAATCTATCGCGAGATGGGAATCCTCCCCGTTGAAGAAGGAATTCGATCATGACTGATCTCGAATTCAAACTCGATCCCAAGCGCACAGCCATCGTCGTCATCGATCTTCAGAAGGGAATCCTGGCATTGCCGGTATCCCCTCTGCCTACTGATACCGTCATCGCCAACAGCGTGCGCCTGCTCGCCACGGCACGTCAGATCGGAGCGCAGCCTGTCCTGGTTCACGTCGGCGGATCGCCCGATGGCGCGGACCGCTTGCATCCGCCTACTGACCTGCCTCCCCGCATAGCAACGCTGCCGCCCGGTTGGAACGATCTCATCCCCGAGTTGAACCACCAGCCCGGAGACCTTGTGATCATGAAGCGGCAATGGGGCGCCTTCTACGGCACCGACCTCGACCTGCAACTGCGCCGCCGCGGCTTGACGTCCATTGTTCTATGTGGCATCGCCACCGAGAGTGGCGTGGAAAGCACGGCGCGCGACGCCTATGAGCGCGGATATGAGATTGTGTTTGCTGCAGATGCCATGAGCGGCATAAATGCGGAAAGCCATGCCAACGCCGTCGAGCGCATCTTTCCCCGCATAGGCCGCGTGCGCAGAACAGTGCAAATCATCGCGGCCCTGCGACGATGACAGCTGCAGGGCACTTACACTGTCAGGCCTGCGTAATCCCGCAAAGATGCACGCTCACGCCCAACTCCGCAAGCATCGCAGCCTTGGTCGCCAGCGCCTTGTCAGCCATCTCCGCCGTAGGCGCATACGCCACATTCACGTGGTTTGCTTTGTGCCGCGCCATCAACTGGTTCTGGCTCACTCCATACAGAATAGTGTGCACAATCGGCCACTGCGTCGTAGTTTCTTTCCAGCGGCGCTCCGTTTCCGCCGCCGGCAAGCTCACCACCGTTCCGCGGCCCATGTCCGCATGTAGCGCGCCACCTTCAACAAACACGCGGCTCCACACAATCTCGCCTGGCTTGCCGATTCCCTTCAGCGACCCGCCACCCAACGGAAAATACATCGCCGGCTGCCGTTCGCTCGTCGCGCCTGCATAGCCACCCACAAAATGATTCGCCGGCGCCGCCCCTGAAATCTGCAGCAGCCACACAAATGCATCCAGACCGTCTCCCTTGTAATGCTCGCCCCAGCGCACATCGTGCAGCGTCGTCGACGGATCGATCCCCAGCGCCTTCCAGCAGCGATTGGTAATCAGTGCGTCGGTCCCAGCGCACTCGTCCACTTCGTTGAAGTGCACCACCGGCCCGCCCGCATAGAGCTCTTCCTTCGTACCTTCCGCAAACACCGGAGGTCGCTCGACATTGTTCAGCAAGCCCTCCGCAAGATCCGATGCGGGCGCCATGTCCTTCAATCCTTGCTGGTACTGGATGCCGATCACATCGCAACCGTAGTCATTCGCAATGCGCACCGCCGCGATATACATTTTGCACTGTTCCAGCACCTGATCGGACGTCAGTTCGGTGGCCGCGTCCTTGCCAAACGCAAACTTCACGCCCTTGGCGACCAGCCAATCGTAAACGCCGCGCGCCTCCGCGTCCGAGACCGTCCGCATCTTCGCCACCAGCGCGGACTGGCTCAACCGCTCCTTGTAGATGCCCGCCGGATTCAGCAACTCGTCATCGATAATGGCGTTATACATGCCCATGCAGCCTTCGTCGAAGATGCCCATGATCGCCTTGCGATACTTCATGTCATTGGCTAGTTGGGCACCCAACGCCGCGCTTTCGGCGGACAACTTACTCCGATCCAGCGCATGCACATGCGACAAATCATGGCTGATCTTTCCGTCGCGCAACCATTCGTCCAGACCCTTGAGGAAAAACGTATCCGTAAAGTCCTTGCTCCATATCGACGAATACTTCCTGCCCGCCTTAGTCAGCGATCCGTTCAGATTGAGCAGCCCCACCAGCCCCGGCCATTGCCCTGACCAGTTCGCCACTGTAAGAATCGGCCCTTCGTGGCTCCGCAGTCCCGGCAGAACATGATGGCTGTACTGCCACGCCGCCGTCGCAAACACTAGTTTCGCTTCGGGATGAATCTTCATGAACACATCCATCCCCTGGCGCTGCGACGAGATGAAGCCATGTTTTTCCGCCTCGTTGTATGCATGGGCACGGACCAGTTTGAATCCCTTCTCAGCAAAGGCAGCCGTCAGCGTCGCTTCCATGTCTCTCTGTGCCGGCCAGCACACCTGGTTGGCCGAAAGCCGCAAGTCGCCACTGGTAATCAAGAAAACTTCATCCGCTGCCGGCTTCGCTAGTTCGTTCTTTTCGACTGCCATCTCCGATTGCTCCTTGTTTACGTTAACGTTTTCGCCCAAAGTAGAATATACACCCTCCGAGGAAACTTTGGCCCACTTCCCCTCTGCGCGCTTCCTTGCTGGTTCTCTCTGCCGCGGTTTACAATCCCGCTTACGAATCCGCGTCCCAATCCCATGGAGAAAACGCTCATGTCTGTTGCCCGACCACATACGGCTATCTTGAAACGCGATCTTGCGCCTTCCCTGATCACGGTTTTCTTCATCACGGTCTTCACTCTCCTCCCATCCCTCGCCTATGCCGCCTCGCCGCTCGATACGCTCCAACCGCAACATCCGCGCTTGCTCTTCCCAGACTCCGATCTGCCCGCAATCAAGCGCTCCATCGCAACCGACCGCTTCGCAAAACAATACTTTCAGCAACAACTGGCAGTCGGCGAAAAGCTCCTCACCGTTCCGCCGGACACCTACCGAATCTGGGGCTCCGAGCACACACTCCTCGCCACCTCGCGCGACATGGAAGGCCGCATCTTCACCCTTGCCGGCCTCTACCGTGTCACCGACGACAACCGTTTCGCCAGCCGAGCTACGCAAGAGATGCTCGCCGCCGCCGCCTTTCCCGATTGGTATCCAACCCACTTCCTTGACACCGCCGAGATGACCGCCGCTCTCGGACTCGGCTACGACTGGCTATTCTCCACGCTCTCGTCAGCCGATCGCACCACCATCAAGAACGCCATCGCCACCAAAGGCATCGATCCCTGGCTCCAACGCATCAAGAGCGGCGATGCCTTCCATCATGAACACAACAATTGGAATCAGGTCTGCAACGGCGGCGAATCCGTCGGCGCTCTCGCCATCGCCGAAGACGAACCTCAGCGTGCCGCCGCCATCCTCGACCACGCCCACACCGCCATCACTGACATCATGAAACTTTTCGCACCCGACGGAGGATTCGAGGAAGGCCCCGGATACTGGAACTACGCCACCAGCTATAACGTCCTCTACATCGCCGCGCTCGACTCTGCGCTCGGCAACGACTTCGGCGCCTCAAACGCGCCCGGCTTTTCCACTACTGTCGATTACCACATCCAGTCCATCGGCCCCACGCTTCAATTCGCCAACTTCGGCGATGCCCATCCCGATGTCTACCCCTCGCCGCAAGTCTTCTGGTTCGCCCGCCGCTTCCACCGTCCCGCCTACGCGCAGTACGAGCGCCCCATCGTCCTCAACACTCACCTCGACCCCAACGAACAAAACGAAAGTAGCCGCTTCGCCATCCTCGGACTATTCTGGTCGGCTCTGCCGCCCATCCCCGGCGATGCCGCGCCAGTCCCTCCGGTAGAAAGCTTCGCGCGCGTCAGCCAGGCTTACATACGCAGTGCGTGGAACGACCCTAACGCGTGGTACATCGGCTTCAAGGGCGGAGACGCACACGCCTCCCACGGCCATCTCGACCTCGGCAGCTTTGTGATGGACGCGCTCGGTCAGCGCTGGGCTAACGATCTGGCCGGCGACAGCTACGGTCTTCCCGGCTACTTCGGCCGCCTGCGCTGGACTTACTACCGCATGCGCACGGAAGGCCACAACACTCTCACCGTCGACGGCCAGAACGAAGACCTCGACGCCAACGCCCCGCTCACGGCCACCAGTACGGCGGGCAACACCATGTACGCCGTCGCCGATCTCAGTTCTGCCTACAAAGGCAAACTCAATTCCTGGAGCCGCGGCATCGCGCTCATTGACACGCAGAACGTGCTTGTCCAAGACGAGATCGTTCCCGCTCTGCCAGTCGACGTGGTCTGGAACTTCCACACCTTTGCCACTGTCCAAATCTCAAAAGACGGCCGCTCCGCCACACTCACCCGCGGCGGAGACACGCTTGACGCCAGCATCCTTCGGCCCGCCGAAGCACACTTCAGCACCGCCAGCACCCAAGTCCCGCCCCCGCAGGAACCCAACCCCGGCCTCACCAATCTTGTAATTCCACTTGCCAAACTATCGACCCCTGAGACCATCGCCGTGCTCTTCACAAAATCCGGTGACAAAGCGATACCTCAAATCAAACCACTCTCCGCGTGGAAGTAGCGCTCTACGTGGTCGCAATTGCAGAACCAGCGCTCTGCCCGCGCAGTTTACCGCGTTATATAATCCCGCTGTCTCAGAATATGGAAGGAACGCCCATGCATTTTCTCCGCGCCCACCTGCTGAAAACAGTTTTCGCCTTCGCCGCATTATTCGTCCTTCTGCTACCCTTCCGCACCCACGCTGCATCCCCGCTCGATACCCTACGGGTGCAGCATCCGCGCCTCTTCCTCCACGACTCCGATCTGCCCGCCCTCAAGCGCACCATCGCGACTGACCCGTTCGTCAAACAGCAATTTGAAGAACTCCGCACATACGCCGACAAACTCCTCACCGCTCCGCCCGACGTCTACGTCATCGGCGGCGTCGAACACACACTGCTCGACACCTCCCGCGACATGGAAGGCCGCGTGTTCGCGCTCGCCGGCCTTTACCGCCTCACCGGCGACAAGCGCTACGCCGATCGTGCCACAAAGGAGATGCTTGCGGCCGCTTCTTTCCCCGACTGGTATCCCACTCACTTCCTCGACACCGGCGAAATGACCGCAACCCTGGGCCTGGGCTACGACTGGCTTTACTCAGTTCTCTCACCCGCTGACCGCGCCACCATCAAAAACGCCATCGCCACCAAGGGCATAGACCCATGGCTTGAACGCATCAAGAGCGGCGACGCCATCCATCACGAACACAACAACTGGAACCAGGTCTGCAATGGCGGCGAATCCATCGGCGCCCTCGCCATCGCCGATGAAGACCCAGCGCGCGCAACTGCCATCCTCGACCACGCTCACTTCGCAATCACCAACATCATGAAGCTCTTCGCTCCCGACGGTGGGTTCGAAGAAGGCCCCACCTACTGGCTCTATGCCACTGCTTACAACCTCATGTACATCGACGCCCTCGACACGGCGTTAGGCACCGACTTCGGCGTAGCCGATGAAACTGGCTTTTCCTCCACGGGCGACTATCATATTCAGGCCGATGGCCCAACCTATTTGCTCTCCAACTTCGGCGACGCTGGCCTGGGCGGCGCCTCTCCCACCGCGCAGATGTTCTGGTTGGCCCGCCGCTTCAACAAACCTTTCTACGCCGCCCACGAGAGAGACATCGCGCGCGTCAACAATCTCGCAGCCAAAACCGCACCGACCCCACACGGCGAACAATCTGACACTCGCACAACAGGCCGTGGCCGCTTCGCTCTCATGCTCCTCCTCTGGTCGGCACAGCAGTCGCAGGCTCCCAGTTCCAATTCCAACGCACAACTCCCGCTCGTGCAAAACTTCGCCCGCGTCGACCAAGCTTACCTTCGCAGCGCATGGAACGATCCCAACGCCTGGTACATCGGATTCAAGGGCGGTGATGCACACGCCTCCCATGGCCATCTCGACTTAGGCTCATTTGTCATGGATGCCTTCGGCCAGCGCTGGGCCAGCGACCTGGGTCCCGACAGCTATGGACTTTCCGGCTACTTCGGTCCCAAGCGCTGGTCCTACTACCGCATGCGCACTGAGGGCCACAATACCCTAACCATCAATGGCTTGAACGAAGATCTCGACTCCAAAGCGCCGCTCACCTCCACCGGCACAATAGGAAACGCACTCTACTCCATCGCAGATCTCAGCCAGACCTACAAAGGCAAGCTCACCTCATGGAGTCGCGGCGTCGCCCTGCTCGATAAGCAGCGCGTGCTCGTTCAGGACGAAATCGCCCCCGCCCAACCGGTGGACGTGGTCTGGAACTTCCACACTTTCGCCACCGTCGCGATTTCAAAGGACGGCCACTCCGCCACGCTCACCCAGGACGGCGCCACACTCCAGGCCCGCATCCTCTCACCGGCTTCGGCGCGCTTTGATACTGCGAGCACCCAACCCCCGCCCCCGCAGGAACCTAATCCCGGCCTCACCAACCTCGTAATTCAGCTCTTTAAACAGACCACCCCTCAAACCATCGCCGTCCTGTTCACAAAGTCCAGCGACGACTCAACCTCCGCGCTCAAACCGCTCTCGACGTGGAAAGAGTGATCCGATCCCGAAGCATTGCACCGCCGTACCCCCATCCTTTCGCTCCTTTCCCGGTGAAAGGGTGGGACGTCTGCAGTTTGCTTCAATCACGCACCGCCCGGCGCGTTTAGCATAGGAGTTGACGCCTTCTTTGGCGGACGCTCCACAACCACACCCATGTCGCGCAGCAAATCCCAACCCAAACCCGCTTCACGCCCAATGCATTCTGCTTCCGCGCGTGACGGTGCACGCCTGCATTCCGCGACGCCCACGGTTTCAGGTCGCTGGCTCCTCACTGCAGTGGCTCTCGTGATCCCTTGCGCGGCTTTCTGCGCATGGGCCGTACTCTGCCTCCTCTTCTGGCAGGGAAGCTGGCAGTTGCTCTACCATCCCACGGCAGCAGTCAGGCATACGCCCGCTAGCATCGGCCTTGCTTTCGCCCCGGTAGGATTCGCCACAACGGACACCGGCGCACCCCGGCTCCAGGGCTGGTGGATTCCCTCCGATCCCTCAGCCCGCTACACCGTGCTTTACCTGCACGGGCAGAACGGCAATCTAGGCGACACGCTTGACGATCTGGCTTGGCTCCATGGCGCTGGCGTAAATGTATTGGCCTTCGACTATCGCGGCTACGGCCAGAGCCAGTTCGTCCACCCTAGCGAAGCTCGCTGGCGACAGGATGCCGATTGGGCGCTCCAGTACCTCACAGCAACTCGCCACGTCGATCCCCGCTCGGTTGTGCTCGATGGCAGCGATCTCGGCGCCAACCTCGCTCTCGAAATTGCAGCATCCCACCCCGAATTCGCTGGAGTTGTCCTCGAGTCGCCTATTGACGCTCCGGTCAACACTATCTTCGGCGACCCACGCGCCCGCCTAGTTCCAGCTCATCTGCTGGTACGCGACCGCTTCGGCCTTGATGCACCCGCCGCCGCCCTGAGTATTCCATCTCTGTGGTTTCTACCCGAGCAGTCGCAAGGACAAAGCGAATCTTCTGAAAGCTCCGGAGCTTTTCAAAAAGTCACTGCCCAAAAAATGCGGGTTTGGCTCGCAGCGTCATCGCAGTCACACGAAGGCATCAGCGACTCGCTTTCCCGTTGGCTTGACGATCTGCACAAATAAGGCTGTATTGCTGACCTGCCGACTCGCTTCACCGCACCATGTCCCGGTGCAGCGCCTTCACCTCGTAGCCGGCTTTCTTCAGCCGCTTGCTCATCTCCTCGGCCATCATCACGCTGCGGTGCTGTCCACCTGTACAGCCGAAGGCAACGGTCAGGTAGCTCTTCCCTTCTTTCACGTAGTGCGGCAGCAGGTAGAGCATCAGCTTCGTTACCTTGTCTAGGAATTCCCTGGTCTGCGGAAACCCGCGCACATACCCGGCCACCTTGGGATCCAGGCCGGTCTTCTTGCGAAACTCCGGCACGAAATGCGGATTGGGAAGGAACCGAACATCGAAGACCATATCTGCGTCCAGCGGCACGCCATTCTTGAAGCCGAAGCTCAGGCACGACACCAATAGGCGCTTGACCTTGTCTTCGCCGCCAAACCGAGCCTGGATGTGGGCACGCAACTCGTGCACGTTGAAGTTCGACGTGTCGATCAGTGTGTCTGCCACATTGCGGATTGGATCGAGCAATTGCCGCTCTTCTACGATCGAGCGCCAAACCGTCTCCGAGCGGCCCAGAGGATGCGGCCGCCGCGTTTCGGAGTAGCGCTGCACCAGCGACGCATCCTGCGCATCTAGAAACACAACCCTCGTGTGCAAAAGCTTCTTTACACTTTTCAAGATTTCAGGCAGGCGGTCCAGCGTCGTGCCCTCGCGAACATCCACCACAATCGCAGCTTTGTCCACTTCAATGGATTTGCTGACAAGAACTGCAAAATCGGGGAGAAGTTCCAGCGGCAGGTTATCAACGCAATGAAATCCCAGGTCCTCAAAGGCCTTCAGTGCCGAGGCCTTGCCAGAACCAGAGATGCCGGTCACAATCACCAGTTCCTTGGCTGGCTTGCTCGCTTGCTTGACGTGTTTGGCTGCCACCCGCGGTGAGGCCGCTCGGGGGGTCGCCTTGCGTGGTGTCATGCGCCCATGCTACACCGAAAACCGGGCTTTGTGCCCAGTCTTGACTTAAGCCCCCGGAGCTGTCGTCAGGTAGCCCATCTCCGCCAGTTTCAGCGCCTGTCCCGTTTCCAATGCAGGCGACAACAGCGGGCCTTGGCACAGTTCGCAGCCCATGCGACCCAGCGCTCTCAGTTGCTCTGGAGTCTCGATCCCCTGCGCCACCACCAGCACGCCAAGCGTACGGCCAAGACGGAGCAGCGACTCCAGCACCGCCTGTTGCCGTCCTGTGGAAGCGGCGGCTGCAGTTAGCTTGGGGTCCAACTTAACCATATCAATGGGCAGGCGCACCAGGTGGTTCAGAGGCGCAAGGCTTGATCCGAAGTCGTCCATTGCCACCCGCACATTGCAATCTACCATGCGCTGAAGAATCGCTACCGCCCCATCTGGGCTTTCGTTCAACGCACTCTCCGGCACCTCAAACAAAAGATGCGACGGATCGGCGCCACTGGCTGAAAGCGTCCTCTGCAACTGCAAAACCATCTCGGGGTTGTAGAACTGCCGGTGCGTCAGGTTAATGCTCAGGCAGATGTCCACCATCGGCAGAGCGTTGCGCCAGTTCCGCAACTGCCAGCAGGCGGCCTCCATCGTCTCCCGGCCCAACGTAATCGAAAGACCTGTTTCTTCGGCCACGGCCAGCAGATCACCAAAGCTGTCGACAGTGCCGTCGCCCCCCCGCCAGCGCAACATGCACTCGAATCCCTCCAGCTTGCCATCGCTCAGCCGGAAAATTGGCAGATAACGGAATTCGAGCAGCCGCTTGTCCAGTCTGTAACGCAGTTCGCGCTCCCGCTCCTGTTGGCTCGTGACGCAAACCTCGAGGTGCTTGTCGAAGATCTCGTACCGTCCGCCACCCGATTGCTTGGCGCGATACATCGCAAAGTCCGCGTCCCGAATCAGCAAATCGGAGGAAGGGTGATCCGGTCCGGCCATCGCCGCTCCTATGCTGGCGCCGGCCTGGACAAGGTGCCCAAAAATGTCAAAAGGTCGCGTCATCTCTGCCAATACGCGCTTTGACACGGTCTCCAGATCGCCCGCACTCAGAATGTTTTCCACCAGAACCGCAAACTCGTCGCCGCCCAGCCGTGCCGCTGAGTCCTGCGGACGCAACACTGCCTGCAACCGTTCTGCCACCGCGATCAGCACCACATCCCCCGCGGCATGACCGAGTACGTCGTTGATCTCCTTGAAGCGGTCAAGATCCAGAAACAGCACTCCGCAGCTCTGTTCCGGACGACGCACACGACGGGCGAGAGACTGATTAAGCCGGTCCAGAAACAGTGCCCGGTTCGGCAATCCCGTCAGCACGTCGTGCATCGCATCGTGCTGCAGTCTGTCCTCGGTCTGTCTGCGCTCGCCTATGTCGCGAAAGGTATAAACGTAGCCCACCTTCGCTTTGTCCACCAGCAGCGGCGCGCAAAGCAGGCTCACATCCACCAGTTCGCCGGCCTTGTTCGTGCGAACTGTTTCCACCATCGTGCGCCCTTGCTCGTCCACGGCCTTTTCCAGCGTTACATGCTCGTTCAGCCGGGTCTCCGGCACAATAAGTTTTCGCAGACTCCCGCCGCTGGCTTCCTCGGCCGTGTATCCGAACATCCGCGTAAATGAAGGATTGGTGTACAGAATGTGGTGATCGTGCTCGATCGCCACCGCCTCGGGAATGCTGGCCAGCACATCCTCCATCAGCCGCGACTTCGGCGCCCGTTCCCGCCCACCGGGATGAGCCACGATTACTGCCTCGCGCAGTTCCGCGTCCAGAATGCTATACGTGCCTTCAACCGGCAGCAGCTTCCCGCTCTTGGTCGGCATGGTGGCGTGGAACGGACTTCCCTTCCTGGTCCCGGTCAGCAGGGTCTGGGGTTCAGCCGTTCCTGGAAATAGCCCCCACAATACGTCCTCTACGGGACGCTCAACCCACTCGCCCTCTGTCAACCCAATCATCAGCCGTGCCTCGGCGTTGGCAAACACGATCTTGCCTGCCCGCTCCAGAAAAACCAGAACCGGCAATGCGTCCAGAATCTCCCGCTGCCTGCTCGAATCCGCGTTTTCCGGTAGATTCAATCCAGTAGCCCCCCTGGGAACCGTCCCCGTCCCCACTCGCACTTGCTTACGTTCCCGCTTCATTGTCTTCTTTGAAGCCCCCGCCGCCATACCTCAAGATCGTAGGCTGCTGAACACCCCTGCCACTATCCCCAAAACCGGGTAGGAGGTGCAACCAAAGTCCTGAAAATGTCCCACTTACACACAGGCGACTAAGCAAATTCGCTGCTCGATGATCTAGTTCAAAAGGAAAATTTGCGCACTGTGAGTGACGCCTCTGCACCGTTCCTCCGGCCAGTAACGCATGCCTGCCGGAGGACCCGAAGCAAGGATTGGTAAACGTCAGCGTCGATCTACAGAGAACCTCAAGGAGTCTCTGAACAAACGAATGCTTTGAAACGGCGCGACCGGGGACCGGGAAACCCTTGGGGTCGGGTACCGCACCGTGGTTGCCGCAAAATGACCCCGAGCTTTCGCCCTGAGCGGCTGCCGGCAAATCCGCTTGCCTTTGATCAGAAAATCTTAGGGAATCTCCACCAGTTCCATCTGTCCGTCGCGGCGGCGATGAAGTACAAACATATCTCCCGCAGAAGTACGGAAGATCAGCAAATCCCGGTCGCGAAACTCCGCTTCTTTCACAGCCTCTTCAATTGTCAGAGGCTTCAACGCGATCGCCTCGCCGTTTTTCAGAATGTGCGGCTCCACCACCGTAGCGCGCGCGGGAAAAGAGTGAACCGCAATCGACGTGCGGGCCTTCGTGCCGGTGGCGCGGCCCGGCTTTTCTTCCTCGGCATCGGCAAGCGGCTGAGTAGCGCGTGCCTTCGGCCGGGCCACCGGGGGCGCAGTCATCATTTTCTCTTCTTTAGGAAGCCGCTTGCTTCCCATCCGCCGGTCCCGGTGCCGCCGCGCCTGGTTCTCTGCGTGTTCCATAGCCTCTTTCAGCGCCGCATCCAGCGTATCGGCCTTGCCTGTGGCTGCAATCTTCTGCGCCCGCCCCTGCACCGTCAATTCAACAATCTGCACATGTCTCTGCGTGCTGAAGGTGATGCTGGCGTTCGCACTCTTGCCTAGTATCCGACCTATCCGTTCCATCCCCTCTTCGGCGTGCGTCCGCAGCGCCTTTGAAATCTTCACTTGCCTGGCGGTGAACTCCACTTCCATGGTCAGCCTCCGCTCCTCGCTCTCCTTGCTGGAGAGCTGTAGATTCCACATCGCTGTTGTTTCTATTAGACGCGGCAAACCGCTGCCCGTCAGTCCATCTCCGTGCCCCCGAATGCCGGATCAACAGACCGGCTCTGAATCTCCGGGTTAGAGGAGCACAGTATAAGCCAAACCCGCCAAGCTGTTAAATTTTCGCGCGCCTTGCCTGGGGTGTTCTCTCGCGACAAGACGAAAGCTGGCACCTTCGAGAAAAGCTAAGAGCTAGAAGCTGGAAGCAGGAAGCTCACTCTTTAAATCTCCCACCGAAGCAGCACAGCTCCCACAGTGAACCCCGCGCCCACGGCGGCAAGCAGCACCAGGTCGCCTTTCTTCATCTTGCCCTCCTCGATGGCCGTCTCCATGGCCAGAGGAATTGTCCCCGCCGACGTATTCCCATACTTTTCGATATTGATAATCACCCGCTCCGGGGCCATCCCCAGCCGGTCCGCTGTTGCCGTAATAATCCGCTTGTTGGCCTGGTGTGGAATAAAGCACCCCAGGTCCGCCCCGGTCACGCCATTACGCTCCAGCACCTTCGCAGTGGCCTCGGCCATCTTCCGCACGGCAAACTTGTACACCGCCGGACCGTCCTGGTAGATGTAATGCATCTTCTTGTCCACGGTCTCATGGCTCGACGGATTCAGACTCCCGCCACCCTTCAGATTCAAGCTCACGCCACCGGACCCATCGATCTCGTTCACATAGTCGATAAACCCGATCTCGCCCTCTTCCGCCGGCTCAATCAGCACCGCCCCGCCGCCGTCGCCGAAAAGCACGCACGTCGTCCGATCCGTGTAGTCGGTCATGCGCGTATTGGCGTCCGCACCGCACACCATCACCTTCCTGTGCGCACCGCTCTCAACCATTTTCACGCCTGCCTGCAGCGCATACACAAACCCCGAGCAGCCACCGGAAACGTCGAACCCCCATGCCCCTTTCGCCCCGATCTTGTCCTGCACCAGGCACGCTGTCGAAGGGAACATCATGTCTGGCGTCACCGTGCCAACAATAATGACCTCAACATCGCTGGCTTCAATCCCCCGCGCCTTGAGGCACTTCTTCGCCGCCTCCGTACACATATCGCTCACGCCCAGCCCCCTGGCCAGCTTGTGCCGCTCGCGGATACCCGTGCGCTCCATGATCCACTGGTCGTTGGTATCCACCATCTTTTCGAGGTCTTTGTTGGTAATTATTTCGGGAGGAACGTAGGTCCCGAGCGCCGTAATCTTCGCGCGCCGGCCCACTATAGGACGAACAGTAAGGCTCAATGGAATTCTCCTTGCGGCTCCGTCGGGGCGCCATTCCCTGGCTCGCCAGTCTAAATCGTTAAAAATCGAGAAAACGCAAAAAAGTACCGGGTGACCTACTGCGCCCGTACTAGCCCGTTACCGTTGCTTCCTTCCGGACCTGGCGGGATTGGCGGGATTACGTCGCGTAGGACCCGGCACTAATCAATTTTACCACCGCGACGGCAGCCCCATCGTTGTGCTCCACCCACGAACCTCAACCCCAGCCTCCGCACCTCAAAATCACTTAACCGGTACAATGAATATGTGACCAAACCATCCCCTCCCACGGCCCCTTCCGTGGGCTTTATTTCGTTAGGCTGCCCCAAAAACCTCGTCGATTCCGAGGTCATGATGGGCTTGCTCGACCGCGCCGGCGCTCGCCTTACCGCCCATCCCAAAGAGGCAGAAATCCTCGTCGTCAATACCTGCTCCTTCATCGACACCGCCAAGCAGGAATCCGTCGACACCATCCTCGAAATGGCCCGCTTCAAAACCTCCGGCTCAGCGCGCAAGCTCATCGTCGCCGGCTGCCTCGTCGAGCGCTACCGCGACGAAATCCAGAAGAACATTCCCGAAGTCGATGCCGTAGTCGGCACCGGTGAGTTGGAATCCATCCTTGAAGCCGCCGGCCTCTCCATGCCAGCTGTCCCCGCATCCGCATCGCCCTTCACCATCATCACCAAAAAAGCCGCCGAAACCCGTCCCGGAAAAGAATCCCAGGCTGGCACGCACAAGCCAGCCTTCCGCCCCGAAGGCGACCTGCGCGAGAGCCAGGGCCGATTCCGCCGCGACGATTGGCAGGGTGCAACTCACCTCCTCCCCACCTACCTCTACGACGAATCCACCCCCCGTTTCCTCACCACCCCCAAGTCCTCGGCCTACATCAAAATCGCCGAGGGCTGCGACCACCCCTGCACCTTCTGCGTCATCCCCAACCTGCGCGGCAAATTCCGTTCCCGCCGCTTCGAATCCGTAGTCGCTGAAGCCCAGCAGCTTATCGCCCGCGGCGTCCAGGAAATCACCCTCATCGGCCAAGACACCACCTGCTACGGCGAAGACCTTGGCATTAAGGGCGGCCTTGCTGCGCTCCTCGAAGCCCTCGCCCTCATCGAAGGCCTGCGCTGGCTCCGCTTCCTTTACGCCTACCCGAACCGAATCACCGGCAAGCTCCTCGAAACCATCGCGCGTCACGACAACATCTGCAAATACCTCGACGTCCCCCTCCAGCATGCCTCGCCCGCCGTTCTCAAGACGATGAAGCGCGGCGCCGGCGCAGAAATCTTCCTCAAGACCCTGGAAAAGGTCCGCGCAGCTGTACCGGGAATCGCCCTCCGCACCAGCTTCATCGTCGGTTTCCCGGGAGAGTCCTCCGAAGACGTCGCGCTCCTCGAAGACTTCGTGAAAGAAGCAAAATTCGATTGGCTGGGTGTTTTCAGCTACTCCGACGAAGAAGGATCCAGCGCATTCTCACTCAACGCCAAAGTCCCGAAGCGCATCATCGAGTCTCGCAAGCGCCGACTCATGAAGCTCCAGCAGTCCATCAGCAAGCGCGCCAAGCAACAGTGGATTGGCCGCGAATTAGTCCTTCTCGCCGAAGGCGAAAGCGAGGAAACCCCGCTCCTTTGGGAAGGACGCACCCAGTTCCATGCCCCCGAAATCGACGGCAAAGTCTATATCAACGACTTCGGCGAGTTACAGACTCCGGAACCAGGCCGCTTCTATAAAGCCGAAATCACCGAAGCCCACGAATACGACGTAGTTGCCCGCATCCTCTCTGGCCCGCTTTGAGGAATACCGGCTGACGAGAAACTATTACGATGGTGCGGGGCACGGATTCATGCGCGCCGGAGAAGACCCGGGTAATACGAATTCAGCCAATGTCACGGCAAAGTAACAGGGTCTGCCGTTGCTGAACACTCTGCTGAAATCGATGTAGATAGCATCGCAGTTTCAGGAGTAAATATCGAATGCTGCTTCAAAGTTTTCGCGTTAATCTATCTTCCTACGGAAGCCTCGATAGTTAAGAGCTGCTGCTGAATATTCTTCGCGCTCGCTGAAAAATAAAACCGCTGAATAGTTACTGTCCCGCCCGCATCAAGCTCTAGTGCGAAGTTCCCGCGCGATCGAAATCAGATTTACCCGCCGCATGAGGTGCACCCGTTGCTTTACCTGGTTACATCGGAAGTTGTAATCGGTCAGCTTGAACCGTCCGAACCTCCCTGCTTCGGCATCCGGATCGCAATCCCCTCCGGCCCTGCCTTGAAGTAGCAACCGCCTGCCAACGCGCTCAGCGACAACCCCACGCCTCCGTCTGCAATCGTAAAGCCGAAGAACACCAGTCCCGCGCCCACCACATACATCCACCACTGAGGCATATCGCCCGGCTGCGTGGGCTTCATCTCCCCGCCTGCCCTCGCCCAGATCGCCAGTGCGCCCATCCCTATCACCAACAGTCCGAAGACCGCCGTCACCGCTCCAAGCAGCGCAACCCCGCCGGGAGCATAACTCGTCACATCCTGCATATTGCTCCGCCGTGCACCTAACAAAGTTGTCCTCCCCCCGGTGAAGTTTGATCAGCCTACATCAGCTTCCGTCATTCCGACAATCACTCTTTGGCGGCACTGCACTGCTCTCCGATCGCTTTACGCGGATTCCCATCCACAAGCCGTCTCGCAGTCTCCTCTCCAAGTCCCAGTTCTTGCGTCAGATTTCTTATGCTTTCCTTCATGCTGATTGTCGAGCCGACTAGGTGTGAGCCATCAGGAGATCGCGCGACCCCATCCTCGCCAATCCTCAACTCCCACCGCCCAAGGCGATAACTTCCCGGCCCCAGCCCTGCAGCGGAAATTGCGTCTGTTACTACAATCGACTTATCCGCTCCAACCAAATCTAGATAGTTCTTCAACACGAAAAATGGAATGTGCGCCCCATCAGCGATGAAGCAAATCCAAAGCCGCTCCCTGAGACTCAAAACTCGATTCAGGATATTGTCATGACGGTGAAGGTTCGATGGGCACCCATTGCCCAGATGAGTAAACATCGTAACTCCGGCATCGATAGCCGCACGTAGCTGATCCAGCGATGCATTGGTGTGCCCGGCGGATATCACGATGTTCCTTTCTGCCAGCATCTGTGTAACTCCAAGCCCCAGATCCCGCTCTGGAGCCAGCGTAACCAGCCGCGTCAATCCATCCGCCGCATCAAGCAATCGTTGCATTGCGGACTTATTTGCCACGATCACGCCATCTGCTGGATGTGCGCCCCGGTAACCCTCTGCTGGATTGATGAATGGCCCTTCGATATGAAACCCGCGCATGATCCGCCGCAATGAGGGAATGCTCGTGCGCAAATGCACCAGCGCTCTCAGCCTGGCTTCCATAGCAGCAAGCGAATCCGTAATGATTGTTACCAGGATCCCGTCGACGCCTTCACCGGCGAGTCGCGCGCATACTTCATCCACTCGCGTCGGATCCAGATCGTCGTCATTGAAGTCGACCCCTGCGTAGCCGTTCACCTGCAAATCGAAGAATCCCATCGAACCTTCATTCACCCTTTCCTTTCTAAATATCAACCTTCAGGAAATCGCTCTTGCTCAGGACCATTCGACGTTCCATCAATTGTAGTGACCCTGCCTTTGAAAACAGCGTCCTTCAGCAATAGTTTTGCAGATAACAATTCCCCTGCCCTCGCGCGCTAACATATTCTTTGATCGCTGCCCTCAGGTAGCCACAATAGCCATGCCCGCAAAGAAAAAATCCGCAAAGCTCCTCCGCTGCCCCACCTGTGGAATGTTGGTCCGTATGACGGACGAAGACTTCCCTTTCTGCTCCGACCGCTGCCGCAAAATCGATCTTGGCAAGTGGGCTATGGGCGTCTACAAGATCAGTTCCCCCGTCCTTGACCCCGAAGTCCTCGAAGACCTCGGCGAATTTGGCAGCAGCGGCCGCCGCGGGGACTCCCATGACGACTAGCCCTCGTCCGCCAGTCCAAATGTCGAGTAAGACCTTCTGGGCTTGGACAGTCGCCACATTCTTCGGCGCTGGCTACGGCAAGCCCGGCCCCGGCACCTGGGGCTCTGTCGCCGCCGTCCTCCTCTGGGCTGCCTGCGCCTGGAGCCTCCATCCCACTCCTCACACCCTGTTCCTCATCCTCCTCGCCGGCATCGCTCTCTCTATCCTCATCGGCGTACCCGCCGCCACCATCGCCGCCCGCGAATCCGGCCGCGAAGACCCCGGCTTCGTCGTCATCGACGAGGTTGCAGGCCAGTGGATCGCCCTGCTCGGTTGTCCTTTCGATCTCCGCCACGCCGCCATCGCTCTCGTCCTCTTTCGGCTCTTCGACATCACCAAGCCTTTTCCCGCCCGACAGCTCGAAAGCCTGCCCGGCGGCTGGGGCATCGTCTTCGATGATGTGGCCGCCGGGCTGTATGCTTGGGGTATAGCAGCTTTGCTGCGCATTTGGTTCTAAGCCGCAAATCCGGATTCAACATGCCCCGAACACCAGCCCAACCCGCCCCCGCAGCCCTCCTTGAGCCACGCATCGACGAGATCGTCCCTGCCGCCGCGCTTCCTCTCGGCGAAATCGAACTGCTCGGTGTCCGGCTCGGCCCCCACGGCTTCGACGCCCCCGCCGTACTGGTCGACGGCGTGTCGGCCGAGGTACTCATGAGCCGCCCCACGCGTCTCGCCTTCGCCGTTCCCGCCGAGGCCGCTACCGGCCTCGTTGAAGTTCGCAACCCCTCCGGCGCCAGCAACGCCGTGCCACTGCGCATCGCTAGCCAACTCTCTGACGGACTCCATCCCGTCACCAGCCCCGCCGTCAGCCGCTCCGGCATGATCTACGCAACAATCTCCGGCCCCCGTGGCAAGCAGACCCCGGTCTCCGTGGTTCGAGTCAGTCCTGGTGGCCGCGGCACCCCCTTCGTCACTGGCATCCTCAACGCCACCGGCCTGGCTTTTTCGCCCGATGGCGACCTCTTTGTCACCTCCCGCGCCGAAGGCAACGTCTACCGCGTCGACTCCGCAGGCGAGTCCACGGTCTACGCAGAGGGCATGGGCGTGGCCACCGGCGCAGCGTTCGATGCCCAGGGCAACCTCTTCGTCGGCGACCGCAGCGGAACCATCTTCAAAATCAATCCTGAACGTCAGATCTTCGTTCACGCCACCCTCGAAGCCAGCCCCGCCGCCTACCATCTCGCCGTCAACGCCGCAGGAACTGTTTTCGTCACCGCGCCCTCACTTTCCTCCAACGATGCGATCTGGGCCATTGAGCCCAACGGCGATACCCGTGCGTGGTATCGCGGACTTGGCCGCCCCCAGGGCCTCGCACTTTCAAAAGACGGCGACATCTACCTCGCCGCTTGCCTGCACGGGCACCGCGGACTGATTCGCGTCACTCCCCAGGGTGATGCCTCGCTCGTTCTAGCCGGAATCAATCTCGTCGGCGTCGCCTTCTCCCCCCTCGGCAACACTATTCTCGCCACCAACGAAGCCGTTTATGATGTGGACTTGGGAGTAGAAGGCCTCAATCTGTTTTAGCTGCTAGCTTCTAGCCTCTAGCTTTTGGCTCGTTTCACGCTGGAATAAACACGCGGTCAAACCCAGCGAGCTTGAAGCAATGGCCTCCAACCCCGCACACCCAAACTGGAAGCTAGGAGCTAGAAGCTGCCCTTATGAAATCCGAAATCATCGCCGTCGGTTCCGAAATGCTTACCCCCTGGCGCCAAGACACCAACTCCCTATATCTCACTGAGAGACTCAACGAGATCGGCGTCACCGTCGCATTCAAAACCATCGTCGGCGACCGCCTCAAGGATCTTGTCAACGCCATCCGCACCGCCCTCGGCCGCACCGACATTCTAGTGATCATGGGCGGCCTCGGCCCCACTGAGGACGACCTTACGCGCGAGGCCGTTGCCGAAGCGCTCTCCCTCACCCTCCGCCGCGACGGCGCCCAGGTCGCCGCTCTCCACGCACGCGCCGCCACCTGGCGCATCACCATGCCACAGAACAACCTCAAGCAGGCTGACGTCCTCGAGGGCGCCATCCTCCTGCCCAACCCCAACGGAAGCGCTCCCGGCCAATGGCTTGACACTACCTTCGACAGCTATCGCAAGCTCGTCCTGCTCGTTCCCGGCCCGCCCAACGAGTGCCGTCCGTTATTCGATGAGGCGTGCCTGCCCCGTCTGCGCGATGCCGTGCCGCCGCGCCATATCGCCAAGCGCACCCTTCGCGCAGCCATGATTCCCGAGTCTCAGGCCGACAAAATTCTGGCCCCCATCTACACCACTTATACCGATGTCGAAACCACCATCCTGGCCCACGCCGGCGACATCCAGCTCACCTTGCTCTGCTCCAAATCATCGCTCGAACTGGCCCGCCAGCGTGTCGACGAACTCGCCTCCCGCCTTGAAGAAGCGCTCGAAGACTGGCTCTACTCCTCTGAAGGCGAGACTCTCGAGCAGATCGTCCTCTACTACCTCGGCCTTCGCCAAGCCACTCTCGCAGTTGCCGAAAGCTGCACCGGCGGCATGATCGCGCAGCGCATCACCTCTGTCCCCGGCAGTTCGCGCTCCTTCATAGGTGGAGCTATCGTCTACGCCGACCCGCTCAAGACCGCCTTCGCCGGTGTCTCTCCCGAACTCATTGCTCAGAAAGGCGCCGTCTCCGCCGAAGTTGCCGAAGCGATGGCCAACGGCATTCGCATCCGCACCGGTGCAACACTTGGATTAGGAATCACTGGTATCGCAGGCCCCGCCGGCGGCACCGAAACCAAGCCAGTAGGCCTCGTCTACATCGCCCTCTCCGACCCCCAGCGCACCGATGTCATGGACCGCACCTTCCGCGGAGACCGCAACCGCGTAAGAGAATGGGCCACCCAGCAAGCACTCGACCTCATTCGCCGCCGACTCATGTAAGTACCATCGCACTGTGGTGACAACGGTCAAATCTGATCACCACTCGAACGATAACTCACATAGACTGCATCCAATCAGATCAGGAGGTTCACTCTATGCCCCTACCCCAGGACGGGCGAGTCGTCGCACTTGCTAACGATTTAGTACGACAGTTTCACAAGATGTTCGGACCTCATCCCGGGTTTCGGCCGGCCCACGCTAAAGGACTTTTGCTTACCGGGAAGTTCAAACCAACGGCCAACGCACAGACGTTAACCAAGGCTCCGCATATTGCGCGGGAGTCTACGCCGGTCACTGCGCGCTTCTCAAACTCCACCGGAATTCCTTTCATTCCCGACAGCGCTCCTGAAGCAAATCCGCGCGGTCTTGCGATTCGATTCAACATGGCGGAGCATGTACATACGGATATCGTTGCGCATTCAACGGACGGTTTTCCGACGCGCGACGGGAAGGAATTTCTTGAATTTCTGAAGGCTGCCGCGGCCAGCGGACCGGACGTGGCTTCTCCGAAACCGATCGAAAAATTTCTTGCTTCGCATCCGGCGGCGATGGCGTTTGTGCAGACGCCGAAACCGTTTGCTTCGAGCCTGGCGCGGAATACTTATTTCGGTGTGACTGCATTCAAGTTCAGTAACGACGCGGGTAAAACCACAATCGGACGCTATCGCATCGTGCCTGAGTTGGGAAATGATTTTTTGACGGATGCGCAGGTTGCAGGCCTCTCCGACAATTACCACTTCGATGAGGTTGTTGAGCGCGTCGTTAAAGGGCCGATCCGTTTTAAGCTGATGGTGCAGATCGCCGCTCCGGAGGATAAGAGCGACGACGCGACGATCCATTGGCCGGAGACGCGTGAGCTCTTTGAGTTGGGCACAATCGAGTTGACTGGCGTGCTGCCGGACAACTCGACCGAACAACAGCACATCATCTTCGACCCTATTCCACGTGTGGATGGGATTGAGCCTTCGGCCGATCCGCTTTTGGAATTGCGGGCAGCTGTCTACCTGATCAGCGGCAGAGAACGGCGCGCCGCCAAGAGCGAAACACCCGCAGAGTAATTCGAGAAAAAGCCTGCTTTACACGGCCTAAAAGGTTGGTCCAAATGGTGCGTCGAACCCACCAAATGGTCGCTTAAGTGGTGCGTCATTAGAGCTAAAGGTTGGCTCAAAAGGTTGTACTTTTTCGAGACCTTAACCTTTCAGGCCACCCAATTTGACGAATTGGCTGCTCGCAAGGTTCCGAAAGTAGATAAAGGGTTGTATGGAATTTCCCGATTAGTGCACTAAAGTGGCTCTAAATGCGCTTAATGCGGCCTTAATTCAGCCAAAATGTGTGACTTTTCTGCGTTTTTGTTGACAGTGGACAGTGGACCGTTTTCAGGGGTCAGGGATCATGGGTCAGATAAGCACGTCGGTGAAGGAGTGAGCTATCCCAGGTCTCAAAGTTGAGATCCCGCTCCCCGGCTCCTTGGGCACCCGACCCCATTTTGGGCGCAGGTTCAAGCTCACAGACCACGAATAAACTCCCCTGCTTCCCTTATCGCCGTTCGGCCTCCTTCCAATACGCCGAGCATCGCAGCGAAGCCGTGAATCATTCCCGGATAGCGCTTTGCCGTCACAGCGGTCCCAGCCTCTGCAAGCCGCTCTGCATAGGCTTCGCCTTCGTCGCGCAAGGGATCGAACTCTGCCGTGATTACCAGCGCCGGCGGCAGACCACTCAGGTCCCTGGCCAACAACGGCGAGGCTTCTGGATTGCGCGCATTCTCGGCTGCGCCGAGGTAGTGACTGGCGAACCACTGCATCGCTGAGCGCCTCAGCATATAGTCTTCCGCGAATTCAAGATAAGAACCGGTGTCGAACCTGCTCAGGTCGATCACCGGATACAGCAGAACCTGCGCTGCCAGCACCGGGCCGCCCGCATCGCGGCAGCGCATGGCCACGACCGTTGCCAGCGTGCCACCAGCGCTGTCGCCACCCACGGCAATCTTCTGCGCATCGATGCCCAGCTTCTCTGCATTCTCCGCAATCCACACGGTTGCCGCATGCGCGTCTTCAATCGCCGCCGGAAACTTGCTTTCCGGGGCCAGACGGTAACCCACCGCAATGACCACAGCGCCCGAATCCCTTGCGAGCGCGCGGCACATTGAGTCATGGGTGTCCAGATCGCCGATGACGAAGCCGCCGCCGTGAAAGTACACCATCCCAATGCGCAATCCGCCCACTGCGCTCGAGTAAACGCGCGCCGGAATGGCTCCGGCCGGCCCAGGAATCAGCGCCTCTTCCACACGCGCCAGCACAGCAGGCGGGCCGCCATTCTTTTTGAATCCTTCCGCGCGGGTGCGCCGGGCCTCGGCAACGCTCATGCTTTCGATTCGCGGTGGCGCCTGCGCATCCATCGTCTCGATCAATGCGCGTACTTCCGGATCCAGCCGTTCACTCCGCGTTATTGCATCAGACAAGACAAATCCTCCATTGCATTTTGAGATTCAAAAATCGCCCGGTGCTGTCGTGCGAACAGAAAGGGTTCCCAAACAAGCTACCAGACCAGCTTCGTTTTTCGGATGCGCGTTCGCTTGCGCACCTGATATAGATGTATAGAAGTTTCCCCGTTCCCCTTCTTCGGCAGTTCATTCTGTATCGACAAGGTAGGCCCAATGTCTGACCCAGCAGTCGTGTGTACCCTCTCCCTCGATATTGAACGCAAGGGCGATGTCGCCCTGGTACGGTGCCATGGCAAATTGATCGCGGAAGTAAGCGGTAATTTCTATACTCGCATCCGTCAACTGATGCCGGAGCACAAGCGAATCGTGCTCGACCTGACCGACCTGAGCCACATGGACAGCATGGGCCTCGGCGCGCTGGTGCGCCTGGTCGTTTCAGCCAAGTCGAATGGCTGCAGCCTGGAGCTCGTTAACCTGGGCAAGCGCGTTCGGCAGCTACTGGGAATCACGAACCTGCTTGGGATATTCACGATCATCGGGGAATCGGGGATTACGCTGGGGTTCTGAGGGTTGTCAGGTCTCATGCGTCATGCCGTGGGAAAGTTGGACGATTGAAGTCCGCGGCATCCCACCCTTCCGCGATGAAACTGCGGAAGGATGAGGCACCCGGAGCTTGTGGGTGGGAAGGGTCGAAAGGCAACCGCAAGTCCTTCAACTCTGCTACGCAGCGCCTAGGATGACAGCATTTTTGAGAGTTGAGATTTGTCGCGTCCCGCCCAAGCTTCTGGCAGTTAGCTGTTCCCTACTTTCCATGTTCCGGAGTACAATTGGCCAGGTTTCGAAGACCGAAGCCAAATTCCGCTTTCCCGTTTTCCTGCTAACTGTTCTGTCGAACCTGAGAGGTGGGCATGACCATGAGAATGAATTGCTCCCGTAGAGAGTTTCTTGGCGCCATGGGAATGGCCGCCGGTGCGTACGTTGCGAAACCATCCCTGCTTTCAGCCGAGCGAGCCTCGGCAAGCCCTGTGGCCATCGGAATCTGCCCGGAATATAACCGTCAGGTGGTGGATGTACTTTCCACCATGTTCGACCAGCTCGGTGGACTGCAAAAGCTGGTCCGCGGAAAAACTGTCGCCATCAAGCTCAACATGACCAGCGTGCCCAAAGACAAGCTGAACAACATGCCGAACGAGATGACGCATTGGGTTCACCCGCAGGTGATTGGCGCCCTGGTTTCTCTGCTGGGACAGGCTGGCGCCGCGCGCGTACGGCTGCTTGAAAGCGCTCCCTGGGGCACCAAGCCGCTGGAGGAGTTCATGATTGCGGCCGGCTGGCAGCCGAAAGATTTCGCCAGCGCCGCTACACGGGTGGAGTTTGAGAACACCAACTTCCTGGGCAGTGGCAAGACCTATTCCCGCTTCATGGTTCCCGGTGGCGGCCTGATGTACGCCGGCTACGACCTGAACCATTCCTATCTCGACACCGATGTTTTTGTCTCGCTGGCCAAGCTGAAGGAGCATCGCACCGCCGGCGTCACTCTCTCCATGAAGAACTGCTTCGGCATCACGCCCAGCACCATCTACAGCGATCAGGCTCCTGTGGACGAGCCCAGCATTGTCCCCGTCGGATTCCGCGGGCCCATGCACACGGGTTCGCGCGTCCCGCCCAAGAGCGCGCCCCCGCTGGTGGACACCACGAACTCGAAAGACCCCGGCTATCGCGTCCCCAGGATCACTGCCGACCTGGTGTCGGCGCGCCCCGTGCATCTCGCGGTCATCGACGGCATTTATTCCATGACGGGGGGCGAGTTGCCCAATCAGAACAAGAACTGGATACACAAGCCCATTCACCCCGGCCTGTTGATTGCCGGAATGAACTGCGTCTCAACTGATGCCGTTGCCACGGCCGTGATGGGATTCGATCCGATGGCGGATCGCGGCACTCCTCCGTTCGAGACCTGCGACAGCACCCTGCGCCTTGCCGAACATCTCGGCGTGGGCAGCCGCGACCTGAGCCGCATTGAGGTTCTGGGCACACCGATTGCGAAGGCACGTTACAAGTTCCCGCCGCTCTCGGATCTTGTGAGCTGACGACGGAATGCAGGAAAGGGCTCCCGGACTTAAAGTCCGGGAGCCCTTTTTCTTTGCTCCGGGAGCGCGATGCATGGGACCTTCAAGTATTTGTAAGGGCTTCCGCAGGGGCCAGGTAGTCCGTGGGAAAAGGAGCGAAACGGAGCGAAGGTCCGAAAAGCATGCCTCCGGGGCTAAAGCCCGCGGTATTTGTGTTGGCTTTGTGCGGGGGTTAGAGCATTTTCGGAATACACGTAGACTTTTTAAGAGCATTGAAAGGTGGCTTTTCTTGAGGAAAAAGCCACTTAGCATAGTGCCTTCGGTCTACACCAATTCCGAAATGCTATAAATCCCCCGCCTCCCTCCGGATCGAGTTCTCCGCAAAAGTGTAATGTTGCACACAGAAGCAAAACGCCCCACCCTCAGCCTGCACTGCAAGCCGAAGGTGGAGCGCTTCTGTTTACTGGTCTAACAAATCACACGACTCTGACAAGATGCCGTTCGATCGAACCGTTGAGGCTAGCGCTTTAGCGGGGACTTCCGCCGCCGTGTGAACCGCCGCCACCGCCACCGCTAGGTGCAGCACCGCCACCTCCGCCGCGTGAACCACCACCGCCACCTCCGGAGTAGCCGCCGCCACCTCCGCCACGCGAAGCGCCTCCGCCGCCACCGCCGCCGGAATAACCACCACCTCCACCGCCGCGCGAAGCGCTTCCTCCGCCGCCACCGGAGTAGCCGCCACCTCCGCCACCAGATGGCCTAGCGTTCGACGCGCCACCGCCACCACCTGAATACCCACCACCACCGCCAGACGACCGGCTGAACGAGCCCCTGCCGCTGGAATTACCCTGGCTGGGAGGCGTGTAGCTGCGGTTCGGGGGAGGATTGCCCTGATTGGGGGGTGAATAGATTCGACCCGGTTGCGTATTATCCCTGCCAAAACCCTGGCCATTGGAGTTGCCGGGCGAGGGAGCATAGCCCTGACGGTTGCCGTTACCATTGACGGACCGTACGTTGCTGCCCCCTACGCCTTCGGATCTCGATCCCTGGTAGCCCTGTGTGGGGCGATAGACAAATCCCGAGGCCGAGGGCTGATACCGCTGCTGGTTTGGCAAGGGATGCAACGGCTGCACCGTATGACCGGCGATCTCTACAGGAGTATTTCTATTCCGTAAAGGCAGTGCGCCCGTCCCACCGGAGAAGCCCCGATTCACGTCGATTACCCTGCGAGGATTTCGTCCGCTTCCCCAGCGCGGATTGGGCCGCTCGATGGGATGATAATTCCTGGGAGCGAAGCCGATGTTGAGGCCGCCATAGCCACCTCCACCACCATAGAACCCGCAGCCGCCGCCCATTCCCATTCCCATTCCCATTCCCATGCCCATGCCCATTCCCATGCCCATGCCCATACCGGGCGCCCATCCCCAGCCAAAGCCGTCGTAGAAGTTCCACGAACCGCACTGGTAGGGCAGATAACCCCAGCTCTCGCACGAAACCCAGACGTAACCGAAGCTCGGAGTCAACACCCAATGACCGCAGCCATACGGGTCCCATCCCGCGTTCGAGGCAGCATACGGCGACCAGATATATCCCTGGCCGGGCACGTTGTACCAGTTGCCGTTTGCATCCAGATCGTTCCACGCGGGATTTGGATTGTCGGTGTTTACGAAGTTCTGGGCTGCGCCGGTCTGATCCGCTGCCTCGGCGTTCAACGCCTGGTCTCGGTCTGAGTTCCACGCATCCCAGGAGTCCGGTTCGATTGATTCGGACAGGTTGTAACGGCTGGGATCGGTACCGTTCAGCGCGACGCTCTCCCCGCCGTGCAGATCAACCGCGAGGAAATTTCCGCGCTCCAGGTGCGCATTGCCTGAGAAGACGGCAAGCTCGCCGGGAGGATTGTCTATCTTGACGCGCATCACGGTGAATCCAGTGGCGGTGGCTACGCTGTCGCCGAAGGTGACGTGCATCTGGCCGCCCTGGCCCCCGCCCTGCAACTCGAAGTAGCCGAGCCCGGCGACGAGCACAATGTCGGTATTGCCGGGTCCGCCCTGGACGCCGAGGGATTTGAGCGCAAGCGTACTGTCGGGAGAAAGCCGGGCTACGCTTCCATCTACAAACTGAATTTCCGCTTTGCCGTCGTTTCCGGTTTCAATCTGGGTACCCGCAAACAGCGGCGAATTCACCAGTGCAGGATCGGAAAGCACCTGGCCACCCTGCGAGATTCGGACTTGCCCTTCTACGTTGCTTAGCCGGGCCGCCCCTGCCGCTGCTGCCTGCCCCGCGTCGTCGCCCCTGGCGACCCACGACAGCATCGAGGTTCCAATCGCCACGGCCGCCAACCCCAGCCACCAAGCTCCAAGACGAAGTCCAAACAGCCTTTTGCCACTTTCCACGCGACTTACCATCTGCTTCATGGTCCCCCGCCTTCCTGGTTGTTCCGTTTCCCGCGGCACATATCTGCCATTGTCGGGAACCCCACTACTATACGACACCTAAAGGCACGGAAATGTCGCGCTAAATCGCCACTTGTCGAATAAATAAATTCCGGCAAGGCTATCTGTTCCGGCAAGGAATTATGTTCCTGGATGAGTCAACAGAGCATGTGCGCGCTTCCGTACACGCTCCAGGACCTCCTGATCGCCCTCCAGGCGCTCCAGGATCTCTTTGATTGTGCAAGTCTGCCGCATCCGGCCATCCTTTGTGGCCTCCGCCAGGTATTCCATTTCCCTGTCCAGGCCGAGCCGGTCGTGCTGCAAGAGCATCTCCAGCCGCGCACCTTCGCGCAACGTTTCGGCTACTCCGATGAAGGAATCGCCCAGCGCCTGAATGTCCTTGTCCTTTGAATAGTTGAAGGTGCAGGCTCCCTGCCCATCGGGGCCGCTGTAGCTGAGTTTTTTCCATCCCTGGAAGGCGACTTTCAGGTGGCTCTCGCAATTCTGGTTGAACCAGTTGTGCTGCTGTGCGGCCTGGAAGACGCGCTCAGCAAACTTCCCGTTAACCTGAATTTCGCGGTCCAGGTTGGGAGCATCAATCTCGGCGAGATGTTCGCCCTCCGGCAGCTTGCCCCGCTCGGATTGGAAATGGCCGCTCCCGTCCCGGTGCAGAGTGAGCGTCCAGTGGGATGGAGAGGCCGCTGGGTTGGAGAAGTCAACGACGACCACGGGGGTTGGAGAGGGTCCGTCCTGGGCGCCGAGCGACAACGCGGCTGCGGGCAACATTGACATGACAAGCCAGGCCATCCTCATCGCGCCACTCCCTGTGGAGAACCTTGCATGGCCATGGTCTGCGCGGTGTGGATGTGGCAGATGGCGATCGCCAGAGCGTCGGCTGCGTCTGCGGGCTGCGGCAACTCGGCAAGGCCAAGTAGGCGCGCCACCATGAACTGTACCTGCTCCTTCTTGGCCAGGCCGTAACCGACCACGCTGGACTTGATTTTGAGCGGCGCGTACTCGGCCACGGGCATACGCTTACAGGCTGCCGCAAGCAGCGCCACGCCACGTACCTGGCCCAGCTTCAGCGCTGACTTAGCGTTCACTGAGTAAAAAACCTCCTCGATGGCTACAGCGTCGGGCTGCCAGCGCTCAATCTCCGCGGTCAGCTCACGAAACACTTGTTCAAGACGTTCCGGCGTCGATTTCGTTTTCTTTAGGCGAATGGCGCCCATCGCTTTGCAAACCATGCGCGGCTCGCGGCCGGCTTCGTCCGACTCGACGACGCCAAAACCGGTTACCTCGGTACCGCAATCGATCCCAAACACCCGCATCGCGTCCAAGTGTATCGCAGTTGAGGCTGATTCCAGCCAGGGGAACGAGTGTTCCACTGTCCCCTGTATATTCCCAAAATAAGACGGCCTTCGACTCTCGCTGCCGTCCTTGGTTCATTCACCAAAGTTCCATCCAAATCACACGAAAGATTCATCTGAAATCCAGATGATGCATCCTATCGTATAGATAGTTGTGCACTGTGAATTGTGAGAGGATCGATGCGAATCTTCCCCAACTCGATCAAGCGCAACGCGGCTGTCTGGCTACAGCTGGGCATCTCGCCCCAGCGACTGGCTCTCACGCTTGCGCTGGGATTCGCGATCGGCTGCATTCCCGTGGTCGGGATTCCGACTGTTTTCTGCACCGGATTGGCTCTGGCGCTGCGGCTCAACCTGCCCGCTATCCAGGCCGCAAACTATGCTGCTATGCCCCTGCAACTGATCCTCATCGTGCCGTTTGTGCGGCTGGGGGGATGGCTTTTTGCGACGGGAAATCCGCAGCAAACCCTGTCGGCCGGCGCTTTGCTGCACCTTTCACCCTGGAACTTCTATTCCCAGGTGGGCGGCCTTGCCGGTCACGCGATGCTGGCGTGGCTGGTTGTTGCAACCCCGTCGGTCGCGATCATGACGTTGATGCTCACCCTGATGCTGAGCCGGATTCCCGCGCTCGCCTCTGCCGGAACCGGCGACTAGCCTTAGCTACTTCGCCGCATATGGATCTTGTACAAGTTTGGCGCTGTCGAGCCAGGCTGTGTAGATCATGTCGCGCAACATGCCGGCCCCGACGGCCAAACGCTCAGTGGTAAATTCCCTGGACTCCGCAGTACCGTTGCCCACAAACCCACCTGCCTTTTCAAGCTGGTACACCTTCTCGATATGCGTGGCGGTCTGCCGGAGGTAGGCCATGTAACTGTCGAACATGTCGCCCTCTACAGCCTTCGCCGGGGGCATCTTTGCTTCGATCTCCGGTGCGTGGATATTCGCACCCACAAACGGTCCCTCAAACTGCCAGTGGATCTGGTGGGCCGTCGTGTAGCCGTTGGGGTTGGGTCCCACCCAGCCGTTGTACTGGATGGTCGTGTGCAGCGGCTGCGACCCGTCTCCCACGTAGTGGCCGAGCCAGCCGGCATAGAAGATGATGGCCTGTTCCACAGGCTTTGTGTCCTCGTGGTTTGCTGACAATGCGCGATACTGGCGCATCGCAGCCTTCAACCGCTCCCACACCTCGGTTGTCTGCCAGGGTTGCAGGCCGATCTTCTCCGGCCGATCGCCAGCGGCAAATACTTTGGCTTCGAAGTCCAGCCGCTTGTGAGCCAACGAGCCCAACGCGTCCGCTGGTTCCAGATCGATAAAGTGTTCCGGAGCCTGCTCGGCGCTCAGTTCCGGCTCGGCGGGCGACCGCCAGCGATCCGGCTCGGGGCCCAGGTATTCGATTTCGTTCACTGCCGCCTGAGAACGCAGAAAGGCCGGCATATCGGCGGGCAACGTGCTGGCCGCCAGCCGGTTGATCATGCGATGGCCTTCATTGCCCCAGGCGTGTGCGGCAGCCGGATGAATGGTAAGGCAAACCAGCCCGGCCGCTACCAGGGCTGTGCAAAGAAGACTGGATGATACAGATTTTGGAAACATGCAGCCAGTATACGGCTGCTTCCTGAGGCACTATTGAAGACCAGCGACAGCGAATGCCAACCGGTATTCCTCTGGTTCCTCGCCGGTTTGGCCTCTCATGCTGTGTCTGTCCGTTTGAAAGACCCTGCTGGAATAGTGGTCCCCTCAGCACCGTTATCACAGAGGATTTCGCCGGCTCGGAGTAGGATGATTCCGCAAAATCCCAGATTTAGAGCAAAAGCTGACCGAGTTTTTCGAAATGGAAGGAACACCGGATTGAATTCAAGGCGATTCTGTTGAAGCACGGATTGGCCGGTCCCGATTTATGTATCATCCGCTGGATCCTCTCACTGGCCCATCCATGTTGCCGAAAAAGTACTTTCCGGATTGGCGACAAACCAGGAGCCAGCCATTTCACTGGCACTGCGCGCTGCAATTTCCGGAAATATTTCGCTTGAAAGATGAACCGCAGGCGATTGCCAGATTTTGTTCCTCGCATTAGGACGCTAAAGCCGCGCGGTTAAGTCTGAGTGACTGAGCGGCGCGAAGACGCCGGGTCCAGTTTGGATGCGCTGGCTCTGCAGGTGTATCCAGCGATCTCAGCTTGCTATCGCCAGTTGACCACCACTTCCAGCGGCTCGCTGCTCGCCTTCTCAACCTGTCCGAGGACAAGGAACCGCTGGCCGTCCCTGGTGACCACGAACGGGCTGCCGCCGCTGATGGAGGAATTTACGGTAGGCACTGAGAATAGTTGCCTGGGGATGCCGGCCTTGAAGGAGGGGCCGCCGGTCTGCACATCCACCGCGAAGTAGCTGTCACCCTGATGGTAGAAGAGCTCTTTACCATCGCTTCGCCACCTAGGCAGTTCTCCTCCGTCCAGGGAGATCTGCAATTTGCCGCGCGCCTGCGACGGGTCCAGCGTGAATCCCTCTGTAAAGACTTCCGGTTTTCCGGATTCAACGGAGCGGTAGGCGACCCAACGACCATTCGGCGAGAACTGGCCCTCCTGGGTGCGGAAATTCATATTCACGAAGGGCACTGGCTTGCGGTCTCCGGCGAGAGGCATGGCGTAGAGGTGCGTGTTGCCAGGCGGCTGATAGTTATACATAAGATACTTGCCGTCCCGTGACCAATCCTCGGCGTTCTTTTCTCCCCCCTTTCCTCCCAGCAACAGCTCATCGGGGCCCGCACCGTCCGCGAGTTTCTCGTAGATATCTCTCTGCCCCGCGCGGTTAGAGGTGAAGGCTATCCGTGTTCCGTCCGGCGACCAGACGGGATCTAAATCATCGGCGGGATCGAACGTCACCCGCGTCCTCGTACCGCGCCGCAGATCGAATATCCAGATGTCTCGCGTATTGGTCTGAGGATCACGGATACAGATGGCTAATTTGCTATCGTCGGGCGAGAGATTGGGGTTCGAGTAGTCTGCGGCCTCGCCGACCGTGGCGAGTTTTCTGCCGTTGCGATCGAACCACTGCAGTGAAGACTGGGAAGATTGGGCTCCGCGGCGCCACACCAGGACGCCGTTGGGAGAGGCGGAGAAGTTGGCACTCATAAGGGGAGCCCCGCTCGCGCTCGCCAACTCGATGTGTTCCGCGACCGGATGCGCTTCGCCGGTCAGGTTCAACCTTTCGAGATCGAACGGTTGGGCCATGAGCACGTCTCCTCTGGTGAACAGGAGTTGGCGGGATTGGAGGTAGGCGGCGTTGGTATCGGTGGCCACTATGAATTTGCGATCATTCGAGCCAAGAGCGGCGGCATAGATGCCCTGCTGATTGCCCAGGGACAGGTACAGGTAGTGCTTACCATCGGGAAGAAACAGGGGCCATCTTTGCGCAGTCTCGCCATCCGCCAGCGGCCGAAGGGGGGTTGGATCGCCCCCGGCTGCTGAGACACGGGAAAGCGGGCCGGATCCCTTCGCGAAGAGGATGACCCCATCGCGATTCCAGGTTCCGCCAATGGCGCCCCTACAGTCGCAGATGGTGACCGACGGTCCCCCGGAGAGGTCCACCTTTCGCAGGCCCACTCCATCGGAGATTGCGATTTGACGCCCATCAGGCGACCAGAAGGGGCCCCGAACGCTCAGCCCGCCAATCGGGATCTCCGTCGCAGCTGCCGCATTCAAGGGACGAACGAAAAGCCTATCCTTCGCTTCAGCGCCGGGAGCCGCGGTGAAGGCGATGCGTTCGCCGTCGGGCGAAACCGCGGGTAGGCTCCAGTAGGCGAAAATCATTTTATCCGGTGCGGGGATTTGGAAACGGACCTCTGCAGACGCGGCAGGTTCATTCCGCACGCGGACCGCAATCCAGCCCAACGATACGAGAAGCAACACTGCGGCTAAGCCGGCTGCCAGCCAAGCCAGGCGCTCGCGGTTGACGCGCCGGGCCGCGATCGGCGCCGGAACGCCAGCCATTGAGCCAGCTCCCGCTATCCACTCGAGCTCGCTGCGCAGGTCGCCGGCATTCTGCCAACGGTCGTCCGGGGATTTGGCAAGGCATCGCTGCACAAGGCGGTCCAGCGCGGGCGAGGCCATCGGCTGTATCGTCGAGACCGGCGGCGGGTTCACGGATATCACCGCCGCAATCAGGCTGGCCCGGCTGGAACCCTCAAAGCCCTTGCGGCCGGTGATCATCTCGAACAGCATCGCGCCGAAGGAGAAGATGTCGGAGCGCGCGTCGGTCTCTTTGCCTTCGAGTTGCTCCGGCGACATGTATTGAAAGGTGCCGAGGATCGTACCTTTCTCGGTGAGCGGAGAGTTGTTTGTAAGCCGCGTGGTGTCGGTTCCCGATATCTCGACCGTTGGCGTGATTTTGGCCAGGCCGAAATCCAGCAGCTTGGCCCCGCTCCGCGTCAGCATTACGTTGCCAGGCTTGAGATCCCGGTGGATGATTCCTTTACGGTGCGCGGCATCGAGGGCGCCGGCGATCTGGATGGCGGTGCGCAGAGCTTCTTCGATGGCCAGCGGTCCCCTGCGCAGGCGCGTTTCCAGGCTTTCCCCCTCCAGGTGCTCCATGACCAGGAACTCAACCGAGCCCTCGCGGCCGATATCGTAGAGCGCGCAAATGTGCTGGTGATTCAGGCTGGAGATGGCTCGCGCTTCGCGTTCGAATCGCTCGATGAATCCGCCAGTGCAGATCTTGATGGCAACCGTGCGGTCCAGCCGCGTATCGCGGGCTTTATAGACCTCGCCCATTCCTCCCACGCCGAGCAGGGCGATGATTTCATACGGTCCCAGCCGTGTTTTGGGCTCCAGATGCATAGGCACCAAAGATACATGAGAGTCCGCAAGACGTGACAAGCAAAAATTGCCACCCGAACTGCAGCATTTGCAAAACAAGCCGGCTCTTTACGTGCGGGCTCACGCGGAAACAATGCCCCGCACCTCTTGTAGAGCCGGTATTCGACGAGGTTCACCACACCGCAAAGCAATGGTTTTGATCGCTCTCCATTGAGGCTCCCGGCCGGATGGCCGCCAAACCGTCTCCAATGCCGTTTTAGGATTAAGGACGGATCGGCGACAAACCATCCACAACAGGTCTACCTTGGATCCGATGCCATCAGCTCTTCGTGTTGCGCTCCTGTTTGCGTACAGGACGATCCTCTCACTCATCGCGATCATCCTCGCGGGAGCAGGGCACGGATCGTATCAGGGCAATCGCATGAACAAAAAAGACGGAGCGACAATCGTGGTTTGCATGGCCCCTACGGGGCTGAATGGCTATTGTTGACCGCATTCCCCACGCTAAAGCGCGGGGCTAAAGACCGCTGCGCCTCCGGCGCGAAAGAAA
>DASYZU010000100.1:0-18254 GCA_035945795.1 Occallatibacter sp.
GGCGTGCCGGTGCCGCAGATTATCGGGCACTACATTGGCGCCAATTTGGCGGCGTTTACCAAGCCGGGCTCGGGCGTGGAGGAGACGGCGAATGCGGTGCATACGTTTGCGCCAAATGGGCATGCGCCGCGCGAGGGCGATGTGTTTCGCAATCCCGACCTGGCCCGGACGTACCGGATGATCGCCGAGGGCGGGCGCGATGCCTACTACGACGGCCCGATTGCGAAGACGATCGAGGCGTACTTCAAGCGGATTGGCGGATGGCTTCAGGCGAGCGACCTGCGCGAGCAGCATGCGGAGTGGAACGATCCACTGGTGACGAACTATCGCGGCGTGGATGTGTACGCGATGGCCGCAAACACGCAGGGGTTGGCGACGTTGCAGTTGCTGAATATCCTTGAGAACTTCGAATTGCGCGAGATGGGTTTTCAGTCGGCTGCGTCGATCCATGCGCAGGTGGAGGCGAAGCGGCTGGCGTACGAAGATCGGGCGCGCTACTATGCCGATCCGAATTTCGCGAAGATTCCGATTGAGTGGCTGAAGTCGAAGGAGTACGCGGCGGAGCGCGCGAAGCTGATCAGGCAGGACAGGATTTTGACGCCGGTGTATCCGGGCCAGGCGCCGAACCATGGCGACACCACGTACTTCACGGTGGCGGATTCGGACGGCATGATGATCTCGATGATCCAGTCGAACTTTCGCGGACTGGGCTCGGGGCTGGTGGCGGATGGGTTGGGATTCATGTTCCAGGATCGCGGCGAGCTGTTCTCGCTTCAGGATGGGCATCCGAATATTTACGCGCCGGGCAAAAGGCCGTTCCAGACGATCATTCCCGGGTTCGCGACGCGCGACGGGAAGCCGTGGATGTCGTTTGGCGTGATGGGCGGCGATATGCAGCCGCAGGGGCAGGCGCAGATCATCATCAACCGCGTGGATTACGGGTTGGACATTCAGGCGGCGGGAGACAGTCCGCGGTGGCATCATGAAGGGTCGTCGCAGTCGATGGGCGAGGATGTCGCTGGGTTGGGGCCCGCGGGCGTGTTGCTGCTCGAGTCCGGAGTGCCAGAGGCTTCGCGGAAGGCGCTGGTGGAACTGGGCTGGGTGATGGGCGAGCCGGAAGGCGGGTTTGGGCGGTATGAGTGCATTGAGCACCGGATGAGCGGGGAGGAGAAATTCTACTCGGCGGCGAGCGAGATGCGGGCGGATGGGGTGGCGCTGGCTTACTAGGATTTATCTTTCCTGCGCAGGGGCCTTTTCGCGCTAGGATGAGTGCGGCTCACTTTCTCTCATTCTCGTGAACTCTCACGCCAGACCTCTCGTTTCTACACAGGCAGCGATGGCCCGCCGATGGAAGCCCGGGATTGTGTTCGGTTCCGTAGCAGGGCTGGCGGTACTGCTTTCTCTGGCGCAGCTGATTGGATTTGGCGGACGGCGTTTGCTGCAGCCGGGACACATTGCGCGCGTGGTGGGCAATTCTGCTGCGGGCGGCGCATCGGTGGCATGGACGGACCGGTTCGGCGACGGCACGCCGGACTTTCTGCGGTTGAGCGATCCGGCAGACCAGGCGGCGTTCCGGCGATGGTTCACCCTGATCGCGGAGTACCAGGCCATTCGGCCCAAGGCCGAGGTGCCGGCGGAGATTACGGACTGCGCAAGCCTGCTGCGCTACTCCTACCGCGAGGCTCTCAAGCGCCACGACGAAAACTGGTTCACGACGAGCGGGATGGAGGTTGCGACCCCGCCGGGCGAAGTGCGCGCGTGGAGCTATCCGCATTCGCCGCTCGGCACTGCGCTGTTCCGGGTGCGGCCAAGGGCTTTCGAGGCCGAGGATGTGAGCAACGGCGCCTTTGCGCAGTTTGCCGACGCGAAGACGCTGGTGGAGCGCAATGCCTATCTGGTGAGCCGCGATGTACGCCAGGCTCTGCCCGGCGATCTGCTTTTTTATCGACAGTTCGGGCAGTCTTCACCGTGGCACTCGATGATTGTGGCGCGGGTGGGGGCTGAGGCGGCGGTTGTCTACGACACCGGCGAAGATCATTCACCCCACGGACGAAGACCTGTCCGTGGGGACCCCGATCACGGGCGCGCCGACGAATTGCGGCGCGTGGCGCTGGCCGAGCTGCTTGACCATCCTCAGCCGCAATGGCGGCCGCTCCCTGGCAATCCAAACTTTCTCGGCGTCTATCGCTGGAATATTCTGCGAGGAACTCCATGAGTCTCCGTAAATCGCTGCTTGCTGTTTCGCTTTTGCTGCTTTGTGCAGCCGGTCATGCAACGGACGCGCCGCGGTCATTTTCGCTGTCGACTTCGCGCACGTTTGCGTCGGGCGAGAGCGTGAAGATTCAGCTCTTCGCGCGGAATGTACCGGAGTTGGAGTTTCGCGTTTACAAGGTGAACGACGCGCAGAAATTCTTTGCGGGACTCAAGGACCTGCACAGTTTTGGCGTGCAGAGCCAGTCGCCGGGTGAGCAGATTGACCAGCGCACGTGGCTAGAGCGGTTGCACGACTTCAAGGCGCATCTGTGGTGGCTGGTGCGCCACTTCTTCCGTGGGCAGTTTACTGACGAGGCGCGCAACAGCTTCCGCGAGCAGCAGGGTAAGCTGGGCAAGAAGAGTCGGGTGGTGGGCGCAGCGCAGTTTGCGCAGGTGCCGATTTTGAATGCAAGCCAACTGGTGGCGCGATGGAAGCTGGAGACTCCGCCTGCGCTGGTGAGCGAGACGCAGCAGTTGCCGATTGACGGGCTCGCCTCGGGCGTGTACCTGATTGAGGCGACGGACGGAACGTACAAGGCCTATACGGTTGCGCTCGTGACGAGCATTGCGGTGGTTGAGCGCGTACAGAATGGCGAAGTCAGTCTCTATGTCGCTGATCGCAAGACGGGAGCGCCGGTAGAGAAAGCAGACGTGGCATTGTGGGCGAACCAGAAAATGCAATCCTCCGCACGCACGGGCATCGACGGCCTAGCCACGCTGAACATGAAGGCCGCGAGCGTGGGGAACTTGCCTGCCGGCGTAGTGGGGCCATCACCTGAGAGCGTATGGATATTTGCACGGAGTGGCAACGATGCAGCGCTGGTGACGCCGTGGTCTTACACTTTTAGTGTCGGCAATCCCCAGAATAAGAGCGCATATCTCTACACTGACCGGCCCGTTTACCGGCCGGGGCATACCGTGCACATTAAGGGAATCTTGCGCAGTGACAAAGATGACAAATTGGTTCTGCCTGAAGATCGTGTCGTGAAACTGACCGTTACAGGTCCAGATGACAAGGAAGTCTTGGCGAAGGATCTGCCGGTCTCCGCTCACGGAACGGTCACGGCGGACTTGAACTTGGAAGGCGATGCAGCACTTGGCTACTACTCAATCAGACTCGGTGCCGCCACTGGAATGGGCAGTTTTTATGTGGAGGAGTACAAGAAGCCCGAGTACCAGGTGACTGTGAAGGTACCGATGACGCATCTGCTGCAGGGGAGCAAGATTCAGGCGAACTTCGAAGCGAAGTATTTTTTTGGCGAGCCGGTCGTGGGGGCGAAGGTGAAGTATGTGGTGCATACGACCACGCACTATTGGTGGGATGAGGACCAGGAAGATGCGGAAGGCGCGGACGCAGAAAGCGATGGAGGCGAGGCGGACGATACGGATTCCGCGTGGGCCGAGAGCGAGCAGCAGGAACATGAAGGCGTGCTCGACGCAAACGGAAGACTGACGGTTATGCTGCCTACGGCGGTGGATGGCAAGTATGAGGATCAGGATTATCGCGTTGAGGCGCGCGTGACGGATGCGGCCAATCGCGAAGTTGCCGGGCACACGACAGTGCTGGCGACGTACGGATCGTTTCGCGTGAGCGTTGAGCCGGTGAGCTACGTGTTCCAGAGCGGGCAGCCGGTACGTGTGAAGGTGACGGCGCAGGACTACGACGGCAAGATGGTGCAGACGCCGGTGCATCTTGCGGTTGCCCTGCAGAAGTGGGACTCGGTGACGCACGAACGGTCGGATAAGCAGGTGGCAGCGGCCGATACGACGACGGGTACGAATGGGACGGCCGTTGTTGATCTGCCGATGGGTTCGGCGGGCAGCGGCGATTTCGAAGTGACGGCGAGCGCAAAGACGCCGGAGAATCGTACGGTGCAGGGTCGCACGTGGGTGTGGATCTGGAACGGCGCGGGCGAATGGTACCAGCCGAATGCGCAGGCGCAGATTGTGGCGGACAAGAAGAGCTACGTGGTTGGCGACACGGCGCACCTGTTCCTGGTGACAGGGCTTAAGGAATCGTGGGCGGTGTTGACGACCGAAGGCGAGACGGTGCAGTCGCGGCGGTTGCTGCATGCGACCGGCGAGAGCTTCGCGTTCGACGTGTCCATCACGCAGCAGTCGCAACCGAACCTTATGGTGAACGCGGTGATCGTTCACGATAACCAGCTGATGACGGCGCAGAAGAGCTTGAAGGTTCCGCTGGTGGAGCGGACGCTGACGGTGACCGCGACGCCGAGCAAGAGCCAGTATCTGCCGGGCGAGAAAGGGAGCTTTGATGTGTTCGCTGTCGACTCGCAAGGCAAGCCGGTGCAGGCCGATTTGAGTTTTGGCGAAGTGGATGAGGCGCTATACTCAGTGCGGTCGGATACGAGTGGCGACATTGTGAACTTCTTCTATCCGAAGCGATACGCGTACCTGGAGCCGCAGACTTCGTTCGACTTTTTCTTCTCAGGGCAGGCGGGAACGAAGAGTCCGCTGCTGGCGGAGATGAATGCGGGGATGTTCCATCCGCGGATGGCGCAGGTGAAGCCGGGTTCTGACCTGGTGGTGCCGAAGGTGCGCAAGGCGTTTCCGGATACGGCGTACTGGAATCCGAACGTGCGGACGGGGGCGGACGGGCACGCGCCCGTGGAGTTCAATTTTCCCGATGCACTGACGACGTGGCGGACGACTATCCGTGCGATGACGGATGACGGCAAGGCTGGCGGAGTCGTGACGCGGGTGCTGGTTCGCAAGAACCTGATTGTGCGGCTGGCCGCGCCAAGGTTCTTCCGGCAGGGCGACGAGACTGTGTTACGCGTGATTGCGCACAACTACCTGGCGACGGCGAAGGATGTGACCTTCGCGCTGGATGTGACAGGTGCGGATGTTGTCAGCGGGCAGACGCAGAAGGTGAGCATTCCGGCGAAGGGCGAGAGCTACGTGGACTGGCGCGTGAAGGCAGAGGCGACAGGAGATGCAGTGCTGACAGCCAAGGCGCTGACGAATGAAGAATCGGACGCGCTGGAGATGACTCTGCCGGTGCTGGCGTACGGCGTGAAGCAGAAGGCGGCAGGAGCGGGAGTGGTGTTCTCGGGTGCGGGGCAGAACCAGTGGTCGTACATCTATTCGGACGGATCGAATGCGGGAACGCGGGCGCTGACGATTACAGTGGCGCCGTCGGTGGCGGGGACGGTGTTTACAGCGCTTGACTACCTGACCAGCTATCCGTGGGGATGCACGGAGCAGACGATGTCGAGCTTTTTGCCGGACCTGATTGTGGCGCAGGCGGTGGACAAGCTGCATTTAAAGTCGCCGATTGATCGCAAGACGCTGGATGACATGGTGAACACGGGGATCGAGCGGCTGTACAGCTTCCAGCACGATGACGGAGGGTGGGGGTGGTGGCCGGATGATCCGAGCCGCGTGTTTATGACCGCCTACGTTGTGAGTGGATTGGGGCAGGCGAAAGATGCGGGCCGGGCAGTGGACGATGACCGGATGAACAAGGGTCGTGCTTGGTTGAAGGCGACGTTGGCAGCGCATCCTGACATGATTCCGGATTTGCGGGCTTATGTGGTGTTTGCGCTGGCTACGACGGGCGGGGCGCAGAAAGATGGGCTCGACAAGGCTTGGGATAGCCGCGACAAGTTGAGCGACGAGGGGCTGGCGCTGGTGGGACTGGCGCTGGATGCGGCGGGTGACGGGCACGCGCGGGAGGCCGCTACGCTTCTGGAAAAGAAGGCTAGGGTGAGCGATATCGATGCGCACTGGGAGGGAAACTACGACGGCCTGCTCGAATACTGGGACGACACGTCGAGTGAGACTACAGCGTTTGTGTTGAAGCTGCTGATCAGGCAAGATCGTGCGAGTGGGCTGCTGCCGAAGGCTGCGGTGTGGCTGGCTGGACATCGCGCGGGCAGTTACTGGTATTCAACCAAGCAGACGGCGATGGTGATCCAGGGGCTGACAGACTACGTGCAACTAAGTGGCGAGTTGGCGAACTCGTCGGATGTGGAGGTGCTGGTGAATGGCGCGAGCGTGGGTAAGCGGCACTTTGGGCCGGGTGATGGATTTGCTTTGCCGTGGAAGATCCAGGTTCCGGCGGCGCAGGCGGGAAGCGGCGGACAGGTCACCGTTCGCAAGAGCGGTAATGGGATTACGTACTGGTCGGCCGTGAGCGAGTGGTATTCGGCGGACAAGCGGCTCTTCCAGCAGGGCAAGCTGGCGTTGAACATTACTCGCGATTATTACCTGCTACAAAAGCGGCAGGATAAGCCGACGGATCCAATTACGTATGACTTGGTTCCGCTAAATGGCGCGGCGCGTGTGGGCGATATTGTTGCTGTGAGGCTGGCGCTGAGCGGAACGGCCTGGAAGTATCTGCTGGCTGAGGATCCAATTCCGGCGGGCACGGAGTTTCTTGCAGATACGGGGCTCTACAAACTCAACAACAAGCCGGACTGGTGGGCCGACTGGTTTACACACAAAGAGTTCCACGACGACCGGGCCGCTTTCTTCAACACCGAGTTCAGCGGACGGCGCGAGTATGTGTACCTGCTGAAGGTGGTGAACGAAGGCAAGTTCGTGATCAGTCCGGTGCAGGCGGGGCCCATGTATCAGGCGAATGTGCAGACCACTACCGATCCCGCAACGCTGGAGGTGCAACCGTGAGTTACTTTGTTGATTTATTCCGCCGCATTCGTTTGAGCTCCGTTTGGGTTGCGTTGCAGTTCGGCTTGACGCTGGTGTTGATGCTGCTGGCACTGGCATGGACACGGCTGCCGGATAAGCATGTGTGGCAGGTCTTGTTGACGTTACTTGTACCGATGCTGCTGGGGATTTCGTTTCTCGAATTGGAAGCGGGAACGATGCGCGCGCTGGCGGACGATGATGGCAGACGCGTGAAGCTGGTGTTGGGCGCATGTACGCTGCTGGTGTGGGTAGCGTTGTTCTGGGCGTGCTGGGCGGCGCTGGATTGGTGTGATGACCGGATTGGGGAGTGGGCGGGCTATTTGAACTCGCGCGCTTCAGCGGGCGGCCGGGCAACGGTCTTTACCTATGAACATCTGCAGAAGTGGCTCACACAGGCCGAGTGGCTGCTGCGCTGGATTATTGTCCCGGGCAAGGTCGTTCCGTACGCTGTGACTTCGGCGCAGTGGGGCTGGCGGGTGCCGTTTCGCAAGATCATCCGACTGCTGTTCAGCTGGAGGTGGTGGCCGGCGGTGGTGCTGGCCGCACTTTTGGGCGTGGTGTTGCCGGGGCACTTCTTTAATGGTGTTCCACACGGAACGGTTTCGCACCAGGAGTGGGCGGTGGCACTCAAGCTGGCCGGAAGTTATGTGCTCGCCATCTGCAGTTGGGTTTTGTTACTGGGGTGGGCGGCGGTGATGCTGGGGCGGACTGCGACTGGCGGTGATGTGACAGAGTTATCGCTGAGTGAGAGTGACGAGGACTCCGTCGGGGACGCCTGAGCGGAGCCATTCGAGAATCTTGGCGCGGCCAAAGTGATAGAGCAGGCGCGCGGCGTACCATGCGGCGGCGCGATGAGCGGCGTCGGATTCTGCTTCGGTGGATGAGTGTGCGAGTGCGACGTCAACTGCGTTGAGTTTGAGCGCGGGAGTTGCGGTTATTCGGTTGCCGGGCTCGCTCCATGTTTCGACGAGGCCTTCGCGGAGCCAGAGGGGTGCAGCTGGACCGGACTCATGCTCAACAAGCGCGTGCAGGAATTCGTGACGCAGGGTTGTGTCGAGCAGGCGGCGCGCTGCCAGGGTGCGTAACGGCTGAGTTGCAATCCAATCACCTTCAGTGAAGGCTGCTACCCAACCGGGCGCCAATGTTGCGTCGCGAAAGGCGGGCGTGGTGGCGAAGGCTCGCACGGTGAATGGCGAGGGCGCGTTAAGGCCGGAGCGTTGCGATGCTTCAGCGTACGCGTGAGACAACTGCGGCAGGTAGGCGGCATCGGTAGCATCGAGTGATTTGAGCGTGAATCCATAGCCTTTGAAACTCTGCCAGGCACGACCTGTGGCTTCGTCGGTGGGTTGGGCGCCGGGGAAATACAGCTGCAGAATCTGGCGGACTGAGCGGCCTTGCGATGCCATTGCTGCAGCGCCCTGCTGGCAAAGGCCAACGCCGTGGCCCCATCCGCGACCGTGAAAGAGGAAGTGGTCGCCCTGCTGGCTCACTTCAAACCAGGTGCTGGAAATCTTGCTCCATCCCAACGCTTGGCCCACCGCGAGTTGGAAGGCTTCGGCGGAGATCTGAGTCGCGTCGAGGCGCAACGTGACGGCGCGACCTGACTCGCCTCTGCGATCGACGGTGAGATGCTGCCAGCCTGGAGCCGCTAGTCCGGCTGAGGCAAGCGCTGCGGACAGCTCGGCGCGCGTAAGGTCGGCGGCCCACTCTCTGCCGCCGCTGGCCGTGCAATAGCGGTCCGGTTGCGAGGGGAGATAGGGAACTGCACGGGCGCGCGGCCATATCTCGGTTGGCGAGGCTGTTCGCCCGCCGCAGTCTTTGTTGAAGTACGCTAATGCTCGCTGCCCGCGGAACCAGAGCGTCTCGCTGGCGGTGGCCAGTGTGGCCGCGTGGGCTGCAGGCTGCCTGCTGGGATTTCCACCCCAGTGCAGCAGCTGGCAGTGAGTCGAGTCGCACAGGTCGTAGTCCGCGTGTCCGTGGGGCTCGTGCAGCGCGAAGGTACGGACTACGATGGCTAGAGCTTGCAGCGATTGTAGGCTGTCGGACGAGCCGCTTTCGCTGGCGACGACGCCCTCCACATAACTTTCGACGGACAGCGTGACGGCGATGACCAACACGCCGGCATGGGCTGAAATTGTCACGGGGTTTCGGAGCGCCACTGTTTCTCCGTGAGCAGTGAGGGTGACTGCTCCGGTAAGCAAGAGCGGGGTTGCGTTTCCTGTTCTTCCGACGCCAGCGAACGCGACAGCATCGCCCGTTGCGCGGACGTTGACTCGTTGAGACAGTGAGAGGGTGGCGCATTGGGCGCAAGTGCGCAGCGTAATTTTGCGATCGGGGCCGGTGGGCTTCAGGACGACTTCGTGATCATGCCACAGTGTCCACATGCCGACGCGCAACGTTGAGCGGGTGTTGGCAGGAGCAGTGGCAACTTGCGCGGCGGGCTGCGGCGCGTGTTCGACTCCGGCGAGGACCAGGATTGCCGCCGCCGACAGGCTAATTACGATCTGATGCGAAGTCATGGTAGCCTCGGCGATGCGTGAACCAAGGGTGCGTGCGCGAAGAGTTCAGCGGCTACGTGCGCTGCGTCTGCGCCTCGGCCGGCGGGGAGATAGACGACCACGACAACCTGTGGCTTCTCCGCAGGCGCTATTCCTGCAAACCAGCCGTGAAATTGGCTGGAAGCTGCGCCGTCGGCTGTTCCCGTTTTACCTGCTATGGGCACGCCTCCCAGGCCGGCCTGGCGCGCCATGCCGAAGCTTGCCGAGTCCTCAATGCCGGAGCGGACCACACGGGCTGTCGTGGAGGTGGGGTGCGCGGCCAGTTCCAAAGCGAGCCAGCGATAAGCGGTGGCCAGTTCGAGCGGGGTAATGCGAATGCCTTCTACGCCCAGGAGCGCCAGTTGCGCGGCCTTAGGATTCATTGGCTCGTGAAACTCGGCTGCGGCCTCTGCCGACTCCGATTTGCCCGCCAACCCTGTGACGTTCAACAATCCGGTGGGATGCAGGAGGTGGCCGAGATCTCCAGGCTCAAACGTGCGCGCCATCAGAGCAAAGTAAGTGTTGCAGGACCACGTGAGCGCTTCGCGCGCGTCGAAGGGCGGGGCAGAGGGATGCGTGCAGGACAGGCGGTGGGTGGCTACCACGAGCTTGCGGTCGCAAGCGATGCGGCGGTCGGGGTTCCAGCGGCCGCCGGCGACAAGGCCGTACAAGACCAGGGGCTTGAGCGTGGAACCGGGTGCTGCCAGAGTGCGGGCGGCCTCGCTGAGGCGGTGCGACGCAAGCAGGCGGCCGGTGCCAAGATCGAGGACCAGAATTCTTGCTTTGGGAGCAACGCGCGCGGCATGCTCCACAGCCGTTTGCCAGCCGGGAACTGAACCAGGACTGCCTGCGGCGCTCAGCGCACCCCATACGACTGCAATGGCGATGGATCGAAGAATTCCGTACACACGGAAAGTATGAGGCACGAGAGCGGGGCATTGCACGGGGAATTCGATTCTCGAACGCCGCGAGGATTTTCATCTTCGAAATGGATTTATGTGCCCGTCCGGACCAGCTTGGTAACTCGGCCGCTCTGGTTCCAGTCGGAGACGTAGATGTTGAGGTGCTGGTCGATGTGGCATCCATGGGCAGCGCTGAAGAAGACTGGGGCGATTTCGTCAGGCTGGAGCTTGTAGTTGGCCCATTGTGCGCGTTGCGGATTGTCGCCGAGGAAAGCGACAGGGACATTGTCCTTGTCGAGGATGGTAACGCGACCTTCCAACTCGGAGATGACGGCGTAGTCACCATGAATACTTATCTGGCATGGCCGGCGCAGATGCGGAGTGACGGTGCGAACGAACTTCCCGTCGAAGTCGAAATGACAGAGGCGGCGGTTTTCGCGGTCGCACACCAGCAGCAGCGGCTGGTCGTAGCGCATATCGACGGCGAGTCCATGGTTGCAGTCGAACAGGCCTTCCGTGTTGCCTTTGCCCGCATAACTGGCTTTGAACTCGCCGCTCTTGTCGAACCGGAAAAGCCGCGAGTCGCCGTAGCCATTGGCGATGAAGATTGAGCCATCGGGTGCCGGCACCGCAGCCGTCAGCCGCCATTCGTTTGGAGCTTTGAAGCCGGCCTCGGGCGGAGCAGTTATCTTCTGCACCACGGTGCCGTTCGTTTTTATCTTGACGAAGAGCCAGTTCTCCTTCGGGGTACCTTTTTGTACTGTTGCGTAGAAATACTCGTTGCCACTTTCCTCGGCGTAGACCATCGAGTGGATCTCGGGATACTCGTTGGCGATCGTGCGGAGGAGCGTGCCATCCGGACTGTATACGAGAACTCCGGTCTCGCTCTGTGTACTCACGTACACGTTGCCGGCCTTGTCGGTGGCAATCCCGCCGTGAGTGCCGCCGAAAGAAGTTCCCGCCGGCAAGAGTCCCCAATCCTCAACTATGCCGTAGGTCCACTCGCCATTTCCTGTCTGCATATTGGTTCCCTCTGAATTGCTCAGGCGAGTCCCATGACCACGGTGTGAGGGCTCATTGGGATGGGATGCGCGGTGATGCCGCCGAAGCCGGCATCGGTGTACATGGTGGTGAGTTCGCTGAGCGTGTAGGCGTCGCCGGCGGCGGTGGAGGTGAGCATGGTCAAGCTGAAGGCAGCGGGCATGGGTGGCGAGACGCGATCTTCATTTGGCACGAACTCGAGAGTGGCTGCGCGCCCGCCGGGCTTGAGCGCGGCACGAACCTTTTTCAGCAAGGAGACGTTGGTGGGCTTGTCGAAGTGGTGCAGGAAGTTGGTGAGCAGCACGGCGTCATAGGGTCCGCCGTAGTTAACCTCAAAGGCACTGCCAGGAAGCATGTCGTAGCGGTCTTGGACGCCAGCTTTGCGTGCATTCTGAAGCGCAACGCGGAGCACGGGCGCCCAATCGAGGCCCGTAACGCGCGCCTGCGGATTCTGCTTGGCGATCTCGATGCCAAAGAGGCCGTGGCCAGCAGCGATATCGAGCACGCGCATGGGGGCGGTGCTTCCTTCGAGCACCACCGCGCCCAGCGGACCTATCATGGGAGCCATCATCGGGCCCATGGTCTCAGCGAACTGGACCCAGATCGGATTCTCCGGCTCGACGCTGCCGTTGCCGGGCAGAACGGTGCGGCCGGTGCGGACGACCTCCGCAAGCTGGTTGAAAGGCTCGTGCATGGCTGGGTTGCCGAGGAACTGTGCGATGGAGGCCATGCATGCAGGCGAGCGCGGATCAAGAAATGCGGCGCTGGTGGGGGTGTGTTTGTAGTGGCCGCCTTCCTTGGCGAGAACACCACCGATGGTGAGGAAATCGCACAGGATGCGGATCCCGCGTTCCGATGCCTTGCAGTGACGGGCGATGGAGGCCACGTCTCCCGGCCCTTCGCCGACAGCGCGGAACACGTCAAGATCGATTGCCGCTTTGAGGGCTGCAGTCCGCTGATACGCCTGCAGCATGTCGAACACGATAGCTGGAGTCAAAGGACCATCCAAATCGTTCGCAGATTGCATAACCAACCTCCTTGGTTCATTTGTTTGTGGAGTTGCCTGTTTGGGGAAGTTACTCGTCCGGGGAAGGCAGTTTGGCAAACCATGCCAAGTGAAAGCAGCGTATCACATGGCCGGGAATATCTGGCAACACAGGGGGAAGAGGGTGTAATTGAAAAGTGGATCCGATTAGATTGCCAGAATTGCGACCACGCCCACCGCCACCCCAATGAGAAGGCTCATGCGGTCAGTCAAGGCGAACACAACGGGATCCTCGTGGAGTTCTCCGCGTGTGGCAAGTAGCCATATACGGCAGAGCCAGAGAATCATGAGAGGCAAGATCATCCATAACAGTGTCGGGTTCCGGTAAAGCTTCGACACATCGAGGCCGCCGATGTAATTAGCGAAGATGACCACCGCCGCAAAGGCGCTGGAAGTGCCGAAGCTGCGCAATTGCGGGATATCGACCAGCATATAGCCGCGGCCGTTTTTTGGCGGCGAATCGCTGGCGCTCATATTCTTGAGTTCGGCGAATCGCTTGGCAACGGCCAGAGAGAAGAACAGGAATACCGAGAAGCCGCCAAGCCAGTGGGAGATGTGCGAATTGGTGGCGGCACTGCCCGCGAGCAGCCGCAGCGTATATAACCCGGAGAGAGTGAGTACATCCACGACCGGAATCTTCTTCAAATACGTCGAATATGCTAGGGTCATGCCCAGGTAGAGAAGCAGCCAACCGTAGAAGGTCACGGGCAGCAGGCGCGCGCCAAGGAGCGCCAGCAGCAGAAGGCCCGCAGCTATACCTGCGCCTGTAAACGCGGACAAATCTCCAGAGGCAAATGGCCGCAACCGCTTTTGCGGATGATGTCGGTCGGTCTCGATATCGAGCAGGTCGTTGACGATATACGTGGCCGAAGCGGTGATTGAAAAGCAGCAGAAAGCGAGCAGTGCGGAGCCTAACCCGTCAATCTTCACCTTGTGTGCCAGAAGCAGAGGCAGAACGATGAGCAGATTTTTGGCCCACTGATGGGGGCGCATGGCCCGAAAGACGGACTTCACAGTACTGGACCGCTCCTGAAACTCGCGTACGGGCCGGATGCCGCGAGCACGGAGCCGGATGCGTAATGCCAGGCTGGGGTTGGCCACCATGGCCCGGGTGGCGTTTGCGAGCAGCGGCAGATCCGGAGTGGCGTTACCAATGTAGTCGAATTCGCCAATGCCGAGGCGGGTGCGGAGGCCGTCTAACTTTCTGTTTCCTGTGAGGTTGGTGGTGCCGTCTGACCCAAGTACACCGCTAAAGATACCTAGATGCGTGGCAATACGGTTGGCAAGCGCAACATCCGCACCGGTAGCGAGGTAGATAGCCCGGCCTTCCGCGTGCTGCTGTTGGAGAAAAGGAAGCAGTTTGCGGTTGTAGGGCAAATGTGTAACATCCAGTGAGATGGACTTGGTAACGAACTCCTTGAAGGCTACCTTGCCGCTAAGCAAACGTGCAGGCAGAACCAGCGTCAGGGCGGGATGCGTGCGCAACAATACCAGCAATGAGTCGACCAGCGTATCTGATTTGACTAACGTACCGTCCAGATCGACACAAAGCGGCCGCAGCCTTGTTCCGGTAGATTCAGTTTGGGAGATTGTCTGGATCACCCGTTAACCTCGCTAGAGGATCGCCATCCAAAGATGCAATGTTGGCCACAAAGGATTGCGGTCCGTCCACGCAGTTGACGCCGAAGGTCGATGGTCAGTAGATTTTCCCGATCCTTTATAGTATACAGTCGGCGATGAGCAGGACGAGCCCAGCAAATCACTTGTCTTTCTGGCGACGTGCAAAGGAGGGGCGCACTCAAGCGATTGCCTGTAAGACAGCGGTTGTTTCGCGGCACATCATTCCTGGAACCACGCCAATCCAACAGTTCTTCGGCATCTGACGGTGCTCGCATGTCCGTGCGCGGCGAACCAGTGCTAGGCTGATTGTGGGATTGAGGGCTTGGATTGGTTGCCACCGCGCTTATCCAAATTTACCGCCATCAGAAGAAGAAATGAGAGATAAAGAAAGCTGAGATTGCGCAATTCGCCTGGCCCGCAAAACAAGAGGAATAAAGGGAAATTGATAACCGCAGATATCATTGCGTGGCGCTGAATCACCCTGGGCAGGTAGCGCCATCCGCGCCAGACCGTCCAGGCGATCAGGGCCATCACCAGAGGGTTAGAAGCTTTGATCGCGATCACGCCATAGTTCTTCTCCCACAAGAAGGAATTGGCGGGATGGAGCATCCAATTAACTTGATCGGCGAGGTGCGTGTACACGGTCTTGCCGGGATTGTGCTGAAAGCGCAACCGGAGCATACCATAAACAACCGCACAAGTCAGTCCGAGGATCCCAGTCCCCGATAACGCACTGATCCGCGAACCCCGCTGCCGCAGAAGTGGATACAGCGACGGGCTGAACAGTAGAAAGGATTCCTTGTTCCAAGTAGCCAGTGCCACCACAGGGATCGCCCACCACCAATCGAGATTGAGCGCCATCCATACAGTCAGAGCCAGGAAGGCCAATTCCGGATAGTCGTAAATATATCCGCCCACGGTCAGGAAATAGGGCATGAGCAGAATCATGACAATCGCCGCTTCGGCAGCCGTTGAGGGAGGGGACCCCACTGACTTGCATAAGAAGTACATGGCAAAAACCGAGATCAAGGCGAACAGGAATACCAGGGCATAGACAATCCAGTAGCGAAAAAAATACACGCGGTCTTGTGCAATGGGCGAACTGAAAAAGTATTCCCGAAATAAAATTCCGCTCTGGCTCTTCGCGGCAAACAGACGGTCTTTGCATTGTTCAGGAACCTGCCGGTCGATCCAATTGGCCAGCATCGGAAGGAGTTGCCTATACACAAACGGGCGCTCGGCGGTTCCATCCATCATCGGTTCGAAATTGTTTTTCCCTTGTGTCGATCCAGAGATGTCGGTATCGAGAAGCCGCCATTTATCGTAATAACCGTTAAACGAGGCTGCCGCGGCAACAAAGAAAAGCACAAAAAGGCACGAATAGTAATAAAGCCTCGTGGCGAGATCTTTCTTAGCCATCTGTTTAACGAGCCTCGCGCCTTGCGCAGCGACCATCTTACACCAACCGCGCGCAACGGATGCGGCAAATGCCAGCCGCGACTGCTCGCAGAGTGGCGCGATATTCCTATTTCCGGATGAATTTGCGGAATGTCTTTTGAAGGGTTTGGTGGAGCTGAGCGGGATCGAACCGCTGGCCTCCTCGTTGCGAACGAGGCGCTCTCCCAGCTGAGCTACAGCCCCACGACTCTTCTATCTTACCAGTGAGCGCAAAATCCCGAAAGGGCGGCGCTCCGCGCTTTTACCTCTTGGACGAGGCCCCCGGTGGAACGTGAAGCGGGCAGCCAGGGATCGTCCTACAACTGGTTCATGTTCTGCAGAAATTCGGCGTTGTTGCGCACCTTTTCAAGGCGGGTGATCAGAAGTTCCATGGCTTCGACCGGCGACAGAGGGTTGAGCACCCGGCGCAGAACGAAGATACGCTGCAGATCTTCCTTGGGAATGAGTAACTCTTCCTTACGGGTGCCGGAGCGCTGGATGTCGATGGCCGGAAATACTCTCTTATCGACGAGCTTGCGGTCAAGGATGATTTCCATGTTGCCGGTACCCTTGAACTCTTCGAAGATGACTTCGTCCATGCGGGAGCCGGTATCGACGAGGGCGGTGGAGATGATGGTCAGCGATCCGCCTTCTTCGATATTGCGAGCCGCGCCGAAGAACCGCTTGGGGCGCTGCAGAGCGTTCGAATCGACGCCGCCGGAGAGAACTTTGCCCGACGGGGGAACGATGGTGTTGTAGGCGCGCGCGAGGCGGGTGATGGAGTCGAGCAGAATGACCACGTCGCGCTTGTGCTCGACAAGGCGCTTTGCCTTCTCAATAACCATTTCCGCAACTTGCACGTGGCGCGCCGCCGGCTCGTCGAATGTCGAACTGATGACTTCGCCTTTGACCGAGCGCTGCATGTCGGTGACTTCCTCAGGGCGCTCGTCGATAAGCAGCACGATGAGCACGACTTCGGGGTGATTTGTCGAGACGGAGTTGGCGATCGACTGGAGCAACATCGTCTTGCCGGTACGCGGCGGGGCGACGATGAGTCCGCGCTGGCCTTTGCCGACAGGAGTGAGCAGGTCCATGACCCGGCCGCTGATTCCCTCGCGCACGGTCTCCATCTTGATGCGTTCCTGGGGGTAGAGCGGGGTCAGGTTGTCGAAGAGAATCTTGTTGCGCGTTTCCTCGGGCGATTCGAAGTTGATGGCCTCGATCTTGACCAGCGCGAAGTACTTTTCGCCCTCGTGGGGGGGACGGACGTTGCCGCTGATCGAGTCGCCTGTCTTTAGATCAAATTTGCGAATCTGAGACGGCGAAACATAGATGTCGTCAGGTCCGGGGAGATAGTTGTAGTCCGGGGAACGCAGAAAGCCGTAGCCGTCGGGAAGAATCTCCAGAACTCCCTCGGCAAAGATGTGGCCTTCCTTTTCGCTCTGAGCCTGAAGAATCTTGAAGATCAGATCCTGTTTGCGAAGTCCGCTTGTTCCTGGGATTTCCAGAGTGCGCGCAATGCGGCTCAGTTCGGTAATGTTCTTTTCTTTCAGTTCAGCGATGGTCATGTTCACCTGCAAGGCGGGATGTGTGTGAAGGGATGCGGGAGGGGGAAGTGCTCCAGGCAAGAACCAAGCGGAAATACAAGAATACAGCCGGCGCAGACCAGCCTTGAAGCATCATCCGAACTCATGAGGAGTATCGAAACGCCGGGGAATTATAGCCTTCCAAGCATGGAAGGCTGCCTCGAAATCGTCCTCTTACTCAACTATGTCGTTTGAAGGACGCCGTCAGGCGGCACGGCGCCGTTCAACCTGCTGGGCCGCGGGCGCCACAACGGGCCCCAGGGTTCCAGGATTGGCGGTCTGAAAGCGGCACAGAACTTCGTTGGTGGTGTCTTGCAGCCGTGTGTTCGGCTTGTGCAGCTTACGTGTTGCCTTGCTAGCCAGTTGACAGAGCTGGTAGCGATTGGACACATGAGACAGTGCCCCAAATACTAAATCAGAACGCATTGCAATTATCTCCTTCTTCAATTGCCTGCCTGGCTGGTACTACGAGACGCCGCCAGTGCAGCACGGGGAGCCGATTCAATCGAGGACTACCCCAAATTTCTACTTTCATCTTTTAGACGCACAACTTGCGCGTCCAGTTCAAAAATCTTGACGCACTTTCGCACGTCGTGAAACATGCCTCACATCGAATGGGTAATACAGATTGCAGTCTTGGGAATCCAAGTCCCCGGCTTTCCCGTTCACGGCGGTTTCTTAAAAACCCACCGTAGACACCAACAAAGTGTTCCAGCTCAAGAAGCGAAGAGCTTCGACTCATAAGTATGATGCGGGAAATGGCCCGTGGGCACACCAAATCGCAATAAGCAATCTGCCCTATATGGATGGCTTACATGAATGTATACCGGGCCAAGGCTCAGGTCAACAGCTTTTTCAGAGCTTTTCCACCGTTTGGGCTCGCCTTTAGCTCCCCACGGGACATTGGTAGTAACCCTTTCTTTATCAATAGGATGTTCGATGGATTTCGACGCTGGTTGCGCCCGACCACAACTGCCATACCTGCGATCCTACTGATTACAGGAGAATTGGCGGTCAAAGTGACCTTGCCCTCAGAATGCGTATCTCTTAGCCGGCCTGGTTTTGAGGATTAGATTCATCCTCGTGGTCGTCGTGGCGGTGGGAATGTGGGAATCGGCTTGATCGATTTCCAAGGTTTGTGGAAAGGGCGGAAAACAGT
>DASYZU010000101.1:0-160431 GCA_035945795.1 Occallatibacter sp.
TCGCCCCACGGAACAACCGATTCCATCGTGTTGAGAAACCGCTCCCGGCGGCTAATCCGCCCATACTTCTCAAAGCTCGGCTGACAGGCAAAGGTTATCTGGCGCATCGCGTTCTCGTTCCACCTACTTCCTTAGACGGAATTGGCGCGGCTTCGGAACTTGTTCAGAGGTTCCCTAATTTCGAAGCAAGCATTCCCTCGCGGGCTAAAGCCCCATTGATTCTTATGGTGCTATGGCGCGGCTAAAGCCGCGCCCATTCAAAGCCGCGCCCTTTCGAGGCGCAATCGAGTCAGGACATCACTAATTCCTGAATTCACTTTACAGAACCGCGCTCACTCGCATACAAAGTTCATGTCGATATACGGCGTCCATGCGCGGTGTTCTGCAATTCACACTATGGAGAAGGGGGCACATGAATCGTAGACAGTTCATCGTTTCAAGCGGCGCCGCGGGGCTGGTTGCCGGCGGCGGAGGTGTGTCAACAAAAGCTGCCGCGGAGCCTGCCGCAAAACGCAGCCTGATGAAACTGGGCGACCAGAACGCGCCCACCAACGATATGCATCTCAAGTACCTTGCCCGCTATGGAGTCGAAAGCATCTGCGGCTATCCGCACATTGAAGGCGATCGGCTCTACGCCACCGTGGACGAGCTGAAGGGCATGAAGGACCTGGCCGCTAAATACAAGCTCAGCGTCGACTGCATTGCGCCGCCGTTCCTGGCTTCAAGCTTTATTGACCGCGAAAAGCATCCGGCCATCATGCTGGCGCAAAGCCCGGAGCGCGACCGCGACATTGAGCAGTTGCAGACTCTGATCAAGAATTGCGCGGAAGCCGGCATTCCGTCGATCAAGTACAACATGAGCATCCTCGGCGTGCTGCGCACCGGGCGCAGGCCGGGCCGCGGCGACGCGATGGACCACGTGTGGAAGCTCTCCGAGGCACATCCGGCGACGCCGCTGACGAAGGCTGGGGTTGTAGACGCAGATGCCTTCTGGGAGCGCATTACTTACTTTCTGGACCGCGTGATTCCGGTGGCCAACGAGTACAAGATTCGCATGGCGTGCCATCCGCAGGACCCGGGGGTTCCACCGGAGGGATACCAGGGCGTGAACCGCGTGCTGGGCACCATCGACGGGCTCAAGAAGTTCATCACCATCCACGAGAGCCCTTATCACGGGCTGAATTTCTGTCAGGGAACGGTGTCGGAAGATCTCGAAAATCCGGGTGTAGAAATCTTCGACGTGATCCGCTATTTCGGCACGCGCAAAAAGATCTTCAACGTGCATTTCCGCAACATTCGCGGGCATCGCAACGATTTTGAAGAGGTCTTTCCAGACGAAGGCGATATCGATTTCGTGAAGGCAATCAGGGTGTACAAGGAGATCGGTTATCCTTATATGCTGATGCCCGATCATGTGCCGATTGCGGAAAACGATCCAGGATCGCTACAGTCGTTTGCATTCTGCTACGGGTACATCCGCGGCCTGATCCAATCAGTCAACGCAGAAGCTTGAGCGGAAGGAAGATCCAGATTTTGCCCGAGACCAAAGAGACCCGGATCCGGTATCTCATCATCTGCATTCTGTTTGTGGTTAGCTCCTTCAGCTTTGCCGACCGCTCGGCACTGTCGCAGGCGGCGGGCATGATGCCGAAGGACCTTGATCTGAATCCCCAGAGGTTGAGCTACCTCTTGTTCGGATTCGGCTGGGCCTACGCGCTTGGTCAGTTGCCATCAGGCGGGTTGCTCGATCGCTTTGGATCGAAGCGGGTCTATGGCATCGCCATCATCCTGTGGTCCATCTTCGCATTTATCACTGGCTTTGCCGGCTATGTGAGCGCCAGCGCGGCCTTCACCGTGATTTTTGTTTTGAGAATATGTTCGGGACTGGCGCAAGCGCCGGTGTTTCCGGGCAACGGCCGCATCGTCGCCGCGTGGTTTCCAGCTTCAGAACGCGGACGCGCATCGGCGATCTTCAACTCGTCGCAATACTTTGCATTGCCAATTTTCGCGCCCATCTTTGGCGGGCTGCTTCATCGTTTCGGCTGGCAAAGCTGCTTCTGGTTCCTGGGCTTGCTGGGAGCGATCCTCACCATCCTCTGGTTCACGAACATCTTCGGCCCCAAGGATCATCCACGCATTTCGACGGCTGAGATTGAAACCATCGAGCGCGGCGGAGGGCTGGTGAACACAGACGCCCAGGCCAGCACGAAGAAGAACACGCTGACGTGGGCCACGGTGAAGATGCTGCTGAGCCATCGCATGCTGGTTGGGGTTTACATCGGTCAGTACTGCATTACGACACTGACTTGGTTTTTCCTCACTTGGTTTCCGCTTTACCTTTCGCAGGCGCGGCACATGTCGGTGCTGAAGGTTGGATTTGCGGCCGCGGTGCCTGGTCTTTGCGGTGGCTTCGGCGGAATCCTCGGCGGCGTGATCTCAGACAAGCTGCTGCAGCGCGGTTGTTCGCTGACCTTTTCTCGCAAGCTTCCCATCATGGCGGGGATGGCGCTTTCAATGACGATTATCGCCTGCAATTATGCGGATTCGCAGACCATCATGCTGCTGTTCATGTCGATCTCGTTTTTCGGCAAAGGCATCGGCGCACTGGGCTGGACCGTCATCTCCGACACTTCGCCGAAGGGCATGGTGGGCATGAACGGCGCGCTCTTCAATCTTTGCGGCAATATGGCCGGCGTTACTACGCCGCTCATCATCGGATATATCGTGGGGAGGACGCACTCCTTCAACGGCGCGCTGCTGTTCGTAGGGTCTATAGCGTTTTGTGCGATTGTGGCCTACGGGCCGATTGTGGGCGAGATCAAGCGGCTCGAGTTGGCGCCGGCAGAGGCGGCGCGTTGAGAGGTATTTCCCGCGGGGGATAAATGGATGGGTTAAAACCCATCTTTACCAGTCCGCGATCGCTGTGCGGCATTGGTGGCGTGGCAAAAGCTACGCCCTTTCAAAGCTTCTGCTTGCTTAGTGGTTCCTTAAGCTACCATTGGTATGTTGTTCGCGCAATGAATCTGCACAAGAAGGGAAAAAGCTCATGCCGGAATGGCCGGGAAATCTACCCCGCAATGCATTTAAACAGGCGCTCGCGAAAGGCGAGCGCCAGGTGGGACTCTGGAGCGGACTGGCGAGTCCGATCGCGGTGGAGATACTTGCAGGCGCGGGCTTCGACTGGATCGTCATCGATGGCGAACACGGCCCTAACGATATTTCCACTCTGCTGCCGCAATTGCTGGCAATGCGCGGAGGCACAGCCGAGCCGGTCTTCCGGATCCCCTGGAATGACATGGTCATCATCAAGCGGGCTCTCGACGTGGGCGCGCGCACGCTGCTGATTCCCTTTGTGCAGAACGCGGAAGAAGCGCGCAGGGCGGTGGCCGCCACACGCTATCCGCCGATGGGCATTCGCGGAGTTTCGGTAACTCCGCGCGCCAACGATTACGGGCGCATCCAGAACTATCACAAGAACGCGCATCTCGACACCTGCGTGCTGGTACAGGTGGAGACCCGCGCCGCCCTCAAGGAGATCGAGGCTATTGCGGCTGTCGAAGGCGTCGACGGCATCTTCATCGGTCCCAGCGACCTGGCCGCGGACTTCGGCTATCTCGGCAACTCAAAGCACCCCGATGTGCAGGAGGCGCTCAAGGATGCCGCCACGCGGATCCGGGCCGCGGGAAAAGCAGCGGGCATGCTGACGGGCAATCTGGACGACGTGGAGCCGCTCATCGCTATGGGCTTCAATTTCACGGCTGTGGGCAGCGATGTGGGTATTCTGGCGCATGGAGCGGAGCAGTTGGCGACGCGGTTTCGTAAAAGCTAGCTTCTGGCTTCCAGCTTCCCTGTTGGGCTTCAAAGTGTTTTGTTACACAGATTGGATTGGTTCGTGCTATCCAACCCTTGCGACAATAGCGTCGCAAGGGTGGGGCGCCCACAGTAAATTCACGGTGAAGATGTTCCGAAAACTCTTTCACAAAAATTGACATAGCGGAGAATCTTCCGCAACAAAGGAGAACAATTATGGCAACGGTAGGATTTATCGGTCTGGGTATCATGGGCCGTCCCATGGTTAGAAACCTCTTGAAGGCCGGTTACACGGTCATTGCATACGACGCCTTTGCGAAGGCGCTCGACAGCAGCGTGGCCGATGGCGCCCAGCGTGCGGGTTCGAGCAAAGAGGTCGCATCCAGCGCTACAACCATCATCACCATGGTGCCCGATGGGCCACAGGTTGAAGAGGTTGTGCTGGGGCCCGGCGGAGTGCTTGAGGGGGCCAGGGCCGGCTCGCTCATCATCGATATGAGTTCCATCAACCCCGGCGTCTCGCAGAAGGTCGGCGCGGCCTGTGCGGCCAAGGGCATCGAATTTCTGGATGCCCCGGTGAGCGGCGGTGAACCGAAGGCAATCGACGGAACGCTGGCCATCATGGTGGGCGGCGACGAAAAAGTGTTCGCCAAGGCTGAGCCGATTCTGAAATGTATGGGCTCAAGCGTGCTTTTGACCGGACCGGTGGGCGCGGGCAACACCACCAAGCTGGCCAACCAGATCATGGTGGCGTGCAACATTGCGGCCATGGGCGAGGCCCTGGTACTTGCCACTCGCTGCGGACTCGACCCCGAGGTGGTGTTCAACGCGGTGAAGGGAGGCCTGGCCGGCAGCACTGTGCTCAACGCCAAGGCTCCCATGCTCATTGCACGCAACTTCAAGCCGGGATTCAAGATCAAGCTTCATCAGAAGGATCTGCGCAATGCACTACAGACGGCGGAAGCGAACAATGTATATCTGCCTTTCACCGCGCTGGTGCAGCAGATGCTGAATTCGCTTGTGGCCGATGGCAAAGGAGATCTGGATCACTCGGCGATTGCCACGGTGATTGAGACTCTGTCGCACGTCGAAGTGAAAAAGCCGGCGTAACTTAGTGCGGTCGCGTGGTTTCCCACCCTTTCGCCATAAACAACGCGAAAGGATGGGGCACGGGACTTTTGGGTGTGGAGACCATTAAACCGCCCTGCGGGAAATCAGCTTTTGCCCCAGCCGCCGCCGCCGGGCGTCTCAATGCGCAGAATGTCGCTCGCGGAAATCTGGCGGCTGCATTTCCCCGGCAACTCGGTGTGCACAGTGGTTCCGGCTTTCGTGACCCACGCGGCACCGGGCTCGCCATCTTTTCCGCCCTGCAATCCCCAGGGACGAAATTTTCTGCGCTCGGTCAGCAGCGTCATCCGCGCATTGGTGAGCAACTCAATTTCGCGAATAAGGCCATCGCCGCCGCGAAACTCGCCGTCGCCGCCTGAACCGTAGCGATAGCCGTAACGTCGCACGCGGAACGGGTAGGCATACTCGAGAGCCTCGATGGGAGTATTGAGCGAGTTGGTCATGTGTGTCTGCACGCCAGAGATGCCGTCGATTCCGGAGCGTGCGCCCATGCCGCCAGCGGTGGTCTCGTAGTACGTAAACGGCTCGCCGGTACGCGGGTCGACGCCGCCAATGGTCAGGTTGCTCATGGTGCCTGAGCTGGCGGCCGGAATCCGATCGGGAATGGCCTGCGCCAGCGCACGCAGCAGCACATCGACAATGCGCTGCGAGGTTTCAACGTTTCCGCCGGCAACGGCCGCAGGCGGACGCGCGTCAACGATAGAACCTTCCGGTGTTTCCAGGGTCAGCGGGCGCAGGATGCCTTCAGTGGCCGGTGCATCTTCAGCAAGTAGGCAGCGCAGCACGTAGAAACACGCTGAGAGCGTGATGGCGCGAACCGCGTTCACGCTGCCTGCGACCTGCGGCGAAGAGCCCGCGAAGTCCACGTGCATTGCGCCCGCCTCGGGGTCGAGGTGAAGTCGCACCGCAATCTTGCGCGGAATACCCGTGACGCCGTCGCCGTCGAGCCAGTCCTCGGCGCTGAATTCGCCGGCGGGCATGGTGCGCAGTTCTGCGCGCACAAGGCGCTCGGAATAATCGAGCAACTCGTCGATGAGCGCTTGCAGTCTGCGCGCACCGTACTTCTCCGCAAGTTGCAGGATTCGCTGTTCGCCCACGCGGCATGCGCCGATCTGCGCTTGCAGATCGCCCTCGCGCTCGCGGGGAGTGCGCACGTTGAGCAGAATCAGGTCGAGCATCTCGCGGTCCAGCTTGCCGCCGCGCACAATGCGTACCGGAGGGATGCGAATGCCTTCCTGAAAGATTTCTTCCGCCGGTCCCATGGAGCCCGCAAACCTGCCGCCTACATCGGCATGGTGAGCACGGTTGGAGACGTAGAAGGCAGGCGCGCTGCCGCCAGGTAGAAAGACGGGAAGCACCATCGTGATGTCGGGCAGATGCGTTCCGCCTGCATAGGGATCGTTGAGGATCGCGATGTCGCCGGGCGCAAGCTCGATGGCCGCAATAGCCGCCGCGACGGACATGGGCATGGAACCGAGATGCACCGGCATGTGGTCGCCCATGGCGATGACCTTGCCGCTGCCGTCGAATACGGCGCAGGAGTAGTCGCGGCGCTCCTTGATGTTGGGCGAGAGAGCAGTGCGGCGCAGGGCCGCGCCCATCTCTTCGGCGATGGAGTGCACGGCGCACTGAAAGATGGTGACCTCGACCGGGCCGCTGGCGTGGAGAATCATGCGCGCACCTCCTCGTCTACTGCTATTACAAGATTTCCAAAGCCGTCCACCTGCGCGCTTGAGCCTGGCGGCAGCAGCGTGGCTGCAGTGTATTCGGTAATCATTGCGGGACCGGGGATCCGATCGCCGGGCACAAGTTTTTCGCGGCGATAGAAGCGCGTTGGGCGGAATCGGCCGTCAAAAAAGACTCCGCGCTCGCCGTAAAAGGCGGCGCGGCCATCGCCCGGAACAAGATCACTGCGCCGCGGCGCAAAGTGATCACCGGCTGCGGTCATGCGCAGGCGCAGGTTTACAATTTCGACAGGCCGCTCGGCGTCGCAGAATCCGTAGCGCTGAAGATGCAGGGCGTGAAAGACTTCAATCGATTTTCCGGGGACCTGCGGATCGAAATCGACATTCAACTCATAGCCCTGGTGGCGATAGCGCACATCGAGCGTGCGCTGCGGCACTCCTCTGAGCCCCTCGGCGGCAAACTCCTCCTCACCTTGCCGTTCCAATTCCGCGAAGGTTTTTGTCTCCCCGAAATCCTGCGCTAGGCTTTCGATCGCATCGCCGGGTAGCATGACGGTGCGGGAATAGTCGCGGACCACATTGGCGAGCAGTATGCCGACTGCCGAAAGCGCGCCGGGCATATCGGGAACCAGCACTCGCGGAATGCGCAGAGCGCGGGCCAGGGCGCAGGCGTGGAGCGGCCCGCTGCCGCCGAAGGCAACCAGCGTAAAGTCGCGCGGGTCGTGGCCGCGCTCGACGGAGATGACGCGGATGGCCTTCTCCATCTGCGTCTCAACGACGCGGAGAATGCCCGCCGCAAACTCTTCGGCTGATTCCAGGGAGCCTTTTTGCTCGCCCATCATCTGTTCGGTGCGCTCGCGGTCGAGGTGCACGTTGCCACCGAGAAAGCTTTCCGAATCGAGGCGGCCGAGCAGGAAGTTGGCGTCGGTAACAGTGGGCTTTTCGCCGCGTCCAAAACAGATGGGGCCCGGCTCCGCGCCCGCCGACTCGGGGCCTACGCGCAACATTCCGCCGGCGTCGAATCTTGCAATGGAGCCGCCACCGGCTCCGGCCGTGTGAATGTCGAGCATGGGCACGCCGATGGGCACGCCGGCGATGACGGATTCGCGTGTGCGCTCGGCGCCGCCTGCTGAGGCATCGGCGAGAAATACATCGGTCGAGGTGCCCCCCATGTCGAAGCCGATGATGCGGTCGAAGCCGGCCCAGCGCGCCATCTGGCATGCGCCCACCACTCCGCCAGCGGGCCCGGACAGCACAGTGCGCACCGGTTCGCGCACCGCCAGCCGCGCTGGCACAATTCCGCCCGAGGACTGCATTACTTCCATGCGGCCGCCAATGTACTGCTCGGCGATGCTCTCTTCGAGATTGAGCAGGTAGCTCTGCATGCGCGGCGCGAGATAGGCGTTGACGACGGTGGTCGAAGCGCGCTCATACTCGCGGAACTCGGGCAGAATGCGGTGCGAGGCACAGACGGGAATACCGAGGTCGCGCAGTGCCGCTTCGACGCGCTGCTCCGTCTCGGGATTGGCGAAGGAAAACAGCAGTGAGATGGCTACGGACTCGGCTCCGCTGGCGCGCACCGCGTCGACGAGCGCAGCCAGTTCCTCGTCCGTGGGAGAACTAAGAATTTCGCCCTCGGCGCTCACTCGCTCCGGCACGCCGAAACGCAGTTCCCTTGGCGCAAGGCACACAGGCACGGGTGCAAACCAGTCATAGAGCCGGGCGCGGGTCTGGCGGCCGATAGCGATGGTGTCTTCAAACCCAGCCGTGGTGACAAACGCTACGCGCGCACCGGTCCGCTCAAGCATGGTGTTGGTGCCCACGGTGGTACCGTGGCGCACGTTGAGGCCCTTGCCGGCGCCCAACTGCTGCAGAGCGTCCATCACCGCTAGTGATGGATCGACCGGCGTGGAAAAGAGTTTGAGAACGCGCAGTTGCCCGGCTGCCAGGCAAACGCAGTCAGTAAACGTGCCGCCGGTGTCAATGGCTATTCGCAAAGAGGCCACTCTCTTTTCGAGATTTTGCGGCGCCAGGGAGAGGTATCTACCGCATGCTAGAACTTTAAAGCATGAGGTACCCTTTTTTGGGCGGAATAACCGGCTGGGTGACCGAAGTAACGAGCGAGCAGCGGCGGACGTTGCTTGCCGCAAGCCTGGGCTGGATGCTGGACAGCATGGATGTGATGATCTATGCGCTGGTGCTGGGGGCAGTGCAGAGCGAGATGCATCTCTCCGCCGCCATGGGCGGAGCCATGATGTCGGCAACGCTGGTGTCCGCCGCCGTGGGCGGGCTGGGCTTCGGTTGGTTTGCCGACCGGTTTGGCCGGGTCCGCGCGCTGTCGTTGAGCATTCTGGGCTACTCCGTTGCCACGGCGATGTGCGGCTTTACCCATACTGCCTGGCAGCTTATGGCGTGCCGCGTGCTTCTCGGCCTGGGTATGGGCGGGGAGTGGGCCTCGGGTGCGGCTCTCGTCGCGGAAACCTGGCCGGCGCGGCATCGCGGCAAGGCGCTGGCGCTGGTGCAGAGCTCCTGGGCGGTGGGATATGCGCTGGGCGCGGCCGTGGTGGCGGTGGTGATGCCGCATTTCGGGTGGCGCGCCGTCTTCTTTGCTGGAGTTACTCCGGCGTTGGTGACGCTGTGGGTGCAGCGCGGATTGCGCGAGCCGGAAGCCTGGACAGCGCAACGAGCGACACGAACAGCGACTGGAGTTTCTGTGGGTCGTCTGTTTCGCGGCGCGCTGGGTCGCAATGTGTTGATCTGCGCCACCATGAATGCCGCCACGCTGTTCGCCTGGTGGGGACTGTTCACCTGGGTGCCGCGCTTTCTGTCCATGTCTGTCGCGGAGGGCGGGCGGGGCTTGAGCATCGTGCAGACTTCGGGATGGACGGTCGTGATGCAGGTTGGCACGTTTCTGGGCTACGTTTGCTTCGGATACATTGCCGACCGGTTCAGCCGCAAGTACACCTACATTGGTTATCTGCTGATTGCGGCGCTGCTGGTGCCGCTGTTTGCTTTTGTGCGCGAACCAAATGCGCTGCTGGTGATTGGGCCGCTGGTGGGCTTCTTTGGCACCGGCTACTTCAGCGGCTTCAGCGTGATTACGAGCGAGCTGTTCCCGACTGTGCTGCGCGGCTCCGCGATGGGATTTGTGTACAACATCGGGCGGGTGACCAGCGCGGCAGGGCCTTACCTGATTGGGCGATTTTCTGAGGAAGGTGGCCTGAGTGCTGCGCTGTGCATTACGTCGGCGGCGTTTCTGCTGGCCGCGCTGATTGCTACGGCGCTACAGTTGCCGGCGATGGAGTCCGGGGCGGAGGCGGTGCCGCTCTAGTGAATCGGTTGGCGTGAAGCCGACATTCCCTCAGTGGCTAAAGCCCCGGTTCATTTTGCTGAGCGTAAGAACGGGCTTAAACAGGCCGCGAAAAAACTCGAACTGGAGGGAGACGGGGATTTCAACCCCCGCATAAACCAGCAGAGACAGCGCGGGCTTTAGCCCCGGAGGGATGCTTCTCGTGGGTTCTGATCAAATCCAGGCCTTTTCCGCAGCCTGTTAATACTACAGTTGTAAATAGAGCATTCCGGAGGGAGCAGGGGGTTTCAACCCCCTGAAAGACAGCGAATTTGCGGGGCCTTCAGGCCCGGGCCTTTGTCGCTTATCCAGAAGCTGAAGGAAATACAACTGTAGTATTAAGCCCGTACCCTTCAAGGCCTCCAATTCTTCGGAAGTTCCCTGGCAGAGTCGGAGAAGGGAAATCTGCTTAGCTGAGGAATTCCGAGATGGCGTTGACCACAGTCTGCTGCTCGTCTTCGCGGATCTCGGGGAAGATGGGCAGGGCGAGCACTTCGCGGGCGGCGCGTTCCGACTCGGGAAAGCTGCCCTCGGCGTAACCAAGACACTTCAATGCTTCCTGCATGTGCAGCGGGACGGGATAGTAAATCTCCGAGCCGATCTTGCGCGCGGTGAGGAAGTCGCGCAGAGCGTCGCGGCGGGCGGTGCGAATGACGTACTGGTGCCACACGTGGCGGCTGCCCGGAACTTCGTGGGGCAACACGACGCCGTGGCTGGGATAGGGCCCGGCCTCGGCCAGTCCGGTGGCATGGAACAGGGCGTGGTAGCGGCGGGCCACCGCGTGGCGGGCATGATTCCAGCCGTCGATGTAGCGGAGCTTGACCCCGAGAACGGCGCCCTGGAAGCCGTCCATGCGCGTGTTCCAACCGATCTCGTCGTGGTAGTAGCGGCGGCGCATGCCGTGCTGACGCAGCATTTTGACCCGCTCAGCCAGTTCATCCGAGTTGGTGGCGACCATGCCGGCGTCCCCGGCGGCGCTCAGGTTCTTGGTGGGATAAAAGCTGAAGGCTGCGATGTGGCCAAGGCCGCCTGCTTTCATTCCGTTCCACTCCGCGCCCCAGGTCTGGGCGGCGTCCTCGATAAGTTTGAGCCCCTGATCCTCTCCAAGACGGGCAAAAGCCGTCCAATCGGCGCACTGGCCGTAAAGGTGGACGGGCAAGATGGCGCGGACGGATCTACCCCGCGGGCTCGCCAGAACGGCCTCGGCCGCGGCAGGCGAGAGATTGAAGGTGGTGGGGTCGATATCGGCCAGAATGGCCGTGGCGCCGACGCGGAGAATGGCGCTGACCGAGGCGAAAAAGCTGAAGGGTGTGGTGACGACGGCGAAGCCCGGCCCGATTCCGGCGGCAGCCAGGGCCAGCCAGAGGGCGTCTGTCCCCGAGGAGCAGCCCAGGGCGTGGGCCACGCCCAACTGATGGGCCGCTGAACGCTCAAACGCGGCCACCTGCTCGCCAAGGATAAACTGCTGCGTCTTAAGTACATGCCCAACCGCTTCAAGAAGTTCCTGGTGAAGCGGCTCGTACTGGCGCTTGAGGTCCAGCATGGGCACTGGTTGGACGGCGTGGGCAGGACTCCCGGTCGGGATTGCGGCGTCTTTCACGCACCAATTTTACCAGCCGCTGAAGCCCCCTCTACAGCGGTTCCGTGCGCGCCGTCCAATTGTGCCGGTTCTGGAATCGGGACTTGATCGACGTGTGGCGTATGGCAGGGTTGAAAAGACTCGCAAAGCACTATATCGTTGAAACATTGCGGGAACTAGCAATTCCGGGGTTGCCGGAACCGTGCCCGCGTATTTGTTTTTCCACGCAAGTGCAGTTCAAATCTAACCCTTCAAGAAGAGAGCAGGAGATCGGCACATGGAGAACAAGCCGGCACAAAATATTCAGGACACATTTCTGAACACCGTTCGCAAGGACAAAACCCCGATTACGATTTATCTGGTCAGCGGCGTCAAGCTAACTGGAAAAATTCGGTCCTTCGACAAGTATTCAGTGCTGCTGGAAAACAATAGCCAGGAGCAGTTGATCTTTAAGCACGCCATATCGACCGTGGTGAGCAACCGGAGCGTGATGCACACAGAGCACCGTCCGGCTGCCATGTCATCGGGGGTCCCTGGGATACCCGTAGCCGTGCCGTCTGCGTCTCCGCTGACTGCGGAACAACGATAGCGCGGGGGGCGGCCTCGATTGGCAGGTGAAGGGCGCAGGGCCGGTGGCGTAGGCGGTCAGCCTGAACGTGCGGTCCTGGTGGGAGTGGACCTTGGGGTTCGCTCGCGCAGCAGCCGCGCAGGCTTGTCCGGCGCGCGTGGTGTTGTAGTGTGTCCGGACTCCGCCGAGCCTGAGTCGGAATCTCTACAATTTCTTCCATTCAACGGCATGTCCCAAGAACCTGCGCGTGGGCTGGCGGGTCTGGACGCCGAGGAATCTCTCGCCGAGTTTCGCGAGCTGGTAACGAGTGCCGGCGGCGTGGTTGCCGCCGAGTTGTTGCAGCGGCGCGCCAGGCCCGATCCGGCCACGCTTATCGGCTCCGGCAAGGTAGAGGAGATTGCCGGCGTTGCGGCCTCCGTCGAAGCCGACCTGGTGCTCTTTGACCATGACCTGACACCCACGCAACTGCGCAACCTTGAAGCTGCTCTTCCCTGCCGGGTGCTGGACCGGACGCAGTTGATCCTGGATATTTTTGCCCGACACGCACGAACCCGCGAAGGGCAGTTGCAGGTGGAGCTGGCGCAGCTTGAGTACATGCTGCCGCGGCTGGCCGGGCGCGGTAAATCCATGTCGCAGCTGGGCGGCGGCATCGGCACGCGCGGCCCTGGCGAAACCCAGCTCGAAACCGACCGGCGGCAGATTCAGCGGCGCATCGACCAGTTGAAGCAGGATCTCGAAGCAGTGCGCCGCGTACGCAAACAGCAGCGCCAGCGGCGCGAGTCGGTGCCGGTGCCGACCGTGGCCCTGGTGGGCTACACCAACGCCGGCAAGAGCTCGCTGTTCAACTGCCTGACCGGCGCGCAGGTGCTGCAATCGCCACGCATGTTCGCGACTCTGGACCCCAAACTCCGCGCCATCGAGTTACCCAGCCGGCGCAAGGTGCTTCTGTCGGACACGGTCGGCTTCATCCGCAACCTGCCGCACACGCTCGTCACCAGTTTCAGGGCAACGCTAGAAGAGGTGGAGCAGGCTGAGGTGCTGCTCCACGTCCGCGACGCCGCTTCAACTTACGGCGAGGAACAGAAGAGTCAAGTCGAAAAAGTTCTGGGCGAGCTCGAATCTCTCGGCAAGCCGCGTATCGAGGTGCTGAACAAGATCGACCTGCTTGGCGAGCATGAGCGGGAAGGGCTTTTGGGCAGGGCCGGGGCCACCGGCGAAGTAGCTGTCTCGGCGCTCACCGGCGACGGTATCGATGCGCTGCTCAAAGCCATTGACCGTGCGTTGCATTCCGATCCGATTCTGTCGGCCGAGTTGCGGGTTCCGCAGCAGGAGGGCTCGGTGCTGGCCGCGATCGAAGCGGGAATGGTAGTGCACAGTCGGGAGTACGAGGGCAACCTCGTGAGGCTTGCGGTGAGCGGCCCCGCATCGTTGCTGGGGCGCCTGAGGAAATACCGCCTGCGCGACGAATAAGCGAATGTCGAAGCATTGGATTTTCCCGGAGACGCTATCATTCTCTTTTGAATTGAATGCACTTCGCGCTGAAAGAACCTTTGCGTTGAAAGGGCGCGGCTTTAGCCCCCGAGGGAATGCATGATTCCAAAACGGGAGGTCGCTACCTGCAATGGGCAAACTTACTTCGTGACCTCGAGCACCGCCGAGCGCAGGCCATTCTTCCGCCACGAGCGGTGGGCCAAGCTGTTCCTTGAAACGCTTTATGGGTATCGACCAGAGCGTTATCCGTTGCATGGATTTGTGTTGATGCCCGATCACTTCCACCTGCTCATCACGCCTAAAGCCAGTCTCGAATTGGCGATTCAATGTTTGAAAGGCGGATTCTCGTTTCGAGCCAGACGGGAGTTCAAGTGAGTTGGAGACATTTGGGTTACGGGATTTTCCGATCATCGGATTCGCGACAATGAAGACCTCGAGATACATCTTGCATACATTCATCGCAACCCCGTCAAGGCGAGGTTGGTGGAACGCGCGGAGCAATACGCGTATTGCTCCGCAAATGGGCGTGTTGAAGCGGACGCATTGAAAGAAAAGGAGACCGTATGATTCCCGACCAGGGCTCCACCGGCCAAACCATCACCACGCTTGCAACCCGCGAGGTCTATCGCAACCACTGGATGCGGCTGCGCGAAGACGAGATTCTCCGCTCCAACGGCGAGAAAGGCATCTACGGCGTGGTGGAGAAGCACGATGCAGCCATCATCCTGCCGATCGATGCGGGCCGCGTGTGGCTGGTGGAGCAGTTCCGCTACCCCATCCAGGAGCGGGCGCTCGAGCTGCCCCAGGGCGGCTGGGAGATGGAAGTCGACAATCCCGAGGAACTGGCGCGCGGCGAACTCAGGGAAGAGATTGGCATGGACGCCGCCGAGATGACGCACCTGGGAACGCTGTGGATCGCCTACGGATTCACGCGGCAAAGACAACACGTCTTCCTGGCCACCGGCCTCACCCCCACTGAAAAGGACCCAGATGCCGAAGAGCACGATCTTGTGGTCCGGTCGGTAACGGTGGCTGAATTCGAGGAGATGATGATCGACGGCGCCATCCGCGACAACTGCACACTGTCGGCATGGGGACTGTATCTGCTTTGGAAGGCGCGGCAGGAGTGAGGGGAAGTTCGAACCGGCCGCGGAGCGAGGGAATCCGGGCCGCTTACGGTCGGTCTGCCATTGAAATATAGGGCGACGGGTAGGCGGGCCCAATGTATTCGGCGCGAGGACGGATGAGGCGGTTGTCGTCGAGCTGCTCGATCACGTGCGCGGCCCAGCCAGCGATGCGGCTGATGGCAAAGATGGGCGTATAGAGATCGATGTCGATGCCCAGGGTGGCGTAGGTCGAGGCCGAGTAAAAATCCACGTTGGCGTTAAGCTTCTTGTCGGCGTTGATGTAGAGCTCGATGGCGCGCGACATCTCGAACCACTTGGGCTGTCCGGAGTCCTTGCCGAGCTGCTCGCTCATCTTGCGCAGGTGGGTGGCGCGGGGATCCTCGGTCTTGTAAACGCGGTGGCCAAAGCCGGAGATCTTCTGCCGGGCGCTCAACATGCCCTTCACATATTCCACCGGATCGGCGCCGGCCTTGTCGATGGCGTAGAGCAGGCGCATTACGGCTTCATTGGCGCCACCGTGCAGGGGGCCCTTGAGCGCACCCAAAGCCCCAGTCACGGCGGAGTGAATGTCGGAGAGGGTTGCGGCGATGACGCGGGCGGCAAAGGTGGAGGCGTTCAGTTCGTGGTCGGCGTGCAGCACGAGTGCGATATCGAGAGTTCGAGTAGCTGTCTCTGAAGGCTTGACGCCGTTCAGCATCCACAGAAAGTTTGCGGCATGCGAGAGCGAGCGGTCGGGAGGAACAATCTCGAGTCCCTTGCGCATGCGGTCGTAGATGGCCACGATCATGGCGATCTGCGCGGTCAGGTTATAAGCCTTGCGCACGTTGGCGTCGTGGGAGTTGTCTTTCTCGTCGGCATCGTAGAAGCTTAGCGCGGAGACGGCGGTGCGCAGCACCTCCATGGGCGTGGCCGCGGGGGGAAAGGCACGCATCATGTCGATAATGCGCTGGTCGAGCGACCGGGCAAGTGTCAGTTGCGACGTGAACTCGCGCAGCTCGAATTCGTTTGGCAGAATGCCGTTCCAGAGCAGGTAGGTGGTTTCCTCGAACGTGGAATGCTCGGCCAGTTCGTGGATATCGATTCCCCGGTAGGACAGTACGCCTGCCTCTCCATCGATCCAGCAAATACCGGAGTTTGCCGCGACAATTCCTTCCAGACCCTTTCCAATGATAGCTGTCGACATATCCTTCAGGTTCTCCCTTGCAATGATCTCTTTAAGAATGCGATGAATTTACCGAATCGTTACCCCAGCGAGCAAGACCCTTCGCCGGAGACCCCGCATTTGCTGGGGACTCTGGCATGGGACAAGGACCCGGCTCAAAAATACGGTAAAGATGTTTATAACGGAACTATTCGATACTTGTCACGGTGGATGGAACAGGGAATAAGCAATTGCGGACAACCAGACCAGCCCCAGAGGGTAAAAATGGCACCGGGTTGGACAGGATTTCCTGCACATTCCCGCTTTCTCCGATATCCTGTAGATTCCCTGGAAGAGCGCGGAGCGAATCCTCCCAAGCTCGATTAACGGAGACTGATCCTCGTGAGAACATGGGAAGCTCCTGGACGATCAGGAGAATTTCTTCCGGAAATGGGCGTCTAACTGAACGGGGTGACGCCATCCAACCCGGAACGGCTCCAGGCAAGGGCACCCCGAAAAAGGAAGGTAAAGAATGAGCGAAACTGAAGAAACCCCAAGAACCCACTCCGGCGCATTGCTTGGAGTAATTGCCGCGGCGCTTGTGGCTGCGCTCGGCGGCCTGATCTGGTGCTATACGCTGAACGGCAAGTTGGCGACTCAGGCCACGGAACTGGCCGATGCCAAGCAGGAAAACGTAAAACTGGCTGCAGAACAGCGTGAGACCGACGCCCGCCTGCAGGTGACCACCGATGAGCTTGGAAAATCACTGGGCTTGACGCAGAAGCAGATGGACGATCGCGCGCAGGAGATCATCCACCGCGAGCAGGTTGACGCCGCGCGGCTGGAGACAGCCCAAAAGCAGACTGCGCAGCAGGTAACCGCAGTCGCCAGCGATGTGTCCAGTGTGAAGACCGATGTAGGCGGGGTGAAGACCGATGTAGCCAAGACGCAGACCGATCTGGCCACCACAATCAGCCAGTTGATGGCGGTGAAGGGCGACCTGAGCAGCACGAACAGCGTGATCGCTCGCAATCACGACGAGCTGGTCCTGCTGGAGCACAAGGGAGATCGCAACTACTACGAGTTCACGTTGACCAAGGGCCAGAAGAAGCCCGTGGGCACGGTGAGCCTGGAGTTAAGGAAGACCGACATGAAAAAGAACAAGTTCACCCTGAACATCTTCGCCGACGACAAGAATTACGAGAAGAAGGACAGGAATGTGAACGAACCGCTGCAGTTCTACAGCGGCAAAGACCCGGCTCTCTTTGAGATTGTGGTGAACTCAATCAGTTCGAAGAACCAGATTACGGGATATCTGTCGACGCCCAAGGGCGCGCCCGCTCCGCCTACTGCTCAATAACCGGGGCGTGGGGCCTGAGCACCAGGCTTGGCTGGTAGCGGAAGGTAAAGCGGAAATCCAGGTCCTTGCGCGCGTCCCACTGCTGTTTGGTCAGGCGAAACGATGAGACGAAGGTTCCGTCCACGGACTGCCCCGGTTCCAGGGTCAGATTAAGGGGCAGCGCCGTGCCGTGCGGAACCGGAATCCCCGGATAGGCTAGAAACACCCGGTCGTAATCGTGCTCGGAGGCCGCGTAGCTGGAATGGATGCCGTCTTCCACCGTGGCATTGGTCATGATATTGAGAAGGAAGAGCGGCGCCTTGCCTTGGTTATGTAGCCGGACCTCTGCAAAGACCAGAACCTGATCGAAACTCTCTTTGGGCATGGGAGCGCCGTTGGCGTCCAGGCCCGATGTCTCAGTGTGCTGCGGGTGAGCCCACACCGCAATAATGTCTCCGGTCATCGCAGGCGGCTTTTCGCCGGTGATCACATAGATCGCGATAGCGATGCTGACCAATACGGTCGCCACCACGGTGGCCCAGACCACGTGGCTGCTTCCCTTGGTGAATTCTTCACCGCGGGCAGCGTCGTCGATTTCTTCCGGCGTTTCCTGATTGAGCAGGCTCATAGCGCCCTTATCTTAGCCTGAGAAGCTCAGGTCAGGCCATGAATTCCTTCAAGTGCATGACGAATGGTACCTGGATTTGCACCGAAAACGGTGCATAATTGCGAAAAATGGGGCGGAACTGGCGCTGGTAGCGAGCACCCTGGACAGAACTGGAGAACTGCTGCGAGCCTTTACCAGTCCGCAGGTTTCTTGATGGGCTTCCCGTCTCGCCCTATCACAGGATCCGGAAACTGGCTCACGCCGAGATAGGAACTGCGGGTTGCCCACCCTTCCACTCTTAACTCTCTTTCCCCAGCACAACACTGCAGGTGCCCCATCCTTCGCGCATTTTGCGAAGGGTGGGATTTACAACAATCCCCTCGCCTGCAGTTTTGCCGCTTGCCGTCGTCTCAGGCCATACGAGGAGCAACCGGGTCTTGAGAAGTACGCGACGCCCGCCCCGAGGAGTGTGTCCTCCAAACTTTCTGCGGAACGTAAGATGCTGGACACCGTCGTCAATAGCACCCAGCATAGCCTATCCTATGGGGGTTTCCCAGTACCTATCCTGCTCCTCTGGCGCTAACCACTCTCAATGAGTTAGTTGCCCTGAAGCCGCAACTGAGTGTGGCCGTCTTCGGAACGGGCCAAATCTGCCGAATACCTCACGCGACGGCGGTTCAATATTCATAATCCAGGGAAAACTGAATGCGCCGCGCATCCGATTCCTGGAGAGGCGTGCCGAAATTCGGCGTTGCGGGCCCATTCGATCCATACACCGGATTCAGGAGATCAACGTTCTGCCGGTTCAATAGATTAAATGACTCGGCAACCAGGTCGAGATGTCCGCGCCAGATAGGAACCATCTTCAGCACGCGAAGATCAAAGTGCAACTGCGGCGATGTCTGCACACTATTGCGTCCGTAGCCAAGCGGCCGGGCCTCGAAAGGATAGCTGTGCTCGCGATTGCTGTCCACCCCTGTCAACGTGTTATCGCGAAAGCCGCTGCTCGCCTGGAGAATCGGAGCAAACTCTAGGCCATACACCACCCTTTGGAATGCGTTCGGTTTTGCCGCGCGGCCTGCGTCCTCGGGGTCATCCAGGTCGGGACCGATTACCCAGAGACCGCTCATCACGAATCGATGACGCTGATCGTCCAGTGACGGAGACCGCTCTTGCGCGAGCGCATAGGGGTTCTGCGGCTGCTCGGCATCGATGGAAGCGTCATCGATGGTTTTGGAGAAGGTGTAGCCGGCCATCACCTCGAACTCCTCAGTGAACTGCCGGTTCACGGTCAGCGTTGCACCGTTGTAGTCAGAGCTAGCTCCGGTCTGAAACTGGTTGATAGCGTCATATACCGGGTTGAGGCGCTGCGGGGAAAAGACTAGGCGGCCAAGCTGCTGCGGTGTGGGCGTGGGAATGCCTAGACTGGACGCGTTTTGAGCGGTGAGGAGGACAGGGGGCGTGAGGTTGCTGTTGATGGTGCGCCCAAGCTTTACACCACGAACGAAGCGATACTCGGCGCTGACGGTCCATTGTGCGGGCAGTTGATGCTCAATGCCGAGCGATGCCGTTTCGGCGTATGGATTTGCCAGGCCACGCTGCGCCTGCCAGACGCTCGGCGCAATGCCGGGAAGACGTGCGGTGAAAGTCTGGCCGGACTGGTAGAGAGAAGCAGCTTCGGTGCCGTCGACAATCTGCTGCTGGGCGCGCACGCCGTTGAACTCCGCGATGCGATTGACGGTAGAGAGCAGGTAACGATCGAAGAAGATGCCGAAGCCTCCGCGCACGACCCAGGGTCTCGACGGCGACCAGGCAAAGCCTAAGCGGGGACTGAAATTGAACGGGTGCTTCGGGAGCGAAGAGGGTAAGCCGTTGTCTTCATAGCGCAAGCCGTAATCCAGGGCGAGGCGGGGCGACGGGGTCCAGTGATCCTGAAGCCATGCCGTCGTGCGCAGCTCGCTGAAGTTGGTATCGGGATCGCCGAAGTTCTGGGTGTAGAAATCGGGTTGCGCAGCCGCGAGGGCGGCCAGGGAAGGAAAGACATACAGGCCCTGGAAGCCGCCTGGATCGGCAGAGCGCAAAGCGATGTGGCTCGTAGCGATTCCGGCCTGGACGAGGTGTTTACCGTGCTGCAGGATGACGCTGTTGCCAAGGTCGATGTGGGTTTCGTAGCGGCGGCTGTTCCCATCCCAGGGCGTGCCGAACTGCGCGATACCAGCAACAACGATGCCGGGTTCCTGGGTGACTGCTGTGCGCAGGGCAACTCGTCGCTGCGCGACCTCGAAGTCGAGCTGGTTAAGCAACCGGGGCGAGAGCGTACAACTCCAGGCGCCGTTGATGCTGCTGTCGTCGTAGAATGCCGACCCGCGTGTGCTCAGGTCGGAGAGATCGCCGGTATGGAAGGCGTCGTTGACGGAACGATTGTTGGTAAGCGCATAGCGAAGCATCAGGCTCTGGGTCGCGGAGTCGCGGTCCAGCCGCCCGGAAAGCTCGGTCTCCTCATTTGTGGTCGGAAAGAACCCCTGCTGCAGGCGAAAGCCGTGGAGAGCACCTGCCTGATTCATAGCTCCATCGATGGTGGCAGCGAGTGCTGGACCGAAGTCGCTCGCGTCTTCGCCTCGCGCCAACTCCTGCTCGCCGGCGAGGTAATAGAAGAGGCGGTTTCTTGCGATGCGGCCTCCGGTGGAGAGCCCGGCGCGCAGACGATTCTCATCGGGCTTGCGGGGGACGACTTCCAGAGCCGGTGTGCCGTTCAGTGCGCCGTTCTGCACGAAGAGAAACGCGTCGCCATGCTGGAGGTTCCCGCCCGAGCGCGTCTCTACGTCCACAGAGCCTCCAGCCGATCCGCCGGACTGTGCGGCATATCCGTGGTTTACGATCTGGAAATCGCTAATGGCCTCCGGCGAAAGCTCCGTTCGGCTCAGGCCCGTGTATTCGTCGTTGTCGTCGGTGCCGTCAATGTAGAGTGCGTTGCTCGTGGGACGCAGGCCGCCTGCACTGAAGCCGCTGGCCTCGGTTCCGGGAGTTTGCTGCGCGAGTACCGGATTGGCCGCGGCGATTGCCGGGGCAAGCAGCGCGAAATTGAGATAGTTGCGACTGGGGATAGGGAGTTCCTCGATGCGGTCTCGGTCGATGTTCGCTACCGGAGAAGTCTGGGAGGTGTCTAGTGCCTCTGTTTGCGAATGAACGGTGACCTGTTGCGTGGCGCGTGCCGGAGCCAGCCGCACTGTCATGCTGGTGTTCCGCCCAACTGCGACGGCGACGGAGGGATTGCGCCAGACGGCAAACCCAGTGGCTGAGACCGAAAGTTGATAACTTTGACTTGGTAGGTTGAGGAAGACAAACGTGCCATCGGCGCTGGTAATCGCGTCGCGCTGGACCGCGTTATCCAGCGAGGAGGCTGCGACGTGAGCTCCGGAAACCATGGCTCCGGATGTGTCCGCGACCGTCCCGGACAGGCTGCCGAAGGTCACGCCAGACTGAGCCGACGCATGCGGATAGAAAAGAACGAAAAGAAAGACCGAGGGGACATAGTGCCGCAGGATCACGGCCAACTGTGAACGATGCATCAAATAACCTCTCCAGTGAATGTGCGCTACCTATGTGGGACAGCAGGCGCACCAAGGCGCACCGGAGCTGTCGTTTCCAGCGGGGCTCACAAGAGAGAAATCAGATTCTGAGGGCTACGACAGGGGGACTGCTGGTCGGTTCGGAACATTTATCGCAGGCTGGCGGAGAGAAGGTGGGGATATGTCGAAGGCAATCGACGCGCTTCACGCCACCTGTGAAAGCCGGGATGTAACGCATCAATTTCGTCATCACAAGCACAAAACCGGCGCCAACCACCCAGGCAGTCAAATGGAGTTCAGTGTCGTTGACTGGAGCGGCAACTGGACCCTTGTCCCAGGTATCGAAGCAATTCGCCAGCGGTGTCAGTGCCCCAAAGAAGACAACTAGAGCTACGACGATTTGGAAGGTTCGCTTCGACACTAAGACAAGGATAAATGAGAAGGCGGGCGACTTGCCAGTTTCGCATATTCGCCAAACCACTCGCCCGCGCGAATCAGTGCCGAAAAGCAGCGGATGGGGCGCCCCCAACAGGGACGGGATAAACAGCCTTCCAGGCGTTGTTAATCAGGAGTCGGCTAGTGGAACCTAATCGCTCGTCTTAACCGCGCCAACTGATTTTCACCCGTGGGACTGGCTGAATGTACGTGCTAACCCGTCCCCTCAACAGGGCCTGGAAAGGCAAGTGCCCGTGAGCCCTGATCCCCCGTTTCCCTATTCCCTGTCCCCCGCCCACTGTCCGCTGCTTACCGCCCCGCATAACCGGGAAAAACGCACCCCAAAACCGCCTATTCTACTGTTATTTGCCCCTAAATGCCACAAGAACGCACTATAAGGCACGAAAAATGCCCCTTTTAGGCGATTTCCCGGTAATTCCAGACAACCTAAGGCTCTTTTTCGCAACCTTGTGAGCAGCCAATTCGCTGAATTAGGTGGCATAAAAGGTTATACCCTCAAGTTTCTACAACCACCTAGGCCAACATTTGGCCCCTTTTCGTAACCCTTTAAGCGAACCTTTATCGGTTACTACGCACCACATAAGCGAACATTTAACATTTACATAATGAACCACTTAAGCGACCCTTTGAGGCCACCAGTGCCCCGCTTTTTCCCGCTTTCAGGCTTGGGGTTGTTCCTGCTCGAAGGTGGGGGTGAAGGAGAGGCGGCGCCAGAAGTCATCGAGGAGGGCGGTGGTTTCGGGGGCGGTGCGGGGAGTGGTGCGGAGGAGGATTGCGCGGCTGCGGTTGGCGGTGAGAGCTGAGGCTTCGGCGGCGATGGCGATGCACTTCTCGGGGCGGTAGGTGCAGTCAGCCAGGTCGCCGATGGAGAGACGGGTGGTGGGAGTGGCGAAGACGGCGTGCGGCGGGGCCATTCGGTCGAGGAGCCAGAGGATTTCGAGTTTGGATTCAAGTTCGTCGGGCACGCAGTCGATGACCAGGTCTGCCTGGCGGACAGCGTCCTCGATGGTGGAGACGAAGCGGACCCCTCCGTCCGATTTGTACCCTAGCGAGTCGGGGTTGAGCTCTTGACGGATGAGTTCCTGGGCGTGGTGGAGGTTGTTCGGCATTACGTCTTCGAGGAGAACGGAGAAGCCGGCGCGGGCTGCTTCAAGGGCAAGCCAGCGACCTAACGGGCCTGCTCCGATGATGGCTACAGTGGGCACGAAGGGCCTTACTTGGCTGAAAGGGCCTGGGCTACGTCTTCGGCGTTGGGGCGGGTCTGGATGAGGTGCTCGGCTACGCGGGCGCGCTCGTCGGCGGTGAGGGTGGGGATGGTGGCGAGGACGCGGCGCAGGGTTACGGCTACGTCGTCGATGTAGTTCATGAGGCGGATGGCTTCTCCGGAGAGGGGCATGTGCTTGGGTCCTCGATCTGATGAATCTCAGTTCTTATTGTAAGGGGGAGAGTGGGCCAGGCCGAAATGCAGTTTTCCGGGGCTAAAGCAGCGCTCATTCTGCTCGCCATATGCGGAGGTTGAAACCTCTGCCTCTCTCCGAAAACTGCTCGTGCTACTTGGCGGGGGTGCTGATGGGGGCGGGCTTGGTGCCTTCAAGGACGGAGTGCGAGGTGCTGGCGCGGTTGTAGAGAACGACCAGACCAACGGAGGTGCACATGAAGATGATGGCCGACCAGGTGGTGAGGCGCGTGAGCACATTGGCGGCGGCCCGAGGTCCGAAGGCGGTTTGCGAGCCCTGTCCACCGAAGGCGCCGGCGAGGTCGGCTGAGCGGCCCTGCTGGATGAGGACGACACCGATCAGGAAGAAGCACACGATCAGGTGAACTACAACAAAAACATAAAAGAGAATCTGCATTTAATTCTGCTTTCCAAGTCTGTCCGGACCGGCCGGACTTAAGCTGACGGGATGTCCCGGAATCACGTTCATTGGTGCGGAGGAGGGGACTTGAACCCCTATGCCTTGTGGGCGCTAGCACCTCAAGCTAGTGCGTCTGCCAATTTCGCCACCTCCGCACGAGGTGAACCTATCAAGTATAGCAAAACAGTGGACAGTGGGCAGAGGACAGTGAGCCGGCGAGTCAGCTAGTCACCGGGTTGGCAGGGTAGGGTGGGGTGCAATCAGGACAGCGAGTTAGCTCCCGCTCACGCGGGAATAGCGGGTTAGCGAGTTTGCGATTTGGAGGCGCAGCGGAGGGGTTTACACTCACAGGCAAGACTATGCGCGCACATGATTCAAAATTTCTGTTTTGGATGGCTGGACCGGCGCTGATTGTGGTGGGCGGAACGGCGGTGATTTTGATGGTTGCAGGGGCGCCGGCGAGCGCCCAATCCACGGCGAGGCCTACACAGACGATGACGAAAAAAAGCAAAGGTGCAGGAGTGCAGCCGGCTGGGGCCGTGAAGCAATCGGGGGCCGCGGTACCTCAATCTGCTGCTGCGGTACACGGGTCGGCGATTGTGATCGATTCGCATGCGGATACGCCGCAACGTTTTCTGGATGAGCACTTCGACCTGGGGGATGCGCTGAAGGGCGGGGAGTTCAACCTGGCGACGGCGCGAAAGGGGAACCTGGGAGCGGAGTTTTTTGCGATCTGGGTGGAGCCGGAGGCGAACAAGGGGCATTATGCGCGGCGGACGCTGGAGCTGATTGACGCGGTGAAGCAGCAGGCGGCGAAGCACTCGGGTGAGATGGAGTTGGTGACGTCGGCCGAGGGGATTGAGCGGGCGCACCGGGAGCACAAACTAGCGGCGCTGATGGGGATTGAGGGCGGGCACTCAATTGAGGACTCGCTGGGGCTGCTGCGGCAGTACTACGCGCTGGGCGTGCGGTACATGACGCTGACGTGGACCAATTCGAATGGATGGGCGGACAGCTCAGGCGATGCGGACGACGCGATGGTTGCGCATACGAAGGAGGGGCTGAGCGAGTTCGGCAAGGACGTGGTGTACGAGATGAACCGGCTGGGGATGATGGTGGATATTTCGCACGTTTCGGACCGGACGTTTTATCGCACGCTGATTATTTCGCGGGCGCCGATCATTGCTTCGCACTCGGGGGCGCGGGCGCTGTGCGACTCGCCGCGGAACATGACAGACGACATGCTGCGGGCGATTGCGAACTCTGGCGGGCCGGATTCGAAGGGCGGCGTGGTGCAGGTGAACTTCTACTCCGGGTTTGTCTCGCAGCAGTACCGCGATGCGCAGAAGGCGATGGAACCGAAGATGAAGAAGGCGGTGCAAGAGCTGAAGGACAAGGCGAAGGCGGAAGGCAAAGAGGCGAGCCAGACGGAGATAGCCAAGCTGCAGCGTGAGTATGCGGATCGGATTCCGCGGCCGGCGTTTTCAGAGCTGATTGACCAGATTGATCATGTTGCGAAGGTGGCGGGGATTGATCATGTGGGGATTGGATCGGACTTCGACGGGATCAGTGGGCAGTTACCGCAGGGAATGGATTCGCCGGCGGATTTCCAGAAGATTACGGTGGCGTTGATGGAGCGCGGCTACTCGGCTGAAGACTGCAGGAAGATTTTGGGGGGAAATTTCCTGCGGGTGTTTCGCGAGGTCGAGCAGGTGGCGAAGCAGCTGCAGACGGAGAATCGGCCGCGGATTACGGTGAAACAGCCGTTTGAAAAAAGCGGGGAATAGTAACGAAGGACCTGTGAACAGTGACCGGGAAATAGGGAATAAGAAATTCTGGGCTCTATACTAACTTCTCAACAGATTTGATCTTCTGGAGACTCTCACATGTACATAGCGCAACGGGTGTTTGTGGCTGCGATTGCCGCGGCTTTGCTGGTTCTGCCTGTCACGATTCGCGCAATGGACGATACGCCGACTGCGAAGCCGGCGGCGACTGATAAGACCTCGGACAAGCCTGCGGAAAAGGCTATGCCGGCCGATGTGACAACGCAGGGCGAGGTAAACGCTGGGGGAAAGCACATTGCGTATAACGCGATTGCGGGAACGTTGACAGTGGGGGCGACCGATACGCAGGATGCGCAACTGGGGCTGGATGGAAAGCCGCAGGCGGGAAGCCAACTGGAGATGGCTGCACCCAAGGAGGCGAAGGACGCCGACCCAACGGCACGAATGTTTTACGTGGCTTACTTCAAAAAGGACGCGAAAGCTGAAGACCGGCCGATTACGTTCTTCTACAATGGCGGGCCGGGGAGCTCAACCATGTGGCTGCACCTGGGCTCGCTGGGGCCGAAATATGTGGAGACCAACGGCGACACGCACCTGCCCGGAGCTCCATACAAACTCATCGATAATCCTTACTGTCTGCTCGACGTGAGCGACCTGGTCTTTATCGATATGCCAGGTACGGGATTTGGCGGGCTCGCCGGCAAGGATGCCGGGAAGGCCTTCTGGGGCGTGGACCAGGATGCGAACGCGTTTGCGCGATTCATCGCCCGCTTTCTCGCCAAATACGACCGCTGGAACTCGCCGAAGTATCTCTTCGGCGAAAGCTACGGGACCACGCGCTCCGCGGTGCTGGCCAACCGCCTTGAAAACGAGAAGAACATTGACTTGAATGGCGTGATGCTGCTGGGCGAGATCTTCAATTTCTCGATCGACACCGGTGTCTGCTGCCGCCGCCCCGGTGTGGACCTGCCCTACGAACTTGCCCTGCCAACCTATGCGGCCACCGCCTGGTATCACAAGAAACTGTCTCCGCAACCGCCGGCAATTGAACCGTTCCTGAAACAAGTGGAAGATTTCGCGCTGGGTGAGTACATGCACGTTCTGGCCCAAGGGACGGATATCAGCGACGCGGAGAAGCAAGCCGTAGCGGAGAAGATTCACGAATATACGGGCCTGCAGGTTGCCTATGTGCTTAAGGCCAACCTTCGCGTGGATGGCGGCGAGTTTTTGAAGACCTTCGATGACAACGAGGATATGACCACCGGCCGCTATGACACGCGTTTCCTCGGTCCCACAATTGATCCCTTGAGCGAACGGCCAGGGTACGATCCGCAAAGCGCCGCCATCTCATCGGCGTACACGGCGCTGATCAACTCTTACCTTCGCAACGACCTGAAGTACGGCACAGGCCAGACTTACGTGCCCAGCGCGCTATTTGGCGGTGTCCACTGGGATTGGACGCGCCAGGAGCCAGGGAGTTGGTTTGCAGCTTCGGGCGGCCTCAACGTGAGCGGGGACCTGGCCGACGCCATGAAGACCAATCCGCATTTGAAAGTGATGGTCAACGGCGGCTACTACGACATGGCTACGCCATTCTTCGGCGCTGAATACGAAGAAAAGCATCTGCCCATTCCATCGTCCCTGACCAAAAACATCGAATACGACTGGTACGAGTCAGGCCACATGGCGTATGTGCGCGACGAGTGCCGCAAGCAGCTTCATGACCGCGTGGCGGCCTTCATCAAGAACACGGACGCGGGCAGGAAGTGATTAGAAGCAGGGAATAGGGAACAGGGGTAGGGAGTTGAAAGGCTGCTGGGTTGAGGGCTTTGCCTTACCACTCTTTCGCTGAAAAGAAGGCAAAAGTGTGGAACACCTGGCCTCGATGGGGCATCCTAATGTTACGCGGCTGGAGGGGGTTCGAGGGGTTTGGCGTAGATGAGTGCGGGGATGCCGCGGGCGTAGTAATTCTCTTCCCTGCCCTGGGGGAGATAGCCGTGGGCCCGGTAGAGGTGGATCGCGGGGACATTCGACTCGGCGGCGTGAAGCCATAGGACATGAGCTCCGGCGGCGTGGGCAGAGGACTCAACACGGCTGAGGAGTTCGGTGGCGATGCCGCGCCGGCGCTGGGCGGGGGCTACCTCGAGGGTTTGGATGTAGGCGACCGTGATGCCCTCTTCGTTGTTCCACTCGACGATGGCGAAGCCAGTCATCTGCTGGTCCTCTTCGGCGATCCAGGTGGCGGCGGCGGAACTGGCGACGAGTTGTTGCATGTAGCGGCGGGGAAAACGGAAGGGCGGCTGGAAGCAAGCCTGCTCGATCGCGTAGAGCTGGGGAAAGTCCGCGGGGCGGTAGAGGCGATAGAGCACAGAGCAACTGTATGCGATAGGGAAAGCAAAAAGCCATCCGCGCGGGGAGGATGGCTTTTTTGCTTAAAGCGTAAGTCCGGTTAGACCTTGGATTCGAGGTCGGCGATTACGTCAAAGAAACGCTGGTCGAGGCGGCGGTTGCTCGCGATGGCTTCCTTGATGGTGATGTCGGTGATATCGGTGCCGCGGAGGACAGCGATGCGGCCCCACTTCTTTTCGTGCACCATGTCGATGGCGTGTAGGCCGTAGCGCTGGCCGAGCACGCGGTCGTAGGCTGTGGGCACGCCGCCGCGCTGGGTGTGGCCCAGGTTGACGGAGCGGGTTTCGTAGCCGGTCTTTTCCTCGATGAGTTCGGCGAGGGCTTCACCGATGCCGGAGAGGCGGGCGTGACCGAAGGAGTCGACCTTGGCTGAGCCGATGACCTGGCCGACTTCAGGTAGGTGGCAGCCTTCAGCGACGACGACGACACCATAGTGCTTGCCGTGATCGTAGTTGTACTTGAGCAGGGCGCAGACGTGGTCAATGTCGATTTCCTTCTCAGGAACGAGGATGACGTGTGCGCCACCGGCCACGCCGGAGGCATAGGCGATCCAGCCTGCATCGCGGCCCATGACCTCGATGACGACGACGCGGTTGTGCGAGTCGGCTGTGGTGTGGATGCGGTCGACGGCCTCAGTGGCGATCATGACGGCGGTATCGAAGCCGAAGGTTGTGTCGGTGCCATTGATGTCGTTGTCGATGGTCTTCGGAACGCCGACAGATGGCACGCCATTTTCACTCAAGAACAGGGTGACGGACTGCGTGTCGTCGCCGCCGAGGGCGATCAGAGCGTCAATTTTGTTGAGCTTGAGGACTTCCTGAACCTTCTCGATGCCGCCGGGAATTTTCTTCACGTTGGTGCGTGAGGAGTGGAGGATGGTGCCGCCCTTCAACTGGATTCCATCGATGTTTTCAAGGGTGAGGGGGATGAAGTTGTTGTCAAGCACGCCCCGCCATCCATTGAGGAAACCTATGAACTCGTCTCCGTAGTGGTTGATGCCCTTTTTGACAGCTGCATAGATCACGGCATTCAGGCCGGGGCAATCTCCACCACCGGTCAACAAAGCAACTCGCATCGCAAAATCTCCTCGTAAAATAGCGCGGCCAACGTGATTCTTCGGTCATGCGGCCGGGCCGGGAACTTGTCCCTGAAGTATGGGTTCAAAATCCGGAGGTCCAGAAAGCGGGAACGGCCGGTTTCGACGCCTTAACCAGTGTACTCCGGCGTTGTAAAGGGAAATCGTGACCATCAGCACGGAAGGACAGGGGTCAGAGGTCAGCTTCTAGCTTCTAGCTTTCAGCTCCTAGGAGGCGGGGATTATGCGAGGAGTTTCTGGTTTGGGTGCTGTAAACGGCATTTCTGTTGGGTTGGAGCGGGGCACGGTGGTTCAATAGGATGGTATGCCCGGAATTGGAGCAATGCTGCTGCTAGCGTTTGTCGGCCTGGTTGTGATTGTGTTGCTGGTGCTGCTGCAACTGACGCGACTTGGATTCCTGATCCGCACGACGATCCCGGACCGGCCGCGGCAGCGCATGTTCCTCGCTTCGGTCTCCTTTCTAATTACCTTTGTGGGGGTTCGGATACTGGTGCACCGGATCGTGAACCATGAGGGTCATTTCCAGTGGGTTGTGGTGCGAGGGATGCACATTCACCACTTGGTGTGGGGAATTCTGATCCTGCTGCTGGTTGGCTACGGATGGCTGATGGACCTGGGCCGATCGCACTCGCCTACTTCAATCTTCCTCGGCCGGTTGATGGCGGTGAGTTACGGGGCGGGTGCGGCGCTGACACTGGATGAGTTTGCGCTGTGGCTGAACCTGGAACCGAATGCGTACTGGTCCAGCGAGGGACGGCTGAATATTGACGCGATCATTCTGTTCGGCAGCCTGCTGGCAGTGGGGGCCTGGGGGGCGCCATTCTTCAGGGGGCTTCGGGAGCTGGGGCGCAAGGGGCTTCTGTTCGGGAAGGGGCTGGGGCGGTTGGGCTCGCCTATTCGCCTCGTGAGGTTGCTTCGTCCGCGTAAAGCTCGGCAATCACCCCCGCGTATCGCTCCATGAGGACGCGGCGCTTGAGCTTCATGGACGGGGTAAGTTCGCCAGTCTCCTGAGCCCACTCCTCTGCAACAACGCGGAAGCGCTTGAGAGTTTCAAAGTTGGCAAGGGTGCCGTTGACCTCGCGGACAATTTCGCCGTAGAGCGCGACGACGCGGCTGTCGGCAACTAGTTCGGCGTGGGATGTGGTCGGGACGCCGTGATGCCGGGCCCACTCCTCGAGGGTGGCGAAGTTAGGGGCGATAAGGGCGGAGATAAACTTGTGCTTGTCGCCGACCAGGGCAGCCTGGGCGACTAGCAGGCTGTTCTTGAGCTTGTTCTCGATTGGCTGCGGCGCGACCATCTTGCCGCCGGAGGTCTTGAGCAGTTCCTTCTTTCGATCGGTGATGAACAGGAAGCCATCAGCGTCGATGTGTGCGATGTCTCCGGTTCGGAACCAGCCCTCGGCATCGAAGCACTCAGCATTGGCTTCAGGCTTATGCCAGTAGCCGGAAAAAACCGAGTCGCCGCGGACGAGCAATTCGCCGTCTTCAGCGAGTTTGAGCTCGACGTTGGGCAAGGGGAATCCGGCGGCGCCCATGCGGTGCTTGAGCGGTGTATTGAGTGATATGACCGGCGAGGTTTCGGTGAGGCCATAGCCTTCCCATAGGGCGATTCCGGCAGCGGCGAACCAACGCGCGGTGTCTATCCCCAAAGGCGCTCCACCGGAGACAAAGATGCGGACGCGGCCACCGAAGGCCTCGCTAACCTTGGAGTAGACCAGCTTTGAAGCCAGCTTCCAGAGGAATGCCGAGGGTTTGCGGCCGTCGTAGACGGTATCTCCGTGTTTGGCGCCGAGACCGATGGCCCATGTGAGCATGCGCTTCTTGACCGGAGAGAGCGCGGCACGACCTTCAACGGCCTGGCGAATCTTTTCATAGACGCGGGGCACACCAACAAGAACTGTAGGCCTAATCTCGCGCATGGCCTGCGGCAGTTTGTCGAATTGGGAGCAGTAGGCGACCTGGGCTCCGGAGTAATACATGACGTAGTCGAGGGCGCGGGCAGTGATGTGAGAGAGGGGCAGGAAAGAGATGCAGGAGTCGGTGGGGCCGAAGTTGAAATCGGCGGCGGCGTAGCTCTGGTTGGCAGCGATGTTGCCGTGGGTGAGGGCGACGCCCTTGGGCTCGCCGGTAGTGCCGGAAGTGTAGATGAGGGTGGCGAGGTCCTTTGGCTCGACGGCGCGGACGAGAGCGTCGAAAACCGGGTCGCGGTGAGAGTTGCGGTCGTCGGCGCCAGCCATAAGAGAGCTGAAGGCGATGGCTCCATCGGGCGCGGGGGAATCCATGATGATGATGCGTTCGAGCTGAGTCAGGGCGCGGACAGAGTTGAGCTTGTCGAATTGCTGGCGAGTTGAGACGACGGCGATGCGACAGCCTGCATCGTTGACTAGGGCCGCCACCTGCTCGCCGGTGAGGGTTGGATAGATGGGCACGTCGGCAGCGCCGATGGCGAGGGTGGCGAAATCGGTGACGGCCCACTCCCAGCGGTTCTCGGCGATGAGGGCGATACGGTCGCCTTTTTGCGCTCCCCAGCCTAGAAAGACCTCTGCCAGAGCACGGACGCGCTGATAAATCTGGTCGGAGGAAATTGGCTGCCACTGGCCAAACTCGTCCTGCCAGAGGACGGCACGGGGATTGGCCGCCGCGGTAACGCGGCGGAAGAGGTCATTGATGGTAGCAATGGGAGCGATCATTGTCATTGGATTGAAATTGGGAGCGCAGAAACCTCAACGCGCGGACATTCGAGAGTGTATCAGTGCGGAGGGCACGGGGCGCAAACGGCATGATGGGATTAACTAGTCTGAGGCTGGCAAAGAGCCTAATTTGCATACTTATGCATCTATATTGTATATTTATTCGAGCGCGGTTTCCGCTTCGCGGACCGTGTCTTCGATTTTATCTGAGGAAGCGGCAATGAAACACCAACGCCTAGATGCAATACGAGAAGTGCTGGCGAAGTCCATGGTGGTAAACCAGGACGATCTGCGGCGAAAGCTTCGGCGGCGCGGCATCGAGGTAACGCAGGCCACGCTATCGAGGGACATTCACGAGCTGCGGCTTTCCAAGGGCCCCGGCGGCTATTCGCTTCCGAATGGACATCGGGGAACGAGCGTTGCGGCGACTTTGGAAGACGACGGCCCGCCCTCGGTGGAAGAGATGATCGAGAGTTTCGTGCTACGTGTGCGGCAGGCGATGAACCAAGTAGTTGTGGGAACGGTGATGGGCGGAGCGCAGCCTGTGGCTGCGGCGCTGGACCACGAAGGTTGGCCTGAGGTAGTGGGCACGGTGGCCGGCGACGATACGGTGCTGGTGATCTGCGCTGACCCGCGGCGGGCAGGCGAAGTGGAAGCTCGGCTGAGGACGATGCTGGAGTCATGAAAGAGAAAGTACAAACCGCTGTTATAGGAGTGACGGGGTATGCGGGCGCGGAGCTGGCTAGGCTACTGCTGCACCATCCGCGGTTGCAGGGAAAACCGCCGGTGTTCGCCGGGCGCGTGGACGCGAAAGACGTTGCGCGGGGTGGTGTTCCGCTGGGCGAGATTCATCCTGAGCTGATTGACAGCAAAGGGAGCGGCGCTCTGAAGCAGGAGCCTTTTACTTGGGAACTGCTGATTGAGCGCGGGGTTGAGGTTTTGTTTCTTGCTACGCCGCATGAGCAGTCGCGGGAGTGGGTTCCGGATGCGCTGGAACGCGGGCTCAAGGTGATCGATTTGAGCGGAGCGTGGCGGTTGACTGAGACGACCAACCGCGCTGTGTATGCATTTGAGGACGATGGCACCGAGTTGGCCGCTGCGACACAATCGCAGGCGGTTTACGGGATGCCGGAGCTTCATCGCAAAGAGATCAAGAGTACGCGGCTGGTGGCGAACCCCGGATGCTACGCGACTTCAGTCATTCTGCCGCTGAAGCCGCTGGTTGCCGCGAGGATGGTCGATCTGGAACATGGGATCGTGGCTGATGCGAAGAGCGGCGTGAGCGGCGCGGGCAAGGCGCCAACGGCGAAGACACACTTCATGTACGCGGCCGACAATCTCTCCGCGTATGGAGTTTTTACGCATCGCCATACCGGCGAACTGCTGGAGCAGATCGGCATTGAGGCGGACGAGATTGTTTTTACGCCGCACCTGCTGCCAATTCCGCGCGGTATTCTGGCTACGATCTATGTGCGGTTCAAAGAGCCACAGACGCGGGCGAGCGTTGCAAATGTGTACCGCAAGTTTTTTGTGGACAGCCCGATGGTGCGGCTGCATGAGAATGGGCTGCCGCAGATTCAGCACTCGGTGAGAACGAGCTATTCGGACATCGGCTTTCAGCTTGACGCGAACGGGCGGCGCGCGGTGATCGTCAGTTGCCTTGATAATTTATTGAAGGGCGCGTCTTCCCAAGCTGTGCAGAACCTTAACGTAATGCAAGGCTGGGGCGAGGTGGAGGGTCTGGAATGAGGTACGTGGTCAAATTGGGCGGAGCGGGCCTTGATACTCCCTCGTTGCTGGAAGGCTGTACGCGCGCCATTGTTGAGTTGGTGCGTGACGGCAATCAGGTGGCCGTGGTGCACGGCGGCGGCGTGCAGTTGACGAATACGCTGAAGGCGCTGGGCAAGCAGAGCGAGTTCATCAATGGATTGCGGATCACGGATGCGGAGACGCGCGATGTTGCGCTGATGGTGCTGGCCGGCAAGGTAAACAAAAAGCTGGTGGCCTCACTGGGCGCACTCGGGCAAGCGGCGGTGGGAATGTCCGGCGGCGATGGACTGCTGTTTCGAGCGCGCAAGAAGCGTACAGCGCCGGATCTTGGTTTTGTGGGCGAGATTGCGGCCAGCGATCCACGCTGGCTTGAGGCCATATGGCAGTTGAACGGTGTGCCTGTGCTTTGTTCGCTGGCGCTTGGATTTGACGGAGAGTACTACAACATCAACGCGGACGAGATGGCGGCGGCATGCGCGGTTGCATGCGGCGCCGATGCGCTCGTGTTTCTTACCGATGTGCCCGGCGTGAAAGATGCTAACGGCGCGGTACTCCGATGGCTGAGCATCGATCAGATTGCCGAGATGGCGAAGAGCGCCGTGATTACCGGCGGCATGTTGCCTAAGCTAGGCGCCTGCCGCGAAGCTCTTTTGAACGGCGTGAAACGCGTAAGGATTTTACCTGCTGAGGCGGCCGGTTCCCTTCCTGACCTGTGCAGCACTCGCGTAGCCCACGGCACCGAAGTGATGGTGGCCTAGGAGTGACGAAGTTGATAAAACTCGATCAGATTCGCGCCGCAGAATCGCGGCTTCTGCTTTCGACCTACGATCGCTACCCGGTTTTGTTTGTGGGCGGCGAGGGCGTGCACATCACGGATGAAAAGGGAGAGCGCTACCTAGATCTGCTGAGCGGCATCGGCGTGAATGCGCTGGGCTATGGCAACAAGGTGATTGAAGAAGCGATTGCCGAACAGAGCAAAAAGCTGATTCACATCTCGAACCTCTACTACCACGAGGGCCAGGCGGAATTGGCGTTGCGGCTTACCGAGCGCACGGGACTCGACCGCGCGTTCTTTGCCAACACCGGCACGGAAGCATGGGAGGGCGCGATGAAGCTGGCCCGGGCTCATGCGGGCGTGCTGCGCGGCGAGGGCAAGACGATAGGCACGAAATTTCTGGCGCTGGAGCAGAGCTTCCACGGACGTACATTCGGCGCGATGTCGACGACGTACAAGGATAAGTACCGCGAGCCGTTTGCCCCGGTGGTTCCGGGTGTGGAGTTTGTGAAGTTCAACGATGTGGCCGATTTGCGTGCTAAGTTTTCGAATGAAGTCTGCGCCATTCTGGTGGAGGCGATTCAGGGCGAGGGTGGGATTCGTCCGCTGACGCAGGAGTTTTTCGCGGAGGCGCTGGCACTGGCGAGTTCGACCGGCGCGCTGCTGATTGTGGATGAGATTCAGGCCGGGATGGGGCGCACGGGCAAGTGGTGCGCTTATCAGCATTACGGGATTCAGCCGGATATTACAACACTTGCCAAGCCGCTGGCGGGGGGCATTCCGCTGGGAGCAGTTCTTTGTACCGAAGAGGTGGCGCGTTCATTCCACCCCGGCGTGCATGGGACTACATTTGGCGGCGGCCCGCTAGCATGCGCGGTTGCAATAGCCGTGATTGATGCAATCGAGAAGGATGGGTTGCTGGCGAATGCAACGGCAGTGGGCGACTACTTCCAGGAGCAGTTGCGCGGCCTCAAGAAGAAGCATGAAGCGATTGTGGACGTGAGAGGCAAGGGATTGATGGTTGCGGCGGAGCTTGATTCCGCGGAACTTGGCAAGAAGACAGTGACGGAGATGCTGAAGCGACACATCCTGATCAATTGCACGAGCGATACGGTGCTGCGCTTCCTGCCGCCGTTCATTCTGGAGCGCGCGCACGTGGACACCACAATCGCAGCACTGGATGAAATTTTTACAGAATATGCAGCCGGGCAGAATGCAACTGCACAGAGTGCAGCGGCATCCGTAGGAGGGCACCAACATGGTTAGCAAAACGATAGAACGCCGGGACGTAGGAGTTCCGGTACAGAAGGACCCCGGTGTTCTTGCCGCGGCAGCACGGCTGGCCGGCGAGGATTTGTGCTCGATCGCCGATTTGTCGAGCGCCGAAGTGCGCGCGATATTGAAGCTGGGTCACGACGTGAAGCGCAATCCGCGCGAGTATCGCAATGCGCTGGACGCTAAGCAGATGGTGCTGATGTTCGAGAAGGCGAGCCTGCGTACGCGGTTGAGCTTTGAGACGGGCATCAACACGATGGGCGGCAACGCGATCTTCGTGGACCAGACCAATTCGCCGCTCGGCGAGCGCGAGGCGATTGCCGATGTGGCGCGCAACGTGGAGCGGTGGGTTGACATCATTGTGCTGCGCACGTATGCCCACGACACAATTACCGAGATGGCGGCAAATTCGCGCGTGCCGGTGGTGAATGCATTGTCGGACTTCGAGCATCCCTGCCAGGCGCTGGCAGATTTCATGACGCTTGAGGAGCATTTCGGTTCGTTGAACGGCATGAATTTCACGTATGTGGGTGACGGGAATAACGTGTGCCACTCGCTGATGCTGACGGGCGCGCAACTAGGCGCGAATGTGACGATTGCGACGCCGCGCGGCTACTCGCCGGACATCGAGATTGTGACGACGGCGCGGGAAATGGCACAGGCCAACGGCTGTGAGCTGCGACTGGTGCAAGATCCCCAAGCCGCCGCAGAGGGCGCGGACGCAATCTACACGGATGTGTGCGTGAGCATGGGTTTCGAGCACGAATCGACGAAACGCGCGCCGATTTTCAGGCCGTTCCAGGTGAACGAGGCGTTGATGCAAAAGGCACAGCCGAGCGCGGTGTTCATGCACTGCCTGCCGGCACGTCGCAACGCAGAAGTTACGGATGCGGTGCTGGACGGGCCGCAGTCGATTGTGTTTGACCAGGCCGAGAACCGGATGCATGCGCAGAAGGCGTTGCTGCTGCTGCTGCTGGGCGGGCTGGCGAATGTGGCGAGCTTTCAGTAGTCGGTTGCCAGTCTTGAGTCTTTGGTTTAGTTGGGGAACTTCGGATCGAGCATTCGTGCGAAACCTGGATTCCCTCAGGGGCTAAAGCCCTACTTGATTTTATTGGCTTTGCGGCACGGCTGAAGCCGCGCCCTTTCAAAACATCGAAGCTAGATGCTCTTTGAGGTTCCCAAGCATGTCCGCAATTCTCGAATCACTGCCCACGGGGGAGAAAGTCGGCATTGCCTTCTCCGGCGGGCTCGACACCTCTGCCGCCCTGCACTGGATGAGGCAGAAGGGAGCCATTCCCTACGCCTACACAGCTAACCTGGGCCAGCCCGACGAAACCGACTACGACGCCATCCCGCGCGCAGCCCTCGAATACGGAGCCGAAAAGGCGCGACTCATCGACTGCCGCGGCCCGCTGGTTCGCGAAGGCATCGCCGCGCTCCAGTCCGGCGCCTTCCACATCACCACTGCCGGCGTCGCCTACTTCAACACCACTCCGATCGGCAGAGCCGTCACCGGCACCATGCTGGTCGCCGCTATGAAGGAGGACGACGTCCACATCTGGGGCGACGGCTCCACGTTTAAAGGCAATGATATCGAGCGCTTCTACCGCTACGGCCTGCTCGTCAATCCCAGCCTCAAGATCTACAAACCCTGGCTCGACGCCGTTTTCATCGACGAGCTCGGCGGCCGCGCCGAGATGTCCGCATTCATGCAATGCTGCGGCTTCGCCTACAAGATGTCCGCCGAAAAGGCCTACTCCACCGATTCCAACCTCCTCGGTGCAACACACGAAGCAAAAGACCTGGAGCATCTTTCTTCCTCGGTCAAGATCGTCGTTCCCATCATGGGCACGGCCTTCTGGCGCGACGATGTCGAAATCCAGCGCGAACAGGTCGCGGTCCGCTTTGAAGAAGGTTTTCCCGTCGCGCTCAACGGCCGCCAATTCAACGACCCCGTCGAACTTCTTCTCGAAGCCAATCGCATCGGTGGCCGCCACGGGTTGGGCATGTCCGATCAGATAGAGAATAGAATTATCGAGGCCAAGAGCCGCGGCATCTACGAGGCGCCCGGCCTCGCTTTGCTGTTCATCGCCTACGAGCGCCTTATCACAGGCATTCACAACGAGGACACCATCGAGCAGTACCGGGACAATGGCCGCAAACTCGGCCGCCTGCTCTATCAGGGCCGCTGGTTCGATTCCCAAGCCATCATGCTCCGTGAATCCGCCCAGCGCTGGGTCGCCAAACCCATCACCGGCGAGGTCACCCTTGAGCTGCGCCGCGGCAACGACTACTCCATCCTTAACACCGAGTCGCCTAACCTCACCTTTCATCCCGAGCGCCTCAGTATGGAGAAAACCGAATCCACATTCTCACCGCGTGACCGCATCGGCCAACTCACCATGCGCAATCTCGACATCGCCGACACCCGCGATAAGCTCCTTACCTACGCGGCAACCGGCTTGCTCACCCTCAGTACAGGCAACGAAATGCCCATGTTGAGCAGCGCCAAGGAGAAGGAATAGCGTGAGGTACGCATAAATCAATGTCAAACGAACAACAACCCGCAAAGATGTGGTCGGGCCGCTTTCGCGAGCCGCTCGACGGCGAGTTCGAAGCGTGGCAGCGGTCGATTGTTTTTGACTGGCGGCTGTTGAAGGAAGAGATAGCCGCCAGCAGGGCCCATGCATCGGCTCTCTGCACCGCCGGAATTCTGTCCGAAGGCGAAGCAGTGGAACTCCGCGCTGCGCTGGATGCGATTGCCGCGGCGTACAGCTCCGATGCGGACAAGGCGGAGGTGCGCGATCACGCAACGGCCGAAGACATTCATCACTTTGTGGAGCTGAAGCTGGTGGAGCGGATTGGCTCGCTGGGGCTGAAGCTGCACACAGGCCGCAGCCGCAACGAGCAGATTGCTACCGATCTGCGGTTGTATGTGCGAGCTGAAATTGAATTTGTTGTGGAGGGTCTGGCTGCATGGGCCGGGGCGCTTTTATCGCAGGCGCGCAAGGCTGGCGATGCAGTGATACCCAGCTATACGCATTTGCAGCGCGCTGAACCGGTGCTGGTAGCGCACTGGCTGCTTGCTTATGTGGAGATGGTGCTGCGCGATGCGGCCAGGTTGCAGGATTGCGCAGCGCGGCTGAATTACTGTCCATTGGGTTCGGGTGCGGTGGCCGGGGCTACGCTGGCGCTGGATCGGACGATTGCTGCGAAAGAACTGGGATTTACGGCGCCGACGGCGAATTCGATGGATGCCACAAGCGATCGTGATTTCATTCTTGAGTATCTGCAGGGGCTTACTTTTGTTGGATTGCATTTGAGCCGGTTTGCGGAGGAGATCACGCTGTTTGCAACGGCGGAGTACGGGTTTGTGATTCTGCCTGAGGCCTTTTCAACGGGGTCGAGCGCGATGCCGCAGAAGAAGAATCCCGACCTGACGGAGCTGATCCGCGCCAAGGTGGGACGGATTCATGGAGCGGCGCAAGCAGTAACGCTGCAACTGAAAGGGCTGCCTTTGGCCTACAATAAAGATATGCAGGAGACCCAGGAGCCGGCTTTTGCAGTGAGCTTTGTGACGCAGATGCTGAAGCTGGTGGCACGTTTCACAGAAGCTCTTGAATTCAATCGCGAGCGCATGGACGAGGCGGCGAAGACGGGCTATCTGAATGCGATGGCCGCGGCGACGTACCTTGTACACAAGGGCGTTCCCTTCCGCACAGCGCACGAGAGGATTGGCCATGCGGTTCGGTTTGCATTGGAAAAGGGCGTTGAACTTGGCGACCTGACACTGAATGAGTTGCGGGCGTTTGGGCCTGAATTCGCGGAGGATTTCTTCCCTGCCGTAACGCTGACCGCCACGCTTGACTGCCACGACGTGACGGGGGGAACTGCGCGCGGGCGGGTACACGCTGCTCTGGACATTGCGGAAAAACGCATTGCAGAGTTGACGGCAAACAAAATTGGGAAGACACAGGCGATTGGGGAGGCCATCCATGCTGGTGCGTAAGGCATTGCTTCAGGACGCCTCCAACGTCTACGACTTGGTGAACTCGCTCTCAGGCGACGGCACGCTGTTGAAGCGCGCGTTTGCGGAGATTTGCGAAAACATCCGCGACTTCACGGTTGCAGAGTCGGACGGCGGTGTGTTTATCGGCTGCGGTGCACTGCACTTTTACGGTCCGCATTTGTGCGAAGTGCGCTCGATTGTGGTGAAGCCGGAAGCAAAGGGGCAGGGCGCGGGTGGGCGGATTCTAAGCGGACTGATCGAAGAGGCAGAACAGCACGGAATTCAGTCTGTGTGCTTGTTCACGCGTATACCGGACTTCTTCTTCAAGTATGGATTCCGCACCGTGGAAGACAAGTCCGAGTTGCCGGACAAGATCTTCAAGGACTGCCAGAACTGTCCACGGCTGCACCGCTGCGATGAGGTGGCGATGGTGCGCGGACGGATTCCTCGGATCTCGATTCTGGGGCCTCGGCAAGAGGCGCAGGAGCTGGTGAAGATTTCGGGGTAGGACTTTCGAGCTGCTCAATCGTGTTAGAGAACCAGCTTTGCGAAGTACAAAGCTGGTTTTTCGTCTCTAATTCGCTGGTATGGGTGCGGACATGCCGCCTATTATCTGCCATCCCCTGGCGGTCTTTATCCAGGTGTGTGTGATTCTTTGGGCGGATGGTTCTCCATGACCGGCTTTGTCTGCCCAGAATGTGGTAACCCAGAAGTGCGTGACGACGAGGTCGCCGGTGGATTGACTGGCTGCTTGATGAATTGAGAACCACCGGAGGCTGAGTTCCTTCTGCGTGTAATTAGTGATCCAGTCGGTGATGTGGTCCTTTCGCAGAGGCTGTGAGCTGACATAGGGCCAGCCCACGAAGTTCACGTGCCACAGGTCTCGATACTTGTCCAGATCGAGAGCTTTTACGTCCTCCCAATAGGCGGTCTCCAACTTCCATACTGCCTTCTCATCGTCAGACTGCTGGGCTTGGGCCGGTGGGGCCCCGCGCACCGTGACTAAGAACAAAGCGAGCGTGCTGATGAACACTACGGCGCGCCGGGTGGCGGCGGCCGTCGCGCATTTTGTAAATGTCATCGATCCTCCAGGGAAATTCGTTTCAGTAGCTAACTCTGTTTTGCGAGCATCGCTGCGGCGGCCGCGGCTTGGCCGTAGCTTAGACCGCCGTCGCCGGGGCTGACGTTGCGGTGCTGAAAGACCTGAAAGTCTTCGGCCTCCAGACCAACATGGAGCAGACGGGCCAAGCGACGGTTGTGCATGCAGCCTCCGGAAAGAGAGACTTGGCTGATGCCGGTGGCTGTACGCGCCTGCACGGCTGCGCGGACAAAGGCTTTGGCGACGGCAGCATGGAATTTAGCTGCGGTGCGCGGACTGGCTAGGCCGGCGCGAATATCTTCAATCAGCCCACGCCACAAGGGAGCAGCGGAAATCTTCATTGGATCGCGCGCGGACCAGTTGCCGCCGGTCAGCTCCAATTCATAGGGAGTCGCTTCGCCATTGGCTGGCGTTTCACCGATTTCAAATGGTTCATCGACAGCGAGGCCTTCGAGTTCGATGGCGGCCTGTGCTTCGTAGTCCACTTCAGTGCGCTGCAAAACAACGGCTGCTACTGCGTCGAAGAGTCTCCCGCAACTTGAGGTGAGCGGCGCGTTGATTCCGCGTTCGATCATGCGGTGTAGGACGCGGGCATCGGCTTGCTTTGCGCCGATCAAGTTCAATATCTCTAGCGACTCCACATCGAAGCCGGCGTGATGTAAGTGGCCGAGGGCCATACGCCATGGTTCGCGGATGGCGGCTTCTCCGCCGGGCATGGGTACATACTCAAGGTGCGCGAAACGCTCGAAACCGTCGAGACGGCTAATGAGCACTTCCCCGCCCCAGATGCGGCCGTCGGTGCCGTAGCCGGTGCCGTCGAGGGAGAGGCCGATAGTCTCGGACTTGATGGAGTGCTCGGCCATGCAGCCAGCGATGTGAGCATGATGATGCTGCACGGCGATGAGGCGCAGGCCGTGTTCCCTTGCCCACTCTTTGGCCCATTCGGTGGAGAGGTAGCCGGGATGAAGATCGTGGACAACGGTCTCGGGCTCGATCTCAAAGGTACGCATGAGGTGGTCGAGCGATTCGCGAAAGAAATTGAGACCGGCTAGGTTTTCAAGATCTCCGAGATGCTGGCTCTGATAGGCGAATCGGCCGCGGGCGAGGACTAATACATTTTTGAGATGGCTGCCGACAGCGAGAAGCGGCGGAGTATCGAGCGGCAGGGGGACGCCGAGCGGAACGAATCCGCGCGCGCGGCGGATGATTTGCGGGGCACTGTCGACGATTGCCGTGACCGAATCGTCGCAGCGCTGGAGGATTTCGCGATCGTACATGAGGAAGGCATCGGCGATTTCACCAAGGCGGACGCGGGCTTCGTCGTTGTCGATGGCGATGGGCTCTTCGCTGAGGTTGGCGGAGGTCATGACGAGGGCCTGGAGGCGCGAGTCGGCGAAGAGGAGATGATGCAAGGGCGCATAGGGGAGGAAGAGACCGAGCCAGGGAATGCCCGGTGCAACAGCGGGCGCGATGGGGCCTCCGCTGCGCCGGTGAACGAGAACGATGGGGCGCGCGGTGGTGGTGAGGAGTTTTTCTTCGGCTTCAGTGAGGTCGCAGATTGCGCGTGCGGCATTGAGGTCCCGGACCATGACGGCCAGCGGTTTTCCGTAGCGGCGCTTGCGCTGGCGAAGACGCATGACGGCGGACTCGTTGGTGGCATCGACGCTGAGGTGGAAGCCGCCGATGCCTTTGATAGCGAGGATCTCGCCGGTGGCGAGATGGGCAATTGTTGTGTCGACGGGATCCGTTGTTGGAATCGCGGCGCCGTTTGCTGAGAGGAGCGAGAGCTTGGGGCCGCAGTCCCAGCAGGCGTTGGGCTGGGCGTGGAAGCGGCGGTTTGCGGGATCGTCATACTCGGCCTGACAGGCGGGGCACATCTTGAAACGCGCCATCGATGTTTGTGGGCGGTCGTAAGGAATTCGGCCGGTGATGGTGTAGCGCGGGCCGCAATTGGTGCAGTTGAGAAAGGGATAGCGGTAACGGCGGTCGGTGGGCGAGAGCAACTCGCGGAGACAATCGGGACAGGTGGCGGCGTCGGCGGGAATCCCCGTAGATACCCGACCGACGACCTTGCTGGCGACGATGCGGAAACCGGTGTCGCCGGTTGGCTTCGCTTCGCGGACGGTAACGGAGTCAATGCGCGAGAGGGGCGGCGCGTCGGAGCGGAGGCGGGCCAGGAACGAGTCTAGAGACGCACGAGAACCTTCGATTTCGATCGTGACTCCGTCTGTGTCGTTGCCGATGAAGCCGGCCAGACCCTCCTCAAGCGCGAGGCGGTAGACGAAGGGACGAAAGCCAACACCCTGCACGACGCCGCGAACACCTAGCGCTTCGCGCTGTACTGGTTCTGCTTGGGTTTCGTGGGACATTGTCCGACCTCGTACCGGAGTCCAGCATAGCGCATGGGCAACCTTTGTCGCAGCAAGCGTTTACGAAGCGGTGAATTCGATTCCTCGGACAGAGCAACCAATTGATTGCTCTGCCATTCAAACCAAGAGCGGCGGGCAAGGGCCGAGAGCGCGTCTTGCGCTCACGCGCAAATGGAAAAAACATTCTGCCGCATTGGAACAGGTTCTGATTGGTGCTCTCCATTGCGATTGCCTTGAGAAACAGGAACGCATACCAAAGGAGATCGAGATGAAGAAAATCATGATGTTGACTGCGCTATTGAGCCTGGCTACTTTCAGCTGGGCGGACGCTTCAACCAATCCGACGACCGACCGGCTTGAGCATGCCGGAGCAGTGATGCACGAGATCATGGCGGCGCCGGACAAAGGCATTCCGGAAGAGGTGCTGGAGCACGCGAAATGCGTTGCGGTGGTGCCTCACATGGTGAAGGGCGGGTTCATCTTCGGCGCGGAAGGCGGAAGAGGAGTGGCGACCTGCCGTACGAAGGATGGATGGAGCGCTCCGGCATTCTTTGCGATCACTGGCGGCAGCTGGGGTCTGCAGATCGGCGTGGAAGGCGTCGACCTGGTGATGATTGTGCAGAATGACAAGGGCATGGAGCGCTTGCTTTCAAGCAAGTTCCAGGTGGGCGCGGATGCATCCGCAGCGGCAGGGCCGGTGGGGCGCCATGCTTCTGCCGACACGGATTGGAAGATGAACGCCGAGATACTCACCTACTCGCGGGCAAAGGGCATCTTTGCTGGGCTTGATTTGTCCGGTGCTGCAATTCGCCGGGATGACGATTCGATGAAGGCGGTCTACGGTCCTGAGGTATCAACGCGGGCCGTGCTGCACGGACAGGTGCCTCCGCCAGCTCCTGCACAGCCCTTTCTGGACGCAGTGAACGGCGCTAAGGCGCAAAGCGAGAGCCAGATAAACGCAGGGCCCGCTAACAAGCCCTAAATCAGCAGCCGGACTGAAATGCTTACAAGTACCCAGAGCACTGCCTTGCCTTAGTCGGTATGGAGTGACCGGTTCCTCTCTGCTTGTGGCTCTGATCTGTGATGCCTTCAGTTCTCACAGACTAACCCACGCGTCGCGCATGGAACCGGTCACTCCATACTGACTAGTTACGAACGGTGTGGAAGGAAACCGGCATGCTGAAAACAATTCTAGTGATCCTATTGGGGCTTTGGCTTCTCGGGTTCATCCTGCACGTGGAAGGAAGCCCGATTCACTTTTTGCTGGGGATTGCGCTCGGTGTGCTGCTCCTGGATTTGTTCAGGGGTAACCGAAGCATGCTGTAGGGCGCTTCGATAGAGGTCGCGAATGAGCCCTTCAATACAACTTGTTAAGCTTATCTGAGTGAGAATCAATAGCATGATGAACGGTTGGTGGGCAAGAATGGGCTTCCTGGCCGCGTGTCTCTTTTTTCTTTTGAACGCCGGAGCTGGGACGATTTCAGCCCAGCAGGTTGACAGTTCTGCAATCCTCCAGAAGATTGACGCTGCCGTGAAAGCGCGGGTTGACGGGATTGCGGGGTATACGGTTACCGAGCACTACGCGGTTTTCAGAAGCAAGGATGAGGTCCATCCTGTGGCTGAAATGACCGTGAAAACGACGTACAAGAGGGACACAGGCAAGAGTTACTCGATTGTTTCCGAGAACGGTTCAGCGGTGATTCGCAACCTTGTATTGCACGCGATCCTGGATAATGAGCAGCAAGTCAACGAACCCGGCATACGAGAGGGGGCGTGGATAACTACGGCCAACTACGAGATGCAGGTGAAGCCGGGGGGAATCCAGAAGGTGGATGGGCAAGATTGCGTTGCCCTTGTGCTGACGCCGCGACGGAAGGAACCGTATCTTCTTGAGGGAACTCTCTGGGTAGATGCGAAGGACGGCAAGATTGTTCAGATTGAAGGAAAGGCAACGAAAAGTTCTTCAGTCTTTACCGGAGCCACCCAGATGGCGCGCCAGTACGCGAACGTGGAGGGCTTTGCGCAAGCCACGCACGCAAGGGCGCAATCGGACAGCTTTTTGTTTGGGCAGACCGTGGTGAAGATCGACTACCAGGATTACCAGGTTCAGCTTCAGCATGGTCCTTGAGAGTGCGGTGAGCTTTGCCCGCACAAAATGCACCGTTTCTGCTCTATACTGAGCATCGTGACTTCGATCTTCGGCGATTGGAAACTCGATGCCGCGCTGGGCTCCTGCCTGTTACTGGGGCTGCGCCATGGCTTCGACTACGATCACCTGGCGGCAATTTCCGATATCACGGCAGTGCAGCGTAACTGGCGGAGCGGATTACGGTTAGGCATGACGTATGCGCTGGGTCATGCGTTCACGGTGGCCGCGCTGGGCGTTGCTGTTCTGGAGTTGCACATGGGCCTGCCGCAGGGGCTGGACCACTGGACTGAGCGGCTGATCGGGCTGACCCTGATCGTGCTGGGTGTCGGTGTGGTAGCAGGAATCCTGCGCAAGGACGTGCATGGTCACAAGCACGGCCGCATCGAGAGCCGGCTGGCAATCGCCATCAACGGCGTTCTTTGGCTGGGCTGGCTGGTGGGCCGCCTGTGGAACAAAGAGGCGCCAAAGCCGGAGCGCTTCCAGTGGATGTACAACGGGAAGTCGGTGTTCACGATCGGGGTCCTGCATGGCGTGGGCGCTGAGACCCCGAGCCAACTGGCCCTGTTCTTTCTGACCGCCAATCTGGGCGGGACTTCGCGGGGCATGCTGGGGCTGGCCGCGTTTGCTTTGGGGCTCGTGGCAATGAATGCTCTGATGACGGCATCGATGGGTGGAGCGTTCCGTGCCAGTGGACACCATCCGCGTTTTTACCACGCGATTGCATGGACCGGTGCGGCCTACAGCTGCATCATCGGATTCATCTTCCTGTTCGGAATCTCGGATCGCCTGCCGTCTCTGGGCTAGAAAAGCAAGAAACCAAATAGTTCGAATCGGCAATAAAAACTGGTTAGTGATAACGGTCACTTATTTCAGCGCGGTACGCCCGAAATCGGTGATGTAGAACGACATAGCCACAGACCCTGGTGACCACTATCACCGACTATCGTCCTCGTTCCGACTAAAAACAATCGTAGGCGTCGCGCAGGGAGAACGAGAAGCCACACACTGAACGCGATGTCTCGAATCCGGGAGGGTATAGTGCCAGCATTCACACCTCCGCCGCTGCCAAGCGACGACAAACGATGGAAGATAGTGAACGGCACGATGCGCAAGAATGGGTTTGCCCGTCACGCGCTGATTGAGACGCTTCACACGGTTCAGTCTTCATTCGGGTATTTGGATGACGACGCGATTCGCTTTGTGGCCACTTCACTGCGGGTTCCTCTGAGCCAGGCGTACGGGGTAGTGACGTTCTACCACTACTTCAGCCTGAAGCCACCCGGCAAGCACACGGTGACGATCTGCGCCGGGACGGCCTGCTACATCAAGGGCGCCGGCAAACTGGTGGCTGCAGCCGAGAAGTGGCTGGGGATCGCGCAGGGGCAGACTACGAGAGACGGACAGATAAGCCTGACGACGGCCCGCTGCGTAGGCGCGTGTAGCCGCGCGCCAGTGGTGCTGTGCGATGGCGAGGTGGCTGGCGAAGTGACCGCTGAGCAGGTGCTCGAGCAACTGGAAAGGTGGGCGGTGGAATGACAATCGAGGAGCTCGAACAGATAGCGGAAAGCGTACGGCTAGAGAACGCCAAGTTCGATTATGAGGTAAATGTTTGCATGGACCTGGCCTGCGCGAGCCAGGGCTCGGAAAAGCTGCGCGAGGCGCTGGTAAAGGCGGTCGAGGCATCCGGGAAGACGGTGCTGGTGCGCCGCACCGGGTGCATGGGACCGTGTTCGGCTGGACCGCTGGTGAGAGTGGACCCGGAGGAGACGCTATACAGCCATGTGAATGCGAGCCACGCGGATGCGATCATATTCAGCCTGGGCGGCGAGCCACTACCGGCGCTGCAGTGCGATTTGAACGAGCACTTCGACAAGCAGGTGCGCGTGGTGCTGGAGAATGCGGGGCACATCGATCCGGAGAAGATTGATGAGTACATCTCGCGCGAGGGCTACAAGGCGCTGCTGACGGCGCTGATGGAGATGACGCCGAACGGTGTGATTCACAGGATCACCGAGAGCGGACTAAGGGGACGCGGCGGCGGCGGCTATCCGACCGGGCTGAAGTGGAGCACGGTGGCCAAGGCAGGCGGCGACCTGAAGTATGTGGTGTGCAACGGCGACGAAGGCGACCCCGGCGCGTTCATGGACCGCAGCGTAATGGAAGGCGATCCGCATCGCGTTATTGAAGGCATGGCGATTGCGGCGTACGCCGTGGGCGCGAGCAAGGGATTCATTTACGTCAGGGCCGAGTATCCGGTGGCCGTAGCACGGCTGACGACTGCACTGCGCGAGGCGCGGCGGCGGGGATTGCTGGGCAACAACATCGGCGGAACAACGTTCAGCTTCGACATAGAGATCCGGCTGGGCGCGGGAGCGTTTGTGTGTGGCGAGGAAACGGCGCTGATCGCCTCAATCGAGGGCCGGCGCGGGACACCGAAGCCGCGTCCTCCGTACCCAGCTGTAAGCGGGCTGTGGGGCAAGCCGACGCTGATCAACAACGTTGAAACCTATGCCAACATCGCGCCCATCGTGCGCAACGGCGGAAAGTGGTTTACGAACATGGGCTCGGAGCGGAGCAAGGGCACGAAGGTCTTCGCTCTGACAGGCAAGATTGCCAACACCGGATTGGTGGAAGTGCCGATGGGGATCAAGCTCAGAGAGATCATCGAGGTGATCGGCGGCGGCGTACCGGCCGGGCACACCTTCAAGGCGGTGCAGACCGGCGGACCTTCCGGCGGCTGCATTCCCGCTGAGATGCTGGACACGGGTGTGAGCTACGACGCGCTGCTGAAGATGGGATCGATCATGGGCTCGGGTGGCATGATCGTGATGGACGATACCTCGTGCATGGTGAACGTGGCGCGCTTCTTCATTGAGTTCTGCATGACCGAATCGTGCGGCAAGTGCATTCCCTGCCGGGCGGGGACGGCACAGATGCACACTCTGCTGACGCGGATCTGCGACGGAACCGGGACGATGGAAGACCTGGAGTTGCTGGAAGATTTGTGCTCGACGGTGAAGGAAGCCAGCCTGTGCGGCCTGGGACAGACAGCGCCCAACCCGGTGCTTAGTACGCTGAAGTATTTCCGCAACGAGTACATCGATCACATTGTGCACAAGCGCTGCCCTGCCGGCGTTTGCAACATTGAAGCGCAGGTGGAGGTGCTGCCATGAGCGAGGCCGTGGAGGTAAAAACACTAGTAATCGACGGCGAAGAAGTGAGCGCTCTACGGGGCCAGACCATCCTGGAGGTGGCGCGGGAGAACGACATCAACATTCCCACACTGTGCCATCTGGAAGGGCTGAGCGACGTTGGCGCGTGCCGGCTGTGCCTGGTAGAGATCAAGGGGAGCAACAAGCTGCTGCCGGCCTGCGTGGCCACGGTCTTCGAAGGCATGGAAGTGAGCACCAATACCGAAAGGCTGCAGAAGCACCGCCGCATGATTCTCGAGATGCTGTTCGCCGAACGCAACCATATCTGCTCAGTGTGCGTGTCGAACGGACATTGCGAGTTGCAGACGCTGGGCCAGGAGCAAGGGCTGACACACATTCGCCTGCCGTATCGCAACCCGGACCTGAAGGTGGATGCGTCGCACGAGCGGTTTACGGTGGACCATAACCGCTGCATTCTTTGCACGCGCTGCGTGAGGGTCTGCGCGGAGATTGAAGGCGCGCACGTTTGGGACGTGATGGGGCGCGGCATCAACTCGATCGTGATTACCGATCTGAACGACGAATGGGGCAGTTCGAGTTGCACCCGTTGCGGCAAGTGCGTGCAGGTGTGCCCGACGGGAGCCTTGTTCGACAAGAGCAAGATCGGCTCCGATCATCCCAAGTATCCTGATTTTCTCCCCTTTCTGAACCTGATGAGGGAAGCACAATGAGCAAACTGAGATTGGCAACAGTGTGGCTGGACGGATGTTCGGGCTGTCACATGTCGTTTCTGGACATGGACGAACGGCTGCTCGAACTGGCGGAGTTGGTCGATGTGGTGTACAGCCCCATCGTAGACACCAAAGAGTTCCCAGACGGAGTGGATATCACACTGGTCGAGGGGGCGGTGGCATCGGTCGACGACGAGAAGAAGATCAAGAAGGTTCGCGCTCACTCAAAGATGCTGGTGGCCATGGGCGACTGTGCGGTGGCGGGCAACGTTCCGTCGATGCGCAACCCAATTGGACCGGAGGCGATTCTGGAGCGAGCCTACATTGAGCATGCGAGTGCGCAACAGCAGATTCCATGCGTGGTTGTCCCCAAGTTGTTGAAGGTGGTGCGTCCGATTCACGAGTTCGTGAAGGTAGACGTGTTTCTGCCCGGTTGCCCGCCCTCGGCCGACACATTTCACACAGCGCTGACTGCGCTGGTAACCGGCGGGCCGCTGGATATATCCGCACTGACCCGCTTTGGAGCCTGAAGATTCGGAGTTTGCCTCATGAACCAGACGATCACCATCGATCCCGTAACGCGCCTTGAAGGGCACGGCAAGATTACGATCCAACTCAACGACCAGGGCGAGGTGCAGAACGCGCACTTCCACGTGACGCAGGTGCGCGGCTTTGAGCGATTCGCCGAAGGGCGGCCGTACTACGAGATGCCAAGCCTGATGGCGCGCATCTGCGGCATTTGCCCGGTTAGCCATTTGATTGCTTCGGCGAAGGCGTGCGAGGCGATCATGTCGGTGCGGATTCCGCACACGGCGGCGCAACTGCGGCGGATGTTAAACCTGGCGCAGATGGTGCAGTCGCATGCGCTGAGCTTCTTCTACCTCTCCTCGCCTGACCTGGTGCTGGGCATGGAGTCGGACCCGAAGGCGCGGCACATCTTTGGAGTAGCGGCCGCGAAGCCGGAACTGGGACGCGCAGGAATTGCGCTGCGGCGTTTCGGGCAGCACATCATCGAGTTGCTCGGCGACAAGCGCATTCATCCGGGATGGGTGGTTCCGGGCGGCGTAACTGAGCCGCTGTCTTCGGCCAAGCGCGACGCGATACTGGCGATGATTCCGGAGGCGTATACCAACGTGGGTTTGGCGTTGGGGTGGTACAAGCAGATCGCCGACAGCTTCAAGCCGGAGATCGAGGTCTTTGCAAATTTCCCGTCGCTGTATATGAGCCTGATCAATGAAGACGAGTCGATCGAGTTTACCGACGGCGCGCTGCGGCTGATCGACGCCGAGGGCAACACGATCGACGAGGGCATCACGGCGAGCAAGTATACCGAGGTAATCGGCGAGGCCGTGGAGCCGTACAGCTACACGAAGTTCGCTTATTACAAGCCGCTCGGCTATCCGCAGGGTAGCTACCGCGTGGGCCCGCTGGCGCGGCTGAATATCGTAAAGTCGATGGGCACGCCGCTGGCTGAAAAGGAATTAGCCGAGTTCAAGCAGCTGGCCGCGGGGCCGGTGGAGAGCTCGTTCTGTTACCATCACGCGCGGCTTGTCGAGGCCCTGTACGGCATCGAGAAGATCGAGCAGATCCTGACCGACCCGCTGATTCTGGACAAGCATGTACGCGCCAGTGCCGGCGTAAACCGGTTGGACGGAGCGGGGCAGGCCGAAGCTCCGCGGGGTACGCTGAACCATCACTACAAGGTGGACGAAAACGGCAAGATTACCTGGGCGAACCTGGTAATCGCGACCGGGCAGAACAACAACGCCATGAACAAAGGCGTGCTACAGGCCGCAAAGGCTTACATAAAGGACGGAAAATTTACCGAGGGCGTTCTGAACCGAGTAGAGGCGGTGGTGCGCACCTTCGATCCCTGCCTGAGCTGCTCGACGCATGCTTACGGGCAGATGCCTCTGGTTCTCTCGCTAGTTTCCCCCGATAGCGAGGTTGTGGACAGGGTTGTACGTTCCTGATCGTGCCTGAGACGATGGGTTGTGGTTGAGTCGTCTGTCTTCAGATTGAGGTTTGTGCGTTCCCAGGTCTCAGAATCGAGACCTGGGGCGCTCATCTTAGCGATATATCAAGAGCCTAAGGCGGAACCATGAACAACAGAGCGGCACAATGCCTTATCCTCTCGTGCGGCAACACGCTGCGCGGGGATGATGGCGTGGGTCCGTGTCTTGCGGAATGGGCAGAGGAGCGATTTCGCACAGAAGCCCGCGTGCGTGTTCTTTCGCGGCAGCAATGGACTCCGGAACTGGCAGAAGATGTTGCACGCGCCGACTCTGTTCTCTTTATCGATTGTTCGGCGGATGCAGCTCCGGGAGAAGTCGCGGTAGTTCCGGTGGAGCCAGCCGCGGATACGCAGGGATTGGCTACGCATCACCTGGGCGCGGCGGAACTGCTGGGTCTGGGACGCATACTTTACGATTCCCTGCCCCGCAACGTGGTCCTGCTCACCATCGGCGCCGGCTCAACGGCGCTGGGGGAGGAGTTCAGCGCCGCGGTGAAGAGGGCGCTTCCCGATGCGTGCAGGCAGATCGAAGAGACTGTGACGCGTTTCCTTCCCGGCACCGTGCCGGCTGAGGCTACTTAGCACGCAGAACGGCTTAGCCACAGCGACAAGACAAATGCGAATCCCATTGGGTCGCCCGGATGACAGCTATTTTGCGGCGCAAACGCCGGCGGCGGCTGCACTTTCGTGCGGCCGCCGTGGTGTCCAGGAAAACTGTGCGGTTAGAAGGCGGCTACGGTCTGACGCAGGCTGTAGGAGCTGAGCGTCTTGATGTAGTTGCCGCGGTCGAATGGTGATGTGTCAGGGACGGAACGGCGGCTGAGGCAACCGCGCGTTTCAGCCAGCGATGTGTATTCACGCTTTTCGAGCCAGTAGCAGAGGTCCGCCAGCACCCGGCCGATGTGATCGATACCGTGGATGTGAAGGGCGGAGGCCATCATCGCGATGCTGCCACCGGCCATAATGCTCTTCAGGACATCTTCGGCGGAGTGAACACCGCCGGTGATGCCGATATCGATGTTGATGTGGCCGTAGAGAATGGCCGTCCAGTGCAGACGGAACAGGAGCTCTGAGGGTGTGGAGAAGTGCAGCGTGGGCCGCACCTCCAGGGCCTCGATGTCGAAGTCGGGCTGATAAAAGCGATTAAAGAGAACGATGCCACCGGCGCCCGCGTCCTGGAGGCGGGCGGCGAGATGCGGGATGCTGGTGAAGGACTGCGAGAGCTTGACTGCGACCGGAACCTTGACTGCCTGGCATACGCTCGAGACCAGATCGAGCAGTTGCAGTTCGACTTCGGTTGAAGTCTGGCTGCGGTCCGTGGCCAGGGCATAGGTGTTTAGCTCGATGGCGTCGACGCCAGCCTGTTCCATATCTTTTGCAAAGCGTACCCAGCCGCCTGTGGTGGCGCCGTTGAGGCTGGCCATGATGGGAATAGCAACTGCCTCACGGGCGCGGCACAGGTGCTCGAGGTAGACCTCGTGCGTCATGCGGTAGTCCTTGAGGTCGGGCAAAAAGCCGAGCGACTCTGCGAAGGATTCCGTGCCGCGGGAGAGATCGTCATCGAGGGCGCGGGATTCAAGCGCCAACTGCTCCTCAAACAGCGAGGTGAGAACGATTGCGGAGGCACCCGCATCCTCCATGCGGCGAACGTTGTCGATCGACTCCGATAGCGGTGTGGATGCAACAACGATGGGGCCGCTCAACTTCAAGCCGAGGTACTGCATTGATATGTCGATCATTCTTCTCCTCCGGCAGCCACGGTCACCAAATTTTCTTCAGGCTTTTCAGCCGGTGCGATGTGCGGTGTCTCGCCGCGGCCGGGCATTGAGGCCCGCGCGGAATAGACGCGCCACTGGCGCTCGACGTCGTCTTGGGCCTCCTTGAGCAGTTCGGCCGCCAGCTCCGGGTTGCCGCGCGCGAGCATGGTGTAACGAGCCTCGCGATAGGCGTAGTCCTTGAGGCGGATAGACGGCGCCTTGGAGTCGAGTTGGAAGGGATTCTTGCCTGTCTCGCGGAGCGAAGGGTTGTAGCGCATGAGCGGCCAGTAACCGGACTGAACAGCGAGCTTCTGCTGCTCGAGGCCGTGGACCAGATCGTAGCCGTGAGCGATGCAACTGGAGTAAGCAATGATGAGGGACGGGCCTTCGTGCGCCTCGGCCTCCTGGAAGGCCTTGATGACGTGGCTGTCGTTGCCACCGAGGGCAACCTGGGCTACGTACACCGAGCCGTAACTCACCGCTTCCATGGCAAGATCTTTTCTGCTGTTGGGCTTGCCTGCGGCTGCGAACTTGGCGACCGCGCCACGCGGGGTGGCCTTGGACATCTGGCCGCCAGTGTTGGAGTAGACCTCGGTGTCGAGGACCAGGACGTTGACGTTCTTGCCGGAGCCGAGAACGTGGTCGAGTCCACCGAAGCCGATGTCGAAGGCCCAACCGTCGCCACCCAGGATCCAGACGCTTTTGCGGACCAGCCCATCGGCGATGGCGAGCAGGTTGCGGGCGTCGGAAGAATTGTTTCCGGCGAGGCGCTCGCGAAGAGCAAGAACGCGCTGCCGCTGCTGAGTGATTTCGGTCTCGGTTTTCTGCGAGGCGTGGAGCAGCTCGGCAACCAGTTCAACACCGATTTCGTTGGCCAGACGCTGAACCAGCAACTCGGCAAACTCTTTCTTCTGGTCGAGGCCGGTTCTCATGCCGAAACCGAACTCGGCGTTGTCCTCGAAGAGCGAGTTGGCCCACGTCGGGCCGCGGCCCTGGGCGTTGCTGGTGTAGGGCGTGGTGGGCAGGTTGCCGCCGTAGATGGACGAGCAGCCGGTGGCGTTGGCTATATAAAGACGGTCGCCGAAGAGCTGAGTGAGGAGCTTGATGTAAGCCGTCTCGCCGCAGCCGGAGCATGCGCCGGAGAACTCGAAGAGCGGCTGCAGGAGCTGAATGTCCTTGACCTGCGTGTGGGAGAGTTTGGTGCGATCGACCTCGGGCAGCGAGAGGAAGAAGTCCCAGTTCTCGCGCTCAGATTCGCGCAAGGGCGACTGCGGGGCCATGTTGATGGCTTTCTTGCTCGCGTCGCTCTTGCTCTTTACCGGGCAGACCTCCACACAGACCGCGCAGCCGGTGCAATCCTCGGGCGCGACCTGGAGAGTGTAGTGATCCTGCTCCATGCCCTTCCACTTTGGCTTGGCCCACTGTAGGGTCGTCGGCGCCTTATCGGCAAGCTCCGAACTGTAGACCTTGGCGCGAATTACGGCATGCGGGCAAACCATGACGCACTTACCGCACTGGATGCAGAGATCCTTGTCCCAGACGGGGATGAACTGCGCGATGTTGCGCTTCTCCCACTGCGCGGTGCCGGTGGGGAATGCGCCGCCTGCAGGAATGGCGCTGACGGGGAGCAGGTCGCCCTTGCCGGCTGCAATCTGGCCGAGCACGTTGCGGACAAACTCGGGTGCCTTGGGCGAGATGGAAGGAACGATATCGAATTCGGAGGACGCGGCGGCGGGCAGCTCGACTTTCTCGAGGTGAGCGAGGGCTGCGTCGACGGCGGCGAAGTTCTTTGCGACTACTGCTTCACCACGCTTGCCGTAGGTCTTCTGAATGGCCTTCTTAATCTGGGCGATAGCTTCGTCGCGGGGCAGCACGCCACTGATAGCGAAGAAGCAGGTCTGCATGATGGTGTTGATGCGAGTGCCCATGCCGGCTTCGCGGGCTACAGTGTAACCATCGATGACATAGAACTCAATCTTCTTGCGCAGCATGCCTTCCTGGGTGCTTCTGGGAAGCTTGTCCCAGACTTCGGCGGCCGAGTAAGGCGAGTTGAGCAGGAAGACAGCGCCGGGCATGGCCGCTTCAAGCACGTCCATCTTCTCGAGAAAGCTGAAGTTGTGGCATGCGATAAAGCTGGCGCGGGCGATGAGGTAGCTGGACCGGATGGGGTTGGGCCCGAAGCGCAGGTGCGAGGTAGTCATGGAGCCGGACTTCTTTGAATCGTAGACGAAGTAGCCCTGCGCGTAGTTGGGAGTCTCGCTGCCGATGATTTTGATGGAGTTCTTGTTGGCGCCGACGGTGCCGTCGGAGCCGAGGCCGTAGAAGAGAGCGCGAACCGTCTTCGGGTCCTCTGTCGAGAAGTTCGGATCGTAGTCAAGGCTGCTGTGATTGATGTCGTCATTGATACCGATAGTGAAGTGATTCTTCGGAGCGGGCTTTGCGAGCTCGTCGAAGACGCCCTTGACCATGGCAGGAGTGAATTCCTTGGAAGAAAGGCCGTAGCGTCCGCCTATCACCTTGGGCATTGCGGCGAAGGGCAGGTTGGCAGCGTTCTCGGCCAGGACGGTGAGAATGTCTTGATACAGCGGCTCGCCAGCGCCACCGGGCTCCTTGCAGCGGTCGAGCGTGGCGATGGACCTGACGGTTTTGGGCAGTGAGGCGAGGAAGGCGCTGGTGTCAAAGGGCCGGAAGAGCCGGACTTTGAGCAGGCCGATCTTTTCGCCCTGCTTGACCATGAGGTCAACTGCTTCCTCGGCAACGTCGGCACCGGAACCCATGAGGATGATGACGCGCTCGGCATCGGGTGCGCCGTAGTAGTCGAAGAGGCGATAGGCGCGACCGGTCTGGGCAGCGAAGCGATCCATGACCGATTGCACAATGGCCGGAACCGCATTGTAGAAGGGCGTGCAGGCTTCGCGGGCCTGGAAGAAGACGTCGGGGTTCTGAGCCGAACCGCGGAGGACGGGGTGATCGGGAGTGAGTGCGTTCTTGCGGAAATCGACGAGGCATTTGTCGTCCACCATGGCGCGGATGGTTTCATCCGAGATGGGGAGAATCTTGCCGACTTCATGCGAGGTGCGGAAGCCATCGAAGAAATGCATGAACGGAATGCGTGACTCGAGGGTGGCGATCTGCGCAACGAGAGCCAGATCGGCAACTTCCTGGACGGAGTTGGAGGCAAGCATGGCCCAACCGGTGGAGCGGCATGCCATGACGTCGGAGTGGTCGCCGAAGATGGAGAGCGCGTGGGTAGCCAGGGTGCGGGCTGTCACGTGCATAGTGGCCGGAGTGAGTTCACCGGCTATCTTGAACATGTTGGGGATCATGAGCAGGAGGCCCTGAGAAGCGGTGAAGGTGGTTCCAAAAGCACCCGCCTGCAATGCGCCGTGGAGCGCGCCGGCGGCGCCGCCCTCGCTCTGCAGTTCTTCCACGATGGGCAATGCGCCCCAAATATTTTTCTTCCCCTCCGAGCGCCATTGATCGGCCCACTCGGCCATTGGCGACGAGGGGGTAATGGGGTAGATGGCGACGACTTCGGAGAGACGATAGGCAACCGAAGCGGCGGCCTCGTTCCCATCAAGAATTACCATTTTGCCGGGTGTTTTCAGTTCACTCATTCCGTTTGCCTCATAGCGCGGCCCAGGGTGATCAACCGCTAGGGTGAGTGTCGTTGCGAGTGGCATGGAGCGGCAGTGATGGGTGACACAAGGCGGGCTATGTTTACCGCATTATGGAATTATGTTCATATCATGAATCATGTGTTTAAGCTCAGATTGGGATGCTCGCTGCGAACGAGAGCGGGCGCTCATAACATAATGCAAAGCTCTCGGGGTTGCGGTCCTGATGGAAGTCCGCTGGTCCTTGCCCACAGCCGAAGATTTAGAGCAAATTTGCGAATGGATCGAACGCGACAACCTCGAAGCAGCCCGCCGCGTTGCTCGAACGATATACGACGAATACGCCCGCCAGAAGGATTTTCCAAATCTTGAACGGGCCAGCCGCCGCATGGCGGGACGTCGCGAACTTACATTCGCGCTTTTGCCTACATCGTTGTCTATCAGGTCACGCCGAACGCAGTTGAGATTTCCCTCATATTTCATGGCGTGCAGTACTGGCCTAAGAACCTGTCCATAAACTAAGGAGAGCGTCGGAGTAGCAGGTGGACGAAGGCGATATAGATCATAGTTTCGGCAGAACTGGGGCGCAGTTCGTAGTCTTTGCTGAGGCGGCGTAACCAGTTGAGCCAGGCGAAGGTTGGTTCGACGATCCAGCGCTTGGGCAGCACTCGAAATAAGCGCTGTTGGTTACGTTTTACAATCTCGACGGAGTAGCCGAACATTCCTTTTGCCCAGTCGATCAGCTTGCCTGTGTAGCCACCATCGGCGAAGACAGTGGTGATCGAGTCGAAGCGGCAGAACAAGCGCATCAACACGGCACGGGCCGCCATACGGTCCTGGATGCCTGCTGAATGCACAATCACCGCTAGCAGGTTGCCTTGCGGCATGGAGCGTAAGGCCGTAGCCGATGAAAGAACGCTGATGCGCGATGCCCTCAAGCACACTTTGGGCGAGGCGCGGTTGCTGGAGGTCCGCGCCGAGTTCGAGAAGCGTGTAGAACGCCAAGAACTGATCGAAGTGGAGCGCAGGCCAGGTCTGGCGGCCCGCGCGTTTACGACCGGCGAGATGCAGGGATACGAGCGTGAACTAATCGAGCGGATGAAACTAAGCCAGGGCACGGGCGAGGTATTGGCAGACGGCCAGGTGCGGCAACAGACGATGGAGCAGCATCCACACTTGAGCGTGAGCCAACGGCACGCGGTCGAAGATGTGCTGACTAGCCACGACCGCATGATGGCACTTGAAGGCGTAGCCGGAAGCGGAAAGACGACTTCCTTAGCCGCTGTTCGTGAAGGGGCCGAGTGTGCGGGCTATCAGGTTGAAGGACTCGGGGCGCGAGGTCGAGTCCTACGCAAGGCAGCATCCGCATCTCGATTACGGTTATGCGGTGACGAGCCACAGCAGCCAGGGCCAGGCCGCAGAGCGCGTGCTGATCCACGTGGACACGGAACAGGCTCCCGGAGAACTCGTCAACAGCCGCATGGCTTATGTGTCGGTGTCACGCGCTCAGTTTGACGTGCAAATGTACACAAACGACGCGAAGGCGCTGGGATACGAGTTGAGCCGCGACGTGTCGCACCCGACCGCGATCCAGCAAGAGGCAGTGGCAACACAGAGAATTGAGCCGCAAGCAGTGGGCCCGAAAGTTTCCCAGGGGCTGAGCGTTGGATAAACGAGACGCTGCCGTCGGTGATGGTGCGCGAAAACCAGGTCGCCTCTCCGTCGCCGACGATAGGTCCAAAAAAGCGAGCCTGTCAGTCGCGACAACCCTCGCGATCTTGCGCATGGTGGGTTTAATTCGGTGAAGGCTGTTCGATGTGGTCAATGACGAGAATCTGAATAGGCGCGTGTGCCGTTTTTAGCTTCAGCCCGAGATCATTTTTCAGCGCCTCCTGAAAGGTAGACCCGGTTAAATCAAGTTGCGCTTCAGTGCTTTGCTCTTTGGGTATCTTCCAGGGCGGCGTGAAATTGGCTTCGATATCGAATCTTCCGGTAAGACCGGTTTGGTTGACCACGGGGCGTTCGAGTGACTCTATCAAATAGATGTAATTCGCGAATATGTCCATGGTTGTGTTGCGTGAGCCGAGGATGACCGTGTTGCTTGCCCAGTCGTGCATCTGCGTAGTGGCACAGACGGGTATCCACACGTCAGGGATTTTTGGTGAGTTGCTGTCGACGGGCGGGATCTTGGCGTCACATGGTGGGCCCTCGGAGTGGGGACGCAGACGCAGTCCGAGCTTACCCGGTTGGACCAGCACAAGATCCATTACCGGGACATCGTGTGATTCAAAATGCACGATCAGCTTGAAGCGATCGGCGAGAAGCGATTGCATCATCAAGCGCATTTGGTCTTTCGTGGGGTCGGTCTTGGGTGCTTTGGCTTCTATGTCGAAAATCTCTGCGGTTGCCCACTTGGGCAGGTGGTCGAACGCGGCCCGATCCTGAAACACACTGAGCTTGTAGGCGAACTGAATATACATGCCCAGGGCACCTGCCGCTGAAAAACGGTCGCCCAGCGGTAGGGCCAAGTCTTCGGCACTGAGGTCCACGTTGGAGTGTGGGCGCGTGCCGAGGGCGGTGGGGTGGATGGACGCAACTTCGAATTCCATCATGCCGCCAGCAGCCTTCTGCCATGTGGGGATCGACTGCGATGATTGAAGTACAGGCGGTGGTGCGGACTGAGCCCAAAGATAGGTCGCATTCGATAAAGCCACGGCGGCAGCGAGCGCCGCAGAGGAAATCGGACTGCATACAGTTACCCATAAAAAGCTGCAATGGCGCGGAACCGGCGTTAGCATCGATGAAAAACCTCGCCTTCTCGCGAACGGTTAACAACAAAGACGCAGAAACACCTGATTTGCTCGGGTTTCCTTAGAGCCTGTCTAAAAACTGACCAATGAACCAAGCCCGTCATATGCAGTGGGTATTTCGGTTTCTAAGTCGGGCCTATGTATCCGAGCGATTTGACGGACATACAGTGGGCCCAACTGGAACCACTTTTGCAGCGGGACCGAGGGCGGCGTCATGCCGGAGGACGGCCACGCAAGTATGAGTTGCGCCGCGTGGTGGACGCTCTTCTCTACGTGGTGAAGACCGGCTGCCAGTGGCGTCAATTGCCAGCAAACTTTCTCCCTGGCTGAGCGTGCATCAGCAGTTTCGCGTCTGGCGCGATGACGGCACCTTGGAGCGCGTGGCCCGAGCATTGCGCGAACAGGGCAGCCGCTCAAGTGGGCGTAACGCTACCCCTACGGTGGCCATCATTAATTCGCAATCGGCCAAGACCACCGGCAAAAGGGGGGCGCGCGGCTACGACGCGGGCAAGAAGATCAAGGGGCGCAAGCGGCATATCGCCGTCGACACGCAGGGAAATCTGCTCACTGTAGTCGTTCATTCGGCAGGCATTCAAGATCGCGCGGGCGCCCGCGGGGTTCTGATGCGCCTGTTTTGCCGCTTCGACACGATTGTCAAAGTATTCGCTGACGGCGGCTACACGGGCGCGCTGCTGGATTGGGCCCAAGCGATGTTTGGCTACGATGTCGAGGTGGTCAAGCGAAACGAGATGCACACCTTCAAGGTTTTGCCAAAACGATGGATCGTCGAGAGGAACTTTGCGTGGATGGGAAGCTCCCGGAGGTTGAGCAAAGACTATGAACTCTGCCCAGCCTCCGCGGAAACCATGACCTGGATCAGCTTCTCACACACTCTGCTGAGACGGTTGGCGTAGTTTTTAGACAGGTTCTCAGACTCAGCGGCGGAAGCTAAACAGGCGCATAAAATCTCGGGCTTTAGCCCCTGAGGGACATCCCCTGGTTGGTCGGACAACATTTATGCAAGCAGTGCTCGGCACCACTCATGAATGAGCGTTCTGTTTGGAGCCGTCCACCGATGACGGTTCAACTTCTGTGATTTACGTCACATTCAAAGAGAATGCGCGCTGATAAAACGTAAACATCGTTCCGATACAAAGCACAGAGGGCCCGCCAGGGGGGAAAGAGGGACTGGCGACACCAGGAAAGCTGCGCCCTCCTGGAGGTCGGGTAGTGGGAATTTGGCGGACGAAAGGCTTCGAAACCAGAGTTTGCGGGCCGGAGGCAAAAAGCCGTATACTGAATTGCGACCAGAAAGGTCGTAGTTTTAGGTTGCTGCCCTTCAAGGGGCCCCTCGGAGTCAGGCGGGTGAGCGTACTCAGCGAATTAAACGTGGGCGAGAGCGGGGTGCTGGTGGCCCTGGACCTGCCTGAATCCGTGCAGAACCATTTGATGCATATGGGCTTTGTTCCCGATGCCCTGGTGACGGCTCTACGTCGGGCACCGGCCGGCGATCCCACGGTTTACGGCGTGGATGGGATGGAGATTGCGCTGCGGTACGAAACGGCAGAAGCGATCTGGGTGAAGCCGCCCGTGGCCGAGGCCATTGCGAGCTCCGATATTGGCGAGGTGGCTGACCTGGTCGAGGCGGTGCGATGAGCAGTACTTGCTGCACCCCTCCCCCCTTTGTTCCTCCTGCCGTTCCTCCGCCTGACGGCGCGTTGAAGACGGTTGTGCTCATTGGTCCACCGAACTCAGGTAAATCCACACTTTTCAACCGTTTGACGGGACTGCGACAAAAGGTGGCCAACTTTCCAGGCGTTACGGTGGAACAGCGTCTGGGATTGATGGCCGGAGTTGGCCGCGAGGACCTTACACTGATCGACCTTCCAGGGATCTACTCGCTGACGCCGTATTCAGAAGACGCGCGCGTTTCGATTGACGTACTGCGCGGCAAGATGCCCGGTACGCCCAAGCCAGACGCCGTGTTGCTGGTGCTTGACGCGCTACATATGACGCGGCAATTGATGCTGGCCGCACCGGTGCTGGCGGTGGGACTGCCGACTCTGGTGCTGCTGAACATGAGCGATCTAATGGAATCGCGCGGGGGGCACATAGACACGCTCGAACTGGCCAGAGAACTGGGTGCGCCAGTGGCGCAGATCAGCGCAGTGCACGGGACTGGACTTGATGCGGTGCCGCTTTTCCTGAACCAGCAGACGGATCGCAAAGCCGCAAAACCGCTGGCGCTGCCGGTACTGGGCAACGCGGCCAGCACACACTCCTGGGCTGCACAAGTAAGCAGACGGACAGGCTACCGGGCTCCGCTTTCAGTTGAGAATACCCGCAAGATCGACAACGTGCTGCTGCACCGCATCTGGGGACCGCTACTGTTTCTGATCGTTGTAGTGGGCGTGTTCGAAGTGGTGTTCTCGATCGGGCAGCCGCTTTCAGATGGCTTTGGCGACATTCTTGCACATATGGGCGAATTTGTGAGGCCGCTGCTGCCGGCAGGATGGCTGCAGTCTCTGCTGCTGGATGGAGCATGGAAGGGCATCTGTTCTGTGCTGGTGTTTTTGCCACAGATCCTGCTGCTGTTTCTGTTTATCGGAATTCTGGAAGACTCCGGCTACCTAGCAAGGGCGGCGCTGATTGCCGACCGAGTGATGCGTACGATTGGGCTGAACGGCAAGGCATTCATTCCCCTGCTCTCGGCTTATGCATGCGCGGTTCCGGCCATTATGGCGACGCGCACTATCGAGAACAGGCGTGACCGGCTGGCGACGATTCTGGTGACGCCGTTCATGACCTGCTCGGCGCGGCTGCCGGTATACATGCTGCTGATTGCGGCCTTCATTCCGAACGTCTTTTATCTAAAGGGATTTTTGGGACTGCAGACGATCGTAATGCTCAGCCTCTACCTGGCGGGCTTTGTGGGCGCCATGACGACCGCATGGCTGCTGAAGAGTTCGATTCTCAAGTCCAGCGAGACGCCGTTCATTCTTGAGCTGCCACAGTACCGGATGCCGACGCTGCGTTCGCTTTCGCTGCGGCTGATTGATCGCGCGCGTATCTTTCTGCGCCAGGCGGGCACGGTCATTCTGTGCGTTACTTTGGCGCTGTGGGTGCTGGCGCATTTGCCGGTGATTCATACGGCGACCGGGATACTGGCTGCGCCGGATCTGGCGAACAGCCTGATCGGACGGCTGGGACACTTCATCGAGCCCGCGATTGCACCGCTGGGATTCAACTGGAAGATCGGGATCGGACTGCTGTCGAGCGTGCTGGCGCGCGAGGTAATGGTGAGCACGATGGGAACGCTGTACGGCGCGGACCCGAGCACGCAGGCGATGCATCTGCAGACCGCGCTGCATCAGGACATGACACTGGGCGGCGCGCTGGCGCTGATGATCTTCTTCGCATTCGCCATGCAGTGCACGTCGACGATAGCTGTGGTGCGGCGCGAAACCAATAGCTGGAAGTGGCCGGCGGTGCAGTTTCTTTACATGCTGGTGCTGGCCTATGGCGCAGCTTTCGTGGTGAATCACATCGCGATGGCGATCTTCGGATAAACATCTGCAACCTACTATCCCACCCTTGCGACAAAGAATTCAAGAAGCAGTTCCTTCGACTTGGCTGCGCTTCGCTCCTGATGAACGGGCTGATTGAGTGACGTGGTATCCCACCCTTTCGCCAGAAAAAGGCGAAAGGATGGGGTACCCCAACTCTTCGCAATTTACCAGTTCGTGATGGAGCCGTCGGGGCGGAAGTAGGTTTGAGCACGGGCGGTGACGGGCTCCCTAATTTCGGCAATGAGCTGGAGTTGCTTGAAATCGAGTTCGACGCCGAGACCGGGACGGTCGTTGGGATAGAGTTTTCCATTCTTGAAATCCAAGCACACGGGCAGGTGCGGGAGCGTGCGGCCCTGATAGTTGTACTCCATGAGTACGGGGCCAGAGAATGTGCCCAGCGTGTTGACGAGCGCTGCTGTGGCGATGGGGCCGGTGAAGTGGGGGACGATTCCTACAAAGTGTGTTTCGCAGAGTGCGGCGATTTTCAGCATCTCCGTGATGCCGCCTACGTTGGGCAGAGTGGCGCGAACGAAGTCGATGTCGTGATGCTCGACGAGGGTGTTGAAGTCCCAGCGGTTGCCCCATTCTTCTCCGGCGGCTAACGGGACGTTGACCTTGGCGCGGAGGATGGGAAGGTCCTGCTGGAAGGCTTCGGTGCGGACGGCATCTTCGACGAAAAACGGGGCGAGGTCTTCGATCTCATTGCAGCCGCGGATGGCGTCGGGAAGATCGAAGCGCTGATGGAAATCGATGATCCAATCGCTATCCTTGCCGACGCCTTCGCGGGCCGCGGCACACTCTTCGCGCAGGTGCGTGATGCGCTCGCGGGTATTGAAGGTGGTGTTGGCGGGCAGGTCCATGGCACCGAAGCGGAAGGCACGATAGCCAGCCTCGATGGTGAGGCGCGCGCGGTCCTTAATGGGCATGCCGGGCGTGATGCCGGGGATGATTCCGGCGGTGTTGTAGCACTCGCAATAATTTCGGACCATGCCTCCGAGAAGCTGATGAACAGGGAGGTTTTGGACTTTGCCCTTGATGTCCCAGAGGGCCATGTCGAGTGCGCCGATGGCGTCTGTGCGTTCGCGGCCGGCGGGATAGAAGAAGGCGCGGTTCATGTCCTGCCAGAGGCGCTCGATGTGCTGCGGATCGCGGCCGATGAGACGGCCGGCAGAGGGAGCAAGCAGGTCCTTTGTGCCGCCTTCGCCGATACCGGTGATGCCGGCGTCGGTCTCGATAGTGACGACTACGTCGCTTTGGTTGAAGAGAGGCGTAGGGTTGGGTGGGTTGTAGGCACGGACACGCGTGATCTTCATTTTGGGGAGAGCGGCGAAGACGGGGAGGGATCCAGCGGTGGCGGCGAGGACGGTGGCGGAGAGGGACTGAAGGAATTTGCGGCGTTGCATGGAAGGGGTCTCCAATTTGGATTCACATGCTAACAGATGAATAGCGCACTTGTTGCGGCGAGATGAGGTCAGGCGAGCGGGCGGGAAGTCCACAGTTTTACAGCCGTACAGCGGCTGTACCCGATTTGAGGGGACTTATGGAACCCATTGATTATGTGCTGGTTAAGCGGGCTGCAAAACCTTTTACAGCGGTACAGCGCCTGTATAGCAGTGGATTCCTCAGGATTAAGCTATTGATTCTGGATGAGTTAAGAGACTCGGCAGTTTCACAATCGAGAAATCGAGTTTTGTGGGTGATTCACGCGGCAATTCTATCATAAGTGCATTAATTTTGAATTGTTTGCGAGAATTACACGGTGCAAAATCGTCGACATTTTAGCGCATTCCCGGGGTTGAAAAGGGTATTTTTCAGGCTTAAAGCTTCTCCCAAAGCATTGAAAAGATAGCGAGTTGGATAGGGATTGGCGACGAGGAGCGAACGGGCGGTTGTAGCGATGTTTTTCATGGGTTCGCTGTCCGGCGGCGCGGTTCTCCGCTCATCCTTTCCATTTCAATTGTGCGTCGGCGGGAGGTTATTTTCTGCAAAGTAGTGTCGCCGATGGATGGTGGGAAAGCAGGGCGGAATGAGGTTGGCTTCTCCGTGATCGCAATGCTAGGGCCTGGGCACCAGTAACACAAAAGGGGGGGATGACGGAGAGCGGGGTTCCGTTATTATTTCTGTAGTCTTCTGAATCATTAAGCAGGGAGAGCGGCCAGGAACCGAGCGTCACAGCAGAGCGCGCACCCAACCAGATTTGTGTTGTCTTCGGTTGTTGCTGAATCGGCTCTGAGCTTTCCGCGCGCTTTCTTCGGCACTGGCCGGAGTTCGCAGGAAGGAACAGAGGCGCAAATTCGCAGTTGAGAGGAGACACAATGAAGAGTTGGAGAATGTTCGCTGCTATCGCGGTCGTTGGCACCTTTTTGCTGGCCGCAATGCCCTCACAAGCGAAAGCACAGGTCAACATCACCATCGGGATTGGTGCGGCGCCGGTGTGCCCTTATGGGTATTTCAACTATGCGCCGTATTCGTGCGCTCCGTTTGGCTACTACGGTCCGCAATGGTTCACGAGCGGCATGTTTATCGGCGCGGGGCCGTGGTTTCGCGGGCCTGTCGGCTTCCGCGGATATGTGAATCACGACTTCGATCCGCATTTTGGCTACCGGGGACCACTGCCGGAACGAGGTGAATATGCCGACTGGGGCAGGCACCGCGGCTGGGACAAGGAATTCAGGGGCAACGAATATCGCGAGGAATACAGGCACGATAACGGGAACCACAACGGTGAGTACAAGGATCATGGCGGCAATGGGAACGGGCATGGAAACGGGCACGGCAATGACCATGGCAACGGACATGACAAAGGGGTTGGTCATGGGAATGACCACGGGCATAATTAGTTAGCGCGGAGGCTGCGGGTGTTGAGGTTTCCCAGGTCTCATAAACGAGACCTGGGGCACCCGGCGAATCCGGGACGGTTTCGAGGCGAACATCTGGAAAAGAAACGAGCCGCCCACCATCCTCCCGGAACGGAATCATCCAGTGCATGCATGGCTCCAATGCGTAATTTCGCGGATTGGATAGGTGTAGGACTTTGGTTGAGAGAAAACGCGATGTTAAGGAAAGGCGCCCTGCTTTTGTTCATCGCTAGTTTCGCGGTCTGCCTGTCTTCGAAGCCCACAAAACATCCCCACTACACGTTCGTGCTTCCAGATCGTTACGTTGGCTGGGTTCAGGTGATATTCAATGACCCCCAATCGGTGAGCCTTGCGTGGCTCAACAGCGTTTATGAGATTGATGTTCCAAAACCAGGCGTACCCACAATACTATGTGCATAAGCGATACGCCTTGCAGTGCCAAATCTGGTTGCGTGGTATAGAACTCTGAATAGCCCAGTGCGCAATTTCGAGAAAACCCGAACGGAATTTCAAGAGATACTCGCCAAGCCCATTCGCGAACTCGGGCTCAAACTCGAGGGTTCTCCGCTCGAACGATTCGTTCAGCAGCTTAATCGCGAACTGGAAGCCAAGGGCATCCACAAGTTCCGTCCGCTTTGTTATCTCACCGATGAATGGGGATGTCCCTCTGGCGAGCCCGTCATCGGCATTCCGTTCTATCTGGCCAACCCGGACCTGGCGCAGCTTGAGCGGGATATGAACGACCTGGAAGACGCTCGCGAGATCATGATGTACATGCGTCATGAGGCCGGACACGCATTCAATTATGCGTACCAGCTGTACAAGTCGGCTGAGTGGCGCGATCTCTTCGGTCCGTTTCGCCGCACTTATCGCGACAATTACCGTCCCATACCGTTCTCGCGGAAGTTTGTTCGACACATGGCGGGGTGGTACGCGCAGAAGCATCCGGATGAAGATTTTGCCGAAACGTTTGCGGTCTGGCTCACGCCTCGCTCGCAATGGCGAAAGCGCTACAAAGGTTGGGACGCGCTGGCCAAGCTCCAATACGTCGATCGCATGGCGCGAAAAGTTGGAGATGTCGAACCCATCCGGCGCCGTGGCCGCACCGACATCACCGTCGATGAGATGGAATCGACGGTCGGCGAGTTCTATCGTCTCAGCCTGCCGGAGGAAATTCCGGTGCAGGAACTCGCGCTGGATACTGACCTGGCGGACATCTTCAATATCTCCCGCAAGCGACATAAGGGCGTGCGGCCCGCCCAGGAGATGTTGCATCAGCATCGCAAGCCCATTGTCGACAAGGTAGCGTATTGGAGCGGCGTACAACGTCCGATCGTAAAGCGGCTAGTGGAGGCCATCTGCAAGCGTGTTGAGGACCTAGGTCTGCGCGTTGACGTTCGACGCGAGCCCGAGTACCTCACGGACTTCACGGTGTACACAACCGCACTCTCAATGAATTACCTAGTCCGAGGGAAGTTCATTCACCCCTGAGGCGCGCCGGCGGCTGCCGTCACTCCCATTGGAGGTCGCATGACTGGAACAAAGTTGAAAGTCACCGTGCTGTATGACTTGTGGGAAGAAGAACCTGCTGAAGTGGAGGAAGAAGTTCCTGCACCGCGCAAACGCAAGGGGCAAAAGATACGCAAGAAGAAGCCCGTAAAGCATGATCGCGAAGAGATCTTCGAAGCCCTGGAGAAGCTTGGACATGAGCCATCGTATTACGTTCTCAACGGCCGCGCACAATCACTGCTCGGACTCGCAAAATGTGGCGCCGATCTCATTTTCAATCTCACGGAATCCTATGCGGGCGATGACACCAAGGAGATGCACGTCACTGCATTCCTTGATTTGCTCGATATCCCCTACACCGGCGCGGGACCGCACGCGCACATTCTTGCGCAGGACAAATCGATCGCCAAGAAGATGTTCGCTTTTTACGGGATTCAGTCACCCTACTTTGCGACGGCCTATCGCGGCACCATCGACCACGCACATGACATCTCATTCCCACTCATCGTGAAACCCACCTCCGAAGATGGGTCCATCGGCATCGATTCCACGGCCGTAGTTACCAGCGTGAAGGAGTTGATGGAACGCGTCGCCTATATACAGACGGAATTTGATTCTCCTGCATTGATCGAGGAGTACATCGAAGGGCGCGAGATCTACGCCTCCATACTCGGCAGTTACGAGAGCGCACATGCACTTCCGCTTGTGGAACTTGACCTTTCGAAGCTTCCAAAGGGCGTGCCAAAGATTGCCAGCCAGGATGTGAAATTCGAGAAAGACACAGACGCCTACAAGCTGACGAAATCGTCGATCGCCGAAGATCTTGATGAAGAAACAGTAACGAAGCTCACCGAGATCGCGATCAAGGCCTATCGCGCCGTCAAGCTTCGCGATTATGGCCGCATCGACATGCGCCTGTCGAGCAAGGGCGAGGTTTATGTCATCGAAGCGAATCCGAACCCATGGCTCTCGAGCGGACAAGAGTTTGCCATGGCCGCAAAGAAATCCGGCCTCTCCTATACCCAGATGATCGGGGAGATCGTAGACCTTGCGATGGCTCGGCAGGCGTGAATGATGGCAAAAAGTTCAGGTGAGCAGCGGCGCACGAGTCTACTCGAATGGGACGATACGAAGGGCACACCAAAAACGAAAACCGCCCGGAGGCGTCCGACAAACGGTGTTTTGTCCGCCCTGGGCGGAGGTGATGTGAAGACAGTTCAACTCGAAACAGAGACCGGCACTCTGACATTGCGCGACCTTCAGGGTTTGAACGTAATGACATCAGATTGGAAGACGCTGCCGATTCGATTCTCCCAATTTACTTGATAGTGGGCGAGTAACCGCCAGACCGTCCCTAATCCAGTTTTTGGGTCTCCTCACATTCTCCGGTAGGCAACGAGAGGGTTGGGAAGGGATGGGCGACCATTCGGCCAGACCGAGCGATTTGAAAAGACAACCGCAGATCTTTCGACTCCGCTTCGCTCAAGATGACAGTCGCTTTACGATTGTGCGCGTGTGACAGACGGACCACTGGTTTACATTCCAGGTCTCAAGTTCGAGATCTTCACCCCGGTGAAGTGGTTCCGGTAGTTCGGACAGTTTTTGCTTTTTTTTTAAAGTAGAAGTTCTTGTTTTTAGGCTGCCATGGGTACTGGCAGGCGGTTGAAGTATACCTGATCGGGCGTGAGCGCTTTCGGGCTGGAGTGTGGCCAGGTAGAGTTGTAGAAGTCCAGGCAGCGGCCCAGGGAAGTTCGGGCCTCTGCGACCGAGGCGTAGGCGTGCAGGTAGACCTCCTCGTACTTGATGGACTTTCAGAAGCGCTCGACGAAGACGTTGTCGCGCCAGCGGCCCTTGCCGTCCATACTAATCCTGATCCCTTCTTGTTTTAGCCGCCCGGTGAAGGCTTCGCTTGTGAACTGGCTGCCCTGGTCGGTGTTGAATATCTCCGGTTTCTCATTCCTGGAAAGTGCTTCTTCCAGCGCCTCGATGCAGAAGGAAGTTTCCATGGTGATCGACAGCTTCCAGGCCAGCACGCGGCGGCTGAACCAGTTCACGACCGCGGCCAGATAGACGAAGCCGCGCGCCGTGGGGATGTACGTGATGTCCAAAGCCCAGACCTGATTGGGCGCGTGATGGTCAGTCCGCGCAGCAGGTAGGGATAAATCCTATGTCCTGGCGCGGGTTTGGAGGTGTTGGGCCGGCGATAGATGGCCTCGATCCCCATCCGCCGCATCAGCCACAGGTCGGATTTCGAGATCGGCCGCGGCTCAGAGTAGACCGTGCTGCGACTGATCTCAATTACTTCAGCCTGCTTCTGGATGGGAAGGTCATGCTCCAGGTCGATCATCGCTTTACGCTCAGCAATCCCGCCTTGGTGAGCGCCCCTTCTAAAAAATCGTTCTCCAGCGTCAGCTCGCCGATCTTGGCGTGCAGCGCCTTCAGATCAACCGGTGCGGCCGGTTCGGTTCTGGCCTCGCCAAAGACGCCTGCTGCGCCCTCCTGCAGCGGCTCTTCCAATACGTGATCTGGTTGGGATGAACGTCGAACTGCTCGGCCAACTCGGCCAGCGTCTTCTCACCCTTGACTGCGCCAGGGCCACCTTCGCCTTGAAAGCCGCCGTGTGATTCCTGCGCAGACGTCTGCTCATCTGCTCTCCTCTTCTCAGCCATCTTAAGGCTGCGCAAGAAAAGAACTCCCACTTATAACCCTGTCCGAATTTCCTGAGCCGGCTCTGACTGCCCGGTCATTTGCACCAGCGTGAGTGTTAGCGTAGCGCGCTACACCCAGCGTTCTATTGGTGCAAATTACCGGATTGACTTTCTGCTTGCAGGAAATCTGATGGTCCTAGAATGTCGCATTTGGCATTCCGGTATTAGCCATTGATGTCACCCTAAACGGAACGCGCGCGGACACGCCGCCCATCGTGCCCTCTTTGTCCACCAGGTCCTGATCGGTTAGTGTCCGGAGAAAGGCAATCACGTCTTCGACGTCCTGCTCATTCCAGATTGGCATTTGGCCGAGCTTTCGATTCAGTGGAGCATCTATCGTATCCACGTTTTTACGGTGCTGCGGGGGCAGGTCGTTGAACTTCTCCACTTTGCCGGCAGACCCTAACGGATACCACTTCTCAGGATTTGTATCCCGCTCCATATAAAAGAGCAGAACCTTTTGCAGCGAGTGAAAGCGTCCGTTATGAAAGAAGACATGACGGATGGCAGCATTGCGCAACGTGGGCGTGCGAAAAAACCCGCAATTCGTGTGGTCCTTACTGGCCCCGTCCTTCCGGAACGGTCCACAAAGCCCCATGTCGAAGTAGCTGAGGTTCGCGTTCCAAGTGATTTCGTTGTTGCGCGGCACCCCAAGCACTTCGAACTGAAAATCGGTGAAGATTGGATGTGCGCCGTTCGCACCCATCTCATCAATATGACACGAGGAACAATTGCCTCCATTCGGGTCGTCGAATAATTGCTTGCCGTGCAATTCCTGCGGTGTCAGGCTAGCTTTGCCGTCAAGCCACTTATCAAACTTGCTCGTATAAGGATGAAAGCTCCTGTCCTCCAGTTCGAACTGTTCAATGGCTACTGTCGCTTTCTCCACGGCCAGCTTCGGATGGTCAAAGATATCGTTTCCAAACACGGCCAGGAACTCGCCGGCATATGCGGAATTTTTCAGTTTTTTAACCAGCGCTTCCACACTTCTGACGTCCATTTCCACCGGAGAGAAAAATGGAAACATTGCCTGCGCGTGGAGCGAATTGAAGCGGCCGTCCCAGGTGAATCCCCCAGAGGGAACTGTGTCGGCTTCCGTCAGTTGCTCAATCGGGTTGGTGTCCCGCACATAGGTCCACACGGGCGCACGATTCAGCGTGTAACGCAACGACGGCACCGCCCTGTAACCAGGACTCTTCAAATCGGGCCCGCCATATTGAACAGCTGATCCATCGGGGGGGCCATAGGCAAATCTTGGATCATGGCAAGTGGAACAGGCCATCTTGCCAGACGCCGAAAGCGATCGGTCAGAAAATATCTTCTTTCCGAGAACCGCTGTCGGGCTCAATGAGGAACCCTTCGCGGAATGAGCAGACGTGCCCGTCCTCCCCATGATGCAGACCGCTCCCGCGAAGAAGAGAACTGAAGCCATCAGAGATTTGCGCTTGATCGCCATGCGATGCCAACGTGCGGGTGAAGGGTGAGCCGGCTCCTGCAGCTTTCGCTTCTGAAGGCGGTTTGGCTGCCGACCACACTTTTGCAGTAGGAATGAATGACTCCCTCAAGCCGATCTAGTCATCGTTCATTGGATTCATCAATTGCTATTAAAGACGTCAGGGCCAAATACAACGAGCCCCTTTTGACCAGCGTAGCCCAGGTATTCGTGAATTCCAAAGATCTCTTCAAGTGATTTCAGCAGCGAATAGTGGTTGTACGGTACATTCGAAACAGTTCCAGGGCGAATGTATTTCGACAAAAGCACCGCGCCGGTTCTGTCGCCGCCAAAATTGAGAGTTCTCTTGATAACCCTCTCACCATGGGATATTTCTGTAACCACCAAGGGATATTTCTGGTCGAGGTTCGGTCCTTCTTGCTGCTGGCAGCAGAACTCTCCGTAGACGGTAGCCACAATTCCGGTGCTCGTTTGCTCGATCTTTCCGCTGCCTCCTTCATCGAAGTTGATAATGATAAGGCCGTCTTTCCTGTAAGCCCGCGAGTTAAGAATCAATGGAATCCACTTCTGCAGAAAGACATTGATCGACCTCAGTCCACCAGGCCCGCCATTGGCACAAGGTGAATCGTGGCCGTCATCACACAGATTCGGCGTAATAAAGCTGAAGTTCGGCGTGGTGTCAATCGAGTGCAAATCGGACGTCAGTCGTCGCAGATTAACCACATCGTCCTTGCAGGAGGGTTGATCGATGAGGGCGTGAAAGTACATGAACGGGTTGTGCCGCGTAGCATACATGTCACCCTCAGGATTCGCCGCGCTTGGCGCCTCGGCTTTCTGGGTCAGGTCCTGGGAGTTCAGAGGAGGGTGTCCGCAGGTAGAGGACTCGCGCGCAGGATCGTTGCCCATGTCCTCCATGTAGCCTTTCCACGTCAACCCTGCCGCAGAAAGCTGGTTGGCCAGAGTCTTCACCGACGCGGGATAGACACAGCCTTGTCCTCCTGCCTGCCCATCGGCAGCCGTACCGGTCCGGTGAAAATCGGCATAGGTGTGGCAGTCCATCGCCGTCTGCGGAGTGGAAGCCTGCCCGCTCATCATCGCAATATAGTTGTCCAGGCTTTCATGTCCGGTTCCGTAATACTGCGTCAGCAATGCCCCTTTGGCCCGGAGCGTCCGCGAGAGATACGGTGCATCTGAGTGAGTGCCAAATGTCGCCGAATAGTTTTTGTTTTCCAGCGTAATCACAAATACGTGCCGGATCTGTGGCATAGCCGGGCCAGCAGTTCTGCCGGCAGTCGCAGAAACCTGCGCACCGGAGATCGCAACGAAGATCGATACGCAGCAGACGATAAGCAAAGAACTTAGCAGCCGTATTTTCATGTAAGAAGGCTCCCTGCGGTGCTGCTCATGGCGAGGGCGCGCCGATCTTCCGGTGCGCCCTCGCCTTCTTGCTGGTTATTCGGTTCGTGCAGACCTACTTTTGTTCGCGCGGTGACCAGCGGAAGCCGAAAGAGAAGGTTGGGTGGTAGTACTCGCGCTGAATGAAGTAAGGCTCCGTGCCGTCATAGAAGCCGAAGACCTCGTTGTTGAGGTTCAGCGCAGTGACGACCAGGTTGAATCCGTGGTGAAGCGCATAGCTACCTTGCGCGTCGATCTCCGTGTGGTTGAAAAAGTAAATATCGCCCAGCGGACCGTTGATTCCGCCCGGAGTGCCGTCGGCGTACTGGTAAGCAAAGATGCTGGCCTGGTTGTAGGTGATGTCCATGTTCATCGACAGAGGGCCGCGGTTATAGGTTGGGCCGATGTTAAAGATGTTCGGCGAGTTATCTAGCAGTCGCGGCTTATCGCTGCGCCCTGCGATGGCGGCAGCCTGAGATCCGATATGGCTGTAGTTGGCGTTCATGCCCAGGCCACCAAGAATGCCGGGCAAGCTGGACCAATGTTGCAGGTACTGCAATTCGATGCCGCTGACCCAGGCACTCCCGGCGTTGATCGGTTGGGTGACGAGGTAAGTCCCAATCGGTCCGTTCGGCGGCTGGAAGTTGGGGACCGGGTGCTCCGTGCTCACGATCGGAAGTCCCAGGCGCTTGTAGAAATACCCGGCCGAGAGGACGCCGAAGGTCTTGAAGTAGTGGTCGTAGAGAACGTCGATATCGTCGCCGGTTTCGGCTTTGAGATTGGGGTTGCCGAGTGTGGCCTGGTACTTGTACGCGCCGTTTCCGTTTTGGCTCCAATTTATCGGCTGCGCCAGGCTAGCCTCTTCTGGGCGGGAGACGCCCCGTGCGTAAATCACGCGGAGGAAGCTGTCGGGGCCGGCGCTAAAGCGAATCGACGCGCTCGGAAGCAGGTCTGTATAAGATGCTGAAAACTTATTCGGCGAAGCGGCGCCGGTATCGGCATTGAACGAAAGGTTGTGGATGCTGTCCGTCGTGAATTCGCCTCGTAGACCAAGAACCAGCCGGATGCCGCGCCCGAAGTCAGTTGTGTTCATCACGTAAAACGCAGGAATATGCTCTACAATCCCGTAGTCCGAGCCATCCTGCCACTGATCGTTGGAATAGGTGAATTCGGTCGGATGTTGGTTAACATAGGCTGCAACCGGGCCGTAAAAGGCGTTGTAGCCATCCTTATACGAGCCGTTGTAGTAGCTCGGTTGCTTCAGACCATTAGGGAATGTTGTCATCGGGACATTACCGAGCGCGACGGCATTCACGTAATACGTATCGGCGTACTCGTGCATGCTGCGGAACTTTGCGCCATATTCGAAGGTGTTGATTTTATTGCCCATGTGGAAGCGGAATGCGCCCGAACCCTCAATCCCGATGTTGATCTGCTGGTTGTGGCCAGGTTCACGCCGCGTCTGGGTGAGCATGTAGTTCTGGGGGCTGTTTATCTCATTAAAGCATGCCGGGCTCCACTGCGGCAGGTGGGGGTTCGTCGTCGCGCCCTGGTTGAACTGGCACGAACTGGTGGCGAGGGTATCAGTGAAGTCGGCGGTGTCGAAAGGCTCATCGCCATAATAGCCTGTACCGATAGCGGCGCTCCACGAATACCAAGTATTGCTAAACACGTGCATGCCACTGAGCTGAAGGTTGCCCGAATAAAGCAGGGCATTCTCAGCCTGGTTGTAGAAACTCGCCGGCGTATCGCAGGGGCCGGTGGTCGTCCCGTTAGCGGTGGGGGTACCGCTGCACCCACTGTTCCCCGGAAGCAGTAATTGGACGCCTGGCGTGTTGTCGTGGAGCGAGTAAACAGTCTTATCGCCGCTGTCGCGGTAGCGCGAGTAGAGATAGCGGAGAAAGATCGCGGAACCGGGCTTCAGGCGGAAATCGAGACTGCCGGCCACTCCCCAGCGGGGGCGGTGGAACTCGTACGTGCGCAAGTCCTGGCCGTCAAACCAGGGCACGGTCTTGTTGTTGGAGAGGGTGGCCTCATCGGGGGTAGGCTCGACGTCGTTGATGCCGGTACCCTCATATGTATACTCGCTGCCGATTATGAAGCCGAGCCTCTTGCTGGCTCCAAACCGCCTGCCCCAGGTGCCGTAAGTATCTAGGTTAGGACGGCCGTTTTCGATTGGCGTGTAGCCGCCCAGGACGCTGATCTGGTAGGTAGGGGTGTCGCTCGCGGTCTTGGTGATCAGATCCACTGACCCGCCAATGCCGTCGCCGTCCATGTTCGCCTGGAGAGTCTTGCTGATCTGAATCGAATCGACGATACCGGCGGGAATCGCGGAGAAATCAAATTCGCGGGTTCCCGCATCCTCCGAGGGCATGTTAAAGCCGTCGATGGTCGTGTTGTTCAGGCGGGGCTCGGTTCCGCGCACCTGCACAAACTGATCTTCGCCCTCGTTGCGCGTCAGGCTGACGCTGGGAAGGCGCCCGATCGCGTTGCCAAGGTTCGAGCTGGGTAGGCTCGTGATCGTCTGCACCGGCATCACTTGGAGGATGTTGTCGGCGGAGCGCTCTTCATTCACAGCCTCCACCTCCGCCGAAGCGCTCGCCGCCGTCACCAGAACGGTCTCGTTTTCGGAGGCGACCTGGAGTTGCATAATCACAGCGGTCGACTCCCCAGGAGTCACGGTGACGGTTTTCGTCAGTTTCTGGAAGCCGATGTAGCTGACGGAAATCGTATAACTGCCGGGCTGCAGTCCACTGAAGAAAAATCGGCCCTGCTGGTCGGTGGAAACAATCATTCCGTTAGAGGGGATGGATACCTGGGCCCCTCTCAATACGGCGCTGCCTTGGTCTGTCAGGGTGCCAGAAATGGATCCGGATTGGGTTTGCGCGGGCGCTGGAGCTGTCAAGCCGAAAAGGAACGCAGACAGGCACAGTAAGAACACCCATAAGGGGCGATAGACAGTGATGCACTTCATGGCTCTCCTTTGATTCGATTATCGATGCTTCTCGTAGTGTGAGACAGTCGGTCGGGGTAAGAAAACGAATGAAAAGACAGCCCGTTCAAGCGCCCTTACTAAATTGTGTCCCGAACCTTAGCACACGTGTAAAATCGCCCACAAGTGCTTGTTTATGCCAAAATATACCACATAGTGATACCTGCATGTTTGCGACCATACCGCACCTACAGTTGCCTGTGTTCCCGGTGGCAGAGACGAGCAAAACGAATTTGAAAACCGCACGGACGGCCCATTTTGAGCACGGAGTCGAGAGAGGTTTTACGGTAGCAATCAGTCCAGAGTGAGGGCAACCACGCCCAGTGCGATCAAGGCTGCTGCGAACGCGCGCCGGATGACGTGCCCCTCCCGTAATAGCATCGTACCGAGAAAAGCTCCGAAGATCATCGACATTTCGCGTACCGGCGCGATCCGGCTAACGGGCGCGAGTTTCATAGCGAAAAGTACGAATAGGTAGGCTAACGGAGTAAGGACGGAGACGCCAAGCGATTCTCGCCAATACTGGCGGAGTTCCGTGACGACTCCGCGCTGCAGCCATGCTCTCGGAGCAAGCGCGAAAGCCCGAAATAGGTTGCCTGCGCAGTCGACGAGGATCGGAGACAACGCCAGCACCTTGACGGAATAGGCGTCGGTTAGTGTGTAGCCGGCGATGATCAGGCCTGTCAGAAGGCCCCAAAAGACGCCGCTGCGCTCACGGCGGCCGCTCGCGGAAGAAGCCGGCATGGAGAGGACGAAAATGCCACAGCAAACGAGAAGTACGCCGAGCACGGCAACTTTGGAGGGCCGCTCGTTGAGGGCGAGGATCGCGCCAACAAACGTGAGTAGCGGCCCTGTGCCCCGCGCCAGAGGGTAAACGACGGAGAGATCGCCAACGCGATATCCGCGCAGAAGGCATTCGGTATAGAACAGGTGCAGAATTCCCGTCGCCACCAGGCATGCGATGCCGCGCGGGCTGACGGCCCAGTGGGTTTCGTTCAAGATCCAAAATGAAACCGGCAGAAGCAAGACACTGGACCCGAGCGAGGAAAACCAGGGAAGATGCTTGCAGTGCGCCGCCCGTTTGGCGAGAAAATTCCAGCCGGTATGGCCAATGGCGGCAAAAAGAACCAGGCAAAAGGCCATTGATGGCAAGTTCGCTCCTCAGGAGGCACAAAGTCCTTTTCGACTTTGCTCTCAGGGGTTTTTGTATCTCGGGTGCGGACCGCCCGGTCCATGTGGCGCTCGAACCAGGTTAAAAGACCGGAACCCTAGCCACCGTATTCCGTCGAACAGCAAACAAAGTACGCGGCCTTATTCCGATATGTCAAGCTTCGTTAAGGCGCTTGCGCGACGGTGCATCTCGTTCCTTCGCGCCGTGACTGTCACTTGGAGCGGTAGCGAATCATGTCAGCGAATTGCATGAACGCGCTGAGAGCGAATCCCTCAGGATCGTGTGCGCTGAGACGCCAGGATCCTTTCTGCAGTGACTCGATCAGTGATCAGGACGTGGATGCGGTGGCTACGCAATGCACCCAAAATCGCAGGCACTTTGATCAACCCGGACGCAACTCCAACAACTCTTTCCACTTGAAGAAGGGTGTCTATTTCAACGCCAATCACGCGCTTATCCTGTTCGGACTTTACCAACCGCCCATTCCGATCATAGAAGCGAAGGCAGATGTCGCCAACAGCACCCTGTCGCTGGATCTCACGGCGGTCCTTCAGGGAGAAAGCATTCCCACTTCGTGCAAGTAGGGGCGTAGGCTCCATGGAACCGATTCCGACCATGGCAAAATTGATCTTCTGAAACAGGTCCAGAGCCTGCCGGATGATCGAATCCCGGCACAGGACTTTTCGCGTGTGTTCCGATCCTACGATTCCCGGCGCCTGCAGCAGGATGGGCTCCGCTCCTATCAGTCGCGCAAACTTGAGAACCAGTTGCGTCGCGTATTGGTAAGTGTCCGAAGTACCGACTCCTCCCATCATCTGGACAACCTTGCCGCCCCGGCCGCAATCTGTCGAGCGCATCGCCTCTACCATTGCAAAAAGTGACCGGCTCCAGGAAGAAATGCCGATCACTGCTCCTGGCCGAACCGTGGTCTCAACAAGGAAGGCAGCCGCTCCTCCCAGTTCCCGGATCGTGTGCTCTTCATCTATTTGAGTCTCGACGACCACAACTTGCTTTAAGCCAAACCTCTTTTCGATCTCATTTTCGAGAGGCCCGAAGTTTCCTGGGGGCATTGCGATGGTCATGCGTGCGATCTTCTCTTCACGGGCGCGGCGCAGGAAACGCGAAACTGTCGTCTGATGCATGCCAAGGAGATCCGCGATCTCCTTCTGGCGCATATCTTGTTCATGGTATAACTGCGCGATCTTCACCATCAACCGAATTTCATTCACGCTTGGCACACTCGCCATACTCGCACAGGAACGCCAGCTGCCGGAAGTAATTATTTTTGAATCCCGAATATTGAATCTTCCTTCAGCCGGGCTAGGCTCTGTCTGGAAAATTGGAGCGATTCAGTAAGCAAAGAGAAGGAGCTTCCCCGAAAGGATGGAGGCGCGCGCTGCTTATGGCATTACGGCGATAAGGTCAGACACTTTAGCCCTGCAAACCTCAATGTCCGATTTGTGTATTCTCCAACCACTTTCCTGGTACGCATAATTATGCCCAGCATTGACACCGTTGTTACGTGGATGCAAGCATGAGCTTCGCATCGTCGAATTACTGCATTCGGCAAAGACAAGCTGCAATTCCACAAGCTTCTGCGAGTGGGCAGCTGAACACTTCATATCTTTACAGCCCTGAGACCAGGACAATGACACCTGCTTCCCTGCATCGTAATCTGTTAATGGACACAACCGCACAGAAGAATTTTCTGGCGCGCATCGGCATTCCTCCTGCTCTCGCATGGGGCCTCCTAGGATTGTTCTTGTTCATGGTGGGCGACGGAGTTGAGTCGGGATTCTTATCGCCCTATCTTGTTTCCCGCGGAATGACGATGGCCACTGTTGCGTGGCTATTCACCGGCTATGGCGTCATGGCGGGCTTGGCGGGGTGGCTCTCAGGCTCATTCTCCGATGCGTGGGGCCCGCGCCGTGTTATCACAATAGGGTTTTTCCTTTGGGTAGCTTTTCAGCTTTGCTTCCTAACTTTCGGTCTTCATCACGGATTTGTACCGGTTCTGCTCACCTATGGATTGCGCGGCCTCGGTTATCCATTCTTCGCTTATGGATTTCTGGTATGGATCACGGTTGTCACACCCACGCAACGGCTATCTTCAGCCATGGGTTGGTTCTGGTTTGCCTTTACAGGGGGATTGCCCACGCTAGGTTCGGTAGTTGCCAGTTGGTGCGTGCCACGTGTGGGTCCGCTCGCTACGTTGTGGATTGCCCTAGCGTTCGTCATCGCCGGCGGACTCATCCTGCTTGTTGGAGTGCGCGAACCTTTGGGCCGAACGCGGCTGGTACGCTCCGAGGAAAGAGCTTTCACGGCACTCTGGCATAGCGTCAGCTTACTGTGGCGTCGGCCGAGGACCGGCGTAGCCTGCCTCACGCGCCTTATCAACACGGCGCCTGAGTTCGGTTTCCTGGTCTTTCTTCCCGCCTTCTTCGTACATACGATTGGCTTCACACTGATCGAGTGGCTTCATCTACTCAGCGTGATTTTCCTGAGCAATATCGTGTGGAACCTTCTTTTCGGATTGATCGGCGATCGCTTCGGATGGGTTCGCACCACGGCGCTGTTTGGCGGCTTGGGCTGCTGCCTGTCCACGCTGGCCATATACTATGTGCCGCTCTGGCGCCACAGCTTGGCCGCAGCCATGATTGTGGGCGCTCTTTACGGAGCCACACTCGCGGGATACGTCCCACTTTCGGCGCTGATGACGAACCTCGCCCCCGAAGAAAGAGGTGCGGCGCTATCTCTGCTCAATCTGGGCGCAGGTGCAAGCGCCAGCGTCGGACCGGCTATCGTTGGTTTCTGCCTGCCGACTTTTGGCGTACCGGGCGTGATCTGGATATTCGCGTTTCTTTACTTGTGCAGCGCCGCGCTCGCGCTCCAGCTCCGTTGGGATGACTCCGCAGACCGTGACAGAGCGCCGTCATTCCCAAACGGAGAATGCGGCCAGGCAGTGCCCGCTGATCGATAGCCGGCGGGGTTTGAGCAGTGAATGATGTCATGACCGATCACGGGAATGGGAATCCGTGAATGAAAGGGGCTGAACGATGGATCATTCCGGCGAAATCGCAGAAGTCCCTGGCGAACGGAACGATGGCACCTCGACGCAGGCCGGTTCGAGACAAGCTGCCCCATCTCCAAAGTTGGCCTCTATGCCGGAAAAGAGCCGGGCTCTCGGAATGTACGAATCGATGGTGCTGATCCGGAAGTACGAGGAACGGATTTACTTTCTCTTCCTTGAAGGGATGATCTCAGGCAGCATTCACCAGTCGCACGGACAGGAAGCGTGTGCGGTAGGCATGCTCTACGATTTGAGCCGCAACGACTATATGGCTTCGACGCATCGTCCAGCCAGTCACGACCTAGCCAAGGGAGTATCGGTCGAGGCAATGATGGGCGAGATGTTCGGCAAGACCACCGGGTGTTGCAGGGGTAAAGGAGGAGCTATGCACACTGGCGACATTTCGGTAGGCGCAGTTCCATCCAATGCTATCGTGGGCGCGAACATCCCTATCGCCGTAGGCATCGCGCTCTCCTGCAAGTACCGCAAGACCGACAACGTAGTGGTTTGTTTCTTCGGCGATGGCGCCAGCAACGAGGGCGCCTTCCACGAAGGCATCAATGGCGCGGCTATCTGGAACCTTCCCGTCATTTTTGCTTGCGAGAACAATCTTTACGGTGGCTCGACGGCCGTGCAGGCAACTATGAAGATTGCCGACATTGCCGAGCGGGCCGCGGCCTATGGAATTCCGGGCGAGGTCGTGGATGGGAACGACGTGCTGGCCGTGAATGAGGCGGCCACGCGGGCCATCGCGCGCGCCCGTCGCGGAGAAGGGCCGACCCTGCTGGAATTGAAGACTTACCGCATCGCAGGTCATTCTCGCAGTGACGCCTGCGCCTATCGCGACGACAAGGAAGAGGAGCAATGGTTCGCCCGCGATCCGATTCGGATCTTCAGGTCAATGCTGCTTGATTCCGGGCTTACCACTGAACAGGAGTTGGCGCAAATCGATTCCTCGGTCGACGAAAGGATCGAGGCCGCGGTGAAAGACGCGATGGCGGCTCCCGATCCTCTGCCTGAAGATGCTTTGCGGCACGTGTATTGGGAAGGGAGAGACCACTGATGGCGCAGATGTCGATCGCCGAAGCTCTAAACCGCGCCATCGCGGAGGAGATGGAACGCGACCAGCGTGTCTTTTGCATCGGGGAAGATATCAGCGATGCGAACGGCGGCTACGGCGGCGCATTCGCGGTTACGCGCAGGCTGCACGATCGATTCGGCGCCGAGCGCGTCATCAATACACCGATCTCCGAGATTCTGATTTGCGGAGTGGCCGTGGGAGCAGCCATGACTGGCCTTATTCCCATCGCGGATTTGCAGTACGGCGACTTCCTCTTCTGCCTGATGGATCAACTCGCAAATCAGGCTGCTAAGATGTGCTACATGTCGGGCGGCAAGGTGCATGTCCCTATGGTGCTGCGCGCTCCCATTGGCGCCACAACCCGCGGCTCACAGCACGGGCAGAGTCTGGAAGGATGCTTCACCCACATACCCGGCCTCAAAGTCATTTGTCCTGGGACTGCTTACGACGCCATGGGACTGCTGAAAACGGCGATTCGCGACGGCAACCCAGTGCTGGTTTTCGAGCACAAGCGCCTCTACGGCGGCAAGCGTACTGAGCGTCAGGCGCTCTCAACCATCGGCGAAGTACCTGACGGCGATTTCACGATACCATTCGGCCAGGCTGTTGTGCGGCGCGATGGAAGCCACATTACCCTCGTCGCCAATCTGCTCATGATGTATCGCGCCATGGAAGCCGCCGCGCTACTAGACAAAGAGGGCATCCAATGTGAGGTGATTGACCCGCGCACGCTGGTTCCCTTCGACTATGCCACGGTCATCGAGTCACTGCGCAAAACCGGCCGCCTCCTCATCGTGCACGAAGATCACTACACCAACGGGTGGGGCGCTCAGTTGGCGGCCTATATTGCGGAAAACGAGATATATCTCCTCGATGCGCCCATCCGTCGCGTTGCCGCCTACGACGTTCCCGTTCCGTTTGCTCCGGTGATGGAGAACTTCGTCGTCCCAACCGCTGAGCGCATCGCTGAAGCCGCGCGATCCCTGATGAAGAATTAGCAAAGGAGTCCGCATGTCACTGATCGGCGCGCATGAGCTGTTGGAAGACGCCCGCAAGAGGCGCTACGCCGTCGGCTATTTCGAAGCTTGGAACCTGGAATCGATCTGTGCCATTGTCCGCGCCGCAGAATTGGCACGTTCGCCGGTCATGACCGGATTTTGCGGTGAATACCTGGCCAACCCGAAACGCCCTTTTAAGCAGGATCTTGCGCTCCATGCGACCCTTGCCAACATGGTTGCTCAGTCCGCTTCAGTTCCAGTTGCAACACTGCTCAATGAATGTGTCGACATGAGCGTCGCCTACCGAGGCGTCAGCGCCGGTTTCTCCATGGTTATGTTTGTTTCTGAAGCCATGGCGATCGAGGAGCTGGCGGCAAGAACTAAGACGCTCGTAGAGTTCGCTCACGCCTGCGATGTTGCAGTGGAGGCGGAGGTGGGCAATTTAGGTTTGGCCGACCAGTCGACCAGAAAACAGCGTCAGGGATGGCTCACCGATCCCCGGCAAGCTGCCGAGTTTGTACAGAAAACCGGCATCGACGCGCTCGCCGTGTCAGTGGGAAATGTCCACTTCCTCGAAGGACAAAAGGCGCACCTGGATCTCAATCTCCTCGAAGAACTCCATCGGGAGGTTCCCGTACCGCTGGTTCTTCATGGCGGAACCGGCGTGGACAAGGCCGACTTCAAGCCAGCCATTGAGCGTGGAATCGCCAAGGTCAACGTCGGCTCAAGTCTCAAGCGGGCTGTAATCGAAAGCGAGCGGCAATATTTCACGCAACACGATGTCGAGCGTATGAACCCCAACGACGTGCTTGGCCGCGGCGGCAAACTCGATATAGCCGTGCAAAGCCAGGCTGCCCTGATAGACGAGGTGCTGAGTTACATTCGCGCCTTTGGCGGCGAGAACCAGGCAAATTAAGGAGTCGCGGTGCTGACGACAATCAACATGCCAGACGGAGGACAGAACACCGATCAGCTTCTCGTCGTGTCGTGGAAGAAGCAGCTGGGCGACTCAATCAAGCGCGGCGACATCCTCCTGGAAGTCGAAACTGATAAGGCAGTCCTCGAGATAGAAAGTTTCGCCGAGGGAATCCTGCTCGCGCAGGCTGTGCCGGAAGGAACTTACGGAACGGCTGGCGAGCCCATAGCCTTCATCGGAAATCCAGAGGACACGAAGGAGCTCCCAGACATCCCCTCGCAGAAAACTGTTTCGCCGGTCGGGATTCACACTAACGAAGTTGTGAACTTCACTCCCGCCCAGGCGTCCGCGGCTCACGCTGAACCGAAACTCGATATCGAAGCAAATGGAGGCATTCGCACGCTAAAGGTCTCGCCTGCAGCCAAGAAACGCGCACGCGACCTCGGACTGGATATTGCCGAAGTGGCGCGACGGTCCGAAACACTGATCGTGCACGCCGCCGATATCGATCGGGCTGATCACCCGACATTGGAAAACTCGCAGCCTTATGAACTGATTCCGCTCACCGCCACGCGCCGGACGATTGCGGAACGCATGACGCAAGCGGCCATGGTGCCCGCATTCACCGCCGAAGTCGAAATCAACATGACGGGATGCATCCGGTTGCGCGACCGGCTGAATGCGCCAGGCTCCAGCGCCAGAGTTTCTTACCACGATATCGTGGGCAAGTGCCTAGCTCGCGCCGTGCAGGAGCATCCACTCGTCAACGCTTCTTTCGCAGACGACGGAATTCGCGTCTTCCGCCAGGTTAACCTCGGGCTGGCGGTCTCGGTGGATCGGGGCCTGATCGTCCCGGTTGTCCTTGATGTTGGCTCCAAGAGGCTGGCTCAACTGGCGAGTGAGAACACGGAGAATATTGTCAAAGTTCGTAGCGGCAAGTTCGATCCGCGGCTCACTGAATGCGGAACCATCACCCTGTCAAACCTGGGCATGTTTCCGGTTTCTCGCTTCACCGCAATCCTCAATCCGCCGCAATCCTGTATCGTAGCGCTGGGCTCCATTCAGAGCCGCGCGGTATGGGTGGACGGTAAATGCCAGGAGTGCCCGGTCACAATCTTAACTGCAACGTTCGATCACCGCGTCGTGGACGGAGCCTACGGCGCCGCATTCCTGGCACGGGTCAAGCAGATCATGGAGAACCTGGAATCGATCCTCCTCCAGGAAATGCTGTGAAGATAAAGGACGCTATGGGAAGTTATCTGGTTGGGTTGGATCACGGAACGGGTGGCGCAAAGGCATGCATCATCGATGAAGCCGGCGAGGTGCTAAGCTACGCCTATCGCGAATATCCGATCTGTGTGAATCGGCCCCGCTGGTCGGAGCATGATCCGCACCTGTACTGGCAGACTACCCGCGAAGTCATCAAAGCATGCCTGGCCGATTCTGACATCGACCCTGCGCAGATAAAGGGCGTCGCTAATTCCTCTGCGCTCCCTTCGCTGGTCATGGTCGATGCCCAAGGTCAGCCTGTCCACCTCGCCTACAACCTTATGGATCGCCGCGCTGTCGACCAAGTGCGCTGGCTGATTGACAACATCGGGGAAGAGCGGCTCTTCTCAGTGAGTTGCAACCGGCTTGAGGATCATCCTCTGTTGGTCAACCTCATGTGGGAAAAGCAGAACCGTCCCCACGACTATTCCCGCATTGCCAAGGCACTCACCATCGACGGTTACGTTCGCCTGAAACTCACCGGCAAGGCTACAGCCAATTACTCATCCGGCGCGTTCTTCGGAGTAGCGTACGACGTTCGCAACAACTGCTTCGACGAATCAATCATGGACTCGATCGGCATTGCCATGGAATTAATGCCAGATTTCTTTTCCTGCGAGGAGATCGTCGGCTACGTCACCGGAATCGCGGCCGCGGAGACCGGTTTGAGCCCCGGCATTCCCGTGGCCGCCGGTTCCGTGGATTGCAATGCCGGCTGGGTTGGAGGCGGCGCCATCGCGCCCGGAGACATACAAATCAATCTCGGCACCTGCGGCGTGCTTGGGGTCGTTCACGAGAACCCTGGCCTCATGCCGGACAGCATGATCAACTGCTCCTACTCCACCGACTCGCGCAAAGTATTCGTGACGATTGCAGCCACCACCTGTGGCGGCCAGTCTCTTCGCTACTTGCGCGATCAATTTTGCCAACTCGAAATTGCGGCTGAGAAACTGGTGCCCGGATTCAATGTATTTGAAAGCCAGGAGCGGCAGGCTGAATCCGTGCCTTTGGGAAGTGACGGCCTGCTGGTTCTCCCCTATCTGATGGGCGAACGGACTCCATTGTGGGATGTAAATGCGCGAGCCGTAGTCTTCGGTCTCTCTCTTCACCACACCAAGGGGCACCTGATCCGCGCCATGATGGAAGGCGTCGCATATGCCATGTTTGACTCCTTTCGAATCCTCGAAAAATGCTGCCCCAGGATCAACCTGCCGATCGTGATGAATGAAGGCGGAGCCAAGAACCGCCTCTGGCGCCGGATTATCACTGATGTTTTCAACGTGCCTACGGTTCTGTTACAGAGCCGCATTGGCGCACCTTTTGGTAATGCCATCCTCGCTGGTGTGGCTACTGGAGTCTTCAAGGATTTTTCTATCACCAGGCAGCGGGCAGAGTATGTCGATCCCATGGAGCCGATCCCGGAAAACCACCAGCTCTACATGGACTACCACGACCTCTTTGGACAGCTCTATCAGCACCTCAAATGCGACTTCGAGAGCCTCGCAATGCTTCGCCAGCAACACCATCCGGGCTAGCTGCGAAGCCCCATTTCCACCATCAGGAGGACGCCATGAACAACCAGAGAGTGAAAGAGATTACCAGTGTGATCGCCCGGTTCACGCTGAAAGGAAAAAAGGCGATTGTCACTGGCGCCAAAGGAGGCATCGGCAAGGCTACCGCGACTGCATTCGGTGAGCTTGGGGCGGATGTCGCCGTCGTCGATCTTCCCTCCATGCTTACCGAGACCGAGTCTGTGGCTAAGTCGATTGCCGGCAGATTTGGTGTGCGCACCATCGCGGTCGGCGCCGACCTCTCGCAGGAAGAAGACGTGAAGGCCATGGTGAGGCAGGTTGTGGACGCCTTTGGAACCATTGACATAGTGCACAGCAACGCAGGAGTCTTCACCACCTCCGATTATCCCGATATGCCGGTGAGAGATTTCAAAAGGATCGTCGATATCAACCTGACGGGAATGTTCATGGTGAATCGCGAGTGTGCTTCTGTCATGGTGTCGCATGGACACGGCGGCTCGATCATCAACACTGTGTCTATGTCGGGAACCATCATCAATCCCACCCAGCTCGAGACCGATTACATGGTTGCCTACACGGCTTCAAAGGCCGGCGCCAAGCACCTGACCAAAGGGATGGCGGTGAACTATATCAAGCATGGAATCCGCGTGAATTCCGTGAGCCCCGGTTATCTGATCTCTGGCGCCCATCACATGATGTCGCAGGAAAACGTGGATTGGTGGGCGAATTCGGTACCGATCAAGCGCTTCGGCGAAATGGACGAAATTGTGGGCATCGTTTGTCTCTTGGCCAGCGACTTATCCACGTATTTCGTGGGGTCAGATATCATCATGGACGGCGGAGCAACAATTACGTAATGCGGATATCTGGAGAGTTAAGAACAATCCCAGTTAAGCAAATCTGCAGTCGTGGAAACTTTTAGATCTACTTTCCGGAGAAACCATGACCGACTTGTACGACAAGGTCAAAGAAGATCTGCATTTCTGGCTCGAATGGGCAGAGAAGTCTGGGATCGGATTTAATCTTCCAGAGTTCGGTCTTTCAGTTGTCCCGAAAGTCCCGAATATACCGAGATTTGCGGGCAAAGAAAAAGCCGCCGAAGCGGCTTAACTCATTGATTCTTGGTGAGAAGAATGGTCGGGGAGAGAGGATTTGAACCTCCGACCCCCTGGTCCCGAACCAGGTGCTCTACCAGGCTGAGCCACTCCCCGAACATGGGTTGCAGGTGCGTATCGTTGGGGCGCGGCCTGGCGCGTTTTAACCCCTTGATTGCGCTTGAACCAGTGTAGCAGAATTCGGAACCTTGTTACGGTTGCCTCTCAGCAGCTTGCGAGACCTGGCATCTGTTCCTGCGGTGACGCTTTGAACGGGGCTTGGCCTCGATTGCGGGGCCATCATCAGGGTGCTGGTTGCGCATCAGTCGCTCTACTCCCCGCCCGTCTCTATTCCCGCAGGCAAATCCAAAGCCACCAGGGCAAATCGTGTCTTACCTTCCTTTGGCTCTTCGAAGCCCACAATATGCTGGTGATGCTTCGACCCGGCCTTCAACTGCAAGCCATTCTCGCTGGTGCCATAATCGCCTCGGTCGATCTGCACATTACCACTTTTGTCGGCTGCGCAAGTGAGCCCTTCCGTAGTCCTGACCGGCGTACCTACCGGAGCGTTGCCTTGGCAGGTAATCACGTCGCCGTAGCGGCCAAGCGCCTTCTTGTAGAAATTCGCTACCTGCTCCTGAGTATCCGTGGTGGCATAGGAGACCACCTTCACGCGCAACTCCCACTCACCGAAGCCCAGGTGCACATCCGCCGACTTGTGCTTATCGTCGTCGCTCACCGTCTCGGCGCCGGGATAAACCGGGAGCCCGAGATCGGCAGCAGTGGTCTGGTTGGTATTCACGTGGACGCCGCCGAAAGGTGTATCCACCTGGACGTTCTTATCCTCGCCGTTGGCGCCCTTGTCCACTTGCACTCTGCAGCCGGAAATCACGGCGAGCAACGCCAGACCGGCGAGCAAGCCCGCAGCTTTTCCTAACCTGTTCAGCATCAAGTTCCGTAGCATGGCAATCGCCCTCATGCCCAGTTATACGCCGGCTAATGCTGAAAGGTTCCCGGAATCGACCCATTGAACCCAACGCTGGCTCAGTGGGTCGAGTGACCGTCTTCCTTGCTGCTGGTTGCGAACAGAATCGCCACCACAAACACGGCAATAATCACGGGGACAACGAAGAATGGGGAAGTTATGTTCATCGCGCAGGCTCCTTGCTCCTATCAGAGTACCAAAAAGGGGCCCCGTTTCCGGAGCCCCCTGGCTTTCAATCGTAACTGTTTTACTGCTTCGGTCCGCCGTCCGGGTAATCCACTCGGATGGTCAGGATCTCGTACGGATGAATCGGCACTTTGACCACATCGCCAGCAACCGCCAGCAAGCTACCCTCGGGTGCTTCCATCAGATTAGTAACCGTGGCGGAAGTCGCTCCCGCAGGCACATGGAACTCGGCCGTCGCACTCTTCCCTGCCCACTCGTAGACACGGAAGATAAGCCCCTTCTCGTCTTCGGCTTTCTTCACAGCGGTCAGAACCACGTTGTCCGGCGAGACCGACGCGAAGGAGTGTTCGGCGGGTAACGAACCAGCATGAGCCGTGGTCACTACCGCCGTAAGCGGGTAGTCGTACTCCCACCCGTGTCGCACGGTGAGCGCATCTTTCCACGTTCCAGTGTGCGGATAGAGCGCGTAGTGGAAGTGGTGATGCCCCTGGTCAGCCTCCGGATCTGGCCATGTAGGCGAACGCAGCAGCGTAAGCCGCAGCATGTTGCCCACCGCGTCGTATCCATACTTGGTCTGGTTCAGCAGGCTCATGCCGTGCTTGCCGTCGCCAAGGTCGGCCCAGCGCATGGCCGGAACCTCAAACTGCGCCTGCTCCCAGCTATTGTTGCGGGTGGTGGGCCGGTCGATGGCGCCGTAAGGAATCTCGTAGGTAGCAAATCCGCTCGTAGTCGCCAGCGGGAAGGCCGCCTTCAGCAGCACATGCCGCTCGTGCCAGTCGATCCGGTTGTCGACGTCGACCTGGTCGGCGTCCGGCTTCAGGCTGATGGTTTGCACAAACTTCGAACTCTGCCAGGATCGCGTGACGCGAACGGCCGCCGTGCCTTCTGCAGCCACCGTGGCGGCGCTGGTAGAAAGAGACAGCGGCTGATCCAGCGTGCCGGGATCGATGTTCCATGCATCGTAATTCTTCGGCGTGTCCTTGAATGCCTGCAACTCGTTGCCGCAGGCGCCGGCCGCGATGGTTTCGAAGTTCGAGCGTTTGTCGAAGAGGCTGGTGATGCAGCCTGTAGTCTTGCTCACAGCCACGCGGATGAATTGATTCTCAAGCACCAGCGATTTCCCCGCTTCAGACTCGGTGCCCTTGGGCGCGGATGCGGCCGCGCTTGCCGAAGAATCAATCCAAACCACCTTGTATCCTAGCCCCGGCACATCAACCGCTGGAATGCTGAGGGCGGCAACGCCTGTCTTGGCGTCGCGCCCGAGCACGGTCGCAAAAGCATGCGCGCCGTTGCCAACAAGGGGATAAGCAGCCTGGGTCTCGCTCGCCGGCAGTTGCACATTCACCGTCACGTCTCCGGAGCGCGTCCAGCCGAGCGGATTGAAGATGACAATCGGAAGACGTTTTTCCGACTTGCTTTGCGTATCGACGGTCTCCACCATCGTCCGCAGCGCGCCGGTCTTGATCTCATTCGTCGACCAGCGCACGACGTCGTAATCCTTCTGCGCATCCCTGTAGATCACGCCGATTCCCGACCCCGCAGCCAGATCGTGGAATTGGTTGAAGAGCACCTTCTTCCAGTCCTCAGTCAGTTCCGAGCCGGGATACCTCTTCCCATCCAGCCACGCCAGTGAGGACCACTTTTCCGCGTTCAGCACCTGCTCTTCGCTGTGTCGCATGTTGGCCTTGTGATTGGCCTGCGTGGTCATCACCCCGCGGTGATACTCAAAGTAGAGTTCGCTCTTCCATGTAGGAATCGAAACCTTGTCCGGCACTAACGGTGGAGGTGTATATCCCTTGGCAATCGAATCGTAGTTCCATGTTGGACTCTGCGGTGCAATCTGCTTCTCCACCGATGAGAAGAAAGACTGCGCGGTACCAAACTCGTACTTCGGCGTTACGTGTCCCTGTCCCTCCCAGTGGAAGCCCTCGTCCAAAATCGCGCGCGTAGGTCCGCCACCATGGTCACCGATGCCGTAGAGATCCAGCATCTCTGTCATTCCAGGAGAATGCTCGCGAGCGGTCTTCAGGTCGTCCGCGAGACGGACGGGGTTCAGCGTTGTGTTCACATAGTCGTGCGGGAAATACGCCAGCACCTTCGACCCGTCGGGCGACTCCCACCAGAACAGCTTGAACGGAAGTTGATTGGTGTCGTTCCAAGTCATCTTCTGCGTGACAAAGTAGTCAACGCCGCTCTTCTTGTAGATCTGCGGCAGTTGCCAAGTATAACCAAACGAATCCGGATTCCAGCCGATGCGCACGTCTGCACCGTAGGCCTGCTTGAACCAGCGCTTGCCTACTAGAAGTTGACGAACAAGAGACTCGCCGTCCGGCATGTTCAGGTCAGGTTCTACCCACATGCCGCCCACAATCTCCCAGCGCCCTTCCTTGATGCGCTTCGCGATTTCGGCGTTCATGTCAGGATATTTGTCGGCCATCCACTCGTTGTAGGCCGCTGCCGACTGAGTATACGTGTACCCAGGATACTCATACATCAACTGCAGCGCTGTCGAAAACGTGCGCTTGACCACGTCTACGGTTTCGGTCCAGGGCCAAAGCCACGCCGCATCGATATGTGCATTTCCGTCGAGGTGAAACGTCGCCTGATCGAGCAGCGGACTCAGCGCTTCGAGCTTCGATTGCGCCGTCTGCAGACTGGCGTCGAACTTCGTCTGGTCGTGCGCATCCAGAGCGGCCAAGTCCACGGCGGCAATGGCGCTGTTCAATTCGAGCGGCCTTGACGAGTCGCCCGGCGCAAGCGAAGGAACCAGCAGCGCGGCGGAGAGGATCTCTTCTCGCAGATCTTCCGGATTCGGCCGGCCTTCGGCATAGTCGATGCGCATGGTCACGCCGCGAAACGTCTTCGTATCCACCGTGTGCAACACCTTGGCGGCTACCGTTACCTTTTCTCCCGGCTGCGCCTTATCGAAAAGAACTACCGGTTCGAGATCCTCTCCCAAGGCCACGCGTCGACCGTTGAAGTAGAGAATCTCCGGCATGGGGCCATTGCCGTTGAGATGAATCTGGAACCAGATGCGCGCTCCCGTCAGGTCGTATCCATTCAGCGTCTCCGGAACCTGAATCGTCTGCCGAAGCCAGACTGCTTCATTCGGCGCCTTTTCGCCCATCGCGATTGTCTGCCATGCGCTGTCATCGAGATTCGAGTCCTCCCCGTGGGCCACATCGCCTACATGCATCTTCCATGTGCCCGCGGGCAATTCATGCAGGCTGCCTAGCCGGTCGACGACGGTGCGCAAATCGGGCGGTAGAAGGGCGGCAGCCCGGGTCATCTCGCTGCGGCGTTGGGCCATTAAGGGCCTCGCAAACAGCAGGGTTCCCACAATCAATAAAAGAAGCAAAGGCTTACAACTCAATTTCAATTCAGAAATCATGGCAGAAAATCCCTCCGCAGCATCTTAGGTCATTGACGCTGTTGCCCGCACGTGGAAAAGCCGAGCGCCTCTGCTAAGTTCCTCAGCTCAACTTGAGAGTCCCTGGTACCAGGATCCCCACGGGCAGGCCTTCATTACTGCGGCACCGGCGTTGCCGAAGAGTCCCGAATTTGAGACTCGGAATACCTTCACTTCAACACAAAACACACGCAATCAACCGCAGTTCCGGTGTCCGCCCCTGCTGGTTTACACTATCTGTTTTCTATATTACGGTAATAAGTACCACAATATAGTACACCCCATCCACCCTGTGTGTGCCGTCACATCACATAGATAGAGCGCACGTTCAACATGAATGGCATGACAGTTGCGACTCTTATTCTGATTGCTCCATGCTCGCTTCTGTTGGGCGCAGCGCTCCAGATTCTGGTAGCGCAGCTCTGTTCCGCCCGAACAAAGGGGATACTAGCTTTCCTCACTTGTGCGCCGGCAATGTTCGCCGTCATTGGCATAGTGCCTTCTGTTCGCTCCGGTCAGGCCATCGAGCTCAACCTGTTCCAGTGGGATTCGCCTCTGGCGCTCGTCCTGCACGTGGATGCGCTTAGCGTTTTGTTCGCCTTCATGGGCTCATCCATTGGCGCCCTCGTGCTGCTCTACTCCATCGGATACATGGCGCGCGACACGGCTGCGACCCGCTTCTATGTTTCAATGCTCATCTTCATCGGCGGCTTTATCGGGCTTGTCTACAGCGCCAACCTCTTTATCTTCTATCTGTGCTGGGAGTTGGTCGGCCTCTGCTCCTTCAGTCTGGTCGGCTTCTGGTATACCAATCGCGAGGCAGTCGCCGGTGCTCGCAAAGTTCTGCTGATGACACACATTGCAGGCTACGGCCTGCTGGCGAGCATCCTGGTCATCTATCACCGTACCGGTAGCGCCCTCTGGACCGATCCGAACGTGGCGCACAACTTTACCACCGGAATCTTCATTCTGATGTTGATTGCGCTGGTGGCCAAGAGCGTGCAGGTGCCTCTCCATACATGGATACCCGAAGCGATGGCCGCGCCGACGCCGGTCAGCGCGTTGCTGCACGCAGCTTGCTATGTAACGTCCGGCGTCTATTTGGCCGCGCGCATGCACAGCTTTGGCGTGTGGCCGGTTGCCTGGGGAGCGACTCTTATCTGGATCGGCACCATCACCATGGCCGTGGGCGTGATGTACGCCATGGTGCAGACGGATCTCAAGCGCATGCTCGCCTTCTCCACCGTGAGCCAGATCGGCTACATGATGTTGGGTATCGGCATTGGCACGCCGCTTGCGATTACCGCCGGCCTGCTTCATTGCCTCAATCACGGATTCTTCAAAGGCGGCCTATTTCTCAACGCCGGCTCGATGCAACACGCTACGGGCACGCGCGACATGAACAAGCTGGGCGGGCTGGCGCAGAAGATGCCGCACACCACGCTGTCGTGGCTCATCGGCATAGGCAGCATGATGGGCATTCCGCTGATGAGCGGCTTCGCCAGCAAATGGATGCTCTACGCGGCGGCCTTGCAAGCTGGTTGGGCCGTTCCCGCCATGATTGCCTGGGCTGTCAGTCTCGGCACGGTCTTCCTTGGCGCAAAGGCGACCAGCGCAGTGTTCCTTGGCCCGCTGACCGAGGCCACCAAAGATGCTCACGAGTCTCCGCCCACGATGGTGTGGGGAATGGGCCTGCTTGCTGCGGGCAGCGTGGCTCTCGGCGTAGCGCCGCAGTTGGCCGTCAACTACTTCCTCAATCCAATTCTTGGCGCGCTCAACCTCAACGCGGTTCAGGTCACCTGGTTTGGCCTGTCTTCGGATACTGGAAGCTTCTCGACCGCTGGCGGCCTGGTGCTCGCTATCGTCTCTCTCGTTCTTGGCGGCGTCATCTACGCCGTTGCGTACGCAGTGCGCCAGACTCCTGCAACTGTTGCCGTAACATCGGGAGACGCGGCAATGGCCTCTGGCGGTGGCGGAATCTTTACCGGCGGCGAACCCTTATCCGATCAGGGCAGACTCACGGCCGCCGACTTCTCGGGCATCTTCCTGCAGAACTGGCATGAGTTCTTCCGCTGGTCGAATGTGGACTGCATCTATCTCGGCGTCTGGAGCGCATTGCAGGCCGTCTCACGCGGGCTCGGCGTCCTCGTCTCCTGGATGGAGCGGCAAGCTGCAATCCTGGTCGTCGTCTATGCGGCCCTGATTCTGGCAGCCCTTCGCTGGCTGGTTCCCGGAGTTGCGAGCCTGCCGGCTGGTGCTTCTATTCCTGTGCCGCAGATATTGGTTGCAGCATGCGCCATCGCTGCAACTGCATTAATTCTAGCCGCGCTCTCGCACAATGCGACTCGTACGCTGGCCCCTCTCATGGTTCTCACTGGCGTCGCCGCCGTAGTGGGCCTCGCCGTCGCCGACCCATGGCTTCGTCTCGGACTTCTGGAACTGGGCGCGCTGCTCACGATTCCGCTGGTCTGGCAAAGCGCACGGACGCACTCTGCAAAGCTTGCCTATGTTGCAGTAGTCGTCATCTCAACGTTAACGCTCGTCGCAAGCGACCTACTCCTGGAACGAGGCCAAGCGGATTGGGCAAGAGCCCTGCTCGCCACCAGCGTCTGCGTCAAGCTGGCTGCGGTACCGCTCTTCTTCTGGCTGCTCAAGCTGGCCGACGAAGTCCCGGCTCTGGTTCTTGGCTTGATTATCGCGGTTGTCGATATAGCCGCGTTCGGCGAGTTGTACGTTGCCGTGCATGCCTCTCCGGGCATGTTCGCACCCGCAGGCCTTTGGCTCGGCCTGGCCGCCGCTACGTCGTTCCTCGCCGCGCTTCTCATGCTGACGCAGCGCAGCCTCAAGCGTCTGCTGGTTCTCTCCACCGTTGAGGACGTGGGCTTCCTGATGCTCGGGCTTGCCTCCGCTACCGCACTCGGTACTACCGGCGCGCTGCTTGCCGCAGTTACCCACGCCCTCGCCAAGGCCCTACTCTTCACCTGCCTCAGCGGCCCTGAAGCCGCCGGCGCTCTCGAAGACAATCAGACCGGCCTCGTCAATACGGGTCTGATCTCGCACTACCCGGTCAGCGCCTTCGGCTTCTTGTTCGGAATGCTCGCCATGCTGGGCATTCCTCCAACGCTCGGCTTCATTGGGCGTTGGAAACTCTACGAAACTGCAGTCGTGATCGGCTGGCCACTGGGAGCGATCTTCATCCTCTCGTCGATCCTCGCGCTAGTCGCATATGTTCTGGCATTGACCGGCATCTGGTGGGGACCAGCAAGCGATGCAGACTCGCCTCAGCCGCCAGATAGCCAAACAAAGGAGCCATTCCTGTTACAGACCACGATCGTCCTGTTGGTCGCGCTGATTCTCGTTGCCGGTGTATGGCCGAGCCTGCTCGAAATGCTCCATTGGGGGAGTCTATGAACCTCTGGAACAAATTGATGTGCTATGCGCGCCGTCGCAGCCCTTGGCTCTTTCATATGAACTCGGGTAGTTGCAATGGTTGCGACATCGAGTTGGTAGCCAGCCTTTCCCCTCGCTATGACGCCGAGCAGTTGGGTGTGCGCCTTGAAGGCAGCCCGCGGCACGCCGACATTCTCTGCATCACCGGCCCCGTCACGCACAACGCCGTCAAAGCCATTCAAACCGTCTACGGTCAGGTGTGCGGGCCCAAGGCAGTAGTGGCCATCGGCTCGTGTCCGGCCACGACCAACGTCTTCATCGACAGCCGCACGCTCGATGGGCCGCTCAACAAACACATCCCGGTCGATGTCTTTGTTCCCGGCTGCCCGCCGCGCCCCGACGCCATCATCCAGGGAGTCGCCAAGGCCGCTCAAATCCTGGCTGAGAGAGGCATGAATCCGCCCGTGACCGAACTTGCAATCGCAGCCGTATCCGAGGAGGTGCAGTCGTGAACATGACCACTGCCCTGGCTCGCCTGCTCATCTTTCCGGGACTGCTGTTCGCCGTACCCGCCTCATGGTTCTTCCTCTGGGTGGAACGCAAAGCGGTTGCCCTGATGCAAGGCCGCGTCGGCCCTCCCTTCATGCAGCCCTTCTACGACTTCGTCAAGCTGCTTGGCAAAACCACTCCTCCGCGCAGCGGAGCAGGTGGTCTGCTGATGCGGGCCTGGCCGCTTATTGCGGTTTCATCCGCGGCCGGCGCAGTTAGCCTGTTGCCGGTACTTCCCTCCTCCGGCGGATTCGAAGGCGACCTGATCCTTTTACTTGCACTTCTCGAACTCCCTTCGATTTGCATCATCGCCGCGGGCTTCTCGTCGCGCTCCATCTTCGGCGAAATCGGCTCTGCTCGTGAAGCCGTCCTGAGCGTTGCCTACAACGTGGTATTTCTTCTCGCTATCGTATCCATCGCCGCTTCGCAACACACCTTCCGCCTTGAGGCACTGGCGCAACTACCGGTCTCGCCGCTGCGTTGGCTGGGCATTGCGGCGCTGCTAGTTTGCCTGCCTGCCAAGCTGCATTTGAATCCCTTCTCGCTGCCTAACGCCGAGCAGGAAATCTACTCCGGCCCCATGGTTGAATATGCCGGCCCCGAGCTTGCCATGTGGGAGCTTTCGCATGGGCTCGAGTGGGTAGCAGCCACTGGCCTCGTAGCTACTCTGGTCGCTCCGCACATTACGCTCGTGTGGCTCGCTGCTCTCGTATTTGTTGGACTTATGTTCGCCATTGCCCTGTTGCTCTCAACGCTTGCCTCCGCCACGGCGAGGCTGGCCATCGATACAACGGTCCGCTTTTACTGGCAATGCACACTTATCTTCGCGGTACTGGCCATTTCGTCCGCGCTCTTCATGAGGTTTAGATCATGAACATTCTCACCATGCTGTGGAAGAACCTGTTAGGCGGCAATCGGACCATGCTCTTCCCAGCGCGGCCCAAGGCCAGCGAGGGCTACCGGGGATTGGTAAAGTTCGACCCTGAGCTCTGCACCGGCTGCGCCATCTGCAGATTCCGCTGCACGGCCCGCGCCATTGAGTTTCGCGCCGGCAAAGGCGACTTCGTGTGGAGCTACGATCCCGGCCAATGCACCTTTTGCGGCCGCTGCGTTGAAGGCTGCAAAAGCCATGCGCTCAGCCAGGAAGAAGCCACTCCACCTATCTATCTCAACATCGGCGAGTTGAAGAAGACGTACACAGTAGCGCGCAAACCTCCCACTCCCAAGCCGCCCGCACCGGATGCGGTTGCCGCGCCGGTAGTCGGCTCGCAAACGTCCAACCCCGCTACTGGAGGCGTGCAATGACCTTCCTTGAGACCTTACCGAAAAAATTGGGCATCTCCGATTCGTTGGTCGAGAAGGGCGGCGTTCATTGGATTGACCCCAGTCCATTGAGCGTGCGTGAACTTTGCATGGAGATGAACGTAGCCAAGGCCCGCTTCGTCACCATCACCGCCTACCAGTTGCCCAAGGACGAAGGCCTTCGCCTTGAATATCACTGGGATCTCGACGGCCAGTTGCTGGGCTTTCCCTTTCTGCTTGCCGGCAACTCAATCGAGAGTATCTACGATCTCTGCGAGGCTGTGGACTGGATTGAGCGCGAAATTCATGAAGGCTTTGCCATTGAATTCATAGGACGCGAATACGAACCGCTGCTGCTGCGCGAGGGGGACAAGTTGGGCGTGAACCTGCGCGAGACAGGGGCCCCCAACAAGCCTGCTTCTGGCTTGTCGGGGCAGGAGGAGGTCAAAAAATGAGCTACAAAATTCCCATGGGGCCGTACCATCCGGCGCTCGAAGAACCCTATAAGCTGGACCTGATCTGCGAAGGCGAAACTGTATGCGACGCCAAGCTGCATATCGGTTTCAACTTTCGCGGCATCGAGCACCTGGCCGAAACCCGCAACTACATCCAGGTCATCGCGCTCATGGAGCGCGTCTGCGGCATCTGCTCCAACATCCACACCCTCACCCTTTGCCAGGCCATGGAAGGATTGACCGGGCAAACGCCGCCGCCGCGCGCGCAGTACATTCGAGTCGTCATGGCCGAGCTTGAGCGCCTGCACTCGCACGTGCTCTGGGCCGGCATCGCCTCCAAGCTTATGGGTTTCAAAACCATGTTTATGACCTGCTTCGAGATTCGCGAAAAGATCATGGACGTGCTCGCGGCCATCTCCGGCAATCGCGTCAACTACTCGATGAACCGCATCGGCGGCGTCAATCGCGACATTGAATATCCACTCGCCATACTGGGAATGATCGAGCAGCTTGAGGGCGAGATGATGCGCACCGTCATTCCCATCTTCACCACCAGCTCCACCGCCCGCTCGCGCTGCGCCGGCATCGGCGTGCTCACGCTCGACAAAGCCATCTCCTGCGGCGTTGTCGGACCCACCGCGAGAGCCTCTGGCCTGGGCCAGGACCTGCGACGCGCCGCACCCTACGCCGCATACTCCGAACTCGAGTTCGACGTGCCCGTCGAGCAGGCCGGCGACGTTCGTGCCCGCCTCTTCGTCCGCGCGCTCGAAATTATGCAGAGCTGCCAAATTCTCCGCCAGGCGCTTACCAAAATGCCGCCCGGAGAAATCAGCACCGGCGAGGAAAAGTTCAAGTTCATCACCGGAACCGCTACCAGCCGCGTCGAGGCGCCGCGCGGAGAAGTGATGTACAGCGTGTCCTGGAAAGAAGGCTCCCGCAACCCCAGTCGCGTACATGTGCGCACGCCAACGTTCGCCAATATGCCGGCCGTCCGTTGGATGGTGATGGGAGCACGTCTGGCGGACACCCCCCTGATCCAGGCCTCCATCGACCCCTGCTACTCCTGTACCGACAGGTAGCAGAAGAGGATTTGAATCGTTGTTCTGGTCAACCTGCGTGCCCTGTACTCTCCACGCACTGCGCAGGTTGACACCCAATCACTCCCATCGTGATAATCAACTTATCGCTGTGGTGATGGAGTTCACCCTTAACCGCTGTCTAAGCCTGTACCCCAGACAGATGATGACTCCTGACAGGGAATCCTGTCGGGGAGTCATGTCCCGGCGCGATCCCTCCCTGCAATTTGATCGAGAGGAGAGAGACCTTGCAGAAATATCTGCTCATCGCCGCCGGTGGCGCGCTCGGTTCCATCGCCCGCTACTGGGTTGGCTCCACAATTTCAGGACGCATAGGCGCCAAATTCCCCTATGGCACCTTCGTCATCAACATCACGGCCTGCATCATCATTGGCTTCACGCTCACCTACCTGAGCAAGCGCGCTGACCTGAACCCGGCATGGAGATACCTGTTCCCCGTCGGCTTCATTGGCGCCTACAGTACCTTCTCGACTTACGAGTGGGAGACACTCTCCACGCTGCGTTCCGGAGCTTTTGCCATGGGTGCACTCTACGCCGTGGGAAGCCTGATTCTCGGACTCGCGGCCGTGTGGGCAGGCACTGCGCTTGCCGATTTGATTTAATCCGCTGCGAATCGCGCGGACAGGTAAAACAGGATAGCCAGCACTTGCAAGTTACCCTTGAATGGTGCTTCAATCCCTCGTTGGCCCCTTAGTTGCCGCACAAGGTTTCGGCACCGCTCATCCGCACCGAGGCCAGTTTCAAAAGGAGCTCCTATGCTGACGTCCGGAAAAGCCGTTAAAGTCACCCTCTACCTGAGCGATGGAGCCAAGCACCACGGAGTTCCGGTTTACACCAGCATCCTCGACTTTCTCTTTCACAGCGGCATCGCCGGAGCCACAGTCGTAAAGGGTGTGGCCGGCTTCGGACACGCGCACCGCATCCACTCCGCCCATATCCTCGAAATCTCCGACCATCTGCCTGTCAAAATCGAATTCATCGAGTCCCGCGAAAAAGTTGACGCGATCATGACTGAGCTGGAAATGCGAGTCGGCTCTGGCCTCATCGAGGTGCAGGAAACCACCATAATCGTTCCCGGCCAGGAAGCACACTAGCCACCCGCCAACCCGCATCCTCGCACTACTCAACCGACGTAAACGACGAAGCCGGCAACCCCTCGCTGTTGAACAAATTGCACTGCGGACTGTTGGCCCATCCGTACCGAACAAACATCGGCTCTGCTACAGACGGGCTCGCAACCACAACCGTTTCGCCATCGATTGTAGCCGTGGCAGCGACAAACTGCCCATCCACTCCAGCAACTTCAAAGCCGGTCAGTTTGCCGCCCTTCGCCATCAGCTCTTTCGCATGATCGAACCACGCGCGGATCGACGACCCCTCCGTCGTTACCTGGCGGAAGATCGGTCCGGAATCCTCAAGATTCTCGCCGTAGCTGAGCACGCGCGCCGCGCGAGCAAGACGCAGACCCACGTCCACCTTGTCGGTAGGGTGAACGTTCTCCGGGTTACCGATATCGATGGTGACGGCCATTCCAGTGTTGCGCAGCACAAGGGTCTTCAACTGCTGTTCGCGCAAAGTTGCCCAATCCTCGGCCGGAGTAGATTTGAAGTTGGAGATCTGAACGAAGAGAAACGGAAAATCGCCAACGCCCCACTGGCGGCGCCAATCCTCGATCATGTCTCGGAAGATGCGACTGTAGAGCGGCGCCCTCTCCAGCAGGCTGTTGCTCTCACCCTGATACCAGATGACCCCACGGATGGCCATCGGCGTAAGCGGCGCAATCATGCCGTTGTAGAGCATACCAGGGCCCCAGCTACCCAACTGCGGCGTCCAGGGAAGCACCGGCGCCGGCTTGCCCTGCGCCTTTGCTTCGTCAACCATGCGTTGCCTGTTTTTCGCTCTCAACTCCGCGTCCGCCTGGCGCTCGGTCATTCTGCCCCACGAAGCAAACAGCGGCGCGGCCGCCGCGTCTTCGCCAAGCGCCACCATCCGCGTCCACGCCTCCACCGGAGTCCCTCCCCAGGTGGAGTCGATCACGCCCACCGGCACATGTTCCCGCTTTTCAACCTCGCGCGCAAAGTACCAGGCAACAGCGGAGAAGTCCTTCGCTGTCTCTGGCGTCGAAGCCGTCCACCCTTCGGTGTCCGCATCGTCCTGTGGATATCCGATGGCCTTCTTCTTAACGAGCAGCAGGCGGATCTTCGAATTCGCCGCATTCGGCAGGTCCTTGCTTGCCGTCTCCGCCTGCTTCATCATGAACTCCATGTTCGACTGTCCTGAAGCTACCCACACGTCGCCCACCAGAACATCGTCCAGCGTGATGGTTTGCGCAGCCGTCGCATCGCTGCCGGTTGCGTCCGGTGTGCCCGTCACCGCCATCTGGAACGGCCCGCCCGCCGCACCCGGCGAAAGATAAACGCTCCATCGGCCCAGTTGCCCAGCCTTCGTCGAACGGGTCTCGCCGCGAAAACTCACCGCCACTACCTCTCCCGGAGTTGCCATACCCCAAACATGCACCGGCAAATCCCGCTCGATCACCATGTGGCTGGAGAGAATTTTGGGGAGAGTCACTTCAGCCGACAAAGTTGCGCACGGAACCAGGGCAAGAAGCAGCAGCGATCGAAGGTTCATCAAAAGCCTCATTGAAAATTGGGATTGTGAATAACGCTCGGCGCCAAAATACCGCAGAGGTCTACGCGAACTCCACGTTATCAGAACATGCCGTTTTTCGTAAGCTCATTGCCTGCTTGGTTCACGCCCTTTTGGACGCAACATTTTTCCCGAAAACGTGTCCAAGGAATTAGGAAGGCAAGTCAGGCCATTTTTGCTGGCGCCGCCTGAAAAAAAAACACCGCTTCTCGAATGGCATCAACAACAGCAACTCGCTTTTTAGCTACGGGTGCCTGATAGAGAAAAGATCAGGAACCTGACACAAGGGGGGGCCGATGCTTTTGATGCGCAAGAGACATTTAACTGTTTTTATTTTCATTGTTTTAGCATCTCTTTTGAGCCCTCCCAGCCACTCCCAGGCTGCCCTTCTTATGGAGGAGCCGTACGGCTTTTTTGGCACCCTCAATCCCACCGGGCACATCGCAATATATTTTGGAAACATCTGCGCCGAGACGCCGGTCGAGCTGCGCCGCTGCCAACCGGGCGAGTTGGGCGCCGTCATTGCCCGCTACCAGGGAATCCGTGGATACGACTGGGTCGCCCTCCCGCTCATTCCCTATCTCTATTCGGTAGAAGATGCCTCCGATGTACCGGATCAAGTGGATCGACAGCGGGTAAAGCGTCTGCGCAACCGGTATCGCGAAGCGAATCTGCAGTCTCTAGGAGACAATCTGCCTTCAGGAAATTTCGTGCACGGCGGCTGGACTCAGCTCGTGGGCACGGCGTATGAGCGGCGCATCTACGCATTCCGTTTTCAGACCACCGCCCAACAGGACGACGCGCTCATCGCGCGATTGAACGCTGGCCCTAATCGTTCCCACTTCAATCTGCTCTTCAATAACTGTGCGGATTTTTCGCGGGTGGTTCTCAACTCCTACTTCCCCCGCACCTTCAGGCGCAGCATCTTCCCCGATGCCGGCATGACCACGCCCAAGCATATCGCCTACAAGCTGGTGCGTTATGCGCGCAAGCATCCTGAGACGCAACTGACCGTCTTTGAGATTCGCCAGGTGCCCGGCTATCGACGCCAAAGCCACTCAAACAAGAGCATCGCCGAGTCGCTCACCACCACCGGCTACGCCGTCCCCATCATGCTGATAAATCCCTACCTAGCCGGGGGGCTGTTTGTGGACTTTCTCGTGCGCGGCCATTTTCATCCCATCCCCAGGGATCCGCCGGTTCTGGGACCGGATAATCTATTTGCATTGACAGCTGCCACCGGCATCGAGCAAAATTCCCGCAGCGCAGTTGGACAGGCCCCCAGCGCCGCTGCCGGCGGCTCCACGGAGTTGCAGCCGTCTGAATTAGCGGATTTCGGCCTGAGAAAGATCAAGGCCCTTCATGAGTAAATCAGAACCACAGAGCCTCAAAAACCACGGACGGCTCGATCCGCCGTTCCACGTTGTTACGTTTTTTATCCTGATCGCGAACCTGGTCTTCTCCATCTTCCACTTCGTGCACCACTGGCACGATTCGCCGTTCGCGTGCGCCTGGTTTGTTGTGCTGTCGGTGGTCGTGTTCATACCGTTCTTCAAGCTGCGCCTTTATCCGCTCAGGGTGCAGGACCGTGTCATCCGCCTTGAAGAGCGCATTCGCCTGCAGGCTCTTGCGCCGTCGGAGTGGCACACGCAAATCTATCGCCTCACCGAGGACCAGCTCATCGGCCTGCGCTTTGCCGCGGACGGCGAAGTTGTGGAACTCGCCAAACAGGCGCTCGAACACAACTTGAACCGCAAGCAGATCAAGGAGCGCATCAAGGAGTGGCGCCCCGACAACTGGCGCGTCTGACCCCGAACCCGGATCGCAAAACTGAATCGGGGGAAGCCTCCAACGGCATCTCGCAAAAGATGCCCAATGGATCGCTTCTCCCTTTTTCTTTCTCTACGGCCGATTCGCCGGACTAGTGTGGTGTCACGGAAGCTTGCATCATAATTGTGCTGTCATCCTGAGCAGCCTTACTCGCCTGGGCGAGTTGCGTCCAGAGATAAATCAGCGCCGGACTGCGCCAGAAAGCTCCCGAGCCCCATCCTTTCGCCTTTTTTCTGGCGAAAGGGTGGGATACGATGTCACTCGACCGACCCGTTCATCAAGAGCGGCGTCCGCTGCGGCGGACGCAGTCGAAAGATCTGCGGTTGCTCTTTGCAACTTATGCCTTGAACTCCTGGAACATAACACTAGCGACATTTTTGGCGCCGGTATTTTCTAAACGATCTGTCATCCAACCTTCGATTCTTGGATACTGATGCTCCCGTAGGGCTGGATCGAAATTCAGGAACAGCTCCTGGTCCTCGTCGTGCCCAACTTCTTTTCCTGATCCGACCCATCTTCCGGTTCGCCTTCTCCCAGCATTTCCGTATCCAGTCCATGCTCATGCCCATAATGCTCCACCGGCTTCTTGTCATCCCACCACACCCAGTTCAGATGGAGTGCTTCAGCTTGCTCTCGTCCACTAACAGGCTGACCGGCTTCCCGTTCTCATCCTGCATCAGCATGGAGTCGGAGTAGCAGGCAGGTAGTCCGCGTCCTTGAACTCTTGCGCTGCGTACGCCATATAGGACAAGGCAAGCAGGGATAGAGCGAGCGTATAAGTAAAAATTCTTGCAATAACTTTCACGCCTATGAGGAGATGCTCAGGCGTAGATTATCTCAGTGATTGGAGTCACAGGCGGCAAAAAACGGTCAGAAAGCGGCTTCCCTTCCCGGTTTCTCCGGGTGCCCCAGGCCTCAATTTCGAGACCTGGGATCCCCGCATTCAACGACAATAAAGAAGATAAATACACCCTGCTCTAACTAAAATATGCCGTCAATGTCAGCACCAGCAGCATAAGCCCAATCGCGATCGCTATCGTCCCTGCTACTCGCGAGAAGTTGATCAGCCAGGTCTGCGGAGCTTCTCCCAGCCTCGCTTCCAGCTTTCCCTCGTGCTGCAGCCGTTCATATTCCAACGGCCGCTTGTGCTTGAACTCTTCCTCACTCTCCACGCCTGTAAACACCACCATATCCATCGGAAAACTGTCAGGCCGCAGATGTGTATTGACGAAGTGAATCGAGAAGATGAACAGAATCGCAAGCAGCCCCTCGTCGCTGTGGATCACCAGCACCGCGTTCAATGCCCAGCCTGGCAAAAAGCGCGCGAAGAACGGCGCGAACCACATCGCATATCCTGAGAAGCCAATCACGATCATGCCCCAGAACACCGCCCAGTAATCGAACTTCTCCCAGTAAGCGTACCGGTCGAACAACGGCTTCGGTCCCAGGCCCACCATCCAGCGCAGGTGTCCGAACAGATCCTTGGCATCCTTCCAGTTGGCCACCATCGAATTCGATCCCCAGAAGATGCCCTTTTCGCGATGCACCAGACCGCGCGTAAAAACATCTTTCACATGAATGAGGAACGCCACAGTCAGCACCACTGCGCAGAGCTTGTGAAAAAAGAGAATCGCTCCGAATCCGCCCACGCCCTTGGCCAGTCCGCGCGCCCAGATGCTCTCGCTGAACCTCAGCGGCAACCCCGTTCCGGCAAGGCCAAGGAAAGTGGTGAACAACACCGCGTGCATGTATCTCTGCGCGCGCGTGAAACGCATGAAAAACCGCCCCGTCGCACCACCCTGGTTTGTGCTCGTCACCGCCGCTTGTTCCAAATCAGGCATTCTTCCCTCCATCAGTCTGCTTCTTCTTGATCTGGTTGTAGCGCGATCGGAACAGCCACAGCAGAGTGTGAATCAAAAAAAATGTAAGCGTGCCGGCCAGCAAAACATTCATGAACAGTCGCACAAAGTAGAGATGGGGATTCAACTTGCGATCGCGTGCGTTGGCATGCGGCTGATACTGCACGAAGCTGAGGTTGGCGCCCGCGTGACAGGCTCCGCAGGTCTTCACCAGGTTGGCCTGGTTGATCGGCGATCGCGGATCGGATGCAGGAAGTATCTCGTGCGCTCCGTGACAGTCCCAGCAGCGCGCGGTCTCAACGTAGCCGCCCAGCGAGCCCAACTGCGAGTGGAAAGTATCGTGGTAAGTGGAAAGCTTGTTCTTGTGGCACGAGCCGCAAATTGGCGTCGACTGCATGCGGAAAGCCGCTTCAGTCGGATGAAGAATCGCATGGGCCGTGTGACAGTCCGTACATACCGGCGCCTTGAAATCACCGCCTGCTATAGCCTTTCCATGCGCCCCGCCCATGTAGTCGTCATTGATCTTCGCGTGGCAACTCCCGCACGTCTTGGGAATGTTCGCCTTGTAGGTGGGACTCTGCGGGTCCTTGTGGCTCAGAATGTGATGCGATCCATGGCAGCTCTGGCAGTTCGCCGCAACCAGCAGGCCTTCCTCGCTCAGCGCGAATCCGTGGATCGAGTCCACATACAGTGGATACACGCTGGGCAATCCGTGTTTCTTCGCCATGCCCTCGGTGCCGTGACAGTGGCCGCAGGTCTTTGGAACATTCAGCGGATACACCGCCGACCGCGCATCGCTCTTAGGAAAAATGGCGTGCGCGTTTCCATGGCAACTTGTGCATGGATGATCTTTGGAGTCTGTATGCACGCTTCCCTTGAGGCCCGACGCCTCGTCTGCGTGGCAGCCCATGCACTCAACCTTCGCAACCTGCTCCGGATGCGGATACACTTTGATCTTCGTGTGGCAATCGCCACATTTCAGGCTGCCATGGATGCTGTTCGCGAACGTCTTCCCATCCACGGAGACGCTGTGACCCGCAGTGTCCTGCAAGCTCTGGTCGCTGTGGCACGCAAGGCAATCCGTCTGGGCATGCAGTCTGCCCGAACCCATCGTCAGCAACAGCCCGGCAACTCCGGCAGTCGTTACTCCCCTGCGAACTAGCGCCTTCGCCCAGCCCGACACTGATGCGATTGAGAACCTACTTGACCCTGCGGCTTCGCCCATCCTGCCGTCTTCTTTCTCCTGGAAGGAGGGATCCCCCGGCCTTCCAGGCTTGCCTGTCGCGAAATCCGCCCCTGCAACTGCATCTGCTGCTAAGAAACCTTTTGTGCGGGGGTTCGCACCTATGAGGTGATGCCTTTGAGAAAAACTCCGCAGTGATAGGAATCACAACTCCAATCCCACAAAGATTGCTGCTTCTTTTTCCGGCCCGGAAGCGCGTGATCCTGATCGGCTAGGGCGGAAATCTCTTACCGTGCAGTCTGCACCCGCGGCCCAGCTCTGCGGCGGCTCGCCAAACGCACTATTCTTCGTGCCTGGCACCCGGTCCATCCACAGGTCAAAGTGATGTGGGTCACATGCCGAGCCATGCCCCGTGGAGCACAATATGAGCGCTGCTTGAGGATCTCGATTATGGCCACCGTTGCGGTACCTGAGGCAAAAACCATGCTCACTCTCCCTGGTGACGCGGTACGTCAGATCCAGTGGCGCTTTGCCGACCGTTTTGACCTGCAAATGCTCGTCCAGTCGGCGCGCACTGTAGCGCGCGGCACCGTCGCGCGCATGGTCGCCGCCGGAGAACGCAACACCCACGAGTGGACCCCCGCCAAAAGCGAGATGCTCGAAGCCTTCGACAGCTCTGGCATCACCGCTGCCTTCATGGAGCCGGAAGAAGGCGGCTTCATATTCGGCCCCAAGAACCTTGCCCTCTCTCTGGCCGCATTCGAGCTCGCCTGGGTCGACGGCGGCGCAGCCACCGCCAGTCTGGCCAGTTTTCTCGCCCTAGCGCCCATCCACGAACGCGGCACCCAGGAGCAGGTCACCCGCTACAAGACCCTCGCCGCCCCGCCGCAGCCCGGCGAAGACCGCAAGCCCTGGCGCGGCGCCTTCGCCCTCACCGAGCCCATCCCCTACGTCGGTGTCGATACTGGAATGCTCAGCGGCCGCATCAGCATCGCCGAATGGAAACCGGGCGAAGAGCCCATGCTGCAAGTCGACAAGCGCGGCCGGTTCATTACCAACATCGCCTTTGCCAACTTCGTTACCGCCGCTGTCATGTCTGAAGACCCGCGCATCAAGGGCAGTTGTGTCGTCATCATAGAAGACGGCGACGAAGGCACCTTCGATCGCGGAACCCCTACCAAAAAGCTGGTTCATCAGCTCTCCTCCACCGGCGATCCCATCTTCAACATGAAGGTGCCAGCGAACCGCATCGTCGGCGGCTACACCATCAAGGACGGCGTCATCGTCCCCAACTTCAACCACGGCGAAATCATCGAAGCCGTGTTCCGCCGCACCCGCGTCCCCGTTGGCCTAATGACGGCCGCCAAGCTGCTCTCTGCGGTCGAACCGGTCATCCGCTACCAGCGTGAGCGCTTCCGAGGTGCAGAAGGCTCCCGTCCCGGCTCAGTCCGCTATGAACAAGGCATCCAGCAGCGCGAAGACGCACTCCACCGCCTCGTCGACGTTTGGGCCACGGGCGAAGCCGCCACCTCACTCGGCTTTGCCGCCGCGCGCCTCTTTGACGCCCTCGATCCTCTCGAAAAACACAAGACCGCCCTCCTTAAGGGACAAGGTATCCAGGGCAGCCGCTCGGAGATGAAGGCCCTCAAGGAAAGCGAGCGGCGCGCCATTCTGCTGCTCTCGCTCAAGAATAGCGATCCTCGCCGCGCTGAACTCGAAGCCGATCCGCTGGTCCAGTTTGTCCTTATGGACGCCGAAGCCAACGTAATCTGTCCCGCCACCAAGCTCTGGAACACCGGTCACGGCGCCAACATGATGCGCGAAGCAGTCAGCCTCATGGGCGGCTACGGCATCACCGAGGACTGCCCCGGCTTCCTCGCAAACAAATGGATGGACGCGCAACTCGAAGCCACCTACGAAGGCCCTGAGGCTGTACAGCGCCGCCAATTGACCGTCACCATGACCTCCGAGCTGTTCCTCGCCCAGTTCCGCGCCTGGACAACCGCCATGCGCCGCATCGCCTCGGACCGCCCCGGTACTGGGGCATGCACGCTCGCCTCTGCCATGACCCTGTGGCTCTGGACGATGAATTACCTGCAGCATTCCACTGACCCCGAAGGCAACAAGCTCTATCATGGCCAGCGCCAGGGCGTAACCTTTGCCCTCGCTGACGCCCTCTGCTGGCTGCTCGCCTCGCGCGCGCAGATTCTCGACGTCCTCGAACTCGAAGCCCACGGCGCCGACGATGCAGTCGCCTCCGAAGGCCTCGCCGGAACAGTCCAGTTCCTTAGCGACCTCTGTCACACGCAAGCCGCGCAAGCAGCCGGCGAAGTCTCCCGCATCTGCGGCGAGCTTGTCTTCGGCTACAACCGCCATCCCGCCTGGGACGAAGAGGAACACAAAAGTTGTTTCCTCGCCAGTGAACTTGAAGCGTACGAAGAGACCATGCCCGGCATCACGGCTATGGCTGTCGATGTGCTCGCAGCCGACGGCAGTCACCCGCTCAAAGCCGGCCCCTGCGCAAGCTGTATCGGCTGCGCGGAGTTCCTCCGTCTGCAGAGCAAACTCACCACTTGCCTCAGCGGCTGCCGCCTTGCCAAGGACCGCGCCGCCGACACAGTCAGCAAAGTAATGATCCCCGAAGCCCTCAACTATCCCTCGGCGGACCCCGCATGAGCGCCAGCCACCAACGGCGGGTGCCTCACCTTCGCTGCAGCTTCATCGCGGCTAAGGAGGGACTCCGCGAACTCTGCCCTCCCCCAGAACCTGGGTGCCCCATCCTTGAATTGCTTTTTGATTCAAGGGTGGGATATCTCGACCCCAAACCGGCCAGCTTGATGAGGAACTCCTAATGAGCGTTGAAGCCATGACCGAGGTCTCTCCGGTCATCGAAATCGACCGCCAATCCATGGAGGTCGACATCGCATGTGTTGGCTTTGGCCCTGCCACAGGCGGATTTCTAACAACGCTCACCCAAGCCTGGAATAAGAACCCAGCCGATCCCGCCTTCGAAAGCAAGGTCGCTCCGGGAATGCCCCTTCAGATCCTCTGCTACGAACGCGCCGACGACCTTGCATCCGGCGTCAGCGGTGTAGTCACACAAGCTCGTGGAATTAGCGCCAGTTTTCCCGTGCTCAACCCCGCCGAGATCCCCATGACCGCCAATGTGACCAGCGAGCGCGTGCTTTACCTGCTCGACCCCATCGGTGCCAGCCGCCGCTCCGTTACCCTCCGCGCCGCCGACAGAGCCCTTCGCACTCTCGGCCCGCTGCTAGGACTCAACGACCATGCCTTCCAACTGCCCTGGACTCCGGCCTTCCTCAACAAACACGGCGGCCTCGTGCTCTCCATCGGCCAATTCAACCAATGGGTCGCCTCGCAACTCATGGCGGGTGGCCTCGTCCAGATCTGGCCCGGCACACCTGTCAGCGCTCCGCTTTTAGACGGTCAAGCAGTAACCGGCCTCCGCCTCGCCGATCAGGGCGTAGACAAAAACGGCGCGCCCTCCGACGGCTTCATGCCAGGCATGGATGTGCGCGCAAAGCTCACAGTCGTTGGGGACGGGCCCGTAGGCCAAGTTGGCAAAGCTCTCGACCAAGAGTTCAAGGGTGCGGAGCGCCAGGACTGGGCACTAGGTATGAAGTTCGTCATCGAGCTTCCAGAAGACACGGATACGTTGATTCCCGGCACGGTATGGCACACCTTCGGCTATCCCGAGCCCGAGATCTTCGGTTTTCTCTACGTGCATCCCAACCGCCTGGTCTCCGTCGGCATCTTCGTCCCCTCGTGGCTGAGCGATCCCTCGCGGACCGCTTACCGCTATCTGCAGCACTACATCCAGCACCCAGTACTGTGGAAGACTCTAAAGAACGGAACCCTCCGCTCGTGGGGCGCGAAATCTCTCGAAGAATCTGGTCGCCGCGGCGAGCCTGTCCTCACCGGCGACGGCTATGCCCGCATCGGCGAAGGCTCCGGTTCCACCAACATGCTCACCGGCTCCGGCGTGGACGAAGCCTGGACTACCGGCACGCAACTTGGCGAGTCTGTCCTCGAACTTCTGCGCGCAGGCAAGCCGTTCACGCAACAGAATCTCGCCGCCACCTACGAAGCGCGCCGCCGCGCAAGCTGGGTCGAGCGCGGCGCACGCGAAGCAGAGAACGCCCGCAACGGCTTCCATGATGGAATCGTCAAAGGAATGATCGGCATGGCCCTCGCCGGCCTCACCGGCGGCCGTCTCTCGCTCAAGACGCACATCCCCCCGGCCAGCGAACAGATTCACCCCACCTCTTTGCATTCAACCCAAACCCTCCAATTGATCGAGGCCATGGCGCAATCCAATGTCGAGGGCCGCCCGCTCCACGATGCTCTGCTCTCCGTCCGCGGCTGGCCGGAGATTCCTTACGACGGCCGACTCCTCATCTCGCAGCAGGACGCGCTGCTCATCGGCGGCAAGGTGCAGGCCATGCCAGGCTTTGCCGACCACGTCGTCTTCCGCGACCTGGCGTTATGTGCCGCCTGTGGTGAGAAGACCTGCGTAGCCATGTGCTCCGGCCAGGCCATCACGCAGGGCTCCGACGGCCTGCCCACTTTCGAGCGCGAGAAGTGCGTCCATTGCGGCGCATGCCTGTGGAACTGCGCCCAGTCCCCCGACGGCCAAAGCGCCAACATAGAATTCCGCGCTGGCGCCGGTGGACTGCACTCCGCGGAAAACTGAGTTTTTCGGAAACTTGAAAGGGCGCGGCTTTAGCCGCGCCATATGAGCAAGAAAATGGACGGGGCTTTAGCCCCCGAGGGAATCTCGGCACTGGATCAACCAAACGACTCAAAAGGAAGAAAAATGCCAACACCACTCCACATCGTAGTTTGCGCCGGCATAGTTCCCGACCCGCTGCAAACGCTCGAGCCAACCACCACCCCCACCGGACCCGGCCTGAAAAACGAAATGGTCCTCCCCGCCGTCCTCGACCCATGGGCTGCCTGCGCGCTCTACGAAGCCGCGAGCCTCGCCGCCAAGAATCCCGGCAGCAACCTCTGGCTTGTCTCCCTCGGCCCCAAGGCGAAGCTGCAACAAGTCATGATGACCGTCGCGCAGAAAGTCCCATTCGAGCTCGTTCCCATCGACGGCCCGATTGGCGGATTTCCTGACGCCCACTCCACCGCAGCCGTGCTCGCCGAAACCATCGCCGCACTCCCCGGCCTCGACCGCGACAAGCTTCTCCTTTTCGGGGGTTGGGAATCAGCCACCCGCGGCGCCGGCGTCACGCTGCAAATCGTAGGCGAGCGCCTCGGCATCACCGATCAGTTCCAGGGTGTCGACCAGATTGATCTTCGCGACGACGGCTCCTTTGAAGTCCTCGAACGCGTCGAAAGCGGCAAACATCAGATCTCAGTCTGCACTGGGACTCCCGCCGTCCTCGGCTGGGCCACCGGCAATCTTGCCGAGCCGCGTAACAATCCGCAGGTCGGTATGAGCAATATGCGAACGATTATGCCCGCCCTGCAAAAAGCCAAGTCAGCTACGCTCGCGCCAAACGGCCTCCGCTATGTCTCCGTCAGCTTTCCAAAACAGCAGCGCACCACCCGCGTAGTCAATGACCTCACGCCCGGCCAGATCGCCGCAGAAATAGTCGAGTGGATCGGAGCCGAATAGTTGGCTCTATTACAGCCTACCGCTTGAACGAAGGTAGTTGTTCTTTGGAGTTTTTGAATTTGATGCCACATTGAAGGGTACGGGCTTTAGCCCATACATAAAATGCAGAAACAAAAATGGGCTTTAGCCCCTGAAGGAAATCAAGGCATGGAATCGATACTTGTACTTACCCACGTCGACGAAACAGGCTCTGCTCTCACCAAGGCCTCTCTCGAAGCCGTTACCGCCGGCCTTGAACTCTCTGCCTGCCTTAGCGCCCCCCTCGCCATCGGCATCATCGCCGCAGACGTGACGAACTTGTCCAAAGCTCTGCCATCTGTAAAACTCTTAGCCGTCTCTGGCGAAGCCTTTGCGCAGCCGCGCTACTCCACCGACGCCGCGGCTTGCGAAGCTCTCTGCTGCGCCTTCGCTGCCACCATCGTCCTCGCTCCTACCAGCGCCCGTTTTTCCCGCGTCGCCGCCGGAGTCGCTCATCGCCTCGGCGGTTTCATCGATACCCACATCACGTCCATCAGCGGCCCAAATTCAAGCCCTGACGCCGTCGAAGCCACCCGTTGGTTCTATCGCCAACGTGTCGAAGCCGTCCTCAGCCGCGACACACGCCCCTGGTTCCTGCTCCTCGACGCCGGCACCCGCGCAGCCTTCGCCGGCACGCCCGGCTCCGCACAGGCCGAACAAGTAGCAGTCGAACTCCCCGTCATTCGCACCACCGTCAGTGGCATCCGAGCGCCAATGCAAGACGCGCAAACCATCCGCCCCGACGCCAAAATGCTCTTTGTCACCGGCGCCGGCTGGACCAAGAAACAACCCGACGGCCAGATTCACGTCACCGAAGCAGGCGACCTCATCCTCGGCTTCCTCCGCCTCACCGGCGCATCCCTTGGCAGCAGCAAATCGCTCGTCGACCAGGGCGGCGACGGCCAGCCCGTCCTCCCCTTCCTCACACACATGAACCAGGTCGGCCAGACCGGCGCCACGCCCCGCCACCCCAAGGGCCTTTCCACCTGCTGCCACGGCGAAGAGCCCCACGTAGTCGGCTGGCGCTTCATCGCCGAGCGCCGTGCCATCTCCCTCGACCCCAACTGCGGCTGGACCCGCGGCAAAGCCGATGTCGTCTATGTAGCTGACGCCTTCCCAGTCATGTCCAAAGTCAATGCCCTGCTTGCAGAAAAGAAGACGTAGTTCCCTTTAGCGTCGGTTTAAGACTTGGGGGCGAGTGAGGCTTTGAAAGGGCGTGGCTTCAGCCACGCCACAAGCGTCGCAAAGTCGATTGGGCTTTAGCCCCTGAGGGAACGCCGGGTGACCCAGGTCTCGCCATTGAGACCTGAGAATTCACCCTTCACCGCGCTCGTACACCCGTTCCGTTTCTCCACAAACCCCCAATTTCCCTGTAGTAGCCTAAGTACGGGAGAAAGCAGAAGAGCCATGCCATCTATCACATCCTTCATCAAGCATCACTATCGTCATTTCAACGCCGCCGCCCTCGTCGATGCAGCCAATGCCTACAACGCCCTGCTGGCCTCCGGCGGAAAGATGTTCGTCACTATCGGCGGCGCCATGAGCACTGCGGAGCTCGGCCTTTCCCTCGCCGAAATGATCCGCCAGGACAAGATTCACGGCATCTGCTGTACCGGCGCTAATCTGGAAGAAGACGTTTTCAACCTCGTTGCCCACGACTTCTATGAGCGCGTCCCTCACTACCGCGACCTCACCCCCGCCGACGAAGCCAAGCTCCTCGCCCGCCACATGAACCGCGTCACCGACACCTGTATCCCCGAGATGGAAGCGATGCGCCGCATCGAGAATGAAGTGCTCAAGGAGTGGGTCCGTGCCGACCAGGCCAGCGAGCGCTTCTTCCCTCACCAATTCATGTACAAGATTCTGCTCTCCGGCGACCTCAAGGCCTCCTACCAGATCGACCCCAAAAACAGTTGGCTCCTCGCCGCCGCGGAAAAAAACCTGCCCATGTTCGTCCCCGGCTGGGAAGACTCGACCCTCGGCAACATGTATTCCGGCCACTGCATCAGCGGCGACGTGAAAAAAGTCCACACCGTCCGCACCGGCATCGAGTACATGATGGAGCTCGCTGAGTGGTACACCAACACCACCGCGAAAACCCCGCTCGGATTTTTCCAGATTGCCGGCGGAATCGCGGGTGACTTCCCCATCTGCGTCGTCCCCATGCTCCACCAGGACTTGCAGCGCGAGTATGTGCCGCTCTGGGCCTACTTCTGCCAGATCAGCGATTCGACCACCAGCTACGGCTCCTACTCCGGTGCCGTCCCCAACGAGAAAATCACCTGGGGCAAACTCGGCGAGGACACGCCCAAGTTCATCATCGAGTCCGACGCCTCAATCGTCGCCCCGCTGATTTTTGCCTACGTTCTCGGCTGGTAATTCCGGGAATGGTTTGCTTTGAAAGGGCGCGGCTTTACAGGCTGCGAGAAAAACTCATTCAGCGAAGCAAGAAGTGTCAGGGCACGACTTTGGTCGTGCCGCAAGCGCTGCAAAATCGATGCGGGCTTTAGCCACTGAGGGAATGTCGGCTATCCCATCTTTGAAGCAGTTCCTACAATCAGAGTAAAGCTGGTCGATGCTGTTTGCCCCGCTGACATCACCGTCACGATAGGCATATATGTGCCTGCCTGCGATGTTGCAGTGGCCGTAAAAGCGAGCGTTCCTGAGGGGTTCGTATCCGATGCCGCGTATTTCACCAGAACGTCACCGGGCAGGCCGGTCACGCTCACCAATGCGGTCTCGCTGCTTGAAGTGATTGTGATTGGAACGATGACTGTTGTTCCGTCCTGCGGCACAACGACTGTTGAGATGACCAGCGAAACGGTGATGGGCACTTGCGCGGATTGGCCCATCGAACCTCCACATCCAGCCGTGGCAAACACCAGTCCGGCTGAAGCGATGCCCAGCATTTCACGAAGAGATCGAAGGACGAAGCGCATAAGCGGCTCTCACCGAAGTGAACTGGTTGCCCTACGGCTTCGATTGTAGCGGGTCTCCAATTGCGGTCGACAGGATCTATTTCGGGTGAATGCGCTTCCCGGGGTGACGGGTGTCCCAGGGTCCGGGGTTCCCACGGACAGACCTTGGTCCGTGGGGTGGAGGTTTCGCATCTGAAACCTGGAAATGCTCCCCCTAAACCTATCGCACAACGCGCAGTCAGTCTCCTCCAACCTCAGTTCTTAGGCAGCACCACAAACGGTCCACGCATCTTCTGGCCGTCCCCGCCCTCAAACGCAGCCTGCCCCAGCGAAGGAATCCCCATCTCCCACTTAGGCCCTTCCAGTTCCGGCATTGGCTTCGCACGGAACAGCTTCTTGCACTGGTGCGCCGTCCACCGCGCCCACCGCTTCGACTTCTTGCGCCGCGCGCTGTCTGTCGAGATCCCCGTGCCCGCATACATCTGCCGGTAGAGCTTGGAGAGAAACATGAACGCGATCCGTGCTCGCAAAGTCGGCGTGCAAGCCGACCGCTCCCAGATCGAACTCCAGTTATAGAACCGATCCCACACCTTTTGAGTCCGTTCCCTGATCTCGTCCGAACTCATTGTAGGATGCGGCGTAAACATCTTTGGCCGTACCTCCGTCGGAATCAGCCAGTACCTCGTAATCGGCACATCGCCCACCATGATCGGATCCTGCGACTGTTCCTTCTCCCAGCGCCCAAAGTCCACCGTGCCCGGAAACGGCGTCATCATCACAAACTGTGCAAAGGTCACGCCCGCCTTCAGCGCCATCTCCACCGTCGCATCAAAGGTCGCTGCTCTATCCGTCGGCAGCCCGAAGATGAACGAGCCAAGCACATGCACTCCATGCGCCTTGAATGTCTGCAATTGTTTTGCCAGCGCCTCACCGGAGTAGTTCCAGTCCTTGAACACCGCCTTCAGTCCCTCTGGAGTTACCGCCTCCACACCCACCAGAGCGCCCTTGATGTTGGCCCTTTTCATCGCGTCCAGATATTCGCCGTCCTCGCCTGCCTCCATTGTCATCTGGGTGTAGAACACCATGTCCTTGGGCAGCTTTGCCAACTCTTCCATCAGTTGGAAGCGCTCATTGCGTATGGCAGTCAGCTCCTCCACCTTCGCGGTGTTGTTCTGCTCCCGCGCCAGCCGCAGATCGGTAAACGTCACCGGATAGAAGTTATCGTCCGCCAGCGCAATAAACCTGAATCCAAGCCGCCGCAGCGCAATAATCTCGTCCACTACGCTTTGAAACTTCCTCTGCCGTGGCTTTTGTCCATCCGTCCGCCACACGCTGCAAAAGGAACAGTGCTTCGGGCAGCCGCGAATCGTCTGCACCGAAGCCCACATATATTTCTCGGGATTCATCAGGTCCCAGCGCGCCGCCAGGAACTCGTTGCCTTCAATCCGTCCGCCCACATAGATTCGTTCCGGCTTGCCCGCCAGGCAATCAGTAACCGCCTTGCCCCAGGCAACGTCGCCGTCTCCGGTCACCACCGCGTGCCCTTCTCCGCGCTCCAGCGCTTCTTCTGGAAACAGCGTGGCGTGTATGCCGCCATACACCACCCAGGCTCCGTGGCTACGCGCCATCCGGCCCACAGCATATCCGCGCAGAGCGTTGCCAGTGTGCACACTGATGCCCACAATATCTCCGGGCTGAATGGTCTCAGGGACAATCTGCTCCAGAGACTCATCGACCAGAATGGGATCTCCCGCCACCTGCGGCGTTGCCGCGGCGAGCACAAACAGCCATCGCGGTGTGATTACAGCCGTACCAAATGAATTGTCGCTGGGATTGACCAGATGAACGCTCAACGAATCCAACCTTTCCTGGTGCAGGTGCGGTTGGCGCCACAGCAATTGCAGGGTTGCCGTAATGCGGGGTGGTCAACTGAAGTGGCTTCTTCATTCAGAAAAAACCACGCTGAACTTCAACTAAGGCTGGTTAACCCTGAAATCGTTCAAGCAAGCGCGTTCGAAATCGGGCAAATTAATCACGGAGATCCGTCTTCACGTTACTGCCGGTGACACATTCCTCCAGTGGAAAAATTTCCCCTGAACAATCCCGCCAATCGTACAGGTTTTCTGCGAGACTTTGTGGTCAATATTGACCATTTTCGTCAGAATGAACCAATATTCATGAAAAGAGCAGCTAGGAAGTCCATCAATCTAGAGGGTTGGGTGCCTCACACTTTCTGTCATCCTGACCACGCAGCGCGTCGAAGGACATGAATCTTGCATTCCTGGCGAAGAGGTGAAAAAAAACACAACTCTATGCCAAATCTGTTCTTTAGAAATCTATCTCTGCGAAAGCCCCGGCGAACCCGCCCTGCTACACTCCTCCACGGGAATCGCCACCTGCTCCACGATCTCCAGTCCAAAGCCTTCCAATGCCGGAATGTGCATCGGCGTGTTGGACAGCAACCGTATCCGATGGATGCCCAGGTCAGACAGAATCTGCCCGCCCAATCCGATAGCCCGCAATATCCGCCCACTACGCGCCTGCGACCCTTCGCGCGAACGCAGTTCCTGGTGCAGAATCAGCCGGCCGGAATTCGATACCAGTTCTCCCGCAGGCACGGCCGCACCTTCCGGCCCAAAGGCAGCCGCCTGTGTGTGGTCAATCTCAAATCCCCGCGATGTATTGTGCAGATACAACACGACGCCACAACCCTCTTCGGCAATCATGCGCATCGACTGGTCCAGCGTCTCGCGGCAACGGCAATCGGCAGCAAACACATCGCCCGCCGTGCACCGCGTGTGAACCCGCACCAGGACAGCGTGTTCACAAGGCGCTCGCAGTTCAATCTGCCCTGGCAAATCCCCTTGCGTCGGCAAACTACCCACAGCCGGGCCCGCGTTGAAGGCTGCGCAGTCCTTGCAAAGATCGCCTCGCACCAGTGCTATGTGGCTCTCGCCGCCATTCACTTCGCTCTCGTAGGCAATCATACGGAACTCGCCGTACTTCGTCTGGATGCGGCTCTCGCCCGCGCGCACAATATAGCGTTCGTTGCGCAGCCGGTAGCGAATCAGTTCCGCGACGGTAAGAATCAGCAGCCCGTGTTCGTTGCAGAATGGAATCAGGTCCGGAATGCGCGCCATCTCTCCGTCGTCGCGCATGATCTCGCAGATCACGCCAGAGGGGTTCAGCCCCGCAAGCCTCGCCAGGTCGACGGACGCCTCGGTCTGCCCCGCCCTCACCAGTACCCCACCTCTGCGTGCACGCAGCGGAAACACATGCCCCGGCCGCGCCAGGTCGCTAAAGGTCGCCTTTGGATCGATCGCAGTACGAATCGTATGCGACCGGTCCGCGGCAGAGATTCCAGTGGTCACGCCCTCGCGCGCCTCAATCGTCTCAGTAAACGCCGTCCCAAACCGCGACGAATTCTGCTGCGTCATCGGAAACAGCCGCAGATGGTCTGCCCGCTCCTCCGTAAGCGTCAGGCAAATCAGCCCTCGCCCGAACTTCGCCATAAAGTTGATCGCGTCCGGCGTCACGTGCTCCGCGGCCAGCGTCAGGTCGCCTTCGTTCTCGCGATCCTCGTCGTCCACCACCACCACCATCCGCCCAGCGCGAATCTCCTCAACCGCGCCCGGAACGTCGGTAAATGGGGCCTCGAAGCTGCGCTGTGAGTTTGGCATGGCGACCCTTTCATTCTCGCCTATTGCAGTAGGAAACAGCAAAAGTGCCGTGCCAGACGGCAATGGTGCAGTTTCCGGTTTGGCGGTGAAACACCAACAACTTGAATATGAGGTGAAAACGCCGCATCACAGGTACCGCATGCCTTGCCAGTCCGGTCAAGAACCCTATACTCTGGGCAAGTCCAGACTTGAGAAGACAATTGCTTCTAAAAAGCCCTGAAATCGCGACTGGATTCATGTGCGATGGAAGTAAACAATTTCAAGATGACGCTTGCGATGATTGTGGGGATGTTCACAGGGGCTACGATCTACCTCCCATTTGTCCACAGTCGCTGGGCCACGGCTTCTGGCATTCTCGGTACCTGTGTGGGTACACCATAGTTGTGTTTGGCCTAGCATGGAGCGTAGAGGAATGCTTCTTTGCCGCGGAGAAACCCAGGCCCGCTCGAACCATTTTTCTTGTTCACGCTCTGTGTGTTGCGTGGATCGCCGAAATTGTGAATTTCGGGCTTTTCATAAAGCCGTCTCTACCCTACTGGCTTGATTCGCCGCTCGGGACCAGCAGATCCGGAAGGCCCGCCGGCACCGGATTCGAATTCCTGGAAATGGCGACAATCGGGATCATCCTGTTTGTCGAATTCATTTGGCTGCTGAGGAATATGCCAAAGAAGGCATACCAGAGCATAACTCGGCTAATCAGTGAGCTTCGTCGAAACCATAAGCGCGCGATATCTTTTCGGTGTGACGGATGAATAGTCGCTAATCCGGAAACTGCGCTGCCTCTGGCCCAAACAGCAAAAGCGCTGCCCTTGGGCAGCGCTTTTGTCAAAACCTCAAAAACGGCCTACAACGTCGATTCGATCTCAAACCCCCAGGCCTCGAGCAGCGCCTCAGGGATATACTTGGAATTCTTGTTACGCCGCGCCCACTCCCGAAGACGGGTGGACCGGATGTATTGGTCCGGGGGCAGCTTGAACTCCTTCACAATCTGCTCGAAGGAGGTTACAGTAGGCACAACCGGGCCAATGGGCTCCGGCTTGCCCCAATTAGGATTTCCACGACGCTTTGCCATCGATTTTGTGTCCTTAATGAGAGGGTTAACTTGTCAGCACATCCTCAGACTCGGATGGGGAGTCCAGTCAGTCCAGAGGAATCAACACCCTTCTATTTTAAGTAATTTTCATCCAAAAATCAATAGGAAAATGCGTTTATCTCTTAAGATTGTCTGACCTTTAGCTAAACGAAGAAAATCGATCATCTGGCTCTTTTAACAAGGATTAGTCAGAATCACTCCACAAGCACTGCCCAATTATGGTGCAATTTTGCACAGCGTGCTGGCATTGGACCTGCCACCGGTGACAGGATACTCTTATGATTTCATTCTTACGCCTTCCTGCTGCAGGCATGCTACTCATCGTCGGCTGTCTCGCAGGCGGGCTCGCCCAAGCCCATGCCGTCGAAATGAAGGTGAGCCGCGACGCCATCGAGCGCACCCTCAAACAGCAGCTCTTTGGCGGTCCCGACGGCCGCTATTACCTCAAAGGCAGTGAGAAATCCGCCTGCTTTACCTATGTCGAGGACCCCAAGCTCACCTTCGCACCGGACCGCATCGTTGTGCGCGTCAAAACTCATGCGCGCCTTGGAAAAGCGGTTGGTGGAGCCTGCCTCGGGCTGCCGCTCACCGTTCCCGCAGAAGTATCGCTCGCGCCCGACGCTGAAGGCGAGATCATCGGCTTTCGCGATGCGCGCCTCGACAGAGTTTCCGACCAGAAGCAGCTGAATTTTCTCCTCAATCCCTTCCTCAGCCATCAGGTCCCATCCAGCATGAAGGTCAATGCCACCGAACTGCTCCGCAAGGCCCTCGAAGGCTCCACTGCAAACTCCGGCTACAAGGTAACGCTCGACCGCTTGAAGATTCACTCCATCCAGATCGATGGCGAAAACCTGGTTGTGGACGTAGATGGGGACCTCAGCGTAAAGTAACTCCGACATCCAAAAGCAGGAACCCCTGCGCTAAGCCGTTTCAGCAATCCACCGATGAATGCCTTCGGAAACGCAAGAAGTGTCAGGGCACGACTTGAGACGCGCCGAAAAGGCATTTAGGCGGATCTTCTTTCGAATCTTGGCTCAGAAGCGAATCTTTTCCGTAGTCCGCAATATGCACTGGAGCAAGCCATGATCACACGGCGTGAATACCTGAAACAGACCACCCTCGCTGGCTGCGGTCTCGCGCTTGCCCACGCATTACCAGCACAGCCGGCCTCCAACCCCAACGCGCATATCGAGGGACGCGATTCCTTCAAGGCCCGCGCCCACAAGCGCGGCCTGCTCGCCGGATGCGCAGTCAGCGCCACCAATCTTCACGAAGATGCCTTCACAAAAGTTCTTGCCGAGCAGTACAGCCTCGTCGTGCCCGAGAACTGCATGAAGTTCGCATTCGTGCATCCGGCGCCCGACCACTACTCCTTTGACGATGCCGACGCCCTGGTTGTGTTTGCCCAGCACCACAAGATGAAGGTCCGCGGCCACAATTTCGTATGGCATGAAGCGCTGCCTTCGTGGTTCGCCGGCACCGTCACAAAAGAAAACGCAAAGAAGATTCTCACCGAACACATCATCACAGTCGCCGGCAGGTACAAGGGCAAGATGCATAGCTGGGATGTCGTCAACGAAGCCATCAACATCGGCGATGGCCGCCCCGACTCCCTGCGCAAAAGCCCCTGGCTCGAACTCATCGGCCCCGAATACCTCGAACTCGCCTACCGCACCGCCCGCCAGGCCGACCCCAAGGCCAAGCTCACCTACAACGAATACGGCATCGAAAACGAAAGCGATGGCAATGCCAGCAAGCGCGCAGCAACGCTCGCTTTGCTCAAGCGCCTCAAGGCCGCCAATGTGCCGCTTGACGCCCTTGGAATTCAGTCCCACATCTCCGCCGGCTCCGGCCAGACCTTTGGCAAGGGTCTGCGAGAACTTATCGACGGCGCACAATCCCTGGGCCTCGAAGTCTATTTCACAGAACTCGATGTAAACGACGACGCGATTCAGGACAACGACGCAGCTGCCCGCGACCGTATGGTTGCCGACGTCTATCGCGACTATCTCGCCATCGCCTTGGAGAGCAAAGCAGTAAAAGCCGTCTTGACCTGGGGCCTCACAGATGCCCACACCTGGCTCAACGGAATCAAGAGCCACAAGGAGAAGCAACCAAACCGCCCGCAACGTCCGCTCCCCTTTGACGCCGATTACAAACCCACGCCAGCATTTTTTGCCATGCGCGACGCCTTCGACAAAGCCTCACACCGGTAGGATCTTAGCCAAGAGCTCCCGCTACCCTCTGCACCAGTCACCAAATCTCTCGCCCCTAACCGCCGCCGCCATAGCCTCAATCTCCGGGCCCAGCACCCGGTCACGATCCAGCCGCTGAACGATCGTGCGCACTGCGTCGTGGGCCCGCCCAATCTCCCGGCTCGGCTTCAGTGGCTGCCGAAACTCCACCCCCTGTGCAGCGCACATCAGCTCGATCCCCACAATCCGCTCCGTATTCTCCACAATCTGCCTCAGCTTCAGCGCCCCGGTCATCCCCATCGACACATGATCCTCCTTGCCGCCGCTCGTCGGTATGCTGCCCGTCGATGAGGGATGCGCCAACACCTGGCACTCGTTGATCAGCGCCGCCGCCACAATCTGCGCAATCATGAACCCCGACGAAAGCCCCGCATGCTGCGACAAGAACGCCGGCAGTCCCTCATTGATATCGGGATTCAGCAGACGATCGATACGCCGCTCCATCATGCCCGCCAGATCAGCCAGCGCCAGCGCCGCGTAATCGAACGCATACGCCAGCGGCGCCCCATGAAAGTTCCCCCCCGACAGCACCGCTCCGCGGTCTTGAGTTTTGGAGAAGTCTTTTTGGAAAACAAGAGGATTATCCGTAGCCGACCCCGCCTCTATCTCCAGCACGCCCGTCACATGTTCCAGCACATCCCGCACCGCCCCATGCACCTGCGGCATGCAGCGCAGACAATAGGCATCCTGCACCCGCGCGTCGTGTTCCCGGTGCGCCTCGCGTATCTCCGACTCCTCCATCAACCAAACCAGGTGCACCGCAGCAGCAATCTGTCCCGCATGCGGCCGCGCCGCCTGAATCCGCTCGTCAAACGCCGCCGGCGTCCCTTTCAGCGCTTCCAGCGACATCGCTCCCGCCAAGTCCGCCAGCCGCACCACGCGCCGTGCACGCGCCACGGCCAGCGCGCCCACAGCCGTCATCGCCTGCGTCCCGTTCAGCAGCGCCAGCCCCTCCTTGGCCGCCAGCTCAAGCGGCTTCAACCCCGCTCGACGGAGCGCCTCCCCGCCCGTCAGACGCTCGCCCTCGTAGAACGCCTCCCCTTCGCCGATCACCACAAGCGCCAGATGCGCCAACGGCGCCAGGTCCCCACTAGCCCCCACCGACCCCTTCTCCGGGATTACCGGACTTACTCCAGCATTCAGCAGCGCAACCAGCAACTCCGTCACGGTCGCCCTGCACCCACTAAACCCCTTGGCCAGCACATTCGCCCGCAGCAGCAGCATCGCCCGCGACTCGCCCACCGACAGCGGCGCTCCCACCCCGCCCGCATGGCTACGCACAAGGTTGGTCTGCAACTCCGCCAGACTTTCATGCGGAATACTCACGTCCGACAGCTTGCCGAAGCCCGTGTTCACCCCGTACACCGTCTCGCCCGCGTCCAGAATCTCTTCAATCAGCGCCCGGCTCGCAGCCACGCGCTCCAGCGCCGCAGGTGCAATCGCCACTGGGCAGTCGCCCAGAGCAACAGCCTCAATCTCGGCCAGCGTCAGCGGCTGGCCATCCAGAACCAGAGTTTTCATGGGCGCAATACTAGCCCCGTGGACCTTTCAGGTAAATACAAAATGAACGGTAGAAGCCTTACTATGTGGTGTAATCAACTACAATTAGTACAAATAATGATGGATTTCACTGTACTCCTCGATATACACGGTAGAAAGCTCCTTGACGAGCTGCAGGCCAACGCCCGCCTAAGTCTGGCTGAACTCGGCCGCCGCATTGGCCTCTCGCCCACCGCCACCGCCGAGCGCCTTAAGCAGATGGAAGAGGCCGGCATCGTCCACGGCTACACCGTTGAAATCGACCGCGAAGCCCTCGGCCTCGAGGTCATGGCCTTCATCCGCATGAGCTGCGGCGGCCAGAACTACCATCGCCTCCTTGACTACGTGCAGTCCCTCGAAGAGGTCCGCGAGTGCCACCACCTCACCGGCGGCGACGACTTCCTCCTCAAGGTCACCACCACCAGCATGGCCCACCTTGAAGCGCTCATCGAGGCCCTGCTGCCCTACGGCAACCCTGTCACCAGCCTGGTCCTCTCCACGCCCGTCGCGCGCCGCCGCTACGCCGTAACGGGCAAGCTCACCACCGTCACCCACAAGCCGGCCGCCCGCCGCCGCTTCTAACCCTCTCCGTCTATATTGGTAGCGTTGGCAACCGGCCCGTATTCCCCACCCGATTGCAGCCGAACCACCACGGATCGAGCCCGATTCCACGAGAGGAAGAACCCATCACCATGAACCTCACCCGCAGAGACTTCGCCCGCCTTGGCGCCTTTGGACTAGCCGCGCGCTTCGCACCCGCTCTCAACGCCCAATCTTCCACGCGCAAAATAGGCTATGCCGTCATCGGCCTGGGCCGCATCGCCGGCCACTTCCTGCCCGCCGCGCTCTCCACCACCAACTCCCTAATCACCGGACTGGTCAGTGGCCATCGCGACAAGGCAGACAGAATCGCGGCTCAATACGGCGTCTCGCCCGGCTCCATCTACAACTACGAAAACTTCGACGAGATTGCGCGCAACCCCGCCATCGATGCCGTCTACGTCGCCCTGCCCAACTCCATGCACGCCGAATACACGATCCGCGCCGCCAAGGCCGGCAAGCACGTGCTCTGCGAAAAGCCAATGTCCACCAACGTCGCCGAGGCCGAGTCGATGATTGCCGCCTGCAAAGCCGCCACCGTCAAGCTCATGATCGCCTACCGCTGCCATTACGAGCCCACCAACCTCAAGGCCATCAAGCTCATCCGGGACGGCGCGCTCGGCCAGGTGCAGGCCATCGAGAGCCCCTTCGGCTTCAACATCAGACCAGGCGAGTGGCGCCTTAGCAAGAAACTCGCCGGCGGCGGCCCACTCTTCGACGTAGGCATCTACTCACTCAACGCATGCCGCTACCTCACCGGCGAGGAGCCCGCCGACATCTCCGCCTACACCTCCGTCATCGACCATGACGGCCGCTTCAACGAAGTAGAAGAGAACGTCGCCTGGACAATGAAGTTTCCCTCCGGCATCGTCGCCAGTTGCACTACCACTTACGGTGCCAACATGGGCGGCTATTTCCGCGTGTACGGATCGAAAGGCTGGCTACAAGTCGATCAAGCCTTTGCCTACGAGGGCCTGCGCCTGCGTGCCGAGTTCTCTGGCACCAAGCTCGACGAGCTTAACCCGGCCCGCGACCCCTCACACTTCCAGGCCGAAGCCGAACACTTTTCCAACTGCGTCCTCAACGGATTGGAGCCGCAGAGTCCCGGCGAGGAAGGCCTCCGCGACATGCGCTACATAACCCAGATCTACCGCTCCGCCGGCATCACTATCTAAGAAGCCAATACGCAAATCGATCAATCAAGTTGATCTTCTGAACGGTCGCGGCGTGATTTTGAATGAGCGTGGCGTGATTTTGAAACGTCGCGGCTAAATGCCCGACGCAAAGTCTCCCGTAGGGAGAACAGGAAGTTAGCCCAGGGTGAAGTCCGCCGCGGCGGACGAAACCCTGGGAACCAATCCTCAACGAATCCTGAGTCTCGTAGGGACGGAGCAAAACTCGACCAACTCCATCCCGCCCCCACCCGCACTTCGCACTGGTCAGACCACTAGGATATAATCAGGAAAAGTCCATTCATTCTCAGTGATAAAATCGGTCTTTTGGAGAGCGTATGCCAGATGCAGTGTGTGATATCGGCCTTATCGGCCTTGCCGTAATGGGGCAAAATCTTGTCCTCAACATGAACGACCACGGATTCAAGGTCGCCGTCTTTAACCGCACCGTGTCAAAGGTCGACGACTTCATCGCCAACGAAGCCAAGGGAACCCAGGTTGTCGGCGCCCATTCCGTCGAAGAGCTCGCCGGCCTTCTCAAGCGCCCGCGCCGCATCATGCTCATGGTCAAGGCCGGCGACACCGTCGACCAGATGATCGACCACATCCTGCCTCATCTTGAAGCCGGCGACATCGTCATCGACGGCGGCAACTCGCTCTATACCGACTCCAACCGGCGCACCAGGGCCTTGACCGCCAAGGGCATCCTCTTCATCGGCACCGGCGTCTCCGGCGGCGAAGAAGGCGCACGCCGCGGTCCCTCCATCATGCCCGGAGGCAATCCGGCCGCATGGCCGCACGTTAAACCGATCTTCCAGGCCATCGCCGCCAAGGTCGAAGACGGAACTCCCTGCTGCGACTGGGTCGGCGAAGACGGCGCAGGCCACTTCGTCAAAATGGTCCACAACGGCATCGAGTACGGCGACATGCAGCTCATCTGCGAAGCCTACGATCTGCTCCAGCACGGCCTCGGCCTCACCGCTGACGAGCTCCACGATGTCTTCGCCGAATGGAACAAGGGCGAGCTCGACAGCTACCTCATCGAAATCTCCCGCGACATCTTTGCCAAGAAGGATGAAGACGGCCAGCCCCTCGTCGACAAGATCCTCGACACTGCCGGGCAGAAGGGCACCGGCAAGTGGACTGTCATCAGCTCGCTCGACACCGGCCAGCCCGTCACGCTCATCGGCGAGTCGGTCTTCGCGCGTTGCCTCTCGGCTATCAAGGATGAGCGCGTAGCCGCCTCCAAGGTCCTCAAGGGGCCCAAGGCGAAACCCTCCGTCGGAAACCGTACCGCGTTCATTGAGAATGTGCGCCGCGCCCTCTATTGCTCCAAGATCATCTCCTACGCGCAGGGCTACATGCTTCTCAAAGCAGCGGCAAAGGAGAACGGCTGGAACCTGAACATGGGCGGCATCGCCCTCATGTGGCGCGGCGGATGCATCATCCGCAGCCAGTTCCTGGGCAACATCAAGACCGCCTTCGACAAGAAGAAGAACTCAAAGTCGGAACTCGCAAATCTGCTCCTCGACAAGTTCTTCTCGCGCGCCGTCAACAAGTACCAGGCATCGTGGCGCAAGGCCGTTACGGCCGCGGTCAAGCTCGGCGTACCCACTCCCGCGTTTTCCACCGCGCTCGCCTTCTTCGACGGTTACCGCGCCGGCCGCCTCCCCGCAAATCTGCTACAGGCCCAGCGCGACTACTTCGGCGCCCACACCTACGAGCGTCTCGACCAGCCCCGCGGCCAGTTCTTTCACACCAACTGGACCGGCAAGGGCGGCCGCGTCTCCTCCTCCACCTACACGGTCTAGTTTGAAAGGGCGATACAACGAAAAAGGCCAGGCTCCCGAAGTGGGAACCTGGCCTTTCTTGTCTACGCTAAACATGCTGTCATCTGAGCGAACACAGCGAGTCGAAGGACCTGCGTCTTGCTTTGATATCTGGGTGCCCCATCCGTTCCGTAGTTTCATCGCGGAATGGGCGGGATACCACGCCCCAAGCCCGAACTACTTCTCCTTGATCTTGGCCACCATGGACTTGTAAACCGTCCCCGGCGCAAGCAGAATCTGGTGCGGCACGCCCGCCGGAACAATTACCACATCCCCCACGCCAATCGTCCTCGAAGTTCCGCCCTGCACGCTCGTGCCGCGGATCTCCCCGTTGTCCCCCGTCTTGGGATCCACAAGCGACCCGCCCGTAACCAGAGTCGCGGTTCCCTCTTCAACAATCATCAAATCGTCAAAGCGCTGGTGCAGTTCTCCCACGCCGCTCGCCGTGCGCACTGAAAGCATCAGCCCGAGATTGCCATACGTCGCAATGATCGGCCCAGCACTCCCCGTAGGTTTCGTCTGTGAAACCAGGTTTACCAGTTGCGCCTTCACATCCTGCGCCGGAATCACCAGTGCCTTGTCTCCCGTCAGAGTTGCCGCCGGAGCACCCAACGCCAGCGCCGCTACCAATGCCATCGCAATCTTCATCGCACTGCTCCTTTTATCCCATCACTTCGGTTGAGTTCACCTATCAAGCCATCAAAGTCAGAAGCGGCAATCCCGTCAAGAAATTGCCGCTTCCGATCTCGCATTAAATATTACACATGCCCTTGGGCGATTTATCGCAGCGTCTGAACCGGCGCCGGATCCATATCCGCGTAATCCTGATTCTCGCCGCCCATGCCCCACGCAAAGCTATAAGCCCGCGTGCCCACACCCGCATGAATCGACCAACCCGGAGAAACCGCAATCTCCTTGTCGGCTATCAGGATGTGCCGCGTCTCATCCGGCGGTCCCATCAGGTGCACAACCCGCGCATCCTCGGCCACATTGAAATACATGTAGATTTCAGACCGGCGCATATGCGTGTGCGGTGGCATCGTGTTCCAGTTGCTACCCGGAGCCAGGTGCGTCACACCCATCACAAGTTGGCAGCTTCGAGCCCCCTGCAAAAAAATGTATTTGCAGATCGTCCGCTTGTTGCATGTCTCCACGCTGCCCAACTCGGTCGGATTAGCCTCTTCCTTGCGCACCACTACAACCGGGTACTCCGCGTGCGCCGGATAGCTCAGCAGGTAGTAGACCGCCGGCGTCGCCTTGTCCTTCGACGCAAAGCTCACCTGTCTGCTACCTTTGCTGACGTACAGCACATCCAGGTTATTTAGCTCGTAGCTCTTTCCCTCAACGCTCACAGTGCCGGCACCGCCAATATTCAGCACACCCAGCTCGCGCCGCTCAGTAAAGTACTCGGCCCGCAGTTCCGGATACGTCCCCAGCGTCAATGCGCTTTCCGTCGGAGCCGCAAAGCCCACTACCGAGCGATCGAGATCGACATAACTCAGATTTATCTTGCCCGGTTCGCACAGCCCGCTAAGCAGAAATGTTTCACGAATCTCGCCGGTAGTCATACGCGGATAGCGCACCGGATCAGCCATCAATACCGTCTTCATCTCTTCTCCCCTTCACTTTCAACGTCCTACGTCTCTCTTTTTCGACGCATCCCGGGTCTCCTGCCGTTTGTTCTCGCACTGATCATGGGTGCCCAAGGTCTCGCTTTTGAGACCTGGGATACTTCGACATTCAATCGCACCACGCGCAATCTCGCGGCCAGAAGTCCACTACTATTTTACTGCGCCGGAAGCCAGCCCTACTTCTTGGTCGCTTGCGTCGGGTCCCACCCATCAGTGCCCCGCAGGAAAACCGAGGGCTCATACTGCTTGGCCTCGTCCGGAGTAAGAAAATGCGTATGCGAATCGCGCTCCTTGGCATGCGCCCCCAGCCCTGTCGAATCAAATTCCGCATAATAGGCCGTATCCAGCGAATGCGTCTCTCCCAGATGCCATTCCCGCCACCCCGCCGGATCGATCTTGTCCCCCATCTCTGTATGCAGATAGATCACGGTTGCCAGCGGCCTCCACGGCCGCCCCAGAAACACATTGCCCGTCACGCCCGTATCCTGCGTCAGCTTACAGTGATTCAAAACAAACCCCGAGTCCTCGCCAGGATAGTGTTTCGACTGCGCCGTGATGTACCCTCCACCGTGCGGAGTCGAGTGAATCTCGCAATGGTCGAACACCGTCTTTCCATCTCCAAAGATGAAGTCCACATTGCCAGCCACGTAGCAATCTGAAAAATATTGCCGCGCCGTCCTGCAATTCTTCTCACCTGCCTCGCATCCGTGGCTGCCCGCATACACGGTATCTTGATTACCGAGTAGCCGCACGTTGTGAAACACCGCTCGGTCACCCGTAACCAGCAGAGCCAGCGCCTGCGACCCTTGCGAAACCTGCTCATGAGTCCGGTTGAAGTCATTCTCAAACGTGATGTTCTCAGCAGAGAAGTTGTCCGCCGTCACATTCACCGTTGCCGAGTGCAGCGTGCCTCCATTCTGCCCCGCACTGCGGTCGTTCACCACCACCGTCTTGCTCGCATCGGGATTATGGCTGCGAATCGTGATGTTCTTCTTGTCCACCGTCAGCACCTCCCGATACTCGCCCGGAGAAACCATCAGCACCTGTCCCTCCGTCGCCACATCCAATGCCCGCTGAATCGAATAAAAATCTCCGGTGCCGTCCGCGGCAATGTAGAGATTGTTATCCTCCGGCGGAACCTTGCCCGCCATCTCAGGAGCCCCAGCCAGCGAAGGGAATGGCACAAAGCGTGTCTCGCACTCCAGCGGCTTCCCGGCAGCGGAATCATGCGCCTGCGAAATCGTCACATTGTCACCTGCCGGCGAAAGATTCCCGCGCCCCGGCCCAATCGTGATCTCCGCATCTTTGTTATAGAAGAGCGAGTGTTGTTGATCGTCCGCGAACACGTTGTTGAGCGTTATCCCCAACTTATGTTCCGCATCCAGTCCGAGAAACGTGAAAGCTCCTGGCGTCAGCACACGCACATTCTCAAGCGTAATGTCGCGATAGATCGGCAGCCGGTCGCCCTTGAAGTTCGTATAGTGCGGCGTAAAGACCAGCGGGTTCATCACATTCCGAATGCAAACGTTGCGATAAGTCACCGCGTGCACCAGGCCTCCGCGGCTGGGATCGCTCTTGACACGCAGTCCGTTGTCCGCGCCGTCGATCGTCAAGTCGTCCACCAGCAGGTGATCCACGCCTCCATCGGTTCCGCTCCCGATCGACATTCCATGTCCTGAGTAAAAGTGATTATGCAGAACCGACATATTCGAAACTCCGGCTGCTCGGGTCGGTTTAAGGCAGACATCGTCATCGCCGGTGTTAATACTGGAATAAGCAATCGTAATATTGCGTGAAGTCCCAGGATCGATACCGTCAGTATTGCGTGCCGTCTTCGGCGTCATGATCTTCACGCCCCACGCTGTAAAACCATCCGTCAGCCCCACTGAAACATGAAAACCCGGCGAGTTGCGCAGCGTGATCTTGTACATCGTAAAGCCGTCCGCATGGCGCAAAACGATCATGGCCGGCACACTCTGCGACAAATCCCTGACCTTGGCCTCGTGCGCTAGGTCCCACCACGTCACATCCTGCCCCAGCAGCTTGGTGCCTCCGCGAGCGTCAATGGAGCCCTCGCCCATCAGCCCCCCGTTCTTTACCCCGTCGCCCGTGATGAAAGGCTTGCACCCATGACCCCGTTCCGACAAGATGCCGCAGGTTCCCGGCGAAAGATCGTAGAGTCGCGGGTCGCGCGAAGCCACCAGCGCCGTGTTCTTGTCCACTACCAGCGTCACGCCCGCGCGCAGTGCAAGCGGCCCGCTAAGGAACACGTTCTTCTTGCCCTTCGCGCGCAGCACAACAGCTTTGCCTTGCGCGCAGCTATCCATTGCGCTCTCGATGCGCGCCGTGTCCAGCGCCTTTTCGTCTTTCTCTGGAATCACTCCGTTCGGAGCGGCGATCGCCGCATCCAGCGTGACGCACGCCGCGGGAATCTGCGGCTCGGTAACCGTGCGCGTATCCTGCGCAGGTAAAGCAAAAGCAAGCATGAAAGGCAGCGCTACAAAAGTTGAGCGAAAAGAAAGAAGGCGCATTTAGGGTCTCCGATCGACACGGCCGAACGCCGCGCGTGCTGAACAAAATTGCTCTATCAAAGGGACGAACCACCCGCAAGGTCCCTGAAGTCTTAATCTATGTCAGCGCGGAACCTGCTGCAGGAGCCAGCGAACCAGTTCGACGCCCCCGGCATAGTTGTCGTAAATAGCCGGCAGCTTCCGTCCGTCGGTGTACTCGTTGTAGAGCCACGGGTCGACGAAAGCGTAGACAGTTCCCTTCCCATACTTAGCCGTGGCCATGAAGACGTCGTCGCCTTCTCTGAGCACCGAAACAGCCGGAGCCTTCACAGAAATCGTGCAAACGTCTTTTACATAGATCGTGTGCGGATGGTGAAAGATCGGCCCGCTTCCATCAAGTTCGACCTTTCCCTGCTCCCAATTCGTGCCGATCACATGTTTGCGCAGCACGCTGTTGAAGTGCATACCGAACTTCTCAGCGATCGCATTGAAGTGATCCAAGTCAGCGAACGAAGTGTCGTTCTCCATGATCGCGAGCACGCCGCCAGCCTTCACCCATTTCGCAATCTGCTCAGCATCTTCCGCAGTCGCAAAGTTCGGGTGCGGATTCTTGTCCGGATTATCCGGCGATACGATCATGTAAACTTGCGCCTTGTTGAGATTCTCAAGCGTAGGCCGCGCGTCCAGTTCCTTCGTCTCAACGCCAAAGTTGCGGAACATATGCCCAACCAGTGAGTAGCCCGGCATATCCTGTGTGTCCCACTTGTAATGGAAGTACACTTCCCGGCCAAACGCATCCGCTCTTTTCTGCGAGTTGAACCAGCCGTCCATCAGCACCGTATCGCCTCGGCCCAGCTTCGCGTTCTGCGCATTCTCCATTTCGGTCGCGGCCATGATGAACGGCCCCACGCCCTTCGGATCGTTCGCAACCACCTTCTCGCTCAGATAGTAGGCGTAAGTGCCATCGCGATACGGATCGCCGCCCAATCCGCCCACCTTCACCGTGCCGGTCACCGACACATCGTCGTCCGGCCCAATCTCAATGAACTTCGCCAGAATCCCCTTGTATCCTCGCTCCGCATTCGCCAGGTAGCGCTCCGGTAGATAGCCCCGCCGCACACCCTTTGCCAGCGCGTACACAAACATACTCGAACCTGACGACTCCAGGTAATTCCCCTTCGCTGTGCCTTTGTCGAGCACCTCGTACCAGAGCCCCGTATTCACATCCTGCACGCGCACCAGAGCAGCAGCCTCTTCGCCGAGAATTGCAAGCAGTTGCTTACGCCCCGCGTCGTCCGCCGGATAGTAGTCCAGAGTATCCACCAGCGCCATCATGTACCAACCCATGGCGCGGCCCCATATCTCCGGTGAGAGTCCCGTCTTCTTGTCGGCCCAGCGCTGCTCTTTCGACTCATCCCAGCCGTGATAGAGCAAGCCCGTCTTCGCATCGCGCATGTGTTCTGCAACCAGCGCAAACTGGTGCGTAATGTCCGCGAACTTCTCCGGCTGATGCGAGATCGACGCGTACTCGGCATAGAACGGCTCGGCCATGTAAAGCCCATCAAGCCACATCTGATTTGGATACCGCTGCTTGTGCCAGAAGCCGCCTGAGGGCGTCCGCGGCTGCTTCTGGAGCTGATCGTAGAGCAGCGTTGCCGCCGTCAGATACCGCTTGTTCTGCGTCACCCCGTAGAGCCGCAGCAGTTGCCGCCCCATCAGGATGCTGTCGAGCTGATTCTCCTCCGGCTTGTAAGTCGGAATCGCCCCATCGGTCGTCACCAACTCGTCCACAGCGCTCTTCACGTAGTTGTAGTAGCGCGCATCAGCCGTGTTCAGGTACACATCGTCGATGCCTCCGAGCAGCGTGCCCAACTCATACTTGAAGGCCGGCTTTGCTTCGGGTCCATCAATGTGTCCCTGCGGCCATCGGGCCATCGCCGCATTGGCAGCGCGCTGCGACCATGGCAACTCGTCTTTATCTGCTGCAAGAGCACTATTTGCCATTCCGGCAAGCAAGAGAACCAAGGCAAGAATGCGGAAGATTTTCATTTGGACTCCGGATATTTCTGGGTCCACTTTTCATAGCGGTCCAGTGCGCGCTGCGGTGCGGCGCCGAACCAACTATACCCATTCCGGCGTTCGCGGGACAACTCGTCGAGGTTGTCGTGGATTGACTTGTCGCGATCACCAAAAATCGGAATTTCTGTATCGATCTGGTAGAAGCGAGCCCAGATAGGCCCAGCGCCCGGAGCGGGCGTAAGCCCACGTCCATCCGCGGTGCGTCCATAGCTCTGGCCATAAATGGCTGTCTTCTTGAACCATGCAGCCGCGGCCCGAATCGTCTGCTGCTCCTTCGCCGTGGGGTGCGGCAAATCGTTCATCAACATCAGCAACAGATCTGCGCTCTCGCCACTGCTCTCCGACGGCATCTCGTAGTTGCGGCCTGAAACCGGCTTCAACGTCAACTCATCGTCTTGCTGAGGCCACACCGTCAGCTTTCCACCGCTCACAATCTGTGTGGCCAAAATGCATCGAATTCCCCGCTCGAAGCTGGCCAAAGCGCGCGCGCGAACATCCTTGGGCACAAACGCGAACTCGTCTTTTCCATCTGCGACATGGCGCATGATATCCATCACCTGGGTCATGGCGCTGTCGTTGTACGTAATGGCATCGTGATAGCCGCCCTCGAGCGGCCACACCTGCGGCCATCCTCCATTCGGAAACTGCGCCTCCAGCAGATAGTTAACTCCGCGCAGAAAGGCGGCGCGATACGCCTCTCCATCCTTCTCTCCCACGCCCGATGTCACCTTGGCGAGAAACCTGATCTGGGTAATCGTGGCATCGTTGTCGATGGTGCCGATGTAATTCCAGTCCGGTTCCTTCGGCTCATCAAAGTCGCCCGGCGCAAGAAATCTGGACAGATTGTCAGGTCCGTACCGTTCGCCAGGGCGGCGAACTTCCTTGCTCATATCCATGTTCTTGCCCCAGCCCCCAGCCGGAGTCTGGAACGAGACGACAATATCCGCAATGCGCCGCGTATTGGCACTTGCATACCAAGATGGATCGCGATCGAGCGGTATGCCGCGCACCGAGAATCCATGCGGCGGCTCAATCGGCGTCGTAACTCCGGAACTCTTCAGCTCCGCCTGGAATGCATCCTTGTCCCCTTGCCGTTGCTTTTCGGACCGCTTGAGATACTTGAGCCATGCGCCACGCTGGGCCGGCGGAAGCAGCGCAATGCGCGCGTGTGTAAGCGACTCTGCTGGTGTGTTGGTTGCAATGGTCGTTGCAGCCCAAAGGTTGACGCTTGCCAGCAAAACCAGGACAATCGCCGGCATAGCCAGACTCTTGCCATTTCTCGTTTTCATTTATCGATATTCTCCAGAATCTAGTCCGTTCAGTGCCTAGTACCCGCAGTCCTGGCCGGAATCCAGCCATTCAGCCGCAGCCAGTTCTCCAGCAACTCCGGCCATGCAGAAAGGGCGGCGTAACTCTGCGCCAATCCCGTTCCATGCGGTCCCTCTTGAAAGATATGCATCTCCGCCGGAACGCCGGCCCGCACCAGCGCCGTATAAAACACCACGCTGCTAAGCACCGGAACCGATTGGTCCGGCGTGGTCGCATAAAGAAAGTACGGCGGCGTCCGAGCCGTCACGTGCTTATCCGGAGACAGTTCGTCCAAAAGCTCCGGAGTCATTGGAGCGCCAACCAGCGCGCTCAGCGCGGTTGGCTTTGCCACGCCCGGCTGCAGCGTCAACGCGCCATACGAACTGATCACAAAATCGGGACGGTCGCTTACCCGGTCGATTGGATCCGTGGCTTGCGCGTTCCCGTCGTCGAAGTGCGTGCCAAGCATTCCCACCAGGTGCCCGCCCGCTGAAAAGCCCCACACGCCGATTCGGCTTGGATCAACGCCAAACTGTTGCGCGTGGCTGCGAACCCAGCGCACCGATCTGTACCCGTCCAGAATCGGCGCGGGATAGTGATACCGCGGAGACAGCCGGTAAGTGAGAACGAAGGCCGTGATGCCGCGCAGATTCAGCCACTCAGCGATGCGGGTTCCTTCCTTTTCGTACGCCAGGTGCACGTATCCACCACCCGGGCACACAACCACTGCCGTATGCGGCCCCGGCCCCGACGCGCCAAATACGTCCAGGTGTGGCTTGTCCTGCTCTTCCGTGCCCACAGCCCCCGGAACTCCGTCAGGCCAGAGGTATTCGATTTGCCCGTGCGGCAAAGCAATATCGGCAGCGGGAGTTGCGGTGGCGGCTGGAATTACCGTGGGGCTCTGTGCGGCACTTGCCATGCACACGCCGATCCCGGCAATAGCAATAAGGAAAAACTTCTCTGCTCTCCGCGCAAACCACGGGGACAAGCCGAGAGAACCAAGGCAGGAATTCTGCACTTTTGTCGAAAGCATCTTGCAATCCTCTGGAGTTGAGTCTGAACGCGGAAGGAGGCTGTCGAGTTCCTCCTCTTTCATAGGACGTGTTCCGGCCGTGCGAAGTTGATCTGAGTTTTCGGTGAAGAAAGAAGAGGCTGCCGGCAAACGCCGGCAGCCTCTTCAGCTAAAGCAAGGAGTGAGCCCCACTCAGAACTCGATGCGTGCCGAGAACTGTGCAGCCTTGCGGGTGTAGATGCCGCTTTGTCCTACCTGTCCGAAGCTTCCGTTGCCAACTGCGGTGCTGGCAATGCCGAACAGGGTGTGATTGGTTACGTTATACCACTCGGCGCGGAAGTTCAGCATGGACGCTTCCGTAATGTGCAGCGGGAAGCTGCGCACCATGGCGAGGTCCAGGTTGTAGTTGCCGGGGCCGTAGAGGTTGTAGGGTGCGGTGCGCGGTGAATCGCCGAACTGGTAAGCATAGGAGCTCAACATGCCCGACACCGGGTTCATGAATGGTCCGGACGCCGTGGAAATCGAAGTGCCGGTGCTGGTTGCGATATAGGAAGGCGCAACCTTGTAACGCGGATCGCCGCTGGTGCCGTGTCCCCATTTTCCATTGACGCGCACCTGGCCCGTGAAGTTCGGGTTCATGATCGGCACGTGGTTGCTTTCCGCCGGGTTGGTCTGGCTGCTCGACTCGGTAAGCGCCAGCGGCGAGCCGGAGAACGCCTGAAAGACACCGGAGAACCTGAATCCGCCGAGAATTGCCCGCTCGACCGGGCTCTGCGCCAGAACCGTCTTGCCGAACGGCCAGGCCCAAACTGCGGTGGCCACAAAGTGCTGCGGCTGGTTGGATGTGGAGACAGACCGTTCGATGCGGTCCGCCTTGTAGGTCGCCGTGGGGTGATTGGCAAGGGTGCCAGCAGGAATCGCATAGCCGGTGCGGAATGTTCCGCCGTCGTCGATTGAACGCGACTGGGTAAAGTTAGCGCTCATCGTTACTCCATGCCAGGAACGCATGCTCAGCAGGACTTGTAGTGCGTGGTAGTTCGCGTTGCCTACATACCCAAACGGATCGCTGACCGTCTGGAATGGGTATGGCTTCAGCGCCGTGCTCAACGGTTGGCTGGTGTTGAAGTTGGCAGGGCAAGGGAGGCCATACGTCGCGCAAGCTGTGGCGATACCTGTCTTCGTGACTGCCAGCGTCGTTCCCAGGCCCAGGTACTTCGGGTCGAGCTGGTTGGACCACTGTCCGCGAGCATTGAAGGAGTCGAGCTGCAGGAAGTGGCCTTCCGAACCGACATAGGTCGCGGTAAGGGTCATTGCGTTGGTCAACTGGCGCTGAATGCCGAAGGTCCAGTTGAGATACTCAGGCGCCCGGCCGCCGAGGTACGGGTCATAGTAACCGATGCCGGAAGGCGTCCCCGTAAAGCCGCTCGTGTTCGTGTAACCGGTGCCGTACGCCGGACCGGAACCCACGCCCGAAGCCACCGTATAGGTGGGAATTGCGCCATTGCTGCCCGTCAGCGGAATGGTGCTCAGCAGGGAGCCGTTCGCCGAGAAGGACGGAGCCGAGGAGAAGCCCAGGGTTCCCAGGCTCGTCGCACCACCACCCACCGCGTCGCCGTGCGTAAACATCACGCCGTAGCTTGCGCGGATCACGGTCTTCGAACCAAGCTGGTAGGCCAGGCCAAGACGAGGACCGAAGTTCTTGTAATAGTTGTTGGCTGGCGTGCGGGTGTTGGCGGTACCAGAACCGGAACCGGTGAACGCCAGCGCTCCTTTGATACCTGTAACCGGGTTGGCTAGATTGGGGTCAAAGTAACTCTGGGCGTCATGAACTTCCGTAAGGGTCGGGAAGAAATCGTATCGCAGACCGAGGTTAACGGTCAGCTTCGGGGTCACCTTCCAATCGTCCTGAACGTACGGCGAAATGGCCCGGAAGCGCGTCCCAAGCTCGCTTTGCAAATACTGCGTAAAGCTGCCCTTGTCGATTTCGCCCACGAGGAAGCTTGCATACGACAGTCCGGTGCCGGAGGTTGCGACGTACGCTGTTGTTCCTGAGGGGGAGGCGTTGATACCCGATGTCTCCGTGACCGCATTCGCCAGGGTGAGGGGCGTCGCTCCGCCTTTGGCCTGGAGGTTGTTGTAGAGCAGCCATGCTATCTGCCCGCCAAAGGTAAACGAGTGCTTGCCGACGTTCCACTGCAAGTTATCCAAAAAAGTATAGTTAAGCGCAGTGGCCGTGTTTTCGTTCGTGCCGCCCCAATTGGTCGGCGCCTGGGTGCCAGCAAAAGTGACGATCGGGAACACATCCGTCGCTTGTCCCGACGGCGTACCTGACAGACCCATCGTCGTTGCTGAATACTTCGGCGCATCGCTGGGATTGACTGTCTTACTGGAATAGTAGGCATACCCATACTTCACTTGGTTCAGCAGGTTCGGCGAAAAGACGTGTGTCTCCTCCACAGTAAATACCTTGGTCTTGGGAGCGTAGGACTGCCCGTAGTTGTACGGAACCGGGCCCACATTGCGGCCCGAGGTCGTCTGCCCGGCCGGGACCGAACTGGCCTGACGGCCGATGGCCGCAAGGAACGAAATCGTGTCACGAGAATTGATAACGTATTCGATACGCGATGTCGTCGACCAGTTGATCAGCCCTTGCATATTTTGAGCTGTGTAGTTGTTCCCAAGTGCCGTGGATGGGATTGACGGAAGCGCGGCCTGCAGATTCTTCGCTACTGTGGAGAACTCCGCAGCCGGGATCACATTGACCGGACCGGTCGGCGCTGAGCCCGGACCACCCCTGAGACCTGGTGTGCCGCTATAACTGTACCCGTACTGGTATCGGCAGGGACCGTCGGTACTGTGCGCAGTGCAGTCGACTTGCGTGAGCGGGTCGTAGATCGGAACAAGGTCCGCGCTAAAGTCTCCGGTCCGTTCCGCGTTCGTGGGGAACCGCATCGGCGTCGGGGTGCCACTGCTGTAACGGAATCCGTTGTAATTGGTGAAGTAGAAGAGTTTATCCTTCAATCCGCCAAACGGAATCAGCGGGCCGCCCAAGTTGATGCCGTACTCATTGCTGTGCTCTACCGGTTTAAGCAGTTGGGTGCTGCTACCTGCAGCGAAGGCCTTGAAGAATCCCCATGAATCAAGAGCCGTATTTCTGACGAACTCGTACACGGCGCCGTGTTGCTGTGACGTTCCCCGCTTGACCGAGTAGTTCATTACGCCCTGGCCTTCATAAATGGCCGAGTAACCGCTGGTCTGCACCTGGAACTGATCCACCGCGTCGACCGAGATTGCGGTCCACACGAAGCGCGGGTCGCCGTTGCCGGCGGCGCGCACAAACGGCAGGCCGTCGATATATACCGCTGAAACCGCACCTCGGCTGCCGGAGCCGTTCACAACACCCGTGTTAATGGTGGCGTTGCCGTTGGTTTCATTGCCCTGCACGCCGGGCATCAGGTAGACGAAGTCAGTCGCACGCCGCTGATCGGCCTGGCCATACGCCCCCATCTCGATCGGCAACTCCGCATAGGTCTCTTGCTCCATGGTGGCGCCGAGTGTCGCATTGCTGGTTTCCAGTTGCGGCGGCTCTGCAGTTACCGTGATCACTTCGTTCGTGGAACTGACAGTCAGCACAGGGTTATAGGCCTGAGACTCCATCGCATTCACGTGGATGTTCTGCTGCGCCTGCTTTGCAAAGCCCTGGGCCGTGACGGTAACCGTGTATATGCCTGGATCAAGGTTTGTAAAGTTATAGCCGCCCGATCCGGTCGTCTTGGTCGTCGTGGAGATACTTGTCGCGCCGTTGGTAGCGGTAACCTCCGCGTCGGGGACAACTGCCCCGGTCTTGTCCGTCACCGTACCTGTTACAGCGCCCTTGCCGCTAACCTGCGCCATCGCCGTGCCGGCGCACATCAGGACGAACATTGCCGTGATACATCCAAGCCATGAAACACTGCTCCGGAATCTCTGGGCCGCGCCATGCGCACTCTTGTTCTCTATACCGAAAAACGTTCTACTCATAATCGAAGTGCCTCCTCGAATAGGTTCAAAAACTTACCCAGCAACTGAGTGCGCCTGCCCTTCCCGGGCTTCTGAGCGTCTCGCAAAGCGTGGTCAGACCACATTTTTAAAGCGTTGTCAGTTTCGTCTACCGGACTGACACTTGTCAACCAGGAAATGCGTCATTTCCCCATTTTCGTAGCTAAAATGACTAAAACGAGCGCTTTTGGTCAGTATAGTATAAAGTGCCATTTACCACATGGTCAGACCTTGGAAAGCGGCGGGCAACCGCAGCGTGGACTTGCGTTTACCGTCGACACGCCTCCCCTAGTACTTTCTCCCCATGGACCAGCCTGGGCGTCTTTTGGCTGCATTCCTAAAAATAAAACCCTAGAAAAATGAATCGCCGTATGTTGGTCAGACAATCCACCTTTTGGACGTGCGCAACCTCGTGGGACACGCCTTCGGCCCTTGAGCCCCGCAAACCGCCATCCACGGTAACCCCAGCGAGCCGGGACGCGCAGCCGTTCACCTAGAAGATTTCGGTTTGACGTGTGGGATTCTTACTTTTAAGGGTGCGAACTTCACAGGCTGCGGAAAAGCTGGAACCATAGGGAGGCGGGGGCTTTCGCCACTGCGGGCCTCTCTTTCAACTCGATCCCAGGCCGGCGTCCTAGCTCCCCGCCGTTTCCCTACCTGCTTGTCACCAGCAGCGCCTTGCGGTCCGGAGGACGTTCCATTCCCTGCGAGGTTTGAGCCATTCGCAGGTGCTCTTCCATCAGCTTACGGGCTTCCTGCGGCCTTCTAGCTCGAATAGCCCGGTAGATCTCCCTGTGCATCTCCGCAGACTCGCGCATGTCGATGGATCGCTCCACCGTCTTGCGCCGCTTGTCATACAACGCCGACGTGATGGTCTCGATCACGCTGGCCAGAATCGGATTGCCGGATGCCTGGGAAATGATGCGGTGAAACAGCAAGTCGTGAATCAGAAAATCCGCGGGGCTCTCCATGGCCGCAAACATCTCGGCCACTTCCTCGGCCATCGCGGTATAGTGCTCATCCTTGCCCCGTTCGGCAGCAAGCGCCGCAATGTTGCTTTCAAGAATGATGCGGGCCTCGAACATCTGCCACGTCTGAAAGCCGTGCAGCGCGCCCATCAGGCCGAGCGACGCCTTGCCGAACTCCGGCGGTCCATCGGCCACAAAGGTTCCCACGCCATGCCGGATCTTCATCACACCCATGGCAGCCATGTAGCCAATGCCGGTTCGAAGACTGGCTCGGCTGATCTTGAGTGTGCGGGCAAATTCGCGTTCCGGCGGGATCTTGTCGCCCGGTTGCAGCGTACCATTTTCTATCAGGGAGCGAATGTGGTTAACCACCTGCATGGTGCGGTGGGTATTGGGTTCGTCCTGCTTTGTCCGCGGCATAAGTGTCAGCCACCTTCTCCAGATTGATGGAAATCCAGACAGGATGAGCTTATCACTGAAGGGCGCGTATCTGCCCTGAAATCTTCGCCTCCCGAAGGAATTCACGACCTGGTCCGCCATGTGTATACTTGTGGTCTGACCTCAACGCAGGCCGGATCGCACCACTACTTATCCGAGGGGGTAGAATAACAGCCATGTTGCTCCATGAAGATCGTCTGTTTCCAGCCGAGGCCAGCGCCCTCAAAGTCGCCAGAGCCCTGTACGCACATATAAAAAACCTGCCCATCATTAGCCCGCACGGGCATACCAATGCCTCCTGGTTCGCTCTCAATGGGCCATTTCCTGACCCTGCCACCCTGTTCGTGCAGCCTGACCACTACGTCTTCAGGATGCTCTACAGCCAGGGCATCTCCCTGGATGACCTCGGAATCGGACAGCCGGTAATCAAGGACCCGCGCAAGGTCTGGCGCATCTTCGCCAGCAATTACTACCTGTTTCGCGGCACCCCCACCCGCGTTTGGCTGGATTATGCCTTCCAGGAGCACTTTGGATTCGAGGAGCGCCTCTCGGAAAAAAACGCCGACTTCTACTTCGATGCCATCGCAGAAAAGTTGGGCACCCCCGAGTTTCTGCCCCGCGCCCTTCTTAAGCGTTTCAATATCGAAGTCCTGTCCACCACCGATTTCCCCACCGACTCGCTCGACGATCACAAGGCGATTCGCGCCTCCGGCTTGAAGACGCGGATTCTGCCCGCCTTCCGTCCCGACCCGGTCGTCGATCCTGACTTTGCAGGGTTTGCCAGCCTGATTGCAAAGCTCGGCGAGCAGACCGGCGAGGACACCTCCACCTGGACCGGCTACCTGAACGCATTGCGCAAGGCCCGTGCCCGTTTCCGCGAACTGGGTTGCACGGCCACCGACCACGGCCATCCCACTCCACAAACCGCTGACCTTCCCGCCGCCGAAGCCGCTGCCCTATTCAGCAAAGTTCTCTCCGGCAAAACCAGCGCCGCCGACAACGAACTTTTCCGCGCCCAGATGCTTACCGAAATGGCGCAGATGAGTCTCGAAGACGGCCTGGTCATGCAGATTCACCCCGGCAGCGTACGCAATCACAATCGCAAAATCTATGAGCGCTACGGCCGCGACATGGGCGCCGACATTCCTCGGCCCACAAACTACGTTGACGCCCTCCGCCCCTTGCTCGACCGCTTCGGCAACGAGAATAAACTCACAGTCATCCTCTTCATGCTCGACGAGTCCACCATCAGCCGCGAACTGGCTCCGCTCGCAGGCCATTATCCGTGCTTGCGCCTTGGACCCCCGTGGTGGTTTCATGACAGTCCTGAGGGAATGATGCGTTTCCGGCAGCAGGCTACGGAGACGGCGGGCTTTTACAATACCGTAGGTTTCAACGACGACACTCGAGCATTCCTTTCTATCCCGGCTCGCCACGACGTGGCACGGCGCATCGACTGCGCTTTCCTTGCCAACCTCGTCGCCCAGCATCGCCTGGATGAAGACGAAGCATTTGAACTGGCGCACGACTTGACCTACTCACTGGTGAAGAAGGCTTACAAGCTGTAAGGAGAAAGACATGGATGGCAGTACGGGTTCAGCTGTCGCAATTCAGGAAGATTCCCCGATCAGCGCACGAATAGGGCGCGTGCGCTGGTCGATCTGCGCCATGCTCTTCGCCGCCACCACCATCAATTACATGGATCGCCAGGTCATTGGCATCCTCAAGCCGACCCTCCAGTCAAGCATCGGCATGTCCGAACTCGACTACGGCTACGTCGTGGACGCGTTTCAGGTTGCCTACGCGCTGGGCCTCCTGGCTGCCGGCCGCTTTGTCGACAAAGTCGGTACGCGCATCGGCTACATGGTCATCATGGCTGTCTGGAGCCTATCTGCCATGGGCCACGCATTGGCCAACACGGTCATGCAGTTCGGCATCGCGCGCTTCTGCCTCGGGGTGGGCGAATCCGGCAACTTTCCTGCTGCCATCAAAACCACCGCCGAGTGGTTCCCGCAGAGCGAGCGCTCGCTGGCCACCGGCATATTCAACTCGGGAGCCAATGTGGGCGCCATCCTGGCTCCACTCATCGTTCCCTGGGTGACTATTCATTATGGCTGGCACTATGCCTTTCTGGTCACTGGTCTATTCAGCGCAACCTGGATCCTCTTGTGGTTCATCAAGTACCGCAAGCCCGCTAACCACCTCGCCCTCGGCGCCGCCGAACTGGAATACATCAACAAGGGAATCACTGAAAAAGCCGGCCCCTCCACGCCGTGGATCAAACTACTCGGCTATCGCCAGACCTGGGCCTTCACCCTCGGCAAGTTCCTCACCGATCCCATCTGGTGGTTCTACCTGTTCTGGCTACCCTCCTACTTTACCCAGAGATTCAATTTGGATCTCCACCATCTCGGCCTGCCGCTCATCATCGTCTATAACTGCACCACCATTGGCAGCATTGGCGGAGGCTGGCTCCCAGCTCCCTTCATTAAGTTGGGCATGTCGCCCACCAAGGCGCGCCTGGCGGCCATGTTGCTCTGCGCATGCCTCGTGGTCCCCATTGTTGCCGTCAACTACATTCAATCCGAATGGGCCGCAATTGCCCTACTCAGCCTGGCTGCGGCAGCGCACCAGGGCTGGTCGGCGAATCTCTTCACGACCACCTCTGATATGTTTCCTCGCAGTGCCGTTGGCTCCATCACTGGCATCGGCGGCATGGCCGGATCGGTCGGCGGCATCCTGCTCGCCACCTATTCAGGCTTCATCCTGCAAATGACCCACAGCTATGCCACCCTCTTTATCATCGCGGCCAGCGCGTACCTCACCGCACTGGCGATCATCCTCCTGCTCGCACCAGGATTAAAGAAAGTTGAGTTGTCAGCATGAGCCTTTATTGCGCCACCGGAAGCATCGATACCACTCTCACTCCGCAGCAGTTGAACGACCTGCTCGTTGAAAGCCTGGCCAAGCTCGGCGACCGGAAGAACGTCCTCGCCGTGCCCCCAGATCAGAGCCGCGAGCACTCGCGCGCCGGCGAACTCACCGGCTATATCTACAAGCACTACGGCGACAAGCTCAAAGCTGTTCTTCCTGCTATCGGTACGCATACGCCCATGCGCCCTGACCAGCTCGCGCACATGTTTCCGGCCGTGCCCCCAAACCTGTTCAAGGTTCACAACTGGCGTACCGACGTCGAAACCCTCGGCGAGGTCCCGTCGGAGTTCATTCGCGAGCAGTCTGAAGGCAAGCTGAGCTATGCCTGGCCCGCACAGGTCAACAAGCTCATCTCCAGCGGCGGATTCGATCTCATCCTTTCCATCGGCCAGGTCGTGCCCCACGAAGTCATCGGCATGGCCAACTTCACAAAGAACATCCTCATCGGCACCGGTGGCCGCGAGGGCATCAACCGCAGCCACTACCTCGGTGCGGTCTACGGCATGGAGCGGATTATGGGCCGCGCCATCAATCCTGTGCGCAACGTGCTCAACTACGCCTCCGATCATTTTCTGCGCCACTTGCCTATCGTCTACGTGCAGACCGTTGTCGGGCGCAAGGCAGACGGAGGCCTTGCCGTGCGCGGCCTCTTCGTCGGCGACGACATTGAGTGCTTCCTGAAGGCCTCCGAATTGAGCCTCAAGGTCAACTTCGAGATCGTCGACAAGCAGTTTCAAAAGGCCGTTGTCTTCCTCGATCCCAGTGAGTTTCACTCCACCTGGATCGGCAACAAGGCCGTCTACCGTACCCGCATGGCACTGGCCGATGGTGCCGAGCTCATCGTCCTCGCCCCCGGCGTACACGAATTCGGCGAAGACAAGGGCATCGACGCGCTCATCCGCAAATACGGCTATCGCGGAACCCCGGCCACGCTCAAAGCGGTCAATGACAATCAGGACCTGGGCAGCGATCTGAGCGCAGCCGCGCATCTCATCCACGCCTCGTCGGAAGGACGTTTCAAAATCACCTGGTGCCCTGGACAGCTTACCCGGGAGGAGGTTGAGGGCGTCGGTTTCAGCTATTGCGATCTCAAGACAATGACTTCGCGCTTCGATCCTGCAAAGCTCCAGCACGGTTACAACCGGGTCGATGGTGAAGAAGTCTTCTTCATCGCCAATCCCGGTTTAGGATTATGGGCCCATCGCAGCCGTCTCACAGAAACCTCCGAACAAGCCGAGGTTATGAAAGCGGCAGTCTAGCAACCAGAGGATTTGAAATGGCGCGGCTTCAGTCGTATCGCAAGTGCTACAAAATCAATGAGGGTTTTAGGGGTTGCGGAAAAAGTTAATCCGGAGGGAGGCGGGGGTTTCAACCCCCGCACAATGCCGACAGAACATGAGCGTGCTTTAGCCCCGGAGGAATGCTTTCCTGGCTCTCCGCTCAGAATCAGCCCTGTTTCCGCAGTCTATTTAGCCCCTAAGGAAATGCTCGCAGCAGAAACTTGATCACAGATTCTTTCAGACAGAAAAAGAGACCATGGAGAACCAAGGCTTGATGCTCAACAAATATTCGGTTGGAACAGGTGACAGATTCTCTCACCAGGCCAAGGCTCAATTACAGGCCTGCGTAAAGGCCCTCTCAAGCGGCATCGAAGTTGTTCCCGTGTGGAACAAGTCGAACCGCGAACACATGATCATCGGCTCTGAGCCCTTATCAGCTCGTCAGGCCGCCGATGCTGCGGTCAAAGCGCTCTCGTGGAAGCTCCCCTATTATTGCGACGCCGACCACATCACCATTGCAACCGTCGACCGCTTCCTCGCCCCGTGCGATTTCTTCACCATCGACGTAGCCGACTTCATCGGCCAGCCGCCACAAGCCGCAGATATCGACGCGTTCGTAAGGCGCCATCCCGAACTCCTCGGCAGCATTCAACTCGCCGGCGTCGATGCCGTCTTCGACATCACAGCCGAAGACCTCCGCCAGGCTGCGCAGAAGTTCCTTGCCGCCGTCAAGAAAGCCGGTGAAGTCTACCGCAAGGTCGTGAGCTTAAAAGGCGTGGGCAACTTCATCCCCGAAGTCTCGATGGACGAAACCGATCGCGCCCAGAGCCCCGTCGAGTTGCTCATCATCCTTGCCGCCGTCGCCGATGAAGGCATTCCCGTCCAGACCATCGCCCCCAAGTTCAGCGGTCGCTTCAACAAGGGCGTCGATTACGTCGGCGATGTAGCACAGTTCGAGCGCGAATTCGGCCTCGACATCGCCGCCATCGCCTACGCCGTCAAACAATTCGGCCTGCCCGCAAATCTCAAGCTCAGTGTTCACTCCGGTAGCGACAAGTTCTCCATCTACCCCGCCATTCATGCGTGCACCAAGCGCTTCAACGCCGGCGTGCACCTCAAGACCGCAGGAACCACGTGGCTTGAAGAACTCATCGGCCTCGCCGAAGCCGGCGGAGACGGCCTCGCTCTTGCGAAGGAAATCTACGCCGAAGCCTTCGCCCATCGCGAAGAACTCTGCGCCCCCTACGCCACCGTCATCGACATCGACCCGGCAAAGCTCCCCCCGCCAGATGAAGTTCGCGGCTGGACCTCTGAGCAATACACGTCCGCCTTGCATCACGTCCAGGCAAACCCTGCATACAACAGCAGCCTCCGCCAGTTACTCCATGTCGGTTTCAAGGTCGCTGCAAAGATGGGCCGCCGCTATCTCGACCTGCTTGAAGCCAACGAGCCTGTGATCGCAAAGAATGTGACAGAAAATCTCTACAACCGCCACATTGCTCCCGTCTTTCTGGGGCGCAACGCTTGAACCGGTTTCACGGCGACGCCTGGACTCAGTGTTTTGAAAGGGCGCGGCTTTAGCCGCGCCGTCAAATCAAACAATAGCTATGGGGCTTTAGCCCCCGGGGGAAAGCTGGAAAGTCTGACAAATACGTCCAGAACCCCTCCAACCATGCAGCTCAAAAAGACTTTCCCACGGAGATCGAATGACAGCTCATATTCTCAGCCTTGAAGGCAAAACCGCAGTCGTAACCGGAGGCACCTCGGGCATCGGCCGCGCCCTCAGCCTCGGGCTTGCCGATTTCGGCGCCGACGTCATCGCCACTGCGCGCCGCAAGCACGAGGTCGACGAGACTGCCGGCGAAATCGAAGCCCGCGGCCGCAAATCTCTGCGCCTGACCTCGGACGTCTGTAATCGTGCATCGCTGGAAACATTGCTCACCGCCATCCTCGACAGCTTCGGCAAAGTCGACATCCTCATCAACTGCGCCGGAAGAATCAAGCGTTCCCCAACCCTCGATTTCCCTGAGGAAGAGTGGACCAGCATCCTCGACACCAACCTCACCGGAACCCTGCGCGCCTGTCAGATCTTCGGCAGGCACATGCTCGATCGTGGCTACGGCCGCATCATCAACATCGCATCGCTCAATAGCTTCGTCGCTCTCAGCGAAGTAGCCGCCTACGCCGCCAGCAAGGCTGGCGTCGCCTCCCTCACCCGCTCCCTCGCCGTCGAGTGGTCAAAGAAGGGAGTCACCGTAAACGCCATCGCCCCCGGCGTCTTCCGCACCGACCTCAATGCCAACCTCCTCGACAACTCGCCACGCGGACAGGAACTCCTCATGCGCACCCCCATGGGCCGCTTCGGAAAAACCGAAGAGCTCATCGGCGCAGCCATTTATCTGGCCTCCGACGCCGCCTCCTTCGTCACCGGACAAACCCTGGTAGTCGACGGCGGCTTCCTCGCCAGTGGCGTCAATCAATAGATTTCGCGCACACACACACAAAGAGGGGCTGCGCCGGCGGCGCAGTCCCTCTTTGCTTTGCATCTTCAATTCGAGTGTCGCAGGAACCCCGGGTGCAGGATACTCATCCTTGAATCGTTCTTTGATTCAAGGGTGGGGCAGCAAGCCAGCAACCCAGCCACAAATAAGCTGAAAGCTGAGAGCTGCTTCCTTCACCGCAGCGTAACGTTCGCTCCCGTCATCTTCGTAATCGCTTCACCTTTCCCCGCCTTCACCACCACGTCATCGCCCGTCACATCGGCATAGCCAATCGACATTCCAGTCTCCGCGCTGATCTTCACATTCCTCAGCACGACATTCTTGACTGGTGACTCCGGCAGTCCCGCAATCACTGCGGCCACGCCACCCCCTGCCGCCGTCACATTCTCCAGCACAATGTCGTGGAAGTGAGGCGTGAGCCGCCCAACCGCTTGTACCGCTTCGTCCGCCGGCGGCATCACCTTGGGATAGTACTCGCTGATGATGATCGGGTTCTTCACATCCTTCATCGTGATATCGCGGAAAATCAGATTACCCACATCGTGCCCGCGGTCCCGATTGGACTTCACGCGAATCCCGTTGTCCGTGCCCTCAAAACTAATCCTCTCCGCCCGTATATTTTGCGCGCCACCGGAGAGCTCGCTCCCGATCGACAGCCCATGCCCGTGCTTGAACGTGCAGTCCGTAATCGTAATGTTCTTGCTCGGATCGTCCGGCCCCGGCGAATTGATCGGCCCCGACTTGATCGCCACATTATCGTCGCCCACATCGGAATACACGTGATCGATGATCAAATTCGATGACGAGAACGGGTCGATCGCGTCGGTATTCGGCGAGTGCTGCGGCGCCAGGATCCTCACGTTACGAATCACCATATTGTCGGTGTAATACGGAACCAGCTGCCACATCGGCGAGTTCTGGATCGTCACTCCCTCAACGCGAACATTTTTGCAGTGATCGAAGATAATCAGCTTCGGCCGCGGATGCCCGGAGCCAAGAATGCCGGCGCCTTTGACGCTCCGCGCCATTTGCCACCAAGTCGCTCCGTTCCCGTCGATCATGCCCTCGCCCTCAATCGCCACGTTCATAGCATTCGTCGCGCTCACCAGTGGCTGCAGGTCGGGCAGATGAAACATCGTAATCGGCGAATAGTCCGCGTGATCCGGAGATCCGAACAGCGTCGCACCCTTGTCGAGCTGCAATGTGATATTGCTCTTCAGCACAATCGGCGCGCTCAAATACGTGCCCGCAGTCAACGTTACTGTGCCGCCACCCTTTGCCGCGCACGCATCAATCGCCTTCTGGATCGCCGCCGTATCTTTCGTAGCCCCATCGCCCTTGGCTCCAAGCGCGCGTGGGTCGCAGTTCGCCGCCGCATGCAAGGCGCTTGCGGAAGCTCCCAAGAATGCCAAGGCCAGAACCGGCACAAAGAACATCTGCTTAAATTGAAAACTCTGTAGTCTCACTAGAATTCCTCGCGGAGGGAAAGTTTACGTGCCCACCCATCATACGCCAGAAAACCCCCAGTGGTCCTACCACAAGCAAAGGCAAAATTATGCGCTCAACGAATCACCGCGCCGCCCGCGCGTCCTTCATCGGCAGCCGCACGATAAACCGGGTGTTCCCCGGCTCCGACTCCACCTCAATCGTACCGCCAAACTTCTGCGTCACAATCCGGTGAACAATCTCCAGCCCCAGCCCGGTCCCCGATCCCTGCGGCTTGGTAGTAAAAAACGCCTCAAAGATCCGTGGCTTAACATCCTCCGGAATCCCCGTGCCATGATCCGTAATGCTCACCGCTAGCCATCCCGGCTCCGCACCGGTCCCGGCTTCATTCCAGGTAGAAATCTCAATCTGCCCCTTCTCCGGCGATGCGTCAACGGCATTGTCAATCAGGTTGGTCCACACCTGGCTCAGCGCCGATCCTTTCGTGCGAATGACAGAAGGCTCAGCCTCGAACTTCTTGTCCACGCCAATCTGTTTCAGCCGAAGTTTGTGGCCTAGAATCGTCAGCGTGCTTTGCAGGTTGTCGTGTACATCCATTTCCCTGTCCGGCGACCGCTCGTCGTACGCGAACTTCTTCACCGCCATCACCAGATCCGATATACGCGTGATGCTCTCCTCAATCGCGCACACTAACGCGACGCTAGAAACCAGCGCCTCCAGCCAGTTGAGCGCGTCAGAAAAACTCTCCGCCGCAAACGCCTCTCGGGCGCAGTCAAGTTCCTGCTGGTCAAATCCGATCGCCACCAGAGCCGGTCCAATCGTAAATGCATTTTCTACGCCGGCCGACTGCAGCCACTCCGACATCGCCTCTTCCGCATCCGATTGCTCCACCGTGCTCAATGCAGGCGCGGAGCAGCTCCGAACCGCGTGGTCCAGCAAGCTGTGCATGCACTCCAGCTGAAGTTGTGTCTTCGGTTTTCCAGCCGTCCTCAGGCTCAGTTCCTGCAGCCGCTTCAGATTCTCGCGCAGTTGCGACGAAGCGCGCTTGGCCGCCGAACCCGGATTGTGCAGCTCGTGCATCAGCCCTGCCGCCAGCGTCCCCAAAGACACCAGCTTCTCGCGGTGCAGCGCCTCCACCTGGTAAGCCTGCAGGCGCACCGCCATGTCGGACAGCACCACTTTGCGCGCAGATGGGCAGCAGGCGAGCAGCTTCCAGAAATCCTCCTCCGTGAATCGCAGCAGCAGCGAATCCCGTGTTGCCGTAATTAGAAAAGGCGAGTAGCCTTTGCCGGTCAGGATCGGCGCCTCGCCAAATCCCTCACCGGCGCGCGCAATTCCCGCCAGTGTCAGCGATCCGTCTTGTTCCGGCCGCTCGGCCCGCGTCTCGCCGTCAAGCACCAGCCAATAGAAGTGCCATGGCTTCACAGGCTCCATCAGCACCGCGCCTGCCCTGGCCGTCACGCGTTCCGCGCTGACTACGCCGCCAAGCGCGTCAAGCAAAGTCTCCGCGCTAGTCTCTGCAAAGGGACGCGTCCGGCGCAGAGCTTCCACGATCTCTGCCAACGGGACCGATTCGATATCCAGTAATTGCCCGCCCACGCTCATTCTTGCCTGCTTCCCCCCGTCTAGAACCCCGCCAGATACTGGTGAACGAACTGCACCGCGATCGACCCTTCGCCCACCGCCGAGGCCACTCGCTTAACCGAACCGTGCCGCACATCGCCGGCTACAAACACACCCGGCACACTGGACTCGAGCAAATACGGCTCGCGCGTTTCGTGCCAGCCTTCCGGCAGCTTGCCTTCGATCCGCAAATCCGGGCCCGCCAGCAGAAACCCCTTGTCGTCCCGTAAGATCGACGGCGGCAGCCATTTCGTCCCCGGCGCCGCTCCAATAAACACAAACAGCGACGAAGCAGGAACCTGATATTCCCCCTGCGGCCCGCTCAGTTTCAACGTCTCCAGCCGTTCCTCGCCCATCGCCTCCAGAACCTGCGTGCGCGGCTCTATCACAATATTGGATGTGCGCTCAATCTCATCGATTAAGTATTTCGACATGGTGGCCGAAAGTCCCTCGCCACGCACCAGCATCGTCACCTTGCAGGCAAACTTGGCAAAGTGCAGCGCCGCCTGCCCGGCCGAGTTCGCGCCTCCTACCACAAACACATCTTCGTCCTTGCAGGCCACAGCCTCCACCAGCGCCGCTCCGTAGTAGATGCCTCGCCCCGTCAACCGGTCCGCGCCCGGAATTCCCAGCTTGCGGTACTGCACACCCGGCGCCAGCAGCACCACGTGACCTGAAACCTCGCGTCCGTCTGCAAGCTGCACAAACCGGTATTGCCCTTCAATGCGCAGGTCCGTAGCCCGTTGCGTCACAAACTCCGCACCAAATCTCGTTGCCTGCGTGTGCGCCCTCCGCCCCAGGTCTGCTCCTGTCACTCCCGACGGAAATCCAAGGTAGTTCTCGATCTTTGAAGAAGACCCGGCCTGTCCGCCTGGAGCCACAGGCTCAATCACCACCGTGCGCAACCCTTCGCTGGCGCCATAAACCGCGGCCGCCAGTCCTGCCGGCCCTGCGCCCACCACCACCATGTCATAGAACTCCTGCTCTGCGCGGACCCGCAGACCCACCCGTGCCGCCAGCTCCTCCGTCTCCGGGTCCACCAGCGCGCTCCCATCGGCAAACAGCACCACCGGTAGCACGTCCGGATTGAGCCCCGCGTCCTTCAGCAGTTGCAGAGCCTCCTCGTTGCCTGCAACGTCAAGCCAGCGGTAGGGCACATGGTTCTGCGAGAGAAAGTTGCGCACCTTGTGATCCTTCAACGACCAGCGGTGCCCAATCACGCGCAGCCCCTCAAAGGGCGGCCGGTAGCCAGCCTGCCAATCTTCCAGCAGGTCGCTCAATACCGGGTACAGCTTCTCCTCCGGCGGATCCCATGGTTTGGTCAGGTAGTAGTGAATCCGCGCCGTATTGATGGCACGGATCGCAACCTCCGTGTCCGCATAAGCTGTCAGCAGCACCCGCCGCGCATCCGGATAAATCTCCTGCGCGCGCTCCAGAAATTCCACTCCGGCCATTCCCGGCATGCGCTGGTCGCTCACCAGAAGCGCCACCGGCTCCTGTCGCGTTTTCACCTGCGCTAGCGTATCCAGTGCAGCCTGCCCGCTTGCAGCCCGCATTACCCGGTAGGTGGCGCCGTATTGCCTGCGCAGGTCCTGTACAACCGCCTCCAGAACGCTTACGTCGTCGTCCACCGCCAAAAGAATCGGCCTAGCCATATGTCCTCAGTGTAGAGCCTGGTTTTCACATTTCGGTGTCTGGTTTTCCGGGCAAAGAAAGCAGCTTCTGCGCTTCCTGCTGCGATTCTCATAAACCCTCAACCCCACAAAAGTTGTAGCCTCACTGCTGCCATATCCCACTTGACTTATCATGTCCAAGTCCATCAGATTACGATAGGAACTCGTACGATTCGCGGTGTCGCAGATATGGGCATTTGCAGGATTTCTTGCCATTCTGCCGATAAGGTTACAAGGGAAGAAAACAAAGCCCGATTTCAGATCGCCGTCTCCGCTCTTGCCGGAGATCAAGGTCGAGCCGGCTGCCAAATGTTGAGCAGAAAAGTCCAGCAGGTGAGGCGCACATTATGAATAAACTTATACTGGCCGATTCGCAAGCTATCTTTCGCGCTGGAACCGCTAAAATCCTGGCCATGGACGAAGGTCTGCGCATTATTGCTCAATGCACCGATCTCGACCGCATGTACCATGCAATCACGACCTTCCCCGGTTCCATCGTCCTGTTTGCCGCTTCCCTGCAACCCGATCTCACCCGCCTGCGCATGCTGCTTGAGACCGTGGGAAGCCGCGGCATAGTGATCGCGGAGAACAGCGAAGTTGCCGGGGCTTATTTGCAGCAGGGCTTTCGTGGCGTGGTCTTTCGCAATGTCACCGGCCCCGCGCTGGTTGAATGCGTCCACCGCGTCGTAGCCGGCGATACCTGGGTCCCCACCCAGCTCATGCTGCCCGACTCGCCTGAGGAAGACATGGTCGGCACCCGCGTACGCGACCGTCTCACACCCAAGGAGATGCGCATTGTGGCTCTCATCGCTCAGGGCTGCAAGAACCGCGAAATCGCTCTTCGACTCAAAACCACCGAACAGGTCATCAAAAACTATTTGCGCTCCATCTACGACAAGACCGGTGTCAGTGACCGCCTCGAACTGGCATTGTTCACTATCCACCATCGCGTGCTCGCAAAAGCCGCCGCCGAAGTAGGCAGCAAAATCGACGCCGAAGAACAGTCCGCCCCCTCTGCCGTCGCGTGATGCCATCCCCCATCAAAGCTATCATCCTGAACGAAGTGTAGCGAAGTCGAAAGACCCGCGGTTTCCAGGTACCCCAGGTTTCGTCCGCCGCAGCGGATGAGACCTGGGATATTTCAACCCTCCATACCCCTAAAGCCTCTCCGCCACACTCTTAGCCTGCGTAAACAAGCTGAGGTAATCCGGCCCTCCCGCCTTTGAGTCCGTCCCGCTCATATTGAACCCGCCAAACGGATGAGCCCCCACCATCGCGCCAGTGCACTTGCGATTGAAGTAGAGATTCCCCACGTAAAACTCCCGCCGCGCCCGGTCGAGCTTCTCCCGATCCGTCGAGTAGAGCGCGCCGGTCAGGCCGTACACGGTGTTGTTCGCCACCTTCAGGCCCTCCTCAAAGTTCTCAACCTTGATCACCGCGAGCACCGGACCAAATATCTCCTCTTGCGCCAGCACCGCGTTCGGAGCCACATCGGCAATCACCGTCGGCTCCAGAAAGTAGCCGCCACCTGCAGTAACCGGCGCATTGCCGCCTGCAATCAATCGACCCTCTTTCTTGCCCTTCTCCACATAACCAAGCATCGATGCAAGTGCAGCCTTGTTGATCACCGGCCCCATGTTCGCATTCGCCGCAGGATCGCCCACCTTCAGCTTTGCAATTCGCTCCCGCAACCGCTCAACAAAAATATCGTAGACAGGTGCTTCTATAATCGCCCGCGAACATGCCGAACACTTTTGTCCGCTAAATCCGAATGCTGAAGCCATCACGCCATCAACCGCAGCGTCAAGGTCCGCGTCCGCGCACACCAGAATCGAATCCTTCCCGCCCATCTCCAGAATGGTCCGCTTAATCCATATCTGCCCCGGCCTGGCCTTTGCCGCGCGCTCATGAATCTCCAGCCCTACGGCCTTCGATCCGGTGAATGCAACAAAGCGAGTCCTCGGATCTTCGACAATCGCATTGCCAAATGCAGCGCCGGAGCCGGGACAGAAGTTCACCACACCATCCGGCATACCGGCCTCTTCCAGCACTTCAATAAATTTCGCAGCGATAGTCGGCGCATCGCTCGACGGTTTCAGAATCACAGTGTTCCCTGTGACGATCGACGCCGCCGTCATCCCCGCCATAATCGCAAACGGAAAATTCCAGGGTGGAATCACAGCGCCCACGCCCAGCGGAATATAGACCAGCTCGTTGCGTTCGCCGGGATACTGGATCGGTGGTGGCGCCGCAGCCAGCCTGAGCGCCTCGCGCGCGTAGAACTCAAGGAAGTCAATCGTCTCGCCCACATCAGCGTCGGCCTCGGCCCAGTTCTTGCCCACTTCGTAGGTAAGCCAGGCCATGAATTCGAACTTGCGCCGGCGGATGATCTCCGCCGCATTCAGCAGCAGTGAAACTCTTTCCCCGGTCGACGTCCTGCTCCAGGGCTCAAACGCGCGCAGCGCCGCAACCATGGCCTCTTCGGCATGCTCCGCTCCGGCCTTCTGATGCACGCCTACAACCTGAACAGGCCGAGCCGGATTGATGGAGCGAATCCTATCTTGGGTCTTTATCCGCTTTCCGCTGATGATCAGGTCATACTCGCGTCCCAGTTGCGACGCGACCTCGTCGAGTGCACTCTTCATTGCGCGCGCATTATCCGGCTTCTTGAAGTCGACAAATAGCTCATTCACAAACCCGCCCTGAGGCGAGCGCGGCTGAATCGAAGGGTAAAGAATTGCAGTAGTCATAGCAGAACTAGTGTAGTCCAAAGCGCCCGGCTCCAACCATGCTTACAGCGCATCGGCAACCTTTGCATGGGTAGCCTTTTGCTCGTGATAATCCCGTTCAGTATTGATACTCCAGATATTTTCCTTGCCGGTCTTCCCCTGCACCACGTTCTCCACCGCCTGCATGGCAGTAAGCATCGAGTGGTCCTGGTTGTTGTACTTGTGCATGCCATTGCGGCCAATAAGAAACAAATTCTCGAAGCTGTCGGTAAACGCCCGCAGTTCATCGAACCGATCATAAGTTCCAAAGTATGCCGGATAAGTCTTTGGCGCGCGCACCACGTGCGAATCGAGCACATCGCTCGCTTTGAGAATTCCAATTTTCTCCAGTTCCCTGGCCCCAGATTCTACAAGTTCCTCATCGGGCATCTTCCACAATGGATCGGTTTCATAACAAAAATACTCGAGACCAATCCACACTTTGCTGGGCTCAGCGAGGTAAGGGCTCCAATTGTTGAATATTTGCAGCCGTCCGATCTTCACGTCAGGCTCCTGAATATAAATCCACGTGTCCTTCAGCGGTCCGCCATCCGATTCCGTTACAGAGAGCTTGTCGATCAGGATGCCGATGGTAATAAAGTCGCGGTAGATCAGACCGTCGGAAATCTGTTTCACGTTGGTGGGAATCGCCGTCCCCGAAGCTTCCATTGCATTCACAAGTTCGCGTATCGGCATCGTCGAAAAAAAGTAATCGGCAGCAAAGTTACGCCTCTCCCCTTCTTCGCCCTCAGCGTCCACTGAGACCACGCGGTTGCCATCTGTGTGGATGCGCGCCGCCTTCAACCCCAGGTGAATCTCGCCACCCGCCTTCACAACTTTCTCTGCTACGTGTTCCCAGAGTTGTCCTGCGCCCAGTTTCGGATAGAGAAAATGCTCGATGAGCGAAGTGTCTGTTCCCTTCTGCGCAAGGACTTCTTCACGCCTGCCAAGGCTTTTCTTCAGGAAATACTTCAGTGCGCTGGTCAGCGAGAGTCCTTTGATTCGCTGCGCACCCCAATCGGCCGGGATTTCATTGCAGGCAGTGCCCCAGACCTTTTCCGTGTAGCTCTTGAAGAAGGTGAGGTAAAGCTGCCTGCCGAACCGGTTGATCAAAAAATCTTCGAGCGATTTCTCCGGCTTAATCTGCGTGACCTGCGAAGCCAGATAACTGCAGCCGACCTTGATCGTGCGTGTGAAGCCCAGCTTGCTCAGAGTGTCTTTGGTTAGCGTGATCGGGTAGTCAAAAAGCCGGCGCAGAAAATAAATGTGGCTCCTGCGTGGACGCACCAGCATCATCAGATCCTTTTCAAGATCCTGCGCACTGTCCTGCCGAGCAGTAGTCGCTCTGAGGCCCACAATTGTGCGCGACTGGTTTCGATAGCTGATGGCGGCATTGTCCGCGCCTGTCTCAATCGGCATTTGTTCGAGCCACCACTCCATCACCCGGTCGCTCTTCGAGAAAAAGCGGTGCCCGCCAATATCCATCCGGTTGCCCTTGTACCGAACCGTGCGCGAGAGCCCACCGATCTCCTGCGAAGCCTCCAGCACAATAGGCCTGATGTCGGACTGTTTCAGGAATTCGAAAGCCGCTGTCAGCCCCGCCGGACCGGCGCCGATAATCAGAGCGGTCTTGCCACCAGTGGTCCCGCTATTCGAACTCATCAGACACTTTCCAGCTTCGCGGTCATCTGCGTAGGCCCGTCCTGCTTAGCTACGCTTCAAGCCACAGAGCAGTTCTCGGTGGGCATTGAGGATCTTATCCAGGATAGATTGCCCGGAGTTGAAGTCAGTTTACCCTGCGCCTCCGGCTCCCTGTTTCCAGCAAGCGAAAGGGGGAGAAGCATCAAGCCTCTCCCCCACCATTGCCAAAACTTACAGCTGTTTTTTAGCTGCACCCGCTAGTCGACCCGCAGCTCATGCAGCGATAGCAACTGCCGTTGCGGACCATGATGGCACCGCAGGTTGGGCAGCTCGGTGCGTCGCCCATCTCATACATCTCGCGCATCGCATCGGCCGCATGGTAAATCCCGCGGTCTCTCATGTTGGGCATCTCTGCGGAGCCGGTCTGCGCAGTCCAGGCTTGTGCCTCCGGCGCAATGCCGCCGCCCGCCACCGGGCCGCTGCCGTGGCCGCTCACCTGATTCAGTCGCTTCGCTACCTCTTCAGCCAGCTTGGCCAGGTGCTGAGACGCTATCCCCTCCTCCTCCGGCTCGCTCTCCGAAAGAATAGTCGGCGAGGCCGGCAGTTGCGGTGCCCGCGGAGCAAGGCCCGCGAACAACGTCAACTGCTCCCCGGAGAGAAAACGTAGATTCAGCCAGCGGAAGATATAGTCCATCAGGCTCTTGGCGTAGCCAATCTGTTCGTTGCCCGTCCAGCCCGAGGGCTCAAAGCGGGTGTGCGCAAACTTCTCGCAAAGCACCTTGAGCGGAACTCCGTGTTGCAGGGCAAGCGAAATCGAAGTGGCAAAAGCATCCATCAACCCGGAGACAGTCGAGCCCTCCTTGGCCATCTTGATGAAGATCTCTCCCGGCTGGCCGCTCGGATAGAGGCCAACAGTAATGTAGCCTTCATGGCCGGCAATGGAGAACTTGTGCGTGATCGAGGCACGCTCCTCCTGCAGGCGGTGGCGCACAGCACGGGGCGGACCATTGGTATCCTGGACTTCCCTGACGGGTTCGGTCGCCGCACTCTTCGTTGGCTCCATAGTCAGTACCGCTATTGCAGCTGTCCTGGCATAGTCATCCAAAGTCTTATGGAAGGCCGCGGCAGCTTCAAGCATCTGCCTGGTGCTTACCTCCAATTTGGCGCCGTTTCCGGCCTCCAGCGCCTTCAGATCAGCTTGGCCTGCCGGCTGCGAAGCAGCCAGTTGGGCCAGTACGCGGCTGCCCACAACGTCCAGCGTCGAGGGCTCTTTCTTGGCGTCCATGCTGGTATTCAGCGGCTGCGTTCCCTTCGATCCGTCACGGTAGATGGCCACGGCCTTGATGCCCTGGCGCCAGCTCTCCGCATACGCTTCCGCAACGTCTTCCACACTCGCCTCATGAGGCAGGTTTACAGTCTTTGAGATGGCCCCGGACAGGAATGGCTGCGCAGCCGCCATCATCTTGATGTGCCCCATGTATTGAATCGAACGCGTGCCCTTGGCCGGCTTGAAGCTGCAATCGAACACCGCCAGGTGTTCCGGCTTGATGCTCGGCGCGCCTTCAATGGTACCCGTCGCGTCGATGTAGCTGACGATCGCGTTCACCTCTTCGTCGTCATAGCCGAGCTTGAACAGCGCCGCCGGCACCGTGTTATTCACGATCTTGATCATGCCGCCGCCCACCAGCTTCTTGTACTTCACAAGAGCTAGGTCGGGCTCAATGCCCGTCGTGTCGCAGTCCATCATGAAGCCGATCGTCCCGGTGGGTGCCAGCACCGTCGTTTGCGAGTTGCGATAACCGTACTTCTCGCCGTACATCAGCGCCATGTCCCAGCTCTCGCGGCTGGCATCGATCAGCGCATCGAGCTGCGGCACATTGAAGGGCTCGCCGCTCTGGCGCGACTTGCCGATGTTGTTCACCTCGGCGCGGTGCATCCGGATCACATCAAGGAACGGCTCGCGGTTCACATAGAAGCCCGGGCAGGCGCCACCCTGGCGCTCGACAGAAGTGGTCAACGTGGTTCCCGAAGCCAGCGGCGGGCAGTTAGCGGCAATCACCGCCGACTGCAGGTAGGCCTGGCCGCACATGATGGCCGTGAGGCTCGCGGCCAGATCGCGCCCGGCAGCTGAATCGTAGGGCAGGCCGAAGGCCATCAGCAGCGCTCCCAGGTTGGCGTAGCCCAGTCCTAGCGGACGATAATCGTGAGAATTCCGGGAGATGGCCTCGGTCGGATACCCGGAGTTATCTACCAGGATCTCCATGGCCGTAATGATCACCGAAATGGCGTGCCGGTAGGCATCGATCTCGAAGATGCCCGCTGCGTTCACAAACTTCAGCAGGTTGAAGCTGGCCAGGTTGCAGGCCGAGTTGTCCAGGAACATGTACTCCGAGCACGGATTCGACGCGTTGATGCGCGCCGTATTCTTGCTCGTGTGCCACTTGTTGATGGTCGTGTCGAACTGCATCCCCGGATCGCCGCAGAGCCACGTGGCCTCGGCAATCTTCTTCATGATGTCCCGCGCCTTATAGGTCGCCACCGGCTCGTGTCCGTTCACCGTATAGGTGGTGAAGTCGCCGTCGTTCTCATAGGCGCGCATGAACTCGTCGCTGACCCGCACCGAGTTGTTCGCATTCTGGAAGAAAATAGACGAATAAGCCTCTGAATCAGGGCCCGAACCGTCGTAACCGGCCTTGATCAGCGTAAAGGCCTTGGCCTCTTCCTTGGCCTTGCAGTCGATGAAGTCCATGATGTCCGGGTGATCCACATTCAGAATCACCATCTTGGCTGCGCGGCGTGTCTTTCCGCCCGACTTGATGACCCCGGCAAACGCATCGAACCCACGCATGAAGCTCAGGGGGCCCGAAGCCTGCCCGCCGCCTGACAATTGCTCCATCGACCCACGGATCGACGACAGGTTCGTCCCCGTCCCCGAGCCCCACTTGAACAGCATCCCCTCGGTCTTGGCCAAAGTCAGAATTGAGTCCAGAGAGTCGTCCACCGCGTTGATGAAGCAGGCCGAGCATTGCGGGTTCCGGTAGCCGGTCGCTGAGTACTTCACCCCACCCGTCGACGGGTCCCAGTGCCAGTTCTGTCCGTCGGACTCCGGCTCCAGCCGGTCGCAGCCCACGTTGAACCACACCGGCGAGTTGAACGCCACCTTCTGCGTCAGCAGCATGTGCGCCAGTTCGTCGTGGAACGCGGATGCGTCGTTTTCGCTGGCGAAGTATCCGCCCGCGATACCCCAGTCGCGCACCGTCTCGGCAACGCGCGACACCAGTTGCCGCACGCCCGTTTCGCGCTCCGGTGAACCAATCGTTCCATGCAGGTACTTCGAGGCCACAATGTTGGTCGCAGTCATCGACCAGTCGACGGGCACTTCCACGTCCTTCTGCTCGAAGATCGTGTTGCCCCGGCTGTCGGAGATCAGGGCCGTACGACGCTCCCACTGCACGTCGTCGTAGGGGGACTTCCCCTCGGTTGAAAAACGGCGGGAAAAGGTCAGGCCACCCTGGCTATAGGGAGCTTGCAGGGTTGCAGCGGTTGTTTGTTGAAGGTTGGCCTCGTTCATCTGATCCTCTCCATCGGCGAATTCTTTGAATACCTGTCCCTTGGTCTTAACGCAGCCAAAAATTGGGGGGTTAAGTCCTGCAGCGAACGGAAAAACGGGGGCTTTTTCAGTACCGCTGGCCTTTTCGGCCTTGCGGTCCGCAACCGGGCTTGGGTTACAGTCTGTTTACAGTCGCAGTTGCAAAAATAGCGCTGTCTATGGTGCCTGTCAACCGCAAACCACAACATCTTGTATTTAGATGCCAAATTGGGCATCCGGTTCCTAAATGCAGCAGTTCAGGCTGTGGAAAGCGCGAAAACCCTTGCTGGCTGCGGTGAAAACCGCTACGATTTGCCCAAAATACAGTGCAGATGCGCCTTTCAGGCCCCCATCTGTTCCGAAATACAAGCCTAGTCCGCGCTGGTGGCCCGTACAAGGCGCAGAAACAGTGATTTTCCTGTGCGAAATTGCTCGAAATGTGGAGAATGCGGACGTTACTTCTCGGATACGATCTCCCTGACCAATTGCCGGCTTACACGCCTAACGCTCCCGGA
>DASYZU010000102.1:0-37027 GCA_035945795.1 Occallatibacter sp.
TCGCCCCACGGAACAACCGATTCCATCGTGTTGAGAAACCGCTCCCGGCGGCTAATCCGCCCATACTTCTCAAAGCTCGGCTGACAGGCAAAGGTTATCTGGCGCATCGCGTTCTCGTTCCACCTACTTCCTTAGACGGAACTGGCGCGGCTTCGGAACTTGTTCAGAGGTTCCCTAAAGGCGCTGCTTTGAAGGGGCTCGACTTTAGTCGTGCGGCTAATATCGCTAGAACGAACTTGGGCTTTATACAATCATCCCGTTGATACATCTGCAAACTTGTGGCAAGATGCTCGGCACAAGGGGGAAACGAAAATGGGCGAAGCGGAATCCGCGTACTTGTTTGGCGCGATCTTCGATGTTCTGGACGAATTGATAACAAGGAATAGAGCATATCAAAAGGCTCTCGAAGAACTGGTTAGCCCAACTGAGCTTGGGGCCCAGATCAGGCGGATCGAAAACCTGCGCCCGGCTGTATCTGAGCCTCAGATATATAACGACTTACGTAAACGGGCTATTCTTGCTGCGGAAGATCACAATCCTGATGAATTCGTGTCACTAGCTCGTGAGCTATCAGATAGAACTCATCTTTGGATTTAAAGCAGTGCGGCTTGCAGCCGTGGATTTTCAATCTACCCGTAAACAACATGATTAGCTGCAAACCGTTGCTGTACAAAGAGCTTGTGAAGTCTTGAAAGTGGGAGTAATGTGTTGAATCGACGGGGTAACGCGTTTTCCAGACGTATGAAAATGCGGATGGAGCGGATTCTAATGATGTAAGACCGTTCCTCGATCTTCCTGCCAACTTATTCGTCCATTGTTCGGATGAAAGAGGTTTATATGGAAGAGCCAGCGCAAGAACCCAAGTCAAGCCCATATTAAATGACCCGCGAAGAATTTGATCTCCTCACATTCCAAGGGATTGATCCAGTTACGGGTGAAAGAAGGCTTTCAACCGCTGAGATTGCAAAGCAGAAAGAGCGGCAATCGAAGCATGAGTTTCGGGTGTTCTTGGTTTTTGGAATTCCCGTTGGACTCGTGCTCGCGTTCATTGTCGCACTATCCACGAACATGAGAAACACAGGATTTTTCTGCGCCTGGGCTGTTTGCAGTGTGATCAGCGGGGCCATCTTTAGCCCAATGAGGAGCACCAAGAAACCCGACGAATCGCCGGGTGCCGGGTGCCCTATCCTCGCGACGTCTTTATTTTTGTCGCTAGGGTGGGATCGCTCAACACTCAACCCGCCCCCATCACCTCAGCCGTAATCTTCTTCAACTCCGGCAACACCTTCCCCAACGCCACCGGCCGCGCATGCTTCATTCCCAGTCCAAAATACACATCCCGATACAACCGATACAGCCGCTCATACACCGCCGCTGCCTTCGCATCTGGCTGAACCGTCCGCAGCGGCAAACACACCGCGGCCTGCGCCTCTTCAATGGTCTTGTAAGCCCCTGCCGACAGCAGCGCAAAAATCCCCGACCCCAAACTCGTCGGAATCCCCGCCGGCACCAGCACCGGCTTGTTCAGCACGTTGGCATACACCCGGTTCAGCACTTCGCTCTTTTGCGGAATGCCGCCCGCGTTAATCACGCGATCGATGCGCACGCCATGCTCGGCCATCCGCTCCAGGATGATGCGCGTATGAAACGCCGTCCCTTCAATCGCCGCGAACATCTCATCCTGCGCCGTGTGCACCAGATTCCAGCCCAGCGTCACGCCGCCCAGTTCCGGATTCACCAGCACCGTGCGATCGCCGTTGTCCCAACTCAACCGCAGCAGGCCAGTCTGCCCGGCCTTGTTTGCCTCCAGCCCTTCAGACAACGCTGCTACCGTAGTACCTGCACGCTTTGCGATGGCCTCGAAAATATCGCCGGTCGCCGAGAGCCCCGCTTCGATTCCGATAAAGCCCGGATGAATGCTGCCCGGCACCACGCCGCAAACTCCTGGAACAAGTTGAGCCTCGTGGGCCATGGCCATGATGCACGTGGAGGTGCCGACGACATTCACTGCATCGCCCTCACGGATGTTCGATCCGATCGCATCCCAATGTGCATCGAATGCACCCACCGGAATCGGAATCCCCGCGCGCAGGCCCAGCGTCTCCGCCCACTTCGGCGAAAGTTTTCCGGCCAGGTGATCGCTGGTCAGGTATTCCCCGCCGAGCTTCGCGCGCACCCCCGCAAACAGCGGGTCGACAGCTACCAGAAACTCCTCCGGCGGCAGCCCGGCCCACTTGGGATTCCACATCCACTTGTGGCCCATCGCGCAGACGCTGCGCTTCACTTCGCTCACCTTCGTGATGCCGCTCAGCGTAGCCGCCACCATGTCGCAATGTTCCAGAACGGTGACCATGCGCGCGCGCTTGTCAGGGTTGTGGCGCAGCCAGTGCAGCAGCTTTGAGAATCCCCACTCGTGCGAATAGACGCCGCCGCACCACTCAATCCCCTCGAAGCCCAGCTCGTGCGCCTTTCTGGTAATCTCTTCAGCCTCGGCGAAAGCACGGTGATCGCACCAGAGGTAATAATCGTCCAGCGGCTCTAAGCTTTCGTTCACTGGAACAATGCTCGAGCCCGTCGTGTCGAGAGCGATGGCGGCAACAGACTCACCATCGATGCCCGTGCTCTTCAGCGCATCGCGGGTTGCTGCGGTCAGCGCGGCCATCTGATCTTCGTGAGACTGGGTGGCAAAGTTCGGGTCTTCGCGGCGGCGATGCAGCGGATAAGGGGCCGATGCCGTCCCGATCGGGCCTTTCTTGCTATCAACAAGGGTGACGCGAACACTTAGTGTGCCAAAGTCAACCCCAGCAACGATCGTCATGGAAATTCCACCTCCAGTAAACGCTTTCTGGCTCGCAGATCAGAGTACACCATTCCTGAACCGCGTGTCTCGAACTGGCCGCCAATCCCAACTCAGGACCAGGTCAATATTCCGTGCACAATCTCGGCACTCTCTTTCACTTGGTCCTTGTCCCTGGGGAACATGCCCACCCAAACACCATCGATGGGCATGATGCTCGTGAATGCCGCGCGGAAGGCCTGCGCTATGCCGCCGTCTGCAATCCGCCCCTCAGCGAGAATCTTGAACGCGAAGCAGAGCTTCGGAGTTTGGCGCATCACTTTGTACATGCGTGCCGGATCGCTTTGAATGTAAATTTCCCGGGTCATCTCCGGCAGTTAGCCACCCAGCACCTTCCTCCACTCTTCATCGCTTCGTGTCCGGTTGTAAGCGCATCCGCAATAGTAATCGACATCCCACCCCTGCTCTTCGATCAGCGCGATCACCTCTGGCTTGTGCGTCGAAACACCAGTCATCACACCTGTATCCCGCACCTTCTTGCACCACTCCCGCACCGAATTCATCGTGCCATTTCTGAAAGCCACATCCAGAACCTCGCCTTGGCGGTGAAACGAATGCGGCTGCAAATTCTTGACCACCGTCACGGGATTCCTGTCCGTCGAGTCGCCCGCGATCGCATACATTGCTCCGCCCTCAGCCTTAAACCGCTCCCACACCTCGGGGCAGTGCCCCGCATTGCTGTACTGGAACGCATTGATCCCGAACGAGGTCGCCCTGTACATCAGCGCGCAGGCGCGATCCGGTGTAAACCATTCCTTCATCAGTCTGTTGTATTGAACGTTGAAGTGCGCGCCCCCATTAATCGGATTGCAGCCCAGTACCAGCCGACCGATCTCGGTGTTCCCGAACTTCATCTTCGGAACCTGGATCTCGGCAGTCGAGCTCGACCGTCCTGCGCTCGGCACGGGCGGGTTCTGCGGTTCAGCTGCCGAGGCAGCTCGTGCAGCCGCTGCTCCGCCCATCAATCCCATGGCCAGCACACACTGGACCGCAAGAATTCCCGACGCGTATTCGACATAGGAAGCTCCCAGTTCTTCGTAGCCTGCTCCTCGGAACCGGTCTGAAAAACAGCCAATTGTAGCACCGGCTCGTATAGTTTTGGCATCTGCTCACAATGAGGTTGCACCCGAAATCCCTCCGATTTCAGGCTGCTCAGCAGGCGCGGATGTTGGCGGCGACCATAGTCCCTTTCGCTCCACACGAATACGGAGCGGCTATTACTTCTTGCCCGGCAACATACCCAGCAGCTTGCCCATCAGGCCTGGCCTGGCTGCCGGTGTTGCCGCTGAAGGCTTGGCAGGAGCCGGAGCGACCGCCACCGCCTTCTCTGCCTGCGCCGCAGCCGGTAGAGGACCTTGTGGCTTCGCTTCACTTCGGCCCGCTCCTTGCATTCGCCGCGGCCGGCGCTCCCTCCACTACTGTGGCATGCGGAATAACCGGCGGCGGCGTGCCGACGCTTGCGTTCTTCACCAGCATTGAAATCCTGCGGTTCGAAGGATCGTAAGGGTTGTTCTTTACGCGAAGAAACTGGTCGGCATACCCGCGCACCTGGGTCACCTGGTCAGAGCGCACGCCGCCCTGTTGCAGCAACCGCCGCGCGGAGTTGGCGCGGTCGGCTGAGAGCTCCCAGTTGCTGTAGTTGGCATCAGTAGAGTATTGCGTTGCGTCGGTGTGACCCTCGATCAGCAGCGAATTCGGCAGCGTCTTCAGCTCCCACGCCAGCAGGTTCAGCAGTTCCTGTCCGTTCGCGCTTAGGTGAGGACTCCCGCTCTCATAAAACGTTCCGTTCTTGTCCTCAATCAGTTCGATCCGCAGCCCCTCCGGCGTGATCGTAATCTCAATCTGCTTTGAGAGCTTCTCCAACTCCTTCTTGGCCTTGATCTCCGCTTCAAGTTTTTCCTTCAGATTCTTCAGGTTGTCGTTGGTTTCCGTCGCCACCGCCTCGCCGTTGCCCGACATCGTCGTTCCCAGCAGATTCGCGGTTCCCTTCGGATCGTTGAAGTACCCGGCCACGGCTACCTTCACCTTTTCGCTTGAGCCCATCAGCCACAGCACAATAAACAGCGACATCATGGCGGTAACAAAATCTGCGTACGCCACTTTCCACGCGCCACCGTGGTGGCCTCCGTGACTGCCCTTCTTCTTGATAACGATGATCGGTTGATTCTTTGCTGTCATCGTGCCCGCTTCTCCCCGTGTGCTCGCCGGCTCTACGCCGCTGCCGCCGCTTCAACCGCTTCCACCTTGCTCTTGCAGCTCTTCTCCATTTCGTCGAAACTGGGCCGCACATGCGCGGGAACCGCACGCCGCCCCGTCTCAATCGCAATCATCGGCGCCGAGCCTTTCAGAAACGACAACACGAGCACCCGCAGCACGTGCAGGTATTCGTTGTGCTCCTCGGCGGTCTTGCGCATGTTTGCGCTCAACGGGCTAACCAGGCCGTAGCACAGCAGAATTCCGAGGAATGTGCCTACAAGCGCTGCAGCCACCTTCTCGCCGATCTGCTCCGGCGGACCGCCCAGCGCGCCCATGGTAATCACTACCCCCAGCACCGCGGCCACAATGCCCAGGCCAGGCAGCGCGTCCGCCACCGTGGACAGCGCATCAATAGGCTGCATCGCTGCATTGTGATGTACCTCCATGTCCAGTTCCATCATCTGGCCCATGTCGAACGGCTCCACGCCGCCAGTGATGGCCATACGCAGCGTGTCGCACAAAAAGTCAACGGCGTGATGGTCCTTGAGAAACTCAGGATAATTCTTAAAGATCGAACTCTCGTCGGGCTTCTCAACATCCGTCTCCACGCACAGCAGCCCCTCCTTGCGCACTTTGTTCAGAAACTGGTACATCATCTTGAGCGTGCTCAGATATCGCTCCTTGCTGAACGGAGAACCCTTCATCACGCCCGCAAGTCCGATGGCCACTCCTTTGATGATGTGCATCGGGTTGGCTACGAGCAGTGTTCCCGTTGCCGCGCCGGCGATGATCAGCAGCTCGGCCGGCTGTACGAGCACCAACATGTGCCCCTTTTCCATCAGGAACCCGCCGATTACCGCTGCAAAAACCAGGACAATACCTATGATGGCAAACATTCTTGCCTCCCCGGTGCGGACGTAATGCAGTTGCCGCCCGCATGGATGCTGGATTCCATGGCTCCCCGCGCGCGCTCCAGCAATTGCGGTAGCCCTTTGTCCTGCTCGTTGCCGGCCTGGGCCGCCTGCGCCGCTCCGATGCTTACGGTGAGCGAGACTCTGTCGCCCCACCACCGGAAATCCGCCGTCCTGGCCAGCCCTGCAAGTGCTTGCGCGTGGGCAACCAGCATCTCCGGTGTGCGTTCGTGGGAGATAATCAAAAAATCATCATCGCCCCAGCGGCCCACCTCCTCCGCAGGACGCACCCCCTGCGCCAGCGCTCGCTGCACCTTTTCGAGCATCGCTTCGCAGGCGCTGGAACCATGGGTCTTGCGCAACCCATGCGCCTGGTCGACGCTGATCCACAGCACGCCAAACGGCAGGCCCCCGCGCGCAAAGTCCTCATACTCAATCTGCAACCGATCCTCCAGGTCCGCCTGGCTCGCCCCCACTGCCTCGTTTCCGCCTGTGACCCCATGGGGCAGCGCATCCAGGCTCTCCGCCGGATGAAACACGGCGGCCGTACCGATGCATTCCCCCAGCCCGTCTCGCAACACCGCAGCTCGCGTGATTGCCTGCATCTCGTGGCCCAGCTTGTGCCGTACCCTTACGAGTGCCCTGCGGCCCGCATGCGATTCAGCATCTGGCTGCAAGACTCCATGGCGTGCTCTTCCCGGCTCCAGTGGCTCAAGCGCCTCGGGAACCGCCCGCGCCAAAAGCTCTACGCTTGCGTAGCCAGTGATGGCCTCAGCGGAATGGTTCCAAAACACCACTTCGCCTTCCATGCCGAACAGCGCAATGCCGTCCGGCAGACTGTCCAGCGCAGATTCAAGCAGCTCCGTGCGATCCCTCATCCATGCTCCCTCAGAGCGGCTGCCCATCCGCTCAATCCTGTTAGTCGGACCCAACCGCACAGCTGTTCCGGACTCATGAGACCGGAAATCCCATGTACCTCTTTCATCGGCATAAGGCACTCCAACTTCATTGCCCTGTGCCGCATTACGCTGGTTGGAATTCACTCATAAATGTGCGCGGTTGTAGGAATCTACGTCTCCACCGCAAAAATGCGCCAGCAAGCTATGCACACGATTTCTTCTGAATTGATCAAAGTGATCGATATGGCTCATACCGCCGAACTGAATCTGGGCGATGATGGACAGAGATTGATCGTAACTCCGCTCAATCGCGGAGAAATCTACCCAACGATTTATCAACTTTTTCCCAGTCGCGCCATGGTTTGGCATTGTCGGCGCCGGATTGCTTAGGATGCTCTGATGCGATCCCTCCATGGTTATTGAGTAAGCAGCCTCAATCCCCCTGAATGCAATTCCAAAGTGGCTGTTTCCGGGGCATGAACCGTCCACAACGAACCGCCCACAATGAGGTAGTGTTTTGATGAGCGATAAGACAGGCCCTATATTTGATCCCGCCGCATTCCTGGCCAGCGCAGGCCTTGGCCGAAGAATCATCGAATTAAAGACGGGCGAGACCTTCTTTACCCAAGGAGATTCGACCGACTCGGTCTTCTACCTTCATAAGGGCCGTGCGCGGCTCACTGTGGTTTCGCAGAACGGCAAAGAAGCCACCATCACCCTGCTTTCCGCCGGCGACTTTGTTGGAGAAGAGTGCATTGCAGCGGTGCCGGGACTTCGCCTGGCCACGGCCACGGCCGTGAATAACTGTTCCGTGCTCAAGATCTGCCGGGCTGAGATGGTCCGTGTCATGCATGAAGAGCCTTCATTTGCCGACATCTTCATGAAGTTCCTGCTCGCCCGCAGCATGCGCACCCAGGCCGACCTCGTCGATCAACTTTTCAACTCAAGCGAGAAACGCCTGGCGCGGATCCTCCTCCTGATGGCGGAGTTCGGCAAACCCGGCGGACCCGAGACCTTCATTCCGCCCATTACCCAAGAGACGCTGGCCGAAATGATCGGCACCACTCGCTCACGTGTCAGCTTCTTCATGAATAGATTTCGCAAGCTCGGCTTCATCAGCTACAACGGCCGCATCCAGGTCCACAAGTCGCTGCTTAACGTCGTACTGCTCGATCAGTTGCCTGATCGCAACGCCTCCAAGCCGCCTCTTCCCGACTTCTCATAGATCGGCCCTAGTAGCTCCTCACCCACTCCAGAATCGACCGTACCGCAATCCCGCTCGGTCCCTTCGCGATGTACGGCCGTGAATCTTCCACCCAGGCCATGCCCGCTATGTCGAGGTGAATCCATGGCGTGTCTTCGGCGAAAACCTTCAGGAACTCGGCGGCCGTGATCGCCCCGCCGTACCGCCCGCCGGTGTTCTTGATGTCACCGATGTCGCTCTTGATCATATCGGCGTACTCTTCGCCCAGCGGGAGCCTCCAGAACTTTTCCCCCGAAACCTCAAGCGCTGACGCAAACTTCCCGTAAGTCTCATCGTCGTTCGAAAACGCGCCTGCATTCACCATCCCCAGAGCCACCACGCATGCACCCGTCAGCGTGGCCGCATCAATCAGATGGGTCGCCCCCAGTTGCCGAGCATAAGCGAGCCCATCGGCCAGCACCAGCCTGCCTTCCGCATCTGTATTGATAATCTCGATGGTCTTGCCCGACATTGCGGTCTGCACGTCGCCAGGCTTTTGCGCCTTCCCGTCCGGCATGTTCTCCGAAGCACACACAATGCCGATCACCCGCACCTTCGGCTTCAGCAGCGCAATGGCGCGCATGGCGCCGAGCATGGCCGCACCTCCCGCCATGTCGTACTTCATCTTCTCCATGTTGTCGGATGGCTTGATCGAGATGCCGCCGGTATCAAAGGTGATGCCCTTACCCACCAGCCCAAGCACCGGCCCGTCCTTAATGCCTGCCGGCTCATAGCGCAATACGATCAGCGCAGGCGGTTCTTCCGAGCCCTGCGAGACGCTCCAGAACGCGCCCATCTTCAGCTCGTGCAATTTTTCAGTGGAGTACACCTCCGCCTTGAGCCCTACCTCGGCTGCCATCTGGGCGGCGCGCTGGCCCATAATCGTCGGCGTCAGCTTGTTTCCCGGCTCATTCACCAGCAAGCGGGTAAAGTTCTGGCTCTCGCCCACAATCACGCCCTCGACAAACGCCGCCTCCTGTGCTTTTTTGTCCGCCTGGGCCAGAGCCGCCAGTGTGAATGACTGTACGCTCTGGTCTTTGCGGTCGCTGCGATAGGTGTCGGGGTCAAAGTCCCCCACAAATGCACCCTCCACCGCAGCCCGCGCACAGAGATCCGGCGACAATAGCTCTGACTCAGGCAGGGCGAACGCCAACTCCCGAATGCCACGCGGCTTTGTGAATCGAACAGCTGTTCCGGCGGCATTGCGCACGCTGTGAACCGTAGCCTTGGCCTGCTTGCCGAGGCCGACGATCAACAGCCGTTTGGTGGCCAGCCCGGCCGGCGCATGCAACAGCAATGTCTCATTGGCGCCAGCCTTGTACTCCCCGCTAGATAGCACGGAAGCCGCAGCTGCCTTCACCGCTGGGTCGGAGGTCAGCAGCGCCGGTTCCGGCTTGGCATCCGGCCCTTTACCGGTTTGCATATCAGTGGCCAGCACGGCCAGAAGTTCAGTCTTGATTTCAGAGAGATTCACAAAAGTCAGTTCAGTCCGCATAGAGCCTATTCTTTCATCGAATCCTAGGCTCATGGCAAATGGCGCTGCCGCCGGACAGGAATTGCAGGATAACGGCAATCCTGGACCCATATGGCATATTTGTCACAATTAAAATATTTGACATATCTATACTATATGTCTTTATATTTAACATAGGCATTATGGCAGATATTGTCGCAAAATCGAAATATGTCAAGGTACGTCTGAATAATAACGGGCGCATCGTGATCCCTGCCGAGATCCGACACCAGTTGGGCCTCGAACCCGGAGACACCGTGCTCTTGAGCGTCGAGGGCGACATGCTGAAGCTCGAATCTCATCGGAACAGGATTCTCAAGGTGCAGGAGAGCATGCGGAAATTCATTCCCACCGGCCGCAGACTGGCCAAAGCGTTGATCGCCGATCGCCGCGAAGAGGCTCAGCAAGAGATGGAGGAGTGGCTTGGTTAGGGTCGCCGTCGACAGGGTCGCTGTTCTCGACGCTTCCGCCTTCATGGCCCTTCTGCGCGGTGAGCCCGGAGCCGATACAGTAGCCGCCTGCCTGCCGTGGGCCGTCGTCAGCGCGGTCAATCAGGCCGAAGTGCAGGCCAGCCTGGTCGCAGCCGGCATGGACGAACAAACTGTCTGGTGGCACATTGCCGAGGTCAAATGCGAGTCCGTACCCTTCGACGAAGAGCAGGCCCGCATCGCAGGCGGGCTGGCCAGGATTGGGCGCCCACTGGGCCTCTCGCTCGGCGATCGCTCCTGCCTCGCCCTCGCCATCCAGCGCCAGGCCACGGTCTACACCACCAACCCAGCCTGGAAGAACCTTGCCGATATGGGTGTGAACCTGGAAGTAGTCGTAATCGCCTGATCGGGCACCCGCATCCGAGCCCGCGGTCCTGCAAGGCCATCAACCCGCCACCAACAAGCTGAAAGCTAGGAACTGGAAGCTGCCGTCCCTACCGCCCCATCTTGTGTTTGCTGGCGTTCACCGCGGTTCGTGCCTCGCGGTCGGCCTCGCGCCGCTTTTCCGTCTCCCGCTTGTCCCAGTCCTGCTTGCCCTTGGCCACGGCCAACTCGCACTTTACCCGCCCGTTACGGAAATAAAGCCGTGTCGGAATGAGCGTGTGGCCTTTGATCTGCGTCTTGGAGAGTAGCTTGCGAACTTCATCCCGGTGCAGCAGCAGCTTGCGGGTTCGGGTGGCGTCGTGATTGGCTATGTTCCCGTGAGAATAAGGACCGATATGCACGTTGAGCAAAAACGCTTCGCCGTTCTGGATGAGGCCGTAGGAATCCTTCAGGTTGGCCTGGCCCTCGCGGATGGACTTGACCTCAGTCCCGCGCAGCGCCACGCCGGCTTCAAATTTTTCGAGAAGAAAGTAGTTGTGGCTGGCAGCGCGATTGTGTGCGGCATCCCGCTCTCCACTGGCCACGGGGTCGCGCGGCCGCACCGGCTTTTTGGGGCCGGACGTGTCCTTGGCAACAATCTCATGGCTGGTTTGGCGCGCCATCGGAAACCTTCCTCGAATCTTCATCCTAGCATTGGTGATGGTTTTACCCGCGTTACTGTGGGGCTTTGCTAAAATGGGGCATCATTGGTGGACGAAAATTGCCGTCAAGAACCGTGTAACGTTTTGCGTCCGGGGCAGCCAAGGCAGCCCGCACGTGCCCGCGCTTTTTGCCGGGCCGGATAAGACGCCTGGGAGTTCGATGAACCGCCGCGCTCAAGCTCCGGCTGCCCCCGGATTAGCCCTTTCAAGAACCGCTTTCCGGATTGCGCTCATTGCCGTGCTTGCACTTACTGGCCTCGCCAGCGCCCGGCTCCATGCCCAGTCGGCCGGTTCCCTCTTCAAAAGCGGCCAAAGCGCCGAGGCCCGTGAAGATTACGACGCTGCCTTCGACTTCTTCCAGAAGGCCAATGCCAAAAATCCAAAAGACCTCAGCTATCGCACCGCCCTTTACCGGCTGCGTGTCTCTGCCTCCGCCATGCACCTCACCAGGGGACGAAAGTTCCTCCAGTCCGGTGACGAGCAAAGTGCGCTGGCCGAGTTCCTCCATGCCTCCGCAATCGACCCAGGCAATGAAGCCGCGCAACAGGAGATCTCCCGGATACGCCAGGGGAACGGCCAAGTGGCGCCGGCGTCTGAAACCGCAATGCCTGAGCCAGCCGGTGAGCAACAGAGTATCAATTCGATGAGCGCCCCGGTCGATCTCAGGCCGCTCTCCAACGAGCCGCTCACCCTGCACATGACTGAAGACGCCAAGGTCGTCTACCAGGCCATTGGCAAGGCCGCAGGCGTCAACGTGCTCTTCGATCCCGACTACAACTCCAAGCGCATCCAGGTTGACCTGAACAATGTGTCGCTGATGGACGCTCTGCGCATCGTGGGCACCATGTCAGGCACCTTCTGGCGCCCGGTCACCGCCAATACGCTCTTTGTCGCACAGAACACCCGTATCAAGCGCACCGAACTGGATGAGCAGGCCGTCCAGACCTTCTACCTGTCCAACGCCTGGCAGCAGAACGACCTGAACGACGTGCAGACCGCCCTGCGCAACGTGCTTACCAGCGCCAAAATCTACGGCGTCGCCAGCCAGAATGCCATAGTCATGCGCGGAACACCCGATGAACTGCTGCTGGCACAAAAGCTCATTAACGACTTGGACAAGGCCCGCGCAGAAGTGGTGGTAGACATCGCTGTCCTCGAGGTCAGCAAGAACTGGGAGCGGACCCTGGGCATTTCCTGGCCCAGCAGCTTCGGCGTTTCCCTGCAACCCTCCACCGGATCGAGCAACTCCACCTGTCCAGCTGGCAGCACCACCTGTACTCCCACCACCGGCGTAAGCCCGACGCTCTACGATCTGGCCCATCTCAAGGCCACCGATTTTGCGGTGACCGTCGGCTCGGCCACTTTGAATCTGCTGCTGACCGACGCGAATACCAAGGTCATGCAGAGCCCGCGCATCCGCGCCACCGACGACCAGAAGGCGACCATGAAAATTGGCTCGCGGATTCCGATCGCTACCGGCTCCTACCAGACCGGCGCGGCTACTGCAGTGGTCAGTTCGCTGGTGAACACGCAGTTCCAGTACCAGGACGTAGGCGTGAATATCGAGATGACGCCCACCGTCCACTTTGACCGCGATATCACGCTGAAGATCAAGATCGAGGTCACCTCGCAGAGCGGCTCCGTAACCATCAGTGGCGTCACCGAGCCTATCCTCAGCCAGCGCGTCGTGGACCAGGTGATCCGCCTGCGCGAAGGCGAGGCCAGCATCCTGGGCGGCATCCAGAATAATCAAGAACAGCAGAACTGGAACGGCATTCCCGGTTTGAGCTACATTCCGGTTCTCAAATACCTCTTTGGCTCCAAGGACAACACAGTTCAGAACGACGAGATCGTCTTCGTGGTGCTGCCGCACGTTGTTCGTTCGCAGGTGCTCGATCAGGCCAATCTGCGCGCCATCGACACCGGCTCCGGCCAGTCGATCGATCTGCGCCATACCAGTCAGGATGGTTCTGATACGAATCCGGCACCTGCCGCCGCCCCTGTCGTTGTGAACCCGACCGCACTCGAGCACTCCCCTCTGGGCACGGCGCCCGGCTCCACCGCTGAGGCCGCAGCCCCAGCATTGATGGCGCAGTTAAGCGCCGCCGCCCAAAACACGGGAAACCCGGCCGCTCCTACGCCGCCGCCCGCTCCCGCGTCAACACCCGCGTTAGCGCCCACACCTACGCCCGCTGCTGGGGCCAGCTTCACGCTCACTCCGCCCACCGGCCCGATCGCAGCAGGAGCCAGCTTCCAGATTCCGGTTGTCCTCAGCGGTGGCGCGGATATCGCATCAGTTCCCATCCAGCTTCAGTACGATCCGGCCAAAATATCGCTAGTCAACGTAGCCGCGGGAGACCTTCTGAACCGCGACGGGCAGGCCGTAGCTTTGATCCATCGTGATGACGGGCCTGGCAACATCACAGTCGTTGCTGCACGTCCGCCCGGTGCAGCCGGGATAAGCGGCACCGGCGTAGTCTGTGTCCTCACCTTCCAGGCCAAGGCCGCAGGTGACACCGCGCTGACCATGACCAGAGCTGGCGCGGTCAACAGCGCCCAGCAGCAGGTGCCGGCCCAGGCCGCACACGTCAATCTTACGGTCAAGTAGGAGCAGTGCGGATGAGTCCCACGCCTACACTTTTCGTCCCGCCAGTCCGGATGCGACGCCGGGAACAGGGTCTGACGTTTGTCGAATTGATTGTGACCGTCGCGATTTTGTCGATTCTCGCTTCGGCGGCTGTGCCGATTGCGCGCTTCCAGGTCAAGCGTCAGAACGAACGCGAGCTGCGCAGCGATCTGTGGATGATGCGCGACGCCATCGACCGCTATAAGGACGCGGCTGACAAAGGCGCCTTCCAGACCAAGGTGGACAGCCAGAACTATCCGCCCGATCTGGAAACGCTGGTGACTGGCGTGGACGTGCAGGGCAAGAAGCTGAAGTTTCTCCGCCGCATCCCGGTGGACCCGATGACCGGCAAGGCCGAGTGGGGATTGCGTTCCATGCAGGACGATCCCACCTCCGACTCTTATGGCGGACAGAGCGTCTTTGACGTTTATTCAAAGTCCCAGGGGACGGCCCTGGACGGCACCAAATACTCCACCTGGTAAGCCAGGCGGTTTGGCCTCGAGAGGAATCTGTGCGCGGTATTCGGAAACAGGACGACGGCTTCACGCTCATCGAGTTGATGATCGTCATGGCCATCATCGGCATACTGGCCACACTGGCGATCCCCAGCTATGTGAGCGCCATCAAGCATGCCCGCGAGGCCGTTCTAAAGGAAGACCTCCACGTCCTGCGCTCCGCCATCGACTCCTACACCATGGACAAGCAGAAGGCGCCGCAAGCGCTCGACGACCTCGTCCAGGACGGCTACCTCAAGGTAATTCCTGAAGATCCCATGACCCACAGCAAGGACACCTGGGTCACCAACACCAGCGACTCCATGTACTCGCTCGACCAGACCGAACCCGGCATCGACGATGTCCACTCCGGCTCCGAAGATACCGGCTCCGACGGCCAGCCCTATTCTTCCTGGTAGATACACAGCAAAACGTGTCAAAGTAAGAATATGATTCGTGCGAAAGCCAGCCCTATCGTGACTTGCCCGTCGATGATCCGTGCCTTTCTCGCGCTCACCATTGCAGCCGCGCTCTGCGGTTCCCTCCACGCGCAAACCGGCCAAACCATCTCCATCCTCATGCTGGACGGCAAAACCGGAAAGCCCATTGTGCCCGACAACTACATCGTTCGCTTCGATCACCTCAACGCGATCCACAATGAAGCGTTGCAGCTCAACGACGATGGATCCGGCAAAGTCGCTATCCCCGCAAACGCCTCTTTCTTTTCCGTCCAGGGTACATATCACAACTCGCTCGATATCTACATCAACTGCGATGCCGGCATGGAGAAGGATACGAGCACGCTGCATTGGTACCCGATCTCTGTGATCCTGAGTTCAGGTGTGGCCGGCCCCAACGAATGCTATAAGAGCAAGTACGCAGAAGCAACGCGCGTCACCGCGAAGCCCGGAGAGTTCATCTTCTTCGTGCGCGAAACCAGCTGGCGCGAATCGCCAAACTAAAGCCTTGCCACTCGAATCCCCATCCCCGGCCACGCTCCGCTTCATCACCCAGGTTCAGCGAGCCTACGTGAGCCTGATGCAATCTGCCGCCGCTAGGAGTGAGGAGAGTCTCGGCGGCACACTCTTCTACGCCGGCGAACTCGATGAGCCGGGACGCATACTCGCAGTCGCAGGCAACATTGCCGGCGCAGCATCGCTAGCGGCCTCGGCCGACGCCGCAGTACTCCGCCAGGCCATGCACGATGGCGTTATCGATTTCCTGGTGACCTCGCTCGATGAAGCCCTGCGCATCCTCAAAAATGAAATCCGCAAACGCCAACCGGTTGCCGTAGCCGTCTCCGTCGCCCCACAGGCAATCGTGAAAGAAATGATCGAGCGCGGTGTTCTCCCCAATCTGCTGCCGCAGCTTCAACCCTTCTCCGCTCCGCCCGAGTTCGCTGCCTTCATGGCTCAGGGTGCGGAGCGCGTTACAGCCCAGCCGCTCCCACCGGGCAGGAAGTTCCTGATCTGGCCAATTCCCGCCGAGTTTGCACAGCGCCCAGCCGAGTTTGACGCACTGCTGCTTGAACATCTCCCGCCGGGCGACTTAGCAACCCGCCGCTGGCTGCGCCTGTCGCCGCGCTACCTTGGCCCGCAGGCCCGCCGCCTCCGCTCGCTCGCATGCGATGAGGAAACCGCCTCAAAATTGATTGATGTTTTGGGACTTCCGCTCCAGCCCTAATCCTGCCCGCAGCCGGCTCCACCAAAGATACCCCGTGCCCCATCCTTTCCGTTTCTTTTTGCGGAAAGGGTGGGAGAGCAAGGGCCTCGGCTCCTCAGCTTCCGCCAGCCGCCTCAATCCGAGCCCACAGCTCTTTGATCCCGTACCCCGTCTTCGCTGAAACCGGCAACACCTCGTCCAGTTCAAGCCCTTTCTTCAAGGCGAGCAGATTGCGTGTCCGCTCATTCCCGCTCAGCCGGTCGATCTTGGTAGCAACCACCACATACTTTCGCCCCGCAGCCCGCAGCCAGTCAAACAATTGAGAATCGTTCCTCTGCGCAGGCACATTCGAGTCCACCAGGCAGACACACAGTTTCAGCGTCGAACGGATCGTCAGGTATGGATCGATGAACTCCGACCACCCCGCCGAAATCGACTTCGAAATCTTCGCATAGCCGTATCCCGGCAGATCGGCAAACAGCAGTTTCCGCCGCTGGCTCTGATCGAGAAGAGCAAAGAAATTGATAGCCCGCGTCCGCCCTGGTGTAGACGACACCTTGGCCGCCTTTTCGCCAACAAGCTCATTCAGCAGGCTCGATTTGCCCACATTCGATCGCCCGAGAAACGCAATCTCGGGCACATCGGGCACAGGAAACTGCGCCGCGGCCAGGGCCGAAAGCAAAAATTGTGTTGTATAGCGCATTACTGCCGAGCCGGTACGTTCGCCGCGATCTCCGCCACCGGCACTGCTGCCAGCACTTCGGTCCCCGGATTTGTGATGCCCGGCAACGGGCTTTCAAGCGCCAGCGCCAGCACCTCATCCATCGAGTCCACAAAGTGCAGCTTCATCGAGTTCTTGATGTTGTCCGGAAGCTCGGCCACATCCTTCTCGTTGGCCCGCGGCAGAACGGTTTCGAAGATCCCCGCACGCAGCGCAGCCAGCAACTTCTCTTTCAGTCCGCCGATGGCCAGCACCTTGCCCCGCAGCGTAATCTCGCCGGTCATGGCAATGTCGCGCCGCACCGGAATCTTGGCCAGCGCACTAGCGAGCGCCGTCGCCATCGTGATGCCGGCGGAAGGGCCGTCCTTGGGAATCGCGCCTTCGGGCACATGCAGATGCAGGTCCACGTTGCGATAGAACTCGCGGCTCAGTCCCAGTGCCTGTGCCTTGCCGCGGATGTAACTCAGCGCAGCCTGTGCCGATTCCTGCATCACGTCGCCCAACTGCCCGGTGATGGTGAGCTTGCCCTTGCCATCCAGCACCTGCACTTCTGTGGTCAGAATGCTGCCGCCCACCTCGGTCCACGCGAGACCCGTCACGAGGCCCACTTCGCTCTTCTCGTGCACCTCGGAGTCGCGGTACTTGGCCACGCCCAGGTACTCGTGAATGTTCTCGGCGCTGATCTCTTCTTTGTGCTTGGCGCCGGCCTTCACCACCTTGCGCGCTACCTTGCGGCAGACATTGCCGATCTCGCGTTCCAGGTTTCTCACGCCGGCTTCACGGGTGTAGTAGCGGATGATCTCGAGAATTGCGTCGTCTTTGAATGCGATGTTTTTCTCGCTCAGGCCGGTTTGCTGGCGCTGCTTCTTCACCAGGTACTGCCGCGCAATCTCCAGCTTCTCCTGCTCCGTGTACCCCTGCAGGCGCAGAACTTCCATGCGATCCTGCAGCGCCGCGGGAATCGTGTGCATCACGTTGGCCGTGGCCACAAACAGCACCTGCGACAGGTCATAGTCCACGTCGAGGTAATGATCCTGGAAGGTGGTGTTCTGTTCCGGGTCCAACACTTCAAGCAGCGCCGAAGCAGGGTCGCCACGAAAGTCCGAAGAAATCTTGTCCACTTCGTCGAGCAGGAAGACAGGGTTCTTGGTTCCCGCGCGCTTCATATGCTGAATGATCTGACCGGGCAACGCGCCGATGTACGTGCGGCGGTGGCCACGAATCTCGGCCTCGTCACGCACGCCGCCCAGTGAGAGTCGCACAAACTTGCGACCTGTGGCCTTGGCGATCGACATGCCCAGCGAAGTCTTGCCCACGCCCGGAGGTCCGGCAAAACATAGAATCGAGCCCTTGGGATTTTTCACCAACTGGCGCACTGCCAGAAACTCGAGTATCCGCTCCTTGATTTTTTCGAGACCGTAGTGATCGGTGTTCAGCACCTTCTCTGCATAATCGATCGACCGCGTCTCCTTCGACTTCTTCTTCCATGGCACGGCCAGCAGCCAGTCAATGTAGTTGCGGCTCACCGTGGACTCGGCCGACATGGGCGGCATGGCTTCCAGTTTCTTCAACTCCTGGATCGCCTTGTCGAGCACTTCCTTCGGCATGCCCGCGGCTTCAATCTTCTTGCGCAGCTCGTCGAACTCGCTCTTTTCTCCGCGGCCCAGCTCCTTTTGGATGGCCTTGATCTTTTCGTTGAGGTAGTACTCTTTCTGCGCGCGCTCCATCTGCCGCTTCACGCGCGACTGGATGTTGCGGTCAAGATCGAGCTTTTCAATTTCTATGTCGAGCACGTCGGCAATGCGAGCAAGACGCGCGGCAGGATCGAAGATAGCGAGCAGCTCCTGCTTCTCGTCGATGCCGAGTTGCAGGTTGGCGGCGATGGTGTCGCTCAGCTTGGCGGGCTCGTCCATCTTAACCGTGGCGATAATTGTTTCGTAGTTCAGCGACTGTTGCAGCTTGACGTATTGTTCGAAGAGGCCGGTCACGCGCTGCATCAATTGCTCGGCGGCGGGAGTCATCTCGAACTGGCTCTTGCCGGTGCGCACGGTAGCCACAAAGAAGCCATCGCGGTCGTTCACTTCAACTGACTTTGCCCGTTCCACACCTTCGACCAGCACCTTGATGTTGCCGTCGGGCATCTTAACGCTCTGCACGATGTTGCAAATCGCGCCGACCTGAAAGATGTCTTTGGCCTTGGGCTCGTCGATCGAGGCGTCGTGCTGCGTGGCCAGAAATATCTTGCGGTCGCCGCCGAGAGCTTCTTCAAGAGCGCGCACGCTGGATTCGCGGCCAACAACGAAAGGCGTCATCATGTAGGGGAAGATCACCATGTCCCGAATAGGCATCATGGGCAGTTTGCGCGTCTCGCTCTTTTCGCGTTGTTGAGTCATAGGGACACCTTAGGTATTAGACGCGCTGAATCAGCTCCGGCTTCACAGCTTTTTGCAGAGCTCATGTTGGGATTGTACAGCCAAACCGGCCCTTGGACCGGGCACTTCTGCAAAGCTGCCTGGTCTCACAACTGTCACCAGGGGCGTCCGCATCGGTGATAATCATCTCATCCCTGTAATAGGAGATTCCCCTTATGGCAGAACCGACAATCCCACAAAAGGGTCCCTACCCCGTTCAACTCGAAGCCGGCAAGAGTTACTTCTGGTGCGCCTGCGGCAAAAGCGCCAACCAGCCCTTCTGCGATGGCAGCCACAAAGGTAGCGGTTTCACGCCCGTAAAGTTTGAGGCTGCGGAGTCGAAGACCGTGTATCTTTGCGGGTGCAAGCACACGGCCAATCCCGTATTCTGCGACGGGACCCATTCGACCCTCTGAGGGTAGCGTGTCATCCCATGTCTCAAAAGCGTGACCTGGGGCACCCTGCGACTTCGCGCTCTAACGGCTGGGCTCTGTTGGTCAATTTTCAGTCGGCATTCTTGTTGCTTCGTCAACAACCACGACTGTTACGCTCGATTTTCGGCTTTCGACTCCCAGCCCCAGTTGATCCCGCAGGGCTCTTTGCCACAAAGTGAACATATCGGTTCCCAACTCAGGCCGGATGTTCACGCTGAAGTCATAAATTCCCGGCAGTCGTGTTTTGTCCAAGACTGGAACCAGAGGCCCGCCAGCTCTGGCGGGTTCGTTCGGACTCATTGGAGCCGGTATGGAAAACTGCACGGCCAGCAGATCCGCGAACTGGCGTAAATCCCCGTGAAAATGAAATCCGGCGCTTTGCTTGACCGTCTCTCCTTCCTTCGCCGGGTGGATTTTGGAACCGGTTTTGTCGATAACCAACTCATACACGCGCATCTCCCGCGTTTCGCTGTGTTCCCGCAAATTGAATCGCTCAGCAAGAAGGCTTCGCAGCATCAGGGTTATCTGCTCCCTGGAACTGGTTACAGCTGGTTTTGCGTCGATGTCGTATTCGTTTCGATCGAGCCAGCCTGGTCCGAGTACCTGATTTACTTGTAGACTATAGGCCTCTGCCACCAGGCGCTTCAGCGTGACGTTCCTAGCTATTATCCCGGCAGGCGAGTATCTGAGTTGGTTGTTATAGTCAGGTCCGACCGGGTGCTGGCTCGGCTTAACAGAGGCAACATCAAACCCCGGTATCTTTGTTGCGGCTTGGCTAAAACCTATTGAACTCAGAAGCGGGAGGGCAATCAGGAGGCGAAGCGCACGCATGACCTTCAGCATATTCTCGGGCACAGGCCTCGGCAAATTGCCGCAACAACCGCAGATGCCGTCTAAATCGAACAAGATAGGATTTCGACTCCCGTCATTGGCTGCGAATAAAAGGATGAGGATTATGGCGCCACTCCGGTCCTGACCCGAGAAGAAACATGCAGCGTAAAGCCCCTTCTGACGTTTGGCAGAAGGGGCTCCTCGGGCGGATGAAATGCTGAAGCCTTAACCGGCCTTTTCCAACAAGCACAGCGACAGATCGCGTCTCTCGACCATCTCGCGCGTGATCTCAAGATCGCGAACGCGCTTGTTGTTGGGCAGGTGGTACATCAGGTCGAGCATCAGCTCTTCCAGAATCATGCGCAATCCACGCGCGCCAACCTTGCGCGCCAGAGCCTCGCGGGCAACGGCACAGGTGGCTTCGTGGGTAAAGTGCAGGCGCACATTCTCAAACTCAAAGAGCCGCTGGTACTGCTTGAGAATCGCGTTCTTCGGCTTGGTGAGAATTTCAATCAGTGCCGCTTCGTCCAGCTCATCCAGAATACCCATGACGGGCAGGCGGCCGACAAACTCTGGAATCAATCCGTACTTGATGAGATCCTGTGGCTCGGTGCGGCGCAGCAGTTCCGTGTCGCGATGCGAGCGCGAAGTCGCGGCATCGGCTTCTGCATCCACAGCCTTGAAGCCCAGCGCCTTCTTACCTACGCGGCGGCCTACGACGCGCTCAAGGCCCACAAACGCGCCACCACAAATAAAGAGAATGTTGGTGGTGTCGACTGCGGTAAACTCCTGGTGCGGGTGCTTGCGTCCGCCCTGCGGCGGAACGTTGGCCACTGTGCCTTCAAGAATCTTGAGCAGGGCCTGCTGCACGCCTTCGCCCGATACGTCGCGGGTGATGGAGGGGTTCTCGTCCTTGCGGCCGATCTTGTCGATTTCGTCGATGTAGATGATTCCCTGCTGGGCGCGGGTGACGTCGCCGTCGGCGGCCTGCAGCAGCTTGAGGATGATGTTCTCGACATCCTCGCCTACATAGCCAGCCTCGGTCAGCGTGGTTGCGTCCACAATCGCGAACGGCACGTCGAGCATCTTGGCCAGCGTGTGCGCCAGCAGCGTTTTGCCCGATCCGGTTGGGCCGATGAGCAGGATATTGCTCTTGGTCAGTTCCACTTCGTTGTTGCGCATACGATTCATCTGGATGCGCTTGTAGTGGTTGTATACAGCAACAGCAAGCTTCTTCTTGGTCTGGTCCTGCCCAATCACGAAGTCGTCTAGAAAGCTCTTCACTTCCTGCGGCTTGGGCAGATGGCCAGCTGCAGCAGCGGGAGTGGCTTCACCGCGGTCGTCCTCGAGGATCGAATTGCACACGGCTACGCACTCGTCGCAGATATACGCACGAGGGTAGTCGCTGGGCGACGAGATCAGTTTGGCGACGGCATCCTGCGATTTGTGGCAGAACGAGCAGCGTAATGCTTCTTCGGGTCCCGTGCGCGGTTTCATGTGTTGCTCCCTCTTTGGTCTTGCCCGTCGTTCTCCGCCCCTGCGGTTCCGGTTGCCTAGGTGCGCGGCCGGTCGATGATTTCGTCTACTATGCCGTATTCCTTGGACTGCTGCGCGTTCATGATGAAGTCCCGCTCCACATCACGTTCGATGCGGTCGAGCGGCTGGCCGGTGTGCTTGGCCATCAGCGTATTTGTGATTTCGCGGATGCGCAGGATCTCCCGCGCATGAATATCTATGTCGGTGGCCTGGCCGCTGAGCCCGCCCATGGAGGGCTGATGAATCAGAATCCTTGAGTTGGGCAGCGCGAAACGCTTGCCCTTGGTTCCGGCCAGGAGCAGAAACGCGCCCATGCTGGCTGCCTGCCCGATACAGTAGGTGACCACGTTGTTCTTGATGAACTGCATAGTGTCGTAAATCGCCAGCCCCGCGGTGATAGAACCTCCGGGAGAGTTGATGTAGAGCGAGACATCCTTCTCCGGGTCTTCGCCCTGCAGAAACAGCATTTGGGCCACGATGAGATTGGCAACCTGGTCGTCGATGGGCGTGCCAAGAAAGATAATGTTGTCGCGTAGCAGACGGGAAAAGATGTCGTAGGCGCGCTCGCCCCGGCTCGTCTGCTCTACCACCATGGGTACCAATGCCATTAAGTATTCTTCCCGTTTCTCCGGTTAAGGGTTCTTGCACCCGTTTCCTTTGTAACCGAACAATCCGGCTTTGTCTGTGCCGGACCGCACTCCACTTTCAGCCAACTTACCGCCCTAAGCGGGCAGTCTTTCGTACAGCGCGGACGCAGTCTTTTCGCGTCGCAATTGTTCACGGATTCTAGCCAGACCGCCGTCCTGAGTCAATCGCACTTTCAGGGTATCCAGCGGCTCGCGGGACTGGAGAGCTGCCATTTGCAGTTCGTGGTCCATCTCCTCGTCGCTGACAGTGATGTTTTCCTCATTTGCAATGCGGTCAAGCAGTACCGTCGCCTTTACTTCGGCGATGGCGCTGTCTCGCTGGGCCGTACGCAGGCGGGCAAAGTCCAGCTTCCGCATCTGCTCGGGGTCCATGCCCTGGGCTGCCAGCGCGCGCAATCCACGTTCCAGCCGCGCATCAATCTGCTCCTGCACCAGAGACTCGGGAACCGGGAACGCGTAGCGCTCGGTGAGCACTGCGAACAGCCGGTCCTTGGTTTCGCCTTCAACGCTGCGCCGCTTGCGGGCGGCCATGTGCTCGCGCACGCTTGCTTCAAGATCGGCATAGCTTTCGTACGCGCCTATCTCTTTGGCAAAATCGTCGTTCAGCTCGGGCAGTGTGCGCTTCTTGATGGCCTTTACTTCGACGTCGTAGGACACGGTTTTGCCGGCCAGCTTGGGCTCGGCATAATCGGCCGGATAGATGACCTCAGCCTTGAGTTCCTGGCCGGGCTTGGCGCCGCGCAGAGCGGTTGTGAAAGCTTCCACCGTGTCCTTGCCGCCTATCTCCACCAGCGAGTCTTCGCCGTCAATGGGAGCCGCTTCGCCGTCGCCTTCGACCTGGCCCTTGTAGGTAATCTGGGCCCAGTCGCCATCCACCAGGACCCGGTCTTCTTCCACCGGCTCGATGGTGGCGCGCGACTCGCGCAGTTGCTCGATCTCCTGCTGGAACTCCTCTTCCGTAACCTCTACGGATGGCTTGTCCACGGTGACCGCCTGGTAGCCATCAATGGAGAAATCGGGAATGTATTCGAAGACCGCCTTCACGTGCAGCGGCTCGCCGTCTTCCACCGTCAGTTCTGTAACCTGGGGCTGCCCGACGGGCTTCACGCCCAGGTCGCGCACCGCCTGGTTGAACCGCTCCGGCAGCAGGCTGTCGATGACTTCCTTGCGAATCTCGGCGGCGAACCGGCGGCGAATCACAGTCTCCGGTACCTTGCCGGCGCGGAAGCCGGGAATCTTGGCGTATTTGCGGTAGTTGCCGGCCACGCTTTTGTAGGCCTTTGCGACCTCTTCAGCGGGAATGTCGAGCAGCAGTTCGCGGGTACAGTCCGGGTTCAGGACCGGGCCATGCACATGGCCCTCGTGGTTGTGGCCTTCGTGATCATGGCCTTCGTGGCCGGTAGCAGCCTCAGCCGCATCGGGTTGCAGGTTGCCTTCGAGGGTTTCAGTAGAACTCAACGTTTTGCCTTCCAGGCGCGCCTGGCGCCGATCGGATCTACCACTTTCGCGGATTCCCGGCCGCATACCATCCACCTGAGCCAGCAAGCCCTAATGTTCACAAACTCAGACCGCCGATCTGGGCTGCCGCTCAGTGCGGGAACAGCTCCGTGTGGCCGGGGAATATCTCATCTCATGGTAAGAGGGTTTGCTGGCAGGGTCAAACCGGCCGGGGCATGCCGACGGGGAAAAGGACCGCGAAAGGCACGTTACTGCTCAGTAACATTGGGCTTACGAACGTAAGGTAGGAACCTGGGGTGGGCGGCGCCACACTGCCCGTAGTGCTTGCGAGCTTCATTGAGGCTCAGCTGGCCGTTCACGGTCAGGCGCACGTCGGCAGCGTCATCGTCTTCCTGGCCGTCGTCCTCCCACCAGCACACCGGGCAAAGCTTCATTGCGTCTGGAGCTTCCAGGGTCTTGTATCCGCAGCAAGGACAGCGAAAGCGGGTTGCGACAGTTTCCACGCCTTAATGGACGACAAAAAGGAGGATCTGTTTACTTGAAAAGCAGCTTCCAGCTTCTAGCTGCCAGCTTCCAGCTTCACAAGTTCAGCAGTTTGCGGCTTTGGGCTAACTTAAGCAGGATCAGACAGGTAGCTCCCGGTCACTGGGCGTGGGCCGAAAGCTAGAAGCTAGAAGCTAGCAGCTAAAAGCTGCTTCTTAGAACCGGAAAACCAGCCCAGTGCTGAAGCGCGCAGGGGTGCTGCCCGAAGGAGTTTGCGTAGGGGCGCGGAGGTAATCGCCTGCTACGCGCCAGGCGAAAAAGGGCGCGAAGGGCACATCGAGGCCGCCACCCAACGCCCAGGTGAAGGCGCCGCCTGAGATCGGGGTTGGCCCGCCGCTGTTTGCCGAGTGTTCGCCGCCGATGAGGGCGTGGGCAAAGACCTTGGGGCCCAATGCGCCCAGCGTAATTCTCGGCCCCCCCATGACGATAGTAGTTCGCGGAACGGTAGAATCTGCGCCAAACCCATAATGGGACACATCGCCTTCAACGCCGAGGAAGGGCTTATGCAGTTTCACGTGCATCGCGCCTTCCCACCCGTTGAGACCTCCAACGTTGGGGTAAAAAATGTCGGCCCCGGTGCGGCTGTACCCGAGGTATACGTCCCCTTTGGGCACCTGCGAATGGGCTAAAGGCGAAGTTGAAAACAGAATAGATGAAGTTGCAAGAAGAATGACGACGGATAGAATAAGTTTCGAAGTTGGCACGGAAAGAACTCCCTTCTGGCCGCATTGCTGGCGGCCGCTCGAGATCTTTATTGATAACTGATGGTTACATGAGCGTCATGGTTGTCCGCATCGTCTGGCATACGAAGAACCTTCTAGATCACCACTTCTGTTCCAGAGTAGAATCGGCACCAGGAGACAACTTAGGTCCATGCGTTTTCCTTTCTTATTTTTCGCTTGCCAATTGAGCCGCGTTTTGCCGCGCGTGCTGCCGCGCATTTTGTGGGTTGCATTGTTGGTTGGTTTGCCAGGGGGCCTCGCGGCGCAAGCTCCGCTGCGGGTCGCCATCGTCGGACTGGAGCACGGACATGTCGAGGGCTTTCTCCGCTCCCTGCCCTCGCACAGCAACGTGCAACTGGTTGGAATTGCCGATGCCGATCCGGCGCTCTTCGCCAAATATCGCAGCAGGTATGGGCTGAGTGAAACGCTGTTCTTCAAGAGCATGGCCAACATGATCGAAGTGCGCAATCCCCAGGCAGTGCTGGTCTATACATCGGTCGGCGAACACCGCCATGCGATCGAGATCGCGGCGCAGTACGGCGTATCGGTCATGGTCGAGAAGCCGCTGACAATCTCGCTCGACGACGCGCTCGCCATTCGCCGCACTGCGCTTCACTATCACATTCATGTCCTGGTCAACTACGAGACCACCTGGTACGCGAGCAACCGCGCTGCCTATGACGAGCTGGCTCATGGCAGCCTTGGCGCGGTCCGCCGCGTAGTGGTCCACGACGGCCACCAGGGGCCCAGGGAGATCGGCGTGCCGCCGGAGTTTTTGAGCTGGCTCACCGACCCTGCGCAGAACGGCGCCGGCGCTCTCTACGACTTTGGCTGCTACGGCGTCGACCTGATGACATGGATGATGCACGGAGAAACTCCGCTCACTGTGACCGCAGTCGTCAATCACGACAAGCCGGAGATCTATCGCAACGTCGATGACGATGCCACGATTGTGTTGGCTTATCCACACGCGCAGGCCGTCATTCAGGGTTCGTGGAACTGGCCTTTCAGCCGCAAGGATATGGAAGTCTACGGCGCCACTGGCTACGCGATCACCGTGGGTGCGGACAAGCTTCGCTTGCGCCACGAACACGATAACGACGAGCGGCTGGTTTCAGCCAGCGGGCTCAGCTCGCCGGAAAACGATTCGCTCAGTTATCTGGTTGCCGTGCTCTCCGGCAAAATCCAGTCGAAGGGCGATCTCTCCGCGCTCGACACGAATGTTGTGGTGATGCAGATTCTGGACGCTGCGCGCGAATCGGCGCGGACCGGCAGAACTGTTCGGTTGACGAAGCTGGGGAATTAGCGGCCTTGTCTGTCTTGCCACTTCGCTGCGCTGGCAGGACGAGAGCTTAGATGAACGAAATATAATGACGCGGAAAACCGAATCGGATTGGCGGTCGTCTAAACTGAACAGAAAATGCCCGGGCACAAGGGTACGCCGGCGCGTATCGCAGACGAAGGGAGGCCCGGCCTTTGAAAATCTTCCCTGGAACAACAAAGACAATTTGGCTATGGGGAATCGTTGTTTGCGGCAGTCTGGCATTTGCACCTTGGCTCTGCCTTGCGCAAACGGCGCAGAATGCTTCTCTGACTTTGCCTTACGCTCCGGGCGTTGCGCACGCAGCAGCCCCGGAGGATGCCGATCTGCCTTCAGCGCCGGAACCGAACATCCAGCAGGCTCAGGCGACAGGGAGTGGGCAGAATCAAACGGAGCAGCAGAATCAGGGCCAGCCTCAGCAAAATCAAACTCAACCAAATCCACCACAGCAGGGACAGTCCAGTTCCGGCAACGCGCCGTCGCTGGGAGATTTGGGATTCACTCCGCAGCAGATGCAGGCCAATGCGCAATTGCAGGCCATGCTCGACAAGCGCACACACATGCTGAAGATCCATCAGCGGCTCGGGTTAATTACTGTAATTCCCATGGCCGCGACGTTGATCACCGGACCCATAGCAAAGGCAAAGGGCAGGAACGGGCAAACCATCACGGAGCCTACCCAGGCCAATCTGGACTTTCACGCTGCATTGGGAGGCGCAACGACAGGCCTTTATGTCGCCACCGCTTACTACGCCATCTTTGCACCCAAGGTGCCGGGGGCGAAGCGGCGCGGCGCCATTCGCCTTCACAGGGCGCTTGCGTTTATTCATGGGCCGGGAATGATCGCGACTCCGATCCTGGGGGCGATGGCCTTCAAGCAAGAGCAGGCCGGAGAAAAGGTGCACGGGATTGCGTCGGCTCACGGCGCGGTGGCGTGGGTAACGGTTGCCGCCTATGGAGCCTCAATCATCTCCGTTTCCTGGCCCATCAAGCTGAAGTTCTAAAGCTGGTTCTTAATTACTGGAGGGAATGTGCCCCGAAGAATCCTGCTTGTGTGCCTCATGCTCGCGATTCCGGCGCTCTGCCAGGCCGATGGGCAGTGGGTGCTGGTGAGTTCGACGCTGAGCTATCACATGTCGCACCCCATGCACCAGGTGGACGGGGTGAGCCGTGCGGCCAAGGGCAAGGGTGTGTGCCATGCCGGGACGTGCGACTTCCTCATTGCTGCTCCAGTGAACAGCTTCGATTCCGGAGACAGCAATCGCGACCTGCACATGGTCCAGGTAACGCGTGGCGCGCAATTCCCCATGGTGGTGGTGCGCACCCGGATCACCGAACAGTCGCCGACCTCGGGAACAATCTATGCCGATCTCGAAGTACAATTTGCCGGTCATGCGATGAAGTACAATCACGTTCCATTTGAGAAGACAACTAGCGGCAACGAAGTTCGCATCACGGGGACGGTTCCGGCCACGTGCTTGGATTTCAAGATCGACCCGCCATCGTTCCTGACGATTCCGATCAAGAATGAGATTCCCGTGCGAGTCGATATGACCTGGCGACCGATGTAAATCGCCGAGAGCGCGTTTAGCTTTGTACCAGGACATCGAATTACCGGCTGCGGAAAAACTCGCGTCATCCAATCCTGCTAGTAGCGCGTCGCAGAGTAAACGTTACTAGCTGAGAATACGTCAATATCAGTGTGGCTACTTCCACCTGGTACAGAAGTTGCCGGGCACTCCATGTCCCCGTCGAATGCCACTAGCAGCTCTCAAATTGTCATCGTCATGCGTTACGTGAATGGCTCCTAGCCCTGAAACGGGCTAACGTTGCCAATCTACCCCACCGGCGGTACTCTTCCGTAATGCGACCCCTTCGGTATTCCATCAACGTCACATTGGACGGGTGCTGCGATCATCGTGCAATACCCCCGGACAAAGACTTGCATCGTCACGCGATCGAGAACCTTGACCAGGCCGACGCCCTCCTCTTTGGCCGGGTGACTTACGAAATGATGGAGGCAGCGTGGCGGCCACCGGCGCATGCGGTAGCGAGGCCTGACTGGATGGAACCCTTCGCCCGGACGATCGACGCGGCAAAGAAGTACGTCGTGTCGAGCACCCTGGATCGGGTCGATTGGAACGCGGAGTTCGTGCGCGGTGATCTGGAAAAGGCCGTCCAGGAGCTCAAGCGGGAGACGGGTAAGGGACTGTTCGTGGCAGGCGTGAGGCTCCCGAAGGCGTTGGCGGAGCTGGGATTGATCGATGAGTACGAGCTCGTGGTGCACCCCAGGCTAGCGGGCCACGGGCCGACGTTGTTCGCGGGGCTATCGAAGCGTATCGACTTGAGGCTTATGAGCCGGCTGGAGTTCGGCTCGGGGGCGGTGGCGATGCGGTATGAGCCGAGAAGGTAGCCATTGGGTTTGTTAGCCCGGGTCGGCCGCATCATGGAGCAACTCGGGCAGATCCAGTGGAAATATTAAGATCCGCCCCCGCATCCGCAGTAACGTTGTCTCTGCGACATGCCACAAGGGGTCTTGTTTCAGAGTGCGGCTTTTTGGGCTGCGGAAAAACTCGCCCCAGTTGCGAAACTCAGAGGCTTTGTAACAGGGCATGACTTCAGTCATGCCGCAAGCAGCCCATAAGAAATGAGCGGGGCCTTAGCCCTCGTCGGCTTTTCTCACCGCCAAATAATCAAAGCAATGGGGATACTGCCCCGCTGAATCGGCCAGTCCCGCTTTCACCGGTTTCTGCGCAATACATTTTTTGTGACGCGACAAACTCTGTCGATCATCGACCCGAACCTCAGAAAACCCGTGCTGCCAGATCTCTCCCAAATATGCGAATTCCTTCTTCAAACGGTAAGAGAATCTGCCCTTGATGAGTTGTTTAGCTTTTTCAATGGTCATATTTGCCATTGATTGTCATCAACAGATGCACATGATCAGGCATCACTACGAAATCGTGCAGTTCAAATTTCCCGATTGCCACATACGAACACAGCACGTCGATGAGAAGCGTCGCATTCAGCTCGGACTGCAAAAGACGGAGCCCCATGCTCGTTTTGGTCGTAATAAAGAAAGTGCGCGCGGAGCTAAGAATCTCCTTGGTACAGGCGTTACGGTCAGGTCGTGCCATTGCAGGGGCTAAAGCACAGTCACTTCTGTTGCTGTTGCGGCATGGCTAAAGCCATGCCCTGATACAAAGCCAAGGGCAATCTGTCCTGCCAACTCTAAGGCACAAACACGCGCAGGCGCACATGCCACCTGGTGCTCTGGCCCGGCTTCAGCGTCACCATGCCGGTATCCATCTTGCCCCACTCTTTGCCGAACGGGTTGGCGAAGTTGAACTGGTGCTCGATAGCTACGAACTGCTTGTCGGGTGGTGCATACATCTGGATGGTCTTAATCTCCGGCGACAGGCCCTCGATATCCACACCGTAATGCGCGGCCCGATCGATCACCTTGACCGTGACAGCGCCGTCCTGCCAAGTGAGATGGCTCCAGTTGTCGTCAAAGAATTCCTGGCCGAGCAGCTTGCCTGCGGTGCGCAGGTCATACCGGGTTCCCTCCACGGGCAGAAGCTTTCCTGTCGGGAAGACGTTGTCGTATCCGTCCACCTCGGCCAACTGAGAGCCCGGAATGAGCACCCGGGCCTGGGTGCGATCGCCCGAGGGCAAATTGAAGTAGGGGTGCCAGCCGATGGCGATGGGTTCGGTTTCGCCACCCACGTTGTGCGCGGTGATCGAGGCGTCCACTGCGCCCGCGGTGAGCGTAATCGTCACCACGAGGTCGGTCTTCGACAGCCAGTGCCCGCCGAAATCACCGGCATGAATAACGCCGGTCACTTGCTCGCCGCCGGGAGTTTTCGTTACGCGAATATCATCGGTCTTCGATTTCAGAATCAAGCCGTGCATGGCGTGGCGCTCGGCGGTGGGCAGCTTGCCGATATTGTTGGCCGGCAGCGTAATGGCGTGGCCCTCCCACTCCGTGGTTAGCGTCTTGCTGTCTGCCGAGAGTTTGCCGCGAATCCGATTCGGGTAAGGAACCAGAAACGCCGCGCCCAGCCGGTAACCCAGGTCGCCAAACGCATCGTCGTCCACGTCCAGCATCTTCTTCGCGCCAGCCAGCTCGGGCGCAGCCAACACGTTTACTTCACCCCTGCCGGGAAAATTTGCCGTAACCTGCAAAAGCTCCATCCCGCGGCCGGGCGCGAGCATGATGCTGGTGAACTCGGGCCTTGTGGTGCTCACAGCGACGCGCTTGAGCGTAATAATCTTCTGGCCGCCGATCTCGATGGCGGTCTGGGCGCGGCCGGCTGGAACAAGAGAACCCGCCACGAGAACCGGCAAGGCAACGGTCAGCAATGCAAATGCGCGAACAAGAGTTTTCATTTTGATCCTTTTCCCGGCGCCGGGAAGCGTATTCCGGAGGCGGTGCCATTTTACGTCAGTCCTGCGGTAGAAGGCATTGAAGGGCAAAAGTTGCCGCAATCTCTGGGTGTGCGCCGCATATCAAGCTTCGCGCACCCCTGATTCATTTTCCTGGCGGATGGCAACCGGAAACTCTTTAGCGGCCGCAATGATGCGTCAACGCTTCGGAACTAATAACTCATGCGGAGATTTTCTAGGCGAGCTCTTCAGCTTCTTCCGAAGTGGCAGTCATGCGAATCACTGAGTCCACGCGGGTCATCCTGAAAAGTTCTAGTATGCGGGGACTTACTCCCGCGGCAATAAACCGTCCGCCATTGTTCTCGCAGTGAACGTGGAAGTTGACGACGACGCCCATGCCGGCTGAATCCATGTAGGGAACGCCTGTTAGATCGAGGATGGTCAAAGGTGCGGGCTCACCATTGCGCAAGTGCACTTGCAGGTCAAAGATATTGATCAGAGTGAGAGGGCCCGTAAGGCGGAGAATCGTAGTACCGGGCGCCTTACCCTGTTCACGATCAATCTTGAGCGGACCGTCGATGGCCATATCTGCATGAGTATAAGAACCAGACCGGCCTGTGTCGATGAATATTAGGTAAAACTAGTGAATGTTACTTTCGTGAGTTACTTGATAGATAGGAGTCATTCTCCAAAGTGCTTCACTGCACGTCCTTTATTGCCCGATTTCGGTTGACACTGCAGGTTTCCTAATATATCCATAAACATACGCAACGCTGATGCTGACGCTGCTTCCCGCACCTTGAGCGATAGCATCTGCCACCAAGTCCCAGTCCTCGCCGGTCAGGTGGTCACTCATTCTGTCGTAGTTCTTTTTTTGAACGCCATAGTCAAGCATTGAGTCATTGTTCCGGTTTTGTAATTTGGCAGCCGAGGATAGCACGATTGTCGGTATGCAAAATGTGCAGCGCTTCCGTCGATCCGGCGGTAGTCCATCTTCCCGGCTTCCAGCCGGGATGCACTGAGTCCCGGCTTCGTTTTACCAGCGCCCCGCATGTTACGTGCGTCGACGGGGTCGATTTGCAGACACCAACAACAGTCCAAGGAGATCGCATAAATGAAAGTCAAGTTTTCCCCGCTGTTACTCGCAACGGCTTGTGGTCTGTTCCTGTTCGCTCAGGTATTGGTTGCCCAGACAGATTGCACGAATCTGACGTGCGTTCAAGTTTTTGGGGCGGTGGACACGCGGACGTCACCAACAACAGCGAACTACGCGGCGCCGTATACCTTCAACAGCGCCACGCTGAACCTGACGTGCAATACGTCTCCGATCATTGCGACTCTGTCCGGGCCCTACATGAACGGGTCGGGGGCCTTGCAGCCGGGCGGAAATCTGCTGGTCGATAACAACCTCCTCGTGTCCGTAAACGGCGGGACGGCTACGAATGTTTGCGCGGGCGGCATCTACCAGGGCACCAGTTTCGAGGGACAGACAGTACCCCCAAACTTGGCCCAGAACTGCTTTACGAATGGATACGCTGTCGCATCGGGCTGGCCCACCATCCCAGGTCCCCTCAACGGGCAGAACCCGGACACGTATCTAGTTTCAAACGGGCAGACCGTTGACGCCATAGGCGGAGTTCCGCCACTCGACATCAGTTCGCTGCTTGTTTCTGGAAAGCAGAGCGTGACCATCGACCCAACGGACGATGGCGGTATTCTGACCAGTTCCTCGATATTCCTGGCTACCAACTGCACACAGGGAGGCGTGTCGGGCGGCATGATTTCCGGTAATACTTTCAATTCGGGTGACTCCACGACGTTAGCGCAGACATTCAACTTCGATAGGGGCAATGGACAGCAGGTCGGATTCGTCTACGATGTAAGCGCAGTGAACAACCCCGGAAACGGAGCCATCCCGCAGACTGCCGACGCACCGCTGGATCCAGCCACATTCCAGCCCAGCTACGTGCCATTAACGTCTTTCGCGACTTCGAAATGTCTGATTCATACTGGAGAACTGTTGTCCGACGGTGTCACCCAGGCCTGCAAGCTCTACACGCTGGAATGCACAGACCCCACGAGTGGTACGACAGCCGGCGCCAATTGTCCTGCCTCGACCGTCGAGAACGAGGTTGTCAAGGATGTCTTCGACGGGCCGCCTTTCAGCCTGCAAAATATCCACACGCCGTACGGCACCTTCCATGAAGGCATCGGCTTCCTGATGGCCGCCGAGGACTGGTCTGCGGCCAAAGGCGGACCGTGCGTCTTCGACCCCTATTCGGGGCTAACAGCGAGTTTGCCCTGCCCGCAGAATCTTCTCACCAGCTTTACCGGTCCCGGTGGGTTCTCCAGCACAGGGCTTACAACCAATCCAAATTCGACATTTATCAGTGTCTATGGGGTGCCTGAAGACCGGACTTCGGTCAACGTTGAAGGGCAAAAGCAAGGCTACTGGGTCAATACTCTCACCCCCGATGTCTTTTTCGTCAGCACGCCGCCAAACTTTTCTGGTGGCGCCAACATTATGGTCAATGGCCAGTTGACAGCTCTGCCGGGCTACTTAAGCTATATACCGGCGCCGATTAAGAACATCAGTTATGGCGTAACTACGTTGAATAATTTGCCCTCGCCTTCGAACGAGCCGATTTTGAATGACACCGTTCTGCAGTCGGGAGCATGTTCGCCAGGGCCTTTCACCGCGGTGACCGAGCCGAGTTTTGCGCCGCCTGAGCAGACTCTGACAATCCCCGGCGGCGAAGGCCAATACCTGCTCCACTACTATGCACAGGATTGTGCCGGCACCCAGGAGCTGTTGTTTACCCAGGATCCCAGTGGGAGCTGGTCCACCTACTTCTACAGCATTCCAATTAATGTGGACCTCACTAACCCCATCGCTGTGATTACCTCGCCTATTCCATTACAGTCGTTCACGAAGGGTACGACTGTTTATGGCAGCTTCTATTGCACGGATGCACTGAATGGCGCAGGGGTGACTCACTGCGGCTCGAATTCCTATGCAACTGGATCCACCTACGACACTCGCACCGTCGGTCCGCTGTCCATCAAACTAAACACCAGCTCAGTGGGCCCCCAGACGCTCTCGATAGATGCGGTGGATGGCGCAGGGAACAAATCCACGACATCAGTCAACTACACGGTTACCAAGTAGTTCATTGGAAGGCGCGGCATAAGATCCTGAATCAGCTCCGGACACTATGCCGCGCCTTCTTTCCATGTCAGTTGCTCGGCAGCTTATTCGCCCAGGGGCTAAGCTTCGGCGGGCTCTGGGGCGAGGGCTGGAGCGGACAACAAGGTAGTGGACTTTACGCCGGCCGCAAGGCGGGTGAGTATCAGCACGGTGATGTCGTCCTCCTGGCCAAACTCGATTGCAGCTTTCATCGCTTCTTGCGCAGTCGGACGGTTTGCGAACAAAGCATTCATTCGTTCAAAACCGAAGAGTTCTCCGGTGGGGCTGGTGGCCTCCAGGAGTCCGTCAGTGTAAACGCTCAACTGGTCTCCAGGTTGCAGTTGCAGCTTCTCTTCGGTGTACTCCGCAATACTGAGGAGCCCCAAGGGAAGCGAAGCATCCAGCGGGTACTCCAGCCCATTCAAATAAGGCGGCAGGTGACCGGCGTTGGCAAAAGTAACGGTTCCATCCTGGTCTACGCGAAAGACCATACCTGTGGCGAACCCGCCGGCCATGCGTCCGACGAGACAGCGATTCAGGGCGCTGAGAATCTCGGCCGGGTTAGTCTTACCGGCTTCGGCGCGGAGAACGCCCACAATCATAGAGACATTCATTCCCGCCTTCAGGCCCTTGCCGCTGACATCGCCCAGCGCAACGATCGCAGACCCGTCATCGTTGGGAATTATCTGAAAGAAGTCGCCGCCTACCTCCATCGCCGGCTGGTAGGCGCTGGTGACGGCATAGCCTTCGAGGGCGGGCAGGGACTCCGGGACGAGTACCTGCTGAATTTCGCGCGCGCTCTGCAGTTCGCGCTCCATCACGCTATGGCGGGCTTGCTGCTCCAGGGCGTAGCGAAATACGGCAAAGAGGATGGCGGCGAACAAAACCAGCGCGACGATTTTCTCGGGATAGAAGTAAACCCCCTGAATGTGGAAGAGTGGGTTGTTGATTGAAGCCCAGAATGTCCAATTGGTGAAGCGCTGACCCAGTGCGCTGCCATCCTCAATGGTGTAAATCAACTGTAAAACCAGGGCGCCCAAGGTCACCGCCCAGCGCGCGGCATCGAGCTTTTTGCGCAGAGCGGTGCCGATGAGTATAAACGGGAAGAGCTCTGCCAGGATGATGAAGGCGTCCAGGATTCCATCGGCCCACTGCATCCAGACCGTAGCAGAGGCCCAGAAAAGGGCCAGGCCCCCATCGGCGACGCCGGCAGCCAGAGCCAGATACGCAAGTGATTTGGTCCAACGGACCAAAACCGCATTTTCGTGGAGCCGCAACAGCCATACCAATAGAAACCACATCGAAACGTGGTAGAGCGCGTAGATTGGCTGATTCAGCCCGCGCGCAACATTCCACGGAAAAGGGATACGAAAGAGTCGGTTCAGAATGTCGATGGCTACCGGTGTGGCGGTATAAACCGCGACCCATATGAATAAATGTTCATCCCGATTGCGGTACCACAGAACCAGGCAAAGGAATGCGATAAACACTCGCAGCAGGATCAGTCCATAGTCAAAGAGATCTCCGCTGATGATCTGCCATTCGCTTGCGTCTGTTCTAAGGGAAATCGTTGACGGATCGCCCACCTCTGGAAGATAGATGCCCCCTAAGCCCGCGGTGTCGAAGGCGTCGAGCGGGGCCTTCCATACCCGAACGGCTAGTACGCCGCTCGTAGCACCGGTGAGCGGGAAGGATCGCGCAAACTGGCTGTAATACCAGGAAGCATGAGGTGGTAACTTGCCGTATTGTCCGATCAGCTTGCCGTTCCAATACACCTCATAGGCGTCTTGCGCTTGCTCTATAAAGAAGCTGTACTCAGCGGCCCCGCCGGCGCTGAGAGCGATCTCAAGGTGGCGGCGGTACCAGGCAAATCCGGTATAGGAGGGATGACCCTGGTCGCCCCATGTATCACCGGTGGAGATCGACTCCCATCCTGAATCATCCAACGACGGCTGCGCCCAGCTGGGGTCGTCGCCCAGGTGAAACTGCCATGCTCCATCGAGGGGAACGACTCCCTTGCCAATGGCTGGGATGGCAAGAACCGGCGCATGGGTGGGAGCGGAAGGCTGTGCCGGTTTCAAGGCGGTCTGCTGCGCGGGCTGCTGGCCAACGGTTGCAGCGGCGAAAAGCAGGAGCAATATATTGATGACCAGGCGGCGGTACACGTGGCGAGAATAACACTGGCGCAGGCAATTCATGAACAGGATTCCGCGCGGTAATCCCGGCAATCAGGAGCTGCCGGCCATCCAGGGATTACCTCATCTCTCTGCAGAACGGCGCTTCCTGGTACGAGTTCGTCAGACTGCCCAGCCTGTGCGATCTTTTCCGTGAAATCTCATTTGCCGGGCGGCTGTGCTTTCCATGTGGAGGCAAAGCAAGGAGCCGTCTGCCCTGTATTGGATTGACCAGCGATTGCAATTGCAAGGTGGGAGACTCTGGATGTCCGGGCGAGAACTCTTGCCGGATTATGGAGGGCAGAATGCTCCATAACAATCAGAACTATGCTGCAGACTTGCACACCTACGCCGCCCATACCCACACGGCCGCCGCTGCAGCGCATCACAGGGGCGATAACGAGACAGCGGGAGAGCTGAACGTGAAGGCTCAAGAGTACTCCATGAAGCCGCGGAGAAAACGGAAGAGATCGCTAGACGAACACCAGAGCCTCTGAGGGTTTGAAGCGTCCATCGGCGCAATCAAACCGGCGACATAACCCAGGGTTTTCAACGCCGAGATAGGGGTATATCAAATGCTCATATTGATTGTTGTTCTGGCCCTGGACTTTGCCAGCGACGTGACCGCCGCCGGACAGCGTTTCCGCGTCCTGGGCGTAATCGACAGTTTCACCCGGCAGTGTCTGGCATTGGAGGTCGCTACCAGCTTCCCCGGCCGGCGCGTTACCCGCGTGCTCGA
>DASYZU010000103.1:0-20681 GCA_035945795.1 Occallatibacter sp.
CGCTGGCCCTTGGATACTTCGCCGAAGCGAACCACGCCGTCGATCTCGCTGATGATCGCGGTTTCGCGCGGCTTGCGGGCTTCGAACAGTTCGACCACGCGAGGCAGACCGCCGGTGATGTCCTTGGTACGCGTCGACTCCTTGGGAATCTTCGCGAGCACATCGCCGGGGCCGACTTCCGCGCCGTCTTCGATCATGAGGTGAGCGCCGCGCGGCAGCAGATAACGCTTGCTGCCCTTGGCACCCTTGACCACGAAGGTGGGCTGACGCTTCTCATCGGGAGCATCGGCAACCACCCAGCGAGAGAGGCCGGTAACTTCGTCGACTTCCTCGTTGAGCGTGATGCCTTCCTGCAGGTCCTTGAACTGCACCGTGCCGCCGATCTCGGTGAGAATGGCGTAGGTGTAAGGATCCCACTCGGCCAGCAACTGGCCCAGCTTTACGTGCTCGCCGTCTTTCACGCGAAGGCGCGCGCCGTAAACCACCTGGTAGCGCTCCTTCTCGCGTCCGCGCTCGTCCACAATCGCCACCGAACCGGAGCGATTCATAGCGACCAACGTGCCATCCTTGCTTTCGACGTAATTGAGATTGATGAAGCGCACAAAGCCATTGTTCTTCGCATCCAGACGCGACTTGTCCTGCACGCGGCTGGCCGTGCCTCCCACGTGGAAGGTACGCATCGTCAACTGCGTGCCGGGCTCGCCGATGGACTGGGCTGCGATGACGCCGCAGGTTTCGCCAAGCTCGACCATGCGGCCGGAGCCCAGGTTGCGCCCGTAGCACAGCGCGCAAACGCCGCGCCGCGACTCGCAGGTCAGCACCGAGCGGATCTTCACCCTCTCGACGCCCGCGCCCTGAATTGCCGAAGCGATATCCTCGTCAATGCCCTGGTTCACATCCACAACGATGTTGCCGTCGTAATCCTTGATGCGTTCCAGAGACACGCGGCCGATAATACGATCGCGCAGCTCTTCGATGATCTCGCCCGACTCGACGATCGATCCAACGTAGATGCCTTCCACCGTGCCGCAGTCATACTCGGTCACGATGACGTCCTGCGCCACGTCGACCAGGCGCCGCGTCAGATAGCCGGAGTCGGCTGTCTTGAGTGCTGTGTCGGCCAGTCCCTTGCGGGCTCCGTGCGTCGAGATGAAGTACTCAAGCACTGTCAGCCCTTCGCGGAAGTTCGCCGTGATGGGCGTCTCAATGACTTCGCCCGAAGGCTTGGCCATCAGTCCGCGCATGCCGCTAAGCTGGCGAATCTGCTGCTTCGAACCGCGGGCGCCGGAGTCCGCCATGATGTAGATCGGGTTCATGGCGCCTTCATCGTCCGCGCGCTTCATGTTCCCGAACATCTCGTCGGCCACTTGGTCCGTAACCGCTGACCACATCTGGATAACCTTGTTCGAACGCTCGCCGTTGGTGATTGCGCCGTCCATGTACTGCTTCTGGACTTCGATCACCTTCTTGTCGGCCGCGTCCACGGTCGTGTACTTGCTATCCGGAATCACCATGTCGTCCAGGCCTACGGAGAGGCCGGATTTCGTGGCGTACGTAAAGCCAAGCGCCTTGATGCGGTCCAGCATCCCGACCGTAACTTCCAGGCCGAGGTTCTGGTTGCAGTAATTCACCAGTTGCCCAATGCCCTTCTTCTTCAACAGGCCGTTTACAAACGGCATTCCGTCAGGCAGCGAATCGTTCAGAATCACGCGGCCCACAGTCGTGGAGATGTATTCCTTGTTGAAGTCGACAGCTTCGGTATGTGTCAGGTCCTGATCGTCATAGGCGGTGGTCATGTCCAGCACCTTGCCCGTATAGCGCAGGCGGATCGGCGAAAGTGTCTCCACCTCTCCTGCTTCCAACGCCATCAGGATCTCCTCGGTGTTCGCGAACACGCGCCCTTCGCCCTTGCCGCCCTTCTTGGCCTTGGTCAGGTAATAGAGACCAAGCACCATGTCCTGTGTGGGCACGGTAATCGGGTGACCGGAGGCCGGCGAAAGAATGTTGTGCGAAGCGAGCATCAGCACGCTGGCTTCAATCTGCGCTTCAGGCGACAGCGGAATGTGCACTGCCATCTGGTCACCGTCGAAATCGGCGTTGAACGCCGTGCAAACCAACGGGTGAATCTTGATCGCCTTGCCTTCCACCAGCACCGGCTCAAAAGCCTGAATGCCCAGGCGGTGAAGCGTAGGTGCGCGGTTCAGCAGCACCGGGTGATCCTTGATGACTTCTTCAAGGATGTCCCAGACCACGGGCTCCTGCATCTCCACCATTTCTTTCGCTTGCTTGATGGTGGTGCACTGGCCGGTCTGCTCCAGGCGGTGATAGATGAACGGCTTGAACAGTTCGAGCGCCATCTTCTTCGGCAACCCGCACTGATGCAGCTTCAGTTCAGGACCCACTACGATGACCGAACGGCCCGAGTAATCCACGCGCTTGCCCAAAAGATTCTGTCTGAAACGGCCCTGCTTGCCCTTCAGCGTATCGGACAGGGACTTCAGCGGCCGATTGTTCGCGCCACGCAGCACCCTGCCGCGGCGGCCGTTGTCGAACAGCGCGTCCACAGCTTCCTGCAGCATGCGCTTTTCGTTGCGCACAATCACTTCCGGCGCATGCAGGTCCATCAATTTCTTCAACCGGTTATTGCGGTTGATGACGCGGCGATACAGATCGTTCAAATCGGAAGTTGCAAAGCGTCCGCCATCCAGCGGCACCAGCGGGCGCAGCTCCGGTGGAATTACCGGCAGCACATCCAGAATCATCCACTGCGGCTTGTTCGAGCTCTTGCGGAAAGCCTCCACAACCTTCAACCGCTTGGCATACTTCAGCTTCTTCTGCGCGGAGGTCTCGGTCTTCATCCGCTCGCGCAGCTCAATCCCCAGTTCGTCAATCTGCACACGTTTGAGCAGTTCCTTGATCGCCTCGGCGCCCATCATGGCCTTGAAGCCGGAGGGACGGAACTGCTGATCGAGCTCGCGGAACTTCGTTTCGTCTTTGATGATCTCGCGTTCCTTCACCGGCGCGTCGCCCGGATCGACAACAACATACGACTCGAAGTAAAGAATGCTCTCGAGATCGCGCAGCGAGATATCGAGCAGGTGCCCGATCCTAGAAGGCAGGCCCTTGAAGAACCACACGTGCGAGCACGGCGACGCCAGCTCAATGTGGCCCATGCGCTCGCGGCGCACCTTGCTCACCGTCACCTCGACGCCGCACTTGTCGCAGATCACGCCGCGGTGCTTCATGCGCTTGTACTTGCCGCACAAACACTCCCAGTCGGTAACCGGTCCAAATATGCGGGCGCAGAACAGGCCATCCCGCTCCGGCTTGAACGTGCGGTAGTTGATGGTCTCAGGCTTGGTTACTTCGCCATGCGACCAGCTGCGGATCTTCTCAGGCGACGCCAGCATGATGCGGATAGCGTCGAAGTCAGTGATGGGACCAGAAAGCTCAAACGGGTTCGAACGGAACAAGGCGACCCTCCTTGGCGGGCCTTTCGGCGCCTGCCTCGGTTTTTCCCGGGATTACTTAAGGGGCCTTCCTTCCCGGGAAGCGGTGTTTGCCGCTTTCAAGAAGGACCCTAACGATACTTCCAAATCTCACTGCGTCCGCCGAAAAGTTCTTGCAGCTACTTTCCGCCGGCCAAACTCAACTCTGGGTGCCGGGTGCCCCAGGTCTCGACTTTGAGACCTGGGATACCACGTAAATCAGTCCGCCACCGCTGCTACTTCCGGTACCGGCGCCTTCTTGATCAGATCTGCGCGCTTGATCAACTCCACGTCCAGGCACAGCGACTGCAACTCGCGAATCAACACGTTGAACGACTCCGGCACGCCCGGCTCAATCGCCGCTTCGCCCTTCACGATGGCCTCATAAATCTTCGTACGGCCATACACGTCGTCCGACTTCGCGGTCAACAGTTCCTGCAGGATGTAAGCTGCGCCGTATGCTTCAAGCGCCCACACTTCCATCTCGCCAAATCTCTGCCCACCGAACTGCGCCTTACCGCCCAGCGGCTGTTGCGTAATCAGCGAGTACGGCCCGATCGACCTTGCGTGAATCTTGTCGTCTACCAGGTGCGACAGCTTGAGCATGTAGATGTAGCCCACCGTTACCGGCTGCTCGAACTGCTCGCCCGTCATGCCGTCGTAGAGAGCCGTCTTGCCCGATGAAGGCAGGCCGGCCGAAGCCAGCAGCGCCTTGATCTCGCTCTCCTGCGCGCCGTCGAAGACTGCGGTCCCGAACCAGATACCGCGCTCCATGCCGACCCCGACGCGCAACAACATCTCGTCGTCGAGTTCCAGCAGTTGGCGAAGCGTTGCCGTCCCGGCAAACTCCTTCCTTAGCAGTTCGCGCGTGTACTCGGCCGTAGTGTTCAGCTTGATCAGGTCGGCAATCTTCTTGCCCAGCGCATGTGCGGCCCAGCCAAGGTGTGTCTCCAGAATCTGGCCCACGTTCATACGGGAAGGCACGCCCAGCGGATTCAGCACAATCTCCACCGGCGTTCCATCGGGCAGATACGGCATGTCCTCTTCAGGAAGAATGCGCGCAATCACGCCCTTGTTGCCGTGACGGCCGGCCATCTTGTCGCCCACTGAAAGCTTGCGTTTCATGGCGACATAAACCTTCACCAGCTTGATCACGCCCGGAGGCAGCTCGTCGCCCTTCTGCAGCTTGGCCACCTTTTCATTGGTGATCTTGCGCAGGACTTCGATCTGCCGCGACGTCATCTCTTCAATCTCGTCGATCTGCTCGTTGACGCGGGGATCCTTGTCGGCGTAGCGGATGCGCTTGAGATTCTTGGTCGAAATGCGCTCGATCGTGTCGCGGTCCAGCAGCGCGCCCTTGGTCAGCAGCCGCTTGTTGGTCCGCTCGTCGTGCAGGTCGGCCAGCACTTCCTTGTTGCCAAGGATGCCGTCGAGCCGCTTCAGGCGCTCGTCGGTCAGAATGCGGATTTCGTCGCCCAGGTTCTTTTCGAGCTTGGCTACGTACTCGCCCTCGATCAGCTTGGCGCGCTCATCTTTCTCCTGGCCCTTGCGGCTGAAGATGCGCACATCCACCACCGTGCCCTCGATGCCCGGAGGGCAGGTAAGCGAAGCGTCGCGTACATCGCCGGCCTTTTCGCCGAAGATGGCGCGCAGCAGCTTCTCTTCCGGTGTCAGCTGGGTCTCTCCTTTAGGAGTGACCTTGCCCACCAGAATGTCGCCGTGCTTGATCTGGGCGCCGATGCGGATCACGCCGCTCTCGTCCAGATCCCGCAGCGCGTGCTCGCTCACGTTGGGAATGTCGCGCGTAATTTCCTCTGGACCCAGCTTCGTGTCGCGAGCTTCGATTTCGAACTCCTCAATGTGCACCGAGGTGTAGTAGTCCTCGCGCACCAGCTTTTCGCTGATCAGGATAGCGTCCTCGAAGTTGTATCCGCGCCAGGGCATGAAGGCCACCAGCACGTTACGTCCCAGCGCCAACTCGCCCTGCTCCGTGCAAGGCCCGTCGGCGATCACCTGCCCCTTCACCACCCGGTCGCCCTCGCGGACAACCGGCTTCTGATTGATGCAGGTGTTCTGGTTCGACCGCTTGAACTTGATGAGCTGGTAAATGTCCGAACCGACTTCGCGCGACAACTGCGTGGGATGGTGTTCGCCCTCGACGCGCACGATGATGCGCTCGGAGTCGACCGAATCCACAATGCCGTTGCGCTTGGCCAGAATCACGGCGCCGGAGTCGCGCGCCGTCACGCCTTCCATGCCCGTGCCCACCAGCGGAGCCTCAGCCACCAGCAGCGGCACACTCTGCCTCTGCATGTTGGCGCCCATTAGCGCTCTGTTGGCGTCGTCATGCTCAAGGAACGGTACCAGTGACGCGGCCACCGAAACAAGCTGCTTCGGGCTCACGTCGATGTAGTCCACCTCGGTGCGGTTCACCAGCACAAAGTTCCCTTGACGGCGCGCATTCACCAGGTCCTCGGTGATCTCGCCCTTGTCGTTGAACTCAATGTTGGCCTGCGCAATGGTGTGCTTGTCCTCTTCCCATGCCGACAGGTAGAAGCTGAACGGCATATGGTCGATGGAGCGCTTGCCCTCTTTCTTGAGCTTGGTATTCAACCGCCCGGCTTCTTCCTTCTCAATGTGATCGCCTACGCGCAGGCCGCTTTCGCCGGCGTTCACGATCTCCACAAAGTCGAGAATCCGCGAGTCCTTCACCTTGCGGTAAGGCGACTCGATGAAGCCATACTCATTGATGCGCGCAAAACAACTGAGCGAGCTGATTAGACCAATATTGGGGCCTTCAGGCGTCTCAATCGGGCAGATGCGTCCGTAGTGCGTCGGGTGCACATCGCGCACTTCGAATCCGGCGCGCTCTCTCGACAAGCCGCCCGGCCCAAGTGCCGACAGGCGCCTCTTGTGCGTGATCTCCGACAACGGATTCGTCTGATCCATGAACTGAGACAACTGCGAAGATCCGAAGAACTCGCGGATGGCCGCCATCACCGGCTTGGCGTTGATCAGGTCGTGCGGCATCGCCGTCGAAAGCTCCTGATACACGCTCATCTTTTCCTTGATGGCGCGCTCCATGCGCACCAGTCCAATGCGGAACTGGTTCTCCATCAACTCGCCGACAGCTCTCACACGGCGGTTGCCGAGGTGATCGATGTCGTCCACCATGCCGATGTTCTTGCGCAGCTTCAGCAGGTACCGAATGGTCGCGTAGAAATCTTCCGGCGTCAGCGTGCGGTGATCCAGGTGCGTAGCATCCTGGCTCTCATAGAGCTTGATGTTGAACTTCAACCGGCCCACGCGCGAAAAGTCGTACTTGCGCGCGTCGAAGAACATGCCTTCAAACAGCGCGGTCGCCGTGTCCAGCGTCGGCGGGTCGCCCGGCCGCAGCTTGCGGTAGATTTCGATCAGCGCTTCTTCCGGCTTGTGCACCGAGTCGCGCTTCAACGTATTGGTGATGATGTTGCCCACATCGTCGCGATCGGGGAAGAAGACCTCGAAGGTCGTGGCGCCGCTCGACAGCACCTTGTGCAGCCGGTCGGCGGTCAACTCAACGTTGGCCTCCACCACCACTTCGCCGGTGCTCTGGTCGACAACATCTGCCGCGGTCATCGCGCCATCCAGTTCGGCCGCCTCAACTTCGATCTTGTCGATCGCGGCAGCACGAATCGCCTTCAACGCATGCGGCGTAATCTTGCGTCCGGAGTGCGCAATCTCCTCGCCATGATGTATTACGGCGTGAGCCGGCTTGGCGCCCACCAGGTGAGTGCCGGCCTTCACGTCCTGCGGAACCGCCCAGTGCAGCTTGCCGTCGGCAATGTGCAGCCGGTCCACGGTGTAGAAGGTCTTCAGAATTTCTTCGTCCGAGCGCAGACCCAGCGCGCGCAGGAAAATCGTGCCCAGGAATTTCCGCTTGCGGTCGATGCGCACATAGAGCGTGTTCTTCTGGTCGTATTCGAACTCCACCCACGATCCGCGGTAGGGAATGATCTTACCCAGGAAGTAGGTACGATTGTTCGCCGTCTCAAAGAAGACGCCGGGCGAGCGGTGCAACTGCGAAACAATCACGCGCTCGGTGCCGTTCACAATAAAGGTGCCGTTCGGTGTCATCAGCGGAATGTCGCCGAAAAACACCTCCTGCTCCTTGATGTCCTTGATCGACTTGTTGCCGGTCTCCGCGTCCTTCTCATATATGGTCAGGCGCACCGTAACCTTCAACGGCGCAGAGAAGGTCATGCCCCGCTCCTCGCACTCCTGCTGGTCGTACTTCAACTGCAGGCTGACAGGGTCGCCGCACTTGTTACAGAAGTCGGGCGTGTTCTTGTTGTACGTGCCGCACTTCTGGCAGAGCACATCGCCCGGCAGGAAGGGATCCGTGATGACCATCGACCCGCAATGCACGCAGGCCGTCCGCAGGTGGTGAAGCCCCTTGAGGTGGCCGCACTTGCACTCCCAGTTGCCGATCGAGAAGTCCACGAAGTCCAACTGCGAGATGCCGCGGAAGTCGGTGATGGGAAAAACCGACACAAACACCGACTGCAATCCGGAGTCGTCCCGCTCGTTCGGCAGCTTGTCCATTTGCAGGAAACGCTCGTAGGACCGGCGCTGCACTTCAATCAGGTTGGGAATCTGGGTTGCGGTGGGAATCTTCGAAAAATCGAGCCGGCTGCGAATTGCGCGCTTCTCGTTGGGCATGTTCACTCCTGAGGCTCGTCACTCCAGCGCCGCCACCGCCAATTGTGGCCGGACTGGACCAGCGCCCGAGTCTCGAGGCGCCGGCTGATTACAGTAAGTAAGTCGAAAAACCGGACTGGCGGACCGCCAAAAATCCAGCCCCCATCCATGCGCTACCGGCGATCTTGAAGGCTGTCCCCAAGACACTCCGGAAAATCCAGGCCAGGTTTGTTCCAATGCAAAGTCGAGTTAATTCCACTTGGCGGGCATTGCCGTACATCCGGCAACTGCGCTAGACTGCGCACAATCGGAGGAAGCGATTCCAACGGAAGAACCCTTAAAAGCCGGGTATTTCCGCACGGGAAGATACTGCGTTCAGGGCAGGTAGTTGTTCAAAATCCTTCGTCTGCTGAGGCCGGGAGACACAAAAGGCCCGTAAGGACACAATGCCTCACGAGCGCGGCCCTTTGCCTGTGCTCCCATCCGAATTTGCTTGCCCTGTTCTCGCCGATCCCAAAACTCGCTTTAACCGCTCGCTCGCCAGCCACTCGACTCTCGTCAATCAGCACCTAGCCTGACTCCAGGTAACTCATTGACCCTAAGGCACTTAATTACCGCCAGATGTCCGCGGCCAGACGGCTTGGCTTTGCCCCTGTCCACGAACGCTTGCGTGCCATTTCACGATTCCCAAAAACGCACCGCCCGGCTCCGCTCCATTCCCCGAAAAACCGAAATGAGCCGAAAAGACGCGCAACGAATATCGTAACGCGTCCCGGTCGGACTTGCAAGTCCACTTTTGGCTACTTGATTTCGATGGTCGCGACACCTTCGAACTTCTTCCGGATCGCCTCGGCCTCGTCCTTGGTCGCGTTTTCCTTGATCGCCTTGGGAGCCCCATCGACCAGGTCCTTGGCTTCCTTCAGACCGAGCGAGGTAACTTCGCGCACAGCCTTGATGGTGTTGATCTTGTTGGCGCCGAAGTCCTTCAGAATCACCTGAAACTCCGTCTTCTCCTCAACCACCGGAGCCGCCGCGCCGCCGCCCGCCGCCACCGCTACCGGGGCCGCTGCCGCTGCCGAAACGCCAAGCCGCTCTTCCAGTTTTTTCACCAGAGCCGCCGCTTCCAGCAGGCTCAGGGCCACAATTTGCTCTTCCAACTGCACCAGATCCGCCATTGTTTTCTCCATTCAGAACCGTTTGATTTGCTTGTTTCTTAAATCATTGACCCCGGCCGTCTAGTCAGACTGGAAGTTTCCGATGCGCCCAGACTCGCGCCCTTCCTGAATGCCTTACAGCCAAATCCCTAAACCAAAACCTTGCTGGGTGCCCCAGCCTCGCCGCGTTCTTGTTCTTGCGGCTAGGGTGGGACGCCGATTACTTAGGCCGCCGCGTCCGCGGAAAACTTTTCCTTCTCCACGCCCTGGCCCAGTACAACCGCCAGATCGCGGCCCGCGGCATTCAGCACTGTAACCAGACGCTGCGCCGGCGCATTGATAAGGAACAACAGCTTCGAGAACAGCTCTTCCTTGCCCGGCATCGTCGCCAGCGCCTTCACTTCGTCCACGCCCAACAGCTTGCCGTCCACAATGCCCAGCTTGAACTGGAACTCCGCGTTCTCGCCTGCCCACTTGGCAAACACCTTGGCCAGCGCAACCGGATCGCCGGAGGTAAAGGCCACCGAGTTCACACCCTTGAGCCCCTTTAGAGCCGCCTCAACCGAGGTGCCCTGAGCAGAAACAGCCGCCAGCTTGTTCTTGACAACCCGGTACTTGCCGCCCGCTTCGCGGATCACCTTCCGCAACTCGAAATCCTTGGCCACGGTCAGCTTTGAAAAACTGCCGATTATAGCCGTCGTCGAGGTCTGCAACTCGCTCGCCAGCACCTTGACCTTTTCCGTCTTCTTAGCTCTTGAGATTGCCATTGTCTTCGCTCCGCTCCGACAGTGAACAGTAATCAGTGAACAGTGGTCAGTTTCCACGTTCCAACTTGATCCCTTGCCCGCTGCCTCCTGGTCCTTTTTCACTCGCCCATCGGGCGCTCAATTTAAATCCCGTTCCCTGCCTGCTCGCGCAGGGAAAAAAGCGGGTTAGCCCGAAACACCAACTGACCACTGTCCACTGATCTAGTGCTTGCCCGCCGCGTCCGCAACTGCCGAATCCAGCGGAACCCCGGGTCCCATCGTCGAGCTCAACGTGACGCTCTTGATGTACTTGCCCTTGGCCGCCGAAGGCTTGGCGCGCACAATCGAGGAAATCACCGTGGTCGCGTTGTCGATCAGCTTCTGAGGCTCAAAGCTCAGCTTGCCCACCGGAACGTGCACCAGGCTGGTCTTGTCGGCCCTGAACTCCACCTTGCCGGCCTTGATCTCTTTCACCGCAGCAGCCACATCCATGGTCACGGTGCCGGTCTTGGGATTGGGCATCAGGCCCTTCGGTCCGAGCACCTTGCCCAGCCGTCCCACAACCTTCATCATGTCCGGAGTTGCGATCAACGCATCGAAGGCGGTCCAGTTTTCCTTCTGAATCTTCTCCACCATCTCCTCGCCGCCCACAAAATCGGCGCCGGCTTCGGTGGCTTCCTTCTGGCGGTCGCCGGAAGCAATCACGGCAACAGTCTTGGTCTTGCCCAGCCCATGCGGCAGAACCACGGTTCCGCGCACCATCTGGTCAGCATGACGCGTGTCAACGCCCAGGCGCATGGTCAGGTCGACCGTCTCGTCGAACTTGGCATACTTTACCTGCTTGAGCAGCCCAACAGCTTCAGGCAGTGGATACGCCGGCTTGGTCACAGCCGCGCGCGCCTTCACAATATTCTTGCTGAGTTTTCTGGCCATTCTTTCCTCGTCTCCCACCGTTTCTGCCAGCCCCGCTTTGCGGGGAACTCGGAAGTGCTGGCCGCACCGGCGACGTCTTTCCTTGCCGCAACCAGCCCACTCGAACGAGTCCAGAAACCGTGGTGCTTATGACAGTCCAGGGATTTCCCTTGGACACTCTATGAATCATAGCGAAACGGCCATGGAAATGCAAACGGGAACCGGAAACGGCAATAGGAATTGGGTGATCCGCCTTTTCTCTCAAGCCCTTTTATGTCACACTTCTACCCATGGGAAGCAAAGATAAAGGCAGAAAAGAAGTCAAGAAGGCGCCCAAACCGAAGCCCAAGCCTGAACCCGGCCAAAGACGCGAAGGGTTCACTCCGGCCCCGCCTAAGTAGGGCGCTTCCAGCTCTAACACCTCCAACGCGCCTCCAGCAGCAGACGCAGAAAGGTTCTCTCTGTCCACAGAGAGAACCTTTCGTGTTTTCCGCCCATCACCATCCGCTGAAAAACTCGATCCAGCGGAGGCGAAGCGTTGTCTCAGGGCACGACTTCAATGCCTGCCCCGAGACGAGTCGAAGGGTGCCGCAAACGCCGCGAGATTATCCAGGGTTTCAGCCCCTGCGGAAACCCTCCGACCCCTGCCTCACATCACAGCATCTTCCCCCGAAACGCGTTAACTTCATTTCAAAGTGATCTGCCGGGAGGCGCCCCCTATGGCCTGGAAATCTACCGCAATCCTCCTTACCGCCGTCATTCTTGCAGTCCCCGCACCAAGCCAGGTGCCCATCAGTCCAGCCAATACCGCTCCGGCCAATCCCGCGCCGCTGCCTGCCGTTGCGCCCGCAGGCCGTCCCGTCGTCGGCGTTGCTCTTGAAGGCGGAGGCGCGCTCGGCCTGGCTCACATCGGCGTCCTGCAGTGGATGGAAGAAAACCACATCCCCATCGACCGCCTTGCTGGCGCCAGCATGGGTGCCCTTATCGGCGGCCTTTATTCCTCTGGCCTCACACCCGCCGAGCTGCGCGCGCTCGCTACCAGCGGTGCTTTCACCGGTGTCTTCACGCTGCAACCCGCATACACTGACTTGAGCTACCGCCGCCGTCAGGATCGCCATGAAATTCCGCAGGGAATCGCCGTCGGCCTCAAGCACGGCCCGCTGCTGCGCAATGCCCTGCTCACCGACCGCGGCGTCAACGAATTTCTCATCACCAACATGCCCGCCTACAACAGCCAGGATCTCGACTACGACCGCATGCCGATTCCCTTCCGCTGCGTGGCCACCGATCTCACCTCACTGCAGCCGATCACCTTCGCTCACGGCCCGCTGCCCCAGGCCGTTCGCGCTTCCATCTCCATCCCCGGCGTCTTTCCTCCCGTGCAGAGCGCAAACGGCCATTACCTCGTCGACGGCGGAATCCTCGACAACCTTCCCACCGATGTTGTCCGCCGCGACCTGCATGCCGAAATCGTGATTGCCGTCCACCTGCAAACAAATGCCATCGCTGCCGCGGACACAAACTCCATCGTCGGCGTGCTCAACCGCGCCTTTACAGCCGGCATCGAGCAGAATGTAGTACAGGCCAGGGCATTGGCCGACCTGGTGGTTTCAGTACCGTTCGACAAACTTTCCGGCACCGACTACGCCAAGGGTGGCCAGATTATTCGTGCCGGCTATCTCGCCGCGGAACAAAACCGCGCAGTCCTCCTCCGCTACGCCATCAACGACAACGACTGGAAGACCTACCTCGCCGCGCGCCAGGCCAGGATGTTTCCCCAACCAGGCGCCCTTCGACAAGTCACGGTAGAAGGCGGCTCGCCCAGCGCCGACCGCAGCGTACTCGCCGATATGAAACCTCTTGATGGCCAGCCCGTTGCGCCCATTACCACCATCAACGCTCTCAAGCCTATCCAGTCCAACGGTGGATACGACGCAACCTATGAGACCTTCTCCCCCGCGCTGGCCGCGGGCTCCACAGCTGCTCGAACCCCCGGCGCCTCTCCCAACGATGCCGGCATTCTCGTCCGCCTCAGCAAGGATTCCATCGGCCCGCCCTATCTTGTCATCGGTCCCGAGCTGACCGCGGCCACCTCCAACATCACGCGCATGGAAATAAATCTGCGCTTCGTTGATCAGAACTTTCGCGGTTTCGGTTCCGAACTCCGCGGCACCGCAGAACTCGGCTTCAAGACAGTCCTCACTGCCGAGTACTATCGCCTCCTCACGCCAAGCGGATTCTTTCTGGAACCACGCGCCACCGTCTCTCGCGAACCCGTTTTTATCTGGGCCAACCAGAAGCGAATCGCCGAACGTTTTCAGCAAAACCTGGTTGCGGGTCTTGAAGTCGGCCGCACCTTTGGCAACACCATGCAGGTCTCCGCCGAGTGGCGCGCCGCGGATGTGCGCTGGGCTCTGCGCACAGGCTCGGGCGGCGGCCCCTATCTCACCGGAACCGCGCAAACCGGCCTGCTGCACATCAACATCGACAAGGCTTCCTCGGGTGCCATCTCTCCCAGCGGATTCCGGCTGGCGGCATCGGCCGGAGCGCTCTACCATGCGGTCGGCAGCAGGAATGCCCCCATGGTACAGTTCTCCTTCAATCGCACCTTCCCCTTAAAGCAAAACAACATCATCGGTATGAGCCTCGAGGTCGACTCCTACCTGCGCGCTAACGTCGCACAGCCCTATCGCTTCACTCTCGGCGGCCCCATGCGCCTCTCCGCATCGGCCATTGACGAGTACCGCGGCACCGACCTCTATCTCGCGCGCAGCGGATACATGCACCGCCTTGCAGCTCTCCCCACCGGCCTCGGCCAGGGCCTCTATGGCCTAATCAGCTATGAAGCCGGAGAAGTGTGGTCACCCGAGCAGCGTGCGTTTCTGCGCCAGAACGGAACCGTCGGCCTCGTCGGCAACACGCCCCTCGGTCTCGTAACCTTCGGCGTCTCCGTAGGCGACGCCGGCCATCGCAAAGTCTTCATCACCCTGGGCCGCTGGTTCTGAGCTTGCGGAACTATCGGGTCTAAACTTTCCGGAGATGAGATTCGGGTTCCAGGTCTCGAGTGTTTGAGACCTGGGATACTGGGGTGACCCCCTGGACTGCTCCCCAAAAGTGAGACAGTCTGCTGAAGACACAGTCGTCCACAGAAGCAGACTCCCCGCCCACCCACCACCAAACGATGGGTATCCCATCCTTGCGACTTCTTTCTGTCGCAAGGGTGGGATACCACAACACTCAATCGAGGTGCTGCTTCAGTTCCCTGTTCCTTCAACCCGCTGTGTATTCAGTGAGTAGCCGCAGATACAACCGGTAATCCTCCATCGAAACCGCCGGCGGCGTCTGGTGGTCGACGCTGGGAATAAACCCGCCCATCTTCATCAACGGAACCAGCCGCTCAAACTCGCCCCGCATTGCCGCTTCGCCCAGGTGCATCACCAGCTTGTTATAGTGCCCCACCATCCTCAGTGTCGGATAGGCCTCCCGCAGCGCCGTCCCGTCCACCTTCGCCTGCCGTTCCAGCGGAAGCACGCCCTCAACCCCCACCGATTGAATCCACGGAATCAGCTTGGTGCAATCGCCATCGGTATCCATGATCGCCACGGCATTCATCTCTTTCACCCGCTCCAGCAACGGCAGGTAATAAGGCGTCATGAACTGCTCGCAGGTCCGCCGCGACACCATCGGCCCGTGGTTATAAGACATGTCCTCCGCGATAGTAATGAACGTCGGAACGCAACTCTCGCGAATCTGCTCCAGCAGCCGCAGATTGAACGCGAGCAGATCCGAGTTGATCCGATGCAGCAGCTCCGGCTGATCGTGATAAGCCAGCATCAGTGTTTCAAACCCGAGCAGCGTGCGCGGAAACCAGAAGAACCCTTCCAGCGTCGTCCATACCACCACCTCGCCTCGCGCCTGTCTTCCGGCCCACGGCCGCATCAATGCAATCGCCGCACTATGGTCCGGATAAAGCGAAGGCAGAATGCACAGGTAGTCGTCCATGTTGGACACGCAACCTTCAACATGATGCTGCACAGCCTCAATCGTCGGCGCAGTAGTCGAGAACCAGAACTGCTTGTAAGGATCCAGCCCGAAGAATTCGGCGATCTCGAACACATCGTTCAACTCCGCCGGCAGCCCCTCGCCATGCCAGCGATCGATCGTCATGTCCCACCACATCGCCCATTCCCAGCGCGGCAGCCGATCCACCGGCTCAAAGCTCATGAGCGCACGAAAACGTTCCACGTGGTTCATCGTGCAAACCTCGGCTCCAATAGTACAGGTTAGGGTCAACTGGCAATGGCCAGAAGAGACCCAAGCCCCACTGTGGTGCGAGAGATTTACGCTTTGGGTTGACATTCTACCCAAACAGGCGAATACTTGGGTCGAATGACTACCCAAGAGAACAATTCCGATCGCATCGCCCTGTTGCAGGGCACCCTCGACCTCCTGATCCTGAAGACGCTCGCCCTCGGCCCCTGCCATGGCCAGGGTGTTGCGCGCTTGATTCAACGTCAGTCCGAAGAGATATTTCTTGTCGACCATGGCTCGCTTTATGTGGCTCTGCAGCGACTCGAAGACAAAGACTGGATTTGCGCCAAGTGGGGCGTGAGCGAGAACAACCGCAAGGCGCGCTTTTATTCGTTGACGGCAAAGGGGCGTGAGCAGCTTGTCGAGAAGACCGGAGAGTGGCGGCGGCTGACACGCGCAATGGGCTTAATTCTGGATCCCAGCAAGCGTTCGCAGGCCGAGGAGGCATAGCTATGTTCCGGCGCAAACGTAGTGCACAGGATTTCGCAGCAGAGATCAAGGCGCATCTCGAACTCGAAGCCGACGATCTCGAGCGCGAAGGCTTAAACAAAGACCAGGCACATTGGAAGGCGCACCGTGCATTCGGCAATGTGCGTGCGGCGCAGGAGCACTTCTACTTGAGAAACAGATGGGCGGGCCTCGACAAGTTGATCCGCGATCTCCGATTCGGTTTGCGTTCGCTCGCGCAGAGCCAGGGCTTTGCCGCAACGGCCATCCTCACGCTGGCACTTGGAATCGGCGCTAACACGGCTGTCTTCAGCGTTATGAATGCTGTGCTGCTGCGCTCGCTGCCCGTGGCCGATCCGGATCGACTGGTGTATTTGAGGACAACTAATCCGCCGCACGGTACCGGCACCATCGATTCCAATGAGACCTTCTCGTATCCGGTATACGATTCGCTCCGAAAGCAACGCCAGGGGCTCTCTCCGTTGATAGCCTACGCGCCACTGTCGGGCAGCAAGGTCGCAGTCCGTTATGGAACGCAACCTGAGGAGGCGGAGGGCGATATGGTCAGCGGCGTCTTCTTCTCTGGCCTCGGAGTGCAGTTGCCGCTCGGTCGCGGATTCAGTGAACAGGACGAGACAAGCCATACGCCCGTCGCCGTGATCAGCTACAACTACTGGACGCGGCGATTCGCGCGAGACACAGATGTATTGGGAAAGACACTGTATGTGAACGGCGTTCCTATGACAATCGTGGGAGTTTCCGCGGAAGGGTTTGAAGGTGTTGAAGGGGGCGGATCGACCGATTTTTGGATTCCTTTGCAAAGCCGCCCGGAGTTGAATGCATGGGGCAATCCTCGGCAGGACGGAAGAACTTATATCGCAAATCCGACATGGTGGTGCCTGCGAATGATTGGACGCCTCACCCCTGGAGTCACCAGGGCGCAGGCAATCTCTCAATTGCAGCCCATGTTTCAAACCGCAGCCTATGTGGGGCTCGGCTCGCCCAAGGCGGGCGACAAGCCGCCGGTCCTCACCTTTGCCGATGCAAAAAGCTTTCCAGGGTATGACGCCAGGTACGGCAAGCCGCTCCGCATCTTGATGGCGATGGTGGGGCTAGTGCTGCTGATCGCGCTGATGAACGTGGTCATGCTTCTCATAGCGAGGAACGCAACCCGCCAGCGAGAGTTTTCTGTGCGTCAGGCACTGGGCGCGGGGCGCTTGGAGTTGTTTCGACAACTGCTCCTCGAGAGCGCCATTCTGGTAACAGCGGGCGGCGCGCTCGGTTGGGGATTTGCTGTGATGGCGACGAGGCTTCTCGGCCAATGGGCGCAGATCGAGTCCAGCCTTGCGCCGGATAAGACGGTGCTGCTATTCACGCTCGGCGTGCTGGTCATTTCTGCGCTTCTCTTTGGCCTGGCCCCTTTGCGCGTGGCCCTTGCCGGCGGATCGGAGCTGGCGCTGAAAACTTCAGCGGCGACATCCAACACCGATGCGGGTAAATCGCGCACCGGTAAGATCATCGTCGCTTTGCAGGTGGCGTTGTGCGTGGTGCTGTTGGTGGGTGGAGGGCTGCTGATTCGCACTTTGCGCAATCTCGAAAACACCCCTCTGGGAATGCGCATTGAAGGTCTCGTCGTCTTCGGAGTGAAACCAAACATACAGTCGGTTCCCAAAGGTGTCGCCTTTTACCAGAATCTGATGAACAAACTGCGCGTTCTGCCGGGCGTAGAATCTGTGACCATCATGGAGGAACGCATTGGGTCGTGGTGGTCCAACAACAGCGCCATGATGGTGGACGGCAGGTTGCCCGATGTGGCAAACGGAGCTTCCATAACGGTCCGCAGCAACGTAGTGGGACCTGACTTCTTCCGCACTCTCGGCGTACCGGTGCTTGCAGGCCGCGACTTCGCAGACACCGATTCAGCGGCATCGCCCCACGTGGGCATCATCAATGAGCAGTTTGCACAACGCTTCCTTCCCAATCAGAACCCGCTGGGTCACACCATCGGACCCGACAATGGACAATACACGATGACCATCGTCGGCGTTGTGAAGGATCACAAATATCGCAGTATCAACGAAGATCCCATTCCCATGGCCTGGTACATGTACGCTCAGATTCCGATGACCGGGGCAATGCACGTTGAAATGCGCGTGCACGGCGATCCGCTCGCGATTCTGCCGTTGGCACGCAAGGTGGTGCAGCAGATGGATCCAAACCTGCCGCTGATCCGGCCCATGACACAACGCGCGCAATTTGATACCACCATCTCCGGGCAAGTGCTCTTTGCCCGACTTGCCGGATTCTTCGGCTTCCTTTCGGTAATACTCGTTGCCACGGGCCTCTATGGAACCCTGGCGTATCGAGTGAACATGCGCACAGCGGAGATTGGCGTGCGCATGGCCGTCGGCGCTCGCCGCGGGCAGGTGGTTTGGATGATCCTGAAAGACAGCCTGTTGCTCACTGCAGCCGGCGTCGTCGTGGGCGTTCCGTTGGCAATGCTTGTAGGCCGCGCCCTCACCTCGTCGCTCTATGGCGTCAAGCCGCTTGACGCGGTGAGCTATCTCCTCGCTGTGGCAAGCGTGGCAGTGGTCGCTCTCGCGGCGAGCGCTGTCCCTGCCGGGCGCGCGGCAAGCGTGGACCCTATTCGCGCGCTGCGCATGGAATAAAGGCAACCACTATCGCTCGATCCTTTGAACCCCGTCCCAAAACGCAACAAGGCCCTCCCATGCAGGAGGGCCTTGCGGTTGTAATCGGAGCCTTAAAAAAATCGGCGGCCTTACGCGACCACTTCAATACCCATCGAGCGCGCCGTGCCCTTGATGCTCTTGATCGCCGTCTCCACTGAGGCAGCGTTCAGATCGGGCATCTTCTGCGTGGCGATCTCGCGTACCTGCTTCTCGGTCACCTTGCCGATCTTTTCCTTGTTCGGCGTGCCGGAGCCCTTGGCAATACCAGCAGCCTTTTTCAGCAGAACTGCCGCCGGAGGCGTCTTGGTGATGAAGGTGAAGCTGCGGTCGGCGTAGACCGTGATGACAACCGGGATCGTAAGTCCGGCCATCTCCTTGTTCTGCGTGCGCGCGTTGAACTGCTTGCAGAACTCCATGATGTTTACCTGCGCCTGACCAAGCGCAGGACCAACCGGCGGAGCCGGCGTGGCCTTCGCGGCCTCGATCTGCAGTTTCACATACCCGGTGATTTTCTTTGGAGGTGCCATTGTCTGTTCCTTCGGAACCAGCTTCCAGCTTCTAGCCGCTAGCTACTAGCTCTTTTGTTCCTACTACAAATTTTGAGGTCACAGCCTTCCGCCCTATCCCAACCGGCGCCCGCTAGAAAGGACAGCCAGCTAGAAGCTGGGAGCTAGAAGCTAGAAGCTGTTACTCAATCTTTTCGACCTTGCCGAACTCCAGTTCGACCGGTGTCGAGCGTCCGAAAATGGTCACCATGACCTTCAGCGTCTCGCGATCTTCGTTGATCTCATCCACCACGCCGTTGAAGTTGGCGAACGGCCCGTCCGTAATGCGGACTTGCTCGCTCTTTTCAAACTTGATCTTGAGCCGCGGCTTGTCCTTCGCCGTCTCGCTCCGGAAGAGAATCGAACTCACCTCTTCTTCGTTCAGCGCTACCGGCTTGTCGCCCGTGCCCAGAAAACCTGTCACCTTGGGCGTGTCCTTCAACACGTGCCAAAGATGGTTGTCGAGTTCCATCTCCACCAGCACATAGCCGGGCAGAAAAACGCGTTCTACCGTGCGCTTCTTGCCGTTGATGATCTCCGTCACCGGTTCGGTCGGAATCATCACCCGGCCCACCCTGTCAGTCAGCCCAAAAGCCTGAATGCGGCTCTCGATGGACTCCTTCACCTTGCGCTCAAACCCCGAGTAGGCGTGAAGGATGTACCATTTGAAACGCTCGTTCCGTTCCGGCTTTGGCTCTCCAAGAGGCTCTTGCGGCTCGCCGGGTTGTTCCAACTCATCTGCCATTCTGCTCTCGCTTCCGGGCTACTCCTGCTATTGCACTCCACCCAGCTTCACCAACAACTCGTGTATGCCGATGTTGAATATCCAGTCCACCACAAAGAAGAACACTCCAAAGATGAACACGGCGACTATCACTACCGACGTCGTCACCTTCACTTCCTTCTGCGAGGGAACTACCACCTTGCGCATCTCTGCGCGGACATCGGACAGAAACCGGGTAAAGTTCGTCCACGTACCCATCGCGTTGCCGGAAAACTCCGACAGAGCGCCTGGCTCCTGCCGCTTGGCGGAACGATCGTCGCCCTTTTCTAATGCCGTCTTCGTTGCCATACTTCCAATCCTTCGCGCCCGGCGTTCTCACCCGGCGCTTCCCATTTCAATCTGGCAGGGGCGGAGGGATTCGAACCCCCAAGTTCGGTTTTGGAGACCGACAGTTTAACCGTTGAGCTTACGCCCCTAGGAACAACTGTCAACGTCTAGCCTCTAGCTTCTAGCTCATCCTTCGGGACGCGAGCATCTCGACCCTCCGATGAAAACGCTAGTAGCTAGAAGCTAGCAGTTGGAAGCTGCTCTATTTAGTTTCCTTGTGCGGCTGGTGCTTGCGGCAACGGTTACAGAACTTCTTGAACTCGAGACGGCCAGTGGTCGTCTTCTTGTTCTTCGTCGTCGAGTAATTCCGCTCCTTGCACTCAGTGCACTGCAATGTAACAATTTCCCGCATTTCTCAAATCCTTTCAGCTATCGGTTATCAGTTGTCAGTTGTCAGTCCAAAAACCCGCATCGCGCGTCTTACTGACAACTGATCACTGTCAACTGACAACTATCACTTAACAATCTCCGCAACCGTGCCCGCGCCCACCGTGCGTCCGCCTTCGCGGATCGCAAACCGAAGGCCCTTTTCCAGCGCCACCGGCGTGATCAGCTCCACCTGCAGCGAAACGTTATCGCCCGGCATCACCATCTCAA
>DASYZU010000104.1:0-2342 GCA_035945795.1 Occallatibacter sp.
TAAGGAGTTGGCACAGTGCCGTTGATGGGTTTTGCAGTGGATAGGGACGCCTGCTCATAGGAGCCAAAAAAGAACAGTTTGTTTTTCAATATTGGCCCGCCAAGTGAGCCGCCCCAATCGTTGAAGACGGTATTCGGCCGGTAGTTCAAGAATTGGTTCCGTGCATCATAGACGCTGACCTCGTTTACCTCGTGCAAGCCTCCGTGAAACGCATTCGTGCCGCTCTTGGTGATGATGTTGAGGCTGGCGGCCATGGCGTTGCCGACGATGGCGGGAGGAGTACCCTTGGCGACGCTCAATTCCTGAATCGCATCGTTGTTCACGGCGTTAATGAGTGCGACTCCTTGGTAAGGGTTGTAGCCCGGGAAATTCACGTTGTTGCCGGCATTGGTGCCGTCCACGGTGAAGTTGTAGCCGGCTGACGGCAGGCCATTGACGGTCTCGCCGCTGCCATAGGGAAGGGTGCTATTCAAACTGAGCGTAACTGCCGGTTTTATGGTGCCCGCGGTGTCGGCCAATAGGTTGGACCAGTCGAGATGGGCGACGGGCAGATCGTGCACCTGCGAGTCACTGAGGGTGGCAACCTGCTGCGCCTCGGTTGTGTCGAGCGCCGCGACGTTGGCAGAAACCTCGACGCTGGTGGTTTGCTGTTGTACCGAGAGTTGTATTGGCAGATCGAGAACCGTGCCGGATACCAGATCGATACCGGAGCGGGTTCCGGTTTCGAATCCCTTTTGAGAAACGGTCAAGCGATAGCTGCCTACTTGGACGAAGTCGAAGGAAAATCGGCCGGACGCGTCAGCGACAGCGGTACGCACCGCGCCCCTGGTGGTATTTTCTAATGTCAATGCCGCGCCGGGGATAGCTGCGCCGGTTGCGTCGGTTACAGTTCCGGTGACTGTAGCAGTAGTGAGCTGACCGTATGCTTGCGAAATCATACAGACGGCTGCCAGTACACACAAAGAAATGTGTCTCAGTGTTCTCATGTGGCCCCTCTCTCCCCCCCTCATTAAGGACATTAGAATGTCCAAAATCTTCCCGGATAAGCTACTCCTGTGAATTCTGAAAGTCAAGGGTGCCGTCGTCAGGTGTCAACCCACTTTAGAAATGTCCCCTGATTTACCTCATTAGAAGTGTCCCCTTTTCTTTTGTTGCGCAACCAGTTGCTTCCGATGCTGCGGGCCGCTGCCGGAGCGTAGCCCTGCGAGGCCGTTAGGCCGAGCGCTTAGGGCGAAGCGGAGGCAGGGGCCCGCAGCATCGCCGTGTTGGAAGCCGGTTTACGCCATGGGTGGCCAGCCGGCGGCTTCCAGTGTGAAGGTTTGGGTGGTTTATCCACCAGACGGATCGCGGCCGGTTGGGCCTGCGGCGGCTCGATCTCATGATGCGGCCGAGCCTTGCTTTTATAGCGAATCTCGGTCCGTCCGTCTTCCCATTCGCACACCGTCACCTTGGCTTGCCGCGGGGGATAATCGCTGGTCCGCTCCAGTTGAAAATAGCGGTTCTCATAGCGCACCACCCAGTCATTGGAAATACTTCGCTCGGTCTCCAGACAGAACACTTGCTCCAACTCGCGCGCTGCCGGTGGCTTGCGGTGATAGTCCTGCGGCTCGGCCGGCTCGCGCGCAAACCGTGTGTTGTGTTGGGCCAGATATTCTTCTTGTAAGAAACGATTCGCCGCTTCGTGCGTGCGGATCTGCTTGCGTCCCATCTTCTTGATCAGGCGATCCTGGTGCGTACCCTTGCCGCGCTCCACGCGCCCCTTGGCCTGCGGCGAGTTCGCCGCGATGATCCGGATATCCAGCTTCCGGCACATGCGTCCAAACTGCGTCACTGGCACCTTGCCATGCAGCTGCTCTTTTGCGGTGGGCTCGCGCACATACACGTTTTTCCAGTCGGTGTAGAGCGCCAGCGGTACGCCGTACTTTTCGATCCATTGCCGCAGCACTCCCACCGCCGCCCAGATCGTTTCCCCTTCCCCCAGGCCCGCTTCTACCGTCGAGGTCGCATCGTCCACCATGTTCATCAGGCAAGCCTTCCCGGCGCGGCCCTGCTACCAGTCATGGAAGCTGCCGTCCATCTGCACCAACTCTCCGAAGTGCGCCCGCCGCTCGCGCCTTCTGCGATGCTGTTTGCGCTGGCGCGCCTTCTTCCACAGTCCCGCGGAGAGCATCCAGCGCCGCAACGTCTCCGGATGTACTGCGAGCCGGTCTTCCATGCCCAGATGCTCCGCCGCCAGCGTCGGCCCAAAGCCCGCGTATTTTTCTTCGACCTTCTGTAGAATCTTCTTGCGCTGTTTGGCTGGCCGCGCGCGGTTGGACGTCCGCCCTGCATTCCCATGCTTG
>DASYZU010000105.1:0-1688 GCA_035945795.1 Occallatibacter sp.
CAAACGCTGGCATAGACTCGCGCAAGGCGACAAAGGTTACAGCAAACAATTCACGAAACCAAGCTGAGGGGGAAATCGTGTCGGTAGCACATGATATGTCCGGTTGAGATAGCAAGTGAAATGTCCGCTTTTCGGCTTGGGAGAGTAGGAGACCATGCCTGGCATGGACTCTTACACCGAAGGTGCTGTGGAGCGGGCGATGAAAGTACAGGAAGTGATGTTACAAGCGATGGCCAAGAAGATCACCTGGTGGCAAGCGGCCGAAATCCTAGGCATCAGCGACCGGCACATGCGGCGCTGGCGGGAACGGCACGAGGAATTCGGATTCCGCGGCCTATTTGACCGCAGGCGAGGAGTACCTTCGCCCAAGCGGGTGCCGGTGGCGGTAGTGGAGCGGGTGCTCGGTCTGTACCGGGAGCGTTACTTCGATCTGAACGTGAAGCATTTTCACGAGAAGCTCCAGTCCGAGCACCAGATCGGGCTGAGCTACAGTTGGGTGAAAGGGATTCTGCAAGGGGCGGGGCTGGTCGCTCGAGGGCGCAAGAGGGGCGTGCATCGTCAGCGCAGGCCGCGAAGACCTTTACCGGGGATGCTGTTGCACATGGACGGCAGCCGCCACCGCTGGTTTGGCGATGAGCGCTGGCACGACTTGATCGTGATTCTGGATGATGCCAGCAGCGAGATTTATTACGCCCAACTGGTGGAGGAAGAATCGACACAGACCGTGATGGCCGCGCTGCGCGAGGTGATTGAGCGGCGGGGACTGTTCTGCGCTTTGTACAGCGATCGCGGCAGCCACTTCTGGCTGACGCCGAAGGCGGGCGAGGCGGTAGACCGCGAGCGAGTGACCCAGGTGGGACGGGCGCTGCGCGAACTGGGCGTGCGCATGATTCCAGCCTACTCGCCCCAAGCGCGCGGACGCTCGGAACGTAATTTCGGCACTTGGCAGGGACGGCTGCCACAGGAGTTGCGCCTGCGGGCCATTACCACGGTGGAAGCGGCGAACCGATTCCTGCGGGAAGAGTACATCGCCGCTTTCAACCAGCGATTCCGGGTGAAACCGGTGCAACCTGGCAGCGCTTTCACCTCCTGCCGGCGGCAGGATCTGGAGCAGGTGTTTTCTCTGCAGTTCGAGCGCACGGTGAGCCGTGACAATACGGTGAGTTTTCAGAATCTTTCTTTGCAGATCCAACCGGTCCGCTGGCGCGGAACGCTGGCCGGGTGCACGGTGACCGTCCATCAGCATCTGGATGGAATGCTGAGCCTCCGGTACGGGCCGCACATCGTGGGTCGCTACAACGCCCAAGGTTGGCCCTTGCTGGAACCGATGCAACGTCGCCAGAAGGCTGTGGAAAAGCCGCTACGTGGAAAACCAAAAGCAGGTTTTCCACTCCGCTTGGAAATCCCGCAACACCGGCGGGATTCCCACTTTCCCACAGCCACGGCGGCGGGTGATCAACACTCAACCGGACACTTCACTTGCTACAAAAACCGGACGTTTTAATTTGCTAACGACAGCTTCGCGAAGGTCAATGACAGAACCGCAGAGGAAAGCCGGGAGCCACGTTTTCCAGCCGAAGGACACTTTTCTGAATTAATTCCCATGCCCCAGAGGGTTCGGATTATGCCTTGCCGCGCCTTGACGAGCGCTTGCGGCCCGCCCTTTGCCTTCGCGCCGACGCTTGCGA
>DASYZU010000106.1:0-5042 GCA_035945795.1 Occallatibacter sp.
CATTGAAGACTAATCCGTAGAAGCGGAACGTGCTGCCGACACCCAGAGGCGTGGCATTGAGCTGTTGCGTATTGCTGTCGACGTAGACTTCCATCTGGCTCGGATTGCTGAGCAGCGTCGTTTGCCCTTGCTGCACCGCCAAGGTAGGGAATAGATCGTAGGAAGCCAGAGAAACCGTGTAATCGGTAAAGCTGCCGCTCCGCTGCGAAGCGACCACCGTCCCATCGACGGCCTGCGGGACTAGGGTGATCGTGTTCGCGGGAGTCCCGACACCCCCGCTCAGGATGAAATTTGCCGAAGTGACGTCGACGTTTTGACCTGCCACCATATTCGAAGCATCAAAGCTGGGAACGAACGGCAGGTTTTGCAGGTTCGAAAGCTGGCCCGAGATGTTGAAAGCGGCATTGCTGAAGTCGAAATAGGGTATGTCGAAATAGATTCCGCTTTGGCCATTGATGGTTTGCAGAGAACCCAGTTCGCTACGGCCGTAGAGCTGAAAACCTGGAACCACATTGTCAACAAACATCACGGGACCGCTGGAGTCGTTGACCGCCGACGAATCTTCCACCGCAATTCGAGTCGCCAGCAGCGACGAGTCGGATTGGATCGCACCGTCCACGTTCAAAAACATTCCGGGAGAGAGCGCAGAGGCGCCGCTCACACCCTGAAAAACGGTTGCGCTGTTGGTGCTCGCCGACAGAGTTCTGGTTCCCATCGGTCCCCCCGCAATCGTGAGCGTCAAATTTGACGGTGTCGTTCCCACCGATGCAACCGTCGCCACCAGCCCGCTGACCTTGCCATTTCCAGAGTTCGTCGGCGAAGTGGATAAGGTAAGCGGAGTAAGGTTGAAGGTGGGCGCCATGGAGAATCCCTCAAACGCAGGGTTGGTCCAGCAACTGGAAAAAATCGCCGAATTAGAAACCTGCATATTCAGCAGTAATCCCATGCTGCTGCCCGTAACCGTAATGGGCGCGGGCAAAGTCACCGTCGGGCCTTGATTGATAAGTGAATAATTCGCGATTCCAACGCCCCCGCCTGGAACCTGCGCAAGACAGATGAATACTGCCCCTCCGAGCGTAGCCGTGGCTGAAGTATAGATGCCCTGAGGAACGCTGACTGTGATCACCGGCTCGATCCCTCCGTTCAGGTGCATGAACTCGGCGGGTTGCTGCGACCCCAGCAGAGTGACCGTGTTCCCTGACTGGCTGGTGAGCGTCAATGTCTGCAATGTCAGATCAAACGCTGTAACTTGATCGTTTGCCGTGCTCGAAAGCGACACGGCCACCCAGGTACTCCCGCTGAACTTCGGCGGAGGCGGTGTATTTCCGCCGGAGCCGCAACTGGCCGTCAACATCGCGGTCAGAATTACGCTAGCGGTGATAAGAAATGAGATCAGAGCTTTGGAGCGGGCGGATGAAGTAGCGGGCTTCATAATTCCCCCTGGCTGGCGCCGATTTACGAATACTCTGGACTTATGTGTGGCAGCGGACCGACTTACCTATCTCAGTGAGTGAACCCGGCCCGCGGCTACAAGTAGCGTTTCTATGATACGAGCGAAACTGTCAACCGCCATCTTGATTTGTACAAATTTGTAAAAGGGGGTTGTGTTTCCCCATTCCACGTGACCATCCTCACATAACAAAACAGGGCCTCCTTGCGGAAGCCCCGCGCCTTATTAGGATGAAGAGTGCGCCAAACTGCGGAATTTCAGCCCCGGGCGGCGTGCTCCTTCGCCCTGGCGATGTCCTTCTCAACCTGTTCCTTCTGCGGATAGTCCGGATTCAACTTCAACAATTGCTCCCAAGCCGCGATGGCTCCCTTGGGATCGGCTTTGCCCTGCCACCGCACCCAGCCCAGATTGAACAGCGTCTGCGGGTGTCCCGGCTGGTATTTCAGCGAGGTCTGCATCTCCGCCAAAGCTTTGTCGGCGTTTCCCGAGTACCAGTAAGCGGTCCCCATGTCGGTGCGCACATCCACGTTTTCCGGATGGATGGCCAGAGCCCGCTCGTAGTATGGAATTGCGTTGGCGAACTGCTGCCCGTCGTAGTAAACGTCGGCCAGTTTCACCAGCGAGTCGAAGTCATTGGGATTCTGCTTGATGGCCTCGAGCAGCGGAGCTGCAGCCTGTTCGACCGCGGCCTGAGCTTCCGCTGCCTGTTGCTGCGATGGGCCCGCGCTTCCCTGCTGGGCTGCCGTTGCGGCCGGCACGGATGCGGCGGGCGACGCCGATCCCCGAAACAAATATCCCAACGCGACCCCGAGCAGCAGGCAAAATGCCGCCAGCAGATAAGCTTGCGCGCTGGTCCATGCCATGCTCGTGCCTGCCGCGCCGGTACCTGCGATGCTAGTAGTTGATTGCGACTTGCTGTGCTTTACGCTCATTTTCCTCTCTCCCCAATCTGGTGCCGGCAAGCGCCGTTGGCGGCGATTCCAGGTGGAACAGGCGGGTGACCGCGGCGGTCATCTTTTCCTGATCGTCCTTTTCTGGCAGTTCTTTGAGTTCGCGCGCCAGGAAGCTGGCAATCTTCTGGATAACCTGGTTCGTGACGGCGTGTAGCGATTGATCCTGTTCCCTGGTAAATGGTCCGCGCTCTTCGAGGAAGGACTCCAGTTCTTGCCGGCAAATCTCGTCTAAACGGTGGCGCAGGGCGAGCAGCGTGGGCGCCGTGCCTTGCACCGGGAGCTGGCTGCGAAACGATTGCGCTTCCGCCCTCACGATGGCTTCGGCCTCGGCGGCTGCCGTCGAGCGCTCGGCGCTACTATGACGGACGGCTCGCTCCAGTCCCTCGAGGTCGAACAGCAGGATGCCGTCGACCCGGCGCACTTCCGGATCTACATCACGCGGCATCCCGATATCCAGAATCAGCAGCGCGACCCGATTCCTTTCGATGGCGATGCGCTCGGCCTCTTCCCGGGTGAGCACTACATGGGGACAACCGGTCGCGCTGATCACAATGTCGGCGCGCAGCACCGCTTTCCAGCGGTCGGCGAGCGCGGCCGCGGTTCCTCCCAGGCTCTCCGCCAGTTCCTGCGCGCGCGCCAGCGACGGATCGATGACCGTGATGGGACCTGCGCCGTTTTCGATCATCTGCCGGGCGGCAAACTCGCTCATTTTCCCGCTGCCCAGCAGCAGAAGCTTTCGCCCTTGCAGCGATCCGAAGATTTCCTCAGCGACTTCGAGCGCCGCGCCGGGAATGGAATTCGTCAGCTTGCGCAGGGACGTTTCCTTGTGCACCCGCTCCGAAACGCTGAGAGCCTTCTCCAGCGTGGCATTCAGGAAGCTTCCGGTGGCGCCCACGGTTTGCGCCTGCTCCCAGGCAGTCCGCACCTGCACCGCGATCTCAGCCTCCGCTAAAAACATGGAATCAACCCCTGCCGTCACGCTGAAAACGTGGGTCAGCGCCGCATCGTCCAGCAGCCGGTAGAAATGTTCCCACTCGCTCAGCTTCAAGCCGTACTCAGAGCCCAGGAATTGCAGTAGAGAATTGGCCGCCGCCGTGGGTTCATCGGCCCATACCAGGAACTCGGTTCGGCAGCAGGTAGAAAGCACGACCACTTCTTCGATGCCCTCGGCACGTCGCAACTGCCGCAAGACTTCGTAGCGCCGGTTCTCGCCGATCCAGAAACGCTCCCTCATGGCCAGGGGAGCGGTGCGGTGATTCAGTCCGATCACCATCAGCATGGGTTCCAAGACGAACACCTCGGGCGCTAGTTGCACATATTAGAAAGGCAAGCCCGGGGCCAAAGCGGGTTGCGGCAACGAGCCTCTGTTTCTTTTGTTTTCAGAGGCTTGTGGCGCGATCCGCAACAGAGTCGGTGTTCAAATTTTCAACACGTGCGGCATATTACGCGCACTGCGAGTGTTTTGACGCGATCTGCCACTATTTCAGTGAGTTGGAAGCTGCCCTCAATCACTACCAAATGTGATTGGAATCACTGATCATTTGGTCCCACGCGTAGAAACTACCGCAGGGTTAATAATTTTCATTCCAGTCTGACAAGCTGTCTGCGAAATTGCCCTGCTTCAGCGCAGACCGAGCGGCCAGACATAAGCAGTGAAAGGAATTGCAATCATGAAAACCACAAAGCTCGTGATTCTTATCATGATGATCGCCGTGGCCTTGTTCCTGATCGTGCCGAATCTGTCCTGGGCCGCCGACGATGGCGCGGCCGTTTACAAAACGAAGTGCGCCGCCTGCCATGGCATGGATCTTGCGGGCAAGCCGGCCGCCAGGATTCCCAGCCTGGTTTCTGACGGTGCCAAGAACGCCTCCGATGCCGACCTGACCGACATGATCGCCAACGGCGGCAAGGACAAGAAGGCGATGCACGCCTTCGCCAACAAGGGCGTGACTCCGGATCAGGTCAAGATGGTCATCGCCTACATGCGCGCAGCGCAGAAGAAGTGAAGCAGAAGTAAGCGGAGATTTTCGAAGGATTGCTGTTCCTTCATGCGAACCGCGCCGCCCCCCCAGGTGAGCGCGACTTACGCGAGGGTGAGTGATCCGCTCTCCGGCGTCTGGCTAAAGCTCGATCGCCGGATGTCCCCCTCCCGTTCGCAACCACAGGAACAGCCAGCCCGGGTCTCGGTGCTCACCCCCAGACCCGGGCATTAGTTTTTGGGGAGAAGGATTCAAGGTTTGCCCGGGGGCGGGTGTATCTTCTTGGTGGTTGCACTCTTCGGACAAGGGGTGAGCTTAGATGCGACGACTCGCGGCTCTGCTGTCCTCTCTTCTTCTGTTGATCTCTTCCGCACATGCCCAGAATAGGCCGGAACCCATTCGACTCTGCGTCTCCACCCTGCAGAACAGCTCGCACAGCGCCGTAGACACCGCATGGCAGCGCGACCAACTTATCAAGATGTTCGACCGAATTAACAAGAGCAAGGACGTGACCGGGGGAAAGCTGCGCGCATCGATACCGTACTGCTGGAAACGGATACAGAAACCGATCCCGCCGTGCGCGATCAGAACTGCCAGTTCATCCTGCATACCAACGTAGAGGAAGTGATCGATGCCGGCAGCTCTGACGCCAGTTCGCAG
>DASYZU010000107.1:0-2468 GCA_035945795.1 Occallatibacter sp.
CGCCTTCCTCGGATGCACCGGCCTCCTGTTCCGCAGCCGCCACGATCCCAAGCCCGGCCAGTACGACGCCTACCGCGAAGCCTGGCACCTCCTCCGCCCGAAGGAATGAGGGTGTGACGATGGCGATGATCCTGTGGGGACAGCCGCCCTCGGCTGTCCGGCGGCCCGGAAGTATCGGGCCGCAATGCTTGTGTAGGAACGGACGCAGGACGCCATCGACACGTCCGACATCCCCGAACTGGCTGGGTGGCCCGGGCCACCCATCTATAACCTTGTCGGCGTTGTCAAGAGACACGTAGAGTATCTGAGTTCAGCTTTGGCGGCAGGAGTGCTGAACTCGAGTTTTTGTTCTTACTTATTAGAAAGCTTTTGATCTTGCTTTTGCTCACGCGACTGCAGCTCGCTTTCAGAATCTCACGGTGGAAGCTGGTTCCACCAACCATCTATTCGGTCTCTGGCACCATGATTCGTTGTTCAGACTCCCGACTGTTCGGGAGGCAAGGCGCCCAATCAGCCCAGCGATGGACTGTTTTCCACCAGGGTGGCCCACGGGCTGCCTTGCATGCGAACCAGCTGCGCGTAATCCGCCGTGCTGCGCAGCATCCAGTACATCCTCACGGCCAGCTTGCGAGCCACGGCAACCTTCGCCACCGAGGCCCCACGGCGAAACTTTAAACGTTGATACATGCGTTTCAGCTCGGGATCGAAGCGCGCCGCCGTGTGTCCCGCTTCCACCAACAACGACCGCATCATCGGATTGCCTTGTTTGCTGATCGATCCCAGCCGCTGTTTTCCGCCCGAGCTGTGTTCCTGCGGATTCAACCCCAGATAACTCACCACTTGTTTACTGCGTTGGAAACGCTCCACCGGCCCGAGGATGAGCACGAAGGCCAATGACGTCACCGGTCCTACTCCCGGATGCGTCATCAGTTGCACCGCCAGCGGTTGCTCCTTGGCAGCCTGCTCCACCGCCGCATCCAGTTGCTCTGTCGCAGTCGCCAACTCATCGAACATCCGCAGCAGCTCTTGCCGCCGATAACTGGCCCAAGGACCCAGCGCCAGGCTCTCCAGTTCCTTGCGCCCTTTCGCCGTGAACAGTTTCGCCTTGCGGCACACTCCCTCGCCCATCGCCAGTGCGTGCAGTTGATTCTTCACCGCTCCCCGCATCCACACCAGCTTCTGCCGGTGCCAGACCAGTTGCCGTAAATCTCTCTCCGCCGGCGACGGCCGCCAGATCTTCGGAAAGCGATCCTGACGCAGCAGATCCAACAAGTGCGCCGCGTCCCCCGCATCCGTCTTCTGCTTGCGCACCACCGACGCGCGAATCTTCGCCGCATCGCCCATCCACAACTCGTGTCCCTGTTCTGCCAACATGGCCTCGAACCACTGCGTGTGCCCGGTGGCCTCAATCCCTACTCGCACCGTACCCGAAAGTCCTGCATAAAAAGTTCGCGCCTCTCCACTCTCGTGTTCCAGACGCCGCTCCACCAACTCTCCTGTCTCCGTGTCCAGCATCGCAATCTGTTGGTAGCGTGTGTGCAAATCGCAACCTATAATCATCATCGCTCGGCTCCTTTCCTCCGAGCCTTGGTCGCTTGAGCGCTACCAAGTCTACTCGCCCGCGAGGAGCCGACACGGTTATCTCATCAGCCATTTTAATTCGTTCGTTTTACCCCAGCGGCCAAAGGGGGCGGAAAAAGTCCCTTACAAGCCAACAGCAGCCCTCAGGCGCTGAAGCGCGGCCGTATTTCCAACGTGCTGGCGGCACGAGTGAAACTCGTGCCCTTCCCGGTTTTACCAACCAAGTTCTCTTTTCCGGGCCCTTGGAGCTGCGAGTTTTTCGGATCATCATCTGGCATGACCAAAGTTGCGCTCTTCCCAAAGCCATCTAGTCAGACTTAGCGGCTGGCCAGCCCGCCCGCGGTTTCTCCTCCATCCATCGTGAATACGTGTCCGGTAGCAAAGGCGGCATCGTCTGACGCCAGATATGCAAACAGTCCCGCAATTTCTTCCGGCGACGCGTGCCGGCCCAGCGGAATCTTCGCATTCACTTCCCCTAGCATCGCGTCGGAATACTCTGCGCGCTGCATCGGGGTGAGCACATACCCCGGGGCCACGGCACACACGCGGATCTTCGGCGCGAGTTCCAGCGCCATCGACTTGGTCAGTTCGATCACTCCTGCTTTGGTTGCGTTGTAGTCCGCATAATATGGATAGCCCATCACACCATTGGTCGACGCGGTTTGCAGAATGACGCCACTGCCGCGCTCCCACATGTGCCGTGCCGCCGTCTGCGCCACGTAGAAGACGCCGGTCAGATTCACCGCGACCACGCGCTGCCATTCCTCCGGCGTGATGTCGAGGAACTTATGACGAATGCTGATTCCCGCATTGTTGACTAGCACGTCTACGCCATCCATCAGACGGATCGCCTCGGCAAAGGCGGCCTCCACCTGCATGAGGTCGGT
>DASYZU010000108.1:0-2200 GCA_035945795.1 Occallatibacter sp.
CCTTTATCCGCACGGGATCAATCCGCCGTTAATCTATCGAACCCGCCGAAACGCCGATATTGTGCGTAACGCAGCAAATATAGCGCATGTCTGTAGGAACAAAAGCGACATGTGCAGGAGAGCACATGAAGCGTGACATAGGACAGAGCGAAACGATTGCAAACTTAGACGCACGCTGCGAAGGACCGGACCAGTTCGATAGGTTTGGAGTTGTCCCGATTTGTGAGACAACCGGTTAAGACACAATTTTCATTGAATGGAGAATTGTGTCATGGGATTGCTTCGACGAACGTTCACGCGTGACGTGAAAATGGCCGCGGTCCAGCGGCTGGAGACGGGGTCTTCGATTGCCGAGGTGGCGCGGGCATTTGAAGTGAACCCGAGTGTGCTGCATCGCTGGCGCCGGGAGTTCCGCCAGGGTCCAGGCAACGCCTTTCCTGGTTTCGGAAAGCGCCGCTGGGATGACACGCAGCAGGGCAAACTGGAGCGAAAGATCGGCCAGCAGACCCTGGAGATCGATTTTTTAAAGGGTTGCTTGCAACGCATCGAGGAACAGCGGATGTTGCAGGCATTGACTGGAAGGCCGCGATCTGCGGGAACATCCAAGAACAAGTCCGGAGGGAAGCGGGCATGAGCATAGCCGAGATGTGCGCTCTGGCCGAACTGAGCCGGGCGGGTTACTACCGGTTTCTGACCACGCCGGCAGCCGGGGATAAGGACATCGATTTAGGAGATGCCATCCAGCGCATCGCGCTGGAGTTTCCCATGTATGGGCGGCCGCGTATGACCGAGGAATTGCACCGGCGGGGCTGGCAGGTCGGGCCGAACCGGGTGTATCGCATCCTGCGGGAGGACAATCTGCTCTGCCTGCGCCGGCGGAAATTCGTGGTGACCACCAACTCCAATCACGACCGCCCGATTTACCCGAACTTGGCGCGCGACATGGTGCTGACCGGCATCGATCAGCTCTGGGTGGCGGATATCACGTATATTCGGCTGGAAACCGAGTTCGTTTATCTGGCCGTGATTCTGGACGCCTGCTCGCGGCGGGTGATCGGGTGGGCGCTGGACCGGACCTTGGAAGACGAATTGACGATGGCGGCACTCCGCATGGCGCTGGAGCGCCGCATCCCAGCGCCCGGCCTGGTGCACCATTCCGATCGCGGTGTGCAGTACGCCTCGCACGATTACACCGACCTGCTGAAAAGTCGGGGCATCACCATCAGCATGAGTCGCAAAGGAAATCCCTATGACAACGGCTTCTGCGAGTCATTCATGAAAACCCTCAAATACGAGGAAGTGCATCGTCAGGAGTACTGCGATCTGGGGGAGGCGCGCGCTTCCATCCAGCACTTCCTGGAGCGTGTGTACAACCAAAAGCGCCTGCACTCGGCGCTCGGCTACCGGCCACCGGTGGAATTCGAGCAGCAGTTGCGCATGCCTCCAGCATCGGCGCAAGCATGAAACCTTCTGTGCGTTTTTTCAGGCATACCGGAATCTATCGGTCCGATGTGGGCAACAAACCCTTAAAACCTGGGGCGGGGTACCGCCTCCCGTTGGTCGGCCCCGAGCCCCAGTCTAAGGACGCGACGGGAGGAACAACCGCGCCCTGCTCATCGTCCGCGATGAGTTCCGGCCGGCTATTCCTCGATCGGGTTGCTCGCCAGCATTGCCCGTCTCCGCTTCACCGGCAGCTTCATCCTAAAACCGTTCCGGGATGGGGCACAATAGAATTGCAGCGAACGGCCAACAGTGTCTTAACTGTTTGTCTCAGCAAACGGGGCAACCGCACGTCCCGTCTCCCGCTCCAAAAATCAAATAGGTTGCGACTCTCCTTCCAACGACGCGAGAGAAGTGTCAGGCTGGCTACTTGACGAGGCATCTAAATACCACGTCCGCCGGTCTTTCTGCCCCGAAGCGGCAGCATGAGTCTTGACAAAATATCACATTAGATATAGTCTAAGCTGTGGATGGATGCCGAGGCGATTAAACGGTCCTTGGAAGGAAGCGGGTTGCGGTGCACTCCTCAGCGTTACGCCGTGATGGCAGTCTTGATGGAACACGACTGGCATCCCACGGCCGCGGAGATCTTCGAAGCCGTTAATCGTGTGGATCCGCGCTCTTCAAGGGCCACGACTTATAACAATCTGCGTGATTTGGTGCAGGCGGGTCTGGTACGCGAAGTGGCCGTCGAGGGCCG
>DASYZU010000109.1:0-14376 GCA_035945795.1 Occallatibacter sp.
CAAAGGCCCACTCCTCATCGGAAACATCACTCGGATAGCCCGACCGGACACGCTTCTCCATGCCTCCATCGTCAGCCAAACCAAACTGAATCCCTTATCCAAAAGCAAACAAAGGAATAAAGTTAATAACAGGCTCTAGAAAGCCTTGTAACTCATCGGGTAAGTAAGCCGCTAACTCCTGCCAGCTAAGAACCTTTAACCGTACGCGCATCTCGGCGCTTTTTACTGCCGCCATTACTTGGAACCATTTCTCGCGCAAGTCGGGCCTGCGCGCGTCATGCAGCACACAAAAGCTGCACTGGGCCGCATAGGCTGCGAGTACATTGCGTATCAGTTGATAACTCTCGTAGCCGGACTCGCTGGCTCGACAGAGATTGAATTCATCGGCAGCGAGCGTCGATGGAGACTGGGCCTGCAATTCATTGGGATTTGCCGCTGGGGCTGTCGTATCGATGACGCTCTCAAACTCCTGCGAGTAGGCCTCCGGGAACTCGGCGGCCTCTCTGCGTCTCGCCGAAATCAACTCAACCCGAGGCAATAGTTCCCGGTCGAAGACCTCGTCGAAGTCACGGTATGCCTCCACGATCCGAGCCTCACGCGTCTGGAAATCTCCTTCCGTCAGCTTGGCCTCCACTAACAACGATCCCATGCGCAGATCTACTTCAGTGCGATCGAATCGGCCAGTAGATAACGGCACGAGCGCCTTCCATCCGAAGACCGGAGCCGCATAGTCCTCGATCCCCAGCGCATTCCGGATCGCGGTCGACTCCGCCACGTTGGGTGAGCAAAACACGTTCATCAGGAGCGCGTCCGAGCTCATCGACGAGTCCAGCTCGCGCCAACGCCTCTCCGCAACTGGCAACGACCTTCGGGCCTGCGCATGGACCTTGTCGAATCGTCGCATCCACTCGGGCCGGGCCACAATCGCTGCATAAGCCGGATCGTAAAAGTTCCCGTGCTGTCCATCCTCCGGCGCGTACACAATCACCGGTGAGTTACCATAACTCTCCACATGCGCCCGCCGCTGCGCGTACCGCCGGTTGCGCAATCCCAGTTCCTGCCTGAGTTGATTCGCATGCCAGCCTGCGTTCTTAGCCATATCACGTTAACACGGGCGCGTCCGCTACTCCCGCCGTTCCAAACAAGCGGCGGTACCGTTCAATCTCTGCTGCGTCCCCGAGTGCCTTCGAGTAGTTATCTGAGAGTTTTACCGCCGGTCTGCCTTCCACGTCGCTGAGTTTGCACACCAGGCTCACCGGGTCGAAGCCTTCGTCGCCCAGCGGGTTGCAGCCGCGAAAATCGTTGGTCAAATAAGTCCCCCATCCTGCGCTGAATCGAATGCGGTGATCGGGGAGCCACTTCTTCTCATCCAAAAAGTCGTTGGCGCAATGGAAGTCCGCGGGAGAGGCGCCATTGCGGAGCGTTCCTCCAAAATAGGCATGAAGACTGAGAATCTGTTCAACGTCGAGCGCATCCGACGCGATCAACCGCTTGCGGCGCGGATCGCGGCCGTGGCGCTGGAGCCACGCGATATATTCGTCGCCTGCAATACTCGGCTCCTTGCTGTCGATGCGCTGACCCGTCCAGTCGGCCACCCAGTCCGGTGCGCCATTTAGAAATTGCGTGGTTCCGAATGTGTCGGGAAGCAGAATCAGCAATTCACCCTGGTAACTCTGCTGCCATAGCTCGAGAAAGCGGTACTGTGCCGACTTCAATTCTCCATCGTTGGTGGCAAGCGCCGCCATTGCCATGGGTAACTCATGCGCATTGGTGCCGATCGCCTCGAGGTCGTGTTTGTAGGCGAGATAAGTATTTGAGCTACCTGCAAAGCCGGAGCCCAGAACGTCGCTCATAGCGGTAACCACGTATTCGTGCCACAGAAAGCTATGGCGCCGCCGAGTTCCAAAGTCGCTGAGATTGAGTTTCGGGACGCCGCGCAAACGCTCCACTTTTTCCCAAAGTCTCGACTTGGCGCGCGCATACAGAATATCCAGTTCCAACTCACTCAGCCGCTTCAGGCTTGCGCGCGTTTTCAGCTCGTCGATGATCGAGAGCGCGTAGATCTCCCACATCGTCGTCTCGGTCCATAGCCCATTGAAGCGCAGCGACATTTGCCCGCCTTCAACGGACAAATCGAAATCCGAAAGCCGGAAATCGTGCTCCAGCCACTCCAGAAATGCAGGCTCAAACATGCCTCTGCGTCCGTAGAATGTGTTGCCCGCCAGCCAGATCAACTCGGATTTGTGAAAGCGCAACTTTCTTGTTGCTTCGAGTTGCTCCAGCAGCGGATGCAGCCCGATTGTTTCGCCTAGACGGATTGCTACGGAGCGATTCAGAAGCGTGAACGACGCATGCGTTCTGCGGAAATTCTTCCAAATGAACTGCAGCATAAGCAGCTTGTAGAAGTCGGTATCCAACAGGGAACGTGTGATGGGATCCATCTCCCAGTTATGGTCGTGCGCGCGCCTGGCTAAGTTGATAATCACGTTGACCTCACTTTAATTGAACTCCCCGCTGATCAGGAAGCACATTTTAGTTGAGAAGGCTTCGGCGCTACCGCGCGGAGTGTACCAGTGATGGAAATAGAAACACTTCCAGTCTTTGCTATTGGGGGAAGAAGCGTTTACTGGGAAGCAGCGAACCACCGCGGACAGTCTGGAGTATACTTGCTCGCGGCCGTGCAACCGGCATGGAAACTGCGCCACGCAGCTTCCCGGCGATATTATTGGCAGGCGCGGAAGTTCGTTCTCCTTAGTTCGTGTATGCGTCTACGCTGGCTGTCTGTGCCGGCTTGCAAGCGGGAGATAGAAGGAGCGGGCCCCAGCGCAAAGAGAGGACATTTTATGAATCGCAGACATTTTCTTGCAGGCAGTATCGCCTTGGCAGGGCAGCAAAAACTTTCACGCTCCATGGATGCCTTGTCGATTGGCGGGCAGGGAACTCCGGCAGCCACGTCTCCTCAGAACCTTCTCAGCACAACCTTCACTGAATCGTTCCTGACCAAGAACCTGGTTTCCGCGGACAAGTATCATCCCTACCCGCGCAGGGACGAGCGCGCCGCTTGGCAGGTTGTGCCTGAGGATCTCCGTACGCCTATCGTGCAACAGGCTGAAGCCGATCAAAAGGCGGGATGGAATGCGGTCCTGGCTACAACTTTTCTCGAATTCAAACGCAACGGAAACCGGTCGCGCTATGAAGCGCAGAGTTTCGGACGGCACAGCCAACTTGAGCGGCTTGTACTGGCAGAGTGCCTTGAGGGCAAGGGACGCTTTGTCGACGATATCGTCAACGGCGTGTGGCTCATTTGTGAAGAATCGTTCTGGGGAGCTTCGGCGCACCTTTACATGCAAAAGAGTGGTCCGGGTCTCTACGACATCACCGATCCGATTATTGAGCTTTTTGGCGCCGAGACAGCCCAGTTACTGGCATGGACAAAGTATCTTGTTGGCGCGCAGCTTGACCAGGTGTCGCCGCTCGTCAACAAGCGCATCGTGCTCGAAACCGAGCGGCGCGTCCTTGAGCCGGCTCGCAAGCGTAACGACTTCTGGTGGATGGGCTTTGAAACCAACACGCGGACGGCTCGCCTGAATAACTGGACACCGTGGATCAACTCCAACCTGCTGGTGGCCAATCTGCTCCTTGAAGAAGACCCAAAGCTGCGCGTGCAGGAGACGATCAGAATCACGAAGAGCCTTGATGCCTATCTGAACCAGTACTGGCCGGATGCCGGCGAGGAAGAAGGAGCAGGATATTTCAGCGCTTCGCCGATGTGCTACTTCGAGGCCGTGAGCATGCTCGATGCGGCAACGGGAAAATCAACAAATATCCTTGCCAATCCATTCATCGACGCCATGGGCGCTACATTCTCAACGCACACATCGCTGAGGACAGTTACATCGACTACGGTGACGCGCACGTACATGCGGGGCCGGAAGGCGATTTGCTCTATCGTTACGGCAAGGCCGTACATGACGAGCAGCTAGCCGACTTCGGTGCGTACTATGCGGCCAAAAGAAGCCTCAGTGGAACCCCAGCCAGCAATGCAGGCCGGCAGCGAGGCGTCTATCTCCCCAGTATGTCGCGCGCTCTGCCGCTCTTGCTGGAGGCCACCGAGTTACGGAAGGCAAAGGGCGCGGATGTGCTGGTTCGCGACTCATGGTATCCCTATCTAGGTCTGGTCACGGCACGTGTCAAGGCCGACTCGGCAGACGGAATGTACTTCGCGGTGCTGGCCGCAAACAACGGCCGCAGCCACAGTCACAACGATACCGGCAGCTACATCATTTACCAGGATGGACAGCCGGTGGCGATCGACGTGGGCGTGGAAGCGTACACCGCGAAAACTTTCAGCCCCGAGCGATACACGATCTGGACCATGCAGTCGGCCTATCACAATTTGCCGACAATTGGCGGCGTCATGCAGCATGATGGCGTCAAGTTCCAGGCGACGGACCGTAAATTCGACAGTAACGACGATCGCGCAACGTACTCTTTCAATATTGCCGAGGCGTATCCAAAAGAAGCTGGCGTCAAGTCGTGGGTGCGCACGGTCACGCTGGATCGCAAGACGGACAAGATCACGGTCGAGGAAAACTTCGAGCTTGAGCGTGCGGTGCCGGTGGCTCTGACGGTCATGACTCCAAGACTGGTGACGGTCAATCCGGGTGGAGACATTACGCTGAAGCTCGCCGCGGGAGAAGGGAAGGATTCGTTGCTCAAATACGACGCTGCGGAGATCGATCCTAAAGTCGAGACGGTCAAGCTGGAGGATATGGGCCTGCGCACGAGTTGGGGCGCCGAGATTTATCGCATTCTGCTTAACTCAAAGCAGCCGGTAGCAAGCGGAAAGTGGACGTATGAATTCAGACATTCGTAGGGTACGTGAAGCAGGTTGCCACTCAACCCTGCGCAAATAAAGAAGGGAAGCATTCTCGGCGGCAATATAGGCCAGGACGTTTGTCAGACTCGCGGCGCCGCCAGTTCTGTTTGAAAGCAAGTGTATCTTGATCTCGCGCTTCCGAGCTATACTGGCACGGTGCCGGAACTGGCAGTGTGAGTCTCCGCTTTGTTGGTGGAATACAAGTTCTTGAGTGAAGGAAGGGTTTCAATGTCAGACTCCGACCTGAATGCAAACGAAGTGTACGCAAGCTCCAGTCATGCCGGCCCTACTCGTCGCGAGATTCTGCAGGGATCGCTTGCAGTTGCAGGTAGCGTGCTCGCTTCCTCCGTCGCTCCACCCGCCTTGCTGGCCGAGCCGAATACGAAGCGGCCCAACCTGATCTTCTTTTTTGGCGAAGGACAGCGAGCCGATGCGCTTTCGATCGCCGGCAATCCAATTCTGAAGACACCGAATCACGACCGCATTGGCCGCGAAGGTATGCGCTTCGAGAATGCTTTCTGCACCAATGCTCTCTGCGCTCCTGCACGCGCAACGGCGCTCTCCGGCATGTACTCGCGTTCGACGGGAGCGCTCTCCAACGAACATCTGAATCTTCCTTTGCCGCCCGACATTCCGCTCTTCACCGACATTCTTCACCAGGCCGGCTATGAAGTTGCGATCCTTGGAAAGGTACACACCCCGAACGGAGTTGAGGACCGATATTGGGACTATTATTTCGGCCACAACGCCCCTTCCAATAACTATGCCAATCCGTTTTTCAAGGAAGGCCGCAAGGGTAAGATCGGCCTGGAGAAGCAGTATCGCAATGTCTATCCCGACGATCTGACCGTTGATCGCGCGCTGGCATGGATGAACGAAGATCGCGGCGACAAGCCCTTTTGCCTGCTGGTCTGGTTTGTTGCTCCACACGAACCTTTCTTCCGAGCCCGCCGCCATTTGGATCTATACCGCGGAACCGTGACCCCGAAACCCGAAACCTTCGATGCCGATCTGAAGGGCTATCCAGGCAAGCCAAAGGGTTTTGTGGATGCCGAAAACAAGGTGGGCACAACACCCACACATCCGGCCTGCGGATCGCTCGAAGGAGTTATGAAGGACTATTACGCCGGGTTAGTGGCCGTGGATGAAAACATTGGCCGTATTTTCAGCTATCTCGAGAAGAAGAATATTCTCGATGACACAGCCATTGTGCATTCCTCAGACCATGGATATTTTCTCGGTGAGTGGCGCATGTTCGATAAGCGGCTCATGCACGAACCTTCAATCCGCGTGCCGCTGATGGTGCGCTATTCCAGGCGTATCCCTGCAGGAACGGTGCGCAGGGAAACGGCGCTGGATATCGATCTTGCACCGACCCTTCTCGATCTTGCCGGCGTGCCGATCCCGGAGCACATGCAAGGGAAGAGCCTGCTACCACTTGCCAAAGCGTCGGACCCGTCTTTCCGCAAGGAATGGTATTACGAGTACTATGAGTGGCCGAATCCGGAGAAGGTTCCACCTTGCCGCGGTATTCGCACCGAGCGTTACAAGCTGATCCAGTATTTGCTCGATCCACAGGAATTCGAGCTCTATGACCTTGAGAGCGATCCGAAAGAAATGCGGAATCTCTATGGAATGCCGGAGTTCACCGTGCTCCAGCAACAACTGCTTGAACGCCTCGAGGCTTTACGGGCTGCTGTGCCCGAGTGGAAGACACCATCCGGAGCATGACTCAGTTGATTAGACTGAGTGCGACACCACCATAGCATGGCCCTAGACTCAAAGTAACAACCATCAGGGCAATGGAGTTATCAATGAAAGGCCCGAATCATCCGTATGAACCTGCGAGTAACCTGGAATTGAAATCGGAGCCGCGGTTGCAGCACAGTGGGAGGCGCGCATGAGCCGCTTCGGGGAGTGGCTGGCCTGCGGTTTGATGATATCCGATGGCGCCTGGGGAACTCAGTTGCAGGCGCGCGGATTAGCTTCCGGGACGACGCCTGACACGTGGAACCTGACCCACGCCGAGCAGGTAGAATCCGTAGCACGAGCCTATGTGGAGGCGGGCAGCCAGGTGATTCTCACCAACACCTTTCGCGCCAACGCAGTTGCAATGCACAGCAGCACGGAGGCCGAGCTGGACGCGATCAATCGTGCCGGTGTCGCCATCTCAAAGCAGGCAGCAGGGAAGCAGGCGCTGGTGTTTGCCTCCATCGGCCCTACGGGAAAAATTCTGATGTCGGGCGAGATCGGCGGTGAGCAAGTTACTGCCATCTTTGCCGCGCAGGCCCAGTCGCTGGCTGTGGCGGGCGCGGATGCGTTGCTGATCGAGACGATGAGCGACATCGAGGAAGCGCGCCTGGCTGTTGAAGCTGCGCGGCGCACGGGGCTACCTGTTCTTGCCTCATTTGCATTCGACTCCGGCAAAAATAAGGACCGCACCATGATGGGCGCTACGCCCGAGGCCGTAGCAGCGGCAATGGTGGAGGCAGGTGCGGATGCGGTGGGCGCGAACTGCGGAGTGGGCGTCGAGCTTTCCGTGCCCATCTGCAAGCGGCTGTGCGCGGCCTGCGACCTGCCGGTCTGGATCAAGCCAAACGCGGGCCTGCCTATAATCGAAGGAACGGCCATTCACTACGCCACTTCGGCAGATTATTTCGCATCGCATTACGCGGCCCTGGCCGAGGCTGGTGCATCGTTTGTTGGGAGTTGCTGCGGCTCCACGCCGGACTTCATTCGTGCGTTGGTTGCCGCCCACAAAACGACGTCGTAGTATCCAGGTTACAGACCGCGTAATTTCATGTGATTGAGTCCAGTTATATCCCAGGTTTCAAAATCGAGACCTGGGGCACCCTGATTGGTGTCTCGCAAAAAATTCCGCCACTCGGGTCGCGAACTTGAGTGGCGGAATTTTTTGAGCTTCTAACGATATTTCCAGTATTAGTATCCCAGTTCCAGCACATTGATTGAATACGGCGCAAAACTCTGCTGGAATTTGGGCCCTGCAACCGTAACGCTGCGTTCGACCGGAACAATGACGTTGGGATGCAGGATGGTGTTGGTGGCGTTGGGAGTCTTGCCGCTGAGCGTGATCAGCTTTGCATGCGGAGAGACCTTACCCGCGCCCTCGATATCGATTGCAAGGGGTTGTGCGTCGGAGGTCCCATTCACCACTTTGACGAAGAGCTTGCGCTGTTTTTCATCGCGGGTGACGGACGTAAAGACTCGGGATGCAGCATTCGCCAGAGTGTTCGATACTACCTCAGTGCCCAGGTGCCCTGAGAACATTACCTGCACCCAATAACTCGGCGACCCGTAGCTCGATTGCGCGTTGTAGCCGATCAGGTCCGATGGCCATTGCATACCGCCCGCATTCACATTCACAAACAGCGGCGCATAGCTTTCCATGACTATAAGGTCGCTGTTGCGTTCGAGGCCAGTCAACCAGGCCGCATCACCCAGCGCGGCTTGCAGATTCGGTGTCGGATCGCCTTCGCGCGTGGCCCACTCGCCGACAAAGATCTTCGGTCCATTGCGATCTCTCTTGTCGTAGTAATTTGCCATGGAGAACGACTTCTCGGCGGACATGTAGAAGTGCTCGTCAAGCACGTCCGGCGTCATGCTCTTGATAGGCGCGGTGGCAATCACCTGCTGATCCGGATAGCGCTGCTTGATGGCCTTGTAGAACTGCATGTAGCGTCCGTCATAAGAGCCCGAATGATCGAACTCGTCTTCGTTGCCTACTTCGATGTAGTGCAGCGGGAACGGCGCCGGGTGCCCGTCTTTGGCGCGCTCAGCGCCCCACTTCGTATCGGTGCTCCCGGTTACGTATTCGATTTCGTCGAGCGCGTCCTGAACATAAGGCTCAAGCGTAGGGCCCGGGTCCACATGCTCCTGTGCGAGCGAGTAGCCTGCATAGACAGCCAGCACTGGCTCCATCTTCAGATCTTCGCACCACTCAAGGAACTCCAGTAGCCCCATGCCGTCAGAGGAGCGATAGCGCCAGGGACTCATGTGTGTCGGCCGGTTTGTCCACGGGCCGATCGTCTTCTTCCAGTCGAACCGGTCGGGAATATGCTCGCCTTCGAGATAGTTGCCGCCCGGCAGGCGCAGAAACTTTGGATGCATCGCCGCCATCTTGTCCATGATGTCGATGCGGTTACCTTGCGCACGGCTATGATAGGTGGGCGGAAACAGCGAGACCAGATCGAACCAGACAGTTGCCGGCTGCGCAATGGTCAGAATCAGATGATTGTTCGTCGTCGCCGGCACTTCGGCGGTCTTGAGTGTATAGCTATATTGCTTCCACTCATCGGTCAGCCCTGAGACGGTTGCTTTAGCCGCGGTCACACCGGTCTGATCGTTCACCAGGCTCACAGCTACCGGAACGCCCGCGTTATCGGTCTTGGCATAGAACGATCCGCTGTAGGTTGTGTTCGGTCGTACCGGGATTCCCCACCAGCCGTCGTTTTGCACTCCGGCCGGCGCAGTTGCGGTCGCTGCAGTCACGCCAACCTTGAGGCTGCGTGTCAGCGTGGTGCTCGGTCCGGTCTTATCGTCGAGCGAAATATTCACCGAGGAGTTCCCGCGCGCCACCATTGTCCAGTGCGCAAGCCCGCCAAAGCCACGGCCAACCACGCGGTCGCGCACAAGTTCGCCGTAAAGCCCTCCGTCGTAGGAGAAGTTGATTTCCTCGGTCATCAGCCCGTAAAGCATTGGGCTGACTTTGGCGGTGGGGTGGTCCAACTGGATAGCAAGCGAAGGCGTCTGGGCGGCGAGGCCCAACGGCAACACAAGGACGGCGATAATAACTGCAAGCTCGGAAGTGGGTATCTTCATAACCACGCCATAGTAATCCGCCGCTGCGGCTTCTGACAATCTGGATAACGTTTTCTCCAGAGGGCAGAACCTTCATCCCCGGGGGGACGCGTCCACTGGCTCAAGTGTCTATAACCGCCTACCCATTACCCATCAATCGCCGCTGCAATCGAAGCGCGCACTTCCTCAGGTAATGCAGGCATGGCACCGGATTGCGAGGCCACCCATGCGCCCCAGCGGTTTCCTGCTTCGTTCAGAGTTGAAAGGTCCGCCCCGCGTAGTATGTAGTGGGTCAGAGCTGCGGTAAACGCATCCCCGGCGCCTATCCTGTCGACCACTTTCACCGGAAATCCGGGGTGTTCGCTCCACGCCTCGCGGCGCACCAGGAGACTGCCCTGGGCCCCTCTCGTCACGGCCACCATATCCAGCGTCGGAAACTCCCCGAGAAGCCGATCCGCGCCGAGCCGCAGCCGCTCCCGTTCCGGATCATTGTCCGCCGGCAGCCCGAGCAGGCTCAGCACCTGGGGCATCTCCTCGTCGCTCATCTTCAGGACTGTTGCCAGCTCCAGCGACTCCTGAATTACCTCACCGGAGTAGAACGGAGGCCGCAGATTCACGTCGAACACGCGAATGCAGGTCACCGCGGTCTGCGCGGCAAGCGTTTGAATTGTCTGCCGCGACTCCCTGCTCCGCTGCGCCAGCGACCCGAAGCAGATGGCGTCCGCTCTCTCGGCCAGCCTGACCCATTCGTCTGAAAGTTCCAGAAAGTCCCACGCCGACGGCTGGTGAATCGTGTAGTGCGGCTCGCCTTCGACAAAGTCCACCGTCACCCGGCCAGTCTGGTGCACTGGGTCCACTTCAAGGCAACTTGTGTCCACCGGCATTGGATTGAGCCGGTCAATCGCCTGCCGCCCGAGGTCGTCGCGTCCAATGCGGCTGAGTATGGCGGCGTGGTTGCCCAGCCGTCCCGCCATCACGGTGAAGTTCGCCGGCGCGCCGCCCAATCGCTGCCCCTCCGGCAAAATATCCCACAGCAGCTCGCCGATTCCCAGAATCAGATGCGGTTCTCTCACACTTCTACTCCCGCAGTAAAAGCTAGCAGCTTGAAGCTGTCTTTCCCACCCACCGGTAGATCGAGCAGTCCTCCCAATTCGTGACCGCGTACTCGCCGTCCGGCTGGTTGGCCAGAATTCTATGGTCTGCAATCGCATCTGCCCGCGACCGCCTGACCTCTCCGATGAACATTCGGGCGAAACCTGGCTGCCGTTCCAGCACCCGCTCCTGCTCGTTGTTCACATACAGAATGTCCAGTTGTCGCTCGCGCCCGGCAAGACTCCGGGCCCATGCTGCCAGCAGTCGCCGCAGCACCGGCGCACCGAAAGGATTGAACAGGAACACCACGCATGGACCCGCCGGCAGTTCGAACTCTGTTGCATCCAGGCACAGCATCCGCATCGGCGCCCTCGCGCGTCCCGCCGCACGCCACAGTGCCATGTTCCGCCTGCCGATCCGCGCCAGCGTGCGGTTCAGCTCCACGCCCACCACGGCGCGGAAAGGGAACTCAGCGGCCAGCAATAACGCCCGCCCCATCCCCGCTCCCAGATCGACAAACGTAAACTCATCGATTGCCGCAACCGGCTTGCTCCTGCGCCAGCGCACAATCATCTCGCGAAACACCGATGGCGCAACGCCGAAGTAAGCCGTGTTGTGCCGGTCGGCCCGATGTCCGCTCTTGAGATTCCGCCCTGCAACAAGGCCGCTCGTCCGCACCCCAAACTCCAGGTCGAATGGATGCCGCATGAACCCATCCCTCACCGCCAGCCCCGGTAAAAGGCGTGGCCGCTTTTTCGCATTGCTGGTCTTCGTGCCCTTGCTCTTCTTCACGGTTTGAACCTTAACATAGGCCGGAGCGACGGCAAGGGATCACGAAAAGTTCAACATCTAGCGGCCTGACAACTACGACAATCACTTGGTTGTCGTAAGTGCTCATTGCTGCGGCCTGCCTCATCTTGCGGTCTCTTTCACCGGAGCTCAGAGCCGGTTGCCCAAGCAGCAACATTGTATGATAATATGGCCGCACGTTCGCTGAAGGCTTCTGGAAGGCCTACCAAATTTTCGGTTGATTCGCCTCCGGGTGACGAAGGCTCGACGCACCCAATCACGGAGGAATTGATGACTCGCAAAGCTGGCATTTCCATGAACCGCAGAACCTTTGTCGGCAGCGCGTTTGCCGGCATGACCGTGCTTGGCCTTAAAGCCGAAGCGCCAAAGCCGGCCTCGGGCTCCATCCCCATGCGCGATTTTGGAAAGACCGGCGTCAAGCTCACCATCGTCGGCCAGGCCGGCGCCCGCCTCGCTCTCTGTCGTACCCGGGAAGCCGCAGGCAAGGTTGTCCTCCACGCGTACGACCTTGGCATTAATTACTTTGATTGCGCTCACGCCTACTGGGCGGGCCACTCCGAGGAGACCTACGGCGATGTGCTGCCGCCGTTCCGCAAGAACGTCTTCATCACTACTAAGTCTGGCCAGCGCACACGCGCAGGGGCGGAAAAGGATCTGCATGCCTCTCTCGCAGCCATGAAGACCGACTACCTCGACCTGTGGCAGGTGCACGGCATCCAGGACATGCCGGATGTCGAGCGCGTTTTCGCACCCGGAGGCTGCATCGAGGCTTTTGAGGCCGCCAAGCAAGCGGGCAAATGTCGCTTCATCGGCTTTACCGGGCACCACGATCCCAGTGTCCACCAGGAGATGCTGAAGCGCTACGACAAGTGGGATTCCATCCTCATGCCGCTCCATGCAGCCGACTCGGCCTATATGAGCTTTCAGGAGAACGTGCTGCCCTACGCTGTTGAGCGCAACATCGGCATTCAGGCCATGAAGGTCTTCGCCAACGCATTCCTGCTCCGCGTGCTCAGCGTCGATGAGTGCTTGAGGTATTCGCTCAGTCTGCCCATCTCCTGCGCCACACTCGGCTCCAGCTCGGTGGGCCAGCTCAACGACAACGTCCGCATCGCGCAGAACTTCAAGCCCTACACGCCGGAAGAAATGAAAGAAGTTGCGAATCTTGCCGTAACCGCGGGCCCCGGCGGCCTTCAGGGTGCTGCTCTCGAATACTGGAAGGTCGGCGGCGTCTGGAAGTAAACGCGACGATCGATTCGTTTCGCGCTTGTCAAATGAATATGCGAAGAAGCCGCGGCTCTCGATAAGGCGCGGCTTCTTCTAGGCATAAATTGCTTACTTGCCGATCACGAGGATCTGGAAAGAGCCTGGGATCATTGGCGGGCGAGGGCCGCGCATATAGGCTGGCACACCTGCTGGCGGCGCGCCCGCTGCGGGAGCTGGCGCGGCGGGCGTGGGGCCATACTCTGCAGTGATCGAAAAAATCTGGTTGGTCTTTGGATCCAGAGTCAGAGTCTTCGCACGCGCCGGCGTAGGAACGGTCTGCTCAACGGAAAAACTGGTCGGTGAATCTTCCTTGATCACCGTGAGCGTGCCGTCGCCCTGCGAACTGAAAACCTCCATCGTGGCCGGGTTGAATGTGGCGCCGTCGCAGCCCACGCCGATGGGCAGATCGGTGATGATGTGCCCGTCCGTCGCCGACAGAATGATCATGTTCCTGTTGTCGCGGCACGCGGCGAAGAGGATGTTGTTCTTCACGTCCAGCGCGAGCCCCGCACAGCCTCCGCCCTTGCTCGAAAGGTCGTACTTGCCGATCATCTTCATCGTGTTCGCGTCAATAACCGCGATGGCGGCTTTGTCTTCGATGTCGACGTAGAGCTTGCCCTGACCGTCGGTGGCTGCCTGTTCGGGTGCGCCGCCGATGTCGATGGTGCCCAGAATAGAGCCGTCCTTGTCGTCGAGCACGGTAATATTCGGCGCGGAGTGGCTGAGGATATAGAAGTGGTGATTGTAAACATCGTTTAGGTAGCCGTCAGGATTGCCCTGCACGTCGATCTTCTTCAGAATCGCGAAGGTCTTCGAGTCAAACATTGTCACAGGTTTTGAGGTTGCGAATCCGTGACCGGATGCGGTGTCTACCGCTCCGCCGTGCGCGCTTGTGCCGGGGATATCTCCCACCAGGGCCAACGTGTCGAGGTTATATACGCCGATGTGCCCGGCCGGGCCTGACCGCGCAACGTAGAGGTTGCGGCCGTCAGGGTCGGCAGTGACGTAATCGAATCCGCCATCGCCTCCGAGCAGTTGAATCTTCAGTACGTTATATGGTCCACCCGCCTGGGCATGGGCCAGGCCAGCAAACGGAGTCATAGCGGCGAGTGTGGCAACGGCGAGTAATTTCGAGGTCATGCGGTTATCTCCAGTCAGGAATCTCCCGGGCCATCCCGCGGCCCGGATTGTTTGAGGCGAGGAACGATTCCCGCTTCTTCTCGACATCGAGCATACACGCTGCAACCTGAAGGCTGGGTGAATACAAGTGCTGGACGGCCCGACAGTATTGAAGTGTGGGGTGCGGGTACCCCACACTCGCCACGTCTTTGTCTTTTGGTTAAGGTGGGATATCATATACAGTTTTTTGTTGAATCTCAACCCCTCGTCCTTGCCGATTCCGGCACCCCGTCCCATGCGTTCCCACAGCTTCGCCGTGACATGCTGGTTGGATTCGCGATACCCTCATAGATACGTCGCAAAGCATTTCAAGGAGCAATTCACCCCCACCA
>DASYZU010000110.1:0-4222 GCA_035945795.1 Occallatibacter sp.
TTCGAGTCCGAAAGCCACTTTCCCCTTTGGCCAGGTAATCCCGATGGCCGTGAGCGCAGATCAAAAGACCAGGCAGCTTTACGGGTTCGGCCCTTTCCGCGTGGACCCGGAGAAGGAACTGCTTCTGCGCGAAGGCGAAGCCGTCCCCCTCGCGCCGAAGGCCTTTCAGGTTCTTCTCGTGCTCATGCGCCACAGTAAACAGGTCGTCAGCAAGGACGATCTGCTGAAAACGATCTGGCCCGACACCTTTGTGGAAGAGGCCAACCTGAGCCGCAACATTTTTCTGTTGCGCAAGGTACTGGGCGAGAGTCCGCAGGACCACCAGTACATCGTCACCGTCCCGGGGCGGGGCTACCGGTTTGCCGAAGACGTACAGCTAGTGCCCGAACAGCCAGTTAGCATCGTTGCCGCGCAGCATTCCACGGTCCAGGTGCAGGTGAAAGAAACAAAGCCCCGGGGATGGCTCTCCGCGGCGGCAATCCTCCTGCTCATCATTGCCGGCGTTGCATCCTGGCTTGTGCTGCGTCGCAAGCCGGTTCTCAGCGAGAAAGACACGGTGGTGCTTGCCGATTTCGCAAATTCAACCGGCGACCCCGTGTTTGACGGCACGCTTCGGCAGGGCCTGGCAGTTCAGCTCGAGCAATCGCCCTTTTTGAGCCTGATTTCCGACGCGCGCATCCAGCAGACGCTCCGCCTCATGGACCAGCCGCCGGACGCACGCCTCACTCCCGAAATTGCCCGCGAGATTTGCGAGCGGACGGGCAGCGCCGCCGTGCTCGACGGCTCAATTGCCGAAATTGGCACACGATACCTTCTCACGCTGAACGCGGCACGCTGCTCAAGCGGCGAATTGCTGGCCAGCGGCGAAGCACAGGCGAGCAACAAGAATCATGTTCTCGATGCGCTGGGAAACATGGCTTCCGATATTCGGAACAAGCTGGGCGAGTCGCTGAGCACCGCGCAGAAATTCGACACCCCCCTTGAACAAGCCACAACGCCGTCACTGGAGGCACTGCATGCCTATAGCTTGGGGCGGAGAGCCATGTCGGGAAGGGGAGATTGGTCCGCCGCCGTGCCGTTCTTCCTGCGCGCCGTCAGCCTCGACCCGAATTTCGCCATCGCCTATGCCCGGCTGGGGATGGCCTACCGAAATCTCGGCCAAACCACTTTAGGGGCCGAAAACGCACAGAAAGCCTACCAACTGCGCGTCAGGGCGAGCGAGTCGGAAAGGTTCTACATAGACTCCCATTACTACATGATTGGCGTATCTGACCTCGAGAAGGCCCGCCAGGTGCTTGAACTTTGGGCGCAGACCTATCCGCGAGATATGACGCCGCGCGCGGATTTGTCTGACCTCTATGCGAATCTTGGCGGATATGACAAGGCCCTGGCGGAAGCCCGCGAGGGCGCCGGCCTCGATGCCAATGGCGTCATGTATGCCGAGATTGCCTCTTCCGATATCTGTCTGAACCGTCTGCAGGAAGCCGGATCCGTAGTGGAAGCGACTCAGGCGAAACAGCTCGATTCCCCTACTTTCCACTTGCAGTTGTATCAGCTTGCCTTTTTGCGGAATGATGCGTCGGGAATGGCGCAGCAGGTAGCCTGGGCGGCGGCTAAGCCGGGGGCGGAAGACGTCGTTCTGGAACTTGAGGCTGACTCGAAGGCGTATTTCGGACAGCTTGGAAAGGCTCGGGGCCTTAGCAGCCGCGCCGTGGAATCGGCGGAGCAAGCGGAAAAGAGGGAGGTGGCAGCGGGATACCAGGCCGAGGCGGCTTTCCGGGAAGCGGTCTACGGGAATCCCCTGGAGGCACGGTCGGGGGCAAAAAAAGCGCTCGCTCTTTCCAATGGCCGGGAGGTCGAGTACGAAGCGGCTCTGGCTCTGGCGCTGGCAGGCGATGCGCCAAGAGCGCGGACACTGACCGACGATCTGGCCAGGCGGTTTCCCGAGGATACAATCGTCCAATTTATTTTTCTGCCGGCCCTGCGCGCCCAGCTGGCCTTGTCTACCAACGATTCCTCCGAGGCTCTGGATGCGATTCAATCTGCGGCGCCATATGAGCTCGGCACGCCCCGAGGTTCAGCAACAACGCTCTATCCCGTCTACGTGCGCGGCGAGGCCTATCTGGCCGCGCGCCGAGGCCCCGAAGCTGCTGCCGAGTTTCAGAGAATCCTGGATCATCCCGGAATTGTGTTGAATTCGCCCATCGCTGCACTCGCGCATTTGCACTTGGCCAGGGCTTATGCCGTCTCCGGCGACTCGAACGACGCACGCGAGCAATACAGGGAATTTCTCGCGCTGTGGAAGAACGCTGACCAAGATCTCCCCGTCCTCCGGCGCGCCAAAGCCGAGTATGCAAAGCTGCAAAAATCGCCATCGAATGATCCCGCCGAACCGCCTCAGCGTTCGAAGACTGAACACTGATATGCGGGCCAGTGGGGTGGGATCTATTGATATCCCACCGTGTCTAGGAGTGTGTCGGGATTAAGGTGTATGCGTGTGCGAGGTGGGGAGCGGGAGGACCCAGTCGCTCCCGTACGATCCAACGCGATTCAGTTTTGGAGTTTGTTCCGGCGGCGAGGCGTCGAGAAGGCTCCGGATGTGCCGTTTAAGCGGCTTGCGGCATCCACCCGGAGACGAACAGTTTGCGCAGGTTCGATGTCATGCCCACCAACTTCCATTCGCAGCGTACGTTGTTCAGTCCGCGCAGGCTGAAGCGCCGGAACACGCGCTGCTCCTTGATCTGACCGAAGACCGGTTCCACGATCGCCTTGTGCATCTTGTACACCGCTCGTCCGGCTTCGGTGCGCAGTTTATGCCGCATCGCTTCCTTGGCTGTAGCTCCATCCGGCGGTGGACCGCTTGCTGGTGCGATCACTTCTTGGTGCTTGTCTCGGCCCGTGGCGATATGCAGATCGATGCCGGCTACACTCGCATTCGTTATGTTGACCTCGCTCCAGTAGCCAGCATCGGCGCTGGCCGTCTGCGGCTTGCGGCCCAAGTTCTCTTCCACTTGCTCCAACATCGGTAACAGTTGGTGGTTGTCGGTGGTCTCCTGTGTGACCTCGGCGGCCACGATCACCTGCGCCGTCGCGTCCACCGCCGCCTGCGCGTTGTAGCCCTGCACGAAGCTGCCCTTGTTGGCCCCATCCGGCATGATGCGGCTCTCCGGATCGGTAAAGTTGCGCTGCGCTTTGGCGTCCGGCTCCGCCTTATCCGGATCGGGAACCTGGGGCTCGCGACCACGCTTCTTCTTCCCCGTCCGCTCTTCTTCCGCACGCCGCGCAGCCAGCTTCTCTTCGGCTTCGGCCCGCTCCTGCTCGACTCGCTCCCGCGCCTCCTGCTCCAACTCCGCCTTGGCCTGCGCGATTTTCTTCAGCCGGCTCTCCCGCCGCGCCAACTCTTCGGGCAACTCATCACCGCGACGGCCCTTGCCGTATTGCGCGTCTTCGGCCGCGTCCACATCCTCGGCCTGTTTCAACAGTGCCTCGATCTCCTGCTTCAGCCGAGCCTCGGTCTCTCCCATCCGCCCGTAACTCATCGCCTTGTGCTTGCTGGCCTTGGCCTTGATCTTGGTCCCGTCGATGGCCACATGGCCCAGCTTCACCAGCCCCGCCTTCTCGCACAAAAGCAGCGCCTGCGTGAACAACCCCGCCAATGCCTGCAAGTGCCGCTTGCGGAACTCCGCGATCGTATCGTGGTCCGGGTGCGCATCCGCCGCAAGAAAACGGAACGCCACGTCCTCATATGTCCGCGCCTCGATCTTGCGCGAACTGTACACCCCCGTCGCGTAGCCGTACAGCAACACCCGCAGCATCATCCCCGGTGAATACGCTGACTGGCCCCGCCCATCCTTTTCCTCGTACGAAGCATAGACCGCGCTCAGGTCAAGCGCTCCCACCACGTCCACCAGAAACCGCGCCAGATGCCGCACCGGAAGCCAATCATGCAGCGACGGCGGCAACAACAATAGCTGATTCAGATCGTCAGACCGGAAACTCTTCCCCATGAAAAACATCGTAACCCGTTGCCATGCAAACTATCCTGTCTTATGCGCGCTGAGAATCTATCTCCGACACACTACTAGGAACTTGTTGAAATAGGTACCGTCCTGCGACGACGTTTTGAAGTCTGTCGTCTAATAGTCATGCGTGGAGACGAGCGAGTACAGGCCGGGATGTTCAGCTACGTATCGTTGGAGCAGCGTGTTCCGCAGGATCATCC
>DASYZU010000111.1:0-1914 GCA_035945795.1 Occallatibacter sp.
CCCCGTGTCCCCACCCGCAGCGGCAAACCGTCGGTAACCGAGTGCTTCGGTCATCAACCGCGCCCACAGCTCGGCGACGCGACCCGATGACATGCCGCGCTCGCGTGGACGATCCGAAAAGCCGAACCCGGGTATCGACGGCACGATCACATCAAACGAGTCGGCCGGGTCGCCGCCATACCTGGCCGGATCGGTGAGCAGCGGAATAATCTTGTGCATCCGGTAGAACGAATCAGGCCAGCCGTGCGTGAGGAGAATCGGCAGCGGGTTCGGTCCTTTGCCGCGCTCGTGAATGAAGTGGATACCCAGGCCATCGACCTCCGCCCGAAACTGCGCGAACTGATTCAGCTTGGCCTCTTGCTTGCGCCAGTCGTACTGGTGTTGCCAATAGTCTGCGAACTCTTTCATGTACCCCAGGTTGGTGCCGTAGTCCCAGCCTGCCCCCTCCACCTCATCGGGCCAGCGGGTGCGGGCTAAGCGCTCGCGCAAGTCATCAAGTGTGTCTTGTGGAATGTCTATTCTGAAAGGTTGGATACTCATGTCGCATTTCTCCTTTATACTCTTTGTTCTGCATCCGGTTCACCACGCAAAACCTTGAGGCTTACCTGCGATCCGAATCTTGCTTGACGTGTCTACACTTTATAGCATACCATTGAAGGAGGACAGAATCGATCCTCCTTTGAGGAAAATGACGTTGAAGATTGCTAAAAGCGGAGAGTTGTCATGTACCATCCAACCAGTCGCGTCCTCACCGTGCTCGAATTGCTTCAGTCCAGGCCATCCATCAGTGGACCAGAGTTAGCCGCTCGCCTGGAGATGGATGTACGCACGGTACGTCGCTACATCACACATCTCCAGGATGTCGGCATTCCCGTTGAGGCCACCATTGGCCGGCATGGCGGGTATCGGCTCCGTCCAGGCTTTAAACTGCCCCCACTGATCTTTACGGAAGAGGAAGCCACGGCGATCATGCTGGGTTTGCTGGCGAGTTCGTGGCTGGAGATCGGACAATCATCGCTGGCCATTGAAGGCGCGCTGGCCAAAGTCTCGCGGGTCCTGCCACTGCGAGCGCGAGAACGTCTGCAAGCCGTTTCTTCGCACCTGGTCCTCTTTCCACACAACCAGCAAACGCGGCCAGATGCCTCTCTGCTGATCGATCTGAGCGGAGCTATTCACGCTTCACAGCGCATTGCCATCGACTATCTCTCGCAGCACAACGAGAGCACACACCGCAAGGTCGAGCCGTATGGCATTACCGGCTGGAAAGGGCACTGGTATCTGGGCGGGTACTGCTGCCTGCGCCAGGGATACCGTGTCTTTCGGCTGGATCGCATCCACCAGGTACAGATCCTCTCGGAGACCTTTGAGAAAGCCGAGGATTTCGATTATGAAACATTTGTGAGGGAGTACTATAAGACAGGCGGCATTCAGATGGAAGTCGAGTTTCAAGCAGACATGGCCACCGTGCAGCAGAGTATTCCCACGTTATATGGAACGCTGACGCCCACATCAACGGGGGTGCTGCTTCAGGAGGACTACGATGATGTAGAAGGTATGGCGCGCTATCTGATGGCGCTCAACCTTCCTTTTGTCGTACATCATCCGCCGGAATTGCGTGAAGCGCTGCTGCGGCTGGGAGAGCGGATGATTCAGATTGCGACTCGTCAAAAAAACACTTAAGCAGCATGGTACTTTTGAGCTTTATCGCTTGACGAGCTAGCAAACATTATTTATACTTCCTCACAACTGAACAATTGCGCGCACTCCTATTGGAGCTTACCGCACTATTCAGTACGTTTTTATTTTGGTTTTCTCAACCTTCCTCCAAAGTATAGTTATGATAGGAAAACACGAAAATGGCACGAACTCCACTCATGCGCGCGCTGCAGTGCCTCGCCAGTGAATACGCAGAAG
>DASYZU010000112.1:0-2651 GCA_035945795.1 Occallatibacter sp.
GGCTTGTATCTTGGCCAGTGGAGTTAGAATCCTTTCTCCGATGGGTCATGAAGGTTTCGGGGAGGCCGACCGAGGCCGAGGCCCAATCCTGCGTGAGTGGGATTGAGAGCCTGACGGGTAGATCGGCCCCCCGCCCTCTTCTCCCAAGCCGAGGAAGAATCTGCGGCCCCGCCGAAGCGGTGAGCCTGCATTTGCAAGCCCGACTGGAGAGGGTTCAGGGTCGGGGAGCCGAAGCCTCAGCCTATCAAAGGAGGCTCCTGTGAACAACTTTGTTTCTGCTTTTGATCCTTGTGGTATCGAAGTCAGTCATCTCACCTTGGTAGTGGCGCTGCGTTGCGGCGACCGCGATCAGCCGCCGCGCGAGTTCGCCAACACGCCGGAGGGGCATCAGTCCGTCCTGCGTTTTTTGGCGCGATCCGGCCGGCGAGTGCAGGTGGCGATGGAGTCGACCGGACTCTACGGCCTGGACCTCGCCCTAGCTTTGCATCACGCGGGCGTGGCAGTAATGGTGGCCAATCCGCGAGCCGTGCGCCATTTCGCTCAAGCGATGCTCCAGCGCAGCAAGAACGATCAACTCGACTCCGTGGTGCTGCGCGAGTTCGCCGCGCGCATGGACTTTCAGGCCTGGCGTCCGCCCTCGGCCTCGGCCTTGAAGCTGGTGAGCGTGGCGCGCCGTCTGGAAGCTCTCACCGACATGATGGCGGCGGAGCGCAATCGCCTGCACGCGGCCTCACTGTCGGAGGCGATTCCCGCCATCATCCGGCGGGACATTCTCCGCAGCATCCAGACCCAACAGCGTGCCATCGACCGGCTCACGCTCGCCGCCCAGGAGTTCATCCTGAGCGATGCCGTACTGGCGCGCCGCTATGAGTTGCTGCTCTCCATTCCCGGCTTTGGCGCCACCAGCGCCCTGCACATCCTGGCCGAGATCAACCTGATGCCCGCCGACATGGACGTTCGCCAGTGGGTCGCTTACGCCGGCCTCGATCCGCGCGAATACTCCTCCGGCACTTCGGTACACAAAAAAGTCCGCATCAGTAAGGCGGGCAACAAACACTTGCGCCGAGCTCTCTACATGCCTGCCCTGGTCGCCGTCCAACACCAAGCCCAAGTGCGCGCCTACTACGAGCGCGTGCAGGCGCGCGGCAAACTCAAGATGCAGGCCCTGGTCGCCACCATGCGCAAACTCCTGCACGCCATCTACGGCATGTTCAAGCACGATCAGATCTTCGAAGGCCGCAAAGTTTATGCCGGGCCAGCCACCTCGGTGCCCGCTCCAGCGCCCAAACCACAGGAGGTCCTATGCCCTTAAATGATTTTTTCACTTCACAATCAAGAGAGAATCTACTCGCTCGCGAATCACGCGCGCCAGACACTCAAAATCAGATTCGTCGAGCATCCGCCGACGCGGCAACGCGCGGACGGTAATGAAGAAGTATCGATCCGATAAAACCAGACGTCGCAGCCGGGACATCGCCGGAATTATACGCCCAATGACATGGAAAAGCCGCAGAGTCTGAGAACCACAGACTCTGCGCTACTCGCTCGCTTTCAAAATCAGCCTTCAAACTTCCTCCGGCATGCAACGCCAAGGTTCCCTTTCGTCATCAACGATAAGCAGAACCCACGGGATGAGTTAATCAAACTCCCGACGCGGTTCAATCGACCAGCCGCAATGAGGCGGGTGAGATTCTCATGTTCCGATGGACGACATCGTTGATTCCAGCTTGCAGACTGAGGCAACGGAATTTTGGAACTATTTTGAACTTCGCAGAGAACTTTTGTTGGGGAAATGTGTTTCAAGAAGATGATTACGCGATTTAACCAACCGGGAAAAGGGGAGACAGCGTATGAAGAGCACTCTTAAAGTCCTGCTTATCATGGTGATGGGATGTATTCCGGCTGGGGCAACGCTGGGTCAATATGAATCGTCGGTGAGCGTGGATCAAAAACAAATGAGAAGTCAGGATCGAGTCCAGGTTCTGCAGGCCTATAAAGTTCACGAGCTGACGACCGCGAACGGCGCCGTAGTCCGGGAATATATTTCGCCGCAAGGGCTCGTGTTTGCGGTTAGTTGGCAGGGGCCCTTCATTCCCGACATGCAGCAGTTATTGGGCAACTACGCGGCAAACCTTCAGACGGCTTCACCCGCTCAGACCCAGGTCCGGCACATGCGGGGGCTGATCGTAAAAACGAAAGATTTTGAATTCGTAAGCGGCGGCCACATGCGGTCCTGGAAAGGGCACGCCCTAGTCCCCAGTCTGCTTCCCAGCAATGTCCCGCCTGAGGTGGTGCAATGACTCCAAAACCTGGTTCAATCGCAATTTCATTTGGAGTTCTTGCGATAATGGCGGCCTCAATCTTCATGTCTGGCTGTGGCGGCGGGAGTTCATCTGCTGCCGTGACCACGACTACACCCGCGGTCTCGTTATCCACATTGAGTCTTACTTTAACCAGCCAGGCGGTGGGCACGCCCAGCGCAGCTCAAACGGTGACCGTGGTTAGCTCGGGAACTGCAGCTCTCTCTGTATCCGGTATCGCGGCCAGCGGAGATTTTTCCCAAACGAATAATTGCAGTACTGCTGTCGCTCCGGGCGCGAGTTGCGTGATCAATGTAATCTTCACACCCACCGCATCCGGCACGCGTACCG
>DASYZU010000113.1:0-33829 GCA_035945795.1 Occallatibacter sp.
CGATGTTGGCGATGGGGCCTTCAGGATAAAGCGGGCCCTGTTCTCTGAGGAAGGAGGGAGCTTGCCCGCCCAGAATCCACATCTGAATATTCGGTGGCTGCTTGCCAATCATGGGCGCAACGATACCAGTAACTCCGCCGAGATCGATCCGGATCTCGTAATGGGTCGCCTTCCGAGGAGAACCTTCCAGCGAGAAAGGTTCCTCGCCACGGGAAGAGATGGACAGCGTGACGAACCGCGGCTTGGGCGTGGCCGCGAGCATAGATACTCTCGTCTCCGGGGTGCCAGGAGGGATGTTCTGGATGAGGGTGGAAACCATTCCGTTGGCCAGGTCCGATGGCAGATGAAGTTGGTCGGTTTTGACCTCATCGTTACCATCTTTTCCAGTGGAGTGGATCGTAACCTTGCCGCTGCGAGCGTCGATCAAGAGATCAATGGGGTGAGGGAATGAAGTTCCTTTTTGTATGTGGTGGTAGGAGATGAGCTGGAAGTTGCGGTGTTGCGAGAAGACGGTCGTTTCATCGTCGATTGAGCCGTCTTTGAATGTGAAGAGTAACCGCGTGGTGACCCGGTTGCCATGGGCGACCTGAACGAGATCTCCCGAGGCGAGGACGTGGCCTTCTGCCGAGCGCAACTCGAGAAATCCGTGAAGGGTTCCGTTTGTAAAGCGTACGGGTACCGGGGCTGCCTGAGCACCCGGTTGCAAGGAACAGAGCAGGATGGTGATCGTGGACCATGACAGAATGCGTTGCGCCAGATATGTATTCATTCATCCACTTCTGGCTAATAGGATGACTGGGCATTGGCAAAGGGTTGCTGAGCTTCCAAGCTCGAAGAGCAAGCTGTGAACACTCGGCTGTTGTGGAAGAACCGAGATTCCGGGGCGAGGTTCGTGGTCTTCCACCCTTGAATCAAATAACGATTCAAGGATGGGGCACACGCTGCCTAATCGACAAAAGATTGATACGCTTGTCCGCGGCAGTACGCACCCCGCAGCCCTATTAAAAGTAATTCCTGTCCAAGAACCATAACATCTCAATGACAAAGGCCGCTCCGGATGGGAGCGGCCTTTGTCATTGAGAGAACCAAGGTGTAAAGAATCAGTCGCCGGCTACAGGCTCGCCGGTCTGGACGGGCTTGGCGGGAGCGATAGCGTCGAGGCGCACCAGACCCTCGACGGGTTTTTCGCCGAGAACGTGCTCGCGGTAGAGCTTGGCCATCTTTGCGTTCTCGGCTTCTGCTTTCAATTTGTCTTCGCGGGCGCGGAGCTTTTCTTCGCGGGAGTTCTTGGCGATGCCGAGGTTGTCGAGTGTGTGGTTGGCCTCGGAGTTGACGTGCTCCATGTTGAGAGCGAGGTCGTGGCCGACGTTCGTCATGCCGACCTTTTTGCCGCCGGCGAAGATTTCGTGGCGGCCGTGCTCCTCATACCACTTGGTGAGGGTGGCGGTCATATGCATCTTCTCGATGATGTTGCGCCATCCGACGCCGGTGTTGTAAGCGCAGAAGCTGATTTCGCCTTCCTGGGTGGCGTAGGGAATGATGCACTGCTCGGTGCGGCGGAAGTCGTAGTTGAACAGGTCCTGGAACCACATGCCGGCGATGAAGAGGAAGTTCCAGCGGTCCTGGCGGCGCTTCTTAATATCTTCCAAGGTACGGTCGCCCTTGACCGAGCCGTAGTTCTTGCCGGTGGCGTTGAAGGTCTTGTCCATCTTCTTCATCATGTCGGTGATCTTGAAGTGGGTAGGAGATTGGAACGGATCGTAGTTGCGCATGAGCGCGAGGGCGAGACCGATGACCGAGAGCCACTTACCACGCGCCGCATCGTTGACCTTGGCGAGATCTTTTGCGACCTGGTTCATGTCGAGGAAGGCTGTGACGGGTGCGGATTCCTTTGTTTCCTTGTCGATCATGAGGGCCATGCCGATGCCGCAGTTGGGATGGCAACCGCAAGAGAGCTGGCCCCACTCGGCGGCGGGTCCGTGAATCAGGTCGGCCCAGTCAGAGAATGTGCTCATGAAGCTGATGGGGAACCAGTCGCGTTCAGGCTCGCCGATGCCGCACTGGGTCTTGACGTCGTGGGCCATGTGGGAGAGGGTGTAACGCTGGGCGAACCGACGCTCGTCGGTGATGTCTTCGTCGCGGCCGGTAAAGCTGACCGGCTGGAAGCTGAGGAAGCTGATCTTCCGGGGGTTAGCGAGGGCGAACTGGATGATGTGTCCGACCTGCTCGTTGTTGATACCGTTGATGATGGTGGTGACGGGGACGATTTCGACGCCGGCTTCGTGGAGGTTGTTGATGGCCTGGAGCTTGACGTCGAACAGGTTGCCGACCTTGCGGTGACTGTTGGCCGCGTTGCCGATACCGTCAAATTGCAGATAAACATAGCGGAGTCCGGCTTCGGCGGCGGCGCGGCAGAGCTCCTTGCTCTTGGCGAACTCGATGCCGTTTGACGCTGCCTGCACACTGTTGTAGCCCACCTTGCGCGAGTAGGCCACGGCGTCAAGGAAGTAGGGCGAGAGCGTGGGCTCACCACCGGAGAACTGAACGCTCATCTGCCGCTTGGGCTTGATGGTGATGGCGTTGTCGAGCATGGTCTTGATTTCGTCCCAGGTGAGTTCGTGGACGAATCCGACCTGGTTGGCGTCCATGAAGCAGGGATCGCACATCATGTTGCAGCGATTGGTAAGGTCGATGGTCAGAACCGAGCCGCGTCCATGGGTGACGGTCGACGTGCCGTGGTTGTGCAACTTTTCGTCGTTATGGGCGCGCATGTCGCGGCCAGGGAAGCTCTCTTCGAGGTGCTTGAAGAACTTGGTGTCGATGGACATCACGTCTTCAAAGTGGCCGTGCTTGGGACAGTCCTTGACCATGAGGATCTGTCCGTCGCGCTCGATGATCTGGGCCTTGATTTCGCCCACCTTCTCATTGAGCAGGACTTCATGGGGCAGTTTGCCGTCGAGGATCTGCTTGCGGATCTCGGGGACGCACTTGGGACAGAGCGAGTCGGTCGTACGGGGCCAGCCGAGGGGCGGCTTTTCCTTCTGATAGCTCTTGAGGAGGGGCTTGTCGCTCCATTTGGGAGTGAAGCCGGCGTTGGGGCTGATGCGGTTCAGCTTCTCAAAAACCACCCAGGCTCCCTTGGCGGCGTATACGGCGGCTTTCTCGGCGTACTTGATCGCTTTGGACATAAAAAATGCAATCTCCTCAATTGAAGTAGCCGACGGCGCCTTGACCACCCAACGACGAAGACCTGTCTCTGGGGACCCCGTTACTGCGCTTACCCGGCCCTGTACTGGAGTATCCGGAGGTAATCCGGAGGCTAAAAATTCATTGCTAGGGTAACCGGATGAACCTGTCAACCCAAATGCGGGACAGTGAACGGCAAAATTGCAGGCTGAACGGGGATTGGGGGGCGGCGAACGGGGTGAGGATGTAAGCCGCTATGGGTTGCAGGAATTGGCTCGGTCTATTGTCCAGCGTTGTCGGAGATGGCGACCCGATTGATGATGCGCTGGACGAGGACGACTCGGACGTGGATGTGACGGGCTACGTCGGGGAGGAACTCGGTGATGAAGTTATCTATAGGGGCGGAGGCGAGGCCGATGGCGTAGCGGGATGCGGTGGAAGTCAGGTTGGTCTGCTGGCCCGGAACATAGAGATCGCCTATTTCGGCGTCGATGGCAAAGCCGACCAGGTTGGCGTAATTCAGCATTCCTTTGGCGTTGTCGCCCTGGGTCCACACGACCTCGTAAATGGCATGGGCAATCCTGCGCTTCATGGAGGCATCGGGCAGGCGGTGGTAGTGGGGATCCTGATGCACGATGGAGGGGATGAGGAAGGTGCCAAAGAACTCGCCGGTCATGTCCTGGGTAAAGCTGACGCCGACGTTCCGTCCGAAGCCAGCCATTCCAGGGCCGTAGGCGGAGTGGGAGTTGGCACCCACAAAGATGACGGAGTTGCCGAGGATGGTAATGCCGTTGAAGGGGTCGAGGAGATTTCTGACTGCGAGCCGGGCCTTCTCTTTTGGGGTGAACGGTTTAACCTCCGGGCCATTAATGAAGCGGGCATACCAGTCTATGAGGGGCGCGAGAGGCGGGCATGGCTCCGGCTGCAGGCTGGCGCTCAGGGCAGGATTGGCGGGATTTGAAGCCACTGCTCCGGCGGCCGCTGCTTGAACGATTGCGGTGGCGTCCCTCTTCAGCTGGCAGGGTGCTGCGGTCTGGGTTTTGGGATTGGGCGGGAGCTGGGGTTTGGGAGCTTCAGGCAGCGCAGGCTCTGGCTTGGAGGTGCCAGCCTGGCCGGCGCAGGCCGGAAATGCAGGCAGAAGAAGTGGCGCCAAGAGCAGCATTGGGGCGAGAAGCCGCGGCGGCCGCAGGCATCTCCGCTTACCGAGGGCAGATTCGCTCCTAATATGTTCGGTTGATTCGCTTTCCAAGAACCGGTCCCTCATTGGCTGCTCACTTGATATGATGCAAAACCGGCGGCCTGTCGAAAGTTTCGGTCGGATTTGGCGCGGAATGAATCGCGTTCGGCGTGTGCCTTAACGGCCTGACGCAGATTCGCAGGAAAAAGTCACAGGCGGCTTTATGGAAGCCGGGGATTCGCGGATGGGAGGGGCATTGCCGAAGCCCGCATCTGTATTGATCTTTGCGGCACCTTTGGGGATTGCGGGATTGACGCGCCGGGGGGCGTCGCGCAGACTTGGGAGAGGCTACCTGCAGTCGGTAACCAGCAGAGGTTGCTTGTCATGAGCGCATACCCTCCTCCGGGTCCAGGGGCCGGCGGCGTAAGCCGGCGCATCGAAGAGGCTGTAGAACTGATCGAGATGGAACTGCGCCATACGATTGCCTATGTGAACGACGCGGTGATCCCGCAGGTGCGCAGGGAGTCGATCTCCGCGATGCGGACCGTTGCCGAGACCTTGCGCAATCTTGCCGACCGAATCGATCAGGCGCACAACCCGCCCAACCAGCCCAAGGATCCGCGCTCCTGATGATTGCGAACCGACCTCTGAGGAACGCCCGCAACCTGGCGGGCGTGGCACTGGCGCTGCTGGCAATCGCTGGTTGCGGGCATCACAAGAAAGTGGCGCTTGCTCCTCCGCCGAGCGAGCTTGCGCCTTATAATCAGCCGGCTTATGCGCCCTCGACCCAGACGCAGGCTACGACGCGGATTCCGATTACGCCAGTTCCTCCGGGAGGGGTGAGCACTGCGGACCTCCAGTATGTGGCGACCCACAGTCCCATCTTGACCGAGGAGGGTTTGGCGACCTGGTATACGGCACCCTATGCGGGACGCAAAGCCGCCAACGGCCAGGTTTTCGACGACCACGCCATGACAGCAGCACATCGCACGCTGCCGATGGGCTCACTGGTGGTGGTTACGAATCTGAAGACCGGCCAATCGAGTGCCATGCGTATCACCGACCGCGGCCCGTTTGTGGACGGAAGGATGCTGGACCTGACGATTGCTGCCGCCAAGGCTACGGGCATCTACCGGACCGGTTTGGCGACTGTCCGGCTGGACGTGTACAAGGCGCCGAAACCCATCGATACGGGCGGACGCTGGTGCGTGCAGATTGGGGCATTCCACAGCGAGCGCGACGCCATCAAGCTGAAGGAACAGCTGCTGCGCAGATACACCGATGCGAACGTGATAGAGTTTCCAGGCGAGAACAGCTATTGGGTGCGGATTCGCCCCGAGGGCGACGATCGCGAGATGGCGGAGTACATTGCGCAGCACGTTCAGCCCAGCGAGGGCGAGGCTTATCTAACTCGGCTGGACTGAACGTGCGGTGGAGAAGCCCTTAAATCAAAATCCAAGACGTGTGTGGGATGATCTGGAACTGCGAGTTTCTTTGGCTGGCGGCTCTGACGCAAGCGAATTGAAGATCGCGCTATCCCACCCTTTCCGCGGAAGGAAGCGGAAAGGATGGGGCACGGGGCTTTTGTGGTGAGTCCAGCGTCGTTCCGATTACATCCAGGCGGAGCCTGGAGCGGCCATGGCTTCCTCCAGCGTTACACGCTGCTTGCGGCGATAGGAGAGGTTGGCCATGTGGCCGGCAATGGCGGTGCGGTAGCCGACCTCGATGGGCGCGTTGGTGGCCTGGCTGCGACTGCGGATGCACTCGAACCAGTTGGCCATGTGGTTGACGCCCTTGCTGGCGCCCTGCATGGTGTCAACACCAGGGTTGTTGGCCTTTTCGGGCCAGAAGGTCGAGGGGCCGAAGTTGAGGCTCTCGATGGTTCCATGCGAGCCGAGGACGCGCTCGCCGAGGCCAAAGTGCGAATTTGAGAATGTGGACTGCCAGACGACGATCATGCCCGGGTATTCGAGGGTGACGTTGAAGGTGTCGGGGACCTCACGGCCGTCCTGTTCGGAGAAGACGCCACCGGTCATGACCGCTGCGATGGGCAGTTCGAGACCGAGTGCCGAGGTGATCCAGGCATTCTGGTGGACCATATTTTCGGTGACGTTGCCTCCGGAAAACTTCCAGAAGAGCCGCCAGTTGATGTACTTGTTGGCGTCGAATTTTGGCTCAGGGCGGCCGTCGAGGAAGAGTTTCCAGTTGACGTGCTCGAGGTCGCAGTCGTCGGGGATGGGGCGAACCCACTGACCGTGACCGCGGGGCGTGTTGCGCGAGATCCACGACTCGACCATGGTGATCTTGCCGAGATAGCCCTTGTTGATCCAATCCTTGGCGTCGGCGAGGCCGCCCGAACTGACGTGCTGCACGCCGATCTGGATAACCTGCTTGGAAGCCTTTGCAGCCTTCTGGCACTCCACGGTCTGGGGAATGTTCCAGGTCATGGTCTTTTCGCTGTAGAGGTCCTTGCCGGCTGCGAGCGCGGCGACAAAGTACTTGGCGTGGAGGTGCATGGGCGTGGCGTTGATGACGGCGTCAATGTCCTTGCGTTCGAGCAGGCGCATGGGGTCGTCGTAGGTTTCAATGCCGGGAACTTTGGCTTTGGCGAAGTCGCGGCGGCGGGAGTAAGTGTCTGCGACGGCCACGCACTCGATGTTGGGCTGCTTGAGGGCTTCGTTGAGATCCTGCATGCCGCGGTCGCCGGCGCCGATGAGGCCGATGCGGATGCGGTCGTTGGCGCCGAGAGCGCGCATGGAGGGCATGGCGGCGATAGCGATGGCGCCGATGCCTACGTTGCCGAGAAAATTGCGGCGATTCATGAATTCACCTCAGAGAATGGAAATGGACGGTCTTAAAAGTTATGGTTTGGGCTGCGGTGCGGGTTTTGGTTCGTGCTTTCCCACCCTAGGCGCAAAAAACAAATACGCGCCGAGGGTGGGGCACCCAGAGTCTGTACGAGCGCTAGCAGCTGGCTCCAGCTTTGGCCAGGGCTTCTTTCAGGCCTTTCATGCTGGCGCGGGTGGAGGCTTCCGGTACGCCCATGGTGCTGCCGGGCTCCGGTTTGCCGCCATGCCAGTGAGTCTCAAGGCTCACAGCAAAGTGATAGCCGTCGCGCTGGAAGGCTTTGAACTGGCCGACCCAGTCGATGACACCTCCGCCGACGGGCGCCCACGCGAATTTGCCGTCGGGCTTGCGGATGGTGTCTTTGCAGTGGCAGTGGCCGATACGGTGCTTGGGCAGCGCCTTGTAGTCGTCGGGGTAAGGCGTGTCGCCGGCGAAGGTGGCGGAGTTACCGGGATCCCAGTTGAGCATGAAGTTGGGTTCGCGGACGGCCTTGAGCACTGCAACGGCCTCAGGGCCGCTGCCGGTGTTGCAGGCCATTTCGTTTTCAAGAAGTAGGATGATGTTGTGCTTGGCGCAGGTACGGGCCGCCTCGGTGAGTTTTTCGTTGATGGCTTCGCGATAGGGCTTCTGGTCGTCGAGACGCCAGAAGTCGAAGCAGCGGATGCGGTCGGTCTGGAATGCCTTGCAGAGCTCGATGCTGCGTTCGAGTACCTTGTCCTGCTGCTTGAAGTCGAAGTCGGCGTGGAACTGGTCGCGGCGCGGCCCCTCTTTTGATTGCGGCGCACCGGGCCAGTTGACCTTGAAGAGCGGGCTGGCAATGTCGGTGACACGCAGTTTGTACTTCTCGAGGATCTGGCGGGACTTGTCAACGTCTTCCGCGTTGAGTTCGGTGACGTTCTTGTTCCACATGCTGCGGATTTCGATCCAACTGAGGCCGAAGTCGTTGGCGGCAACCGAACATGCGTGATCGAAATCCGCCGAGATTTCATCATTGATAACGGCGAGACGGAAAGGACAACTCATGCTTGCACCCCGAATTTCTCGCGCAGAAAGCGCAGGCTGGCGGCATTAGCGTCTTTAGGCGAAAGAGCTTCGCCGGTGGGCACGCGATCCAGCTCGACGATGCCCCAACCGCGGAAGTTGACTTCGTGGAGCGCGGCAAAAACGGCAGGAAAATCGACGCGTCCCTTGCCCAGTTCGACCCACTCGTAGCCACTCTTGTTGTCAGCCTTCTTCACGTCCTTGAAGTGCATGAAGAGGATTCTGCGGCCGTATTTGCGAATGGCTGCCGCGGGGTCGCCGCCGCCCTGCAGGTAGTGGGCAACGTCGAGTTCGAGGTGCAGGTAGTTTGGATCGGCTGCTGCGAGGATTGCGTCGACGGCCTCAGGCGGCTGGCCGACCGTGTTCATGTGATTGTGGAAGCCGAGCTTGATGCCGAAGTCGGCGATGCGCTTGCCGATCTCTGTGAAGACTTCGCCTTGAAGCTTGTACTCAGCGGCGGTGAAGGTCTGCGTAGGCTTGGCGCCGGAAGCGACGAGTTGCAGATAATGACCGCCCGCCTCGTGGACATATTGCGCGTGCTTGACGTGGGTTTCAAGCTGCGACTTGCGCACGGCTGGATCGATTGAGGCCGAGCCGCTGGAAAGTGCAACGAAGGTGAGCTTGTGCTTGGCGAGCAGGTCTCGGAGGGCGTGCGGATCGGGATACTGGTCGAGAGTAGGCGCGCGCAACTGGATGCCAGCGAAGCCGTCGGCCGAAATATCGCCGATGGCCTGCTCTGCGTTGTCGCTCCAGGTGATGGCTGAGCAACCGGCGCGAACGAACGGGTCGCCCTTATGCAATGGCACGTCAAAAGCAGCCAGATTCATGGGCGGATAAAGTGGACCGGCGAGGCTGGCGCGAGCAGGGCGCGGCACTGCTGCCAACGCCCCCGCAGCTCCAAGGCCGGCGATAAATTCCCGGCGCGAAGAAGACATAAGATTTTCCTCCATTTTTCAGAGCGCCGGCGAACGGCGTTCGACTTGCGCCAGCGATTATAGACCTTCCGGCGCAGGGAGTTCCCCTGGGCCGGAATTGTGCGAAGGCTGTGAACCGCTTATTTGTGCGGGTACTCTTTGGTTTGGCCGGTGCGCGAGTTGGTGACGGAAAAGCTGCCGGTGGGCGAGGCGACAACTTTGAAGTATGCGCCATCGGCCGCGCTGCCTTTTGGGTTAGCGATAAGGGCCTCTGGGCTGTTGTGGGCGGCGTCAGAACCTTCGGCAGTGTGAACCATATAGAGGTCTTCCATGCCGGGGCTGTCATGGACGGTTTGCCATGCTTCTGGCATGCCGGCCTTGTGAGCACCGTTGTTCATGATGGCCACGCGCGGGTGAATGGCATCGACGAGGGCGCGGGAGTTGGAGAGGTTCATGCCGTGATGGTCGACCAGATAGAGGTCAATCGGAGGGAGGGGATTGTTGGGGCAGACGAGCGCAACCTCCTTTGCGCCGGTGAGGTCGCCCAGATCGAGGAATCTGAACTTGCCAAAGGTGACGAGGATTCCGGCTGAGCGGGCATTCTCGCTGGGATCGGCGGGCCACTGGCGCTCGGTAGCGCAGAAAGGGTTGGGTTCGGGCTTGATGCCGGGAACCGCCGAGATATGTTCGCCATCGGCGGCGAGGACGACGACGCTGAGGCCGGGGATTTGAATGGTGTTGCCGGGACGTACGCTGCGCCGCGTCTTTCCCTCAATGGCCTTCAGATAGGCGGCAAAATCATGACGCGTGATATCGGAGTCCTCCTGGTTGGGGCCGTGGTCGATGAATTCACCGACGGGTACCCGCTTGACGAGCTCCGGGACGCCGCCTACATGGTCGGTGTGGTAGTGCGTGATGAATACATGGTCGATACGCGTGATGCCTGCGCCTTTCATCGCTGCCTGGATGCGCTCGACGTCGCGGGCGTCATGATTGGGCCAGCCGGTATCGACGAGCAGGGAAGCGCCGGATGGGGAGACGAGCAGCGTGGACTGGCCGCCTTCGACGTCGATCGAGTAGATGAGCAGGTGACCCGACGCTTTGGCTTGCGCCAGAGCAGGTTGAGGTGCGGAGAAGAAGAGGAGCGCCAGCGCACAAAGAGGGAGAAAGAAGGCGGAAAAGACGTGGGCAAGCTGTACGCGCAGCGTGTAGCTCGAGGGATACAAAGTGTATTGGGCGGCAATTCGCATTTGCGGAAAGTGTAAACGCTTGCGCGCCAATCTGGGAACACGATTGCGGGAAGGTAAGGCTTGCAAACCCTGCCGCGGGTTCGCTACTGGTAGAATGGAAAGTGCCGCAGTGTGCGGCGATTTGCCTTATTTTTGCCCCCAACCCACCGGCCCGAGCCGCCGAACCCAAGAGAAGGAAAAACCGTACCTGTGACCCAGACGATACGCAATATCGCCATCATTGCCCATGTTGACCACGGAAAGACCACGCTGGTAGACGCCATGCTGCGGCAGTCCGGCACCTTTCGCGCCAACGAGCAGGTGGCCGAGCGGGTGATGGACTCGAACGAACTGGAGCGGGAGCGGGGCATCACCATCCTGGCCAAGAATACAGCCATTGTTTTTGAAGGCGCCAAGATCAACATTGTGGATACGCCGGGGCACGCCGATTTTGGCGGTGAGGTGGAGCGCGCGCTGAAGATGGTGGACGGCGTGATGCTGCTGGTTGATGCGGCTGAGGGACCGCTGCCGCAGACCCGTTACGTGCTGGCCAAGGCGCTTGAAGCGAAGCTGCTGCCCATAGTGGTGATTAACAAGATCGACCGGCCCGATGCGCGCCCGCAGGAAGTGTTGAACGAAATTTACGATCTGTTCATCGACCTGGATGCGGACGAAAGCCAGTTGGATTTTCCGGTGCTTTATGCGGTGGCGAAGGCAGGGACTGCGACGCTCGATCCGGCAACACCGGGGGTTGATTTGCAGCCGCTGTTCGAGACCATCGTCTCAACTATTCCGCCTGCCACCGGCAATGCGGAAGGTACGTTGCAGATTCTGGTGACGAATCTCGACTACTCAGATTATTTTGGCCGCATCGCCATCTGCCGCGTCTTCCAGGGGACGCTGCGCGCCGGCGACGACGTGGCGATTTCGAAACGTGACGGCAGCCTGATGAAGACGCGCATCACCAAACTCTTTACGTTCTCGGGCCTCAAGAGGATCGAGACGACCGAGACCACGATGGGCGACATTGTTGCTGTGGCGGGCGTGGAAGGCATTACCATCGGCGAGACCATCACCAGTGTTGAGAATCCTTCGCCGCTGCCGCTGATCGTAATCGATGAGCCGACGATTGCGATTCAGTTCAGCGTGAACAATTCGCCGTTTGCAGGACGTGAAGGCCAGTACGTGACTAGCCGCAACTTGCGCGAGCGACTTGAAAAAGAGCTGCTGACCAACGTCAGCATTCGCGTGGAGGATACGGGATCGCCGGACAGTTTCAAGGTGCTGGGCCGCGGCGAATTGCAGCTTGCGATTCTCATCGAGATGATGCGCCGCGAGAGTTTCGAGCTGATGGCGGGGCGGCCGGAGATCGTGACCAAGATGGTGGACGGCGTGCGTATGGAGCCGGTGGAGCACCTGACCATTGACGTACCCGAGATCCACACCGGGGTGGTGATTGAGAAGCTCGGACCGCGCAAGGGCGAGATGACAAAGATGCACAATCATGGTTCGGGGCGCGTACGCATGGAGTTTCGCGTGCCCAGCCGTGGACTCATTGGCCTGCGCAGCGAGATGCTGACCGAGACGCGCGGGACTATTGTGATGAACGCGCTGTTCGACGGTTACATTCCTTACCAGGGCGAGATTCCGCAACGGCCCACGGGCGCGCTGATCTCCGATCGCCAGGGAGTGACGACGACTTATTCGCTGAACAGCCTGCAGGAGCGCGGGATTTTGTTTGCCGGCGCGGGCGTAGAGGTTTACGAGGGCATGATCGTTGGCGAGCACTCGCGCGACAACGATCTCGATGTGAACGTGGTCCGCGAAAAGAAGATGACCAATATGCGCGCATCGAGCGCGGACGAGGCTATCCGGTTGGTGCCCGTAAGATCTCTGAATCTTGAACAGGCCATTGAGTTCATCGCCGAGGACGAGATGGTGGAAGTCACACCCAAGTCGCTGCGGTTGCGCAAGAAGATATTGCAGCAGAACCGCAGGCCCAAGCGGTGGGAGAAGGGCGAGCAAGCGGGCTAGAGCCGTTGCTTGGCCTCTAGCACTCGCTCCAGCGCCTCTTCGGCAGTCGACCCCGTCGCGGATAAGTGTCCCATCTTCCTGCGCGCGCGCGGTGTGTGCTTTTCATAGAGGTGCAGGCGCACGCCGGGAACGCCAAGTGCCGCAGCAAAGTTGGGCTCGCCGTCAAGCCACAAATCCCCGAGCAGGTTGACGATGGCTGCGGGAGTGATCAGCGCCGTATCACCGAGCGGCAAGTTACAGGTGGCGCGTACCGCCTGTTCGAACTGGCTGGTCACACATCCGCGCTCGCTCTGGTGATAACTGTTATGGGGCCGCGGTGCGAGTTCATTTACAAGCAGCTCTCCCTGGCGGGTGACAAAGATCTCCACGCAGAGCATGCCCTCTAAACCCAACTGCTCGATGATGGCTGCGGCCAGCGCCTCGGCTTTCGATTCGAGCACCGGGGACACGCCAGCCGGCAACACGCTCCACGCCAGTATCTGGTTTTCGTGGTGATTGCGCGCGGCGGGATAGCTGCGTACTTCGCCAGAAGGATTGCGTGCGGCCATCACGCTGATTTCACACTCCAGGTCTAGCGCCTGCTCGGCCACTGCCGCGTGGGCGCCGATGCTTTGCCACGCAGATGTAATGGCCTCTTCGGTTGCTGGTGCATCAAGTCCAATGCGCGCCTGGCCGCGGCCGTCGTAACCGCCGCGCCCGATCTTCAAGAAGATGCGTCCACCAAGCGCAGCAACGGCTTCATGCAGTTCAGCCTCGCTGCCTACTACGCGAAACGGTCCAACGGGAAAGCCCGCGTCGTCGAGCCATGTCTTTTGCAGGGTCTTGTCCTGGATGATGCGGATGGGTTCGACGCCGGGACGCAGCGGAGCTATCTGCGCCACCGCAGAGAGAGCGTCCACGCCGATCTGTTCAATTTCCAGGGTTACTGCATCCGCGCCCGTAGCCAGCCGCCGAGCCGCGGCCACGTCATCCCACCGGCCCACTATGGTATCGTCTGCAATGAAGCTCGCCGGGCAGGCCGGCTCCGGGTCCATCACGCGCACGCGGTAGCCCATGGTGCGTGCGGCCATGGCCGTCATCCGTCCCAGTTGCCCGCCGCCGAGAATCGCCACAAGGCCGCCTGGCAGGACGATCGATGGTTTCTCTAGTTGGGTTGGTCTGGAGACGCCGCTCACCTCGGCAGATCCTGCTCGAGGCTTTGCTCGAGCACCTCCTGGGTGCGCGCCGCGCGCCAAGCAGCGAGCCGTTCATAGAGTGCAGCATCGGTTGCGGCCAGGATTTCCGCGGCGAGCAATGCGGCGTTGGCAGCTCCCGGCTTGCCGATCGCCAGCGTACCCACGGGAACACCCTTCGGCATCTGCACGATCGACAGAAGCGAATCCATGCCGTTCAGCTGCGTTGCCGCCACGGGCACTCCCAACACAGGGACCAGCGTCTTGGCCGCCAGCATTCCAGGCAAGTGCGCCGCGCCGCCGGCTCCGGCAATGATAACCCGCAGCCCTCGCGACCGCGCCGTCTCGGCGTATTGGAATAGCCAATCGGGTGTTCGATGCGCGCTAACGATACGCGCCTCATGCGTAATTTGAAGCGCGCGCAGAATTTCCACGGCCGCCGAGAGCGTCTCGTAATCGCTCCGGCTACCCATCACCACGCCCACCAGCGGCTGTTCGCTCATAAGGCTGATTATACGAGGCCAGAAAGCAAACCCAAGTTGAAAGCGCGCATTCCACACTTTGTGGACGGATCCCTTACGCCCATCAATGCCGATGCCACGCGTCTAGAGCGACTTCAATCACCGCAAACAGCACACTGGCCGCGGCCAGAAAGCCCTTGGCTCGCTGCCAGTTCTCCTCGTGGTTCTCAAGGCGGCGCTCCAGCTCCGCGATGCGCCCGCCATTGCCATCACCCATGAGACCGGTCATTTGCGTCTTCAGTACGCTCAGATCACTCAGTACCTGTGCCTCGAATTCATTCATCATCCGCATCCGCCGGACTCCGTCTGACAATTTGTCCCTGGAAAATTCACCGCTTATGAACCCAGCGGCAGGTTAACGAACAATGCCGTGGAGAACTCTGAGTAATTCGGAGGCATTGCACCGTCATACATCCGGATGTAGAAACGGTCGTTGGCGGTTTCACGCGAGAAAGTCATATTCGGCAAGCTCGAGCGCGCCACCAGGTCTGGATCTTCTCCCGGCATAAACGCAAAGTCCCGGCGTCGTATCTCAAATCCGCCACCTGCAGGCGGCGTTACGCCGGCAGTGATTCCCACCGTACTTCCATTCAGCGTTGTTACTGTCAGGCCAGTTAGATTGGCAAGCAGAGTGGGAGCAACCGGCGCCGGCAGCCACGTATCGGCCGGTACTGTTGCGCTGGTCCTGATGGCCAGGTCATCGGCCCAGTCGTTAGCAAACGCAATTACATACTCCACTAAGTCAGGATAACTGGCGTTGTAACTTACCTTCACCGTCCGAACCACAACTTGCACGTTCAGATTTAACGAAGGAGAGCTTAGCAGCAGCGCGTCGCCCGGCCAAACATCGGAGGCGAAGCTGACCCTGGTTCCCTTGTAAATTCCGCTCCACAAGGCACTAACTCCCGCGGCTGCCTGCTCCATCACCAAGGCAGCATTACGGCAGTCCGCAGAACAGCGAGCCGGAGGATCGGTTACTGATCCGATCCATGCAGCTACAGCGGGCGATCCGGACTGCCCAAGGGCCTGCTGACTTGCGATGTTCACCGCGCGCCCCACTGCTCTACCTACGGAGCGGTAACTTACCGCGAACTGCTCTCCGGCTGCCGGTGCAAATCCGATATAGAACACAACCTTACCGGTGCGATCGAGCTGACACTCACCTGCTTCTGCCGTGGTGCCAACGCGCCGTGTATAAGAGCCGCCACTGGGAGGCGTGCTGACCACCCATCCCGAACCAAGGTTGGTCAGGTTCAACGCGCGCATGGAGCCGATGAGGTTGAGGCTGCTGGCGGCGACAATGGTGCAGGTTCCGGGAACGTTTGCGATGGCACCGTCGTAAAGAGTTACTGGCATCGCGCCCACTCCGTTGACAAACTCCTGAATCTCGAGCTGTAACTTACCCGGACACAAATTCCATTCGCCGCCTGCGGTAATTGGTCCGCTGTCGCCGAAAGAACGATAGATTGCCAACGCCCGTTCGCACTCAGGGCAGTGTATCCTCGCCCGAAGCGTGTATTGGTTGGCTGGATTCACGGCAAAGACTGTTCCGGCTGGTGTTCCTTGAATAAAGGGTTGCAGGGTTACGGCCCCTGTTCCTTGCTGGGCCGTAGCTTGAAAGCCAGCGGTACAACCGGCCGCCTCCTCACCGCCAGTAAAGAAGCCAGCCAAAATCCCGGTGCTGCCGGAAGAGAGAGTTACGCCGACGGCCTCCAGTAAAAGTGTTCCGCCCATTTCCACTGGATCAAGCCAGCTCAACACCGTCTGTCCGTCGAGGCCGTTGCCTCCCTCCATCGCGAGGCCGCCCGCACCCAGTGAAAGATAGCCTTGCCCGCCGGTGTTACCCCACAAGCGTTGATCAATTTGAGGCTCGTTGAATAATTCGCGGATAATGATGGATTTTGACGCGGCAGGGAAGTATGGTTCCGCGGTCAGATAGAACTGGGTCGTTATTCCATCGCCCAGAAAGTATTCAGTTACATAGGCAACGGGCTCATGCTCACCGCAAACCGTTATATCGTTGGCTAGCGCTCGTTTCACGCTTGCCTTGAACGATAGATTGGCCAGGTTCAAGCTGCCGTCGCACTCATTTAACGTATGCATGGTGGTCTGTACGGACGAAAGCGTCAGCGAACCGTTCACTGCGCGATACGCAGCGCGCGCCTGGCTCGCCACCTGTCCTGCACTCTTGCTGAACGGGGCTCCTGGGCTGGGAACAAAGTTACCAACGGGCGCGGCAAGAGAAAGTCCATGAGTAGAGAGCACCGTCGACCCGCTGTGAGTTATCAGTGCGGTCATCAGAGACCCGGCAGTTTCTCCCGTCACGCCAGTGCTGGGCGGCATCAGCAATTGGTCCAGTAACACCTCGTCACTCAGAGCCTGGACCGCTATCCTGTAGCGCGGGCCCTCGATTCCAAGGCCGGTGTACTCTGGCAGAGGACTTACGACGATGTAACCAGTGAAGTAATATGTCTCATCATCTCCGGTCACGGCGATTGACTGGTTGCGGGAGGGCGTTGCCAAGCTCCCGCCAACCGGCAGGCTCAGCCATAACTGACAAACAGAGGGCTCGTTGAGTTTGCGCTCGATGGTCAATGGCCGCACGACGTCGAGCGCGGACGTATAGTCCTGCCCCTGAATCGTAATCTTCATTGTGGCTCTCTAATCTTGGAATTTGCTGAGTTGCTTACGTGTTACACCAGTGCATTGCACGCGGGCAGAAAGCTCCGGTAACACAGCACCCTCTCCCCATCGAGCGGGTCGATGACCGGCAGCGCAAGATAATGTCCCTTGAGAAACACTCGTGCTTGCCCGCCCTTGTTCTTGCCGTCGAGCGGAATAGCCACCTCTTCCGCACCGGCCATGGTCTGTAGCCGCGGATAGTGGAAGAAGATTCTCTCCCCTTGGCTCCCTTGCATCACGAACAGCGCGGACCATTCCTGAAAGAAGCTGCCGCCCTCGCGGTCCACAAATCCAGTTACAGCCTGAAGCTTGGTGCCTGCCGCCGGAGCACCCCCGAGCAACGGCTCGGCCAGTGTAAGGCCCGTCGAGCTCACTTGAGACACGAGCGCGACATTGAAGGTCACGCGTCGGATGTAGTCCACGTCTGCTAACGCCTGCCGCACATATGCACTAGCAACTGGTGCGCCGACAAAGCCCGTTTGCCCGGTGTAGTCATCATCGAGCAATGATCGAGCCGGGAGCGAACTTCGCGGCGTCCGCGCTAGCCAGCACAATTGATGTTGCTGTCGAGCCGCTTTGTGGGGTTACAGCGGCGGCCGCCTGCGCCCCGTCCGCTGCTGGAGCAGTCCCGCTGGCCGCGGTCAGCAGATTCATATGTTGCGATCCGGTGGCCAGAGCCATGGTCAGCTTTGTCCAACTCAAGAATTGCAAACTCACCTGTGCCTCGAGTGTCTCGCGTACCTGCTCCAGCGCCGCTGCTGGGATACCGGTTAACAGAAGCGAGGTTTTGCTTGCAGTTTTGCGCGAAAACTCCTGAATCCATCCCAGGCTGATCCATGGGGTCGGAGGAGCATCAAGGCTGAATGATCCTTGTTCGGCCGCATCGAAAATCACAGGTGTATTTGCTGCGCGATTTACGGGCGCGAAATACGCTCGAACGCGCCGTGTTACCGGCACAGGAGCTGAAAACCAATTTGCTGCCATTACTCCCCCTGCTCCTGGTAGCTGTAGACCAACACCTTGGCCGACCGGCTCAAACGGTCCCGCTGCACGGTGATCGACCCGAAGCCAGGCTCGTCCCAGAACACTTGCGTCAGCATTGCCGCCGGTGGCGTGGCCGTGTAATTGAGTTTTGGTGTGTAGAAAGGTGCGAGTATAGTGACCAACTCCTCGTCCATTTGGCTGAGTGAACGGCCGCGGTCCAATCCGCCGAAGCTTTGGCTTCCGCAGGTCTGATAGAGAATCTCGCATTCCCCGGCCACCATTGCGGATCCAAGATCTACGTCGACGCCCAGGCCGAGCCAGCGCAGGACAAACACGTCGTTTGGGAGCTGGCTAAAGGGGGCTTCCGCCTCCTCCACCAGAATCCCCGGCCGCACCGTACCGCGCAGCAGCACCGTCCGCTCTGGATTGATCGCCGCGAGTCGCGTGCGCAGCGTTATATAGAACGAGTCTTTCGCATTTTGCATGAAGTACAACTCCTGACACTAACGTCTGACAGCCAGCAGTTAATAACTGACACAAGACAACTACTAGCTGTCAGCCACCTACACCGCTTGTTGCCGTGCCTCGCGCAAAAGCAACCGGTAGAGATACACCTGGCCGAAGGCTTCGTTTGAAGCAATCGACTCAATCAGATAGTCCTGTCCAGCCACCGTAACCGCCAGGGTCATGGCGAAGAGAGACTGGGCCGAAGGCAGATCCAGCGAACTCACTTGCTGTTCAACGCCGGTCGCCGACACAAATAACTCCCACTTCGACTCCCCGCCCTCATGCCATATTGGCCGAAGCTTTCGCATGATGACCGGGCTTACCGTTACCTCGGCAAAGGTTGTTGCCACAAGCCCGACTTCTGACATACTCGTGTCTGTGTTCGTGCCCGTCACCCGCAAAAGGGCCGTTGTACCTGTCATACTTCGCAACAGGGCATCGGCCAGCATCTGCGGGCCTCCCACGGGGTTGCGCGGCGCCGTATCGCTCATCGCTCACCCCAGCCTGTTCGCTACGTAAGGACGCAGCCATGCCTGCACCGTTTCGTCCAGCAGCGAACTCGAGAAGTACTGTATTTGCATCGTGTCGATCCTGGTCTTACTGGCGTTCAGCGCGGGTGTCGACTGCGCATTGCGAACAATCTGCGCGCACGCCGTTTTTACGTCATCGCTGATCGTTGCCAGCCCTGCCGTGTAAGTCACCATAACTTCGTTGTATGGCAGTCCCAGTAGATTCCACGGCATCGTCAACTCCCCGGTGTTCGGGTCAAAGTCAACCGTATTGGGGTCGATCGCGGTCCATTGGCCGGGCAGCGAAAATGCCCATGCGATCTCCGACATCAGATTGTTCGGCATCTCGCCACGCCGCGGTCGCGCGTATCGGCCTTCGACGTTCACTAAGGGTGTCGCCGCCGTACTAAGCGGCGCCAGGGGCAGATAACTCAAACGCACCGTCTGCGCTCCGCTGGTCAGGCGCAATCGCTCTGTATACTGGATCACGTTCAGGTCCGGCCGCCTGCAGTAGCTGTTGATCAGAGCCGTTGCGGCCGTTATCCAGTCCGCCGTTGTCCCAACCGGTAATCCGTAATTCGGGTAATCCGCTGGCTGCAGATATGCCATACCCCACCTTTCCCCTTTGTCTTCACCGCCGGACGAGCGGAAGCAATCGCCCGATAACTCCCGCTCGCCGTTCATTGCAGGTCAGTCAGCTAACGCACTGACCTGCTATCCCGCCTGCTTACTGACTACCGGTCTACCAGGACCTGGTAGTGCGCATAATTGGCGCCCTTCACAACGGGTGCGCCGAATTTGACCGCGACATACTGGTAAGCCAGTGAGCCAGGCAGTCCCAATTGGAAGATGCGAGGCGTCGGATCACCGAGCCAGTGATACTCGATCAGATCCTCGGTCACGATGTAAGCAGGCAATACTGCCGAGCCCGAACCCGGCGTGCCCGTATAACTCAGGCTCCAGTCCGGAATAAGAGGCAGATCGCCGGCTTGCGTCGACAGCATCTTCACCCGGATTCCCCCCGTGATGTTGTCAGTGTTCAACACCACGTTGAACTCGGACTTCATCTCTCGGTCGATCAGGTCCAGCAGCACCGGGTTGGCGTAGATAGCTGTGGGCCGCACATAGTAGCCGTTGTTGGCCACCATCTGTGCAACGGCCGACTTGATTCCATCCACGATTGAAGCCGTCGTACCGATCGAAACCGTGTTGCCGCCGGCCACGATCTGCGGAATCACACCCATATATTGCGTAGTCGTCGGGGAACTGAGACTGGTGTCGTTGCCGTTCCACAGCGCCACGTCGTGCGTTACCATCACGCCGCTCACTGTATCCACCAGGTCCTTGGCCTGCAGATAGGCAAACTGCTTCTGCTGGTCGCCCAATTCGATGTCGAACAGGTTGTAGTTGATCTGCGAGACGATCACCTTCAGTGGCACGCTCCGCTCTACCCGTGTTGGGCTCACCACTGGTGCCACGATGCTGCGCGGATTCACAAAGCCGGCAGTGCCTGGATTTGGAAGCGCTGTCTCCTCGAAGAATCGCGACGGATGTCCGGTCGCTGGAACCTGCTTGATGCGCTGCCCAAATGGACTCGAACGGCGGCAGATGTCGAAGATTTCGGTCTGATACAGTGGAACTTCGATTGCGCCCGGCCCAATAAAATCAGCTGCTGCGTGTATGTCTGCAAAGGTTGCGTTCATAGGCTCTTTCCGCCCCCTCCATGGGGCCAGTCGTTGCTCGAAATTCAGCTTCCAGCTACTAGCTGACAGCTTTCCTATCCGAGCGGAAACTCCAATATGTTTCGGGAAGAAATCTTGCCAGGCTTGTCTTAACACCTGGATTGATTCCTTGCCGCTACTTCCCGGCTTGCTTCAGCACTGCGAGCCGAGTGTTCCGAAGCTTTTAGCTAGAAGCTAGGAGCTAAAAGCTGGAAGCTACCTTCAGGCAATCGCGCCAGCCCGCAGCAGTTGGCTCTTCACGGCGATGCGCTGTTCCAGGCTCAAGCCGGCCAGTGCTGCGTCCAGGGTGCGCACGTCCACGGGGCCCTCGTCGATTCCGTGCTTGGCGAGCATCTCTGAAGTGGCCGTGGGCACCGTCCTGCGCAGCGGGTTCAACGCTGCCGTCGAAGCCGCAGCCTTTACCTCGGCCAGCTCCCGATCGGCTGCCGCCAGCTTCTCGGCCAGTTCTGCCTCGCGCCGGCTCTGCTCGACGGTTGCCGATATCCTCTCCACCTCGCCGGCCAATGCGCCCTGTCGCTCTTCAAGCCAGTTCAGCGCCCTCTCCAGCAAAGTCGTTGCGGCTTCCAGTCGCTCCGCAATCTCCTGCTCTTTGTTTTCCATACCCTTCCTTTCTCATTTTCCGTGGATATCGTTCGCTAACCAACTAGCTCGGTAACTGGCAGGCCTGCAAATGAAAGAGGCTCCGACTTATGGAGCCTCTTTCATAACTCGCTGACTTGCTAACTTGCTAACTCGCCATACGGAAGCTTGTCTCCCGATAGGCCGCCTTTTTCCTCAGCAGGATGGCCGCCCCGGTAAAGGTAACTCGGGTCAGCTTCCAAACTTCGGCCCGCATATCTTCCACCCGCGCATCGGCCAACTCATAACTCATCCCCATCACCTCGGGTGCGTGCGCCAGAATCGCCTCCGCTACCTCGGGAAAATCCCGCGCGTACAGGTACCCGCTCACCACCAGGCGCTGACCGATCAGGTTAGCCTCGGTCAGCAGCCCGATCTTGCGCCGGGCATCGTGGCCATCCCATCCCGGCCGGTAATCGACTGCCATTCCCAGCAGCGAGGGCAGCGCCTTCTCCGCTGCCTCGTGTGTCAATATCACCCGGTGCCCCCGCGCTCCGGCCGGAGCCTTGTCGCTGGCTGCATTCACCACCGTCAATACCCCTCGAACGCCACCCGGTTAGGGTGCCCGTCCACATGGGGAATCTTTACCGCCATCGCTTCCAATCGCATGCGCTCTCCACCCATCTGCTCTCAATCACCCAGACAGTTGTCTTCTGCCTGTCATTACGCCTGATCACATTCAGTCAACCCGCCTGCTCCGTTGCCTCGCCCGCCAGTTGTGCTACCCCATCCTGCCCCAGCGGTGCTAGTCCTCGCATCGCTCGCACCTCGTTCACCGTCAGCACACCGGCCTGCAGCAACTGCACCTGCACCGCCAGTTCCGTCTCCTCGTCCCGCGCGTTCAGTTCGTTGAAGACAAATTCGAATTCCCGCCATCCGATGCACTTGCCGAAGAGGTCCCGCGTAATGTGCCCAGCCAGCAGCATCGCCAAAGGCGAAATCGCACCGCGAAATGCCTCGTTGGCCATCTCCGACGCGGTCGACTGGTTGACGTCTGCCTCCAGCCCCAGCATTAGAGGTGGCAGACCAAAGGCGTTCGCCACCATCCGGATGAGAAACTCCTGCCAGGCCAGCCGCAGATCTACATCCGTCCCCTGGGCAAACCGCAGCACCTCCGGCTTCTGCTCGGTCGAGATTAACGGCACTCTTCCCGTCCCCTCGATCTCGTCTTGCCACCAGCGGATCAGCCGATCGTGCTGTGCCGGGGTAGCCTCGTTCAGCCACAGCGCGTACTGCGCGACCGCGTTCGCCGCCAACTTACCTGCGAATCGGTGTGCGCTCAGGAACTGATTCACTGTCTCGAACGCCACCTCCAGCGGCCCCAGCCCGAAAGGCGTAAAGCTACGCGGATTCATCCTTATGTACATCAACTGGTTGTCCAGCAACTCCACAGCGCTCGACTCCAGTTGTCCAGGCATTGCCTGTGCATACCGAGGCGTCTCCGCTTGCCCATCCCAGTGCCCGTTGATCCGGATCGAAGCCCCGTCCACCGCCCAGAGCATCGCCGGCCGATCTTCGTCGCCTGTCGGTTCCATCTCGATGGCTCCGAAGCCACCGGTCAAAGCATCCTCGATCGCCTGTTCGATCAGGCTTCGAAAGCTGTCCACCGCGTTCGGCTCTTCCAGCATCCGGCGAAGCGCCTGCAGCTTCTTACTCGCAAAGACCACATCCCCCGACTTCACTCCGCGCCGCACTCGCACCTGCCAGTCCATGGCTGAAATGCGATCCTTGATTACATTGATTGCCCGCCGCACCACCGGTGTCTCCGCAAACCGGCGCAGATTCGCCGGCGTTGGCTTGGGCAAGTGCCGCCCCGGAAACTGGACCGGACTCAGGATTGACGGCAGAGCCAATGTCCTTCGTTCTGCCTCCGCATTTGCGGCGCCCGACACAATATCCGTGCTTTGCCCGGTTGCTTGCCGCCAGATCTCCCGCAACTGTTCGCCTACCCTCACGCGCACCTTCCTTCTCCCGCCACTCCAAAAACAAAAAGGCACAACCCGGAAAGGGCCATGCCTCTTTTTCACTAGTTATCAGTAGTTAGTTATCGGCATCCGCGGACAGCGGACAGCAGACAGCCTCTAACCTCCAGTTGCTCTTATGACTCAACAAAATCGATCCTACCGCAAACCTCAATAATTATCTGCAAATCTTTGCTGATCACTCCCCCATAGCTTCCGGTGACAGACAAGAACAAATAACCGGCCACCGACAGCTGTTCACTGACCTCTGTATTTCACACCCCGAGCTCTCGCCGCGCTGTCTCTGCCACTCGGCCCAGATCTGATGTAGTCAACACCCGGATTCGGTGCTCTTCCATCGTCTCCACACCAAACCTGTACATCGCCAGCCGTTCCGGCTCTTCGTCACTTGCTTCCAGCCTGGCTGCGGGCTCGATCACCGCGGTCAGTTCCAGGTCCGCCTTCTCTACGCGCTCCACGCCGGCCCTCAATCCCGCCGCCGAGAACGCCAGAACCTTGGCCATCTCTACGCCCGGTTCCAGACTGACCGCATGAAACATGCGGATAATTCCATTCGGCCGGTATCCGGCATCGATTCGCAGCGGGTCTCCCGGCCGCGTATACGCAGAGGCCGCAATCCGCTTTCTCATCAAGTCCCATACACCGGCCCGTTCGAACTCTGTTCGCATCCTGGCTTGAATCGCCGCCCGCCCGTTCAACCGCGGCACCCGCTCGCGCGGCGGAGGTTCCACGTACAGCCGCATCAACTCTTCCATCCCTGCGGGGAGGCTCTCCGCCAGATATGCTTTGGGCTCCGTCATCTGCACGTTCAGCGAGAGAGATTCGCTCAACAGCCGTATCAGGTTTCCATCCGGTTCAGCCAGGAACCGCCTGCGCAGTTCGCTCTCCATGCTCTCAAGCAGTGCTGTGTCAGCTTCCGGATCAAGGCAGCGCACCCGGCGCCAGTCGCGGGTGAAGCGCACCGCAGCGGCCTCCCGGCTTCCCTGCTCGCGCAGGATCACTCCGATATGAACATACTCGTTCCGCACCGCATCCGGCACATACCGGAGCAGGTGAAACTCGCATGCCCGCCTATCGTTCCCGCTTTTCATCGATGTTGGCTATCAGCCATCAGCTTTCAGCTCTTAGCTTGTGGCTGCCAGCTCGCAGGTGCCCCTGGGGCAAGACCGGAATCTGAGAGCTGATCGCCAAAAAACTGAAAGCTTCCTTTCAATTCACTCTTCCCGCAATGTTAGTCTCCCACCTCGTTCCATTCCAATCTTCTTCGCCACTTTTCCTCGTTCCTCCCCATTTAGGGAATGGTCTCCGATCCGACTTCCCGAACCCCTCTATCAGTTCCCGGATCCGGCTTTGCCTCACCAGCAACTTCTCCACCAGCGCTTCCATCTCGCTCAGGTCGCCTCCGTACCACTCGGGAGGCACCTCACCCGCTACCGCCCAGATTGTTTCCGCCGCCATGGTCTCAATCCGCGTCAGCCAGGGCTCAAACGAAGCCCACCCGGTAATCTCCCGGTACACATCGTTGCGATAGTAGACCCCGCGCAGCGGCGCATCTTCAAATCGCCACTCACCGGCGTGAAAGCAATATCCGAAGTCGATGAACACCGCCCGGTACCGCCGCTCGCGTTGCTTGCGCGTGAACACCGCCTGGCGTCCGTTCGCGTTCCCGGTCCACTTATCCAATGCCAGTATGCCCGCGAACTCGGCAAGATTCTTCACCTCGGCCAGTTGTTCCTCGGGAAGATAATCCACCACCTGTCCCGGCATCAGCCCGCCCACAAACCGCGACCCGAACTGCAGTCCCGGCTGGCATCTTACCCGCGTCTGTCCCAGATCAATCTCCAGCTCCGGCGTGTTTTCCACCAGCCAGCTCGAGACCTCGACCAACTCAGTCTCTGGTGCCGTCAACCCCGCCGCCACCGCAATCCGGGAGGCCAGAAACTCGTTGGCCAGTACGCGCATATGTTGCGGGTTGTTCTGGAACTTCACAACGTAGACGTGCCCGTCCGCGCCCAGCATCAACTGACCCTGCGCCCCGCCCCGCATCCGCCGGATCTGCTGCACCGCCAGAACCGCCAATCCTGTGCCCTCGCCTGTTCTCTGGTTCTCCTTCGAATTCTAAGCGCTTCGGCCTGAATGAAGTTTCTGGCCCCCGGAATCCGAACTCCTCGCCAGCAACTCTCCTCGCGCCCCCAGCCCGATCGCCATGGCCATCACTCGATCGTCATGCGTACCCGTCCGCGCGCCCGTTCCCCCGTTTGGATGCCGCACAAAGCTCCTGCACTCCCCCAGCAACCGCCGGCTCATGAACCGCCCAGGCTCCTCCACCAGCGCCGCGTCCAGCCTCCCCAGCGCCGCCGGACGGCTCAGAGATGTTGTCAGCCAACCCGCCTGCCCGTTCTGCCAGTAGATCCTCGCATACTTGCAGCCTGTCTCTAGATGCGCCAGCACCCCGCTGCCATGGTTGTTCCGTTCCACAACAAGCCATGCGTGGTTATATTCGATCGCCAACTCCGTCACCAGCCGTGCAAGTTCCAGGCCCCCCATGTGGCCGGCAAACTCCGCGCACTGCAGGCCCTTCTCAATCTCCAGCACCTGGGCAGCTGAGTAGTCGCCCTCGCAACCGCCGCCTGCCGGATCCACTGCCACGAGGTATTACTTTCCCTTGACCGGCGGCAGCCACACCTCCAGTTCTCCGTTCAGCCGCCGATCCACGGGCGCTGGCGCCGTCTTCAGCCGCTCCTCGATCGCCTCCAGCTCAAACACCGATTCACCGCTGGCTCTGAAGCAGCTCTCTTCGTCCTCGGCGTACTCCTGCCGCGCAAGCCCGCGAAAATCCGCTTTGATCTGCCGCCGGTACCCAAGTTGTTTCAAATCCAGCCCATGCCGCTCCCGCAGTCCCTGTTCCTCGTCCGTCAAGCTCGCAGCATCCACCGCCTCAGCCTGGTAGCGCGGTTCCATCCACCAGGGAAAGAAATGCCGCACCATCCCCATCTCGCTGGCTTTTCGCCATTCCTCATGGAAGCATCCGCCCACCCCATCCGGCGTCGACTCCAAAATCAACTCCGCCCCCGGTGCCATGGCTGCCCGCAGGCCCGCCAGGGTCTCCGCCGGATCGCCCGGCCAACGCGCCAACTCAGAGCAATGCAGATTCTGCACCGTCAATCCCCGTCCCGCATTCCGATCTCCGGCAGATACAACCCTGTACTGCGCATCCAGCTCCGGAAACACCAGTTGTCGCACATTCGACCGCGAAGTCTTGAGCGGCCCCTCTCGCATCTCCTGCGGCAACCAGTCAAGAAACCGGTGCACGATCCTAAAGATCTCCTCAGCCGCCTCCTGCGTGTGCGCAACCTCGAGGGTCAGCGTTCCTGGCCGCGTAATCGTCTTCAGGAAGAACCGCGCCGCCGCCCACGTCGTCAGTCCCATCTGACGCGCCTTCAGCACGATGTTCCGCTCTCCCCGCCGCCGCTCGAAGGCCCGTTGCACTTCATTCGCCTTGAGCGGCGCTATCCACCCCTCGCGTGTTCTCACCAGCAGTAGTTTCTCGGCCAGCGCCATTCCCACTGTTCGCCCCCACAGCCTCGCCGGACGTTGGTCCAGAATCCTCCCAAACCTTTCCAACTCCTCCCGGTCCAAATCTTCCAGACAAAGCCCGAGTGTCCCAGCCTCAAGTCTTCCTCTCATTGCAATTGCGCCCCATTTCGACCGCGCCGCACGGTGTCCAGTTCCTCTCATCTTCCCAGCCCACCGAAGATTCCGAAGAGCCATCGCCCATGTTCAATGAGAGTTCCTATGGCAGCCAATAGCACGTGCTGCCAGGCTCGATTGTGAGCGTCCCACCAGTATTGCTCGTCTCTCCGTAGAGAGTGATAGCAACTGGGTTGATTGCGCCGGTCTGTAATGTGAAATCAATCTCAGCACGATAGGTTGTACCGGTGGCCCCGGCGGTGGCCGCCGTCGAGACTGCTGTAGTCGCGGTAGACGTTTGCGAAAAGGCGAGCCAGTTCGATGTACCCGCTGCTGCATAGGTCACACCTGATCCGCCCCAAAGCCCAATCGGCGTGTTGCTCATGCCAATTCCGAAGGTGGCTGTGTAAGAAGTACTCGACATCTGCCACAACACGACACAGCGTCCATTCTTGGTAGTGCTGACAGGGACCGTAGGCAGCACGAGGCCCGTTGTGGTCCAACTGTTCGTCATGGTTGCTGTTGTCGTGCGGGTCGTGTCGTTCGCGCCCGTGATGATGCCACTTGCGGTCACTGCCGTGGGAGATATTGCGCCAGGAGTGGCGACGTATGCGGTGGTGGCAACCTTGGTCGAGTTATCACCTGCGGCCTGTGTCGTGGCCGTTGAGTTATTCGGCAGGGTCAACGCGTTGGCAAAGCTAACCGTTCCACTGTTGTAGACAGTCATAAACGGGGTTGTGCCAACGAAAGAAAAGGTCATGGCGTTAGTGGGGCTATTATCCCCTTGGTATACAAAACCCATCTGTGCGGCATTGCCTGTTGAATGCCCCTTGCCAACCTCCAGCATTACCATTTGGCTGCCCAACATGCTGCCCGCATATACACTAGCAGGCAATATGTACGCACCTGTCGTTGGCGTTGAAACCGTCAGATTCGATAACGATGCTGGAACACCACTCGGCAAAGCACCGTTCACAGATTCGACAACGTATGTTCTTCCAAGGTCGTAAAGCCTTAGCGTGACGGATGAGCCAGACGGAATACTTAGAGGCGTAGCAAACTGGCCAAACGAGATATTGCCGCCGCTTGTCAGCTCGAAACTGTTACCCCAAGCCACCAAAGTGACTGTCGAGCCGGGGTCCGTTGGGCCGCTCAGTGTTGCTATAGGAGTTGTGCCACCGTCGCCGTTGACTAATACCTCTGTGGCAAAGTATGCCAGTGTAGAGGAGCTAATCCCCAGATTTTCAGTGACGCAGCTTGAAGTAGAGAGCGTCTGATTTGGAAGTACATTATTGCGGAATCGTAGAACCGGCCCGTATCCGCAAGTAGCAAGAACAGAGACCGGGTGGGAGCTGTCAGTGTTGATTGTACTGTCTTCAATGCTTGCACGCGTACCGCCGCCAAGATTGAAGACGCCCCCTGTGCTGGTTCCCACGTTGCCCATGTAAGCGTCACGAACACTGAAGGTGGAGTAGCTTGATGTAATAAGCGTACCCAGATCTTCAAAGTGACTGCCATCCACGATGTTTATGTTTTGGGCATATTGAATATTGAAGCCTGTTTGCCCGTATTGAACAGAGACATCCGAGAAGGTGATATTGCCAGGAGCCAGATTTGCGCTGTTACCGTTGATAGGTTGGATCAGCACAAGAGCGTTGGGGTAGTAGGTATAAGTAATGCCTGTGCCTGTTCCTGTGCTGGTTGGGTCTGCGTTCCAATAACCACCCTGAAAAAGAAGTTGACCAGTCTGTCCTGAAATTTCAAGCAATGGTGCAGGATGTGATTGACCATAAGGCGCATTGCACATAACATGCAAAAACTCATCCGCCTGATTAGGCATATTGAACGCATATCCGGGCTGGATACCGCCGCCGTCCAACCTCATACATTCTTTGGCTGGAGTAGAGATATTGATATTCCTAAAGCGGCTATCCCATAGGCCACCTGATGCAGGAGAACCTGTAGCTGAGGCGATAAAGTACATTCCGGCTGAGTTAGGAAGGGCCGGGTCAAGGTGGAGATTGAAGTCTTCCATGACGACACCATTCACAGGACCAGCAGCCATGACGATGGCCGGACCGTTATATTCGGACTTGATCCAGGTGCCAATGATGCTGTTGCCGGAAACGTGCGTGTCCTGGCCGATAGTTAGTTGGCCGTTGACGAGGTAGCAACCGTAGTTTGAATACGTTCCGCAAGCTGTACCGCTTGGTAGCGGGGACATACGGCAGTTTAGGGATGAGTTTCTGGAAGCGTCCCAGCAAGTCTGAATTGCTGCTGTGTCGTCGTGTATTCCATCGCCGTATGCGCCGTAGAGTTCGGGTGTAACGTAGCCTGCTACGCCGCGAGTTGCACTTACTTGATAGGCTCCTGTGGCCGCCGCATAGGCTGTTGGAACATTCAGCGGCCCGGCCATGGTCTGCTGTGAAGTTGCTATGGTCGAAATGCCACCCAGGCTAGCCAGCGCCCCAGCGGCGGTGGTAGCCCCTGTCCCGCCCGCCGAAAGCGGAACCGCATCCATGCCGCTGATCGTAGTGCCGTTGCCGGTGTAATAGGCGATCTGCCCTGAGTTTGCCGTGCTCACCGTGCCGCTGCCGGACCCAGTCCCACACGCCGAGCCCGTATTGCTTATATATCCTGAGTTGTCGATCTGAAGGCAGTCGTGACCGCTGCCCGCGGCCAGACCTGGAAACTGGATCGAGTTTGTTCCCGTGAAGCTCGCGTAAAGAGAGCTGCCGCTTCCTCCATAAATCTTGAATGCCGTCCCCGCTCCGGTCTCGTAGTTCACGCGAACCCCCCCCGAAGCATTCGAAGCATTCACATACGTGTCTCCACTATTCGTGCTTTGATAAGCCTTGAAGCTGTCCAGTCCACCCGTGGCGGAATTCAACGCCCAGTTGTTGCTGGCATCCTTCTCCGCATACCACTGGCTGTTCCCGTTCCAGTCCTTGTAAGTCAGCGACTCCTTCTGACTCGTCGTCGCACCCGCCCAAAGAAGCTGATCGATCTCCGCATCCGCCTGGTTTCTTACCGTCGTCGATCCGGCAAAGGTCGATGTCCCGCCCACCTGCAGCGCACCGTTGAACTGTGCGTTCCCCGCGTTGTTGATCGTTGCTACGGCTGCCGCACCGGGCCCGCCGGACCCGATCACCACTCCGCCCGTCCCCGCATTGTTCGAGCCGTTCAGCACCACCGCGCCCGTCCCCGCTGCGTTGATCACTGTCTGGCTGTTGGCGCTCGGCTGGCCATTGTTATACTGCCCGATCGACAATCGGTACACGTTGTTCAGTTCATCCAGGATCTGGTAGAACTGCTCGCCGGCCGTCGCATCGCTCAATCCCGTCGTCCAGCGGTAGCCGTAGTCAGTCTGGTACCGGTTTAGCAGGCCACGCTCATTACCTGTTCCTATCCCAATGCGGTAGTGATTGGTCACCGTCGCATCCTGCTGGCTGCCGTACCAGTCCCCGTTCATTCCGTTGAAGCTGCGATGAAACGTGTCCAGAAAGCTGTTCCGCGTTCCGTTATCTGTCAGCTTTCCCGTGAACATCGTCCCGCCCGTCATCCAATTGTTGTAAGAACTACCCGCGTCCGCCACAACCTGGTTGCTCGAGTTCTCATTCCGTAACCCAACGATTGTGTTGTTCTGCGCATTAGCTCCCAGGTGCAGCGCGGTCGAGCATCCTTCCACGTCGCCGCCAGTGAAAGTGTTTCCGTCACCCTGTTGCAGATTGATCCCGTACGTCCCGGCTATCGGATTTCCTCCGCTCGTCGGACAGTCGATGTGTAGCCGCACAAACGCGCTTGCATTCATCCAGTCAGTCGTCGCCGAATTCGAAACCTGGTGCCCGATTGCGTTTACTGCAGTCTGGAACCCGTTGAGCGCGTTGTCATAGAACGTTCCTCCCGTGTAGTTCCCGGTCCCATCTAATGTCATGCCCGTCTGGTTCGTGTTGCCCAGAAAATACAGGCTCTCCAGATCCATCTCCTGTGTCCGGTAAGCCACCAGGCCTTGCGCCGTCGCGCTTGTCGCCGCGGTCGTATTGATCACCACATCATCCAGGTGGAAGCCTTGCGTGTCCGTCGCATACGTCGGGTCTCCCACCTGCACCATTGCGCCCGAACCTGAGTACGCAAACACCGTTCCGCCCTGGCTCCCGCTCGCCGCGGTTCCGCCCCGCAGCGCACACCCGCGCAGCGCCACATTCCGCGTTCCCGCCGTCACAATCATCTGATTCGCCGTCGCAATCGTCGCGCACGGCAGTTCGACTGTCGTATTCCCGGTCGATATCGTCAGATTCGATCCCATCGCCAGCGTCCCGCTGAAATTCCGTGCATCGCAGGTTCCCCCGTACGCCGCGCTTACAGCGCTCAAACACGCCTGTAGCTTGGCCCCGAAGTCCGCGCCTTGGAATTGATCCACCTGGTACGCGGCCCCAAGTTTTAGAGCCGTCAATGGACCAGTCGTTGCTCCCCCTGAGATCGGAACCGATTGGCTAACGGCCGTATCGACATAGTGTTTGTCCGCCGCCTGCATGGCCTGTGTCGGGTCCGCGTTCAAATAGAGCGGTCCGTTCAGTGTCCCTCCCGACGCTGTCAGTTGGCTCTGGCTCAACGCTGCAATCGACTGGTCCACGTAAGCCTTGTTCACCGCCTGCACCGCTTGTGCCGCCGGCATCACTTGCGACTGCACCTGCGCCAGGCTCGCCTGGGCCGCCGACGGCACCACCCAATATTGAGTGCTCGTCGTACCATCGCTCAGATAAAAAACCGCAGTGTAATAAAGCCCCGCCGGCGTTGCTCCCAGGTTCGGTGCCAGGTTCACACTCACAAACCCATCCGGTCCAATCGTCACAGTCGTGCTGTCCGCGACCACTGCCTGCCCGTTTGCCGTCGTAAACGCCGACCAACTCACGCGCAGTGTGCCTGAGCCAGCTTGCCCGTTTGCCAGGTACACCGTCCCCTGAACCGTCGTCGTGCTCAGCGCCTGCGCGCTTGCCGCCTGCTCCAGTGCCGTTCCCAGCAGTCCCATCACCATCAGGACCACAACAACCGGGTTTTGTCTCATCTGCCTGCCGACGCCGTGCAACCACTCGTTCTTCGTGAGCTTCATTCCTGTCTCATCCTTCTTTTGTGGGAACGCCGATTCAATTCATCTGGCACTCCGCCACTCCGCCACTCCGTCATGCTCAACGGGCCGCGGCCTCTCGCGCTGCAACACTCCTATGTTGCAGCCGCGAGTAGCCTGGCCATCTATCCACGTTTTGGTTCCTTGCCAGTCTTGATGCTCTTGAATTTACCCCCGGTTGTTTTCACCGGTCCCGAACGCTCAGCATCTCTGTGCTGTGCTGGTCTCCTGAAGCCTCAGTGTCCCCGCGAACAGATTCGCCAATTGTTGCGCCAGGGAAAAGGCTCAGCGCCTCATCCTTTCGACTTGATTCTGGCGAAAGGTGGGGCACCATGAAACACTGCGGCTTTCCCGCAGGAATGCCCCAAGGAAAAAGGGAAAGTCTTATCGACTTTCCCCTTGACTAGTTTCATTGCTGCAGGAATATCCTAAGCTTACCGAATTCCTACCGAAACCTCTGCAACCGGAATAACCTGTTCTTCTCTTTTATTTTCATCTGTTTACAAGGAAACCTCCCTGTCGCTTCTTTGACACGAATCCAAACCGGAACAACCGATTCCCAAACGTCAACAAAATCGGATCCAGTTCGAATCGAAAGCCGCCGAAAAAATCTCACCCGTCAAACTGCCCTTCCCGCCGCAACTCCCGAAGCCCACGCCCACTGGAAGTTGAACCCGCCCAGCCACCCGGTCACATCCACCGCTTCCCCGATAAAAAACAGCCCTGGCACGCTCTGTGCCTCGAGAGTTCGCGCCTGCAACCCGGCAGTGTCAACGCCTCCGGCCGTCACTTCGGCCTTCTCAAACCCTTCCGTTTTCATCGGATGAAACGCCCACCGGTGTAGTCCTTGTTCGCAAGCCTCCAGTGCCGAATTTGACCAGCCTTTTGGACCGCCCGCCTCTGCCAGAAACCCAGCCAGCCGCTGCGGCAGCACCTCGCGCAAAGCCTGCTTGAAAGCCACTTCAACTCGTCTCGCCCCGGGCCCCATCAGCGCCCGCAGCACATCGGTCCCCGGCGCAAAGTCTACCACCAGTTCGTCTCCCGCCCGCCAGTAGGAAGATGCCTGCAGCACCGCTGGCCCGCTCAGCCCCCGATGCGTTACCAGCATCCTTTCCCTGAATCGCGTATCGCAACCAGACACGCGCACCGCTACCTCCGCCGCTACCCCTGCCAACTCCGTCCACCGCGCCTCGTCCCTGCCCAGCACGAGCGGCACCAGCGCCGGCCTCGGACTAACTACCTTCAGCCCGAACTGCCGCGCCAACTCATATCCCAGCCCCGTAGCCCCCAGCTTCGGAATCGACAATCCCCCGGTCGCCACCACCAGCACCCCAGCAGCAAACTCGCCCTGTGAACACTCCACTCGAAACCCACCGCCAGCTGCGCCCTCCACCTCAATTCCGCGAGCATTCAATACAGTTTCCACGCCACCCCGCGCGCACTCCGCCAGCAGCATCTCCACAATTGCCCTTGCCGAGTAGTCGCAGAAAAGCTGCCCGAGCGTTTTCTCGTGCCACGCAATCCCATGCTGCTCCACAAGCTCAATGAAGTGCCGTGGCTCATAAAGCGCCAGCGCCGACTTCGCAAAATGCGCATTTTCCGAAAGGAAATTTCCGGGTCCGCAGTGCAGATTTGTAAAATTGCACCGCCCGCCCCCGGAGATCAGAATCTTCCGCCCAACCTGCCCGTTATGTTCAAGTAGTGCCACCCGCCGTCCGCGGTGGCCGGCAGTAGCCGCGCACATCAGCCCAGCCGCCCCTGCCCCCAAAACAATCACATCGAACTGGCGCGACGCATTGGTCATAGCTCCCGTTCAGGATAACGGCAGGGTACCCCAGGTCCGGGATCCCCACAGGCGGGTATTTGTTC
>DASYZU010000114.1:0-7200 GCA_035945795.1 Occallatibacter sp.
CCGAGCAAGTGCGGATCAAACCAGACGGGCTGGTCTGACTCATCCGGCGCTTGCATGGCGATTGTGACGCGGTGCGCTGCGAGGGCTTTGCGTGACTCTTCAATGGCCAGGTCGAGAAGTGCGTGGGGATGCTGGGGAACCAGGTTTACTTCGACCACATTGGCATCGATCTCGGCCATCTCAATGGCTTCGCCGATGAGCGAGTCGAGGCGAGCGGACTCTTCGTCGATGATGGAGACCATGTCTTGCCGGCCCGCTTCATCGAGACCGCCGGATTGAAGCAGCGTGGTGGCAGCGGCGCGGATGGAAGTGAGAGGGGTGCGCAGTTCGTGGGTGAGCGAGTCAGTGAGCGCGGTGCGGAGGCGCTCACCTTCGCGGGCGGCTTCAGAGCGCGCTGAGGCCTCAATGGCGATGGAGCGCGCGATTACGATGGCCACCTGGGCACTTACGGCAGTGGCAACTTCTCGGGAAAGCTCCGCTTGTCGCCAGGCAACTGCACCGACTGGCCGCAGTCCAAGCATCAAGGGCCTGGCGGTGAGGTCGCCGGGAATTGCAAGCGTGGTGCCGGGACCCTGCGTGAGAGCCCGGAGACTGGCTTGAATGCTCATGGGCAGCTCGGAGGTTGAGGCGTAGAACTGGTCGCGGTCGCAGACGTAGAGGACGACGCCATCGAGGGAGAAGATGCGATCGATGAGACGCGGCAGATCGCGGATGAGCCCCTCGGCGTCTTCGTAAAGCATCAGTTCCTGACTCAGTTCGTAGAGCCGCTCGACATCTTTTCGTCGCTGCTCGGCCTGGTGGGTCTGGCGTCGAGCTTTCTCTGCCACTCGGCTGACGACCAGGCAACTGGCGACGAAGGTGAACATGTCAACCCATTGCTGCGCGCCGGCGAGTTGAAATGTGTGGAAGGGAAGGAGAAAGAAGAAATCCAGGAAGGCCGCGCAAAGAGCCGCGATATACAACGAGAGAGTGAGCCCGGCCTGAGTGGCCGACCAGACTACCAGGGCAAGAAACACTATGCCCGCAGTGGTTGAGTTGGCGCCGAGCCAGTCCAGAACCATGGTCGTAAGCGCGGCCATCGCGGTGGCCACAATCCAATGAATGATCCCCCGCGAATCGGAGAGTCCTTCCATCAACTTCATCACAGAAATGATACCCTTCGCTCCCGATGATGTAAGCTTCCGATGAAAGAAGAACTCAAATGCCCGGCAGAATTCTGGTAATCGACGACGAAACGCAGATTACACGCGTGCTGCGCGCCGCGCTTTCCGCGCAGGGGTATGACGTGCGCACCGCCAACGATCCCGAGGAGGGTTTGCGGACCTTCAAGGACTGGCCGCCGGACCTGGTTATCACCGACCTGATGATGCCGGGGATGAGCGGAGTAGAGGTTTGCCGCGCGATCCGTTCTCAAGGCCCGACGCCGGTGCTGGTTCTATCGGTGCGCGAGCACGAGCGTTCGAAGGTGGAGGCGCTGGATGCCGGAGCCGACGATTACGTGACCAAGCCATTCGGGATTCAGGAGCTGCTGGCACGAGTTCGGGCACATTTGCGCCGCGCTCCGGAACGCACCACTTCGGCCATCGAGGCCGGTGACTTTGTGATTGACTCGAACGCCCACAGCATTACGGTGCATGGTAAACAAATCCACCTGACTCCGAAGGAATTCGATCTGCTGCTGCACCTGGCTCGCAACTCCGGCAAGGTGATGACGCACCGTGCGTTACTGACTACGGTGTGGGGAGCGCAATCGGCCCACCAGCCGGAGTATCTGCGGGTGTTTGTGGGACAGCTCCGCAAGAAGCTCGAAGGCGAGACGGGAAAACAGTACATCCAGACCGAGCCGTGGGTCGGCTATCGGTTCATGCCCGAGGGGTGGAGCGGGAACGAAGAGTAGGTCTTCGGTTCAATTGCTTTTCGGCTCCGGGCGCGCATCCCAATCTCCGGGATAGCGGGGAGTTCACCTCCCTTACGGAATATTTAGGAAATCCTTTCGATACTTAAACCTGACAGAACCCAGAATCAATTTTGTACTTGGCCGGATGCGTTCCGGCCGGAACTGTGAGATTTGCGATGCAGGATTTAACGATGTTGCTCTTCACGTTCGTTTTCTTTGCCGTGGCGTTTCTCTACGTCAAGGCGTGCCATAAGTTGAGGTAGCTTCATGGAACTGTTTACCGCAGTCGCGCTCTTTCTTGCACTTGTCTTGCTGGTTCACCTGATAGTTTGCCTGCTCTTTCCGGAGAAATTCTGATATGACAGCGAATGGCTGGCTGCAGTTTGCGATCTATTGCCTCGTTCTGCTCGCGACCGTACGCCCGGTGGGCATCTACCTTGCGCGCGTGCTGGAAGGGGAGCGTACTTGGCTGGACCCTGCGCTGCGCCCGTTCGAGCGGCTTATTTACAAGCTATGCGCGGTGAACGCAGAAAAGGAGATGAACTGGCACGAGTACGCGTTTGCGATGCTGGGCTTCACGGCCACAGGCATGGTGTTCACGTACGCCATCGAGCGGCTGCAGGCGTTTTTGCCGTGGAATCCCCAGGGACTGGCCAATGTGGGGCCTGACCTGGCGTGGAACACCGCGGCCAGTTTCAGTACCAACACGAACTGGCAGTTTTATACGCCAGAGAGCACGATGAGCTATCTAACCGAGATGGTTGGACTGGCGACGCACAACTTCTGGTCGGCGGCGGCGGGCATCGTGGTAGCGGTGGCACTGATCCGAGGCATCAAACGGACATCGTCCGCCACTATCGGCAACTTCTGGGTGGACATGACGCGGACGACGCTCTACGTGCTTCTGCCGGGGTCGTTCATTTATGCGCTGCTGCTGGTGGCGCAGGGAGTTCCGCAGAATCTGCACGCTTATACTGTGGCGCATCCACTGGAACAGCCGACGCAGACACAGACGATTGGGCAGGGGCCTGTGGCTTCGCAGGAAGCTATCAAGATGCTGGGCACTAACGGAGGTGGGTTCTTCAACGCCAACAGCGCCCATCCGTATGAGAACCCGACACCGTTTTCGAATTTCCTGCAGATTCTGTCGATCTTTATTATTCCCGCAGGGCTGACCTATACGCTGGGGCGGATGACCGGCTCGCCGGGCCACGGCTGGGCGGTGCTGGCCTGTATGTTTGTCCTTTTCGCGGCCGGATTTACGGTGGTGTATTGGGCAGAGTCGCAGCCCCATCCCCTGATTCACGGAGCAGTGCAAACCCGTACAGCAGGCGCGTCCGGAGGCAACATGGAGGGCAAGGAAGTGCGCAACGGCATTGCCGAAAGCGCGCTGTTTGCCACCGTCACCACTGACGCCAGCTGCGGCGCCGTGAACGGAATGCACGACAGCTTTACTCCGCTTGGCGGAATGATGGTGCTGACCAACATCATGCTCGGCGAGGTGGTTTTCGGCGGAGTGGGTTCGGGCTTGTACGGCATCCTCATCTTTGTGGTGCTTTCGGTGTTCATTGCCGGACTGATGGTGGGACGTACACCGGAGTACCTCGGCAAGAAAATAGAGTCGTACGACGTGAAGATGTCGATGCTTTACGCGCTCATTTTCCCGCTCGTGATTCTCACGTTCGCAGCGATCTTCGTGCTGTTGCCCAACGTGGGGCTCTTAGTACTGACCAATCCCGGCCCGCATGGATTTACCGAGATTCTGTATGCATTTACATCGGGCGCGGGCAACAACGGATCGGCCTTTGCGGGATTGGGAACGAACTGGTGGTACAACATCGCAATGGGCTGGGACATGCTGATCGGGCGGCTCCTGATGATGATTCCGGTGCTGGCCCTGGCAGGGAACCTGGCGCAGAAGAAGAGTGTGCCTCCCTCCCCCGGAACTTTCCCCGTGAACACGGCACTGTTTACCGCACTGCTGATCGGCGTGGTATTGCTGCTGGGCGCACTTACGTTCTTCCCGGCGTTGAGCCTGGGACCGATTCTCGAGCACCTGCAGCTTCATGCAGGCCAGCTTTTCTAACCGACACCTCACCAGGAAAAGGCGAAACGGACTGTCATGGCTGAAAACAAGAGTCTTTGGAACACGCAGATCATGCGCCAGGCGACGCTGGACGCTTTCCGGAAGCTGGACCCGCGCTGGATGATCAAGAACCCGGTGATGTTCGTGGTGGAAGTTGGCAGCCTGTTGACTTCGGGGCTGCTGATGGAAGACCTCAGAAATCATCGCCCTGGGTTCGGCTTTAACCTCCAGATCACGTTGTGGCTGTGGTTCACGGTGCTGTTTGCCAACTTTGCCGAGGCGATGGCGGAGGGGCGCGGCAAGGCCCAGGCAGATACTCTGCGCAAGGCCAAGGGCGAGACGATTGCGAAACGTTACACAGCCGACGGCGGTTTTGAAGAGGTCACCAGTGGATTGCTTCGCGCGGGCGATGTGATCTATGTAGAAGCGAATCATTATATCGCAGGCGACGGCGAGGTGATTGAGGGCGTGGCATCGGTGGACGAGTCGGCCATCACTGGCGAGTCGGCTCCTGTGATCCGCGAGGCCGGCGGCGATCGCTCGGCAGTTACCGGCGGGACGAAGGTATTGTCGGACTGGATCAAGGTTCGAATCACGTCCAATCCCGGCGAGACGTTCCTTGACCGCATGATCGCGCTGGTTGAGGGCGCATCACGCCAGAAGACTCCCAACGAGATTGCTCTCAGCATTCTGCTTTGCGGACTCACCATCATCTTTCTGCTGGCCGTGGTCACTCTGCAGCCCTTCGCTATCTACGCCAAGGCTCCGCAGACTGTGTTTGTGCTGGTTTCGCTTTTGGTGTGCCTGATTCCAACCACCATCGGCGGACTGCTTTCGGCCATCGGCATTGCCGGCATGGACAGGCTGGTGCAGTACAACGTGCTGGCGATGAGCGGCCGCGCCGTTGAAGCGGCAGGCGACGTGAACACTCTGCTGCTGGACAAAACCGGGACCATCACACTGGGCAACCGGCAGGCTACCGAGTTCATGCCTGCCCCCGATGTAAGTCACGAGCGGCTGGCTAACGCAGCGCAACTGGCTTCTCTCTCAGATGAAACGCCCGAGGGACGGTCCATTGTTGTGCTGGCGAAGGAGAAGTACAATCTTCGCGGACGTGACCTGGGCGGCATTCACGCAGAGTTTGTTCCGTTCACGGCGCAGACCCGCATGAGCGGAGTGAACCTGCCCGGCACGCGTATCCGCAAAGGCTCAGTGGATGCGATCTCGCGATTCCTGGAAGACCAGGGATCGTCGCTGCCGCAGAAGGTTCGCGACTATGTGGAGGGGATTGCACGCGCGGGCGGCACACCGCTTGTGGTGGCGGAGAACGCTTCGGCTTTAGGCGTGATCTACCTGAAGGACATTGTGAAGGGCGGGTTGAAGGATCGCCTTGCACGGCTGCGCGCGATGGGCATCCGCACCATCATGATTACTGGCGACAATCCGCTGACAGCCGCTGTGATTGCACGCGAGGCCGGAGTGGACGACTTTCTGGCCGAGGCTAAGCCTAAAGACAAGATGGACCTGATCAAGCGCGAGCAGGGGAGGGGCAAGCTGGTGGCGATGACGGGCGATGGCACCAACGACGCGCCGGCGCTGGCCCAGGCCGACGTGGGCGTGGCGATGAACTCCGGCACGCAGGCAGCTAAGGAAGCCGGCAACATGGTGGATCTCGACTCGAACCCCACCAAGCTGATCGAGATTGTTGAGATCGGAAAGCAGTTGCTGATGACGCGCGGCGCGCTGACAACTTTCTCTATTGCCAACGACGTGGCCAAGTACTTCGCCATCATCCCGGCCATGTTCGCCGGGGTTTTCCCGGTGCTGGGGGTGCTGAACATCATGTATTTGCATTCGCCGCAGTCGGCGATTCTGTCTGCGGTCATCTTCAATGCGATCATCATCGTAGTACTGATTCCGCTGGCGCTGAAGGGCGTGAAGTATGAGCCCAAAGCCGCCGAGATATTGTTGCGCAACAACCTGCTGATTTACGGCGTGGGCGGAATCATTGTGCCCTTTATCGGCATCAAGGCAATTGACCTTTGTCTCGTCGCGATGCATTTGGCGTAGTACTGCAACCGCATGGATATGCAACTATCCCGGGTCTCAAAATCGAGACCTGGGGCACCCAGCACCGGGGCCGTTAGGAGATTTGATATGCATTCTGTTTCGAGTACATCGAGTACATTGATATCGAAAAAAGAATCGTCTCATCACGCCAGTCTGAGTACGGTCAAGGCGCAGGCGAGGTTGAGCGGTCATTCCATTTTGAAGACATCGATTCTGTTTACGCTCGTGACCGCGGTCCTTCTGGGCATCGGCTATCCGCTTGTGGTTACCGGCATCGCCGCCGTGATGTTTCCGCACAAGGCGGACGGTAGTCTGGTTCTGAAGAATGGCCAGGTGATTGGATCGGAACTGCTGGCGCAGAGCTTTACGTCGGACCGCTATTTCCATCCCCGGCCGTCGGCTGCAGGGAAAGGCTACGATGCAACGGCTTCGGGCGGAACGAATCTTGCCCAGTCGAATGCGAAGCTGGCTCAGCGCATCCAGGGGGACATCGACAAGCTCGCTGCGGAAAACCCGGGCAAGCCTGTTCCAATCGATATGGTGACTACGTCGGGCTCGGGGCTCGACCCGGACATTACTCCGGACAACGCGTATTACCAAGCGGCGCGTGTTGCCAAGGCACGCGGACTAACTGAAGATCAGCTGGTTGAGCTGATCAAGCAGCATACCGCGGGACGCGACCTTGGGCTGCTTGGTGAACCGCGCGTAAATGTTCTCGACCTTAACCTTGCCCTCGACCAGATGACGAAATAGTTTCATATAGCAGCGGCTCCCCATTGCAAACCCCTGAGCGGGATGACCCTTCCGGGCTATCCCGCATTTTTTCGTTTCAGGGCCGGCAGGCGTACGTCGGGGAACGTACTCCCTGAACCGCAGCGGCGGTGGGTGCGCGGGTGGCGAGGAATGCTCGCTTTTGCCCTCTGAAGGAGCATTCTTTGAGCAAACTAGCCTTTTTCGTCCCAAAACCATCGAAAAATCGGGGTTCCTATCTAGTCGATCCTGAAGAACCGGCAAAAGGCCTATAAAAGCAGATGATTCTTGATGTTGGCTGGTCTAAAATTTCTCTGAAGGCATAGCGATTGGCGAAGTTTTCTGGGGAAAAAGGATGCGGCCCAAGCAGGAACCTGAGCAGCCATGGCGGGAGTTA
>DASYZU010000115.1:0-24729 GCA_035945795.1 Occallatibacter sp.
GACCTCGACGGCAACTTCCTGGTTATTACTGCCACTGATGTTCCTGAGGTCAACGCTGAAGTTTACCGGGGCGCTGTGGAGCGCAACATTCTTTGCAACAGCGTGGACGACATTCCCAACTGTGACTTCTTCTTCGGCTCAGTGGTGAACCGCGGCGACCTGCAGATCGCCATGTCGACCGCCGGAGAAAGCCCCGCCTTCGCCCAGCTCCTGCGCCGCGAGATCGATGAGCAACTGCCGGCGGATCTGGGCCCGTGGTTGGAAAGCCTGGGGAAACTGCGCCGCGAAGTTCTGGCCACCCATCCCAGTGGCGACGACCGCAAATTGTTGCTGCACCAGCTTGCGCAGCGGCAAATCTGCGAATCGCGTTCTTGCCCGTCGCGTCTGTTGACTGTTGCGCCGCAAACGAGGCAGGGAAGCGGAGATACCCCGACTGGAGCGGGCCGAGTTTCGCTGGTTGGAGCCGGCCCCGGCGATCCTGAGCTGCTCACCGTCAAGGCGGTGCGCCTGATCCAGACCGCCGATGTTGTTCTGCACGACGACCTTGTCCCAGAGGCGATTCTCGATCTGGCATCGCCTTCGACAGAGATCGTCAACGTAGGAAAGCGTTGCGGCACCAAGACAATCACACAGGACGAGATCAACGTGCTAATGATCGAGCATGCTCGTGAGAATCGCAGCGTGGTTCGCCTCAAGAGCGGTGATCCACTTTTGTTTGGCCGAGCTGCTGAAGAGATTGCAGCCCTCAAGGATGCGGGCGTTTCTTTTGAGGTGGTTCCCGGAGTCTCCGCGGCCTTTGCCGCAGCGGCTGCTATCGGTTGCTCGCTGACAGATCGCGAGTGGGCGTCGAATGTGATCTTCTCGACGGGCCATCATGCGCAATCGCACAACCATGCGGCACTGCCTGCACTTGAAGACGCGACACGCGTGGTTTACATGCCTGGGCGTGATCTTCGTTTGCTCGCAGACCAATGGCTGCTTGAGGGCCTGCCGGCGGATCTGCCCTGCGCGATCGTTTCACGGGTCGCGCAACCGGAGCAGCAGATTGTGCACACGACGCTTGGCTCCTTAGGCGAAACCAAGCCCGCGGCAGCGCCCGGCCTGCTGATTGCGGGATGGGCAGTGCGCGAGCGCGGCGTAGCTGGTAGCCAGGTAGAAGAAACGAACTATGAGTCCGCGCCGGGCACGCTGACGGCCTGAGCCAGATTCAAGGCGTGAGCGAGTTGTGTAGATCATGCCACACCGCTGGGGTACCCCGCCCCGTCTCTGTAAATAGACGGTTTATTTTCATAGAGTTAGATGGGCAATAAAACGGTTGACGCACATGTAATTTAGAGTATAGTGAGCGAGTGGGTAATATTCTATCTAACCCGTTCTGGTCGATCCCAACCGCAAGACATTTATGCTTTATAGCCGAAGGCTCTGGGAGTAGCCTTTCGCTATGTGGCTCCATTTCAAGAATCTTCTGTGGCAATCTTGGATTGCTTTGGTGGCGTCTTTGGGCACGACCACGTTTGCGATCGTTTTCGCGTTTGTGGGGTTCATCTTCATTTTGCTCCTCAATCTGGCTTTCAAGCTGCGCAAAGACGGCTGGAGTTGGAGCGTGACAGTGTCCCATTTCTCCAAAAACTTGAAAGATTCTCTTATTCCGACAGTTATCGGAACTGGCGTACTGTGGTGCGTTCTATATGGGACATTTGTGGTTCGTAGCGTATATGCAGATCATCGCGATACCGTAAGCCGCTTAGAGGAAATGACGAGTGCGAGGGACGCATTAAATGCTGAATTGCATATCAAGGACGACTACATAAATAATTTGAAAACAAAGTCGCGCCCGATGCCAAATGCAAGTTCAGAAGAACATCCGAAAATCTCATTTTCCGCACAGCCTCACGCACTCACGGACCTGCAGCAGACGGTACTACAGCGCGATCTGAGCGCTGGTGCCGGCCTCAGAGTGCGAATAAATGTCATTGGAAGAAAGCAAGATACCCGCGACTTCGCGGAGGATCTGGAGCAAGTTTTTAAAGGCTGGAAAGTTGATGGGGGCAATATTGGGTTGACAAACATGGACTTTTCTTCAGAGTTGGAATTCGTTATTCCTAATCCAGGAGATCGCTCAGTCCAAATTGCAGTTCATGCGTTTGACCATGCGCACGTCGCATACAGTAAGAATGTTTTGCCGGAGGCGTTTACCGGCGCATTAATCGGGGGTCCGCCCCCAGCACTGACAATAAACGTAACGGACAGGTGAACCCATGAAGCACGAATACCACGAAGGCCCAAAAGCCGGGGAGAACTTCAAGAATCTAGCTACGGCTGTCTTCAAGACTAAGAAGGTAGCGAATCCTAAAAGACAGCCGAAACCTAAGCCCAGCAATGGCAAGAACGAAAGTCAGAGAGCCTTTCTCTTTCCGCGTCCCTGCCTGCGACTAGCACACGCTGTCTTCGCCTTTGCCGGTCAACTGCGCATAAGTTAGCCGCTTTCCGGCAACCTGGGTCATCAACAGCGCGAACCTGTCGGAATCGGTGAGCTTGTTGTCTTTAGTCGCCCGATTGTTGTAGCGGAATACCTGTTCATCGACATAGTGATCGAGATGGAACGGTTCGACCGCAACGTAGGTTCCGCGCAGTGTCCGCTTTAAAAGACTCCAGAAGTTCTCAATCCCTTGAGTGTGAACCTGTCCCTTCACATATTCGCGCGAGTGATCGACTACCTTGTGCACGAAGTTCTTGCTCAGCGTGTCGTAGGCAATCGCGCTATCCGTGTAGACCTTGGCGAATGGCGTGACGTTGTTGAGGATTAGATTCTGGAGCGTTTCGCGGCGAACGTTGTTCAAGACCGTTGCGCGAACTTGGCGCATCTCGCGGTCGAGAATCCCATGAACGGCAGTTTTGCCGACATACACATCACCGCGCATACCCTGTCCACGTTGCAGCTGGTACTTCAACTTGCGACTCTTGTGCATACGTCGTGGGTCAGGGCCTACAAACGTTTCGTCAGTCTCTACAGGGCCGCCAAAGCCGAACTTGTGAGTTCCGGTTTCTTTCATAGCTTCGCGGATTCTGTGAAGCATGAACCATGCAGTGTTTTGCCGGACGCCAAGAACTTTGGCGAGTTCATAGCTGGAGATTCCGTTCTTGCAGTTCGCCAGCATCCAGATCGCAATCATCCACTTGTCGATGCCTATAGGTGAATCTTCCATCACCGTGCCAACCTTGACGGTGAATTGCTTCTTGCAGACGTAGCAGAACCAAAGGCGGCGAGTCTTGATGAACGAATGCTTCGCCTGTCCACACCGGGGGCAAGTCACGTTGCCACCGGGCCACCGGAACTCTTTTGCGGCCTCAAAAGCCTGTTCAGAGTTTGAGAAGTAGGCGATTGCTTGCTGAAGTGTCTCTGGAGCGTCCATGTACAAATACTACACAAAGCTCACATGTGTGTCAAGCGCTTTATTCCCGTTAGAGGACCACCATGGCTGCAAATTCCTCATGTCGCTGGACTTAGCCGCAGATTCTTCACAGCAAAGGACTTACGGCATTTTTTGGTGATCAACCGGGCTATTTGTCCCACATCGCTAAGAGCGTTCTTGGACCCGGTGCCGGGAGTTGGCGACTCAGATTGCTCTCGCCACTACCAATTTCATTGTGCAGAAAGAATGCGGAATCTTCTGTAAATGGCCTGGGCGCGAGATCGGTAGAATCATCGCCGGATTGTCCAGAAGCGCATCATGCGAAGCTCAGGATGACTTTGCCGATCTGCCGGGCGGCCTGAAATGGGGTTCTGTCCGGATTGCCGGTAACACAGTCGGAACGCCGAGGATGAGTGCACTAAGCCTTTTGGGGGTACTAATCGCGGAAGAATTCAGGTGTTTACCGATAACCCGCGGCCCGATAGGATTGCTGGGATGTCATGCGCGCCTTAATGACGGTCAGAACAGTGTCTTTTTGAAATGAAGGAGAGCTATGAATCGCATTGCACAGGCCCTGTTAGTCTTTCTCTGTGCCACCGCTTCGGCGCAGACCCCATCTCTTAAAGGCATCGAGCTCGGAGATCTCGACCACAACGCCGCTCCGTGCACTGACTTCTTCGAGTTTTCCAACGGCACCTGGCGTACGCAGAATCCCATACCTCCCTCAATGGACCGCTGGAGCCGTCGCTGGAAAGCCGACGAAGACAACAAGGATCAGCTCCGCAAGATCCTAGACGAGCTCTCCACAAATCCTGATCAACCCAAAGGCAGCCCGGCGCAGCTCACCGGCGACTTCTACGCCGCCTGCACCAACCTCAAGGCTATCGATGCGGCCGGCATCAGGCCGCTCAAGCCGTATCTCGCCGCCGTCGCTGCAATCACCGATAGCGCCAGCCTGCAGCAGGAAATCCGCGACCTGCATACCATTGGCGTGATGGTTCCGTTCGCCTTCAACGGCCGCCAAAATCGGCACGATCCGGCTAATGTGATTGCCGATGTTGGCACGGCCGGCCTCGGTCTGCCTGACCGCGACTACTACGTCAAGCCTGACAAGCGCTTCGCGGACGCGCGCGCCGGTTACCTCGTTTACGTGGCGAAGATCTTCACGCTGGCAGGCTCGTCAGATGCAAGCGCAAAGGCCGACGCCGAGACGGTCATGGATTTTGAGACCGCGCTCGCCAATGCCTCGCTCGACAGGGTCGCACTCCGCGATCCGCACGCCACCGACCACATCTCCGACCTCGGCGCACTACAGAAGATGACGCCGCACTTCGACTGGTCCGCGTATCTTGGCAGCGCCGGCGTCATGCCCGGCGTCATCAACGTAGATCAGCCAGACTTCATGGCTGAATTCGAACGGGAACTCGTATCAACGCCCATCGCCAAATGGAAAATCTATCTCAGATGGCAGATCCTCAACAATGCCGCAGATGTTCTCTCGCAACCCTTTGTTGACGCGCGTTTCGACTTCTATCAGAAGCAGCTTGCAGGCGTGGGCGAGCTCAAGCCGCGCGAGGTTCGTTGTGCCGAACTAACAGACCAGATGCTCGGCGAAGCTCTGGGTCAGGAGTATGTCAAGCGCTACTTCCCGCCCGAGGCCAAGCGGCGCGCCAATGTCATGGTTAATCACATTCTCGCGGCTATGCACGACACGATCGAAGGTCTAGACTGGATGACGCCTGCAACGAAGCAGAAGGCGCTCGAGAAACTCGCCAACGTTACCATCAAGATCGGCTATCCCGACAAGTGGAAGGACTACTCGTCAGTCACCACAACGCGCAACAACTACTTTGCGAACTTCATCGCCGCCTCGCGCTTCCAGGTGCGCGACGACCGCTCCACGATTAACAAGCCAGTCGATCGTGGCCGCTGGAACATGACTCCGCCGACGTCCAACGCCTACTACAGCGCGCTGATGAATGAGATCGTCTTTCCCGCGGGAATCCTGCAACCGCCAGCGTTCAGCATCAACTACGTAGACGCGATGAACTACGGCGCCATTGGCGTCGTCATCGGACACGAGATCTCTCACGGCTTTGACGACCATGGGGCGCAATTCGACGCCACGGGCCACCTGGCCAACTGGTGGACGCCGGAAGACAACAAGAAGTTCCAAGCGAAGACTGCCTGCGTCGAGAAGCAGTTTGATGGCTACCGCATCGACGGCCCTGATGAAATCTACATCAATGGCAAGCTGGTTTTGGGCGAATCGATCGGCGATCTCGCCGGCCTCAAGATCGCTTACCGCGCCTTCGAGAAGACCGCGCAGGGACGGTCAAACGAGCGGATCGACGGCTTTACGCCTGACCAGCAGTTCTTCATCGCATGGGGCCAGTTCCGCGGCGACCAGACGCGCCCCGAAACGCAAAAACTCATGGTGCAGAGCGACCCGCATCCGGTGGCTAAGTACCGCGTGCTGGGGCCGATATCTAACTTCCCGCCCTTTGCCGAAGCCTTCATTTGCAAGGCCGACGATGCGATGGTACGCCCCGAAGCCGAACGCTGCGTGGTCTGGTAGCACCTATGGCACAAAAGACGGGACGGCTTCCGACAGCTTTTCACCATCCCGTTTTTGTTCAGAAGCCAACCGTTGACTTGAGGGCAACGCACACATTGAAAGCATTCCGAGTGGATGGTCGCTCATCCGGAAGTTATCACGATTTCCGAAGGGCCGGGGCAACCGGGTTGGTGTTTGGGCGAACTTAAAGGGAGCCGGAGGTTCTTGGACTCGCTCTGCTCCTGATGAACGGTCCTGTTGAGTGTCGTCGTATCCCACCCATGAGACGGAAGTTTCAAGAAGCAGGTTCTTCGACTCCGCTGCGCTTCGCTCAGAATGACAGAATGGATGGGGCACGGGAGCTTTTTTGCGGGAGGGAGTGATCACGGATGGGTTCAACTGTGGACGCAACGCGTCAAGGCGAGTCAACCTGCTCAGAACAGGCAGGATTGGGCAACCGGCACGTTAAGCAACCGGCTACGTCGTGGAAAAGCCGCCGCAATTGAGTGTGGGGGAACTGGTAACCTTAAAGCATGAAATTCGGCGTTCTGGTGTTTCCAGGCTCGAACTGCGACCACGATACTTACAACGTGATTGCCGAAGTGGTAAAGCAGCCGGTCACATTTCTCTGGCATGATTCCGAGGATCTGCAAGGCGTAGATGCCGTTCTGGTTCCCGGCGGGTTTGCCTATGGCGATTACCTGCGCACCGGCGCCATTGCGCGGTTTTCTCCGGTAATGCAATCGGTGAAGAGCTTTGCCGAGGGTGGCGGGCTCGTGCTCGGCATCTGCAACGGTTTCCAGATTCTGACCGAGGCCGGTCTGTTGCCCGGTGCGCTGATGCGCAATGCTGGGCTGAAGTACATCTGCAAACAGGTTCATCTGCGCGTGGAAACTGTGAACAGTCCGTTCACAAACCAGTTGTCCAAGGGTGAAGTGTTGCAGATGCCGATCGGGCATATGGAAGGGAATTACTTCTGCGAGCAGGATGAGTTGCGTCGCCTTGAAGCAGAGGATCGAATCGCCTTCCGATACGTCACTCCTCACGGAGAGGCGACCGTGGAAGCTAATCCTAATGGCTCTCTGAGCAATGTTGCTGGCGTCCTCAACCCAGGAAGAAACGTCCTGGGCATGATGCCTCATCCCGACAGATCGAGCGAGCAATTGCTGGGGTCTGCGGACGGTTGGAAGATTTTTTCGTCCATGGTTGAGATCCTGGCGACGCGCTGAAATCCCTGCTGCGTGAGACTGGAAACTATGATCGACATTCATGAGCACTTGATCTACGGGGTGGATGACGGGTCGCCCGACCTGAAAACCTCGCTGGCCATGGCGCATGAAGCGGCCCATGAAGGCATAACGCACATTGTATGCACGCCTCACGCAAGCGACCGTTATCCTTTTCAAGATGCAGTAGTCGTGGAGCGCTTTGATGAGTTGCGCGAGCATCTGGACGGTGTGGTCGAGTTGAGCCTCGGATGCGACTTGCACCTCTCGGCAGAAAATATCATGACCGCGTTAGCTCGTCCGTTGCGTTTCTCGATCAATGGCAAAGGGTACCTGCTGGTCGAGTTTCCAAACGGGACGATCGCGCCACAGATATCTGACGCCCTGTACAGGCTTCAGTCGGCTGGCTACACGCTTATCGTGACTCATCCGGAGCGTTATCAGGCAGTACAAAACAATCCTGAGGTGCTAGCTGAGTGGATGCGAAAGGGATGCCTGGTCCAGGTGACCGCCAACTCTCTGTATGGGCGCTGCGGCAAGATGGCGGAGGATCTTGCCAATGAACTGCTGAGTCGCAACTGGATCCATTTTCTGGCCACGGACGCGCATCAAATCGATTGGCGCCCGCCGCATTTGAAAAAGGCTTATGACTATGTTGCCAGGGTGGCTGGCGAAGAGACGGCACGTCGGCTGTGTGTAACCAATCCCCGTGCGGCAATCGAGGGAGCCAAGTGGCCGCAACAGCCAGAAGCGATGGGTCTCGCCGACCGCGTGCCACTGAAGTTCGAGGCAAAGCGGTACAAGAGCAGCATGAGGCAGACATCGGAAAAGGACAATTCGGCGGCCAACGGCAAAGCTACCGGCAAATCAGGTGTAAAGAGATTCTGGGATCGTCTATTTCCACGATGAGCGCTTCGTCCACAACTGGAAATGGGCCGCGCTAGATTCCTAACCCGCCATCGACAGCCAGGACCTGGCCTGTAATAAAGCTGGGTCCAGTTGCGAAGAAGAGTACGGCCTGGACCACATCCTCTGCTGTTCCGTTGCGCTGCATAGGAGTTTTGGCCGCAAAACGCTGGGCATCGTCTCCGGGGTGTTCGTCCAATTCAATCCAGCCTGGCGCTACGCAATTAACGCTCACTTCCGGCGCGAATGACTTGGCCATGACCTGCGTGAGCATGTGCAGGGCCGCCTTCGAGGCGCAATAGTGAGCATGCCCGGCCCAGGCATGGATTCCGCCCAGCGAGCCAATGTTGACGATCCTGCCGCGAACGGCTCGCAGATGCTCGATTGCTTCTCGCGCAACCAGAAACGGACCGCGAGTATTGGTTTCAAAGACGGTGTCCCATTGCTCCAGGCTGATGCACTCGAGTGAGGCAGATTCAAAGACAGCGGCGTTGTTGACGAGAAGATCGAGCCTTCCGAATCGTGCGGCTGTGGCTGCAATGGCGCTTCGGACTGAAGCTTCAGAACGCACATCGCATTCGACTGCCAATGCGCTGCATCCGAGTGCTCCAAGCTCACGGGCAGTCTGGGTTGCCTCTGCGTGAGAGGTTCTATAGGTGATGGCTACGTCAGCCCCGGCCCTGGCGAAAGCGAGGGCTATTTCGCGTCCAATGCGCTGAGCGCCCCCGGTCACCAGTGCCGATTTGCCGTGGAGGGGTAGTGTTGGCATAGCTCTCAGCAAATCACGTTTTAACGCCACGGTTTTTGAGCGGCGAATGCGGGACACCGCGCCGCGGCTTCAGTTCGTACGAGGCTGGGACTGATTCGCATCGGGCTGGTTCCCGGAGCCGGAAGGCTTGCCCTCAGACGGGGGCGGGGCATTCGACGCATCCTTCGAGGAGCCGGTGGACTTGTCTTCGCCGGGACCCTTGCCGGAATCTGCCGTTTGTCTTCCCTGTTTGTAAATGGAGTACTGCTCGCCAGGGCGCTTCATCCTGATCTCCATCGTCATTTCAGGCTTGTCCACCTTATAGTCCTGCCCGTAGGTCTGGAAGCCCTTGGCAATGATCTGCAAGCGGACCGTATCGCCAATGGGAATTACGTCGATGACGGCTTTGCCGTCCTGATTGGTCTTTATTTCTAGGACGCCTTTGTCTCTATCGCCCTCAATAGGATGAAAGATGACAGCAGCACTCTCAATGGGTTTGCCATTGACGTCACGCACCACAGAAATCTCGATGCGGCAAGAGGGCGGCGGAACCTTGTATTTCCTGCCCTTTCGGGCGTCATCCTGCTGGGCACCGATGTGGAGAGAGCTAACGACCAGAGCAAATCCGGCCACAACGACACTGATGCGTACAAAAGAGCGGCGGAACATGGGAGTCATTGTAATTGGTTTGACGGGATAAAGGACAGTTGGTAAGTGCAAACAGGGTGGGGGAAGGTATTCCAGGTCAGCAAGCATACTTTATGAGTGTAATACGCTCATATTTTAACGGAAAAACCCTTGACAAGCTCGACTGGCTTCTCTATCTTTAGCAATTGGAAGGCGGGAGTGCTAGCATACGGTCGGATAAACTGCTTGACCAAGGCATTTCGCTTCCATCTCTCGGACCGCACTGTGCTGGTCCTCTGGCTTTTTTGCACAAAACCACTCAAAACCCGTGGGCCGGGCTCAACCCGATTCGCGTGTGAAGGAGAAGTAAAGCAATGGCATCAACATCCGTAGCAACCACATTCACCCCGCTCCACGACCGGATTCTCGTCCGCCGTCTGGAAGAGGGCGAAACCGTCCGTGGGGGGATCATCATCCCCGATAGCGCCAAGGAAAAGCCCCAGGAGGGCCAAGTGATCTCCGTGGGCAAGGGCAAGTCGAATGACGAAGGCAAGGTCTTTCCGCTGGATGTGAAGGCTGGCGACAAGATCCTCTTCGGCAAGTACTCGGGCACCGAGATCAAGATCGACGGCGAAGAATTTCTGATCATGCGCGAGGAAGAAGTCCTGGGCATCGTTAAGAAGTAGTCGGTTTTCAGTTATCGGTTGTCAGTAAGAGTCCGCTGCGAAATGAATGCGGAAGCTGGCGACTGAATAGCGATTACTGACAACTGATCACTGACATCTGACAACTGGATTAAGGAGAATTACGAGCATGGCAAAGCAAATTCTGCACGGTGAGGATTCCCGTCAAGCTATCCTGCGCGGCGTGAATACGCTCGCGGACGCGGTCAAAGCGACACTGGGCCCCAAGGGCCGGAACGTTGTGATCGAGAAGAAGTTTGGCTCGCCCACCATCACCAAGGACGGCGTGACGGTGGCCAAAGAGATTGACCTGAAAGACCCGATGGAGAATGTCGGCGCCCAGCTGGTTCGCGAGGTTGCCTCCAAGACTTCGGACGTGGCCGGCGACGGTACCACGACAGCAACAGTATTGGCCCAGTCCATCTTCCGCGAAGGCGTGAAGACGGTAGCGGCCGGTGCAAATCCGACTGCCCTGAAGCGCGGTATTGAGAAGGCCGTGACGGTCGTCATCGGCTCGCGCGACAAGGACGGCAAATGGACCGAGGGCGGCGCTCTTGGCAAGCTTTCAAAGCCCGTGAACGAGGGTTCGGTTGCCCAGGTGGGCGCTATCTCGGCCAACGGCGACCAAGAGATCGGCGACATCATCGCTCATGCAGTGAAGGTTGTGGGCAAGGATGGCGTGATCACCATCGAGGAGTCCAAGACCATGCACACGGGGCTGGAGACGGTGGACGGCATGCAGTTTGATCGTGGCTATCTGAGCCCCTACTTCGTGACCGATGCAGAGCGCTTGGAAGTAATTCTGGATGAGCCCTACGTTCTAATCTACGAGAAGAAGATCAGCGCCATGAAGGATCTGCTGCCTCTGCTGGAGCAGGTTGCCCGCGGCGGCAAGCCGTTGCTGATCATCGCCGAGGATGTTGAAGGCGAGGCACTGGCAACGCTGGTTGTGAACAAGCTGCGTGGCACGCTGAATGTGGCAGCCGTCAAGGCTCCCGGCTTCGGCGATCGCCGCAAGTCCATCTTGGGCGACATTGCCGTCCTGACCGGCGGCAAGGCCATCACCGAGGACCTTGGCATCAAGCTGGAAGGCGTGAAGCTCGAGGATCTGGGCAAAGCCAAGCGCATCACCATCGACAAGGACAACACCACCATCGTGGACGGAGCCGGCAAGGCTTCCGACATCGAGGGCCGTGTGAAGGAAATCCGTTCGCAGATCGAGAAGACCACCTCCGACTACGATCGCGAGAAGTTGCAGGAACGGCTGGCCAAGCTGGTCGGCGGCGTTGCCATCATCAAGGTGGGTGCGGCAACTGAGACCGAGCTGAAGGAGAAGAAGGCTCGTGTTGAAGATGCACTGCACGCTACTCGTGCGGCGGTCGAGGAAGGTATCGTCCCCGGAGGCGGCGTAGCCCTGGTTCGTGCGATTCCCGCGGTTGATGCATTGATCAAGACTCTGGAAGGCGACGAGAAGATTGGCGCACAGATTGTTCGCCGCTCACTCGAAGAGCCACTTCGTCAGATCGTTGCCAATGCCGGTGAAGAGGGTGCGGTTGTGGTGGCCAAGGTGCTCTCGTCCAAGGAACAGCACTTCGGCTACAACGCGCTTACCGGCGATTTCGAGGATCTGGTCAAGGCCGGCGTCATCGATCCTACCAAGGTGACTCGCACGGCGCTGCAGAACGCGGCTTCGATCGCGGCTCTGTTGCTTACCACGGAAGCGCTGGTTGTCGAGATTCCGGAAGCCAAAGCAGCACCGGCAGGCGGCGGTCACGGCGGCGGCATGGACGGCATGTACTAAACGATTGCCATTCGGCAAGAACACAAAAGGCCTCCAGCTTCGGCTGGGGGCCTTTTTTACACACGAATCATTTGTTTCCTGCGGGGTACAGGTCAGCGCGCCACTACAAATGCTCTACGCAGATGTCGCAACGATCATTGCAGACTCGATGTCAGTCCCTACTGCAGCCACCGCTGGACGCAGGGAACGAAGCCAACCTGCGGAAAGCCAGGATTGAGGGATTGAAAATTCCGACCAGCCGCAATCCAGACATACCCAGACGTCTGGAGATGGGGCAATGGGAGGATGGCTCATCGTGCGTGGGCTGTTGCGGTAGAGACGAATCTCCGCCGGGACGATTGAAATCGAGCTGGATTGGCACTTTGGGCAAACCATATATGCACCTCGGAGGGAAAAAACGGTAAAACATCCAATCCGGAGGAATCGATAGTAATCTGATTTCGGTTACTTTTTCAACAGGAATCGATGGTTACGGTCTGCACCTAAAGTTGTAGCTATATTACAAACATCGTGTTGGACTAAATCAAATTGCCAAAGAGGATGGGGCAGGGTGGATAGATAGGGAGCACTTGCATGCAGAACACGGATGCGGTACAGATGAGCGAGCATTCCTTATGGGAAGGAGGCATGGCGGTTCAACGTGGAGAAATTAGGTTTGAAAAAAGGAGCGCGGCGGCCGAAGCCGCCGCGTGTCTGCAATCAGCAGGTCAGGATTCAAAAAGTGAACCGTAGTGCCATCTGAATCTGACGAATGTTATAAGCGAAGTTGCTGTTGTCTGTGCTGGTGACCGCCCCGTAAGTTGTGCTGTTATAGGGCGTCAACGTATTGAGGTGGGTCGTCGAATTTTCAGAGATAGTGTAGGCGGTTGTGCCCAGACCGGTCACATTCTGGTGATTGGTCAGGTTGAAAGCCTCGGCCAGGAATTGGAGCTTATAACGCTCGCGCACAGCCAAACTCTTGGAGGCGCGCAAATCCAGCTGCCACGTTTTCGGATACTGGTAGGCATTACGAATAATAATCGGAACACGGGCGGCGCCTGCGGAGCCGTTGAACGTAGAGGTGATCAGTGGCGTCAGCGTGGTAGCCCCTGGCTGATAGAGAGAGGAGTTGGATGTGCTGATCCCCGGCGAATAAGGCAATCCGCTTTGGGTCTGGAAGTTTGGTGCCAGCTCGTAGTCATTGAGCAGGTACGCGAGCGGCCCATGGAAGTGCCACGGTGACTGCGCCACGCCGTAGATGGTGAGCCTGGTCGGTACATTCTGGTTGGAATTGCCGTAATCGAGGCCTAGGTTGGAGGCATCGAGCAAGGCGTTGGCGCCAGCGCCAGTGGTGTTGTTCTCGCCATAGTCCATAGCGTGCGACCACGTAAAGTTGGCGTTCAGGGAGATATGGTGGGCCAGGCGGTGCGTGTACTGGGCCACCATCGCCTCGTAGTTAGAATTTACGCCGCTGAAGATGTCCGTAATAGTGCTGAAGGCGGCGTTTGGACGCTTGTTGAAGAATGCATTGGTGGTGAACATGCTGCCGTTGGCCAGAGGTCCGGTCTGGTTCGGATCGGCCACAGTGAAGCTGACCGCAACAGGCGCCGGCAGGTTGGTATCCTCAAAGTCGGGGAGACGCCGTCCCCACGCGCCGAGCCAGGAGAGACTGAATACGTCGTGGTTCGAGAATTGCTGCTCAACCGTCAGGTCGGCCTGATGGATCTCAGGGAGTTTGAAATTGGGGTCGAGGTAGTAGGACGTCGTGTTGCCGCTCGACCCCGCCAGGCAAGTTGAATAGCTCGCCGAGGGGACAATTTGCGGAAAGACCGGGGCGCATGCTCCCGATGTCTTCGGATATAGGCTGGGGTTGATCTGCCCGGAGGGGTTTCCGGTGCCGATGATCGCCTGATAGAGCGTCGAGTTGATAGCGCGTGCATAGAACATGCCGTAGCCGCCCCGCAGGATGGTCATTCCGCCTCCGAAAACGTCGAAGGCAAATCCGACTCTGGGCGCGATGTTGAATTTGTGGTCCGGCAAGGTCAAAGTCTGCGAGAGCGCCGTGTTGGGGAGCTGCTGGCCGGGAAATGCCTCATAATCCCAGCGCGCACCCAGGGTCAGGCTCAGCCGTGGTCTGAACTTCCACTCGTCCTGCGCAAACAGCGCGTAGTCTCCGGTCGTGAAGTCGATGCCCGGCACGCCAATTCCCTGGTTGAATGAGCTGTAGTTCCTGGCAGTCTTTCCAGTAGTTGGATTCTGCGAGAGGTACAGATCGGACAAGTAGTTGCCGAGCGCCTGGTTGCCGCTATAGGAAAAGCCGCCGTACTGGTTGTAGAGGTTCGAGATCAGATCGTAGGTGTGCAGATAATCCTCGCCAAACTTGAAGCTGTGGCCGCCGTGGATCCACATGAAGGTATCCGAGAGCTGCCAGCGCCGCTCGTCGGGAAGCGCTGCACGGTTGAGAAACTGCGGGGTGCCGAACTGGAAGAATCCGCTCAGGTAAACATTGGGCGGCAGGCCCTGCGGATTGGTATAGCTGCTGGTCTTGATCAGGTTGTTCTGCTCGTACGTTGTAGGGGGTTGGTTGAACTCGTACTCGAAGTCGCGCCCGTACATAAAGCGGACCTCGTTGCTTACGGCAGTGGTGAAAAAGCTGTCCAGCTTGCCAACCAGCCAGTTATCACGAACGTAGTCGTTGCCGAAGCTCTCCATGCCGTAAGCCACGGCGGGGCTGGTCTGGATGCCGGCCGGCGAAGTCCACCTCATGCGGTTTGCTTCTACTGAAGCGTGGTTCTTGTCGTTGATCTGCCAGTCGATCTTCGGGAAGTAGATGGTCTGGTCGCCGACGCGCGGCACGGCGCCCAGCATCGAGGTCAGGCTGACAATCCCCTGACTGTATACGGTGAATGCGTTGGCATAGGGCAGGCCGGTGTTTGTCGCGATTTGGCAGACATTGGCATCCTGATAGTTGGGTGCCGCCGTCCCGGTTCCGCCACAGGTCTTGCCGGAAGGTAGGGCTACGTCGGCCGCGGTGTAGAAGTTGCTGTTCGCGCTAGTCCCCGTGATCGTCGCCGCTGCCGGGAAATCATGATAGAAACGATCGGCAGCGAAGAAGAAGAACACTTTGTCCTTCAGAATTGGACCACCTACACCAAAGCCGTATTGACGGCGCAAATCGGTGGGCTTGAAGGATTGTACGGCATAAGTGATTGGGTTTGCTGAGACCTGTACCGGGTGCGTGACATACGAATTCTGAGCCGCCCATGCGCTGTCGCGGTCGAAATAGTAACCCTCGCCATGCAGTTGGTTGGTGCCGCTCTTGGTGATGGAGTTCACGATGCCGCCCGCCGACCGGCCATATTCCACCGAGTAGTTCGAGGTATTTACCTGGAACTCCTGCACTGCTGCCTTGATTGTCGAGTACCCTGCGCGCGTGCGGCCGCGCTCCTCGGAGAAGTAAGCCTGGTTATCGTCGGTTCCGTCGATGGTGATGTTGTTCAGCAGTGTGCTCTGGCCGCGAAAACTCAGCAGTCCGTAGCCGTTTGCGTCGTTCACGACACCGGGAGTCAGCAGCGCAAACGCCGACCATCGATAGTTGTTTTCGGGCAGAGACTGAAGCGCCAACTGCGGCACGACGCCCGCGAATTCCGGCGAAGTGGTGTTTACCAGTGGTGCTTCTCCGGTAACCACGACTGTCTCCAATGAGCTGCCAACCTTCAGTCGCGCGTTTGGATCGGTGAGGACACCCACTTGCACCGTGAGGTCAGTGGAGCGGTAAGTGCTGAACCCCGCTGCTTTGATGGTCACGGTGTATGGGCCCGGCTGCAGGTGGATTAAGCGGAAGTAGCCCGACGAATCGCTAACCGCGGTTTGCTCTGCATTGGTTCCATTGTTATGGACCAGAACGGTCGCGTTCGGGATGACCGCCCCGGTACTGTCGAGCACGGTGCCTCCGATAGCGCCGTCAACGGCCGACTGGGCAGGCGCCACAGGAAGCAAGACGAGTGACAAAAGCAGAAAGGCCAGAACCGCTCTGCCACTCAAGGTGCGGATGAGTGGCGCGAGGCAGGCAAGACAAGTGCGAATTGGATCTTTAGTCATAGTGGCTCTCCCAAGCAGTAGCTAGCAGTGCGTTGATAAAAGGCGCCGTTCCTTTGCGATCGTTTCACGCAATGGGCTGCACGCCAGGTCAGGAGGAAAACCTCCTGATTGCACTGGCGGACGCAGGCGCAAGAAACACCGTAGGTCACCGGGTACCGCAGATTGCCCGGATGTGGCCCTGCAAAAAATTGATGAAGGTCTGGTAAGCGAGGGGATTTTACTGCGCAGAAATGGAACTGGAGATCCAGACGTGGATCAGTGGACAGCGCTCTCCGAGGAATAGATTGGGAGTCACTACAGCACCGCGACCGGTTTGGCTTCCTTGCACCCATGCCCTGTCACAAACTCGGCCTGAGCTTACTGCGGGGAAACCACGGCCAATGTACGAACGGCCGCAGGGAGCTGGCGAAAGAATCATCCGGCACCCGTAAGCCGGTCGAAGTGCCGCCAACACCTTCAGGCGTTCAGCTCCCGCATCAGGTGTGGCATAAAAAGACAGGCTTGGTACCGCTGAAATGCCAGCGGCCCTAGGTTCATCGCTACTCAGGTGATTGTTACTAATAGTTTGTGGCAGCACAGCGCATTTTCCAAGGGGAAAAGATATAAATTCGCGTACGTTTCATGCTATGAAATGTGGAAAAGCAGGGTAAACTCCAGTCGCAAGCGACGCACCCCAGGTACATCGCCAACGCGAGGAATTCGGTCGCAGGGAGGCGGGGAATGGAATATCCCCGCGCTTCCCCACCGGCATAGTGGTAGACCGTAGGTTCTGGAATAGGGCAATCCATCAGTGGCTGCTTCCTAAGCCCCACTGAATGCGCAGGCCAGTGCGGACGCCGAACGGCAGGGTGGGATATCCGACGGGCGCCATGTGCTCCTGGTTTAACAGATTCTCTGCTCGGCCGTAGATTGAAAGCCAGGGGAGCAACTGGTAGCTGCCGCCCAAGTCTAATTTGGCATAGCTAAAGTCGAGGTTGCGGTTGGGCAGAACGAGCGAGTTTCCCTGCTGCAGATCCTGGTAGCCAAGGAAGGTGGAGTCGTCACTGCGGCTAGCGAAGGCCGAGGTAAACGCTGCGGTGATTTTCTTTCCCGCATAGCTGGCAGTGAAGAAGCCTGTGTGGGGCGGGCGGCGAAACGGCCTTGCACCTTTAAGCGGCGAGTAAATGCCAACCGGGATTCCGTTGAAGGAGGGAGCATAGCCGCCAAGCAGTGCCGCGTTGTCGCTTGAGAACGACCGCTGAACCACCGAATCAAGGTATGTGTAGCCTCCGCGGAGAAAGATATTCTTTCCAATTCCGCTTTCGACAGTGGTCTCAAAGCCTTGAGCGCGGAAGGCAAGTGAGTTGAGATCCAGGGAGTAGGCAAAGTTGTTCTGGAGAAATGCTTCGAGGACTGCTTGCTGCTGTGCGGTCAAACCCGGCAGCAAAGTAGGAATCAGTCCCGCGCCAACGGACTCGATATCGCGGCCGAACTGATTATGGAAATACGTTGCGCGGAAGACAATCCTCTGGCCCCAGAATGCCTGCTCGCCACCGCCCTGCCATGTGCGCGTAGTGGGCGCTTGAATCGGGGCGATGTGCAATTGCTGGATGGTTGCCTGGCCACCGTTCTGCTGGAGAAAATCGTAGAGCGATCCAAACTCATCGGTCATTTTGGGCTCTCGAATGCCCTGGGCGAAGCTCGCGTTCAGGCGCGTTCCGCTGAAGATGCCGGGACGAGGCCGGAAGAGATAGAAGCCCAGCCCGGCATTCGGCGACACTCCATTGCCGATCAACTCGTAGTGCTCCAGGCTCGCGCTGAGCGTATAGAACACGCGGTCCTTGAAGTCGCCGTGCGCGCCGAAAACATAATCGTAGTTCTGCAGATTGATCTTCTGGTCTACGAAATAGGCCGGCAGGCGTTCGGCGGCGCGCTCGTTCTGATATTGAAAGCCACCCATCAGAAGCAGATGCGGCGTCAGATGGATGTCTCCTTGGTAGAGAAACTGGTCTCGATTTGAAATCAGGTCAATCCGGTTGGGGTAGACACTTCCATTGGCCGCGCTGTAATTCAGCAGCGCGGGCCCGGGGGCACTATTGCCATTGGCGCCACTGATCGTTACCGGCAATCCATAGAAGTTGCCGCCGGTAAACGAATTGGGAGCGCCGTCGCAACTGCCGGCGGGGATGCAAATACCTGCTGCGTACCATTGCTGCGACTGTTCACGCTTGCGCGTCAGTCCAAACTGAAAGCGATTGTGGAAGGTGGCGGTGGTTTGATTCTCCACTGTACCTTCGCCATAGAGATCCTGGTCGCCTTCCTTGCGGTCGTCGGAAATATGATAGAAATCCCACGCGTTGGGAACCCCTGTTGCATCCACGCCGTAGCGCAGGGTGGCGCGAATCTGTGTGCTCGCGTTGGGCTGGTAGCCGATATTGGCCACCGATGTGGACAGGTGATATTCGTCCATGGGGAGGTTGTTGGCGGTCTGTAGCCAACTGTAGACGCCAAGGTAATCGAGTTTGTTGTGGGCGCCGGCCAATTCGAGTTCTTCGCGTGAAGTGTGGAAACTACCCGCATCTCCCTGGAAGAGCAGGGAAGGGAAACTGGTGGTGCCGTGAGGAGTGATCAGGCTGACAACGCCGCTGGCCGCATCGGCGCCATACAAGTTCGAATTGGGTCCTCGATAGACCTCCGCGCTCTCCAGAGCAGTAGTAGACAGCGGTCCGAAGTCGAATTGACCGCCCAGGTCGCCGACGCTGATCCCGTCGAGCAGAATCTTGTTGGAGTCTGAATCGCCGCCGCGCACGAAGAGCGAGGTCTGAGCTCCAAGTTGTCCGGTCTGCGTTACAAACGTTCCAGGCATCAGCCGCATGGAACTCACCAGATCGTCACGCAAGGCCAGGTCAGCCGGGCCAAGTACGCTTGTCGACGCGCTGGTCTGCGGTTGTGGTGTGGGAGTACCGGTTGCGGTTACCACAATAGACTCGCGAACCCACTCGGGTTCCAGCACTAGGTTGCGCTCGATGCTGTCAAGATGGCCGGCGTAGAAATCCGGCGTCTGCAACTGGCGAAAACTCTTCGTCGAGACCACCAGGAAAAACCGACCGTCACCTCCGGTCAAAATCTGAAAGCTGCCGTCAGCCGTCGAAACGGCCGAGCCGACTACTTTCCCGTTGCTGACAAGAACCACGTTGGCGCCGGTAACTTTGGCGCCGCTGGTATCAGTAACCACGCCTCGGATGGACGAAGCTTGACACATTGAACAGAGCAGCAAAATGAGGATGGCGGTGAATGCGTGTGGCAAGGCGCGGCCTTGGCGAGCGCGCAAAGATGAGGAAACAGTCATGATGGCTCCTTCGTCCCCCTCGGAACGCAAAGCGGTTGAAGACGCCGAGGACCGGTCTCCTGACTTGCACCCTTTTCAGCCACCTTCCCAAAAACGAGCCCCTAAAAACTAGCCTTTGGATCCGTCTCCAGTGGTTTCCTGAGTTTTTCCGCGAAAAGCGAAACAACCCTGGCGAAATTTCTGCCCTCATCCGATGACCCAATCGACGGTCTCAGAGGCAGGGGCGCTCACAGTTGCGGGGCAGTGGCGGAATTTCACCGCCTTCCCGAGCATCCTGGCGATATCAGTGGTTAACTTCGCTGCACAGCATGATCGTGAGCAGCCGTGACGTCATCGAACGAACTTCCATGACATCAACTTTTATAGCTGCAAAGCGGCACGAAGTCAAAGATGCATTCTCAATTAATTTGTTGGATTTTGCCTAAGCGAACATAGGCTGAATTGAATCAGGAAGTTATGGTGACCCCGGGCTGATTCGAACAGCCGACCTGCGGTTTAGGAAACCGATGCTCTATCCAGCTGAGCTACGGGGCCACTTTAGAATGAATAATTTACACACTCATTCAATTTGCCAACCTCACTATACCTTACTTCACGCGAAATTGGCATGTGCTCGGCAATACGGGTAATTACACGACCAGATGACGTAAGTGAAGGTAACGAGAGCACGATATCAAAAGAGTAGCATTAGGAAGGTTTCGCGGGCCAAGGGCTATGCATGGGAGGTTCGCTTTTCCGAATGATAGGACGGAAAGCAATACCAGAGAACGTTGACCTTCGACGGGACGAGATACCCCACGGAACTGGACGTCCGTCAGGCCATTGAGCTCAACGTTTTCCAAATCAACGCCGACGCGGCCGGGGAGAAGGCTGGCACCAAATTCAGTGTGATCACGGCCCACTACCGGAGCGAACATCTACCAACTCTGGAGCACCCGACCCTCGAGCTGCACAAATATCTTCTCTCTCACTACATTGAAACCGAGCTTGGCCTATGCCAGTGCGCGAAGTGCGTCCGCCCGTCATTGACCGGTGGTTCAAGAAGCTTGACCTCGCTCCTTCGACCAAGGCTTCCATCCGGTCCGTGCTGAGTGTTTGCTTCACGTTGGCGGCGCTCCATGAATTCATCCCGGCCACGGAGAAGAATCCGATGACGCTGATCAAACTGAAGGGCGTGTCGAAGCGCAGTAAGAAAATCAGCGAGGTCACGGTCGAACAGTTTCAGGCGATCTATAGAGCCTTGCCGGAGCCGCTCAACGTGATGCTCCTGGTTGATGGAGTGTTGGGACTTCGAATCAGTGAACTGCTCGCTATGAAGTGGGAGGATATCGACGAAAAGGCTAAGACTGTTGTGATCAGGCGCAAGTTCATGAGGGGACAACTGGGAAAAACGAAAGCAGAAGGCTCCGAGGCTGCACTTCCGATCGCTGATCCGCTACTTTCAGTGCGGCAAGAGTGGAAGACAAAGACAAACCGCAGCGAGTGGGTGTTTCTCACACAGTCCGAAAGGCTCTATCTCCCAACCTCTCTGGCCGTTGTTTGCCGGTCACTTGGTCGTGATCTCGTCGCAGTCGTATCTGCGCCAACTAGGTGCAACTGCCACGTGGCTCTGGCCCGACTCAACACGCCGTGCCGCCTCTTGCTTGAACTCAAGCGTGTAACGTCCCCGCTTCGACTTCGTCATCTTAGCTACCCTTTCGCATTAGAACAGCTTGCTAAGGGATACGTTTTGCGGGGGCAAGGTCAACAAGCCGGTTGTTCTGGAGGCAATTGATATCCGGGCAGTACGCGGCATGAGGAGATCGAGGTTGCCTCGGAACTTGTGAAGTAGGTTTATGGGGAAGATCGGGCCTGTCTTTGATTTTCGTTGGGTGTTGCCCAGGATGATGGAAACGGCGGGTCCGGATAATTAAAGGCAGTAAAGAACGTTTGATCAAGGCTGGTTGTTAGACCAACATTCCCTCTGGGGCTGAAGTCCGTATTTATTTTGCACGAGATTCGGCGCGGCTAAAGCCGCGCCCTTTCAATGCAATGGCTCATTCAGAGGTCATAAAGTTCTTTAGAAACAAGGACCTATTCCACTTTAGGCACGGAAAAGCCGCGCAGAAAGTGGGACACTCATCTATTGAAGCCGGGGCGTTTGGTCGTCTTAAAGGCTTGGGCTTGAATAGGAGTGATTTGAGTCACATTGAGAGGGACTCAAAGGGGTTACCTTCGGGTCATGAAGCGGTACGGAGATTGTTCCAAGTGACTATAATCACATTTGGGCGTGAAAGACCGCTGCTTCATCAGAATTTACCGGAAGGGAATCCCGCCAAATGGCGACTGGAGACCTGGCCCTGGGTCAAGAGCAGGGCTTAATTAACGCGCACCCGCGCGTGACAAACGATTTCAGCATCAACGTAGCAACGGTGAACGGGTCCGGCTCGCAATCCGCCAATAGCGTACTGCTGAAGAGCATCTTCGGAATGGGAGTTCCCGTCAGCGGAAAAAACCTCTTCCCGTCGAACATCGCCGGACTACCCACGTGGTACACGATTCGCGCCAGCAAAGACGGCTACGTTGCTCGCAAGCGCGATTCCGAAGTTCTGGTGGCGCTGAATCCCGACACGGCACGCGAAGACGCATTGGCTCTTCCTGCGGGTGGCGTCGCGATCTACGAAGAGAAACTGGACCTGAAGCAATATCGCGACGATGTTGTGTTCTATCCGGTGCCATTCGACAAGATTACGGCGGCGGTGTGTCCCGAAGCCAAGCTGCGCAAGCTGGTGAGGAACATGGTGTACGTCGGCGCTGTTGCCCAGATACTGCATATCGATCTTGGCCTTGTGGAGAGCGGGCTGCGCAAGCAGTTTGCGAAGAAGCAGAAGGTCTTCGACCTTAACTTTGGCGCGGTGAAGGCCGGCTTCGACTATGCGCAGGCAACGTTTACCAAGCAGGATCCTTATTTCATCGCGCCGATGAATGAGACGAAGGGCAAGATCATCATCGACGGCAACGCGGCATGCGGCATGGGCGCGGTGTTTGGCGGCGTGACGGTGGTTGCGTGGTATCCGATTACTCCCTCGACCTCGGTGGTTGAGGCAACGACCGATTTGCTTAAGAAGTTTCGTGTAACGCCGGATGGCAAGGCGACCTTTGCCGTGGTGCAGGCTGAAGACGAGCTGGCTGCGATCGGCATGGTGCTGGGCGCGGGCTGGGCCGGAGCGCGGTCGATGACTGCGACTTCAGGGCCGGGCATCTCGCTGATGGGCGAGTTTACGGGTCTTGGCTACTACGCCGAGCTGCCGGGCGTGATCTTCGATGTGCAGCGCACAGGACCTTCAACTGGCATGCCTACGCGAACGTCACAGGCAGACTTGCTTTCGACGGCGTTTCTTTCGCACGGCGACACCAAGCACATTGTTCTGCTGCCGGGAAATGTGAAGGAGTGCTTCGAATTGGGAGGTCAGGCGTTTGACTTAGCGGAGCGGCTGCAGACGCCGGTGTTTGTCCTGACCGATCTGGACCTGGGCATGAACAACTGGATGTCGGATCCGTTTGTATATCCGGCGAAGCCGCTGGACCGCGGCAAGGTACTGACTAAAGAAGATCTGGATAAGCTGGGTGGATTTGCGCGCTACCGCGATGTGGACGGCGATGCGATTGGCTGGCGCACTCTGCCGGGAACGGACCACCCCAAGGCTGCGTATTTCACGCGCGGCTCGGGCCACAATGACGCGGCGGGCTACACGGAGAAGCCGGACGAGTACCAGGAAGTAATGGATCGGCTGTTGCGCAAGTTTGAGAGCGCGCGCAAGCTGGTTCCGGCGCCTGTGGTGGTGAAGAACGGCGCCTCGAAGGTTGGCTTCATCGCTTACGGCACAACGGATTTCGCGCTGCGCGAGAGCATGGATCAGATCAAGAAGGAATACGGGAAGGAAGTGGATTACATGCGCATACGGGCGTATCCGTTTGCGCACGAGATTCACGACTTTGTGGCCTCGCACGAGCGCGTGTACGTGGTGGAACAGGACCGCGACGCGCAACTGGCAAGCCTGCTGAAGTTGGATCTTCCGGCAGAGCAGGTGGCGAAGCTGCGCAGCATTCTGCATTACAACGGATTGCCTGTAGACGCCCGCACCATTACAGAAGAGTTTGCGACCAAGGAGGGCCTCTAAGATGGCAACCGCAACTGCAAGTACCGCACCTGGACCAAAAGTGAACCATATCGGCCTTCCGATGGTTGAATACCGCGGCGGCAAGAGCACGCTGTGCGCCGGCTGCGGCCACAACGCAATCTCTGAGCGCATTATCGACGCCATGTATGAGATGGGCGTGCAGCCTGAACGGGTGATGAAGATGAGTGGCATTGGCTGCTCGTCGAAGAGCCCGGCTTATTTCATGAACCGCTCGCACTCGTTCAACAGCGTGCACGGGCGCATGCCTTCAGTAACAACGGGTGCGGTGCTGGCCAACCACACCATGACGGCGCTGGGCGTTTCCGGCGACGGCGATACTGCGTCGATCGGCATGGGGCAGTTTGTTCACCTGATGCGCCGCAATCTGCCGATGATTTACATCATCGAGGACAACGGTGTTTACGGGCTGACCAAGGGACAGTTTTCAGCGACGGCCGACATTGGTTCGAAGCTGAAGACCGGGGTCATTAACGACCTGCCGGCCATCGATACCTGTGCGCTGGCGATTCAACTGGGCGCCACGTTTGTGGGCCGGTCGTTCTCCGGCGACAAGAAGCAGTTGCTTGCGATGCTGAAGGCGGCGATTGCGCACAAGGGCACCGTGATGCTGGACGTGATCAGCCCCTGCGTGACATTTAATGACCACGAAGGCTCAACCAAGAGCTACAAGTTTCTGCAAGAGAACGACGAGCCGATCAACGAGATTGGGTTTGTAGCCAGCTTCGACGAGATCGATGTTGATTACGATTCGGGGCAGGTGTATGACGTGCAAATGCATGATGGTTCTAACCTGCGTCTGCGCAAACTTCACGAGGACTACGACCCGACGGACAAGGCGAACGCAGTGCGTACCCTGATGGAGGCGCAGGAGAAGGAAGAGATTCTCACCGGCATCTTCTATCTCGATACGAAAAAGCCGACGTTCATCGATCTGCTGAACGTGGTAGACGAACCGCTGGGTACGCTGCCGGAGTCGTTGACGCGGCCTCCGAAGACGGCGCTTGAAATCTTGATGGCGAACTTGATGTAAATTTTCAAGTCTCGGGCGCGAGTAAACCCACCCTAGAGCCTGTTATTAACTTTGCAAGAGTTGCCGGGCCAGATTTGCGAGCATGAGGATGGCGAAGGCGAGATAGTGCAGCGCTGCCAACGTCTTGGCGAGGCGTTCGTAATCTCTGG
>DASYZU010000116.1:0-4103 GCA_035945795.1 Occallatibacter sp.
TGTATGACGTCGTCGGGCGATGTCAAAGGGTTTTTCATGCAGCTCCACCTACACCTCTAGCGTTGCGAGTCGGGAGCGGGTCAAGGGCGCCTCGCGAAGCGGGGCGTTTATCGAAGACCCTTGACGCTGCGGACGGCTCGCCAGAATTGGGATCGGACGAAGCACGAGCTTCGTCTTACTCAGGATTCCTTTGCGGTTCTCGACCAAGGCTCGCTCCTTAGAATCCTACGGTGAATTTAACTAACTCCACCAACCATGTATTCGATCTCAACTTCAGACCATGATTCTGTATCCGAACTCCCCCTTTCTTCTGCAAGGGGAGGCAGGGCGCTCAATCAAAAAGACGATAGGCTTTCGCCTACCACAGGAGTTGCCGGGCTGCCCTGCGTGCGAGCGGCGGTGTTCGGCTGAGCTGCTTCTCGCAGCTTCCAATACAGCCGCACCGCCAACTTTCGTGCGATGGCCACCTTCGCCACCCCACTAATTCCGCGACGGAACTTCAATCGCTGATAGTCCCGCCGTAATTCCGGATCGAATCGCGCGGCTGTCTGCGCGGCTTCCACCAGTAAGCAACGCAGCATCGTATTGCCTTGCTTACTGATCGCACCGAGCCGCTGCCGGCCTCCGCTACTCTCCTCACTGGGATTTAGCCCCAGATAACTCACCAGTTTCTTGCTGTTCGGAAAGCGGCTCACCGGTCCGACGGTCAACACGAACGCTAGTGCGGTCACGGGCCCCACCCCGGCCTGCTGCATCAAACAGACAGCTTCGGGACGACTTTCGGCTTCGGCGATCACCGCTCGATCCAACTCTTCGATCGAAGGATCGAGTTGATCGAGCAGCTCCAGCAGCTCCCGCCGGCGACGGCTGGCCCATCGATCTAGGGTCAGGCTTTCCAGTTTCTGACGGCCCACCGTGGTCCAGAGCTTCTTCCTGAGGCAAAGACCTTGCCCCATGGCTAGAGCGTGCAACTGGTTCATCACCGAGGTCCGGAAACGCACCAGCTTGTGCCGATGCCGGACCAACTGCCGCACATCACGTTCGGCAACGGAGGGCACCCAGATCCGCGGAAAACGATCCTGGATCAGCAAGTCGAGAATGTGCCGGGCATCACGGGTGTCCGTCTTTTGTTTGCGCACCATGGCCGCGCGGATCTCCGCCGCATCGCCAAACCAAAGTTCATGCCCATATCGACGGAGCATCTTTTCGAACCACTGTGTGGCGATGGTGGCTTCTATCCCCACGCGGGCGGGAGCCGCAAGTGCAGCATAAAACCTCTCGGCCTCCCCCGTGCCATGCTCCAAACGGCGCTCGACAAGCTCGCCCGTTGTGGTATCCATCATTGCGATTTGCTGAAACCTCGTGTGAAAATCACATCCTATAATCAGCATGTCGCTCGGCTCCTTTCCTCCGAGCAGCCTTGGTCGAACAACCGCTTCCAAGTTTACTCGCCCGAAGGGAGCCGACGACGTCATCCAATCAAAGAAGGCCAGATAGGTGATCGTCCAGAGCGCGTGAAGTTTTCTCTTCGGCGATACTTCAACTTGCACTTTAAGATCGTGCCTCTTCCCTGCTTGCGGAAAAAACAGCACCGGCAGCGACACGATCCCGGCCGTGACCAATCTAAACGATCCCAACGCCAGCGCCGGAAGCTCGCGCAGCCCGATTTTGGCAACGATATAGTTCAAGGACCACACGAAGATCAGGAAGGCCATGACGAGGAAGATCGACGCTGAAGACGGCCGGGCGGCGCGGCCGACGAGATGCCGTTCAACCGTCACGGACTAACGCAGGACCTCGTGCCGCACCGTGAGCTGCTCGATGCGCTCACGTCGAGGTTCGTAGCCGATTCCGGCCGCCCTTGGCACGTGGATTGTTCCTTGCGGCGTGACGGTCACTTCTGGATCGATGATGTCCTCGGTCCAATACCTCTTGCTCGCAGTGACGTCACCGGGCAGGGTGAAATCTGCCAGCGTGGAGAGCGCGATATTATGTGCGCGCCCGATGCCCGATTCCAGCATGCCGCCGCACCACACGGGGATGCCGTGTTGGAGGCAGAGATCATGGATGCGCCGCGCCGGGGTGAACCCGCCGACGCGTCCAAGTTTCATATTGATGATGCGGCCGGCGCTCAATGCAATGGCCGCGCGCGCATGTTCTTCGGTGTGAATGCACTCGTCGAGGCAGATCGGCGTCTGGAGTTGCCGTTGCAACTCGGCGTGGCTCCAGATGTCGTCCCAGCCGAGCGGCTGCTCGATCATCATCAGGTAGTAGGCGTCAAGCTCGCGCAGGCGTGGTGCGTCATCGAGGGTATAAGCCGAATTTGCATCGACCGTCAGGCGAATCCTGGGAAACCGCCGGCGTAACCGCGCCACCGGTTCCACGTCGTAACCCGGTCTGATCTTGATCTTGATGCGCTGGTAACCGGCAGCCAATTCCTTTTCCACCACGCGCTCGAGTTCGTCGTCGCTTTCCTGGATGCCGATGGAAACGCCGCAGGGAATCTCGTGTAACGTGCCGCCAAGGAGCTTCCACAACGGCAGATTTTTCTGCCGCGCCTCGGCATCCCACGCTGCCGCCTCGATGGCCGCTTTGGCCATGTTGTGGCCCCGGATCGGCGAAAGCATTTCCCACACATCGGCCGCGGCGGAAAATTCTTTGCGAGCGAGCATGGGCCAGATGAAATCCCGCAGGATGAGCCAGGCGGTCTCGATGGTCTCAGGAGAATAAGACGGCCGTTCGCCCGCGACGCATTCGCCCCACCCCGTCACGCCATCGGCGTCGACTTCGACCAGCAGAATGCGCCGGTCAGTCGTTCGGCCGAAGCTCGTCTCAAAGGGCCGCACCAGCGGCATTTGAATCTCGCGGAGTGTGGCCTGGCACAAACGCATAGGAAGAAATTTGAAGCGATAGTGGAGCTATTTCCCGGCCCACGGCTCGAGCAGATATTCCGCCGCATCCTCAGTAATGTTAATTCCCGTAGCAGCGTAGCCGGAGACCAGCCAATGCTCGAATTCCTGCCGGACTTACGCTTGCAGGCGCGCTGCCTCCTCTGGCTTGGTGGCGCGGATTGTGGCGAAATCCGCGGGCACACGGATGCGCGCATACTCCTTGCCGCGTGACTTCCGGGTGCGTTTCTCTGAAAGAGCCCGGCGCACGCGTGCCGAGCGCAAGTGCCATTCCGCAACGAGGCGATCCGTAGGCAAGCCGCCGTGCAACGGGCTCGTCGTCAGACCGTACATATTGGGGATGAACCGCCGCACGATGGCGCCCAGGCGGAAATTGAAGTGCGCGTTTCTGATCTCCAGCGGATCGAAGGTCCATTCGACCAGATCGATACCGCGATCCAGAGCCTCCTGGCGTTGGAATTGCTTCAGCTTGCGCGCGGCTCCCTGATTTCGGAAAGGCCGCAAAACCGCTGTCATATGGGAGTGCAGAAAGGGCTTCCGCCCGTGCACACCGGCAATGGCCAGCGTGAACCCGATCATGCGGTCGCCGGCAAATGCTCCCAACACCTGCCCGCCGGTTTCCGCAGCCACAACGAAAAGCGGCAGAGGGACGATATCCACGTCAGCCGACCCCCACACCGCACGCTCGATTTCGATGCAAGTGGCAAATTCCGAAAGACCGGAACAGGCGCGAACCGCAATTTCCTGCACGTTTGCTTCAGCCGACTTGGCGTGCTTTGCAACGGTTGTCATGGGCATTCACCCTAAGTCTAATGGTGTCATCCCGAGGCCCGGTTCTGGCCCAGGGATCTGCTTTTGCCTGCTAAACTCGGAGCATCACCGCTCTTGACCTCATTCCATAGGGCATCCAACTCTGCGGTGGAAAGGCCGCTCAAGCTTTGCCCGCGAGCCGCGGCGATGCGCTCCATTTCGCGGAATCGCTGCGCGAATTTGCGATTAGCCTTCTTCAGAGCGATTTCGGCGTCGAAGCCAAGAAAGCGCGCTAAATTCACGCCCACGAAGAGCAGGTCGCCAACTTCCTCTTCTATCTCTTCGGCTCGGCGCTCGCGCGACGCGAGCAACTCCTTCAACTCGGCGGTTTCTTCGGCGAGCTTGTCGAAAATGCCGTTTACGTCCTGCCAATCGAACCCCACA
>DASYZU010000117.1:0-52078 GCA_035945795.1 Occallatibacter sp.
TCCACCTGTGGAAAACAGGGCATAAACCCGAAGAAACACCCCTAAAAGACGGGAAATATCCGGCAAACAAAGGCGACTATATATCGAAGAATTTTGCCGTATCCCCGCTGGACGACCGTCTCTAAGTATATGGAATAAATACATTTATTTCGTCAAACATTTCTCCTTGACACTCCTCTCCCCCACCCATACTATGCAACCCAGAAAGTTCTGATGGTTTTGCCGCCGTTGGAACTATTCTCCCTGAGGAGAGAGCTGCCCAGTTGCCGGGCGGCTCTTTCCGTTTTTAACGGTTCATTCTTCGGATTTTTTCTCCCTGTCTGCCAGCCCTCCTGTCGATTCGGTCCACTCGGTCCCGCAGGCTTCACACTTCCACGAGTTGAACGGATCCACGCCTTCAAGCACCGGATCGCCGGCGCCGCATTTCGGACAGACGGGCGGCTCGAACTCAGGCGCTTGCATTTTTGATTGCTCAACAATCTCTTGCGGAATCGGTCTCGCGATAATTTCTTGCGCTACGTCGACCCGATCTGCGGCGACCAATACTCGGTGACTTCTCTGGTCCAGTTGAGAATACGGAGAATACGATCCTTCAGTCCCCTCAGTCCAGCTTTCAATTCCTGCTCGCCTCAATACCTCGTGAATTTGCCATGCGATTTCCGCATCTTCACACTCGCACAGCGGCGTTTTCCATGTGAACTCGTGCAGCCCGTCGTTCTCCTCCTCGATTTCCGGAGTGTCCGAAACAAGCTTCGGCGCATCTACCAGACTTCCGAGCAAAGCGGCTCGCCGCTCGCGCATAGGTTCTGGAATCTTTCGTGGTGTGCTCGCGTCCTGCGGCTCGCCCAGTCCGCGGCTTCGCATCTCCTGGCGCAAAGCCTGTTGCGCGGTTTCCGTCAGATCTGCAGCATCTGCCGCCAAGTTGAGCAGCTCATCGTCGTACATCTTGCGATAGAGATCTGTCAACCTCTGCCAATCCATTAGTGGGTCGTTCTGCATGAGGAGAAGTATAGCTGCACTGTTGGGTGAGCGGCTCTAGCGGAACGACCGCCAGCCTATGTCCGCGAGCATGGCCCGGAGAACTACCAGGACGGTCACCGTCACCGCCGCCAGCAGACAGGTCCAAAATCCGATGCGGTTGAACGGCACAAGCAGTGTGGTCTCACTGCCGTAGAGCGTAATCCCAACCTTGTCGGGCAGCACGGCGTTGACCGCAACCGCCAGCAGAAACCCCGCGGTCCACACGATCGCGATTCTGAATCCGAGCTGAACTGTCTGTGCCAGAATGGTCATGGTTCACCTCGCTTGAAATTGAAAGTCCTACATTCGACTGCTGCCGGGCACGCAGCCGCACCGCCTAACTTTACCTTCCACCGGCGCAACGATACAATCTGAAGAGCAGGCCGAAGTAGCTCAGTTGGTAGAGCAGCTGATTCGTAATCAGCAGGTCATCGGTTCAAGTCCGATCTTCGGCTCCAGTTCCATCTCCACACAAAAGACGGCCTACTCCCAAAGACGATTTGACGCGCGCGATGGCTTCCCCCTATTGGAAGCCATTTTTCGTTTTGCACCTTGCGGGATGAACCCCTTGAGCTTTTAAATGCCGGGGATGCACAATTCCGCGATGCGGCGTTACACAAGGAGCACGTATGAAAGACAAGCCCGGACTGAATCGCCGGAATTTTCTCAAGCAGGCGGCTGGAGCCGTCGGCGCCGCCGTGCAGGTGAACCACATGACTGCGCAGGGCCAGGCACAAAAGTCCCTAGCCGGCGCAGAGCAGGAGCAGCTTCACGAAGATCTCGGTAACATGCACCAGTATCCGCGTCAGTTCCGCGGACGCCAACTGCGCATGATCTCGTTTCCGCTGGGTGGAGTGGCTGCGGGCAGCATCGGGCTGGGAGGGCGCGGGCAACTGGACAACTGGGAGATATTCAACCGCCCCAACAAAGGATCCCGACCGCCGTATGCGTTTCCGACCATCTGGGCACAGGCCGGCAACGGCAAGCCTGTAGCGCACGTGCTTGAAGCGCGGATTCAGCCGCCCTACGAGGGCCAAGATGGCCTCGGATCAAACAACGCGCCTGGGCTGAGCCGCCTTGAATCAGCAACCTTCACCGGCGAATATCCGCTTGCGCATATCGATTTCGAGGACCACACGCTTCCGGTGAGGGTTGAGCTCGATGCCTTTTCGCCTTTCATTCCGCATGAGCCGGACGATTCGGGTTTGCCGGTGGTCATTCTGCGCTATCGGGTTACCAACCCCAGCCCCGCAACAGCCAAGGTGGGTATTGCATTCTCTATCGACAACCCGGTGAAGACGACGCAAGACAGGGGTGGAGCCGCCAATCAAAAGCCGGATGACGGGAGGCGAAACGAGTATCGCAGTGCCGATGGAGTTGCGGGGCTTGCAATGAGCAATTCGAGTCTGACGCCCGACGACCCTATGGCGGGTGAATTCGTGTTGGCGGCGACCTCCGAAGCCGGCACTGAGGTTTCCCACTGGGAAGGATGGCCCGCAGGACGCTGGTGGAATTCGCCCCTCTTGTTTTGGGACCAGTTTTCGAAGTCGGGCAACCTGGGCACGCAGCCAGTGGCGCATAATGCCGTGGGCGTACTCTGTCTGCAAAGAACGATCCCGCCAGGGCAGACCACGAGCTTCCAGTTCCTGCTTGGCTGGCGATTCCCCAATCGCACGCCGGAGTGGTGCGGATGGTCGGCACCGCCGGGCGAAGGCAAAACCATCATCGGCAATTCGTATGCGGTCCGATTTAAGAGCGCATGGGAAGCCATTGCTTACACGGCCGCAAATCTTGAGTCTCTTGAAGCCCGGACGCGCATGTTTACAGGCGCATTGCGCGAAACCACACTTCCTGCGGTGGTGAAGGAGGCCGCGAGCGCAAATCTTTCCACGCTGGCTACCACCACCTGTTTTCGCACCGCGGATGGCGAGTTCCACGGCTTTGAGGGCAGCGACAATCAGCGCGGCTGCTGCTTTGGCAACTGCACTCATGTTTGGAATTACGAGACAACAACTCCGTTTCTGTTTCCCTCCTTTGCCCGCTCGCTACGCCGCAATGCCTTTGGTTACTCAATGGACGAGGCCGGCGCGATCCATTTCCGTCAGTTGCTGCCGGACGGGAAGGCGCGCTCAGGATTCGCGGCGGCAGACGGCCAGATGGGCCAGATCATGCATGCATGGTTGGACTGGAAGATCTCAGGAGACGATGCGCTGCTGCGCGCCACTTGGCCAAGTGCGAAGAAGGCGCTCGAATTTGCATGGGTTCCTGGCGGATGGGACGGCAACCGCGATGGCGTGATGGAGGGCGTGCAGCACAATACCTACGATGTCGAGTTTTTCGGCCCCAACCCGATGTGCGGAATCTACTACCTGGGCGGACTGCGGGCTGGGGAGGAGATGGCGCGCGTCGCCGGCGACTCTGTATCCGCCGAGACATACCGGAAACTCTTCGAGCAGGGCAGCCGCTGGATCGATGCCAACCTTTTCAACGGCGAGTATTACATCCAGCAGATCAGAGGATTTCGCAAGGACGAGATTGCCAGCAATCTTCGCAGCGACATGGGCTCTGAGAACACGGAGACTCCGGAGTATCAGCTCGGTGCCGGATGCCTGGTCGATCAACTGGTGGGGCAGTATCTGGCGGACATCTGCGGCCTCGGAGCGCTCGTGTCGCAGGAAAAGATTCGCGCGACGCTCCGGTCCATCTACCGTTACAACTATAAGCGCAGCCTTGCCGGACACAACAACACCGAGCGCACCTTCGCCTTGAATAATGAGGCCTCAGTGGTGATCTGCGATTACGGCAAGGCAGAGCGCCCGCATATTCCCTTCCCCTACTTCGCTGAAACTATGACAGGTTTTGAATACACAGCGGCGGTGCTGATGATGAACTGGGGCATGGTGGAGGAGGGGCTGGAGTGCTTGCGGAATATTCGCCTCCGCTACGACGGCGAGAAAAGAAATCCATGGGACGAGGCTGAGTGCGGACACCACTATGCACGCGCGATGTCCGCTTGGTCAGCCGTGCTTGCGCTCAGTGGCTTCAGCTACGACGGCGGCAACGCATCGGTGGTTGCTGCTCCGCTGATCGCGAAAGACAACTTCAATTGCTTCTGGTCAACGGGCACGGGATGGGGCACATATTCCCTTCACCGTCATGCCGCTGGCACCAGCTTTGCGGTCAACGTACTGTCCGGAACGCTCGCCTGCCGCTCCTGCGAGATTGCCGCCTCCGGTAGGACAGCTACAGTTCAAAGTGGCGGGGTGGCCGTGGAAAATCACGTGAGCAATCGTGGCGAACGCATGGTTGTGAGCCTCAGCAAGACGCTGCGCCTGACGGCAAAGGACGAGATTCGCATTGAGGTGCGCGGGTGAGGAACGGCCATTTTCTGCATGATGCGTGAAGGCCGGCGCTAGCTTACCAGCCTCAACATCTCCAACTGCTCGAGAAGCTCGTCGCACAGACCACGCAGTTCGCCAAGACGTCCAATTCCTTCCGAGTTTCTGCCCTGGGCCTGCGCTGCGAAGATCTCAGCAGCCAGCTCGTGGAAGTGCCGATGAGCGGTTTCGACGGACCGGCAGGCGGGCTCCTCGCCACGACCAGCCTTCTCTTCGGCGTCGAGCCACATGCCGAACCGGCAATGGTGGATATCCAGCGCCGGAGGAGTGTGTCGCTTGCCCTGCAAAAAGGATTCAAAAGCAGCGATCCACGCGCGGTGCTCCACGCAGGCATACAGCAGCGCCCGATTACCGGCGTGGACGGGGGGCACTTCGGCCCACCGCGGATCGGGCCGCCAGCCAGACACCCATCCGGGCAGATCGCGCGCAGGCATGGGTCTCGCGATTCCGTAGCCCTGGGCCAGTTCGCAGCCCAGTTGCAGCAGCATCAATCCGTGCTCTACGGTCTCTACGCCTTCAGCGATCACCTGGCGGTGGAAAGCCAACGCCAAGCCCAATATGCCCTCCAGGATGTTCAGATTCTCCGGATCCTCGAGCATATCGCTCACGAAGCTCTGGTCAATCTTGAGTATGCTGGCGGGCAGGCGTTTGAGATAGGTCAGCGAGGAATAGCCAGTGCCAAAGTCATCCAGGGCAAACGCGACTCCGATACTGTGACAGGCATTCAGAACTTGCGAGGTCTGGACCACGTCCTGCAGCGCGCTTGTCTCCAGCACCTCAATTTCCAGGCTGAATGGTTTGACGTTCGGGTGCGCGGCAAGCAAGTTGCCCAAGCGATCTACAAAATCCGTTTGCTGTAGTTGCAAGGCGCACACATTCACGCTGACCGGCATATCGAGGCCGGCTGCATGCCAGGACTCCATTTGCGCCAGGGCGCTGTCGATCACCCATTCACCAACCTCGATGGCCAGCGAATGATCTTCGATGACCGGCAGAAACATGCCCGGCGGCAGCAGTCCCCGGATCGGATGCTGCCAGCGGATGAGAGCCTCGACCCCTACCACCTTGCCGGTGCGCATGTTCACTTTGGGCTGGTAGAAGAGGACAAACTCTCGCGCCGCAAGTGCGTTGCGAATGTGCTCCAGGTTTTCATGCCGGCCGCGCACACTCTGGTCATGATCGGGATCGAAGATGTGGTAGCGGTTCCCACCTGCCAGCTTGGCCTGGTACATGGCCTGGTCGGCCTGGCGCAACAGCAGATCCGGATCCGCCACTTCCGCCTGCGGATAGAACGCGACCCCGATACTCGCCGAAACACAAAGGCTAAGATCGCCAACCTGCACCTGTTCAGACGCGGCCTCCAGCAGCAGGGCGAGCACCGGCACACTGGCCTCGGCATTATCCAGATCCAGCATCACGGCGACGAACTCGTCCCCGCCCAGTCTGGCCAGCGTATCGCCTTCGCGCAAGGCGCACTTCATGTTGAAGGCCAGTGAAGTCAGCAGCCGGTCGCCCGCTTCATGCCCGTGCCGATCGTTGATGCCCTTGAAGCCGTCCAGATCAAGGTACGCAACTGCCAGTACCTGCTTCCGCCGGTTCGCCTGGGCCATGGCCTGGTGCAGACGATCGGCAAGCAGAGCCCGATTTGGCAGGCTCGTCAGCACATCGTAATGGGTAAGATGTTCCAGTTGCTGTGCGTGTTTTTTGATCTGGGTTATGTCGGAAAACAGCGCAACATACTGCAACAATTTTCCGCCGGCATCGTGCACGGCAGTAATCGTCAGCATCTCGGCAAAAATGTCGCCGCTCTTGTTTTTATTCCAGATTTCTCCGGACCAATGGCCTTCCTTGACCAGCGCGCGCCACATCTCATCGTAGAATTCCTTGCTATGCAGGCCGGATTTCAGCAGGTTTGGATTTTGGCCCAGCACCTCCTCGCGGTGATACCCGGTGATGCGCGTGAACATGTCGTTCACCTCGAGAATGGTGCCGGCAGGATCGGTGATTGTGATGCCTTCGCGGGCATTCGTAAACACGCTGGCGGCAAGCCGCAACCGCTCTTCGGTTTCCCTCTGCTCGGTGATGTCTTCTGCAAAGATGATGACGCCGCCAACGGAGCCATCGCCCGTCCGCCAGGGAATGATCTCCCGCCTGACCCATCCCACCGTGCCACCTGCTCGTTCAAGGAACCTCTCGTCGGCGGGTAGCGCCTCGCCCGCCAGCGCCCTGCGGTGCTCCTCTCTCCAGCTTTCCGGAAGCTCGGGGAAAACCTCATATTGGGAGTGTCCGACGATCTCCCGGTCGAGCAAAGAATGCATCTCCAGCCAGCGGCGGCTTGCAGCCAGGTAACACATTTTGCGGTCGAACATGGCCAACCCAGCAGGCGCGTGCTCGATGAACAGTTGCAGCAGTTCCTTGCTCTCGCGCAGCGCTATCTCGGACTGCTTGCGTTCAGTAATGTCGCGTATCGAGCCGAATATTTTCACTGGCCGACCCTGGACATCAAACTCCAACCTTCCAAGGCAATGCACCCAGCGCATCGCCCCGTCTGAGTGGCGAACGATCCTATATTCCTTGTTGAACGGTTCGCCCTTCCCAAGAACTTCGTTCCCTAGATAGTCGGCCATCATGGCGCGATCGTCGGGATGTACGAGGGCAGCCCATCCCTCAACCGTGCGTTCATATCCCTTGTCGATGCCGAACAATTGATCAAGAACAGCCGAACTTGTCCAAGTACCTCCGCGGATGTCTGTTACATAGCTGCCCAGACCGGCGATGCGCTGCACCTCTCGCAACGATTCCTCGCTCTCGCGCAACGCAGCCTCAGTCTCCACGCGCTTGGTGATATCCCGCGCCACTCCGAACAGGCCAATGACCTCTCCATTGAGATCTTTCACAGGATGTTTCCGGTTATCTACCCATTTCTGCTGCCCGCTCCCCGCCAGGATGGCCTGAGTGTCCGTCACCACCAAGTTCCCGGCAAAAACCTCCCTTTCAAGCCGGTAATACAGATCCGCATCTTTTTCCGGGAACAGGTCGTAATCGGTCTGGCCAAGCAGGCCGTTAGCACCTGCTCCTGCATTGGACAAGGCCTTCAAGGCCACGCGGTTTGCCGCGGTAAACACATGATTGCGGTTCTTGAAATAAAGGGCTTCTTCGACGATGTCCATCATGGGCCCGACAGTGGTCAGGCTGGCGGGCTCGTCCAGAATCCCATACAGGCTCTGCGCGTCCTGCAGCACCAGATTGAGAACGGCCTTCCACGCGACCTTCGCCGGTTCCCTGGTGTACTGCCCCCTGACGCAGCGTATCTTCCCGTCGGCATGACGGAGGCGGATGTTGAATGTACCGGACTCGTCCGCTGCTTTTGGGGAAAACAACATGCCGGCTATGTCGGCATCGTCGGTGTGAATTCGGTCCTTCAGGCTCACCCTGGAGGTGAGGAAATCTTCCGCGCAGAAGCCAAGCAGAGCGTCAATGCCAGTGCTTACCGACAACACCGTCAGCCGTTCGTCGAGCGCGAGCCGGAACTCAGCTTGAATGAGGGGCCCTGTCATCCTGCTCCAACTTCTATATATGGATCTCGCACACGCCGATACTAATCTATCGGCTGAAAAGCGGGGAAGGCAATTCGTGAGACCGCGGAAAGACGCCAGGATTTCCAGAGCGCTCCCGAAGTGGGATCCTGCCTCTTGCCGGCGCCACCCCGCAATACCCCCGGCGCGAACCAAGACAAGCACCTATTATCCACGGGTTTTTTGTTGCCACGCCAGTTCCGGTCTGCTTATCCACGGCAACTCTTGGCATAATCGCAGCAAGAGCGGTTTCTCCGTAACTGTTCCAGGAGCTACGTCGGGGACCTGAGCCGGGAATTCCAGTTCAGGGAACGAGTTCAGAACCGGAATTCACGGCCCATGGCAGTGCGTACTACCTGTGGGAGTACTCAAGAGTGACCAGCTATAACCGTCAGGATGTTCTGCGTATCTTGCAAATAAGTTCCCACCAGTTGCAAGGGTGGGAAAGAGCCGGGCTCATTCCCCAGCGACAGACCTACACATTTCAGGATCTGGGGCAATTGAGAACCCTGCGCATCCTGCGCGAGGACGATGTACCGGCAGCCTGCATTCGTGATTCGATCCTGGCCATGAAAGCGGTGGCCGGCATGGCCAATCCGCTCCTCGAGGCTTGCGTGGTGCGAACTGGCACGCGCCTTGCATTCCGCCACCACGGCGCCATGGTGGACCCCATTCGTCGCCAGTTGCTGTTCGACTTTGAACGTCTTGACAAGCTCGATCAGGTCGACCGGTCGTCCGCCCATTCCGAGCTCTCCCGGCTCCATAGTGCGGTATCCCTCGGACCCCGTGGCATCCAGGACCGCTTTCTGGCTGCGGTGCAGGCCGAGGAGGCCGGCGAAAAAAACCGCGCCATCGCTCTATACGAGGAAATTCTCGAGCTAGATCCCGACTACGCGCCGGCCAGCATCAATCTAGGCACGCTGCACTTTCATCTTCGCCAGTTTGCCCGCGCCGAAGAGTTCTACCGTCGCGCCACCGTGGCCGACCCCGCGTACGTGCTCGCCTACTTCGATCTCGGCAATGTGCTGGACGAGCTCGAGCGCCCGGATGAGTCGATCGCAGCCTACTGCAAAGCGGTTGCCCTGGCACCTCGCTACGCAGACGCTCACTACAACCTCGCCCTGGCCTATGAGCGCAAAGGCAAACATCGCCCCGCCCTGCGCCACTGGCAGGCCTATGTTCGGCTGGACAACCGCGGTCCCTGGGCCGAGCATGCCCGCGGCCAGATTCGCAAGCTCCTCAGCCGCGAAAAGCTCTCCATCACCTCGCGCGCCGACCGATATGTCCCACCCCGCAAGGGAACGGCGGCACTGGCGCTGGTTAGCTAGGGCTTTCAACTGCAGAAAAAGACCTGCCGCCTCACCTTCCTTTTAACTCCGCCTGAGCATGTGCATCAGAGCCGTGCGGCAGCCTGCGCCACCTCGCGAATATGCGCGGGACGAGTCCGGCAGCAGCCGCCCACCAACTGTGCCCCGGCAGCAAACCACTCAGTCGCCATCGCTCCAAAATCAGCCGGATCGCTGGTACCCGTCCAGCACCGCGCCGTCGCATCCCATCCTTCACCGGAGTTCGGATAGACGATGACCGGTTTTTCAGAGGCTGAGCGCAGCTCGGTAATGAGTGCCGGGATCCAATGGGGCGGAACGCAGTTTACGCCGATTGCTACGGTCTGGGGCAAAGCGGCAACCAGTGACGCGCACTCTGCAAGCGGCTCGCCGTGGGAGACGTGTTTCGAGTCGCGGCATGAGAAGCTGAACCACGCTGACAACGCGGGCCAGGGGGCGAGCGCTTCGCCCACGGCGCGAACTTCCTCAAGCGACGGAAAAGTTTCAAAGGCGAGCAGATCAAGGGCATGCGGACCAGTTGCGCGGGCAAGCACTTCAATGCGCTCGCGATGGAAGCGGGCCAATTCTGCGAAGGAGCAGTCGTAGTTGCCGTGGTACTCGGCGCCATTATGGAGAGCGGCGCCGTAGGGGCCTAGTGAGGCGGCGACAAGGACGCGGCGGCCGAGGAACTCAGCGACTACTGAGCGGGCCAGCGCGACAGACCGCAGCAAAGCTGCATCAGCTCGCTCAGGCGGGAGGCCAATTTCGGCGTAGCCCAGGCGCGAGACCTGGTAGCTGCAGGTGGCAATGCACTTGGAACCGGCTGCAATGTAGGCGCGATGCACGGCTGCAACCTTTTCTGGCTCGTCTTCGAGGACATGGGCGGACCAGAGCGGGCCGTCAATGCGCGCGCCCAGGTATTCGAGCTCCGAGGCCAAGCCGCCGTCGATGACGCGGATACCGCGCAGGATCGCGTCCCGGCCGTCAGATCTTTCCGCCATGACGAAATTTTAGCGCCGATACACCGAAATTGAACCGCCTTCCTCGGAAGGCGACCTTCATTCATCGGCAGATTGTGTTGGACACAACTTGCAGAGAGGAATACGGAACCTTCGTTACGGAAGGCGAAAAGAGGTAGATCAAATTCCGCATCCGATCCACCTAGCTGACGGAATCTCTCTGTCGCGTTGCCTTCACTCCCGACAGAATCCCGATGCCAACCATTACAACCGCGCCGACAATGATCCAATGCGTTGGCACGTGAACCAGGCGCGCAGCATAAGCCAGTCCGGCAATCGTGATTGCGAACCCTGCTGCATAAAGTCCAAACGACATGAGATCTCCTTAGCTAGTTATCGTGCAAATTTCAAGTCCGGCATCTTGGACCAGGTGAGGGAACAAGCGACTCACGAAAGCTTGGTCTTCTTGGCTGATAATGCCCGGCTGCGTGGTGGGTCGAGCAATTTTGGTCTGGACGCGTTCTCATCGGGCAGTGAATCTTGCAGAACCATGTCGAGCAGCGACGAATGAACCCGAATGCGGCCGTCGTATTCGATGTAACCGAGTCTTCTGAATCGATTCATGAAGAAACTCACCCTGGAGCGAGTAGTTCCAATCATCTCTGCAAGTGTCTCCTGCGTCACAGGAGGAATCAGCGTCTCCGGCTCGCCCTCTTTTCCAAAATCCGCCATCAATAGCAGCGTCCGCGCCAGATGCCTTTCGCTGGAGTTGAATAGCTGATCGACGAGATCGGCCTGGGTCCGTATGCCCCTGGTCAAGATGAACTGCATGAAAAAAGTCGGAGAACGCATGCTCCTCATGCAGCACGTGGAGCATCTGATCCCGCTCGATCCTGAGCACCATGCAAACGGAAACGGCAGACACAGTGGCTGTTCGCGACGATTCCACTCCCGTGATCGACTCTTCGCCAAAAAATCCCCGGCGACAAGCAGAGTAACTGTGGCTTCCTTTCCTTTCTTGGAAATGACGGTGAGCTTTGCCCGACCAGTCTGAAGATAGAAAACCGCATCCGCCGGTCCTCCCTGACGAAAAATATCCTTTCTTGCCGCTTCACGAAGGATGGATCTTCCCGGCCCTTCGGTCGCAAGAAAAGTAGGGGTATCAAAATGCCTGTTGGTTACGCGATTCATCGAATCTGCCTCCTGCTGCATGCGGTTCGGCTGCCAATGAGCCTCATCCGCACTACTTACAGCGGAGGCGGGCTTTGATTCCACTCCTCATCGCAGAATCCGCACACAATGACAGGCTTTCACGGCAAGGGGCAAGAGTCTGAGCAGTTCAGACCTATGGTTGCGTTGATTTGATGGAGTTTCTGGCGACAGCAGGCCCTTACAGCTTTTGTGTCCGCTGTACGGCCCGTACGCCGGCGACGCGGCGAAGGCCCAGAACCATGCGGTTCAGATGGCGCACATCTTCGGCTTCAACGACAAATTCGATGATGGCTTCGCCGTCCTCGTCGTGGCGCATCTCGACGCCGCGGATGTTGGTATTGTCGTCGGAGATGACGGCGGTCAGCTCCTTCAACATGCCGGTGCGGTCGTCGCAAAACACGGTTATCTTCACCGGATAGCGCTGCGGCTTGCCTGCGGCCTGGTCACCCACACGCGACCATTCCACGGCGATGCGGCGATCGCTCTCATAGAGCAGGTTCTGCACGTTGGGGCAACTGCGCGCATGAACAGCCACGCCCTTGCCGCGCGTAACGTATCCTACGATCTCTTCGCCGCGAATGGGGTTGCAACATCGTGCGCGATAGACGAGTAGATCGTTCTGACCTTCCACCTGAAGCGAGTCAGAGCCCGTAAGGTGCAGCTTGCGCACCGCATCGGACATGCCGGCCTCGCCACCCGTCCCCGGCTTGGTTTCCGAACCGGGCTCGGCGTCACCCAGGTTTGCATACCCCGGTGCAAGCTTGTTCAATATCTGGTGTGCCGAGTGCTTGCCAGAGCCAAGCGTTGCCAAAAGGTCCACGGCAGTCGCCACGCCGTACTCGTTGGCAATGCGGCCCAGATCCTGGTCAGAGATCTGGTTCATCGGAACCTTGAACTTGCGCGCCTCTCGCTCCAGCAGCTTGCGCCCGATCTCCACCGCGCGGCGCCGCTGATCTTCGTTGAGCCAGTGTTTAATCTTGTTGCGCGCGCGCGGGCTCTTGACGAACGTGAGCCAGTCGCGGCTCGGCTTGTGATCCTTCTGAGTAACGATCTCTACGATGTCGCCGGTTCGCAGCTTGGTTCGCAGCGGCACCATGCGGCTGTTTACCTTGGCGCCTACGCAGGTGTGGCCCACCTCGGTATGAATCGTGTAGGCAAAGTCGATGGGTGTGCCGTCGGCCGGGACCACCACAACCTTCCCCTTCGGCGTGAAGGTGTAGACCTCGTCCGGATACAGGTCCATCTTCAGGCTGGAGAGGAACTCGTTGGGGTCGGTCATCTCCTTCTGCCACTCGACCAGCTGCCGAATCCAGTTGAGCCGCTCCTCGTCGCGAGCTGTGACCACGCTGTCGCCGGCCTTGTACTTCCAGTGCGCCGCAATACCTTCCTCGGCGATGCGGTGCATCTCTTCGGTGCGAATCTGTACCTCGAACTGGTGGCCGCTGGCGCCCATCACCGTGGTGTGCAGCGACTGGTAGCGGTTGGCGCGCGGGATAGCGATAAAGTCCTTGATGCGCCCCGGCACCGGCCGCCACAGCGTGTGAATAAGCCCGAAGACCGCATAACACGCAGCTACGTCCTGGGTAATCACGCGCACGGCCAGCAAATCGTAAACCTGGTCAAAGGAAACCTTGGAGCGCTCGATCTTCTGGAAGATGGAATAGAGCCTCTTGATGCGCCACTCCACCCGCGCCTCGATGCCGTTTTCGCGCAACTGCTCCGCCAGCGTCTCTTCCACGCCGCGCAGAAACTGCTCGCCCTCGATGCGCCGCGCCTCAACCGCTGCCGACACCTTCTCGTAGCTCACCGGGTCGGTGTAGCGAAAGGCCAAATCCTCGAGTTCGCCGCGTACCTTGCCCATGCCGAGCCGATGCGCCAGCGGGGCGTAGATGTCCTGCGTCTCGCGGGCAATCGCCTCCTGCCGGTCCGGCTGCAGGTGCTCAAGGGTGCGCATGTTGTGCAGCCGGTCGGCCAGCTTGATGAGCACTACGCGCACATCCGACACCATAGCCAGCAGCATCTTGCGCACGTTCTCGGCCTGGCGGTCCTCTCGGTTGGCAAATTGAATTTTGTCGATCTTGGTGACACCCTCGACGATGTGGGCCACCTGGTCGCCAAACTCCTCCGCAATCTCCTCATTAGTGGCCGGCGTGTCCTCAACCGAGTCGTGGAGCAGCCCCGCGGCAATGGACGTTGCGTCCATCTTCAGCTCCGCCAGAACCTCGGCAACCTCAAGCGGATGAATGATATACGGCTCACCGGAGGCGCGCATCTGCCCGTCATGATGCTTGACGCAGAACTCCCACGCCTTGCGGATCAGGGAAACATCTTCACTGGGGCGGTTGGCCTGTACCTGGCGGAGTAGGGCCTCAAAGCGCTGGTTGATCGAGAGGGGGGCGATCGGGGGTGCCTCAGCGGCGCGCACCGCAACCGGCAAGCCCCCTTCGGGTGTCAGGGCCGCGCTTGGAACTTCTTCCGGTATGGTCTGCCGGACAGTCGCCATGCTTCATTATAGGCCGCTTCCGTTCAAAGTGCTTTAGAGGGGGCCTTGATAAGATGAACCAGGCCAACTCCTGGGAAAGACTGCTCCGAATCAGCAATTTGAGCCGATACCTGGAGGCGAACCAGGTCAAGTAAGGGCCGGCGGCCCAGTTTGCTTCCGGCGCTAGGGCTCAAAGCCCCCGAAGGAGCATATGGTGAAGCCGCAAAAGCCACGGCCAGATACGAACCGGAAGACACCCAGGGCTGAGCGGCCTGCGGCGCCCGCAAGACAGAATCTTCATCCTGAAGGCAAGAGCGCCCAGCCCGGTACAACCAAGGCGCCCGGCAATCCCGGAGCCCTGGTGAACCGCCGCGCCGCCGATCGCCTGCGCGGCGGCCACCTCTGGGTCTATGCCTCCGACATCGAGTCCATTTCCATGCCCGAGGCTGCCACCGATGTCGCTCCCGCACTGTTGCCTGTGGCCGACCATCGCGGGCTTTTGCTCGGCACGGCGCTCTACAGCCCCTCCTCACAGATTGCGCTACGGCTTGTCTCCCGCGAGGCCATCGACGAAGCAGAATGGCTTCAACTGCTGGGAGCACGGCTTCGGCAGGCTGTTGCGAGGCGCAAACCGCTGCTCGACGACCGGAACGACGCCTGCCGACTCTGTTTCAGCGAGGCTGACGAACTGCCCGGCGTGGTCGTCGACAAGTACGGCAGCCTCGTAATCATCCAACTTCTGGCCAAGGGGCTTGATTCGGCCTCTGTGCGCGAGACCTGCGTGCGCGTGCTGCGGGAAGAGCTCGCACCGGCGGCAATTCTGGAGCGCCCGGACCCGCGTATGCGTGAAATTGAGGGGCTGGCTGCACCGCAGTCGGAACCCCTCTACGTCAAAAAAGCTTCAACCGCGGTCGGTGCCACGCAGTTTCGCCTCAATGGCCTCGTCTTCCATTACGACGCCAACGCCGGCCAGAAGACCGGCGCTTTTCTCGACCAGCGGACTAACTACGCCGCCGCACGAGAATGGGCGTCTCGTCTGGGCGCAGCAGGACTCGGGGCTACAAGCCGCGCGCTCGATGTTTGCTGCTATCAAGGCGGGTTTGCGCTGCACCTGGCCCAGGTCTGCAACCAAGTCACGGGCATTGACGCCTCCCGTGCCTCGCTTGAAGTGGCGGAGCGAAATCTTGAAGCCAATCGCTCATCCCTCAAAGCACAGGTGGACTGGGTGGAGGCCGACGCCTTTCAGATCCTGCGCGACTGGTCGGATTCAGGCGAGAGCTTCGACGCCATTGTTCTCGATCCGCCCGCCTTCGCCAAGACCAAGCGGGCCGTTGAAGGCGCACTGCGCGGTTACAAAGAGCTGAATCTGCGCGCCCTCAAGATGTTGCGCGCTGGTGGCCTGCTCGTGACCTGCTCCTGCTCGCACCATGTGAGTTGGGCGGAAATGGAAGGTGCAGTTGCTTCTGCGGCAGCCGATGCAGGCCGGCGCGTACGCCTGCTCGAACGCCGCGGCGCCGCTCCCGACCATCCGGTGGTTCTGAATCTGCCCGAAACCGAATATCTGAAATGCCTGATGCTGGAAGTGGAATAGTCGGAGCGGATCCACAATTTGCGTGCCCTTTCCGGCATCGTAAGATGTGGAATTTTTCCGATGAAAATGACACTTGAGGACCGAGGCTCCAGTGCACTGAGATTGTGGAACCGCTTCAGGCACGTGCCACCCGCTGGCTCGCGTGCCACTGAGGCATGAGGCGCCACAACCAGCCGAACCACGAGCCGCGGATCACGGTTCTTGCGCTCTGCTTCTCGGTGGTGGAGGTCTTTCGCAACTCTGCCAAGACTTCCTTCACCTGGGCCCGTAGTGCCTCAGCTTCGAAGGTGCAGGAACGCAGGTAGGCTGACACCGTGAGCCCCGCCTCAGCTGCACGTCTCCGCAGTTGTTCACCCTCCGCTTTGCTGAGCCGAATCGTGATGCTGGCGCATTTGCGATTCTGGCCGAGCATCGTTGAAGCGCCAAATGCGGATTCCTGTTCAGCGTCCTCGCTACAGCCCGGCTCCGCCGGCGGAGTTGCCCTTTGGGTAACAGAAGCCCCGTGGTGCTGAAGCGCTCCACAGGTACGGCAAGGTTTGGAATCGGCAGCCTGCGCGGACGCCCAATCACCTGTATCGGCGGATTTGTATCGACTGTGGTTGCGCAGGGCACGCTCATAGCTCAGGGTTGCCACGTTATCGGCAAGATCGTCATCGTTCCATGCAGGGGCCCCTCTGGACGCAGGAGCGGCAAGGGCGGCCAGCAGCGCCGCGAAGCTGGAAGAGTTGGGAGAGGGTGAGGCTATAGCTGCTTGCTGCATGGAATGGAGCATACTCGGCTTCGGCTTTGCGACCGTGAGGAAATTCCCATGCAAAATGCTGAGTGATTCCCGGATGCGGAAACACGACTCACCGTTCCCGAAATAAGACCGGCGTATCGAATGACCCTGGCACCGGCGAGGCGTCAATCTGAGAGATCTATTGAAGTATCGGGATCGGGAAGCACGCGCCCGGGCAAGCGCAAAAGCTGGGTGACGGCCTCGACAGGCAAGGGGCGGGCGAAGAGGAATCCCTGGCCGAAGCGGCAACCCAAATCGCGCAACAGGTGATACTGCTCGGGGGTCTCGATACCCTCCGCCACCACATCCATGCCCAGAACCCTGGCCAGTTCAATGATGGTGCGCACGATCTGCAGAGGTTGTTCACCCTCGGTCATGCGGCCTACGAACGAACGGTCGATTTTGAGCACGTCGATGGGAAACGAATGCAGGTAGCTGAGCGAGCTGTATCCTGTGCCGAAGTCGTCCATCCGCAGGCTAACGCCGAGCCGGCGCAGGCTACCCAGCACCTCCAGGGCCGTGCGCATGTCGGGAATCAGGCTTGATTCCGTCATCTCGAGGCCGAGTTGCCGGCTGGAAACACCGGATTGGCGCAGCAACGCCTCGACGTGGTCGGCCAAGCCTGCTCGGGAGAACTGGCGGGCAGAAAGATTGACGCAAACGCGCAGGGAGTGATGAGTGGGATCGTCGAGGCACCACTTCTGAATCTGGCTACAGACTTCACCCAGTCCCCAGTCGCCGATCGGCAGAATCAATCCGCTCTCCTCGGCCTGAGGAATAAAGTCCATGGGCGGCACAAGTCCGCGCACCGGATGAACCCAGCGGATCAACGCTTCAAGGCCGACAATTCTGCGCGTCGCGAGCTCAATTTCTGGTTGGTAATAAAGCACAAATTCGCGTTGTTCAAGGGCGTGGCGAAGATCCGGGCTGTCAGGCCATTTTCCGGGGACGTTTCTTGCCTCGTGGGGCTCTCGCAATCCATGCCCCCCGAAGCTCTTGCGCAGCCTATGCAGTTCCAATAGGCTGGCTACCATATCGGCCAGGCTCTCGAGCATCCGCAGCTCGTCCAAGGACATGTTGCGTCGCGGCTGGCACCCGAAAATGGTCAACACTCCGAGAATTCTGCCTTCAGATGACCGCACCGGTGCGCTCGCGAAAGAGACCACGTCCAACCGTCGCAAAGTCATCCGGCCGCCTTCGAAATGCGGATGTTTTGAGATGTCAGGAACAACCACCGGCCCATTCTCGGCAAGCACCATCTCAAAGATTGACTGTTTCCTGGGAAGTTCGCGAACCGCCTCGCCCCAGTAGGACTTGATCCAGACGCGGCTCGCGTCAGCAAAGCCCAGCAGCACGGTGTCAGCCCGGAAGTACTCGGCACTGAGTCGCGTGACGGCGTCGAAGCTGGGCTCCGGCGCAGTGTCCAGAATCTCCGTGGCCGCCAGCGCAGACAGGCGCGCATCCTCCTGCGGCCAATCAATTCTGCTGGCTTGCAACTCCGCTTGTGGCATCTTCTTTGTGCTCCGCGGCGTCCCCGCAGCCTGAGTCCAAAGGACCCCGAACAAAAGTATCGGTCTCCCCGCAATGAGTGATCGCGGTTACCGCCGACGAAAGGACATCCATCGAACCTGTTGCACAGGTTCCGCACTTCCCTTATCGGAAGGGATTCAACAGGGCATGAGGTTACGGACGGAAAGAACCTCTGAGTACCTTCCTCCTACCACACAGGCTCTTACTTTTGCGTGCTAGGCTGTCCGGATTCAGTCCAAAGTCAAGCTTATTGTCTGAGGGGTGCTTAATTGGCGGGAAATGGTGGTGTCCGGGCGGACACTTGGACACTTACGTTTCCGGACGGTTAAAAACTTCCTCACATCCGGTGTCCAGATGGACACTCACACAACCCGATTATATCGCGTGACGGCGCGCACGGGTGTGCGCTTTTCGGACAGTACCTTCCGCCACATCCGCGTCGCTCATTGGCGCGTGGTGGCCTGATGGGTCACTGGTTTTCCTTGGTGCGCGCGGAGCGCGCACCAGCGGCGGGGTCGGTGGTTCTCGCGGCCTGTGGTGTTCGGCCTGCGGGTTCGTTGACCTTGGCTCGATGCAGCGCGGACAATGGGCACGGCTGCACGCAAACCTTCCCCCTTTTTTGCGGGGCCGTGGGGTCCTATTGTCCGCGCGGTTGTCGGGATATCCACGGCCGTGCGGAGCGCGGCGGCGGCGCGCGGCGCGCGCCGTGCTCTTTATAGCTTTTTATTTATCGGCTTGCCGGGGCCGGGCGGGTTGGGCTTTTGGTTCTTCGTTCTCTCTCTCCGCCCGGACCCGCCTGCGCAGCAGGTGAGCCCGTGCGAGGAACGAGCCGGGCGCACCGCTGCGCAGGCCCGCAAGGGGCGCGGGAGCCGAGCGCCTTTGGCGAGGCCGCACGGCGACGGAGCGAAGCGGAGGAGACGAAGCGTGCGGGTTGCGGGGCTAGCCGGTGGGACGGAGGGCCGCGCCTTCCCTGACCTCTGGCGCTGTCGGCTGGCGTGGCCCGGAGTGGGCGAGTTCTGATCGACGAGCGGAGCGAGGAGCACCTTGTATAGGCTCGATCACGCCGTAGCGCAGCGGAGGTGCCTTTTATGGTCTTTTATGGTTTTTGCTTTTCGGTGTCCGCTGGCTGTCCTGGCCGTGAGTGAATCGGCCGGCACGAGTGCGGCGGCGGAGTGCAGGGCGTAGGGTGGACGGGCGGCGTCGCGTCGCCGCGACAGAGCCCGTCCAGCCCGAAGCACGGCGCGGAGCCTGCACGAGGCTGGCGACGCTCAGAGCATGGAAACGCGATCTAGCAGGCGGGCGAGTTGGGCGAGGGCGGCGGGGATTTTGTAGGCGACTGCGCGCTCACTGCATCGCGCGATCTGCGCTATGACTCTCTGCGGCTGATGTTCGCGGAAGGCTAGCAGCAGGATGGTTTGCGCGTCGGTGTCGAGCTTGGAGAATTCGCGCTCGAAGTCAATGCAGCGGACTAGTGCGGCGTCGAAGCGGTTGGTGCTGGCGTGGGCGGGCTGGCGTCCTGGGGCGGTGTAGTTGCGGGCTCGGCCGCAACGGAGTGCGGTGCGCTCCTGCTGCCAGTGTTCGAGGCGGATGCGGGCTAGGGTGTTGTCGAGCGCTTGCGGGTCATTCATTGGCGGGGTTCTCCTGTGCGTCTTCTTCGGGGCCGGTCCACTCTGGTTCGAGCGCGAGCAGCTGCGCGAACGTGAGTTGCTTTTCTTGTGGGTTGGGATTGCCTAGCCAGTGGGCGGCGGCGGGGGCGGTGGTGTCGTTGGCTGTTTCGCGTTCAGTGGTGGCGATTCGTTCGGCGGGTTCCACGGCTGAAAGTATACCCAGTGGGGGTATGGTATGCAAGCGGAGGCCCGCGTCTGGGTCTTTGAGAGCTCTAGGCAGTGTTAATCAGTGCAGGAAATGGGCTCACGTCCAACATCGAGTGGAGCGTAGTGCGGGTGAACACCCTACCCTCGGTGTCGCGAACCACCGGACCCAGGGCGTCATTGATCCGAGCCCAACCCGCCCCACCGAGAACTGCAATCAAAGGAACCCCATTAAGCCGAATGGACTCCTGACGGAGTCGTTGAAACCGCAGCGCCTTATCTCTGGCTGTCCCGCCATCATTCGTACCTTTGCATTCCAGCATGGCTCTCAGCGTTCCTGTCTGATCAAAGACGACAAAGTCGGGCGCGGGTTTAACTTGAACCTCAAACCGGTCCGCTATTTCTGCCTGGTTATGGCTTCCCGTGCGGATGAACGGAACGCGGCTCTCTTTGAAGAGAGCTTCCACCGCATCTTCGATCAGGTCCCCGCGCTGGGTGGACGTGGCGTCGAGAACTTGGCGGAATGCCCCACCGTAGTGCCGCTGGTGGAGGAGCATGGCCAGTGGAACGCCCTCAGAAGCATATGCCTGGACACTTGCCCACCCTCTTGCTGTGTCGGGTTTCGCCTGTTTGCTTAGAAGACCTGCCGGTGGGGTGCCAAAGAGTGAGCCCCCCATGACCTGGCAGATGGTTTGGGCGGCTACCTTGGCTTGGTCCACCTTAGTTGCGGTTCCGTCCCGCTCCATTGAGTCAATCTTCCCCGGCGTCAGCGGTGGCATCCCGGAGAGCTCACCCGCCATGACCGTGGAGAATGCAAACTCCGTCTTGGTCAAGCCGAGAACCGTTCGGAAAACCAAGAGAGTTCTCGGGTTTTCTTGGATCGCCTTCGTGAGATTGTCTTCAGAGACGTTTGAAAAACCATCCGTTGCTTCAGAAGCTGCGCTGTACGTCTCGAGAAAGTACTTCTCTTCGTAGAACGGGGCCTCATGAATGTATGCAAAGTCCGGCGCCAGGTTGGGAAGATACATGAGACGAGCAACCTCGGCGAAAATGCCTGGGTGTTCGCCGGTCCCGTGATTTTGCGGGATCAGCCGAATCTGGGCAATGCGCTGGTCCCAGTTCGGCGCTTCCACAATGCGCTTGATCGTCTCGCTGGCTTTCGGCATCGCTTATCCCGCTGTCGCCTGAGCCAACCTGCCCGGTGTGTCGATCGCAATATTCTCAGCGATCCGTCGCCTAGCTTCGGTCACATAGCTCTCGTGAATTTCGATACCACCCGCTCTTCGGCCCAACCTGCGGGCAACCACAACCGTCGTCGCCGAGCCTGCAAAAGGATCTAGGACTATGCCATCTTTGGGGCTTGCTGCCCGGATGAAGAATTCCGCCAAGCCCTCTGGCATAGCGGCTGAATGTTCCACGCCGTAATGTTGGTTGTAAGACTGAGGGACTGTCACCACGTTGCCGGGGTCGGCACCACCGAGCAAGTATGTTTTTGTGCGATCACGCCCGAACCCGGCCACCGTATTCTTTCGACCGTTAGTGTCTTGCTTGCGCCGTTGGATTTCGGCAGCGTCGGCCTTGTATGGGACCCTCACCCCGTTCAGATCGAAGTACGGCTTGGCCCCCCGCGCGAAATGATAAACATATTCGAAGCTGTCTTTCGTCCTCGGCCCGAACCTCCCAGGTATGGCGTTTGGCTTTGCCCAAATGTAGGTCTCGACCCACCTCCACCCCATGTGCTGCAAAGCCAACACCAGCTGATACACGTACGGGTGGCGCTGCCCACGGAGCGGCCCACGGTTCGCGACGCGATTCTTGATGTTGAGGATCAGGCTGCCAGTTGGCTTCGCTGCGCTGAACATCGCCCGCGCGAAGGGAAGAAACCAATCAACATAGCGGTCTGGATGGATGCGGCTGTATGCACGTGCATCCGCGTATGGCGGGCTTGTGAAAAAGAGGTCTATGCTCTGACGCGGCAGGCGGGGCATCAACTCGGCGGCATCCCCGTGCATTACCCCCAAGTCGAGGATTTGGGAAAGCAACGCCCTCCCCGAGATTTCAGGGTTATCGACGGGCTTCTGTAGCCGCGCACCCGCGTCGAATACGAGCTTAAGGCTATGCTCTTTCTTCATATTTCATGCCGCCTTGGTTTCGATTCAAGTACACCACACCTGGGCTGAGCCGTCCACAGCAAAGCCGGTCGAACGGGTGTCCGCCCAGGTGCAAGCGTGGAGTTACGCGCCGGGTGCTGATGCGAGGATGCGGCTGGCGACGGCGCGCGCTTCCTCCCACATTTGGGCCGGGTCGGTGAGAGTGCAGACTTCCCACAAGTCCTGCGCAGAGTGGTGGAGGATGCGGGCGAGTCGGGCGGCGGGCGCTGGCTGGCGCACCAGTGGACCTTGCTCCTCGGCGCTGCCGGTGATCGTGTCCGCTCTTTGTCCTGGGTGAGCTCTGCGGCGGGTGGGGGTGGGGGGTGTCATTTCTTGGGCTCCTTTGCGCGTAGCATCGACAGCGCAACCTGCGCCGCGTAGAGGAGTTGGGAGCCGTCTCTGCCGTCGAAGACTTCGAGCCGGATGCCTTGCGCGATGGCTGCAATGCTGGCGCGGATGGCTGGCAGGGAGTCGAGTTGAGGCATGGCGAGCTTGTAGGCGACCGCTGCCATGCGCGCTGCTTTGCTGGCGGGCAGGCCTTTGGACTGGGCGAGCTCGTAGGCTCTCGACCATTCCGCTTTGCAGTGGGCGAGGGCCTTCTCGGTGCGGCTGGTGCGGTCGCGCGGTGGTGCGGCGCTGGCGTCGATGGCGAGCCCGGCGCGGTGTGCGATTAGGGCGAGTCTCATGCTGTGTGTGCCTTTCTCCATTCGGGGCGTTTCAGGATTTCGAGTGTGCTGCGCTCGATGGGGCGCAGGTCGTGGTCAAGGTAATGAAGCGTGGAGTTGAGGTTGGCGTGTCCGAGCAGGGCTTGGACTGCGCGCAGGTCTCCAGAGTGCTTGTACATGGCGACGGCTGTTGTGCGGCGGAGGTCGTGCGGAGTGACTCGGCGCGTGATTCCGAGACTAATGCGGAAGCGGGTGAAGGCACGGCGCAGGGAGTTGCCGTCGCCGAATGTGTCCATGAGTGGGCGTCCGCCTCGGCTGGCTCCGAGCGTCCAGAGTTGTTTGACGAAGGGCGCGGGGTCGGTTAGGTCGCACTGCTCGATGAGTTCTTGGATTTCCTGTGTGACCGGAAGGGTCTGCCGCGCGTCGTGTTTGGTGGTGAAGCGGAGTTGGCGCTGCTCTTTGTCGTAGTGGCTGGCCCCGATCCGCGAGGCTGTGCCGGAACGGATAGCGAGGTCTGAGCAGAGCAACAGCCAGAGGCGCATGCCGGGATTAGCGGCGTCGAGGAGGGTGTCAATCTCCTCGCGTGTCGCGGTCACGTTGCGCGGGCGCACTCCGGTGTAGGAGCGGATGTAGCTGTCGAGCTTGGGCGCGCCGTGCACTTCCCACAGCCAGCGGAGAATGCGGCGCACTGCGGACGCTTGGATTGAGTTAGTGGATTTTTGGTGTCCGCTCTTGGCTATCCCCGCGTCGATTTCGATGGCATCCGCAACACTGAGGCTTTGCGGGTTGCGGCTTCCGGCTTGAGCGATGATGCGGCGCGCACCGTAGTAATCTGTTTTGCGGCCCGTGAACGTGGCGTTGAGAATTTGGGCGATGGACGGCCCAACGCCCTCTTTTTTGGGTGGGCATCTTCTCTCTGCTGCGCTTCGTGTGTGAGTGCTGCTCTGGCGGTGGTGAATGATTTGCGGAGGCGGCGACCGGATTGGTCGCGCCAGTCGGCGTAGTACTTTCCGGATTTTTCGAACATCTGGCCCGTGGTCCTTGTGTCGAGTGTGTCGCCGGTCTGGGGTACGGCCACCAGTGGACACCGTAGCATATTGGATTTCCCCGCGCTGTGTGCGGGGATACGCTCACTTGGACACTAGGCCGGATTCAGTCCAAAGGAACGTAAGTTGGTCCGCATCGTCCTGGATTTGCTGATCCACACTCACTCCAGCCGAGTGCCCGCCGGCCAGACTGTAGTGCAGCAGCACCGGTCGGCCGCTCGAGGAGGCCGACTGTAACAGCGCCGTCATCTTACGCGCATGCAGCGGAGCCACGCGCGTATCGCTATCCCCGGTAAAGAACATGACCGCCGGATAGGCCGGGCCCGGCTTTACGTTCTGGTAGGGCGAGTACTTGAGCAGATACTGAAACTGCTTTTCCTTGTCAGAGGAACCGTACTCGGTCACCCAGTAGGAGCCCACCAGAAACTTCTGAAAGCGCAGCATGTCAAGCAGAGGGTAGCCGCAGAGCACCGCCGAAAACAGGTTGGGCCGCTGCGTAATGGCCGCGCCCATCAGCAGGCCGCCGTTTGAACGGCCGGTAATGGCAAAGTGCTGCGGCGATGTGTATTTGTTGGCGATCAGGTACTCGGCCGCCGCAAACCAGTCGTCGAATACGGTCTGCTTTTTCTCAAACATCCCCTGTTCGTGCCAGTGCTCGCCAAACTCGCCACCGCCGCGCATGTTTGGCAGCGCGAACCAGCCGCCCTGCTCCATCCACCATGCATACTGCGGGTTCCATGTGGGGAGAATGCTGAGTTTGAAGCCTCCATAGCCGGTCATCAGCAGCCGCTCGGTCCCGTCCTGCTTCAACCCTTTCTTCCCGGCAATGAACATGGGAATGCTGGTACCGTCCTTCGACTTGAAAAAGACCTGCCTGATCTCATACTGGCTGGACTCGAAGGGCACCTTCGGCTGAAAAAACACCTCTCGCTTGCCGGTCACAGTATCCAGCCGGTAGAGCGTAGGAGGCATGATGAACGACTGAAATTGGAAGTACCCATAGCGGTCTGTTGTTCGCCCTTCAACCCTGGAGACCGAACCGATGCCGTCGTAGTCCACCGTGCCTGCAGGCTTGCCGTCCAACGAGTAGACCGAGGTTTCCGTCTTCACGTCCTTCAACCTGCTTACGTAGATCTTCTCGCCCACTATCGACCATTCGTCAATCGCATTCGGCCCCTCGGGCACGATCGTCTTCCACGCTTCGGGCATGATCCCGGGATCGGCCTTCAGAATGCATCCGTTCGGTGCGTGGTAGTCGGTTTTCACATACCACGCCCCTCTGGCATAGTTCGCCGAGAACCGCGAATCCTGGCCCCATATGAGCACCTCAAAGGGCAAGCCCGGTTTGGTCAGGTCGCGGTAAACAATGTCCACGCGCTTTGCAGGCACGCCCCGGTTAATCTGCACCACCATGTAGTGGCCATCGTCGGTCACGTTGCCACCAAACAGGTCGTCGCCGGTCAACGGCTCCCCACGAAATTCGTGCCCAAAGATCAGCGCGTCCCGCGAATTGCGCGTCCCCAGCACGTGCTGGAACAACAGCGTGCCCTCCTTGTTGTTGCGGGCATAGTAGAGGCTCGCTCCATCAGGCGCAAACACCGCGCTGAAGTAGCGGGCCGTCGGCAGTTCATCTTCAAGCGTCTTGCCGGTAGCCACATTCAAAACGTGAACGCTGGTCTCATCCGCCCCGCCTTGCTGAACCGAATAGGCCAGCAGCTTTCCATCGCGTGAAACATCCTCAATGTGAACCGAAATATTCGGGTCAGTACCCAGTACTGCCGGGTCAACCAGGCGCTTGTCCTTGCCGGTCCAGCCCTGGCGCACATATATCGAGTACTGCTGTTCGCCGGCCAGCCGCTTCCTGAAAAAGTAGCTCTCTCCTCGCTGCAAAGGCGTACTTGCGGCGGAAACATTTTCCAATTCGCCGAGATCGCCCACCACCTGCGACCGGATGCGCGCCTGCTTCATGTAACGCTCGGTGTACGCATCCTCGGCATCGATAAATGCTCGCGTCTCGGGACTTTTGGAGTCTTCAAGCCATCGATAGTTGTCAACAATCTTCGTTCCGAAGTAGTTGTCGGTCACCGGAACGGCCTCGACCGAAGGCGGAGATGGCAGCGTAATCCCGTCACGCCCGTGAATCGTCTGGCCCACCAAGCTCACCCCCATGAATGCAAATACCGCAATTACCACTCCGAATTTCCGCTGCATGCAATGCCCCCTCTGGAAAGAATACTCGCGAAGATTGCACTTGCAGGTTCCTTCTGTGCGGCAAGGTAAAGCAGGCCCGGTAGAATCAACTCCAGTGGCAGAAGCGATTCCAACCCAATCCTCTCCGGGTTCGCGGTGGGCGCGTGGCGTGCGTCTGCTGCGGCCGTCGTATGCGCATTCTGTCTTTTCAGCTACCGTCGTGCTGATGGTATCCACTTTCCTATCGCGCATCATCGGGCTGGTCCGGGTCAAATATATCGTGTGGCTTTTCGGCCGGGGCGTTGAGGCCGACGCCTTCAACGCCGCCTTTGTGCTGCCCGATATGATCTCGTATTTCCTGGTCGGCGGCGCGGCTTCCATCACCTTTGTCACCATACTCACGCGCTATCGCGAAGAGGGTCGCGAAGCAGACGGTGAGCGGTCGCTGTCGGTCATCCTCACCACCATGTACCTGGTGCTCGGCGCTGCCATTGTGCTGGCAGAGATATTTGCCCCCTGGTACATCCATTGGTGGTTCGACGGATTCGACGCACAGAAAGCCGCGCTCTGCGTAAGCCTGACGCGCATTCTGCTGCCTGCGCAGTTGTGCTTCTTTGCAGGCGGCGTATTCGGCGCGGTGCTGATGGTGCGCAAGCAGTTCAGCGTACAAGCCGTCGCGCCCTTGATTTATGGCCTCGGCACGATTGTCGGCGGATTGCTGCTGGAGAAGCACATTGGCGTCGCTTCACTGGCCATCGGCACTGTGGCGGGAGCTTTTCTGGGGCCGTTCCTTCTGAATTCCGTCTTTGCACGGCGCGCGGGCACGCGCTACCGCATGATTCTTGACTGGCACGACAAGGGGTTGCGCGAGTGGGTGCGGCTGTCGTTGCCATTAATGGCCGGCGTTTCCCTGGTAACAGCCGATGGCTGGATCATCGGCCACTTCGCATCGAAGATCGGCGGTGCGGTCTCGCTGATGAGCTATGCCAAGCAACTCTTTACCGCGCCCATGGCCATGCTGGCCCAGGCTGCAGGCGCAGCTTCGATGCCCTTTTTCGCCAGCATGTGGTCGCAGCAGCGCCGCTATGAATTTGCCGTCGGCGTTGCGGATTCGGTTTCGCGCGTGGCCGCTCTTGGACTGCTGTTCGCTTCAGGAATGGTAGCCCTGGGCCAGCCGATGATTGACCTGATCTTTACCGGCGGCCGCTTCTCTTCTGCGGATTCACGCTTGTGCGCAGCGTACTTCGCCGTCTTCTCAATCTCAATGTTTCTCTGGTCGGCTCAGGCCATTTATGCGCGCGCTTTCTACGCCGCCGGAAACACCATGGCGCCCATGGTGGCGGGAACCATTGTGACTGTTGCCTCCTGGCCAATTTATGTCGCGCTCTATCACTTGTATGGGGCCATGGGGCTGGCCTTCGCGTCCGATATCGGCATCGCGCTGCAAACCATCACCATCGCAATTCTGCTCCACCAGCGGCACATGGTTTCTTTAGCCAGCCTGGACTACGCCGAATTGGGCCGCTGTCTGTTAGCTGCACTTGCCAGCGGCGCGACAGTCTGGATCGTCGCCTGGGCCGTCGGCGGCCTGCTTGCCCATCTGCCTGGTGTGCCGTCGCTTCACCATACTCGCTGGATCGATTTGGCCGTATTGGTAACTGGAATTGTGGCTTGGCTGGCAGTCACAAAAGACGTCCTGGAAAGGTCCGGATCAGCCTTGCCCAGAGTTGCCATGAAACGGCTGGGACTGGTCTGAAGCGGACCCCAAAGAGCCCGCTTGAACCTGGCGTTCTGGTTAGAGCCGGAAGAAGATTCCAATCATCGGCTCCGAATTATGCGTGAAGGCATTCGTGGATCTGAATGCGTTCGCCATGTCCGGCGCCTTGTACACATTTCCGCGGTACTGAAACCGCAGACCCAAATGCGGAAGCACGGTCCAATCCAACCCGGCCCCGTAGACAAAAACGCCCTTGGTCGATGTAGCAGTGGAAGCCGTAGCAGTGGTCTGTTGACAGAGCGGGTTGAGCAAGTAACAAGTTGTCGTCGTGACACTCCCTCCGGTGGGCATGTTCAACAGCAGGCCGCCTCCGGCAAGCGCAAAAGGCTTTAGATTCGCTCCCTTCAACGAAACGATCCAATCGCCGGTAACCTCGTGCGCATTGGCGGAGATGGCCCCCGTGGAGATGCTGGTCGAGATGCCGCCGTTGACTACGCTGTAGTATCCCTGGTTATCTCGGTTGTAGGCGTAGGTGGCTTCATAGCCGACGAGTGGATTCCTGATCTGACGCAGTTCGACCAGCCCACCGGCCGAATTAGCCGGACTCTGCCGGGTATTGTTGCCGGAAGTCGATTGACCGAATGCCCCATAAAGACTCAACGCCACATCTGTCTGGGCGCTGGCCGCATAAGAGAATAAAACCAGACTTGCTAATGCGAACGTAGCTTTTTCCCACATTCCTTTCATCATGGTCTCCTTACCCATTCAGAATTTCCGAGGGGGTCCAAATGGCGAGGACCTCCTCAGACTGGTTAGACGGCGGCGGCCGACAGTGTAAACAGACGTAAGTGCAAAAAAACACAAAGCGCCCCTGCCGATGCAGAGGCGCTCGTGATCAGGCGAAGTTTTTATGTGCGCAACTACTGAGCCGCGCTCACCGGCTCATGCGTCGCTGTGCTGACGGCTGCCAGCGGCTTGCCCTCTGGCTTGCGGATGTCAATGCCGCCCTTGAAGAACGCGCCATCCTCGATGCTGATGCGCGCTGCGGCCACATCGCCGCTCAGTGAACCTTCCGCACGAATGTCCACGCGATCTGTGGCCGACATATTGCCGCGAACCTTGCCGAGCACCACGATCTCGCGCGCTGTGATGCTGGCCGACACCTGGCCGTTGCGGCCCACGGTCACTCGGTTTCCGGGAAGGTTGATGCTGCCCTCGACTTTGCCGTCGATATACAGGGACTCTGAACCGCTGATTTCGCCCTTGATAAACAGGCCCTTGCCAATAGTCGCCTGTTCGCCCGAAGCGGGTGAAGGGGCACGGCCCGGGACGGTCTCAAACGCCGGAGCAGGTGGCGCGGGGCGGGAAGGCTCCGGTGTGGGATTAGGGTTGGTTGATCCAGTCTGAGTGGGTTTCCACATAGCGCTCAAGGTATTTCCTTTTCTGTCCTGAAAGGACGTGGGGATTCCAAGGCAGGGCCATTGCCATATGCCCCAAAAAGTTAAGACTTTTAAACTGCCGGTAATATTTCTCTAGGCCGCAAATAGGACGTTCGCCTCTTGCGGTCCGCTCAAAACGTCTGTTGCCGCTATTCTATGACTCTCGGCTCCAAATGCCCAGTTTCCATCTTGGCAACCCTGCACGGAAGTTGTATCCGCCGGCAGATTTCGACGCGGCCAATCCTGCTCGGCCGCTTTTTCGAAGCGGCAGCTAGAATGGCTCTTGAGCGGTTTCAAAATGACTTAGATGCACGTGCCAGAACCCTGACACTGCAAGGAGGCGCCGAGATGATTTGCAACGCAAAGAGTGCAATTCTATGTTTAGGAGCGATCCTTGCACCCGTCCCCGCTACCTGGGCCCAGGGCAGCCCTCCACCACCGACCTTCAACCTGGTGATTGCCCACGGACATATTGTGGATGGAACCGGCTCGCCCTGGTACTCCGGCGACATAGGCATTCGCAGTGGCCGGATCGCCGCAATCGGCAATCTTGACGATGCGTCTCGCACGCGAACCATCGACGCCCAGGGAAAGGTAGTCGCGCCGGGGTTCATCGACATGCTAGGCCAATCGGAGTTAACTATCCTGGTCGATCCGCGCCTGCCCTCAAAGATTTATCAGGGCATCACGACGGAGATCACCGGCGAGGGCAACTCGGCCGCTCCGCTTAATGACTCAATGCTCGCCGCGGACCGCGCCGAGTATGAGCACTACCACTTGACACCCGACTGGCAAAACCTTCGCCAGTATTTTGCCCGCATTGAAAAACAGGGCATGGGCATCAATCTCGCCAGCTACGTCGGCGCGACATCGGTCCGGCGCATGGTACTGGGCGATGCGGACGTCCAACCCACCGCGGCGCAACTGGAACAGATGCAGTCCCTGGTTCGGGACGCTATGCGCGATGGCGCGGTGGGCCTCTCCGCCGCACTGCAATACGCGCCCGCGCCTTATGCCAACACCCCGGAACTGATTGCGCTCGCCGGCGTGGCCGCACAATTCGGCGGCATCTATGCCACGCACATGCGCAGCGAGGGCGATCAGGTTCTGGAATCCATTGATGAGGCGGCGCAGATTGGCCGCGAAGCACACATCCCCGTCGAAATCTGGCACCTGAAGGCGGCGGGCAAAACGAACTGGGGCAAGATGCCGCAGCTTGTCGCCCGCATTGACCAGGCGCGTGCGTCGGGCATAGACATCAGCGCCAACACTTACGCTTACACCGCCTGGTTCAACACCTTTTCCGCCTTTGTGCCGCCATGGGCGCACGATGGCGGCGACGCCAAGCTGATCGAACGCCTGAAAGATCCAGCCGTCCGCGCGCGCATACGGAAAGACATGCTGACCGCCGGCAAAGATTCAGCCGGAGAAGCTTGGGATAACGAGTGGCAGGAGGTACCCGGCCCTGAAAGCATCCTGATTGCGGTGGTGCAGAATCCCGAGTTGCTTCCGCTGCAGGGCAAACGCCTCTCCGAAGTGGCAGCACTTTGGAAAGAAGACCCCATCGACGCGCTCTGCGACCTGCTCATCAAGGACGAGGCCTTTACCAGCGTGGCCGTCTTTGGCATGAGCGAGCCCGATGTGCTGCTGGCACTCAAGCAGCCCTGGGTCTCCATCGACAATGACTCATCGGGCACCGCGCCCGACGGCCTGCTCGGCCAGGAACATCCCCACCCGCGCGCCTACGGCACGTTTCCGCGCATCCTGCGCAAATACGTCCGCGAGGAAAACCAACTCACTCTGGCCGATGCGATCCGGAAGTTTTCCGCCTTGCCGGCCCAGCGCTTGCGCCTCACCGACCGAGGCGTGCTCAAGCAGAACATGTGGGCCGACGTAGTGGTCTTTGACCCGGAAAAGATCACCGACAGAGCCACGTTTGAAAATCCGAACCAGTTTTCCGAAGGGATGGAATACGTGTTGGTGAATGGTGTCCCGGTGATCGAGGATGGAAAAATGACCGGCGCTCTGCCCGGCAAAGTGCTGCGCGGGCCGGGATATGTTCCATAGCCAGGATGCAACCAAGTGTGCGGAATAGCCTACTCTTGACCTATGACGGATCGTGAACTGGTGGCGCGGATTGCCCGCTCCGCCGGCGGCAAGGCCGGATACAAACAACTTGTCCGCGAACTGGGTCTGGCGGGCGGACGGGAGCGGCGCCTGCTGCTGGAGCAATTGGCGCGTCTCACCGTGCGCGGCGCGCTGGCCAAGCTGGACCGGGAACACTGGAGCATTCCCCGGCCGCCTGGCACAAGGGAGAACCTGTCTGCAGGCCGCCTCGATCTGCATCGCGATGGCTTCGGATTTGTTCGCCCCAACGCCCGGCAGGCGTCAGGATCTGAAGATATCTTCATTCCTCCCAACGAGATAAATGGCGCCATGCAAGGGGACCAGGTGCTGGTTGAAGTGGAGCCGCCGAAGGCGGATGGCCGTCGCCAGGGCCGCATCGTCCGCGTGCTCGAACGCCGCAACTCCACTGTCGTCGGCATCTTTCACTATGCACGCTCGGATCGATCACTGGGTCATAACGTCGTTCCCTTCGACGAGCGAATGACTCAGCCCATCCTCATTCCCGCCGGCCAGGAACTACCACCAATCAGTGAGGCCGCGACGCCCCACCGCGTTCTTGGCAGCGAAGCAACCGCTACTCCAAAGCCTAAGAGCCAGGAGGGCCTCGAAGGGCTGGTGGTCGATGTCGAAATCACCAGTTGGCCCACGCCCACCCATCCGCCCATCGGCCGCGTAATCGAAGTGCTTGGTGATCCAGACGACTTCGGTGTCGACGTCGAAATGATGATTCGGAAGCACCAGTTGCCGCGTATCTTCCCTGAGAATGTGCTGGCCGAAGCGCGCCGCGTGGCCCATCTCGATGCGGCCGAAGCCGACAGCCGCCGCGATTTTCGCGGGCTCCCCATCGTCACCATCGACGGCGAAACGGCCCGTGACTTCGATGATGCTGTCCTCGTTACCGAGCGCGCGGAAGGCGGCTATGAGTTGCAGGTGCACATTGCAGACGTGGCCGAGTATGTGCGCGCGGGAACGGATCTCGATCTCGAAGCGCGCCTCCGCGGCACCAGCGTCTACTTTCCCGATCGCGCCATTCCCATGCTCCCGCAGGAGCTTTCGACCAACATCTGCAGTCTGCGACCCGGCGAAGACCGCCTTGTCCTCAGCTGCATCATGCAGCTCGACCCAACCGGCCGCATCGAAAGTTACGAAATTATCGAAGGCGTAATCCGTTCCGCAGCGCGCATGACTTACACCGAAGTCCACGCCGTCCTTGAAGGCGATGCCGAAGTTCGCGCCCGCTATTCCGCGCTCGTTCCAGGCTTCGAGCTCATGCGCCACCTGGCCGGTCTGATGAACAAGCGCAGAGAGGAGCGCGGCAGCATTGACTTCGACCTGCCCGAGCCGGTCATCGAGTTCGACGAGCAGGGCCAGATGCGCGGCGTTACCAAATCTGAGCGCACCTGGGCCAACCGCCTCATCGAAGAGTTCATGCTGGCCGCCAATGAGTGCGTCGCCACCTGGCTTGAAGACCTCGGCGTACCCTCTATCTACCGCATTCATGAGAAGCCGGAACCACGCCGCGTCGTTCAATTCGAGGAGTTGGCGGCGAGCTTCGGCTACTCGCTCGGCCTCGGTGCTCTGCCCGTGAAGCGTATTCAGACTCGCGGTGAGCGGCGAGACGCCTACGGACGTGGCCGCAATCCGCGCCAGCACGAGGTCCCCGAAGACATTCCCGTCACGCCCCGCATGTATCAAAAGCTGGCCGCACGCATCGAAGGCAAACCCGAAGAGCGGATTCTCAGTTATCTAATGCTGCGCTCGCTCCGCCAGGCCCGCTATTCCGAGATCAACGAGGGCCATTTTGCATTGGCTGCGCCCACCTACACCCACTTCACTTCGCCCATCCGTCGCTACCCGGACTTGATCGTGCATCGTATTTCAAAAGCCCTGCTGCGCGAGGGCGTGCTTGGCGAGGGGAAGATCGAAGAGGGCCGCCACGGCTCTCCGTGGACTCATCCCAACGAAGACCTTACTGCCAGCCGGATACCACACATTCGCAAGCAACAGGCAGTATTCGCCGGCGAGCCTCCCCTCCCCGAGCCAGAGCTTGCCCAGATTGCCGAGGAGACCAGCCAGACTGAACGCCTCGCCGCCGAGGCCGAACGCGAACTGGTGGAGTGGAAGAAGGTCCGCTTCATGCAGGACCGCGTCGGCGAAGAGTTTGCGGCGCTGGTACTGAACCCCGCCAAATTCGGCCTTTTTGTCGAGTTGACCGACATGTTTGTCGAGGGACTAGTCCCCATCGACTCTCTGCGCGACGACCGCTACACCTGGCGCGAGAACACGCACGAGATCATTGGCGAGCGCACCGGCCGCCGCTTCCGCGCCGGAGACCGCGTCCAGGTGATTCTCGATCGAATCCTGGCACAAGAACGCAGGCTTCAGTTTTCCATTGTTGAAGAAGGTATTCCGCTCACCGGCAAGCAGGCCGCAAAGACCGCTCACAAAGGAAAGAAGAGCAGACGCAGGGACGCCCCAGCCGCCGTATCGAAGATCCGGAAGAAGTTCGGTAAGAAAGGCAAGCGGCGCTGAGACCCCAGACCGCAGCGCCACGGGAAGGGGGACCCTAGAGCCTGTTATTAACTTTGTGGGAAGCCAAACAGAATCAACAAGTTGCAGCGATCTTGGCCGTGAAGCGTTTGGTTTGCAAATGCTTTGAAATCAGCGCTTTGCAGAAAAGTTAATAACAGGCTCTAGCTTCCGGCCTGCTTTTCGGCGAAGTCGCCAATCACCGGGATCTTGAAGCGCTGCCCGTTGAAGGCCTTGACGATGCACAGTATCCAAACGATCAGGATCAACAAACCGAACAGCGGGAGAATGATCCACCCCACAAAGGGAATGAGCGTGAGGACAACGTCGACCACGGCGCACGCAACCGACAGGAAGATCGATTGCCAAGCGTGGAATCGTATGCTTGCCTTTTGGTTGTAGGGAGCGACCACCAGAAAGACGATCGCAGGAATGAAGGTGAGGTAGGCAAGGCCGGAGGCGGCATTGTCACTAAGGCCAGTCTGGACAGTTTCTTCGGGCATACTAGCTCCTTTGACTTTGGGGACTCAAAAAGGGGCCGCGTGCTTCACGCTCAAACTCGGGTGAGCAAATGGGGAGTCTGCCGGCCTCGGACCTGGAAAAGAGCATGAGCCTGAATCAAGCCATGAAAGCCGATGCGAACTGCTTTGTCAAGCAAATATCTGTAGAAAGGGCACGCGACGCTGAGCCTCCATCTTCCTGCAATGCCGCAGGTGGCAAAACACCAGTGCCTGTTGACACTACTCATGCGGTGGCGACGGGAGCCCATTTCCGCGAGTTCCAGGAGCGAGGAGTGCATTGTAACCAGTTACTGAAACGACGAGCGACAACGAAATCGGGAAAATTGGTCCCGTCCCTTTGGGTTGCGGCGAAAATCCGGCCATACTTCGTTCTCGCCCTCGATAGTGGATTGCCACAACCGCGGGCTCGTCTGGCCCGATTTTCGCTCGCAACGCCATCCGCCTGAGTCGTGTTAACAGGCCCTAGCTTCCGGCCTGCTTCTCGGCGAGGTCGCCGATGAGCGGGACCTTGAAGCGATGCCCATTCAGCGCTTTCAAAACACAAACCAGCCAAAGCACGAACCATGCGAGCCAGATCAGCCGGGTGATGGCCAGCAGGAAAAATGCCCCAAACACCATGAGGAACACCATCAAAAAGCTCAATGCGATGCTGATGATAACTGCCGCGGCGTTCAGGAAGATCGATTGCCATGCGTGGAAGCGCACATAGGGGCTCGCGTTATAAGGTGGGAGGACCAGGAACACGATTGCCGGGACGAAGGTGATGTACGCGATAGCACCGGCAGCATTGTCACTGAGACCAGATGGGATCGATTCGGACATGATCGTTCCTTTCGAGGTTGAAGCTCTCCGCTCCACGCGTGGACGATACTATGTGGCAACGCACATCCAGGTTGGGGAGTGCGGCAGAGGGTCAATCTGAATGCCAACAGAGGAATCGTTGGAGATCAGGCCTGTCAAGCACTTTCTTTCGACCGGGGAGCCTGCGTGGGTCTCACAACTGCATTCTCCGCGCGGGCGCATGTCGTGCCATAGTTTGACCTCGCGTCCTTGCCCCGGAAAGGCGCTAACCCCAGGGCTGTGCATCGCCCCCATCCAATACAATGGGAGATGGAGTCAAGGAGTTGAATTAGCTATGGCGCACACCGTTTTTTGCGTTCGCAACAAGAAGGAGATGGAGGGACTGGACGAACCGCCCTTCGACTCGGAGTTCGGTCAAAAGATCTACAAAAACGTCTCCAAGGCAGCCTGGGCCGAATGGGTTGACCGGCAGAAGATGCTGCTGAACGAGTACCGGCTGCAGCCCTGGACACCGCAGGCGCAGCAGTTCCTGGTTGAGCAGATGGAAGAGTTCTTCTTCGGCACGGGATCGGCCTTGCCCTCGGAGTTCGTTCCGCCCACGCATTAATCGAATAATTCCGACCGGCCTTCGCGCAATTGACGGAATTCCAGGGTCAAGCGCGCCGGGCCGTGCTGGTGTAAACTGATCAAGACCCTGCAGCCGGCTCACCCGAGCCGGCTCGATTGTGTCGGGACGTGGCTCAGCCTGGTAGAGCACTCGCTTGGGGTGCGAGGGGTCGGCAGTTCAAATCTGCCCGTCCCGACCATTATTAGAATCAATAAGTTACAGAAAATGTCTCCGTAACGAGAATCCTAACGCGAGAGGTCTTTTTCTAGCAAGGATTTTCGCCCTTCGCATCCCCAACTGCGGCTTGTCACCAATGGTCTCTCGGGTGGAAAGCCAAGAGCGCCTCAAATCGCGTTACTTCAGCCCAATTGTTAGTCCGCCAGCGATAATGTCGGCAAACCCCGCTCAATGGCGTGGTTTTCCTTTTGTACAGTGTCTTGTGTTATGTACAGAAAATGCCGGGAAGGCTTTCCCCAGAAGGGAAAAGCATGGGGAAATATGGTAGATGCGCTAAATGGATTAGCCCCTTTATTCATATGGATTTAAGTGCAACTTGCTTGATTCCAAAGGGGCACTAAAAATGTCATGGTGGGCAGTGAGGGACTCGAACCCCCGACTTCCTGCTTGTAAGGCAGGCGCTCTAACCAACTGAGCTAACCGCCCACACGGGGTGGGAAGACCTTTGTGTCCTGCCACTATCATATCAACGTTTGACCCACCTGCCGGAGTTGCCCCACTGTGCTCTTAGCAGGTAAAAGCTTTGACGACGTTTGGCGTTCCTTGTGTCGGGTGCACCATGAAAAAGGGCGGCATGGGTAAATGCAGTCTTCCAGAGGTTCAACGCAGGCAGTGCATAGAATCTTGTCACAAGCCCTATTTTCGTCTCCTCGAAAATTGACTAGTTCCTGGTCACCTGTATTCCCAAATAGTTACCGTAGCCAACAATCAGGGTTGATCCTACGAGCGTGAGCAGGGTCAGGAAGACCAGCGTCTTTGTCCGCACGCTCACTCCACGCCACTCCTTCAACGCAACTCCCCACAGCGTGCTGAAGATGATGATGCTTGCCATGTGCAGCGTCCAGCTTGAAAACCTGTAGCGCCCCATTTGTGTCTCGCCCATGGTGTAGAAGAAAAACTGCATGTACCAGGTTGCTCCGGCCAACGCAGAGAACAGGTAGTTCCAGTTGAGTGAAGGCGCCCTGCGAGGATGAGTTTCCAGTTCCAGCGCCATCTCGACCGAGGCGGCGTCGGTCACGTTTTCGAGCCGCGGATGTTCACTTTCGGAAGCAACTCCGGCACCTTCCGGAATGCGCATTTATTCTCGGTAGCTGTGGTTGCGCACGTTCAGCGCGGCACACCACACGAAATTGGTGGTGAAGCCGCCAGCCAGCACCACCACCAGCACTGGCAGCCCTTGCCACATCACGCTGGTTCCATGCTCAAGCGTGAGAGCCTTGATGGGATTGCCTGCATCGAGGCCGAAGGCAAAACAGGAGCTCATCACGCCGCAAAAGGTTGCCACACCCAAACCCAGCTTGAGATTGAACTCGCGGATACTCGCCAGCTTCTGCTCGTGCGAAAGTTCCCTTTCCTTGGAGATGCCGGCTGCCCCCGCGAAGACAATTCCCAAAACGCATATGCCTACGCCATCCAGGATGATGACGCCCGAGCGTTGGGCCATCAATTGCATGAACTGTCCATGAAAGATGGGCGGGACTAGAGTGCCGAAGACGGCTGTGTACCCCAACGCAGTTGCCATACCCAGGGAAAGACCTAGGTAGCGCATGGTCAGGCCGAAAGTCAGGCCGCCAAGTCCCCACAATACGCCAAAGAAGTAGGCCCAGAGAATCGCGGATATCGGTGCACTGTGCAGCACCGGAAGCAAATCGTGGGTAAGCAATCCTGCCATGAGCCAGGGCGCGATAATCCAACTCACTACGCCACCTGCGAGCCAATAGGTTTCCCACGACCAGCCGCGTACCTGGCGGTATGGGACATAAAAGCTTGCCGAAGCGAGCCCACCTAGCCAGTGCAGGAAAACTCCCAATAACGGATTCGCGCCCAAAGATGGCACCCTCTTTCTGCGGAATTCTTGAAAGGCCCTTTTCTCAACGCCAGAATGGCCCCGGCACGATTGCCTTTCGATTTCTTCTGAAGCAGTCCTGCCCATTGTGAACTGTTTCTCGTCGAATGGATGTTTTCACAGAGGCTGGTCGAATTCAGCTGCCGCCAACAGGCCGGCGTCCACCAAATGCAGGATGCCGGTGATGCCCACCGAGTCATCCGACACCAGATACAACGCTGCCCGCGCAACATCCTCAGGGCTGAGAATTTGTCCGAGTGGAACCCGCGATAGACGTGACCGGATGCGTGCCTCACCTTCGCTGCCGTGACCAAGGTGCTCGCGAAGCATCGGCGTATCGGTAATTCCCGGGCAGATGCAGTTCACGCGAATTCTGTCTCTGCCAAGATCCAAGGCAAGTGATTTGGTGAGCAGTGCAATCGCACCCTTTGAAGCGGAATATACTGGCGTGCCCAACTGGCCGGCAAAGCTCGCGATCGAACCTGTATTGAGAATAGCGCCACCGCCGCCGCGGCGCATATGCGGCACCACATGCTTGATTGCGAAAAATGCGCCCTTTACGTTGATCGACATGACGCGGTCCCATTCTTCTTCGCTCATGTCCTCAATTGGCTTAACCAGAACCACGCCGGCATTATTGAAAAGAATGTCAATCCTGATCCAGCGCGCAACGGTGTCCTCAATCATCCTCTGTATGTCTGACTCTCTTGATACGTCCACCTGCGCAAAACAGGCCGTGTGGCCATCAGCGGTAATCGCAGAGACTGTCTCCTCACCGCCTCGCTCGTTTCTATCGGCGACCACAACCTTGGCACCTTCGCGAGCAAAGGCGATGGCACTGGCGCGCCCAATGCCGCTCGCTGCGCCCGTGACGATCGCGACTCTTCCGCTTAGCTTCATGCGCCACTGACCTCTATCACGCTGGAAAACTGCAATCTGCTCGCCACTGTGCCAGGCATGTGCACTCCGTTCAATTTACTCCCGCGAATCCCCTGGCAATCCTACATCGCCAGCAGAATTTTGAATCGCAAGGTGTTAGTCAGTACCTTTGCATATACACAACATGGGTCTGCAGAAATTCATACAGACCATGCCTCCCGTCCGCGCCGCCGATCCCGCTCTTTCGCCAACCGGCATGGAACCCTTGCATGGCTTCGAAGTTCTCGCGATTGATATACGTTTCGCCAAATCGAATCTCCTGGCACGCCCGCAGCGCAACGTTCAAATCTCTGGTGTAGATTGATGAAGTCAATCCGTATTCGCAGTCGTTTGCAAATGCGATAGCTTCATCCAGCTCTTCGAATTCAACCACAGGAATCACCGGGCCAAAGATTTCGCGGCGCACGATGTCCATCGCCTGCGTACATCCTGTGAGCACAGTCGGCTCGTAGTAGTATCCTCCCGTTCCTACGCCCCGTTTGCCGCCGGTTCGGAGAGTTGCTCCATCTTTCAATGCGCTTCCGACCAGGCGCTCAACTTTTCGATAGCCAGCTTCATTGATCAATGGTCCGTATTCAACTGTCTGGTCCTGCAAGGGATCGCCATAGTGAGTGGCCCGCATTGCTTTGCTCAACTTGTCGGTGAACTCCTCAACCACCGATCGCTGCACATAAACGCGCTCCGCGCAGTTGCAAACCTGTCCGCTATTGATGACGCGCGAGGCCTTGATTGCGTTGACTGAGAGATCGATATCCGCATCCGCCATCACTATCGCGGGGGCCTTGCCGCCCAACTCGAGATTTACCTTGGTTATGTTCTTCGCCGCCGCCGACATCACTGCTGAGCCGGTATCCACGCTGCCCGTGAAATTGATCATCCCTATTCGAGAAGATGAAGCGAGAGCGTGCCCCGTGACTGCGCCACGTCCATGCACCACGTTGATCAGTCCGGGAGGAAAGTCCAATTCCACAAGAAGCTCGCAGAACTTCACCGCGTTGTGCGGTGTCTCTTCGCTCGGCTTGATCACGATCGTGTTTCCAGTAATCAGCGCTGGACCTGCCTTGCGCGCAATCAAAAAGAAGGGAAAGTTCCACGGCAGGATTCCACCAATTACCCCAATCGGACGACGAAAAAGCAGAATTGTCTCTCCAGGGCGATCGCTTTCAATAATCTCGCCTTCGATGCGCCGGCCCCACTCCGACATGTAGTCCAGATAATCTGCAGTGAACTCCACCTCTACGCGCGCCAGGCCAAGCGTCTTACCTTGTTCCTCGGTTATCGCGTGCGCGATTGGCCCCACATTTTGGCGAATCTTTGCCGCCAGCGCTTTCAGGTGTCTGGCGCGATTCGCCGCTGTTTCCTTTTCCCAGGAACGCTGAGCAACTTCCGCGGAAGCAATCGCAGCGTCCACATCCTGCTGAGTGCTATCCGGAACAGAGCAAATCAAGGCGCCGGTTGCAGGGTTCTTTACCTCGATGCACTGACTGCTTTCAGATGCAACAAACTTGCCGTTGATGAAATTGTCGAAGTTCTTCACGTGCACTCCTCTTGTTGGTTCGGAAATCTGCTTCAGCGGCGAACAGCAACGCGTCGGCGCCTGATAAAGGTTCGCCCCGGGGGACAAATGTCGCACTTCCGCTACTGAATTCCGTGGCCTGACACTCCTCCGAGACAAACGACCGTAGTTCCACTCCCGTAGGTGCTGGCGCACCGGGCCGGCGGTTCCGAGCGGAGATGATCGCCTCGGTCACCGTTTCAGATCCGGAAGCGACGGCTGAGCCGGCTTGCAAGGGCGTTTCTCGGCAAATACATCAGACAATCGCACGATCTGTCCGTGAGTATGGAAAGTATCGTTGCGCCGAACATGCTGTCAAGCAGATTCACCCGGCCCTCATTACCCTGTAGCAGGCGTTGCCGGAAAAACAAAGGTTCTTGACAGACTTCGCGCGGCGGACTAATTATCTGATGGTCTGCCAACTCGCCCCTGAACTTCGGCCCCGATTCCAACCAGGAGCTTCCCTATGTCTGACGCAATGTCTCGACGCACTTTTGTGAAGGCGCTGGCGGTCAGCGCGGTGGTGAATTCGGTAAGCAAGCCGGGACAGGCCGAGGATCGAGTCGCCACCTCCGGCGTAGCTACTGAGTGGTCCTGGGTGAGCGGAAAGCAGTACTCCGATTCATTCAACCAGGTGGACGTTGACGCCATCATCAGTACACCTTCAGGAAGCGAAGAACGGGTTCCCGGATTCTGGGCCGGTGACTCGACCTGGCGCGTGCGATACGCACCGCCTGGGCCTGGCCTCTACAAGATTCGCTCCGTCTGCACTGATACCAGCAACCGGGATCTGCACGGTCAGACCTTTCAATTGCATGTTCAGCCATACTCCGGCAGCAACCCGCACTATCAACACGGAGTGCTGAAAGTGGGTGAGGACGGGCGACATTTTCAACACTCTGACGGCACTCCCTTCTTCTGGCTCGGCGACACATGGTGGATGGGCTTTTGCAAGCGGCTCAGTTGGCCCGACGGGTTTCAGACGCTGGCGGCTGACCGCCTGCGCAAGGGTTTCACGATGGTTCAAATCGTGGCCGGACTCTACCCCGACATGGAGCCGTACGACGAGCGTGGCGCAAACGAAGCAGGCTTCCCATGGGAGCGCGACTTTGCCCGCATCAACCCAGCCTATTTTGACATGGCCGACGTGCGTATTCAGCACCTTGCCGACCACGGCCTGGCGGCCTGCATCGTCGGCTTCTGGGGATATTTCATTCCCCGCATGGGCATGGATAAAGTGAAGAAGCATTGGCGCTATCTGATCGCGCGTTGGGGCGCTTATCCGGTGGTTTGGTGCCTGGCCGGAGAAGGAACTATGCCTTACTACCTCTCGAAAACGCCCAAGGAGGACGCGGAGATACAGAAGCACGGACTTACGGAGTTGGCGCGTTATGTGCGCGCAACCGACCCGCATCATCATCCCGTCACCATTCATCCTCCGAACAGCGCCCGGCAATGCGTTGAGGATGCATCCGTTCTTGATTTTGACATGCTGCAGACCGGGCATAGCGACCGGCAGAGTGTGCCCAACACTATCGAGACTGTCAATCGAAGCCTCGCTGCAAACCCACGGATGCCCGTGCTCATCGGTGAGGTCTGTTACGAGGGAATTCAGGAAGCGAGCCGGCAGGAAGTGCAGCGATTCATGTTTTGGTCGGCGCTGCTCAGTGGAACTGCGGGTCACACCTACGGCGCAAACGGCATCTGGCAGGTGAATACGCGCGAAAAGCCTTACGGCCTTTCGCCGCATGGCCACTCGTGGGGCGGTCCAGCGTGGGACATCGCAGCAGCCCTGCCAGGGTCAGGGCAATTGGGAATGGCCAAAGCGCTGCTCACTCGGTACAAGTGGTTCAAGCTCGAGCCTCGCCCAGAGCTCATCGACCCGCGCTGGAGCAAGGAAGACTATTGGAAGCCGTTCGCCGCGGAGATACCGGGAGAAGCCATCTTCGCATTCACGCCCGCGTCTTACACCGGCGCAAGCTTTCGCAACCTGAAGCCAGGATCGTATCGGGCCTTTTTCTTCAATCCCGCCGATGGAAGCGAAACCGAGATCGGAACCATATCACCCGACGCCAACGGTTCCTGGAAGATTGCCGAGGTTCCCATCTTTCAGGACTGGGTTGTCGTCTTGGAAAGCAAGGCATGAGTTCTTCAAGCCAACGCTCTGGTGTGCCAAATTCTTCGCCATTTCGCGTGGGCTTCTCCGCGGACTTTTGCCGCGAAGACGGCACCCTGGCATTCCCCGACATAGGCCTCTCTCTGCTCGAAGCGGTAGCGAGCGTCTCACACGAGTTCCAGCGGGACTATCGACCCGAATACGAGCCGAGCCAGCTTGCAGGATATGACGTGCTCATTTCCCTCAGGCCGCGCGTCACGGCCAGGTCTTTGGAAGGTATCGAGCGCCTCTGCGCCATTGGCCGATGCGGGGTGGGCTATGACAACGTAGATCTCGAAGCCTGCACGGAACACGGCATCGCCGTCTACATCACGCCGGGCGGCGTTGTGCGACCGGTCGCAGAGTCCATCCTGCTGATGATGCTCGCGCTCTCGCACCGGTTGCTGGAGAAGGACCGAATGATCCGCCAGGGGCATTGGGCAGAAAGCACGCACCGGCTGGGCCGCGAACCGCGCGACCGCGTGGTGGGAACCATCGGAATGGGCAATATCGCCTCTGAAGCAATTCGCTTGCTGCGCTCTTTGGATGTGGATCGTTTTCTGGCCTTCGATCCATATGCTTCGCAAGCCCGAGCCGTGGAAATTGGGGTGGAACTTGTTTCTCTCGACCAGCTGCTGGGTGAATCCGACTATGTACTCGTCAACTGTCCGCTGACACCTGAGACCCGCGGGCTGTTAGGCGCGAATGAAATTGCCCGGATGAAGCCCGATGCGGTCCTCATCAACACCGCGCGAGGTCCCATCGTCGACGAAACGGCTCTCATAGCGGCGCTCAGAGAAGGTCGAATCGCGGGCGCGGCGCTCGACGTCTTCGAGAAAGAGCCTCTCGCGGCGGACTCCCCTCTGGCCTCAATGGACAACGTGATTCTCACCTCGCACTCGATTGCATGGACTGAAGAGCTTTTTCGCGACATGGGCCGGATCGACTGCCAGGGAGCGCTGGCTATCTATCGGGGAGAAGTACCACCACACGTGGTTAATCCGAAGGTGCTTGCGAATCCGCGGTTTGTAGAAAAGCTCGCCAGGTTCAAGGCGGCGCACTCAACTTTGCAGGTGGATAGATGAATGACTTTCGCCAACGCCTCCAGCAAGGGGAGGTACTTCTTGGACAAATTCTCCTTGAGTTTTTGACTCCAGGCATTGGTCCTATGCTCGATGCCTGCGATCTGGACTTTGTGATCTTCGACATGGAGCATGGCCGTTGTGACATCAACCTGCTTGAACAGTTGATTGCCTCCTGCCGCGGCAGTGGAATCGTACCCATGGCTCGAGTTCCAGACCTGAACTTCGCACCGCTCTCCCGCGTTCTCGATTTGGGGGCCCGCGGAGTCATGGTTCCGCGCGTAGAAACCAGGCAGCAGACTGAGGAGATCGTGCGCCAGCTCAAATACGCCCCTCAAGGCAAGCGCGGTGTCGCCCTTGGCGTAGCCCATGATCTGTATCGGCCAGCCGGCCCGGAGTTCTTCGCCCAGGCGAATCAAGAGACAACCGTGATCATTCAGTTAGAGACCGCAAAGGCCGTTGAAAATCTTGAAGCAATTGTTTCTGTGCCGGGTATCGATGTGGCCTGGATCGGTCAATATGATCTCACCGTTTCCATGGGTTTCCGTGCGCAATTCGATCACCCTCAATTCCTTCAGGTGATGGATGATCTAGTTGACGCATGCAGGAAGCATGGCGTAGCGCCCGGATTTCTTCCGCCCACGCCGGAGTCCGCCGCATATTGGATCGGCAAGGGATTTCGCATGATCAGCCTTGGTACCGATATTGGCGTCTTCCTTGATGGAATGCGCAAATTTCGGGCCTACGTAACTCAGGGGAACAGTACCAAATGAAGTACACAGTTCAAGCATTCAATGCCGGCACATTCTGGGTCCCTGGTCCTGAGGTTTACTGGATGGAGGCCTGGAACCAGCGCGAGGAAATGAACATCCTGATTTATCTGATTCGCGGCGGCGGCCATAACATTCTCATTAACACGGGCCCTCCGCAGGATCTAGGAGTCATCAACCAGGCCTGGCTGAGCTTTTTCGGGTATCCGGAAGCGCAGATCGTTCGCAGTGAGGCCCAGCTTCCGCAGAACATCCTCCGCTCGCAGGGCCTCATGCCAGACGATATTTCTCTCGTCCTCGTCACGCCCTTGCAGGCCTATGCCACGGCCAACATTCCTATGTTTCGAAACGCCACCATCGGCATCCCTCGCCGCGGCTGGATCGAGGACTTTCAGGCTCCGTACTATCATCTCCACGTTCCTCGCCATCTACGTGTTCCTCCTGATGTGAATCAGTACCTGCAGAACGAAGGCTGGGACAAGGTGCGGTTGCTTGGCAATGAAGAAGAACTTCAACCAGGCATACGCGTTTTCTGGGCAGGCGTTCATCATCGCTCTTCCATGGCCGTTGCCATTGATACGGAGAAAGGCACGGTCATCATCACTGACTCATTCTTCAAGTACGGCAACATTGAAAGCGGGCGCTATCTGGGGGTCATGGAGAGCATGATGGAAGCTGATGCAACCTGGGCACGAATACGCAAAGAGGCTGATATCTTCGCGTCCATCTACGATCCCGAGGTGTTCGTCCGCCATCCAGGTGGAATCCTCGCCTGAGCGTTCTTGCGGAGAGGGCTGATGTTGTATGCGAGTACGGCGTCTCTCAAATGACTGCCGAGCCCCTCGGGAGTCCGCTTAGGCCATGAGAATCGCGCTTAATCATCGTCCGGCGGACCTGAAGGTTTCTGCTCGAGGAAGAACGTGACCGTGTGGTTGGTTTTGACCGGAACGTAAGGTACAGGTGTCTGCGTGTAGTCGAAGCAATCGTTGAAATCATCTGCGCCGTTGTCGCGCGTCCCAAGCGTGGGCAGGCCGAAAACCTCTTCGGTGTAGCGCAAAAAGCCGGCCGAGGTGTGGTTTACATGGGAGATGTAGCCGTGTTTCGCAAAGGGTGAAACCACAATCACAGGTACGCGGAAGCCGAAGCCCATATTGTCTACCTGCGGCGGAGGAACGTGATCGTACCAGCCTCCCCAGTCGTCCCACGAGATGAAGATTGCGGTGGAATTCCAGAACGGACTTTGGCCAATCGCATTGACGACGCTCGCAACCCAGTCGGGACCCTGGGCCGGCGAACCCGCGTGGTCGGAGTTGTTGAAAGCGGGAATGACCCACGTCACTTGGGCCAGCTTGCCGTTGGCGATGTCTGTCAGAACCTGCGTCTCAGGCGAAATCACGTTGCCTGTCCAATCAGGCCCGAAGTAAATCTGGCTGATAGCCTGGTAAGCGGACCATTCGAAGCCCTCGTCGCCGCTGACTGCGCCCGGTGCATAGTACCGCCAGGAGATACTCTTCGCGTCAAGTAGATCGCCCAGCGTCATGTAATTGAAGCAGGGATAGATACCGGGCAGGTCAGTCCCATTCGGTCCGACCAGAGCAACAGTCGTGCCCGCGGGCGAATCGCAGCCCCATACACTGTTGGACGGGTCCTCCGATGTCTGGTCGGACTGGCCCGCGATCATGTACTGGTGTGCCACAAAGCTCGGTCCCGTATTGGACTGGAACATTCGATCACCCAAAGTGAAGTTGCTGGCCAGCGTCCAGTAGGGCACAGTCTCGGTTGGCGAGATATACGAGTAAGGAATCATGTTGCCTTCATCATTGAAGTTATCCATCAAGCCACCATCCCACTCCTGCCACCAGATCGGATGGGTGTGGTCTGGACTCGGGCCGTTGCCAAGCGGCGTCACCTGGAGGGAAACCGAAGTACCCAAATATATGCCGGCCTGGACCGTATCGGCTCCAGGGAAGCCATTGAACAAATTATCGAAACTTCTGTTCTCCTGCATGATCACCACGACATGCTGAATAGGCATGGCAGCCGTAACAAAGGGAATCACCAACGACTTTGAACTGCTGTTATAGCTTGCGGTAACCGTGACAAGCGTGGATGCAGTAACCGTTCCTACCGTCACAGTCTGACTTCCGGTAGTCTGGCCTGCCGGAACAGTGAAGCTGACGGGCACCGGGAAGACGGTCGAGTTGCTTGTCGTCAGGCTGATGGTGGCTCCGCCTGCCAGGGCCGCAGCGCTCAGGGTTACTGTCAGGGTCGCTGTGCCGCCGCTGCCGACGAAGCTCACGGGACTGACAGTGAAGTTGGTGATGGTGGGCAACGTGCCAGTCACGGTTACCGTTGCGGAACCGAACATGGTCGTGTCCTGCGTCGATGTCGCAGTAATCGTCGCCGTTCCTGTCGCTGCTGGAGTGAAGACGCCAGCGCTGCTAACCGTCCCTATACTCGTCGGGCTCACAGACCAGGCAACAGATGTACTGAAGCTTCCGGTGCCTGAGACATTGGCCGTGCAGGTGGATGTTTGTGAGGACAGGATGGAAGTTGGTGAGCAGGACACCGATACCGATGTGATCGTTGACCCCGCAGTCACGGTAACCGTTGCAGAACCGAACTTGGTCGTGTCCTGCGTCGATGTCGCAGTAATCGTCGCCGTTCCTGTCGCTACTGGAGTGAAGACGCCAGCGCTGCTTACTGTTCCTATATTCGTCGGACTCACAGACCATGTGACGGCCGAGCTGAAGCTGCCGGTGCCAGTCACATTGGCCGTGCATGCGGAAGTCTGCGTGGTCAGGATCGCGGTGGGAACACATGCCACTGAAACCGACGTGATCGTTGACGGCAGGGTCACTGTTATGATCGCCGAGCCGAACCTGGTCGTGTCCTGCGTCGACGTCGCCGTAATGGTCGCCGTCCCTGCCCCAGCCGGAGTGAAGACGCCGGCACCGCTAACCGTCCCCATGCTCGTCGGACTCACAGACCAGGTGACTGTGGAACTGTAATTTCCCGTCCCGCTTACTGTTGGTGTGCAGGCTGATGTCTGAGTGGTCAGGATGGCTATTGGAGAGCAGGCCACCGATACAGATGTGATCGTCGGCGGTACGCCCACTGCCACGGTTGCTGAACCGAACCTGGTCGTGTCTTGCGTCGACGTCGCAGTAATCGTGGCGTTCCCGGCCCCGGACGGCGTAAACACACCTGCCGGAGTGATCGTTCCACCCGTTGCCGTCCAGGTGACAGCGGAGCTATAGCTGCCGGTTCCGGAAACCGTTGCGGAACACTGGCTGGTCTGGCTCGTTTGGATGCCTGCTGGAGCGCAGGAGACACTGACCGACGTGATTGTCGAGGATGGCGTCGTAGATTGGAAATTGGCGCTACCGCCGCAACCGGCGATACAGATCAAGCCGAAGAAGGCGAACGCAATCAAGACCCAGCGCGACATACACACCTCTTCAAGGCTCAGTAGTTCAGGGGGAGTTCGATCGGCTTGACTGTCGTCCGGATTATCCAATTGTTACTTATCCGCTTGCGAATAAATATAGTCGGGTTGCACCTGCCGTGCCCGGTTTTTTGCATGGCTTCCTGGCAAAGGTCTCCGCTCACCGCGATCGATCCAATGCCGGTTTCCTCGGCCCTGGGTTACCAGTTTGCTTCATGCAACGAGACGGCTGGGCCCTTCTCTCTAAGACGGGAAGAGAGAACCGGATAGGGCAGAGAATGTGGCCAGCCGAGTACGGCGACGTGGCATCTGCGGAGCCTTGGCGGTCAGCAGTCCGGCAATCTCGCGCAGTTCAGCGCGGGCATGGCCAATGGCTGCGGCTACCGCATCCATGCGCTTGCCAGAGTCTTCTTTCGTCAGCGGCATGCTGGGGTCCGGATCGCGGCGGCGGTGCACCTGTTCGAGTGTCTGGCGCGCGCCGGCAAGGGTGTATCCCTCACCGTGAACCAAGCGCTTGATTTCCAGCACCAGTTCCACATCACGGCGGCGGTAAAGCCTTTGTCCTGTGCCACTTTTGTTCGGCTTGAGTTGCGGGAACTGCGATTCCCAAAAACGAAGGACGTAGGTTTCCAATTCGCAAATACGTGCAACATCTCCAATCTTGAAATAGAGACGGTCGGGGATTGAGGGCGATTCGAAGGCGCGCTTCCGGGATAGTTGCGTTGCCATAATGTTGGAGAGAAGGCGACCGCGACCAAGGTTGGAGCCTCGCTCTAAGCGAAGTATAGGGCACAATTCCAATACAAAATTAAGCAAATCTACGCCGCGAACCAAAATGGTGAGCAAAACTTGGGCGAAACTTGCCCTGGACCCCGGCCAGTGACACTCACCCCATTTCCGGGCGGCTGATGAATGTGCGCGCAGCAGAACGTTGTGGCGCGGCGCGTAGGTACTGGACTGGCCAACTTGCCTGCTCAGAGAGCGCGGCCGCCGCATGCACCGGCCAGTAGGGATCGCGAAGCAATTCCCGAGCCAGAAACACCAGGTCGGCCTCGCCCTCGGCAATTACGGTATTGGCCTGGCCGGGCTCGGTGATCAGGCCTACCGCCCCGGTAGCGATCCCGGCCTCGCGCCGGATTCTGGCAGCAAACTCTACTTGAAAGCCAGGGCCCACTGGAATCTTCGCGTTAGGAACCTGGCCGCCTGAAGAAACATCCACCAGATCGACCCCATGCTTGCGGAAGATCCGGACGAGTTCAACCGATTCGTCCGGATTCCACCCTCCGTCTGCCCAATCAGTGGCGGAGATGCGGACGAACAGCGGCAGATGCGCCGGCCACTCGCCGCGGACCGCGTCCACAACTCTCAAAGCCATGCGAGTGCGGTTCTCGAAGCTGCCCCCAAAGTCATCCGTGCGCTGGTTGGCCAGCGGAGAGAGAAACTGGTGCAGCAGATAGCCGTGAGCGGCGTGGATTTCGATAAGGTCGAATCCGGCCTTGAGTGCCCTGCGTGCGGCCTGTTGAAACCCCTCGACGACTGCGTCGATCCCTGCCAGGTCCAGCGCCTTCGGCACGGCATAGCTCTCAGAGAAGGCCAGCGCGCTCGGCGCCACCGGCTGCCACCCGCCCTCGTGGGGCCCGAGCAACCGCTCCCCTGTGAAAGGTGCGCTCATGCTGCCCTTGCGGCCGGCGTGGGCCAGTTGAATGCCTGCACGGGCGCCCTGTGAGTGGATGAAGCGCGCAATTCGCTCCAGTGCCGGAATGTGCGCATCCTTCCAAATGCCCAGGTCGGCCACCGAAATCCGGCCTTCGGGCACGACCGCGGAGGCCTCCAGCATGACCGTGCCCGCGCCTCCCTGCGCGCGGCTGCCCAGATGGACCAGATGCCAGTCGTTGGCAAAGCCATCCTCAGAAGAGTACTGGCACATCGGCGAAACGGCGATGCGGTTGGGGAGCGACACTGAGCGGAGCTGCAAAGGAGAAAAAAGCGGATGATCCATAAAAGAATGGATGATCGCCGGCGGCAACGGATGCAAATCGCAGAAGCGCGCCCGGCGTATGAACACGTGCGACGCGCTTGCCCTTACACCGCCTAGAGCTTCTTCAGCACCGCTGTTCCCTTTTCATCGAATGGGATGGCGTTCTCGAGTTTGCGGAAATCGACGGCCTTGCCCGAAGGAATCTCCCTAGCCGCCAAAAACCTTCCGGGCTACAGAAATTGCTCATCCCTGGGGCGCACAGGATTCAAGCAGCGTAGAAACCAGCGCCAGCGGCAGGCCCACCACGTTGAAGTAGCAGCCCTCGATGCGCGGAATCCAGCGCGCTGCCCACCCTTGAATTGCATAGGCACCGGCTTTGTCCATGGGCTCGCCGGTCGCGACGTAAGCGGCGATCTCCTCGTCCGACAAGGCGAGAAAACGAACGGCGGTGGCTTCCGCCGCAACTTCTGCGCCCTCCGCCGTCACCAGCGCCACGCCTGTAATCACGCGGTGCGTGCGCCCTGACAGCATCCTCAACATGCGCGCGGCGTCGGCAGCGTCTTCTGGCTTGCCTAGAATGTGATTGTCCAGCGTAACCGTCGTATCGGCGCCCAGAACAGCAAGAGACTGTCCGTCCAGGCTCTGCTCTCCCCGCGGGTTTTTCGCTGCGGCCAGTTCACGAAAGACCGCCTCAGCCTTTTCCCGAGCCAGCCGCGTCACGTAAGCAATGGGATCCTCGCCATCCAGCGGTTCCTCGGGAATGTGCGCAGGGTGCACCTGAAACGAGAAGCCGGCCTGCGCAAGCAGTTCACGGCGGCGAGGCGAGGCTGAAGCCAAAACCAGCATATTGGAATTATGGCAGGCAGCGGGGCGTCTGACCTCAGGCGGTTAGACTGGAAAAGGGGCCTGCACACCAACAAAGACAAGGCCCGGACAAGGTTCAAATGCACTTCAATTTTGGTTTTACGGCCGTCCAGGTTCTCTGGACGCTCACGTTTGCGGCGCTGCTGGTTCTGCTCGTGGTTTTGCTGGGGCGGGACCGCGCGCGCCGCTTTCCCTGGTTCACCTTCAGCGTGGCTCTCACGGCCTTGCGTCTGCTCGCCAGCAGGATGCTCTTCGAGCGCATGGCGCCTATCACCACGAGCGCCATCTTCCTCACGCTCGCCATTGTGGAGGCGCTGGTCGTCCTTGTTGTTTTGGTGGAACTGGCGCGGCGCGCCTTCTCGGGCGCGTCCCGGATTGCCTGGATCATCGGCATGCTGGCGATGCTCGCCGGGGGCGCAGCGGTCCTGGCTACATGGGGACCTTGGCCGCCCTGGAAGACCCTCACCGCGGAGTCGACCCTCGCCGTGCTAAGGCTGATGCAACTAGTGGCGCAGAAGACCGATCTACTTGGAGACGTGCTCACCATCGAGCTGGGCTTGGTGGTGGTCTTGTTTGGGCGCCGCTTCAAGGCTGGTTGGCGCAGCCACACCCAGCAGATTGTCGTTGGTCTCTCCACCGCGGCTATTGGGCAAATGGCCATGCGCGGCATCTGGCAGGCAATCGCTCTCCACGCCGTGCCCCACTCCCAGGCGGAATACGAGCACGTTATCGGCCTTCAGGAAAAGCTCTACAACGCGAACAGCGTTGTGTTTCTGGCAGTGCTTGTGTGGTGGATCGTTTGCCTCTGGATCGACGAACCGGGAACGAAGATAGCGGCGACTGCTGAAGCAGAAGCTTCAGCACCAGGGCCTGATGAAACACCGACGGATTAAGTGAATTGACACGCCGGCAATGAACTTCTCTTTGTTTGAGAGCAATTCACTGTTCGCTGTCCACTATTCACTGTCAGCTAGATATGGCAGCTTGCCTGGCCGCGCTTTTCCAGGTAGCGCTGGTGATATTCCTCGGCCCTCCAGAAAGTCTGCGCCGGCTCAACCTTGGTCACAATGCGCTTCGGCTTCAAGCGGCCTTCGGCGGTAATCTGCTCAATCTTGGCGAGCGCCTGTGCCTGCTGCTCGGGCGAGTGGAAGAAGATTGCCGAGCGATACTGTGTGCCCCAGTCCGGCCCCTGGCGGTTGAGGGTGGTGGGATCGTGCAGCGCAAAGAACGCGTCCAGCAATTGCTCGTAGCTCACCAGTTTGGGATCGAAGTCGAGCTCCACCACCTCGGCGTGCCCGGTCTGGTCCGTGCAGACGTCCTTGTAACTGGGCCGCTCAAGCTGGCCGCCCTCATAGCCCACGGCAGTAGCCGTGACTCCGGAAATCGAAGCAAACGCCGCCTCCACACCCCAGAAACAACCCGCTCCGAATGTCGCTTTTTCTGTACTCATAGCACTTTTGATGCTCCAGACCAAGTCGCGGTAACAGTTTTTGCATTAGGTCGAAAGAAGCAAAAACTGGTCATACGTCCATGGATTTCAGAAGCCGACGGACGCTGAGCCGGTCATATCTCTCGTTTGATTCTTATCTAACTAGAGCGTGTTTCAAAAATAGGTTCGGCCTCAAACCACGTACTTACGTGTGAGGCGGTTGAACTGTTGAGCTTCTGTCATGAAGAAGCGACAGAGGCTTTTGACGGAAGCGCAGTGGGAGTTGATTGGCCCGCTGTTGC
>DASYZU010000118.1:0-5698 GCA_035945795.1 Occallatibacter sp.
GGCTGGCCGTCCGGCCGGCCGCCAGGTTCAATACCCGGTTCCGCGTGCCGACGAAACCAATCCGACACGTCCGGGCAAGATCACAGATTCGCATGGAAACAAAGGAGCACGGACCAGCCGTGCTCCTGCGTTCTCCATCACTCAATTCTCAATCAATGCTCATACGCCGCATTCGGCGAGGCGATCTGATCGTAAGGCACATCCGACGGAATGTTGTAACGTGCCATGATGTCTTGCATCTTCCGTGCATCCTTATCGATATCGTCGCGGTCGTTCTTGCGGCTGTCTTTCACCCACTTCGTGTAAGCCTTGTCGAACTCGCGCTGGTCGTCAGGAGAGAGCCGGTTCTGGCTGTTCCCGTAATTAGCGCCGTTCGAGTAGGCATTGTTGTTGTAGCCGCTGTAGCCGTTCGCTGACGTGGCGATCTGCTGGAACGGAACGTTGGGCGGGATGTTGTTACGCGCCATGATGTCGCGCATGTGTTGCATGTCCCGCGCCGCGTCGTCGCGATCGTTGCGCTGGCTGTCATCCAGCCATTGCGAGTAGTAGCGATCGAAATCGCGCTGGTCGTCAGCAGACAACCGTGCCCCGCTGTTCTGCGGATACGCTTGGCTTCCTGCATACGGACCGTTCTCCGGATAGCCGTTGTTATAAGGCTGGTTCTCCTGCGGAACATATCCCGTGCTGGCAATTTGATCGAACGGCACGTCGGTCGGAATGTTGTTGCGAGACATGATCTCCTGCATCTTCCGCACGTCTTTGTCGATGTCGTCGCGGTCGTTCTTGCGCGTGTCGTTTACCCATTTGGTGTAAGCCTTATCGAAATCCTTCTGGTCTTGCGGGTTTAGCTGCCGGTGATAAGCGCCTGTTTGATACGCCCGGCCGGTGCTGGCCACCTGATCGTAAGGAACGTTCGCGGGAACGTTGTTGCGCGCCATGATTTCCTGCATCTTGCGGACATCCTTGGCGATGTCGTCGCGATCGTTCTTGCGGGTATCGTTTACCCACTTCGTGTAGGCTTTGTCGAACTCGTGCTGGTCGTCGGACGAAAGCTGGCCGTTCTGGCAAAACGCCGGTAGCGCCAACGCGGCCAACAGCGCCACGATCTGTAAAACTCTCCTCATAATGACCTCCGAATGTTGTTGCCACGAAGCAGCTGGGCACATTCTCGGCCCGCATTTCAGATGACTTTCTTGGGTCAGTTCGTTGGTCAGGAGAGAACCTGATGGACAGAGATGGCTTCGCCTGCATGTGAAGCCCCCGCAATGCCGCAGTACAGGCTCGGCAAGGTTTGCCGTTCCGGGGTACTCATTTTCCTGTACCAGAGCGCGGTCGCTAACCGCCTCCTCAGGCCGTTGCTACCGGCCGTGCAGTCCGATAAAGCTCCACCGCAAATGCCCCCAAGCCCAGGCAGACCACCCCAAAGTGGACCAGCCCGCCAAGATATGGGATGAACCCAACAACGGTGAGGATCAACAGGCCCACCAAGAGTCCGAGCATCCAATCGCCCTTCGTGGTTCCGGAGGACTTCAGAAGGATCCGGCCCAGGAAGGCTCCAACCCAGATCTTCGCCAGATAGATCGCAGCCAGGTACGCCGCCAACGACATCAACGCAAGGGGGAAGCCAACCAGGGTGATGGCTGCCACGATCAGGGCTACCGGCACGCCCGCCAAAACTGCAACGCCCAGCCCGAGGCTGACCCAGCCTGAGCCGACTGCCTGAGTCGCGGCCCGGAAGAAGCCTGGAAATAGGATCACGCCCAGCCAGCCCACCAGCATGGCCGCCCCCAGCCAGATTGCCTGGTGGAAGTAGAACCTGGGATGCGCGAATTTGTTTTCCCCCACCTTTAGCTGGATGTCACGCTTGCCCGCAATGGTCGCGCCGTCGTCGATGTGAACGTCGCTCAACTTGCGCACGCGCGCGCTCAGGTCGCCACCGACCCGGGCTGTGCCGGTGAGCGTAAGGGCACCTCCGTGGATTGTCAGATCGCGGCCGATGCTGCTGCTCACGTCGACACTACCGGCGTAGACGCTCGCACTACGCTTCACGTCGCCCTCCAGGGTGACGTCGGCGGCGCCAACCACGATACCCTCGCCTACATGACCTCGGTTATTTAGGCGCAGGGATTGCACCCAGCCGTAGATGCTGTGGCCCAATTGTCCATCCACGTCGAGCGACTGCGAAAAATCGTAGATGCTGCCTTCCACGGTTCCGCTCACGACCGTTCTCTTGCCAAAACTGATTAGGTCGCCCTTGATAGTCCCGCGCACTTCCACAGTCTGGCCAAACGCCAGCAAGTCCCCGTTGATCACGCCCTCCACGCGCACCGTGTTGCCGGCGGCCAGAAGGGTGTCATCTACCGTCTCGTTTGCCGGTACGGTGACGAACTCCGCGTGACGCCGCTCCAGCGCAAAGCCAGGCAGCGACAACACCAACAGCATCAGCAGCACCAGCAACAACCCCAGGCCACGCTGGCGCACGCGCCCTCGTCCCAGCAACAGTGCGCCCCAACCCAATAACAACAGCAGAGAAACAAACCCTACGACAGCAGCATAGTCAGTCAGCATGGCAGTGCCTCCGGTTGCAATCTGTTCAGAAACGGTGAAGAGCAAGTTCGTGCGGCCGCTGCTGCTGAAAGGATTGAACCATTCCAGCGCTGCGGGAATACTCAACTGGTGGAACCAGATGGTAGTGATCGTGCCTAGCGCCAGCACCGCGGCCATCACCGCCAGGTCGCCCCATACCCAGGACCTGCCCGAATGGGAGAAGGCCACGGGCGCTTCTTCGGGAAGCTCGTTCAGACTCTCGCTCAAAACCCGGTTCTCCGCGCGCAGGGCGTCCACCACTTCCCGGCAGCGCCGGCATGTGGCCAGGTGCTCTCGCAGTCGCCGCGCCTCCTCCGGCGCGAGTTCGCCGTCCACGGCGAGGGCGCAGATCTGTTCTGAATAACATTCCATGATCACTTGCTCCCGGGGGCCATGCGCCGGCGCAACTCTTTCTTGGCCCGAAATATCAGAGCCGCCACGTTATTCCTGTCTAACTCCAACTCCTGCGCGATTTCGTCATAACTCAGCTCGCCGTAATAGCGCAGCAGCAGCGGCACGCGATAGTTTTCCGGCAGGCGAGCGATGCTGTCCCGCACTTTCGCTCTCTCTTCCGCGCTGATGACAGCGCCCAAGGGCGAGGGCTCCGGACTGGCGGCATCGATGACGGCGCTTTCGCTTTCCACTTCCACAAATACCTTCAGTCCGCGCTGCCGCCGCCGCAACACGTCGATACACTGGTTGCCGGCCACCCGCAGGAGCCACCGAGGAAACGGTATCGAACCGTCGTAGCTCTCCACCGAGCGCTGCAGCTTGACGAAAACTTCGCTGGTGGCATCTTCCGCGCTCTCCCGCGAGTCCAGAAGGTAACGGCACAATCCGAATACGCGCCTCGCATAACGGTGATAAATCTCCCCCAGGGCCTCGGCATCGCGCCCTTGGGCTCTGGCGATTACGCTCTCCAGACCGAGCCCCTCCAGTTGCCGGTTTCCGCTCTCGCGGGGCTGCGGTTCTTTCGCCATGTTTCTTTTGGCGTCCATAAAGCAGTACGCTGCCGGTCGGAGGAAATTACACACATTTTTGCGAGCGAAGGGAACTGCGAACTCAGGGGGCACTGAGTACTGGGTACTGCCCCTCCCGCGCTGCTAAAATAAAAAACACGCCATGTTTGAGAATCTCCAGGAAAAACTGCAACGCGCCTTCAAGACCCTTCGCGGCCAGGCCACCCTGACCGAGGAGAACATCGACGAGGCGCTCCGTGAAATTCGCCTCGCGCTGCTCGAGGCCGACGTCAACTTCAAGGTGGTCAAGCAGCTGATCGACCAGATCCGCGCCAAGGCCGTGGGCCAGGAAGTCATGACCGCTCTCTCCCCCGGCGAGCAGGTCATCAAGATTCTGCGCGACGAACTCGTCGAAGTCCTCGGCAAAGATACCGCCCGCGTGAAGTTCGCATCCCAACCCCCCACCGTCGTGCTCATGGCCGGATTGCAAGGCTCCGGCAAAACCACCACCTCGGGCAAGCTCGCGAACTGGCTGAAGAATGGCGGCCATCGTCCGCTGCTGGTTTCGGTCGACGTCTATCGCCCCGCGGCCCGCGAGCAATTGAAAGTCGTCGCCCAGGCCGTGAAGAGCCACATCTACGAAGGCCAGGTCACCGAGGCCAACACCGCGACCGTCGAGCGCCTGGTAAAAGAGGCCCGCCGCGAGGCCGTGGTTTCCGGATGCGATGTGCTCATCGTCGACACTGCCGGCCGCTTGCATATCGACGACGAACTCATGAACGAGATGCAGTCGCTGAAGAAGCTGCTGAATCCTTCCGAGATCCTCTTCGTGGCCGACGCCATGACTGGACAGGACGCGGTGCGCTCCGCCGAAGAGTTCCACAAGAAGCTCTCGCTCACCGGAGTCGTGCTCACGAAAATGGATGGCGATGCACGCGGCGGCGCGGCTCTCTCCATCCGCCAGGTCACAGGCCAGCCCATCAAGTTCATTGGTATCGGCGAAAAGTACGACGCGCTGGAACCGTTCCATCCCGATCGCATCGTCTCGCGCATTCTCGGCATGGGCGACATTCTCTCGCTGATCGAGCGTGCCGAGTCGCAGATCGACAAGAAAAAAGCCGAGGAGATGGCCAAGAAGGCCTTCTCCGGCGACGGCTTCTCGCTCGAAGACTTCCGCGACCAGTTGCGCTCCGTCAAAAAGATGGGATCAATGAAGAGCCTGATGGGCATGCTGCCGTCGATTGGTCCGTTCAGTGGATTGCAGAAGGCCGCCGACCAGGTGGACGAAAAGCAGATCGACCGCGTCGAAGCCATCATCAACTCGATGACCGCGCACGAGCGCAACCACCACGAAGTGATCAATGGCAGCCGCCGCAAGCGCATCGCCCGCGGCTCGGGGACGACGATTCAGGAAGTGAACAACCTGCTCCGCCAGTACGCCCAGATGAAGAAAATGTTCAAGCAGATGGGCAAGCCCAGCTTCGCGCGCAGGCTGGCGGGAATGAAGCTGCCGGGGATGTAGCCGGCTGTCGTCGGTATCAGTAGCCAGTGACGTAGCTATGGAGCACGGTAGGCGTGCGAGTTCGCTATGGGCGGCTTGTTCATAGACATTTACGTCGAATTCCTGTTCAGGATCGTAGTTCGCTTTTTCAGGGCGCGCGGCGCGACAACATGGCCAGTTATCAAAGCGAAGGTCACAATCGCAAGCTGCCGCCCCGGTGGGTTCGGGTGCGCAGTAGCCGATATTACCTACAAGTACAGATCAGATGGCGAACTATATACGGGTACTGACGCTAATCCCTTCGTTTACACCGGTTCTGCAGAATCGTATCTCGAAGATCATCCACCCGGCAGCGAACTGCTCGTGCGCGTAAGGCCGGGCAGTCCAGGATATTCGGTCGTAAGGCAAGACGATCTATATCGGCAAGCCCACGGGTATCGGTTGCAAATGAGATGAAATGGCGTTCCCTCGACGAATCGACTCCCGGTGTGGACACGCGTCCTCTGCGCGAAATTTACGCCGAACGCAAAGAACTGATTGCCAAGTACGTTCCCCCGGAGACCCAAGCCATCCACGCGCAAGCGGTTGCTGAACTCAAGCAACGAAATCTCGCTGCCAACATTCTTCCCGTCGGCGCCAAAGCGCCTCATTT
>DASYZU010000119.1:0-11792 GCA_035945795.1 Occallatibacter sp.
TTTCTTTCGCGCCGGAGGCGCAGCGGTCTTTAGCCCCGCGCTTTAGCGTGGGGAATGCGGTCAACAATAGCCATTCAGCCCCGTAGGGGCCATGCAAACCACGATTGTCGCTCCGTCTTTTTTGTTCATGCGATTGCCCTGGCCAAGAGGATCCTCGCATGATCATATATATCGTGATACGATATATATATGAAGTCTCAGCCTGCGGATGCCCGTTCTGTTTCGTTGCTCAGAACGTTGGCGGAGTTTCGTTATGAGTTGCGCAGCTTCTTACACTTCAGCGAACGCTCAGCGCTGGAAGCAGGATTGCAGCCACAGCAACATCAGCTTCTCTTGCAGGTAGCGGGTGCTCTACCGGCCACAACCGTGACCATCGCGTACGCAGCCGGACGGCTCGGGATAAAACACAACAGCGCGGTTGAGCTTGTAGATCGCTCGGAACGTGAAGGCCTGCTGACGCGGACCGCGGATCCCACTGACGGGAGGCGCATGATCTTGCGTGTAACGCGCAAAGGCAAACAGATTCTGGACCGCCTGGCAGGCGATCATGCAAGGGAGTTAAGCGAGCTGGCACCTCGGCTGGCGCGGACTTTGCAGCATATCAGGTTACACGCGCACAATGGCGCCGGAGTGGAGGCTCGATGAGATCGCGGCCCTCTGCATTGCGCGACTTTACTGTAGATCATCGGGTGTGGTTGCTCACGGGGGTGGCGCTCGTCATCGGCGCTGGAGCAGCGGCTTTGGCCGTGATCCTGTTGCGGGCGATTGCATTCGCAACCAATATCTTTTACTACCACCGGCTAAGCCTGACGATGGTTGGTCCTGCCGGATCGCCGCTCTCGCCATGGCTCTTGACCACGGTTCCGGTCGTTGGCGGCCTGCTCGTGGGACTGATGGCGCACTACGGGTCTGAAAAGATTCGCGGACACGGGATTCCTGAGGCGATTGAGGCGATCCTGCTGCATGGCGCGCGCGTAGACCCCAAGATCGCGGTGCTCAAGCCGCTCTCGGCGGCGATCGCCATTGGCTCGGGCGGACCTTTCGGCGCGGAAGGACCAATCATCATGACGGGCGGAGCGTTCGGCTCTCTGGTGGCGCAGTGGCTCAAGCTGACGGATGCCGAACGGACAACCTTGCTTGTGGCAGGCGCGGCTGCTGGGATGTCTGCCACCTTTGCAGCCCCGATCGCTGCCATCCTGCTGGCAGTGGAACTGCTTCTCTTCGAGTGGCGGCCGCGCTCGCTGGTGCCTGTGGCAGTGGCGAGCGTCATGGCAGGCGCCTTGCGCATCTATTGGCTTGGGGTGGGGCCGCTTTTCCCAGTCACTTTACCTTCTGCGATTCACCTCGAGCAGGCGCTGCTCGTAGCTGCCCCGTTAGGGATACTGGTTGGCCTTGCTTCGGCAGGGCTAAGCAGATTGATGTATGGCTTCGAGGATGGGTTTGAGCTCTTTTGCGGCCGCCTCGGCATTCACTGGATGTGGTGGCCAGCAATTGGCGGAATCGGAATTGGTGTGGGTGGATTCTTCTTTCCACGCGGTCTCGGTGTAGGCTACGACAACATCGCGGAGGTACTGTGCGGGAATGCTCCGGCGGCGCTGCTGTTTGGACTCATCGTTGCCAAGTCGCTGATGTGGGCGTTTTCACTGAGTTCCGGCACATCGGGCGGCGTGCTGGCTCCCCTATTAATGATTGGTGCGGCGCTCGGTGAAAGTGCGGCCCGCTTGGCGCATATGCCGGGCGAAACGCAGGCACTATGGGCGTTGATGGGTATGGGCGCCATGCTCTCAGGCGCGCTGGGCGTGCCCATGACAGCGATTCTCTTCTCACTCGAGCTGACCCATGCACTGCCTGCTTTGCTACCCCTGGTGCTTGCGTGCACTGCATCCTACCTGGTGACCTCGCTGGTGATGCCGCGGTCGATTCTCACAGAAAAACTCAGCCGTCGTGGATACCACCTGTCTCGCGAATATGGTGTCGACCCGCTCGAAACAGTAATCGTAGCCGAGGTAATGACGGAGCTGTCAGTCGAGGCCTTCGAGACGAGCGGCGACTTTACTCGGTTGCCCGAGCTGTTTGTTTACGCAGATGAAACCTGCCGGGCAGTAGCGGAGGAAATGGCAACCACGGGGGTAATGAACATGCCGGTGGTAGATCGGCAGACCGGACGCGTGTGTGGGCATATCGGCGCGCGGGAGTTGCTGATTGGACGGAGGCGGGCGGTGGTGCGGGAGTCGGAGCGCAGCATAGCCTTTCAACGCGAATCGCAAGGGGTACTTTGACGCATACGGCATTCGCCAGAATACGTGTGTGACCTGGGCCACTGGAAAAGTGTCAGTCCTTATCAAGCGCACCAAGTCTTTCCATCAGGAATTCCTTCAGCGCGACTGCATTGTTGTGTTCAGAATCGTGAGCGCTGTAGACCAGCGTGACCGTGCCGGCGCGAGCGGCCTCAAGGATCGAAATCCACGAAGCAGGATTCTCTTTGAGCTCGGCAAAGTAATGCCTGCGGAACTCGCTCCACCGTGCCGGGTCGTGGTGAAACTGTTTCCGCAGATCGTTGCTTGGGGACGTATCCTTCAACCATGCTTTGATTTCCAGTGAAGACTTTTTCACGCCGCGAGGCCATAAACGATCAACAAGAAACCGGGCGCCATCTGTGCTGGAAGGCGCTTCGTAAGCTCGCTTGAGCTGAATCATCTCTTATCCTCCCGCGAGAACAATCTCATCAGCCATAATAGGTGCGACACTAACCGGATGGCGACACCGTCCCTCCTGTCGCGGGCCCGATACTGCGCAGCGTTTTGCCAGTTGGCCCACCGCCGATTTTCATGCGACTCAATTCACTGCGGCTTTTGTTTGAACCAGCAACATTCTGACCGGTGATTTTGCCGAGATGCCGTGGGGCAGCATCGGGGGCATGTAGATAAACGAGCCAGGTTGGGCGCTGACCTTGTCTTCTCCCAATTGGACTTCGGCTATTCCCTCGATGAAATATAGAATGGCCGGCGTCGGAGCTGAATGCGCGGAGAGTTCCTCGCCCTCAGAGAAACCAAACAGCGTGACGTTCACATTGCCGTCCTTTTGCAGGACTCGGCTCAAAATTCCCTTTTCCGGCAGTTTGAACTCCTGTTGCAGATTTGCAAGAAATGTATAGCCCATGAACTCCTCCTTCGCTCACGCCGATAGGTTGTGATTGCGCGCGCCTTCGTGTCGGGATTCCCCTCAAACGAAAGCGACGCATGGAGTTGGCGGACAGATTGACGGGCCGCGCGTCGGAATTGACCCCGTCCTCAGTGATCTGCTCAAAGCAGATCAGGCGACGTCCTCGGGCCAACAAATCGTAAGCAGAAAGACACTCTCCCCTACTGCCTCAACGTCATGCGTAATGCAGCGATCGAGCGCCAACAGATGGCCCGCCGGAACCTCAACTGTCTGCTCCGGTAACTTCAGTCGCACACAGCCGACAATTGTCTGGATCGAGATCCTGCCTTCTGCCCGATGCTCTTTCATCCCCGTGTTCGGCTTCATGCCAACCAACACGATTCGGAAGTCTGGATGCTTCACCAGCGTTCTGGAGCTTCGCCCTGAGCCTCGTTGCCACGATTTTTCTTGCCGCAGATGCTCTATCTCTGCAGCGAGATCAAACTGCAGCAATGGTCGAGCCAATTCGGGGAGCCTAGTCAGGTTGCTTTCTTTGTCTTCGTGTCGATGCATCTCGGCCTCCTTGCGGATAAGGTTGCACACGGCGCCTTCGAGGCAGGATTCCACTTCAACGAAAGCGCCGCATGGGCTCTACGTACAGATCAGTGGCCCGCCAGCGCCGCATCACGCTCTTCTTCTGTCTCGCGCAATGAATGATTCCCGTTGGCAGATGCTTGCTGGTCGTAGGAATGTCCGGTGAGCAAGCCCAGCACAAACCAGGCAAACAGGGCCACGCCAATAGCGAACACAATGTCGCCGGGAACCCGCATCCAGCGCAGCGTCTGCATCGAGCCTGACTGCATGAACTCGGCTGAACGCGCATACCATGTGCCGCGTTGGATGGATGCCCAGGCTTGCAGTAACCCCACCGGCAACAAGCTGAGGATGGACATCATGCCCAGACCAACATTGAGAGACCAGAAAGAGAGTTTCAATGCTCCCTGCTTCCATGGGCGGCCGGGATTCAATGCGCGCAGGCAAAAGAGCGTCAGGCCCACGCCAAGCATCCCGTAGACGCCGAACAGCGCGGTATGGCCGTGGAGAGGAGTGAGGTTGAGGCCCTGTACGTAATAAAGAGAAATGGGCGGATTGATAAGGAAGCCGAACAGTCCAGCGCCAACCATGTTCCAGAATGCTACGGCCACGAAGAAATAGATCGGCCACCGGTAGTTCGCGATCCACGGCGCCCTCTTAGTTGGCTGTGCGATGCGAATGTTGTCCCACGCCTCGTAGCCGATCACTGCCAGCGGCACAACCTCAAATGCGCTGAAGATCGCCCCCAGGCTGATGACCGCTGGCGTGGTACCCGCAAAGTAAAGGTGATGAAACGTGCCGATGATTCCGCCTGAAAGAAAGATGGTCGTCGAAAAAAGAGCAGCCTTGGTCGCGCTGCGAATTTCGATCAGCCTGAGCCGCGTAAAGAGGAACCCGATCACGACCGTTGCGAATACCTCAAAAAAGCCTTCCACCCACAGGTGAACGACCCACCAGCGCCAGTACTCGGCGGTGACCAGATTACTCCGTTGCCCATACATCAGGCCCGCCGCATAAAAGAGCGGAATTGCGATGCTGGAGACGAGAAAGAGCATCAACAGCGACCGGTCTTCGCTCTTGCGAACGAGCGCCGGTTTGAGCGACGCCACCATAAGAACAAGCCATAGAACCAAGCCAACAAACAGCAAAATCTGCCAGAATCTTCCCAGGTCGACATATTCATAGCCTTGGCTTCCGAACCAGAACCACATGTTGCCCAGGCGCTGCTGGATGCCGAGCCATTCACCCGCGAGTGAGCCGCCGACCACCAGGATCAGCGCGCCAAAGAGTGCGTTGACGCCCAGGCGCTGAAACTTAGGTTCATGCCCGCTGACGGCAGGTCCGACGTAGAGTCCCGTCGCCAGCCACGAGGTGGCAATCCAGAAGATAGCTAGTTGCAGATGCCAGGTGCGCGTGATGGCGTAGGGCAAGTAGCGGTCCAGAGGGAAACCATAGAATCCGCCGCCCTCGACTCCGTAATGCGCGGTCAAAACGCCCATCAAGATCTGCACGCCCCACAGGATGACCACAACAAAGAAATACTTCATCGTTGCGCGCTGCGAGGGCGTTGGTTGCATCGCCAGGAAGGGATCTTTATCAGGATAAGGTCCGTGTGCCGTGACCTTTTCCTGCGACGCATACCACCAGACGAGGCCGCCGATGCCGGCAAGCAGGCCTACGAAGCTGATCACGCTCCAGAACACGGCTCCAGGCGTGGGCTCGTTGCCAACCAGCGTCTCGTGCGGCCAATTGTTCGTATAGGTTGTCGTCGATCCTGGACGCTCAGTGCTGGCGGCCCATGAGGTCCACCAGAAGAAAGCAGCGAGCTGCTTTTGCTTGTTGGGGTTGGTGAGGGCGCCGCTCGGGATCGCATACTCTTTGCGTCCCGCGGCAAAAACATCGGCATAGTAAGCCGCAAGCTGCCCAAATGCGGCGGCGCGATCGCCATCGACGACGACACGATTGCCTGCAGCATCGTAAGTGTTGGTCCGCATCTCGCGGATGAGCCGAGCTTTGAAAACGGCTTGCTGATCCGGGCCGAGGGCGGCAAAGTCGCGCGCGCCGGCCCTGGCCGCCCAGGTGTTGAGCAGGATCTCCGATTCACGATGCAGCCAATCCGCGCTCCAATCCGGAGCGACATAAGCGCCATGGCCCCAGACCGTGCCGATCTCCTGACCACCGATGGATTGCCACACGCCTTGCCCATTGGTGATGGTCGCGCCGGTGAAGAGGAGTTGCCCATCCGTCGTGTAGACATCCGGGATGGGAGGAGCCTGGCTGATCATCTTCCGTCCCACGCCGCCCAATACTGCAAAAGATCCAATGATGACAACGGCCAGAGCCAGCCAATAACGTTTATAGGTCATCGCTTTCCTCCATTCAGATTGAAAAGTGCATCACGCATGCTGCTATTCGCAATAGTAGATTGATGGTGAACGCATTGCAGGGACTTTAGTCACATGACGGCAACTGATTGACAAGAAGTCGCTTCTTCGGTGTTGCGGTGTTTTTCGTCTTCATTAAGGCAATTCCAGGCATACACTAAGCCGCCAAGGCTACTGCCCAGCAGAGCAGGAACCGGCATTGATGCAGGTCTTTCTTCTCGCGTGGTTGCATCTTCTGTCGATCAGGCCGTTGGAATCGTCTCCGGGTTCAAGGCGGCCTGTGCGAACGCCGATTTACCCACGAGCATGGTGAGCGCAATGTTAACCGCGAACACAAGCACGCCGCTCAGTTCCAACATCCCGGAGATGGGAAGCGTCTTCCATGCAAAGGGCAGAATGCCTTCGTAAGCAAGCGGCTCGGAGCAGACGCGCACGGTGCAGCCGGACTGCAACAACAATAGGCTGAGGAACATGAGGCGTTTGCTAAAGATCGTGGAAACGCCGGCAAAATGCGGAAGAATACGCGGTCCGATGGCGAAGACCATTGTGGCGGCAAATCCCACTGTTAGTGCGTGTCGAGAAGCGCCCCAGATGCCTCCGTGCTGATCGGCCAGGGCGGCCCAGAGACTCATCGAACCGGCAATCACCAGCCACGCATACGCAAGCCGGATGAACAATGGAAAGCTGGGGTGAATCCCCTGGACCTTTGCATGGTCATGCGGCCGCTGTGTCAAATGCAGGCTGAGCCCGATTGCGACAGTACTTGTTGCCAACAGAACTGTCGCCGCAATCGTCCAGCCGGAAACGCCGACGAGAACGCCGGTTAGGTCAAGAATCAAAGCCGTGAAGAATAGTCGTGTGTTGGGCCTGGAAATCGCGAGGAACGTAGGCAGCCAGCGCGCAGAAAATCCCCATACCACTGGCACAACGAATCCCCAGGCGAGTAGGATGAGGTACTTCTGGTCGAGCTCGTGCGGAAATGCGAGAACCGTTCCGTGAATTGCCAACTCCAGGCATTCAACAAAATTGAATATGACAGTGGCAGCCAGCCCCGCGGTTCCCAGCAGCACGGAGACCATCCATAGCTCCATTCGCGGCTTTGCACGCTTGCCTTGCGCCTGCTCTGGCAGTTTGTGCTGTGACGCGGCAGCGACGAACAGGAGAACCGCGATCAATTCGAACCCGGCGGAGATCGGATACAGAGTATGCCAATGCCAGCCGTAGATGCTTGCAACCCAGCGCATCGATACACCTGAGGTCCAAAGGACAAAGCATGTCAACGGAATTCTGATCGCCGACCGTCCACGCGACGGTTGCGAATAGAATCCTATTCCGAGAATGAAGCTGCCGATCCAGCCGAACACCTGTGCATGGCCATGACCCTGCATCCACGCGGCCGGAAGACTGCCTAGTCCGTGATGCGTGCTGATTGCCATCAGGTTTGAAAAGCCCAGTAAGGTGCCCGGCAGCGCCATGAAGAAAAGTCCGCTCAGAATCCAAGCCCGCAGTATAAGGCTCTTCTGTCTCTCGCGAACCGCGATTGCGTGCATCGATTTTATTGCGTCAGGAGAAAGCATCGCATCGATTGTTGGGATTGTCGCCATTTCTACCCCCGAAGATTCATTGCAGCTTCCATTTCAATGGCGCGTGGGAACAAAACATCGTTCTCCACATGCACATGCTGCTTGAGGTCGATCTCGAATGCACGGAGACCACCATAGAGTGCGATGTGCGTCGCACAGGCCCATGGAGGCTGCTCAAATGCAAGCGTGAGCCGACGGATTTCGGCCATGATCCGGTCGGCCGATTCGTGCTCTTGCACCATCATGGAGATAGGCTCCGCTACCGTGCGAAAGCACACATGCGCCGGCGAGCATGCGACGAGTAATTCCTGGTCCATTTGAGAGATGAATGGGAACAGACCCAGCTCTTCCTTCTGAATATGCGCGAACAATTCGGCGCGCAGTTCTTCGAGCAACGCCGCGACATTCTCAAGTTCAGGAGCGCGATCGCCGCGCTTTCCGGCAAGTTTATGGGCCATTTCCGCCAGCCGCGGAAGCTCCTGGCGCACGCACTGGTGATGTACGCGGACGATGTGCTGAATCAACCGCCCCGTGGGCAGGTCATCTGGATTCGCCAGCGGTTTCCCATATCCGTCCATCTCGGCGTCCGAAAGCTTTTCGAGCACCTGATCGATCGAGAGTTGCAGTTCCGCACACGCTTCTCCAAGCAGCATTTCGGCCTGCGAGCACAGATCGATGTCAAAGCGCTGCAGGATTGCGGCCGCGGACGGCTGCGTGGATACGATTTCACGAATGGACTGTGTTGAGGTGGGCATCTGCACTCTCCACCTGCAACAGTAGCGAGTGGACGAATGCCGCGCAGTAACTTATGTCACTCCGAGCTCAACGCTGCTAATTTGTCGCGTCCAGGAGCGCGCTCAGGCCCTTCATATTCTTCACCACGATCTGCCGCGCATCCACATCCAGCAGCCCTTCGGCCTGCAGACGCATCAGGTTCCGGGAAATCAGCTCGCGCACCGTTCCAAGCTGGTTGGCCAGTTCCTGGTGAGTTGCGGGTAGTTGAAATTCAATGCCGCGCTCCGTCTTCCTGCCTTCGCTTTGAGCCAGCTTGACCAATACAGAAATGAGCCGGTGACGAATCGTGGTGAATGACAGCTCCTCGATAATGCCCACCAGCCGCCGCAGCCGCGCACCGACCACTGCAAGCACCTTGAGCGAAACCTCCGGGTGCTCCATGCAGAAGGCGTTAAAGTCGCGCCGCGAAATGAACGCAATCTCACTGTCTTCGATGGCCACTGCGGAGGCGGGGTACGGACCTCCGTCAAAGACAGGCAGTTCGGCGATGGACTCGCCGGGGACATTCACAGCCAGCACCTGCTCGCGGCCGCTCATGGATGTTTTGAAGATGCGAATCTTGCCCCGTGCAATGATGTGCAGCCCATTGCAAGGCTCGCCCTCAGAGAACAGTAACTCGCCTGTGCTGAACAACTTCCGTACCGTCCGAGCAGCCAGCATTTGCAACTCAGGCGGCGAAAGGCTTGACAGCAACCCGGTCTTTTCCAGAACGGCAGCGAGATCGATTCGTTGGGCGCTCACTCGGAAATTCTAGCAGCAAGCGACTTTGGTCACTGCGGGGGATGCCAGCGCCGCAGTCTTATCGAATCATGAACCCGCAAATCAATGCGATCGATTTCAACGAGTGCCCCTTCATTGCTATTTGGGAAGTGACACAGGCCTGCGATCTGGCGTGCGTACATTGTCGCGCCTCGGCGCAGCCCGACCGTCACCCGATGGAACTCAGCACAAAAGAGGGCAAGCATTTGATCGACCAGGTCGCGGCTATGAAGGTTCCGGTCTTTGTGCTCACCGGAGGTGATCCCATCAAGCGTCCGGACCTTTTCGAATTGATCGGCCATGCACGTTCCGCGGGCGTTCGCGTATCCCTTACTCCGAGCGCGACACCGCTGCTGACGAGGGACATCGTCATCAGGCTCAAGGAGGCCGGCCTAGCCAGGCTTGCGGTGAGCATGGACGGCGCGAGCGCGGAAACTCACGACGTGTTTCGCGGAATGGCAGGCTCGTTCGCGCGAACGCTCGACGCGGTTCGATGGGCCAACGAGATTGGGCTTCCTGTTCAGATCAACACAACCTTCAGCCGCCGGAATATCGCTGAGATTGATGCTATCGTTATGTTGATGGAGAGCCTGAAGATTACGTTGTGGAGTGTCTTCTTTCTGGTTCCTACAGGACGCGGAAGGCTTAACGATCTTCTCAGCGCCAATGAATTCGAGAATATCTTTGCGAAGATTTACAGCCTTTCGAAGACAGCCAGCTTCGACATCAAGACCACCGAGGCGCAGCACTACAGGCGTTTTCTCCTTCAACATAAAGTTGCCGAACGCAGGGCTGGCGTCGAGTCTCTCTCAACCTGCGAAAGATCCGCCGATGCCATAGGTCGGGCGCCTCGCGGCCTGAACGACGGCAAGGGATTTGTCTTCATCTCTCACACCGGAGAGGTCTTTCCAAGCGGGTTTCTGCCCCTTGCGGCGGGCAGCATTCGCCGCCAGGAATTGGCAGTCATTTACCGGGAATCGCCGTTATTTCAGAGTCTGAGAGATACGTCGAAGCTGGAAGGGAAATGCGGCTCCTGTGAGTTCAAAGAAATTTGTGGCGGATCGCGGGCCCGCGCCTACGCGCTTACAGGCAATCCGAATGCCGAAGAGCCATGCTGCGCCTACATTCCCAGGGGATATACTCAATCTCCTCCGAGCGTAAAGCGGGCATCGAACCTGCATGTACTGCAGGGTGCGTGACAAGATGCCGGATGAAGTTGTGCTCCGGGACTTGTGATATGCGAATCGTCAACAATGGATGGTAATTCGCAGGAGCGTAGGAGATGGCGATACAAATAGGCGCAAAGCCCGATAGCGGATTCGACGACCCGATCGGTATGCTCATGGACTGCCATCGCAGGATCGAGCGCTTCCTTCACATCCTCTGTGTGGTGGCGGATCGTGCTCAAGGCAGAGCATTGACGGGCGAGGAGGCGGCGGCTTTGCAGGCTGCGCTTCACTACTTTCGCGTGGGCGGGAAACGGCATACCGCAGACGAGGAAGAATCTCTGTTTCCCCGGCTCCGTGTTGTATCCGCTGCCAAGAACTTCGAGGAGTTGGACTCGCTTGAGAACGACCATCGCAATGCCAACGATCTCCACGAGGCTGTGAACACGCTCTACTCGGCATGGATTGCGGCTGGACCCCTGAGCCCGGAAGACGAGCAGCGTCTTCTATCCTCCACAACACAGCTCAAGCATCTCTACGAGGAGCACATCCAGCTGGAAGAGAAGATGGTGTTCCCGCGTGCGGCTGAGATGCTTGACAGCCGAACTATCGCGACCATCGGGCTAGAATTCCACGCCAGACGGGAATAGGCCTTCGCCAGACATATCCGTTATGGCGTTTACTTGCGGGGGGTCTCCGCAGTCCTGCGAGATCAATGAACCCAAAGGCCACTGTCTCCTATTTGCTGGGATGGGTCAATTCGAATGTACCGCCAGAATTGTGACTCCTCCCACACCATAAGAGAGCTGGCTATAACTAGGTGAATCGCCGCGAGCAAGGCTCCCCGACCTAGTTCATGTCAGCAAGATACCCTAACTTTCTCTGCGTGGAATGATACCTTCAAGCACAATCCAGCACCATTGATCCAAGTAAAATTGGCGCAACTGGCGAGTAACCGGCAGCTCTTCCCCAACCCAGCTTTCGGCCTTCTCAGAACCTCAGCAGGCACCGACAAGGGTTAGGGATAGACCGGCGGCAATTCAACCAAAACTCAAGAACTCGAGCACTCAATCCTGGAAGGGCCACAGATCAGCGGAATACGAGCCCACACCTTACAGCCAATCTCCTCTGAGGAGTTACCGCGCAAATCCCAAACCAGCGAATCTGTTTACGCTGTTGAGCTGCGGACTCACTGAGGCTTCGCCAGCCCAGTGCGAATTTTAGTTTCTACTAGAGCGTGTTTCAAAAATAGGTTCGGCCTCAAACCACGTACTTACGTGTGAGGCGGTTGAACTGTTGAGCTTCTGTCATGAAGAAGCGACAGAGGCTTTTGACGGAAGCGCAGTGGGAGTTGATTGGCCCGCTGTTGC
>DASYZU010000120.1:0-40905 GCA_035945795.1 Occallatibacter sp.
GTTCAACAGCCGGTCGCCCGCTTCGTCCAGCTCCCACGCCACTGTGTATCGTTGCCGATTTGCGGGCCAGTCATCGACACTGTCCCAGTGCTTACTGAAATGACGACGCACTCGCACCAGCTTGCCCAAAGGAAACTCCACCGCGCCGCCCCGCCGAAGAGTACTCTTCATCTCCGCGAGGATAGCGCGGGACGAAACATCTGATGCCAAAGACGGCAATACATTGAAAACAAAGAGTGTAGAATGAAACTGTGCTTAATATCGGGAAGGTAGGGGAGCGGGAGTGCGCCTTGTGTCCTCGTTTTCCCTATAAATGGAAATGAGGGTGCATCTGTTGCCAAGTTTCCCTGGCTTTAGAGACACCCTCTGACTAGATCTCGGACAATTCGTCCTGTTTGAAGGATAGCAGAATCGTGCTTGGTGTCAACCCTTTCGATATTCATACTGCCGCCCGGATGCTGGACTTCTTCGGAGCTCGGACTCCCTGGCAGAGGTCGTTGTGGTCTCCGGGGAGCGTGCTATCCCTCAAGGAAGTCTTGGAGGCGTCCCAAGCAGTGCAGGATGGCATCCTCTCTGACAGCTCACTCAGAAACCTCGTAGACTACACGATTACCTTGATCGGGGCAGATCCTGGGATTGGCCCTGCGCCACGCAAACAGGCTCTCATCCGCGCGTTGAAATCTCCTATTCGGATGGATGGCGCGGAGTATAACCAGATCAAGCTCCTTCTTCAGACCGTTGAAGCGGAGTACCTCCAAACCTGGGCAACTGCCCTACGCGCTAACACGCAGCCGCGGGCGGAACGCTCCGCCCGCTACATCGCTTCATTTCTCCTTGACGCCGGATTCAGTGCTCCGTACCTCCATCGGTGGATGACGTATCGGGTTGATCATGAGGCTGGAACGCGGAATCTAGCCGATATTCTCGATGACGCAGTTGCGCTTGTGTCTGCTCCGAACAAGACGTACCGCGTGCTGGTGGCGTTCGAAGCGGCGGCTGAAGCGAAATCAGGCCCCCCAGCAAACTGGATAGAACCAGGTGATGTCACAGCGTGGCTGCAAGCCAACAATCACAGTGCCGTAGGTATCCGCCAGAACGGTGGAATGTGGTTTTCTGTAGACGCTCCCGACTCGTGGTCAGCCGTTGGCAAGACTGTCGAAATCGTGGATCGACTGACGTCAAGGGTCATTCTCGGCACGAACGGTCGCTTGATACCGCTTCCATCAGCATGGGTAGAGGGCCAGCCCAAACGCTATAGATTCGGAATCTTGCCGCGCCAAGTGCAGGTTCATGCACTTCATCGTGAAGACAAACTATATACCGTGACCACGGGCAATATTATCGACGCAGCACTGGAGCTCCTTGCTCCACTAGAAAACGGCTCGCCATGCCCGGCTGTATCAGGAGCGTGGGCTGCAATGGAAGCTCTCCTCAGCGGCCCTGGGGACCATGATGTGATTGCGGCTGACCGTATGGCGAGTTTAGTAGCCTGCTCGTTTGTTCGCGCCGAACTGACTGCACTATCGTATGTGCTCGAAAACGCGAACCCCGTGATCGCTCCCAAGTTGACGGTCTGTACTACCAACCGCGATAGAGCTGCAGTGACAGCAGAAGAAATCATCAACGATCCGGCGACGCAGTTCGGTACACCATCTGACCATGCCGCAATTGCCAGGATGCGACAGATGCTGGCTGCTCCGCTCGCGCACCTTCACGATATTGAAGGTCACGTCACGGCATCGTTTCGCCGTTTATACCGACAACGAAATCTGATCATTCACGGCGGAAAAACCGATGCCGTTGCTCTCAACGCCACACTACGTACAGTAGCGCCATTGGTTGGGGCCGGCATGGATCGGATCGCGCACGGCTGGTTTGTCGACGGGATTCGCCCGGTTGAACTCGCCGCGCGAGCACGCATTGGCATCGATGTCGTAGGCTCACACGGTGCAAAATCTCCCATCGACCTACTCAATTGAGCAGGTCGATGATGTATTCGTTGGGCCGACTGGATTGTTCGGCCTAGAATCGGTACGATCTGATGGCTTCAATTAGGAATCGAAACCGCGACGCACACGCGACGTTTGCCGGATTTATATTTCAGGTAAACGTGACGATCTTCGTTGGCTCCGTCTGCTACCCGGCCAGCATCTCGAACTGGAAGCCGGAGAAGACATCGACCTGATTCAGAGTGCCGCCACCCAGGGCCTCGAAAATAGCCAGCGGTTAGAGCAGGTGAAGCAGCTCCGCAAGAAACGACTGACCCTTCGGAGCGACGATACGCTTGAAGCTATTGCAAATTTCTGCGAACACCGAAGATCAAGACCGAGCGAGAAACTGTCCTTCCGCTTTCTCACCACCACATCCGCTCGAAAAGAACGCGGTTGGGCCGGGAGCGAGAGCGGAATCGTAACGTGGGAGAAAATTCGTAAGCAAGAGATACATGGTGACGCCAGAGCGTCTGCGATCACGATGATCAAGGATTTTCTGAAAGGCTGCATATCTGTCGTTCCAAAGGCCACCCACAAATCGTTCGAGGAGGTAATGTGTAGCGATGGCGACGAACTCGCGGCGATCATTGACTCCTTCGAATGGGCGATGGAATCAGGCGATCACAAAACCATCGAAAGCGAAGTCCTCGCCGAACTTCGGAAAACGGACCCGCTTCGATCAGAAGAGGTCGCACGGCGGGTCTACCGGGATCTATTCGCCTTTGTCTTTCATCTGCTGAGTCAACAAGGGCAGAAGACCCTTACCAAGGAACTCTTAGCCGGCGAAATCCAGGTGACACAGGAAGAGTTGCTTGCCGCAGCGCACCTGCGCGATTGGATCGACCACGTTGATGAAGCCCTGAAGCGACACGAAAGTGACATCAAGGAGCTAAAAGAGCGCATTCCAGCGGAGCGCGCGAAGACCTTCTACTCACCGAAAAGTTCCGGGGAATATATGAGCAAGAGCAGCCCACTCTTTGACTTCAATCAAACGCTTCGCGGCAGACGGACCAGGCTTTCTGAGCTGGACTCTTTCTTAAGCGACCCGAGTCAAAAAATCGCGTTGCTTCCGGGCCGGGGAGGTATTGGCAAGACTAAGCTGATGCGCGCCTGGTCGGAAGCTCTGACCGGCTGGACCGTCCTTTGGGTGAGCCAGCATGGAGTGTGGCACGACGGCAGCATCAACGAAATTCCGTCAACGAACACACTCATAATTGCGGATGACGCCCACCTGTACGAGGAGCTCGATAAGATCATCAGCGTGGTCAGTAGTCGAAGCGGAAATGCGCAGCTCAAGCTCCTCATTGGCAGCCGCCCGAGCGGTCTCGCTCGAATCGATGAAATGCTTGCCCGTCTTGCCAGCAACAATTCCGTGGCGCGTTTCAAGAAACTCGTTGTCATCAGTCTGCGTGCGACGGAGGAAATTGCCAAAGAAGTTCTCGGGCCGAACTACGAATACCTTGCGAGCCAGTTGGCAGAGGTGTCAAAAGATACTCCGCTTATCACCGTTGTTGGTGGAAAGCTGATTGCCCGCGGCGAGATCACTCCCGATTTGCTTGTGAACCACCAAGACTTTCGGACAGAAGTATTCAATAAATTCCTCGAAGAGCGCACGGGGGAACTTCCCTCTAGCGGGCGTCAAAAGGGCGTATTGCTTTCGCTGATCGCCGCTGTTCAACCAGTCGATCCCGAAAAGAATGACTTCATCGCAGGGGCTGCCGTTTTCCTTTCTCTGCGCCCGGACCAGATACACGATGGCCTGGATTTCCTCGAAGAACGCGAGGTTCTCATTCGCGGCGCTGGAAAGCTGCGCATTGTCCCTGATCTCTTCGCAGACTATCTGCTGGAATTAGCGTCACTCTATCCCGATGGCCGACCGAAGGGTTATGCAGACGCAGCTTACGAGAACTTCGGGCAAACGCATCTGTCGAATTTGCTACGGAACTTTGGCGAACTGGACTGGAGGATCACGAAGGATGGTAAGGACTCCCAGCTTCTAAATGATGTGTGGGCACTGATTCTGAAGGCGTTTAGACGCCAAGATGCGGCTGACCGCCGACACTTCCTGCGCACAGTGCAGCCAATCACAGCGTTCCAGCCGGAGAACGTCCACAAATTGGTCAAGATTGCGATGGACCAGCCTGTACCTTCGATGAAGCAATGGGGTCTCTTCCGTTCGACTCAGGAACACATACTGGCTCAGTTGCCCGCAATGCTTGGTGTAACAATCTACAACGAGAAGACCTCGTCGGACGCATTCGCCAGGCTCTGGGAATTGTCACATCATGGGTCCTCGGAGGTGAGTGGCCCGGCCCAGCGGACTCTCAAATCAGCAATAGGGTATGAGAGATACAAGCATCCCATTTACAACAACCGTGTGCTCGAATTTGTCGAAAAGCTCGCGGAATCAACGGCCTCGTACAACCATAATTTTACTCCGCTTGACTTGGCGCGCGAGTTGCTGGAGCGGGAAGTCTCAATCGAGGAGTTCAGGGGAGACGCGTTCACCTTCACCAAACACCCTGTCGACTATCACGCGACAAAGCAATTGCGGGAACGTGCCCTCCATTTGATCGAACAAGCCAGCTATTCCCCCTGCCCGCGGATCGCCGTTCTGGCTGTGCGCTCTTTCACAACCGCGCTCGCCGATTTTCACCCCAGCTTCCGCGCTGCGCCTATGCCGGAGGAACAGGCGTGGCAAGACAAAGAGCGTCTCGATGTTCTGGAGATGGTGCGCCGTCGAGTTGGCAGCGGTGACGCTTCCTTGCCCCTGGTCTGGAAGATTCACCGCATTCTGCGCTCGATTGAGCGGAGCCAACACCAATCGGCAGAAGTGAAATCCGCTGCGGCAGTTCTGTTCGCAGAACTCTCCCGGTCAGATGTCTTTGAACTCTTCGACGTTCTTTGCACCAATGAATATGAAGACAACGCCGAAGTGGACTTGGGGAGTCTGCCGTCGCAACGACGGCGGGACCAAGAGGATGCAGCTTTCGCCGCATTACGGGCGAAGTTCCCGAGTGGAACGGATCAAGTCAAGCAGGTGGAAGAATTGCTCCAGCAGGCTGCGAAGGCTGGAATCAGAGTGGAATCGGAAGCACCTGTGGTTTCTGCCTTGTGCCAGTCGAGAACATTCTTGGAAGGATTCTCAGACTATGCGTTGATGAATCCTCAGTCGATTATTGCGGGAGACATTGGAATCGCCTTGGATCGTTGGCGCTATCTGGATCGTGGCGAGTATGCGCGATATGGAGTTCTGTTAGCCCGATCAGAATCCCTGTCAGTTGCCGCGTCGGTAGCTGCAGGCGTATCTCATGGGCCGGTGGAGGAACCGCTAGAGCAAGAAGACTTGGATATTCTCACAATCTTGGCGGGACGTACCGAACCCGCAGTGCTGCATTCGATCATGTGGGGCCTCAAGAGATTGACGAGAGTTGTGGCATTTCGTCCACCGGCACTCGACTTGATCGGGGGAATGAAGATCGGAAACCACCACAGCCTGGCGAGCGATTACTGCGCCATTTTTGGTCCTTATGGCCTGCCTGCCAGCATGATGACCCGCTCTCTGGCAGAAAAGATGTTTGCCAATCTTGTCGAGGTTGAAAAGCTGAATGATCATCATTTCGACAACCTGATGGTAAGTGTTTGCGGTGCAGCGCCGGGAGCCATCGTCTCGTTCTTCGAGGCCCGTATTACTCGTGCCTTGGCTTTGAACGATACAGAGAATCATGGAGCTGACAGCGATTACGAAGCTATCCCGATTTCATCCTCATGGTCGGTTCTCCGAGGTGCTCGCAATAGTTCGGAGCATGAAGATGCGCTGCGTCGCTTCGCAGAACTCATGAAGCGATATCCTCGCTACGAAAGCCAGCTCTCCACCATTTTCTGGCGCATGGCAGACGTTTGGCCTGGCGAAGAGTCCGGCACGACGGTATTTGCTGCATTGGATGGTCTGCTCCATCGTTCTAAAGAAGACGCCCTGCTGGTGTTGCGGTCGCTCGAAGACGCTCCATTGGGTTTGGCGATTTTTCATCCATCGTTTGCACTGCATGTTCTTTGGTCATGCGCCGAGTTTGGCGATGAATTCAAGGAAGCGGCCATTGCGCGCCTCAGCAGCACCTGTTTTGCAAGCGGCGGTGTGCAGGCCGTACAGCCGGGTGCGTCGGTCATGGTGCGCAGCGGGTTATCGGAACCCTGGCAGGCAAGAGCAACCGAGTTGCTGACGAATTGTCAGCCTGGAAGTTTGGCGTTCGAACTCTTTCAGCGCATCGTTGGTACGTCGCAGCCTATTTTCCAAACCCTCGATATGAATAGCAGGTCCGATGAACCTGAAGAGGCTGAGGAAGAGTGAGAAAGAGTGATACCGTTCAAGCCTTTTCGACTTTCCATACCGGGCCTCGGTTGTATCCGATCTGGCTGGAAACGATGATGTCGCCGACCTTCTTGAACCGCCCGGAAGCGTCGAAAATATCCCTGTCATCCTCATAAATCAGAACGACGTGCCCACTGGCCGGATCGTCTTTGCGGAACATCGTCACGAGACGGCGGAAGTCTCGGAAGCGACCGAAACCTTCAGGGCCGGCAGTCTCGACGAGGTATTCGTTGTCTGTGAGCACCTGCATGATATCGTCGGGAACGCTTGGATTGCGCCCGGACCGCCTGAACCAGTCCAGCAACGTCTCACGCGGTAGCTCCAGCATGTGTTCGAGAGATTCGATTGCGCAGGTGCCTGCTTCGGTAACGGGCTCCCATACTTCCCATTCCCAAATCATGCCAAGGATTGCCTCTCTCTGCGAGGTAGGGATATCGACAAGGTCCGCCTCAAATTCCTCTGGGTCGGGTCTGCCGACCGCTATTTGCGGTGCTCTATAGAAGCCCGGACACTGAAAGGTCCCGTCTACCCAGAGGGTCTTTTCTATATCGCTGGTGGGCAGTTGAATACGGAGGCACCAGCCTTCCTGATATTCCCATCCTTTGAAGATGTGATCCTGAAACTTGCCCGTGCGCTCCCGGTGCCCTTCAACCGGACGAAATGTCTTCTTCATGCCTTGCCTCTCGGAAACAGCCCACCTGTGGCTTCCTCCGCTCACTACTCGTCCCAGCATCTCCTGTGAAACCAACCCCCCTCCAATGTCACATTAGAGAGAACCCCATACTCTGGGAATGCAACTTGAAAGGCTTGGGGGGTGATGTCAACCAGAGTTGCCTTGATCTCGGTTTGATTCGTGTACCCCCCTGCGCGCAGGTGAGGGAGAAACTTCTCAAATTGGTCTTGCACCGCTTTCTGTAAGAGGTCGGTGTCCGACCAGAGCATATCCGCTCGCATTACTGCTTGTCCGGATGTACCCGAACTTGCGACCCCACCGCCTATCGCCATGTAGACAGTGCTATCTGAGGTTGCAGTCGCTGTCTGAAGATTTCCCTTTCGCAAATTCCGGCGTTGCGCCTCGGTAAGCGGTTCTCCCTGGATACCTCTGATTCTGTACTGCCGAATTGAGTCAGGCCAATTACGATGCAGACTTTCGATTATCTTTGTATCCTCCCATGTGCCATGGGAGTAGACATTAATCGCATAGAAGTCATTTGAAGTGACCCGAGCAAATAAAACAGGCCCGGTTCGTGCGATGAACGGATCACCCGGCGACAATGATGTTCCCAGGTGAAAGTGATGTACGCCCCACTCGTTCAGTAAACCGTCTCGCGTATCATGCCGCCCGTGGCCTCGGCTCAAGTGAGGACGTAAGTCTTCCCCCGCCGTAATCTTTTGGCGCAGTCGCTCCCACCCTTGTTCCATCTCCAGAGGGCACTGAAAGTCGTCTGCTATCCATAACCGCCGTGGCCGGACGGCTGGCCTCCGGCTCAGGGAATCAAAAAACAGAATGAGAAGATCATCGTCAGAGCGCTGCAATACCTCCGGTCCCCAATCCGCCGAGAGACTCGTCCGAGCCATCTCCAATAAGTCTGATCGAAAGTCTGCCTGCAACGCTGTCATCTGGGCTCCAGACGGTTCTCCAACTCCGAGAAGCCGGAAATATAATCAATAGCATTCCCGGCAACGGTTGAACTGATGATCAAGATCTGCCTTGATACAAATGCGTTTCAAGATAACTGGACGGCCTCCGGCGAGGCATTCACGTTTCTGGCTGAGTTTATCAAGTCAGGGTTGGCTGAGGTTTTCATCTCCGAAGTCTCAATCCTGGAGCATGTCAACCACTATCGAGAAGAGGCTCCGGGAATTGAAGCGAAGCTCAAGTCTGATCTTGCGAGTTGCGCCAAATTGATTCCCGCGGGCACCAAGGGTTTTACTCTGCCACCGTTTTATTCTCCGCCGGCCTTTGAGAAATGCTTTCGTGAGCGTCTTACTGAACTCGGCATCCAGACGCTCGCAATTCCTCAAGTACCTCATGCTGAACTCGTAACGCGCGACTTGGCTCGCAGAAGGCCCTTTGTAAAGACGGGTAAGGGATACCGGGATGCGTTGACGTGGTTGGCGTTTCTTGGTGCTGTTGACCTCAGCACGAAACAGGCCATCTATGTCACCAACGACATTAACGACCATTGCAACGAGCAGAAGAGCAAACTCCATCCCGAGTTGACTGATGAGATCCTTTCCAAGAATGCCAAGTGCAAGGTTCTATGGTTTCCGACCCCGAAGAAGCTGGTCGATGAATTTGTGAAACCGCTTCTTAAGAAAACGGCGGAAGACAAGGAAAAGACCGAGAAGATACTTAAGCGGATTCAGGGCGGGACCTATAAAGGATTCGCGCTTGAAGATGTCGTGAATGAGGGGCTTGAAGACTTTGAGACCCAGGAGGCGGACGGCACTTTTTATGCGAAGGATGTGCCTCTGGAAGAGCCAGTGCATGTGACGATGGTGGAGAGTCCGAATGAGATTGAGGCGACCGACTTGTACAGGCTGTCAAACGGCAGTTATGTCTGTCAGGGAACGGCCGAGGTCGTGGCCACAGTCGAAGGCTTTGTGGACAAGTTGGATGCCTTTGAGCTGTCAGAGCGCGGGAGTGTTTATGTTTCGACCACGAACTGGAACGAGCAGTATTCAGAAGTAGAGGTGTCTAACGTTCCAGTAAGACTGACCTTCAGTTTCCAATTTGAGGATGGCTTTTCGGACATTTCGAAGTTCGAGGTGACAGGCGTAGAGAGTAACCAATAGGGCTGGACGAAGAAGGAAGTAATCATGGCTCAGCAGGATTTTGATCCCGAAAAGTTACGCGCCTCTGAGTACATTCACATACCCGATCGGGCGTGACGATGACGTTGCAAATACCTGTCTCATCTCCCATCGACACGAAGATGAATTCTTTCGCTTTGTCCAGTCTCTGGCGCGCGACGATGGAGCTGCCCTTGCAAGTTCATCATGAACAAGAAGGACTTCCCGTTCACGGATGAACCAGGCCAAACACACCAAGAGCAGGCTTTGTAAGGTAGTTCGCGTTTTGTAAGGTAAATCGGCCCGAGAAGGAGAACCAGGCCGCACTTGGCGCACATGACGCATGCCCGAGAATTGATTTTAGTCGTTTGTTTTCTATGGAATACGTCGAGGATCAACAACTTGCGTTGTAAGCTGGTGCCGAAGAAGGGACTCGAACCCCCACACCCTTGCGAGTACGTGGACCTGAACCACGCGCGTCTGCCAATTCCGCCACTTCGGCACGGTACACATGTTCAGCGGCTACTAGCTGAACAGGCAGCAACTTTGAGTCTCGCAAATGCGGCAACTGGTGTCAAATCCCGCACCATGAATGCTGGCCGGGGCTTTGCGCCCCGGTCCCTGCTGCTGGCTTTGCCCTGAACGAGCCTCGCCTTACACCAGTTTCGCGTCTAGCAGTATCTCGGTGTTGTTGGCGAACAGCTTCGAGATTGGGCAGCCGGCCTTGGCGTCGGCGGCGGCCTTGTCGAAGACATCCTTGGTGGCGCCAGGGACGCTCGCGGTCGTTGTAAGCGCAATCCTTGTGACAGCGAAGCCTCCGTCGGTCTTGGCCAGTGTGACCGCCGCGTGGGTCTCGATCTTCGTCGGTGTGAGCCCCGCACCGCCCAACTGCGCGCCCAGAGCCATCGAGAAGCAGGCGGAATGGGCTGCCGCGATCAGTTCCTCGGGGGTGGTGCCGGAGTCGGCGCCTTCAAAACGTGTGGCGAACGAATACTTGGCGTCTTTCAGTACGCCCGTTGCCATGGAGATGGTGCCTTTGCCTTCCTTCAGTGAGCCTGTCCAAACTGCACTTGCCTTGCTTGCCATAGTCCCTCCTTGGGGGATTGGGAATCCAGTTGATTTGTCCGATGCGCCGCCAGGAGAAACGTGGGCGCAGCCGGAGAGTTGATGCCTGAAGCGCATGCCGAAACTTTGCGCGGCTGCGGTGCCTGCTCTTCCATGGTAATCTGTCGTGCATGTTGCCGCAGCGGCCGTCGGCCCTGGATCCCGATTTTGACCCGGATTTTACGGTCAGTTTCTCACATGGTGAGCCGAGCGGCGCCTCTCAGGGAGCCCGCTCTGGCACTCAAGCCAGCGAGAAGCCTGTCGACCACCATTGCCAGGTGTGCCCCACCTGCGGCCACCGTCTCACCGGCCACCACTGCAAGCTTGTCTGCACCCAGTGCGGCTATTACCTCAGCTGCGCAGACTACTTCTGATCCACTCCACTCTTGTCTTGACTTTGTCCATCAGCAACGGTCTACACGGGACCAGGGTACGCCGACCCCCGGCATTGCACATCCACTTTCAGGCTGTTCCCACCCACTTCCTTGTCCATCAGCCACAAATAAGTGTCAAGACTGTGCCAGCATGCCACTGTAGCGTTGACCGAATTGAATGGCGGCACCAATTCAAGGTCGTTCCCCACATGTTCATAAGGGTAAAGAGGGGCCTGCGGGACGATGTCCGGCCGGTTGTGGATGCGATAGGTGTCAGGCACAACCGAGTCGTAGGTGTGCTGAAAGAAGAGTTCTCCCACCCGGGGGCTTGCGAAGGTATAGACTGATGTCCCCTTGGCTCCAACGCCGCTATTGAGGCCGGCATCCAGGCCAAGCAGAGTTGCAAGCGCGGCGCCCAGACTGTGTCCGGTAACCGTAATGCGCGAGACTCCGCCTTTGCCTGTCAGATTTGCAATCGCAGCGATGGCGGAAGGTGAGTTGGGATCTGCGCCTGCACGCAACGACCTGTAGATTGCGGTAAAGCCATCCTCGGTGAGTCCTCCGCCCGCGTGGATCGGATTGGGAACAAACAGGAATGAAAAATCATGGAGCCATTCCTGTATCGTTTCTGTTCCGCGAATCGCCGCAACCAACTCTCCGGCCGCTGACGTTGCCAGAAAACCGTAAGTGACAGTCTCACCTGTATGGGGTGAAACGTCTGTAGCCAGTTCGTTGCCGTAAAGGGCGTCAACGAATGTGTAGCCCGCCTGGGCAATCGCCGCAATCGTACTTGGCGTGTATGCGGCAGCCGGCGCCACACTGTAGGCGATGCCGACGAGTTGGGCATAGCGAATTGCTGCGTTCCAGTCAACTCCAGGCATTGTCAGGCCTCCTTCAGGGCTGATAACCACGCACGCAAATTATGCCCTGTTCCCCGCTGACGAGCCATAAAAATCCGTCGGAGACGAAGGTCCGATCGATTTATTCCCTGAGCCCTCCACCGTCGCCCGCTAACTCGCTGCATCTGTTCACTCGGAATCATCAATTACTCATGTGCCCGGCTCGCCTTCCGCGCCGCTTCAAACTCGTCGCCGGGATGCCATTCAACAGACTTCGGCTGCTCGCTGGCGAGCCAGCCCAACACAAAGCCGAAGCGCGCCAGCTTAGCGTTGCCTCTGAAGTCCCAATCGGCGTGGTACTCGTCGGAAGGCTGGTGGTAGTGGTGTGCGGTATAGTCCGCCATCTGTTCGTGGCCCCACTGCGGCGTGTGGCCTTCAAACAAATCGCCCTGTCCGACGGAAATGCCGGGTATGCCAACGCGCGCCAGCGAAAAATGGTCGGAGCGGTAGTAGTGGCCAGCCATGGGGTTGGAGTCGGGCATTAGGGCCAGGTTAAAGGCCTTGGCGACACTCTGAACCGTGGGCCAGAAATCAGTTCGCTCGGCTCCAGCCAGGTTCGCCGAGAGTGGAACCCCGATGGGCAGCAGCATGTCGTAGTTCAGGTCGAGCGTAATGTGCCCCGCGGGAACAGGCGGGTGCATCCCCAGGTATTGCGAACCGAGCAGCCCCTGCTCCTCTGCCGTGACCGACGCAAAGTAAATCGCGTGCGGCGGACGCACCTGCGACTGCGCAAATGCCCGCGCCAGTTCGAGCAATACGCCGCAGCCGGTGCCGTTGTCGGCGGCGCCGTTATAAATGTTGTCCCCCTTCGCGTTCGGATCGATGCCGAGGTGATCGTAGTGCGCAGTGTAAAGAACAGCCTGCACAGCAGAACTCACACCAGCCACGCGGCCCACGACGTTTGTGCTGTCATAGCGGCGGACGAGGCTTTCGACATGAGCACGCAGCCTCACTGGAAGTTCAACCGCATGAAACCCGCGCTTCCCCGCCGCATCAATTGCCTGATCCAGATCGCCGAGCCCTGCCATTGTTAGCAGTCGCTGCGCCACGTCGTGTTGAATCCACGCAGCGGCGCGCAGCGTTGCGGAGGGATCGCCCTGAAGATAGCTCTTCTCGATCGCCTGTGAGTTCCGCACCACTTCCCACGGATAGCTCGCGAGGTCAGTTCGGTGAATGATTAACACACCCACAGCTCCCCTTCGCGCCGCTTCCTCATATTTATAAGTCCAGCGCCCGTAGTAGGTGAGGGCCTTGCCCTTGAAGAACTTTTCGTCATCGGAAGGCGGCTCGTTCACAATAATCAGCGCGATCTTGCCTTTCACGTCAACGCCTGCGTAGTCATTCCAGTTGTACTCCGGCGCATCAATCCCGTAGCCGGCAAACACAATCGGCGCATCGAAGTCCGCGGCTTCCTGCCCGGTCTGGTCCTTCGACACGATCTCGGAGCTGTACGCGAGTTCCACCGGCGCGCCGCTCGTCGGAACCAAGGCAAACTTCGTCTTGTCCTCGACAGTGTGCACCGCGAACAACGGAACGCGCTGGAAGTAAGTTCCGTTATCCCCAGCCGGCTCCAGCCCCGCCAGCGCAAACTGCGTCGCCATGTACTCGGCGGAAAGCTCGTCTCCGCGCGTGCCGGGCCCCCTGCCTTCCATCAGATCGAGCGCAAGAAACCGCACGTGTGCGCGAATCTTCTCCGGATCGATGGAAGCTGCCGCATCCCGCGCCGCCGGCGGCAATCCCGCGATTACAGGAACCATAGGAGCGGCGGCTTGTTGCGCATTGACCAGAGGTACGGCTAGAACGGCTCCTGACAGAATAGCTAGAACTAGAATAGGACGCATGAAATCTCCGTGGATTGTGTGGATATTGCGAAAGGCGCGTTCAAATAATTACCGGAATTGTCCTCTTTAGAGTACGTCCCTATCCCGTCGTGGAGCAATGGCATCCAGCGCAATCGTGGGCAGCAGGTGAGCTCGCGAGAGCACCTTGCGCGTCAACCCAGTGAGCGCCATCTTCACAGCCTGGCTTAGCGGAACCCACCTGCGCACACCGCCCGGCACCGTCATCGCGTCAACATCGTCTTCAAACACCGTGCGGATGCGCACGTAGTAGTTAACCTGCATGATGGCGTGGCGCACAGTCATGCGCAGTTCCTTTTCCGGAACGGCAGATTCGCGCAACACGGGCAGTTCCCACAACCCCGGCATCACCGTCTGCGTATCAGGACGCTGTTCCAGCAGAACCTCCCTGCTGCCGGGCCCGCGCGTCTTGCCTGCAATCCGGCCCATCCGCACCGAGAGCGCGTGAGCAACCTCGCGACTCAACATGCGCGGCCGAGGCGAGGTCCTGTGCTCGCCGCGGGTCTTGCAGTCCGCCAGCACCGGGCATGCCTGGCACTTCGGATTGCGCGGCAGGCAGACTGTCGCGCCCAGTTCCATCACCGCTTGGTTAAAGTCGCCGGGGCGTTCGGGGTCAACCAGCCGCGCCGCCATCTTCTCAATTTTGCGGTGCAGTGCGGCGGCTCCGGCGCGGCTTGCAGACTCCCAGCCGGCCATGCGGCACAGCACCCGTTCCACGTTGCCGTCCACAACGGCCACCGGCTCGCCGTAGGCAATGCTGGCAATGGCGGCGGCGGTGTAAGCGCCAATGCCGGGCAGCGCGCGCAACTCAGCCGAGGTGGCCGGCAGACTGCCCGCGTAGTTGCCGGCCACAAACTGCGCAGCCTTGTGCAACATGCGCGCGCGCCGATAGTAGCCCAGCCCGCTCCATAACGCCAGCACGTCCTGTTCCGGCGCCTCGGCCAGCGAGACTAGCGTGGGAAAACGCGCCATGAAAGCCTGGTAGCGTTCAACCACCACAGCGACGCGAGTCTGCTGCAACATGATCTCAGAGACCCAGATGGCGTACGGTCCCTGGGTATTGCGCCACGGCAGGTCACGACGGTTGCGCCCGTACCACTCGATCAAACGGAGGCGCAGCCTTTCGATCTTTGTTTGTTTCTCGTCCTGCCTGGCCATTGGCTCAGATTAAGGCATTTACCTCAACCGTGCTTTTCCCGGTGTATTGCTTTCGAGATGCCAAAGGCATTCCTCGGCCTGCAATGCTGAAGTCCTATCCCAGTAACTCCCCAACAATCCCCGCCGCCGCCTTCAGCGCCGCATCAATCTGCGCCTGGTCCTTCCCGCCCGCCTCGGCAATCTCCGGCTTCCCACCGCCCGATCCGCCCACGAGTTTTGCCACACCACCCACCAGCTTCCCGGCCTGTATCCGCTTCGTCAGCCCCGGCGTAACTCCAGCAATCAGCGCCACCTTGCCTTCAGGCTGTGCGGAGGCCAGCACCACAACACCCTCGCCGAGCTTCTGCTTCAGGTTATCTACCAGCGTCCGCAACTGCCCGCGCTCCAGCGAATCAGCGCGCAGCGTCACCAGCTTCACGCCTTTCACATCCACGGCGCCGCTCATCGCCTCATCCAGCGCGCCAGCGGCCGACTTCATCCGCATCTCATCCAGTTCGCGCCGCAGCTTTTTCATCTCATCTTCCTGAGCCGATAACCTCGTACGAAGTCCCTCCGAAAGGCTGCCAGTCGGAGTGCCTGCGACCTGCGCGGCTACCTGCGCCACCGCAAAATCCTCGCGGAAAGTTTTCAACGAACCGAACCCGGTAATCGCCTCAAGCCTCCGTACGCCCGACGAAACCGACTCCTCAGCCATGATCTTGATCAGCCCGATCTCGCCCGTTGCCGACGTGTGCGTGCCGCCGCAAAGCTCGGTCGAAAATCCATCCGACAGCTTCACCACGCGCACCTTGTCGCCATACTTCTCGCCGAACAGCGCCATCGCGTGATACTCGTTCACCGCCACGTCGATCGGCACGTCTTCCAGCGTCTCGACCTTGGCATTGGCCAGCACCTCGCGGTTCACAATCGACTCAATCTCTTCCAGTTCCTCTTCGGCAACCTGCGCAAAGTGAGAGAAGTCAAACCGCAGCCGCTCGGGATGTACCGCCGAGCCGGCCTGCTTTACGTGCGTACCCAGAACCTGGCGCAGCGCGGCGTGCAGCAGGTGCGTTCCCGTGTGATTGCGGCGAATGGAATTGCGCCGCTCGCCATCGACAACCGTACTCACGCGGTCGCCCACCGCCAGCGGCTGTTTCAGCACCGCCTTGTGCGCGCGCACTCCCTGCACCGGCAGCACGCAGCCCGCAATTTCCGCAATCGTAGAATTCCCGTCCAAAGTCAGAAAAAAACCCGTATCGCCCACCTGCCCGCCCGAGTCGCCGTAAAAGCTCGTATGATCCAGCACCACCTCAACCGAATCGCCAGCAGCAGCCGCAGGTACGCCCACTCCGTCCTTCACAATCGCGAGAACCTCGCAGTTGGCCGAGTTAAGCTGCTTGTATCCCTCGAACGCCGTCTTCGGCAATTCGCGAAACGCCGGGCTCGCCGACTTCTGGCTGCCGCCCTTCCACGAAGCCCGCGCCCGCGCCTGTTCCTCCGCCCGCGCTTTTTCAAATCCCTCCATGTCAAAATCAATTCCCGCGTCTCTCGCCGCATCGACCATGAAGTCGAGCGGCAGGCCGAAGGTCTCGTACAAGTAGAAGGTCTCCTCACCGTCAAGATGAGCACGAATATCCGGCGACTCTCTTAACAAAAAATCGCGATACAGGGCCTTAGGGCCCTCTATTTTGAATGCCCGCTCAAATTGAGGACGCTTCCGAAGAAAGTGCTCGATCGACGCGTGCGAAGTTTCTGCGCGCTTGAGCTTTTCCTCGGAATTGCCAGGTTGCATCTGCTCGAGTCGGGCAATTCCTGCGTCAAGCGCTGGCCGCATGCACCGAAGAATCGCTTCATCGAGTTCGCGAGACCCTCGTTCAAGTACTCGTGCGAACTGCTTCTCCTCGGCCTCCACAACCTTGGCCACGCGCGCAGCAGAATCCGCAAGCTCCGGATAAGCCCCCTGCATCAATTCGCGAACCGCATACACCATCTCAAAAAGAAACGGCTTCTCCTGCCCGAGCAGCCGCCCATGCCGAATCCCGCGCCGCAAAATCTTCCGCAGCACATATCCGCGCCCTTCATTCGAAGGCAACACCCCATCGTTGATCAGGAACGTAGAGGCCCGAGCATGGTCGGCGATGATACGAAGACTGGCATTCCCCACTAGCTCCGCTAACCCGCCCTGGCGGGCTAACCCCGCTAACTCCGCTGCTCTCTCAATCAACGGCGTAAATAGATCCGTCTCAAAGTTCGAAACCTTCCCTTGCAGCACAGCCGCCACGCGCTCCAGCCCCATGCCTGTATCGATGGAGGGCTTGGGCAGCGGAGTCAGCTTGTAGCTCGTCGTCTTCCCCGCGGCATCCGTTACCGCCGAGCGGTCGAACTGCATGAACACCAGGTTCCAGATCTCCACGTACCGCGCATCGTCCTGCCCGAACGGTTTGTCCACGCCCGGCGTCTCCGCGGCTTCAATTCCCATGTCGTAGAAGATCTCCGAGCACGGCCCGCACGGTCCCGTCTCGCCCATCTGCCAGAAGTTGTCCTTCAATCCGTACTGGAAGATGCGGTCTTTGGGAACTCCGGTTTCGATCCAGAATTTCTCTGCCTCGTCGTCGCGCGGCACACCGTTCGCAGGGTCTCCCTCAAAAATCGTCACGTACAGCCGGTCCTTGGGAATCCCGTACCACTCCTCGCTCGTCACCAGCTCCCAGGCGAACGCAATCGCATCGCGCTTGAAGTAGTCGCCGAACGAGAAGTTGCCCAGCATCTCGAAGAACGTGTGATGTCGCCGCGTAAAGCCCACATTTTCAAGATCGTTGTGCTTGCCGCCCGCGCGGACGCATTTCTGTGACGTTGTCGCGCGCGAGTACTCGCGCTTCTCCGCGCCCAGAAACAGGTCTTTGAATTGATTCATTCCGGCGTTGGTAAACAGCAGAGTCGGGTCGTTGGCAGGCACCAGCGAGGAAGAGTGCACTCGGCGGTGTCCCTTCGTCTCAAAAAAGCGCAGAAAAGCTTCGCGTATCTCGTTCCCAGAGCGGTTTTGCATGTCTCAATCAGTGTATCCAATGCAGGGTGCCCTGTAGGATGCGGCCTTTAGCCCCTGCCGCTGAATATGAACCGGAGGGAGCAGGGGCCTTCAGGCCCCTGAATTGGGCTGACAAAAGAGGCGGGCTTTAGCCCCGGTACTCTTATTCCAACGAACCTGCCGGAAGATCCACGTTTCAAAACGCACCTACTCTTCGTGCCGCTCCTCATCCAGATTGTCGAGCGCGGCCAGGGATTCCTCCGACACATCCCACTGCCGCAAAATCTTGTAAATCACCCCGGTCGAGAACCCCGCCGCAACCAGCCGCCGCATCACCCGCGCCGTCTCCTTCTCGTTCTCCGGCTTGCGGATACGCTTGCGTTCCAGGTGCTGTCGCGCCAGGGCCTCCTCATTGGTCTGCCCGTAGCGAGCTTCCAGCGTCGTGGCAATCAGATCGGAGTGGACGCCCTTATGCTGCAGGTCCTGCCGCACGCGACGCTGGCCCAGCTTCTCGTTCTCCTGCCGCAGCCGCGCGTAGGTCTCGGCAAAGGTGGCATCGTCCAGGTAGCCGTACTCGTGCAGGCGCGCGACCACCGCTGCAATCACAGCGTCTCCCCGCTCCCCAGGCTCCACGCGCGTCTTCATCAGCCGCCGCAGATCGGCTTCGGTCCGCATCTGCCGGCCAAGAGCTTTGGTGGCGTACTCAAAGAGCCCCGCCTCGTTCAGAAACGCGCGCGGCTTGCCGGATTTGCGTTGAAAGGGCAGCTTCTGGCTCCTTGCTTCCACTCGCTGATCTCTGTCACCCCCACAGTCAGGAATAACAAGAAATTGCAACTCAAAAACCCAACCAAATATGCTGTTTCAGACCGCTTTTGATGTCAAAATGCGCTTATTTCGCACTTAAAATCCCCGTTTTTGACCAATTCCGGGAAGTCCTGGACAACCTATGGCTCACTTTCGGAACCTTCTCGGCAGCCAATTCGTTGATTCGGGTGGCCTGCAGGGTTAAGTCCTCAAAAAACTGCACCCCTATAAGCCACCATTTACGCTAAATCGCAACCCTATAAGCGAACCTTTAATGCTTACATGCAACCTTATAGGCCAACCTTTCAGACTGCTCAAGGGCTCGATTCTGATCCCTGTTCCCTGCCGGTGTCCCCAGCGAGCGGCGGGTGCCCCAGGTCTCGCTCTTGAGACCTGGGATAACTCGGACCTAAATCAACGGGCTTTTCCTGTTCCCTGTTCTCTGTTATTTCGTCCACTCGTCCACCCAGTCATTCACAGTCTTATACCAGAGCTGCGAGTTCTGCGGCTTCAGCACCCAGTGCCCCTCGTCCGGAAAATACAGCATCTTGCTCGGCACCTTCAGCCTCTGCAGCGTATCGAAAAGCTGCAACCCCTCGCTCACATCGAGCCTGTAATCAAGCTGTCCGTGGACCACCAGCGTAGGCGTCTTGAAGTTCTTCGCCGCCAGCATTGGCGCCCACTTGCGGAATGGATTCTCCGAGTCCGGCTTGCCGTAGTAGTCCCACGGATGCCCCTTGAACTCCCATTCGTTGAACCACATCTCTTCCGTAGACCCATACGCCGATTCAGGATTGAACATGCCGTCGTGACTCACGATGCACTTGAAGCGGTCCGTATGCCCCAGGACCCAGTTCGCCATGTAGCCGCCGTAGCTGGCGCCCAGCGCGCACTCGCGCGTCTTGTCGATGAACGGATATTGCTGCTCAGCGTAGTCCAGCCCTTGCATCAGATCGGTGAACGGCTTCCCGCCCCAGTCGCCATTCACGCCATCAACAATCGTCTGCCCATACCCGGTAGACCCGCGCGGATTGATCATGACGACGACGTATCCATTTGCCGCAAACAGTTCCGCATTCCACCGATACGACCAAGCATCGCCCCAGTTTCCCTGCGGCCCCCCATGAATCAAAAACTTGACTGGGTATTTCTTCTGCGCATCAAACCCCGGCGGCCGAATCGCAAAACCTTGCAGCTTGGTACCATCCTTGGCGGTGAACCAGAAGGACTCCATCGCAGGCATGTCGAGTTGGTCTATGAGTGCATCGTTGAGGTGCGTGATCGACTTCGGTTCATAACTCTTGCTGGTCACGTCTTCAGCGGGTTTACTGCTGTTGGCGGCTGAACGTAACTTGACTGCAGTATCGTCCATCTCCAGCGCATTGCCGAGCGCGACTTCGGAAGGACGGTCAACCCGCATGAGCGTGCCCAGAACGTACGGGAACCCTTCCACGGATAGCAGGTGTGGATCGCTCCATTCTCCGTGGGTCTTTCCAAAGCGCTTTAGATCGTCGCCTGTGATATTGACGAGATAGATTGGAGCCTCTCCCTTATCGCCTGAGACAAATAAGATATGCTCTGAACCATTCCACTTGAATTCATCCACCCAATTGTCAAAGTTGAAGTCTTGCAGTAGGTCCTTGATCGTCTTCGCCGTCCGGTCATACAGCATCAACCGAAACTTATCGCTCTCATAGCCAGCCCGCGCCTGCGAGCGCCACGCGAGATACCTGCCATCTGGCGAGTATGCGGGACTGAAGTCGCCACCGAGCGACGTGCTGATCTTCACTGGCTTGGCCGCAGCATTCGTCAGGTCGAGTGTGAAAATGTCGGCATTAGTGCTGATGGCTGGCTCGGGATCGAGATTCTCAGTAAACGCCAACTCCTTTGAGTCCGGCGCAAAGGCAAACCCACCCTCACCACTCAACGAGAACGGCGGAACATCATGCGGATCGTTGGGCGTCAAATCGCGCATCGCACCGCTTTCAACCGAAACAAGAAAGAGATGCGACCTCTTGTCGCCGGTGTAATGGTTCCAGTGGCGATACAGAAGATGAGTGAAGACCTGCGCCTTCACCTTGCTCGCCGCCAGCGCCGCATCGCGATCCGCATTGCATTTGTTGCCTGCGTCGAAGTCCACCGTCGTAATCGCCGCACAGTCCGGATAGACCGCAGAAGTAAACACAATTGACTTGCCATCAGGCGACCACTGCGCGTTATCGGCTTCGGTCGCAATTGACGTCAGCTTCTTTGCATTACTCGTCGCGCCGTTCGCCGCATCGAAGTCCGCAAGCCAGATCTGTTGGCCACCCTCTCGACCGGAAAGGAACAGCACGGAGTGTCCGTCTGCGGCAAACTGCGGCCCGCCGTCGCCGGGTTGCGCCACCGCCATCCGCTGCGGATCGCCACCCGCAATCGCCTGCACCCACAGCTCTGCTGTCTTTGTGTTTTGCTTGAGATCAACTGTAGTCACCGAGTAGGCCAGCCATTTGCCGTCCGGTGAGACGGCGGTTTCCCCCAGCCGCTTCATCTTCATCATGTCTTCGAAGGTCATGGGGCGTTTGGGCTGAGTAGTTTGTGCTGTGCTGAACGGCGCGAGAACGAAAGCGGAAATAAAAACAATGGCGAAACTGAATCTACGCATTGAATCCCTCGGTCGCGCAGAAACTCAGCTTGCGCGCGAAGAGAAAGTGTACACCGAACGCGGAAAACTCTGCGGTGACTTGCACCGGCTTCAATTCGTCCCTGTTGCACGCTCCACTTGTTCAGAGATTCCCATTGCGACTAAGCTGGCAGTGCTATCTACTCTGCGATAACGGTGGGGGCTAATCAATGAAGCGACGGCAGTTCTTAGGCGTGTCTGCAGCAGCCGCGGCGGCGCCAGCATTTGCGGTAACACCAGCGTTTGCGGCGGCCGCGGACCTTCAAAAACAGATGCGCATCACCGGCCTTGAAACCGACATCCTGCACTTCCCTCCCGGCAAGGTCTACTACGATGCGATTCACGAGTTTGGCGCTGCGCACGGCGGGCTGGTGTTACGCCTGCGGACAGACGCCGGCATTACCGGATGGGCTAGCACGACGTTTGGAACGGAGCCCGGCGCAGAGAATGCATTACAGCAAATCGTTGAGCGCACACTCAAGCCTATGCTGATTGGCCAGGATCCGGCTTTTCCCAAACGTCTGCGGTCTGATCTGTGGAATGCACTTGAGTACTCCGGTGTTCGGGGCCTCAACCAATTTGCAATTTCGCTCACCGAAATTGCCTTGTGGGACATTCTTGGAAAAGCACTCCAGACGCCAGTGTACAAGATGCTGGGCGCCTATGCTGAAAAGTGCCGCGTCTACTCGATGTGCGGATGGTACTACCCCAACGACGATGACCTGTCGCAGTTCCGCAAGGCATTGGAGGACGCCTTCGACGAAGGATTCAGCGGGGCAAAAATCAAGGTGGGTCGGTTTTCGTTGCAGGACGATGAAAAGAGAATCAAGCTGGCCATGCAGATTGCCGGACCAGACCGCAGCATCATGGTGGATGCAAATCAAAAATTCGACGTGGCCGAGGCGATTCTCCGAGGCAAGGTTTACCAGGAGATGGGATGTTACTGGTATGAGGAGCCAACCGTCCCGTACGATCACGCGGGTTATGCGCAGATTGCCGAAGCGCTGGAGATTCGCATCGCGGGCGGCGAGAACGAATACACGAAGTACGATTTCGCTGACTTGATTTCGCGCCGCTGCGTCGATGTGGTGCAACCGGACGGACGCCGTGCCGGAGGCGTTTCAGAATGGATGGAGATCGGGGTTCTGGCCGACGCTGCCAGACTGCCCATTGCCAGCCACGGAGGTGGACCCTCGGATCTGCAAATGCTTCTCGCTATGCCCAATGCAATATGCATGGAGTCCGGCAGCTATAAGGGCATTTCTGCGACGATCGAGCAGCTCCACATGGCCGATAGCTCCGTTTCAGCTCCAGTCACTCCGGGCATGGGCACCGAACTGCGGCCCGACTACCTCAAGAAGAACCGGGCCTGAGACACGAAGCGGCTGAAATTCTCGACTGTTGCGCAGCGCGTACATGCAAGCGCACTGCGCGAAGAATCTACTTGTTCTCGTTGCCGGTGAGGCGGAAGGTGATCGTACCCCAGAAGAGGCGGGCGCGCATCTGCACGGGCAGGTGACGATCGTCGTCTGTGTACCAAATCCAAATGTTGCCGCGATTCTTCACGACGCCAGCATCAGCAGTAGGCTGCACGCGCAGGGTCTTGAAGGTACCCAACGTGGTCTTGATCTCTTCGCGGCCTTCCACCTTCATCGTCACTGGGACGGTGCGTTGAGCGTCTACCACCGGGATGATGAAAGTCTGGCCCAGAGACATGGGCTGCGACGTGGCATAAAAGACGCCGGTAAGCAGGTCGGTGAGGCAGCCGGGGATGGCCGTTTCAACGTGCTTGGTCTGACCGGTGACCTGGTTCTTCTCGTCGAGAATGGATTTGCCCTGTCCGTAGTCCAGGCGGAGCGTGGAGTTGATCTGGCGACGGCCTTCCACGGTCTGCTTATCAAATTCATAAGTGCAACCGGTTTGACGGTCGAAGGTGGACTGGAAGCGATCGCCCACGTGGAACAGCAGGTTGATGGCGCCGATGGTGTCGGCGTTCGCAGTAATGCGTTCGCGATCGCCAGCTGCCTCAAAGTGGATGATGGCTGTGCCTGCAGGAAAAACCCGCCAGTCCACTGAATAGCTTAGGGTCTGCTTCTGGGGAAAGCTGAAACCAGCGCGCGGCGGCGCGAGCAGGCGAGCCTGTTGGCCGTGAGCCACGGCGGCCAGCGCAAAGGCGCAAAGAAGAACTGATGCGTACGCGCGCGTCTTCAACGTCGGGTATGGCTCCTTGTGAATTGACCTAATGAGCTTGGAAATCGCTCATCGCGCCCTGTGCAGGATTACTTCCATCGCCGGCCGCAAAAACAGCAGGCTGAGGTAAAGCAGTGCGGCCCCTATAGCAGCATTGTACTCGCGATGCCTGCGATAAAGCTCAAAAGAGAAGCTGCCGGCTGCGGCTCCGGTAGCCACGTCGCCCCTTGAAGATGAGCCGTCTTTTGATGGTTGCCTGGCAGGCGTTAAGCGAGGAATCAGCCTGGGTACACTTCGGCAATAGGTGTCGAAGCCGGGGAAGGTAGCACGCAAGAAGCGTTCCTCCGATGCGATGACCGGAATGTAAATGACACTGAAACCAACAGCCAGCACCAGCGCTACCGTCCAACTGAGCAACGCCAGCGCAAAACCTGCAGCAATCAGCATCGATCCAAGATAAAGCGGATTGCGCGTGTGCGCGTAAGGGCCTGTCACGGTGAGTTCGCGGTTCTTCTTTACATAGCCGGATGCATAGGCGCGCAGCCATACACCGGGAAGCACCAGCGCAAGGCTCCAGGCCACAGCGCCTGGATGAGGTGCGTGACGCCAAAGATCAAGTACATACAGAACTGCGGTCAGGAATCCGAGCGGCACGCGGATGCGGCGGGCCACTCGCTGCCAGCGCGCAATCCAATCCAAATGCGACGAGCGAGAATTTGGAGGATTGCTTTGGTCGGCCATCATCGGTCCTCCACAGCAAGCAGATCGCTTGCAGCGCGCAGTACGTCTTCCGGACTAATGGTAAGCAATCCGGCTTCTGGTTCTGGAAGACGCGTATGGTCACGGCGGCTGAGGGGGCTGCGGAGCACTTTGAATCTGGTCCCGAAAGGCCCATTGCGGCTGGGGTCGGTGGGCCCGTAGATGCCGACGACCGGCCGGCCTAGGGCGCAGGCCAGATGGAGAGGGCCAGTGTCGCCGGCAACGCACAAGGCGATGCGGCGGGTGAGAGCAATCAGTTGTTCGAGCGAAGTTGCAAGAGGAATGGCTGCGCCGCTGGTTCCCTTTACAATTACGTCGGCCATCGGCTCTTCGCCAGGGCCAGCGTTGATCAAAATTCGGAAGCCCCGCTCGATTAGCCCACGGGCAACGGCCGCATAACGCTCGACCGGCCAGCGCTTGGCGCCCCATCCGGCGCCGGGATTGATCATTGCGACGGGGCGGGTTCCACTGGAAGCAAGCAATGCATCACACCAGGCTTCAGCGGCAGTGTCAACGGGTAGCAAAGGCGCAAGAGCGGTGAGGGTATCGCCGGCCACTGCTGATGCCAGTTCCACATCCTGCTCAATCACGTGCGCGCTTCGAGTAGTAATGCTTTCTGTAAACAGCCAGCGCGCAGGAACTTCGCGCGGCGCGGCCTCGCCGATCAGCCGCCGGCAACCGGCGAGCCGGCCTACTACGGCCGAGCGTAGCGCACCCTGCAAATCGATGACCGCATTATAGGGAACGGACCGAAGCTGGTTGCGCAAAGCTCTGATCTCGTTGATCGTCTTCACACTGAATGGGCTTTGCCGCCACTCTTTGGTTGACGCAAAGTAGAGGCGGTCGACGAGGGGCCGCGCGGGGCCCATGCTGACACTTCCCGGCGCGGATAGAAGGGCACGCCATCGCGGTTCGACAACCCAGTCAATTTCCCAAGCAGGATGCGCGAGGCGCAGCGCCGTGACTGCCGGAAGCGCGTGGAGAATGTCGCCCATGGCGCCCAGCCGGACCACAAGGAGGCGGAACTTTGACCGCGTGTGCAAACTTTAATTTTCTCACAGGGGAGGCTGAGATGTTAGCGACGGCGATCCGCAGCGCAACTCCTGCGAGCGCGTGTGAACAGGATATTTGGCTCATAGCTAGAAGCATAAGTGACATTTGACACGGCCGCCAGGCGCTCCCTAGTCTTGTTGGAACGTTGGCCGGGAGGGCGCTTTGGCAGCCTGTTAGGTCGATGCAAAGGACATAGACATGAAGCCGCACGTTGGAAACAACTTGAAACTGCATTTATCTGCTTTCGTTCTCATCGCATTCGGATTTACATCCACCTTATCTATCGCACAAGCCCCACCGCACATCCTGCTTGGCAAGGCAGAATTTGTCCGTCTGAATGAGCTTGCGCGCACCCAGCCGTGGGCGGCAAAACAGCGCGAAGCAATCATCCAGCAAGCGGCGGCGTTCCCCGAGTCCTACGAAAGACGATTTGGCCTGAACTCCGTCGAACTGCCGCCCGAGGGCGGACAGTGGCTGCACTACTACGCCTGCCCAGATACTGGCTCGCTGCTGGTGTTTCATCCGCCCGACCAGAATATTTGCCCCGACACAGGCCAGGTGTTCAAGGGCTATCCATACGACCATGTGGTCTACATGTTGCGCGCGGATGCGTTGGAAAAAGGGGCTCTAGCTTCGGCACTTGCATATCGGCTCACTGGAGATCACGCCGACGCCGAGAAAGGTGCACTAATCCTCAAGTTGTACGCGGATAAGTATCTGACTTATCCCATGCACGATAACTCCGGCAAGGAGTCTCAGTTCGGAGCGCGGGTTTATTCGCAGACTCTGGACGAGTCCATTTGGCTCATCGATCTGTCCTGGACTTATGACCTTCTTCGCGACACCGATGTGTTTACTCCGGAGGACCGCTCGCACATCGAGCGGGACTTGCTCTACGCAGGGGCAATGACAGTGAGTCGCGCCAACATGGGCCCGACCGACAACATTCAGTCGTGGATTCTCGGAGCCGAAGCCACAGTCGGCTTCACGCTGGACGACAAGACTTTAATCGATCAGGCGATTGACGGCCCGCATGGATTCCGCTCACAGATGAAGGAATTCGTAAACGATGGCTTCTGGATCGAGGGCGCATGGGGTTACCAGTTCTACGCCCTTCGGCCGCTGGAGTTAGTAGCTCAGATGTCTACGCGGGCCGGCGTCGACTTATGGAAGCAGGAACCCAACCTTGGCGCATTGCTGGCATCTCCATTGGGAGTTATGCTTCCAGACGGTTCGCTGCCGGCCTTCAATGACTCGCATTCGGTCGACCTCTATGAAGAGGCGTTCCTGTACGAGCCCGCTTACGCTGCGTTGAAGAACCCCGATTTTGCTGCCATCGATGAGCATGTCCAGCGTGCGAATCGCGAGGCATTTCTATTTGGCGTACCTTCGATCGAAGGCGCCTCGCTGCCCATGCCAAAGAGTGCGGTGTTTCCACATGCGGGTTATGCAACACTGCGCGCACCGACCGGAGACCTGACGGAGATCGTGAAGTTCGGGCCGCACGGCGGAGGCCACGGGCACTTTGACAAGCTGAATGAGGTGATCTTTGCCAAGGGCGGAATGATGAGCGTTGATCCCGGCACGCACTTCTATGGCATCCCGATCCACCAGAGCTGGGACAAGATGACGGTGGCTCATAACACATTGAGCGTGGATGAAGCGGCGCAGAAGCCGGCAACCGGAAAGCTGCTCTCGTGGCAAGCAGAGCCGGAGTTTACGGCGGTAACGGCTGATGCAGGTCCGGTTTACGACAATGTCGATTTGCAACGGACTTCGGTTGTGACTTCAGACTATGTGCTGGAGATAACTACTGCTAAGTCGACTGACGGCAAGGAACATGACTTCGACTGGAACTACCATAACTTCGGAGTGCAGCATGCCGATGGAGCGTTCTCAACTTATTCGGGCTTTCCTCAGCGCGACGGGTATCAGAACCTGATGGAAAGCCAGAGTGCCACAATCTCCGGCGACTTTCATACCGTGTTTGCGATGGATAAAGACCGGCAGATGAACCTGTGGATGCTCGGCGGTGGAAGTCAGAGCCAGGTATTCACTGGCCTGGGGTCGGGCCCCGATCTGCGAGTAAAGGTTCCGTATGTCATTGTCCGCCGACATGGGCCTTCAGCGCAGTTCATCGCGGTTCTTGAGCCCGGGCCAGCCGCAGCAAGGATCGTGGGAGTGACTAATGCCGACGGCAAGATTCATATTCGAGGAGCGGGGTGGGAAGACACCATTGAGCTAGGAGCGAAGACTGCTTTTCACCATGCGGTTCTTCAATAACTAAGGATGCTGCAATACTACCGCTGCAGCAGATCGATCGGCTTTGTGAAGTCTGTGACACGAATGTGCGCAGCGAGAGATGGATGCTGGTGCTGCAGGGCCAGAAACATCTCCCAGGCTACGCGGCGATAGCTAAAGTGGCCGGCGGGACCGGAGCGCAGTTCGGAGATGTACTGTGCCTCTGCGAAATCCATCTTGAACAGGCTGCGAATGCGAGTGGCCAGCGGAAGCACGTAAAGGGCGGACTGGGCGCCTTCAGGCCCCTGGCCGGCCGCTATCTTCGCGCTGGCCCGGTGGGCAGCTTCAATGGTGGCTTGGTAGTCGTGCAGGATGCCGGCTTCGGCAAGAATGTCGGCGTCGCCAGCGAGATCGCCTGAGCTGGGCGTCTCGTATCCGTGCAGGGCAGTGAATGGCTGGATAATCTGCGTGCAGCGCCGATGGCGGTGCATGTCGCGGAAGCCACCGATGTCCATGAGGATGTCAAACCGAAGCGCTGCCCCGGCGTGAAAAGCGCGGAGCAATTCGTCGTGCTTGCCGCGGTGGCGTATGCCCAGCTCGACGATCTCCGAAATGCGGGAGCTTGGAAGGCCTACCACCAGATCGCGAATCTGGCGGTAGGGGTGGTGGCTAACGGAGTAGATGAGCGTCGCTGCCAATTCCATTTCAAGGGTCTCGGAGCGCTCGACCAGATCAACTAATGGTGAATCGGCGATTGGTATTCCAGTAAGCAGTTCAGCGGCAGCTTGCGTTAGCTCAGCGCGGGTCTGGATTTCGTAGTCGTTGGGCTGGGCGTACTTGACCAGAGTGGGGGCGGTGCGGACCTCGCGAGTGAGGAGCTGAGCAGCCTCGGCGGCTAGGGATGAAAAACTCCCCTCAGGGGCTAAAGCCCCCGTTTGTTCTTGCTGATTGATGTACGGGCTAAAGCCTGCACCCTTCACGGATGCGATTCTCTCGGCCGCGGCGATCTTCTCGACAAGAACGGCGGCGGACTGTGCGTTGACGTTCCATGCGGGGCCGGTGGCGGCTTCGCGGAGCTTGACTCCAAGATCGCGGACCTCGGCGACCGGGTGTGAGAGCAGACGGGATACCTGTGTTTCGAGGGTACGGGCGCTGACGATCTGGCCAAGCGAGGTGTTTGTGGCTAATGGGAGCAGGTAGCGGGCCACGTCTAAGGCACGGGCCTTTAGGGTGCGCTCGTATGCTTCGGGCTTAAGGGATTCAGGGCGGGCGATGCGCTGACGCAGAAGATCGAGAACGGCCGAAGTGGTGCGTTGGTAGGCGGCAAATAGATTCTCAACGGTGCCGGAGTAAAGCTGGGCGGAGCTCGAATCCTCTCCAAAATCTGGGAAATACCAGCCGGATTTGAGGAAATTCTGGTAGCGGGTGGAGCGCTCCTGACCGTCCCAGCGCTGCTCGTCCACCAGCACGATGGCGGCCAGCAGGCTCAGGCGCTCGACGGCAAACGCGATGTGGGCCAGGTCGGCTATGGAGCGGTGACCGTATTGAAAGTAAAAGGTATTAAGGAACTGCTCGGCGCGCTGGGCGCTGATTTCAGTGAGCGACTCGCGCATCGAAAGAGCAGACCGGGAATACTTGGCCATTGCGAAAGCCAGCACTTCCGGGTCTGCCCCGTGGACGGCAAATACGTCGGTTTGGTTGCTGGCGCCGGGGGGGAGAAAAGTTTCACTGGACATTGAAGAGGTCTCGCGAACAGAATACGGCATTGGGGTGCGGTCACCGTTTTTCGACTCTCAGAAACCCTTCGGTTGGCGGAACAACAGTCGAGCAGGGCCAACCGGATACGCTGGAGTGGGCCATGCAGGAGTTTCAGCTACGTACGTCGCACAGGCCTCGACCATTACCTTCGGGCCACTGGGCGATGACCCAGCGGTGGAACGATCTGCTGTTTGCCCATTGGCCGGTTCCAGTGGCGAAAATGGCGGCATTGTTGCCCGATTGGCTTGAAGTGGACACGTTTCAGGGATCGGCCTGGCTGGGTGTGGTGCCTTTCTGGCTGGACCGGATCAAGATCCGAGGTGTGCCTCCGATTCCTGGAGCGCGCAGCTTCCCCGACCTGAATCTCCGCACCTATGTCCGAGACCAATTTACGGGTACGCCGGGCGTGTATTGCTTTTCTCTTGATGCCAGCAATCTGCTGGCTGTGGCAGTGGCGCGCGCCTACTATCATCTGCCGTACCACTGGTCGGAGATGCGGCTGGAACAGCGCTCGGAGCGCGAGTTCGCGTTCTACAGCAGGCGGCGGCTCTCGAGCCAACCGGTAATCTTCAACGCACGGTATCGAGGCCTTGGGCCGAACAGCAGACTCGCGGAGCATCGTATCGGGACACTGGAAAGCTTCCTTACCGAGCGCTCCTGCCTGTACAGCTCCTACAGGGCCGGACAGCCGATCCGCGCCAATCTTCACTATGTTCCATGGCCGCTGGAGGAGGCGGAAGCGGAGATTGAGCGCAACGATCTGGCCACCGCGATCGGCCTCAACCTGCCGAATCTTGCCCCCATACTGCATTATTCGCGACGGCTCGCGGTTTACATCTGGCCGAGAGAACTGGTGCGCCCTGCGCTGGCGGCCCGGCCGGTCACGGTGGCTGTATCGCCGTCGGGGTAAAAAGGAAGGCATCCGGGTCGGGGCCGGGAGGAATCCCAGGCCTCAGAATGAAATTCTCGCCCAGCAACGAAGACGTGTCGCCAAGGAACCCGAGACCTGGGTCACCCTTTGGTACAGCGGCGCTATCAGCGATAGATCTGCAGATGCTTGACGCGATCTTCAGGGGTTATCAGCTTCATTTTGCTGATGTGGACGTCGTAGCCGGTTCCGGGCAGGAGCGACTCGAGGACGAAGGTTTCGGTACTCCCGGATTTGAGCTCTCGATAACGATAGATACCCACGTCGCCTTCGCTGGTTTCAGTGCCTCCCGAAGGCGCATCTAGAAAATGTTGCGCATCGGCGACCGATGGAGCGGAGTGGGTGTCGCCCGCGGTGAGGCTCTCGGCTGCGTAGGAGCGCACCAGCTTGGTCCAATAACGGGAGAGAAGCTCGGTGTCGGCAAAGAGGTCGGCCCAGACAATCTCGCCACGGACAGCCACGACAACACCGACAGCATGTTCCTGACGAAGCTGAGCCAGGACTTGGTCGCGCGCCTTCATTACCGGAGCGGCGACCTCATCGACTTTTGCGCTGACGGCGTTGGACTCCATCACCTTGGCATAGCTGGTGGTGCCAAAGGCGCGGGGTGAGAGCGGGTTATAGTGGGCTCCGCCACCCATTGAGCCGCCGCCTGATCCATCCATTGAGGTTGCAGCAGCGGGCGCGGCAGCCATCTGCATCGTAAAGATTGCTCCGTGTACCGAATCCCATACCTGTTGCTGGTCCTTCTCAACCATGGCCCGCTCGCGCACGGTGGGCTGAACCATGAAGCCATGCGCAGGCGCTTTTGCGGCGGCGCCGAAGGTGGGCGAACTCTCAGTCCAACGGCCGGGTTCGATGCAGAAGACCGAAAGATCGATTGGATCGGCGCCGCCGGGCACGATGCGGTCCTTGGCAATGACGCGATCCTGTTTGCCACCGGTTACGATTTCGCCAGCGAGCAACAGGAGCGGCCTTTTGGAATTGTTGACCAGGACCAGGGTGTTGACTTCGTCTCCGCGAGAGGTGTTATCCGGATATCCGCGGTACCGATCATCGTGGAATTGAGGCAGGACATTGCTGTTCGGGACTGGACGCCTGGGGCGCATAAGGCCCTGGACGCGACCAGCCTCGGTTACTTCAACTTCTCCAGTTTTGATTCCTTCGTCGAGGGTAATAAACGGTGTTTCGCCGGGGACCCCGGACTTGCTTGCGACCCGGACGACGGGGAACAGCAGCAGATTGCCGCTCTCGATGGGGGCCAGCACCCGGTAAGAAGCGTTGGCCGCTTCAAGCGGTCCGCCGGCCGCGTTGACTTGATTTCTCTGCTCATATCCCGCCAGCGCAAGCACCAATGCCGCAGCCAGCCCGAACCTACCGAGATTCTTCATCGCTCTCCTCCACCGGTTTCTTTCGCCGGCCTTTGACTGAAGAACGGTGGGTCGCACGGTTCTTGCAGGATATTTTTGCGTGTGGTTTTGGCTTATCGTTTTCGCGTATCGTGGAGGGCGTGGGGATAACGCCGGCACAATCCGTTGAAAGCAGTGCGGACGAGGATATTGCAGGCCTGCCTGGAGCGATTGACCGGGTTCTGCTCGAGGAGCTTTTGCAGGAGTGTGATGGAGCAAGCTGCGGGCTGGAGCGAGGCGAGTTCAACGAGATACTGCTAGACGTTGGAACGGCCCAGAACTATGGACTAGCGGAGGGGACGGCCGCTTCCCGGCAACAACAGGCGACGTACTTTCGCGCGCTGAAGCTGGGCGACCTGGTGCTTGCGCACGCCTGTGCAGCCGGAAACGAGCGGGCATGGGAGCGCTTTGTTGCGATTTACCGGCAGCCTCTGGTGCGCGCCGCGATTGCGATTACCGGCAGCGATACACTAGGGCGCGACCTGGCCGATCAACTTTACGGCGAGCTCTACGGGCTAACGACGCGGGATGGCGAGAGACGCTGCCCGTTGCAGTCGTACCGGGGGAGGGGATCGCTGATCGGCTGGCTGAGGACAACGCTTGCCCAGCGGCACGTGGATCATCATCGGCAAACTCATCGGGAACAGCCGCTGGAAGAATTTGACGCTCCGGCGCCGGTTCATGAGGTACAAAAACCAGCCGCCGAACTGACGGTATTAGAGAAGGCGGTGGAAGGAGCCTTACAGCGTTGCGATGCAGAAGAGCGGTATGTGTTGGCCGCCTACTATCTGGATGAGCGAACGCTGCTGCAGATTGCGAAGGTGCTGAATGTTCATGAGGCGACGGTGAGCCGCAAACTGAAGCGCGTGTGCCAGAACTTGCGAAAGCAGATTCTCAAGAATCTCCAGGGCTTTGGGCTGAGCAGACGGGCGGCGGATGAGGCGCTTGGAGCCGACCCGCGCGATCTGGATCTGAATTTAAAAAAACTGCTGCAATATTCTCAATCGGAAGCGTTCCAAGAGAAGGCTGCACCATGAATGCAAACTCCATACTCGATGTTCATCCCGACGCGGAGAGCCTGAACGCCTTTGCGGAGCAGGCGCTTGCGGAGCGAGAGCGCGGGCTGATTCTTGCCCATCTTGCCGGGTGCAGCCGTTGCCGGCAGGTAGTTTACCTGGCGCAGGAAGTGGCCGCGGAGATGGAACCGGCCGTTGCCGCTCCGACGGTGCGTCTTGAGAACCGGCGGGATTCGTGGTTCAGGAGTTGGTGGTTTGCCTGGGCCCCGGTTGCGGCGCTGGCTGTGGTTGTTGCGCTGGCTTACGTCATGCATTCGCGGCGTGTGGAAACGGTCTCGGAGATGGCCAAGGTAATGCCTCAGACTGCTCCACAAAATGGTGGAGGCAATTCGGGGTCCCCTACGCAGCCGACCGGGGTTCCCGCGACGCCGGTTTCGGCGGGGCCGGCACCGTCCGAGGCACGCGAACGGAAGAAGACGCCGACGAGTGAGAGATCTGCGCAGTTGACGCCTTCTTTGTCGGCCGCCATGGCTACCGCGCCCGGGGCAAACGAGCCGGCGGTGGCGGCCTTGCAAAAGGAACAAGAGAGGGCTTCGGCTGCTTCACAGAGTTACGTCATGGCTGCCAAGACGATGGCACAGGCGAGCGGGAATGAATCTGCGAAGCGTGAGGAGGTGGACCGAATCGTAACGGCTGCCGCACCGCAGTTCGATGCGAGCCCTGCGCCGCCCGCAAGCTTCGAAGCCGGCGCACGGCCCAGGGCGGGCGGAGTCTTTGCTGTCTACAAAGGAAACGATGCAGAGTTGCCAAGCGGCCTGGCTGTTGTGTCTACCGCTTCGTCGCAGCATCGGACACTGGTCGTTGATAAAGCGGGCTCGGTGTTTCTGAGCGAAGGCTCGGGCGGTCACTGGGAGAATGTTGTAAGGCAATGGAGTGGGCGTGCCGTTAAAGTGCGCACACAAGCAGCAGTGCAGTCCAGTCCCTTCGACGCCACACCCTCGCCTGATACTGTCTTTGAAATTGTGAATGACCAAGGAAAGGTCTGGGTGAGTACCGATGGACGAACCTGGAAAGCAAAGTAGAGACAGAGTCGCTTCCGCGACCTTTTAACGGAATGAGTTGCATTTGGATAGGCCGAATTCGAATTCGCCAGCCAAAATAGATTTTCCGTTTCGGTCCTGTTTTTCGAGACTCGCGGCGATCGAACCGCTGACTGCTTCTATCGCAAGCAAATCCAACTGCAGAAAAGCGGCTTGTTTGCCGACATAGTACTCACATGGATGCACGCGCAATCGATGGCGTGCGAGCCGATCCAGCGTGCGTGGAAGCGGCCACCATGCCGCGTGCTTTGAATGATCACCGGAATTTAAGGGGGAAATGAAGGTGCAGATTGCAGGGGAAAGCGAAAAGGTGGTCAATCTGCCGTGGGCACATCTGCGCCTGCCCCCGTTTCCCCAGGTTGCCATCAGGGTACTGCAACTGGCGAACAACGAGAATGTGCAGCTGCACCAATTGTGCGAACTGATCTCTTCCGATCCGGCATTTGCCAGCGAAGTGCTGACAGTCGCCAACTCAGCCTTGTACGCACCGCGCTACCCCTCGAGCAGCATTCTGCAGGCGATTGCCGTGCTGGGCGCCAACACGCTTCAGGGTATGTGCATCACGGTTGGAGTGAGAGCCTACCTTGGCAAGTCGATGAGTCATGCGTCGATGCGGGGATTGTGGCGTCACAGCTTGGCGTGTGCCATCATCGCCGAACGGCTGGCTTCAATGGGCTTCCTGGACAAAGACACAGCGTATACATCAGGCATTCTGCACGATATCGGGCGCATTGCGCTGGCGGTGATTCAGCCGCAGGAATACGGCAATCTGTTGGCAACGCATCGCGGCGCTCCGAGCAGCATCCTTGAGGACGAGCGGCGGCTATTCGGCTGGGACCACTGTGAGACGGGGCAGCAACTGGTTACGGATTGGAAGCTTCCTTCGGACTTCGAAGCCATTGTATCGGAGCATCATTGCGTCAAGCGGACGGATGGCGCCTGGGGAATGACGGAGCTGGTTAAGGTAAGTTGCAGGATGGCAGACGCGGCGGGCTTTCCCGCTTTTATGGGGTGTGAGGCGACCCCGTATGCCGAGTTGCTTGGCGAACTGCCTGCGAGAGAACGGAGGCTGTTCTTTCCCGACCTAGAAACTCTGGCCGCTGAAGTTGCCAAGAGCATCCACGCTATCGAGTCGGTTTGAGGGCTGGGAATCTATCTTTACCGCCCGAGAGCGAGTGAGGGGTCGGCGGAGAGGCTGGATGGGGCGAATTCGCTGGCCTGGAGGCGGGGCCACGCAGCGGCTGCGATCATGGCCGCGTTGTCGGTAGAGAGAGCCAGGGTGGGAAACGCGACGTGGAGGTTGCGGCGGGCGGCCTCGGCCGTGAAGCGGGCGCGTAGTTCGCGGTTGGCGGCCACTCCGCCAGTGACCAGGATGCGGATGGCGCCTAGTGATTCCTGAGCAGCAAAGGTCTTTTTGATGAGATCGCCGACGATTGCGTGCTGGAAGCTAGCGATGAGATCGAGCGTTGGGGGGTCGCAGGTTGCGAGTGCGGCTTCGATGGTGGGGCTGGCGGGCGCATCGGGTCCGGTAAAGAGCGCTTCGCGGCGGGCTTCGGCCTCGGGACGGAGATTGTGGAGCTCGACGTAACGGAGAACGGCAGTCTTGATTCCCGAAAATGAGAAAAGAAAACGCGGGTCGAGGTTGGCGATGGGGGCAGTTTTCGCAGCCTTGGTGCGCGGAGGCTTGCCGGCCAGGTGGAGTTTAGTCTTGATTTGCGAGAAGGCGAAGGGCACTGCGTGGGGGTTGCCGTGTTGGGCGAGGTTGTCGATCCAAGGACCTCCGGGGTAGCCGAGGCCGAGAAGTTTGGCGACCTTGTCGTAGGCTTCGCCGGCGGCGTCGTCTACGGTGCGGCCTATGAGGGTGTAGGTCCATGCGCCGTGGGCGGGAATGGCGAGATACAGGTGGGTGTGGCCGCCGGAGACGACGAGGGCAAGAGCGGGTTCGTCATCGAGGGAGGATCCGTTGTCCTGTGATTCGCGTTCATTCAACAAGACAGCATGGATGTGTCCTTCAAGATGGTTTACGGCGATAAGGGGGATTTTTTGCGCGTAGGCGAGGGCCTTGGCGTAGGTGATGCCGACCAGAAGCGCTCCTGCGAGTCCGGGGCCGGAAGTGACGGCGATCGCGTCGAGATCGGCGAGGGCGATGTTGGCCTGGACGAGGGCGGTGCGTACTACGGGGACGATAGCGCGGAGATGCTCGCGGCTGGCCAACTCGGGGACAACTCCACCGTAACGGGCGTGCGTGGCGATCTGGGAGGCGATGGCCGATGAAAGGGTGCGGGAGCCGCGCTGGACCACGGCAGCAGCGGTCTCGTCGCAGGAGGATTCGATGGCGAGGATTAGGCCGTTGCCGGGCATCTCTCTAGTTTAGCGGGTGGGTTAGAGAGGGCGGTGGCGAGTTAACAGGTTAGCGGACACGGTGGTGAGGGCAGTTGTGGCTTTCCACCCTTGCGCCAGAAAAAGGGCAGGGATGGGGCGCGGAGCGTTCGCGGCGAGTGAGAATGGAGACAGTTATGTTGCCGATTACACGCCAATTCGAAGCGGCTTTGGGGATCGTGGAAAAGCTGCGGGCGGCGGGGTATGAAGCATATCTTGCGGGCGGATGCGTGCGGGACTTGCTGCTGGGACGGGAGCCCAAAGACTACGACGTGGCAACGAGTGCGACGCCGGATGTGGTGCTGGAACTGTTCGAGCGGACGTTTGCAGTAGGGGCGCACTTTGGGGTGGTGCTGGTTGCCACCTGCGATGGGGAACAAGCCGCTTGCGCGGCAGGAACCGAGTTGGAGGAGCCGCGCTATGTGACGACGGAAGTGGCGACGTTCCGGTCGGATGGGACGTATTCGGATGGTCGGCATCCGGATGCGGTGCGGTATACAAGGAGTGCCGAGGAGGATGTTCGGCGGCGGGATTTCACGATCAACGGGTTGCTGCTGGATCCACTGCGACTCCGAAATGCAGGTTCTTCGACTTCGCTGCGCTGCGCTCAGGATGACAGTTCAATCACCACACAAGTGGGACTTCGGTCGGCGGTGATGGATTTTGTTGGCGGGGCGGAAGATCTGGATGTGGGTCTGATACGGGCGATTGGGCAGGCGGAACTGCGGTTTGAGGAGGATCACCTGCGGATGCTACGGGGGGTGCGATTTGCTGCGCGGTTTGGCTTTAACTTGGAGGCGAGGACGGAGGCGGCAATACGGGGGCTTGCAGCGCGTATCGACGGGGTCAGCCGGGAGCGGGTGCGGGACGAGCTGACAAAGATGTTGACGGAGGGACGGGCGCGCAGGGCATTTGAGTTGCTTGATGAAACGGGGTTGCTGGCCGAGGTGTTGCCGGAAGTTGCGCGGATGAAGGGGGTGGAACAGCCGCCGCAGTTTCATCCTGAGGGGGATGTCTGGGTTCATACACTTGGGCTGCTGGAGCAGTTGGAGCCAGGCTGCAGCCTGACACTGGCCTGGGGTGCTCTGCTGCACGATGTGGGCAAGCCTCCGACATTTCGGCGAGCACCGGACCGGATCCGCTTCGACGGGCACGTGGAGATGGGCGTGGCGATGACGGCGGAGATTTGTAGACGGTTCCGGTTTTCGAACGACGAAACGCGGCAGATTGTTGCGCTCGTTGAGAATCACATGCGGTTTATGGATTCGGGGCGGATGAAGACTTCGACGCTGAAGCGATTCTTCCGACTTGAGAGTTTCGAGGAACACCTGGAACTGCATCGCATGGATTGCATGGCGGGGAGCGGGTACCTGGAGCACTGGGAGTTTGTGCGAGAACGTTGGCTGGCGATGCCGGAGGCGACTGTGAAGCCGAAGCCTCTGATTACGGGGCGGGAGTTGATTACGGCGGGGTATCAACCGGGAGCGAGGTTCAAAGAGATGCTGCGAGCGGTGGAAGATGCGCAGTTGGAAGGAACGATTGGGACGGCGGATGAGGCGTTGCAGCTAGTGCAGGAGAAGTTTGGTGCGGCTTCAAACGACCAGGTAGCTGGGGGGCCACACGCCGCAGAAACTTCCATTTCGACAAAAGAGGAGAGCGAAACTTGATGAAGCCCGATGAGGTCAGCGGGAAAGACCTTGAATTTCTTCGCCGCGCAATTGAACTGGCGGGCGAGGCGCGCAGCGATGGACGTCATCCCTTTGGCGCGCTGATTGTGAACAAACGCGGCGAGTCGCTTGTTGAAGCAAGAAACAATGCGGTCCGGCCTAAGGGTGATCCGACACGACATGCGGAGATGGTGGCGTGCAGCGAGGCGGCGCGGTTGGTATCAGAATCTGAGTTGGCCCGCTGCACACTCTACACCAGCACTGAACCATGTGCGATGTGTGCGGGGGCCATTTACTGGACAGGAATTGGCCGGGTGGTGTTTGCATTGTCTGAGACCGGCCTGATCAAATACACCGGCAGTCATAACGAGAATCCGACTCTCGATCTGCCCTGTCGAGAGGTCTTCGCGCGCGGGCAGAGAAAGATCGCTGTTGCAGGGCCCTTGCTGGAAGATGAGGCCGGCAAAGTGCATGAGGGGTTCTGGGTGACGGGAAACTGATTCTCGATTCAGATATGCGGGCACACTCGGGATTCAGGTCTCCAGACGAGGCATACCTACTGGGCACCCAAGAGTGGGCTATCCCGAACAATCCTGGTGTCTCGCGTCAGGCGGCCTTGATAAATCGGTGATTCTCGACGGCAATCCTCTTGCTGCAAACATGACATGCAAAGCCAGGTGCGTTAACGACGTTGCTCACTTCGGTACCGCACCAGGGGCACTTGCCTTTGAGTTCGCCGATTCCAATCATCGGACCCAGAAGCGGGGCAAGTATACCCGCAATAATCATCGGAACTCCGAGAAACGCGCCCAGCCCGGTAAGGCAAAGCATTGTCCCTACAATGATGCACATGGGCGCTACGATCAAGCCGAACAGCAGCCCACTGAAGGCGCCTTGCACGGGAGCCTTTTCGGGCTCTTCTGGAGCTTCCTGCTCCTGAACTTGAGGTGGGATTGCGGCCCCGCAGTTGGGACAGAAGTGCCAAGGCGATGACAGGTGCGTTCTGCACTTTGAACATAGCGCGCTCATTGGATAGCCCTCCCTGAGGTCAGAAAGATACCACCGGAGAATATGGAGAAAATAGGACGGGCATCACATAGTTTCCCCGTGTTGAGCGGATGAAATTAATCCCAGGAACTGGAATACGGGCCTGTTATCTGTTCGATATGTCTATCTGGGACAGCGCGCTGCGGAAGCTGTTGAACTATTTGGAGATGATAGTCAGGTGAAACGGCGAACGCGGAACGCATGGGCACCTATGCCGATGCTGTTTTGGAGGCCCGTAAGTTGTGTGTGATTGGGGACGGCGGCGGTGTACATAGATTGGACCAGGGCGGTACTATCGCTTCGATGAAGAATGCTGATATTAATGCGGGACTTACGCGCAGAGAGATGCTTCAACTTTCAACTGCAGGGGTTGCTGCTTTGGGCGCGAAGTTGGCGTTTCCTGAATTGGCTGCAGCGGCCGCCAGGGAGCCAGGAGCGACGGCAACTCCGGTGAAGACGGCCGAGGAGAGGCTCTACTCAGATCTTCTGCAGAAGTGGTGCTACGGATTGGTGGCGCGGCAGGTTACCGGGCCTGCGGATCCGGCTCTGCGCGGTGGGCTGCTGTGTCCGGCGTGCGGCCTGATCCATGGGCGGTGCGGGGATGCGGTTTATCCATTGCTGCGGGTGGCGCATTCTACTGGGAACGAGAGATATCTGCGTGCGGCGCTCGAGGTGCACGAATGGTCAGAACGCACGGTGAGCCGGGCCGACGGCAGTTGGGTGAACGATGTTTCGTTGAGCTCCTGGCAGGGGATCACGGTGTTTCATGCGATTGCGCTGGCGGAGGCGCTAGAACATCACGGCGCGATTCTGGATGCGGCGGTCCGGAAACGGTGGACCGAACGGCTGGAACGGGCGGCGAAGTTTCTGGACGGGTTTATCACAATCGAAACCGGGAACATCAATTACCCGGTGACTGCTTCGCTGGCGTTTGTGCTGTGCGGACGGGTGCTGGGAGATGCGCACTATGTGGAGCGAGGGCGCGGGCTGGCGCACGAGGTGCTGGGGCAGTTTACGGCGGATGGATTCTTGTTTGGCGAGGGGCATCCGCTGCGCGGCGTGACGACGAAGGGCTGCAGGCCTGTGGACCTGGGGTACAACGTGGAGGAATCGCTGCCGTCGCTGGCGCTTTACAGCTTGCTGGCTGACGACGTGATAGTGCGGGACACCGTGATTGGCGCGATGAAGACACATATGGAGTTCATGCTGCCGGATGGCGCTTGGGACAACAGTTGGGGGACGCGGAACTACAAGTGGAGTTGGTGGGGGAGCCGGACGAGTGACGGGTGCCATCCGGGGCTGGTACTGATGGCTGAGCATGAGCCGCGATTTCGCGAGGCGGCGCAGCGCAATGCGGAGCTGATGGCAGCATGCACACATGACGGACTGCTGTATGGAGGACCGGACTACTTTGCACACGGCGATCCGGCGTGCATTCATCACACATTTACTCATGCAAAGGCGGTGGCGACGGTTCTGGACCGGTGCAGCTTTGCGGCTGACACGGGCGAACGGCCGAAATTGCCGCGCGACGAGGCGTATGGGCTAAAGAGCTTTCCAGAGATTGGGACGCGGCTGGCGGCTGTGGGGCCGTGGCGCGCGACAGTGACGGAGTACGACTGGGAGTATGTGGAGGATGTGCAGGCGGGAAGCGGCGGCGACTCGGGCGGCGGACATGCGAGCGGAGGCGCGTTGTCGCAGTTGTACCACTGCAAGCTGGGGCCGATTTTTGTGGCGAGCATGACGAAGTACGCGCTGATTGAGATGTCGAATCAGCAGCAGTATCGCGGCGGGACGCATATGACACTGACGCCTCGGATCGAATGCGCGGGGAAGGAGACGTATACGAGCCTGGACGATTTGAAGGCTCAAGTGACGGCTGCGCAGACGGGTGGTGAGATTGTTTTTGACGCGAAGGGGCGGATGCTGACGACGGGACACAAGTCGACGCCGGGGGAGGAGGTTCTCTATCGGCTGGTTTACAGGCTGAGCGAGGCGGGCGTTGAGCTCACGGCGAGCGTGAATGGGGTTGGGCCCGCGCCGATGCGCCTGATTGTGCCGGTGATTGCGCGGGCCGACGAGGCATTTGTGCAGCCTGATGCGCGGACGGTGCGGATTGCGAAGGCGAAAGGGATGCTGACGGTGACGATCGATGCGGCGGAGGGGTTTGAGGCGGTGCCGAAGGAAAGGACATTCAATCTGGTACCGGGATTCGAGGCAATTCCGCTGGCGGCGGTGTTGCAGGCAGGGAAAGAGACGCGAGTGCGGATTGTAGGGACAGTGAGGGGATAGCATCTTGCGGGGTGCGCAGAATCCAGGTCTCAAAATCGAGATCTCC
>DASYZU010000121.1:0-39567 GCA_035945795.1 Occallatibacter sp.
ATCGATAATCGCCACGGTGGGGGTGGCGTTTCGTCCCCCTGCCTTGCGTCCATGTTCGCGGAGCGTTTGTCCCACACGCTCCCACACACCGCTGTCGCGCCACATGCGGAAATACTCGTGAACTGTTTTCCAGGGAGGCAATTACTCGGCAGCTGACGCCACTGGCAACCGGTCTTCACCACATGCAGTAGGGCGTCCGCCACCCGGCGCTGCTCATGCTTCCGCGGCCGGACTCCAGCGGGACGCTCACCGTGCGGCTCGTTCAGCAGTGGCTCAAGCCTGGACCACTGCTTGTCCGTCAAGTCACTCGGGTACATGACCCTAAGCAATCGACCGCATGTCTCGCCGCATATTCCTTCCATGGTTCCTCTCGCTAGTTTCTGGACAGATTCTTAGAGACGGTGCGCCAGAACATGAGCATCAGCGTCAGACGCGTGCAATGCTGCTCTCCGCCAAACAGACATCAGACGAGTCCTGTGTATGGGCGGGTCAAAGCGACGCGGCTGCGCTGACCTTGAAGCCATTCACGGATATTCAGGACGAAGAATACACAGCCTATGTAGAAGTGCTCTCGAGTTAAGCATTTGGAGGCCGGTGACTTCGATCTCCCAGCACTATTGCTCCATCACGACAATTGCAGAACGTGCGGGAACCCACAGGATATTGGAGCAAGGTTGAGCATCAAGTTGCTCTGGCGAGGCTGACATCAAACTCCCGACATTCGGAATATCCAAAGTGGCTGTGAGATCCTTTCCGGACTCTAGATTGACCACAATAACGGCTCTCTTGCCGGTCGCAGCTTGAAAGACGGTATAGCGGTGGGAGCCATCAGCGGTCACGTTGGCGCCAACAGTGTCACGGAAATCGGCATCCCATATCCAGGCCTTGTATCTACTGCGCAGAGCGTCAATCTTCTTGCCATATGCCAGGGTCAAAGGAAAGTCAGTTATGTGTCCTTTGAAGTTATACGGCTCATAACTGACGATGTATCGATACGCCAGAATCAGGTTCAGCTTTTCGCGGTCGTCGAAACCGGTGACCGCCGCCATGAGCGGAGCCTGGGGATCGATATACCGGAGGGCATGCCTGGTGGCTGGGCCGATGCGGTAGTAACCGAGCGTATAGTACGGCATCAACCAGTCGCCCGGCCCCTCTCCGGCAAAGAGAAAATCGGGGTTAACTTTGTCGGCGACCGCGCGGAATTGCTTGACCAGCGGTATGTCGGCACTGAAGAGATACCCTGGCGGGTTATAACCGTGATCGGGACTGAATGAGTAAAGTACGCCATTGTGCTGCATCACTTCGTCAAACAGCCAACCTGCTGCGCCGAGGGCAACAGTCTTTTGAAATTCGCGTGTGGCGACATCACGATAAGCCTGAGAGCAAACGTCCATGATAGCGCGGCGGCGATTGTTGATCGCCGCTAACTGTGTCGGCGTTGTGTAGCTATAGCCGCCTGACTCGTACTTGTTGCCATACGGATCGGTGGCTTCATATTTATAGAGCTCCTTCTTGTAGTAGTCCGTGGACATATCGGCAAAGATAGGCTTGCCGAACAGGATCATGTTTACGCCCTTGCTCCGCGCGTGCAAGATCGCCTGATGCAATTCCGCCCAGGTTCCCATCCCAGGATCCGTATCCAGCGATGGATCGCCTCCATCCTGGCCGCCATGATTCCAGCCCACAAGTTGAATGGCTGTTACTCCGTTCGCCGCGCATTCATCGATGTATTGGGGAAGTTCGCGATAAGGAATGTTGTATTCCTGCTCCGCCCCATCAATGCGAAGTTGCAGCCAGGAATTCACATCCAATGCCCAAGCTGCAATGTGGGGCTTGCCGAACCAAGTCCGCCGCCATTGCTTATAAACATCGAGCCCCGCATGCCAGTCGCCGGTATAAGTGCGCATCACAACGGGGACGAGCTTTACCTTGGAATGAGGATGAGCGAAGACGAAATGACATGTCCGGAATTCCAGGTGTACTGGAATACCCGAGATCTCATCCTGCCGTGGAACATTGTCGGATTCGATAACTCCAGGGTGCTGCTCGAAGGTGAATTGAAGAAGATAGCTTATGGCAGGATCGTGCATCTCCAGATAAATACCCTGGTCGGGCGTTTGAATTAGGCAGAACTGAGACTGATTGGAGTCGATTGTCTTGGTGGGATACCTGACTCCCCAATAGCCCTTTGCATTGCCGAAGCGCGGGTAGATCTCGTCTCCATGCAAAGATCCGACCCACATATGTTCCGCCTGCATCGGCGTGTCCCGGGTGGGTGAATTCAGATCTCCGAAGTACGGGTAATCGATGGTTTCAACGGACAGCGGAGAATTGTTTTCCAGGGTACTTTGAAAGGTCAGCGCGCCGTCCTTGAGGGTGACCGTCGCCGTCAGGATCATGGCGAGCACGCCGCCGTGTTCGCTGACGAGGTCTTTCCATTGCAGCCGTACCTGATCTCTCGAGATCTTTTCTACGCTGGCAGCCCGTTGTTTTTTCCCGAGAACGAAGTTGTCGCGCCGGTCAGGCAACGGAGCGTGCAGCCGGAAGGAGACGCCGAAAGCTGGACGGCGCTCGATGGACCACTGTGTAGATTTTCGTTCCATTCGGACGAGAGCGCCTGAAGCGGCATCGAACGCGACCAGGAGATCAGCATCCTGCAAGACGACCTCTCCAGCGACAGAAGCGGCTTGTTCAGCACTTAGTTCCATGTTCTCAGTCAAAGCGGTCATCGCCGCAAGGCCGACTAGCTTGTTGAAGGTTCTCCTGTCCATCGCTCACCCCTTTATTCGTGTTTCTCAGCATCGCCGCTCTACCGAAACGACTCATCTGAGAGACCGCTTGCTGACGCACGGCAGATCATATCGACGTCGGTATACTACTGTCAACATAACTATAGTAAAAGACAGATTGACACAGGAGTTGAGTGGTGGTACAGTCTTTCTTCAACGATGGAGACCGGTCTCTACAAAGTGAATCCTTGAGCCGGAAAGCCAAAGAAGGGAAGGCAGCGGAAATGGCGAGCACAACGCAATCGGTGGAAAGGTCGACCCTAACGGCTCTGGAACTCGGGGAGGGGATTCTGCATCTCGCTCCGACGTGGGTTCCCCGGGTTTATCTTCAACCCGGGCGGAGGCTAAAGCTCGATCAACGTGACCTGTATGCATACGGAGCTCATCGCGGAGGGATCGACGAGCGCTGGTTTGCCTCAACTACTCCGGCCATGAACGACGGCCGTAATCCGGGTGAAGGGTTCAGCTATGTGGTCTCCCACGGTGAGCGCTTCACACTTAAGGCGGCGGTCGAGGCAGAAGGACCGCGCATGGTTGGCAAAGCGATCTGGGACAGCTATCACCGTTGGCCCGTGTATAGCAAGTTCTTCGATAACTCCGGCCCCATCATGCATCATCTTCATCAGAGCGAGGAACAGGCAAGGCTGGTAGGCCGCGAAGGCAAGCCCGAGGGCTACTACTTTCCGCCTCAATTGAACGCAACCTTAGGCAATTTCCCCCATACTTACTTTGGACTTGAGCCCGGCACCACCAAAGAAGATATTCGCCGGTGTCTCGATCGCTGGAATAAAGGCGATAACGGAATTCTTGATTTCTCGAAGGCTTACCGCCTGAAGCCGGGGACGGGCTGGCTAGTGCCGCCGCGCATTCTCCATGCGCCAGGTTCGCTGCTTACCTATGAGCCGCAGTGGGGCAGCGATGTGCTGGCGATGTTTCAGTCCATGGTGGAAGGGCGACCAGTGCCCAGGAGCTTGCTTACCCAGGATGTGCCGGAAGAGAAACACTATGATCTCGATTTTCTTGCCGATCTTGTTGATTGGCCGGCGAACGTAGATCCCGAGTTCAAAAACTGCCACTATCTCGAACCGATTCCTGTGGCGGATTCGCTGAGCGAGGGCTATGTCGACAAGTGGATTGTATATGGCTTGATCGATGGCCAACAGAGGTTCAGCGCGAAAGAACTTACAGTGATGCCGGGCGCGAGCTGCACTATTCGTGATCCAGGAGCCTCTGGCGTGATTGTCACGCAAGGGCACGGACGCATCGGCAAACTTGAAGTCGATTGCCCCTCTCTGATCCGTTTCGGCGAGATGACGCAGGACGAAGTCTTTATCTCGCATGAGGCAGCCTTGATGGGCGTGACGTTTGTGAACCACTCCAAGACGGACCCGCTGGTGACGTTGCGCTACTTTGGGCCGGATGTCCACTCCGATATGCCGATGGTAGGCGACCATCGGAGATTAAAACAGTAGACGCTTGGATTTAGCTGGATTAACCATCAACTCTTTTGCAAAATCGCGGAAGGAGAGTCAAAACGATGAAGCAGCATTTTGAAGAGAAGAACGCCAGGATTGAGGCAGGTTTCCGCGAGTTGAAGAAGTCTCCAGAAAAGCTCAAGGCTCGCCTTAATCTTTCATGGAGCAACTGGGGCTTCGGCCGCGAGACACTCGCGGATTCCGCGGCTCGGCTTGAAAAGGCACAGGTGCCCTATATCGAGTTGCATGGGAACCACTACGGGCCGGACCTCGGTTACGACGTTGGAGAGACACTGAAGATTATCGAGGACCACAACCTTCGCGTGTCTGGCGTCTGCGGAATGTTCTCTGCCGACAACGACCTCTCGAGCAATCGCGCGACATGCCGCCAGGCAGCTATTGACTACCTGAGCCGCGAAATACCATTCACAAAGGAAGTCGGCGGATCCTATATCCTCGTGGTTCCTGGGGCCGTGGGGCGGCCAAAGGCATACGATGACGTGGAGTTTGAGCGCTCTGCCGAGACGCTGGCCGGCCATGCAGATTGGTTTGTGCAATATGGAGTGAAGGCGGCCATCGAGCCTATCCGTTCCGCGGAAACAAGCCTGGTTCATACGGTTGCCGATGCAAAGCGGTACATTGAGACAGTGAACCATCCGGGCGTAGCTCACATCAACGGCGACGTCTATCACATGCAGTCGGAAGAGAGCCACCTGGGCGAGGCCATCATGGCCGCAGGCGACCAGCTCATAAACCTGCATTTCGCAGACAGCAACCGTTGCGCGCTGGGAGAAGGTTCGATGGATGTTTGCACCATCATCCGCGCTCTGTACCTGATCGGCTACAACCAGAAAGGACGGTTTGTGACCTTTGAGCCGCTCGGACCGGGAGGCGATCCATATCCAGCCATGTACGGCAAGCCCGACAAAGCCAAGCTTGACTCGCTGGTCTTCGAGAGTATTCGATACTTCCGCGAGTGCGAGGACATGGTACTGGCGAATTGATCGAACTGGTCAGCTTTGCTGCCACCGACAGAAGGATGCGGAAATGAAGACATATTGTCTCGCGCTAGATCTGCACGACGACGCTGATCTTATTGAAGAATACAAGTGGTATCACAAGCGGGAGAACATCTGGCCGGAGGTCGTTGGCAATATCCAGAGCCTGGGCATCTTCAACGAAGAAATCTATCTAACCGGGACCCGGATGGTCATGATTCTTCACACGACCGACGAGTTTTCGTTTGCCGCCAAGGCATCAGCCGACCAGGCGAACCCCAGGATACAGGAATGGGAGGCTTTGATGTGGAAGTTTCAAAAGCCGGTGCCCAGTGCCAGACCCGGAGAGAAGTGGGTTCTAATGGAAAAGATCTTTGAAATACAAAGCCCGTAGAGCAGACATGAATACCCGTTCGCAAGAACAGAAAAACCAGCATCCGATTGTTTCGAGCCAAGATTCGCCAAGTGCCCCTTCTAGCGCCATCCATGCATTCTTTCAATCTTAGAAGCACTTGAATGTCGGTATTCAGCTTATCCTGCCACGGAGAACTTCATGGATCTAACAATGCTCTCGGCGGTCGCCCTTCCATCGAGCGCGAACAGGCTGATCTCGCTTACCCCTGCAGATGTGCTGATCATCGTGATTTATTTCGTCATGGTGCTCGGTATCGGCATTTACCTCAAGAGCTACGCGAACACTTCGAACGATTTCTTTATGGCTGGCCGGGAAATGACGGCATGGGTCGCCGGTCTCAGCTTCCTGTCGGCCAACCTCGGCGCGCTTGAGCTGATGGGTTGGGCAGCCTCTACCTATCAATACGGCATCCTGGCCGCACACTTCTATTGGATTGCGGCCTTTCCCTCCATGGTGTTTCTCGCCCTGGTCATGATGCCGTTCTACTACATCTCAAAAACGCACTCGGTGCCCGGCTACCTCCGGCTCCGCTATAACGAAGCCACGCGGGGCCTGAGCGGAATCTCCTTCGCATGTATGACGGTCATGATGTCCGGCATCAATATGTATGCCATGGCCATTGTGATGAAGGTGGTCCTCGGCTGGAATATCCATTTCAGCATCTGGGTGTCTTCTCTGACTGTCGCGGCCTATGTCACTCTGGGAGGTTTGTTTTCCGCCATCTTCAATGAAGTGCTGCAATTCTTTCTCATCTGGCTTGGCGTCCTTGTGGTTCCCATCCTCGGCATGATTGAAGCTGGCGGATGGTCCGGCCTCGTCCTCAAGATTCACCAGAGAGTGCAGAGCGACGACTATGTCCATCTCTGGAAAGGTCTCGGCACCTTTTCCGGAAACCCGATGGGCGTGCATTGGACCGGGATCGTCTTCGGCCTCGGCGGCGCTATCGCTTGCGGTTACTGGACTACGGACTTTCTTGTAGTGCAACGCGCTATGGCCGCGAAAGATCTGCGCTCAGCGCAACTGGCTCCGATCATCGCCTCGTATTTTAAGATGGTTGTCCCATTGATTGTTATTCTTCCCGGCTTGATAGGCTTGGCTGTGCTCCCTTTTCGCCTCGTGCCGGAAAGCATGGCTGGACCAGGGATGCACACCTATAACGAGGTTCTTCCGCTGATGCTTGCACGCTACTGTGGCCCTGGGCTGCTCGGCCTCGGAGTGACCGCGTTGATCGCGGGCTTCATGTCCGGCATGGCGGGAAACGTGAGTGCCTTCGCTACCGTGTGGACCTACGACATCTATCAGCCATACATTCGCAAGAGCGAGTCGGACGCGCACTATGTCAAAGTCGGTCGCTGGTGCACCATCCTGGGTGTGCTCCTCAGTATCGGTACCGCCTATTTCGTAACTCAGTTCAACAGCATCATGGATTACATGCAGGCGCTGGTCAGCTTCTTCATCGCACCTCTCTTCGGCACTGTAATTACAGGAATGATGTGGAGAAGGGCTACGCCCAAAGCTGGATTCTGGGGATTGCTCGCAGGCACCGGGTCCTCGATCGCCATGTTCACGCTGGTAAAAATGAACCCATCCTACCTCCGCTATATCGCGCTTTCTCCTGATGCGAAGGATATGGCCGAGAATCTTTATCGCGCTCTCTGGTCCCTCTTGATTTGCGTATTGGTCACTTTGGCCGTGAGCTTCCTTACGACACCCAAGCCAGCCTCTGAACTTACAGGCCTTGTCTGGGGACGTACCTCCATTTCGAGCGAAAAGCAATATCCAATCTACCAGCGGCCCGTGTTTTGGGCATCTGGCGTCGCTGTCTTCTTCGCAGTGCTGCAATGGATGTTCTGGTAAATGAGCATGAGAAGAATGATGTTTCTGAAGCGACTCGGCTATGTTGTCCACGTGTTGATTGGATTATGGATGCTTCCGTGCCTTTGCTTCGGTGCCCGGGTAAATAGCAATCTCTGCTCTCACGACAAGTTCCTGGCACTGCCGCTCGCCAAGGGTGAAGCAGCCTGTCCAAGAATGATGTACCGATACAGTGTCCAATTCATCGAAACGACTTGGCATGCACCAGCCAATGGCACCATTCAGGTGAATGCGGGAGCAGAGGCAAAAAGAATATTCCTGTTGGGCATGACGGAAACCGAAAGACCTCACGCATGGTCAAAGGCATCGACTTATTCCTCCCGGTTTTTTGTCGCAGACAACCTGGGAGAAATTCGGTTGCACTATGCCGATGGTTCAACACAGGATTTCCCTCTGATTCTTGGAGAAAGCGTCTGGTGCGGACTGTCGTTCTATCAGGCTCGTGAGCCGTTTCAGACCGATATGCGCTTGCGCTGTGCATTCGAGCACGCGATCCATCTCTATCCCGCAGCCCCAGTCAGGGAAATGGCGTTTAGGAGGCGGAAATGATCAAGGTCCTGCGCATCGTCATTGGCGTGGAGGATAATCAGCTGAGTCGCATCCGCGTGTTTCCGCGGATGCCTATGGCTGGAATCTGATGGGAGTGGAGAAATATCCGCTCCGTTTCGAACACCAGGTGTCGAGAGAAACTGCACTCGTCAAGTACTGTCTGATGCGCACCGCTGGCCGGATGAATTTTGAGATTTCCTCCGACAAAGATCTCGGCCCGACCGCCGTGCGTCTAGGACCTTTTGAAAAGCAGCCGGCAAAATCGCAGATTCTGGTCAATTGGCGGATGCCGGACAATGCTACCGTTCAATTCAGTGGAGATTCCTGGTGGGTTGGCTTCAAAACAACAGTTGGGCCAACTACCGGCCTAACTCAGAAGTGAAATTAGCTTCCGGTGAGCGAGAAGGATAGGAGAAGGAATATGAGCAGACAAAGTCACATGGTGCCTGTATGGTTCTTTATCGGAATCTTGCTTACGATTTACGGTGTGATTATTCTCTTCACCTCGATTGCAGATATTTCTCATCCTTCAACGGTGGTGCTGGCCAATTATCATCCTGGCATTTTTGGAGGCATCCTTCTACTATTGATTGGAGGTTTCTACACCTTCTGCTTCTGGCCTGGCCGTCGTAAGAATGGGTAACTCGCTTTCGAGAACTTTGCTGTTGCGGCCGGGCAATATAACACTTGTAGCGAGCTATCTTTGAACAGGATGTGGAAGGACCGGAACCGTCAACCGGAAAAGGGAGGCAGGTTTCTTTGGGTCGATCACATGAGGAAAGCAGTGAACATAAGAGAGATCGCACGTCGTGCAAACGTTTCCCATTCAACCGTGTCGAGAGTCATCAACAATGTGGAAACTGTTGACCGCAAGCTCCTGCGCCGTGTGCAGGCCGTTATTCAGGAAGTTGGATATCGGCCTAACTACCAGGCACGTGCGCTGGCTCGCGGCAGAAGTCACACGGTTGGCCTTATTGTCTCGGAGCTTAGCGGCGGCAATCCGTTCTTTTCTGAAATCATCCTTTACTTTGAACGCGCTGCCGTGGAACAGGGCTACGAGGTCCTCGTCAGCTTTGCGGATACCGAACGACATAGGGACCATGTCTTCACCTGCGCAACTCGCATGCAGGAGCGGCAAGTAGAAGGAATAGCGGTGCTGACCTTCGGAATGGAGCAGTACCTCAAAGACTCTAACATCGATATCCCCCTGATCTACGCAGGAGCCGACAGCGATCTTCCCGGTATCAGAAATATTCGCATCAATTACTTGACAGGCATGCGCGAAGCTGTGAAACATCTGGCCGATTTCGGGCACAAGCGCATCGGATACCTGAGCGGCCAGCTAAGTTGGAGCAGTATGAGTGCTCGCTATGGAGCTTTGCGAAAAGCTATGAAAGGGGTCGGGCTTAGGCTCGACAAGGAGATGGTGGCCGAGTGTGAACATACGTGGACCGGCGGAGCACAAGGTATTGCGAGTCTCCTGAATCTGCCCAAGCCGCCAACCGCCATTCTTTGCTGCAATGACGTTGCTGCAATCGGTGCGATGAAGGCGCTGAGCGCGAGAGGCCTGCAGGTCGGTACTGACATTGCGCTTATCGGATTCGATGACCTGACAATTTGCCAGTTTACGCAGCCAGCGCTGACCACCATTCGATTTTCGCCTAGCGACATAGCTGAACTTGCTTTCAAGGCGTTGTTGGAGGAGATTGAAGGGCGCAAAGTGAAGACCGGCTTCGAGTACAAGACGCGCTTCGTACTTCGTGAATCCACTTGTGCGCCGACGGATTGATTGCGCAGTCTAGGAGCTGTACTTTTTCACGATAATAGACGTCCGAGGGTGTTCATCTGGCCGAGCCGGTTGGAGACAAGGTGTAAACTCGGAAACTTTTATGCGGGATCGCATCCGTCGTTATCACTGTTTGCGGTTGTATCGGATGTCTGGCAGGCGCGGGATCCACAGGTACAGCGCTCGCCTACGAGCTATTCACAGAAGGCGGCCGCAGGCGTACGAGCCCAGCAACAATGGTACTCGCCGAACTCGGGTGTTTATGCGTCTCCGGCGGGCTGGTGGAACCGGACGTCGTTTTCGCAAATGGCGACAGTATCTGAGAGCGCTAGATCGCGCAGTTGGCGATGGAGCCGGGTGCGAGCGTTGCAGCGGCTAACCGGTGCCCTGCTCGATCGGCTCACACATCACGTACATATCTTGGAGATGAACGCCGACAGCTACCGCCTCAAGCAGAGCCGCCGCCAACGAAGGGCCTCTTCCGCTACGCTCCAGACGCCCTTCTACCCCGCATACCTTCAACAAACGAAAAGCTATCTACTGGCCTACTTTTACTCCGCCCCAGTGGCCTGGTTTTACTCCGCCCTTGACAGCAGCTCAACCCCGATGAAGGAGTCTAGTCGCTGGCCAAACGGGAACTGGCAAACAGTTGCCCCAACGATGTGGACGAACTGATGGAAGACATCCTCGCCTCCATCGACGGCATTCGCAACTCTCCGCAAAAAACTGCGCGGCTGTATTGCGTAGTCCGAGCTGACATCTTGTTTGCCCTAAACCATTGCATTATTTATGCAGTATTCAATAAATTCTGTTTGGATCCATGTCGGGACGCGCCTCGATCATCACCGACTTGGCGCCGAGCAGGGAGTGAGTTGCCTTGACAAAGATCCTTCCAGAGGTCGCCGGAAGCGCCTTGACCCAAACCGCACCAGTTCCTCCACTCTCTGCAAGCGAAAAAGGATTGTCCCCGATCAGGATGCCTGGGCCAGTGACTTCGAATGACACGTCACCACCTGCAAAGAGCCGTGGCGCCTCGAACTTATCCACGATCCTGAATACGAGACGAGTCGCGTCAACTCCATCACCGGCAATTGCAGAATCGTCGGCCAAAAGCAGAAAACGGTCCTCAGTTGCATTCGAGGAGAACGATCGAGAGAGCGCGAGATGGCCTGCCACGTGGCCATCAATGCGCAATTCAGGATGCCCGCCGCCTTCGATATCGAGATCAGCGAAAAACGGCGCGTACTCGAGGTTTGGATAGTTCTTCCGGTCCGGCTCAACCGTAGAGTGAGGCTTGCCGTCGACAAAGAGCTCAAGCCGATCGCAGTTAGAAAAAATAGCGGCATCTTTGCCCGGACCACGAGGTGTCGCCGAACCGAAGTCCCAGTAAAAATTCGGGACAATCACGGGCTTCACAGCCGGATTAACCTGCGCCTGGTAAAAGGAGGCGCCGAGTTTCGGAATCCTGAAGACATCAGCAACACCGGGGTTCTTAACGCCTTTGTACGAGTTGTCCGGGCTGCCGTACTCAAAGGCGCACCATGCGATCACACCACAAAAGCGCGGGTAGGCAGCTGCCCGGTCATGTGCTTGCGCGTGATAAATCGCCTGCTTGCACTGCACGGCGATATCGCCGGCGCGACGGTAGAGATTCCCAAATCCCTTCCCGGTGGAATAGCTGTACTGGCCCACAGTTTCTGAAAGCATGTAGGGTACGCCGGGCAATGGTGGATAGATCTCCACACTGCCGTTTGGGGATGAGTGATAATCATCCATCGAGAAGATGTCTTCGTGCCACTCTTCCTGCCAGTTTCTGAAATTGGTCATCGAGCCGGAGTCTGGACGAGAGTTATCGAGCGACCTAGCAAGCTCGGTGGTACGGCGGTAGAGTGCCTGATCGTTGCGTGACTCGTTCACCCTAACGCCCCAAATCACAATGGAAGCATGATTGCGATCGCGGCGGATCATGTCCCCAACGTTCTGGACCACGATGTCTTCGAATGTGGCGTCGCCAACGTACCCCCAGCCGGGGGGCTCTTCCCAAACCATCAGCCCGAGTTCATCGCACGCATCGAGGAAGGCCTTCGATTGCGGGTAGTGAGAGCAGCGAACTATGTTGCAGTGGAATTCGTTACGGATGATCTCGGCGTCGCGTCGCATTACACGCGCGGGCATGGCATAGCCAACATATGGATAGATTTCATGGCGATTGAGACCAAAGAGGCGCAAACGGCGGCCATTGAGGAAGAATCCATCCACGGTGAATTTTGCCTCACGAAAACCAATCCGGGTGCCGTAAGAGTGAATTGGTGCGCCATCGATAAAGAGCGTGGTGACGAGGTGGTAGAGGTGTGGTGCGTCCACATCCCAAAGTTTCACGCCCCCAATATCTGACAAGGTCATCACCACATCAATCTTGCCAGGCGCAGCAATCGCAGCTTTCTTCCGTGCGCTCGCAAAGACGCGGTCGCCTTCCATCAACTTTACTTCGAGAGTAACCGGCCTCGTATGCGCAATAGCCGCGTCTATTTCACACGCGATATCAACACGCCGCGTTGGTTCAAGCACATCGACCGGTTTTGCGAACACGTCACTGATAAAAATCTGCGGGACCGCGTAAAGGCTGGCGCCGCGAATGATGCCGCCGGGCAGGAAATAATCCACGGCACCGTGACCGCGTGGCGAGCCCTCCGGTGGAACGTTTTGGAAACGCGAGTCGACGATCAAGTCGAGAACGTTGCCACTCTTCTTCAGAATCGACGTGAGCTCATAAGTGAATGGCAAATATCCGCCTCGGTGTGTGGGCAACACCTTGCCGTTGATAGATGCATCGGCGGTGACCATGACGCCTTCGAACTTGAGAAAGACCCGCTTGCCCGCAAACGCCTTTGGTGCGGAAAAGTGGCGGCGATAATGCCAGATATCCTCCCACGCGGCCGGATCCCAGTTCTGCCATGACAGCGGGGCGACACAGTGCGGCAGCGCGATACGGGAAAAGCCAGTGTCATCGAAGTCCGGTTCGCGTGCGGCCGGATTGTATTTCCCGCCGAACAGCCATTCGCGGTCGAGCGAGAAGACTTGCGTTGCGATTCCGTTCTTGAGATCCGCCGAATGGGTCAGCGCGCCCCAGCTATTGAGGGCCGGCACCGAAGTCAGAGCGACAGCGCTACAACTTTCCAGAAAGTGCCGCCTCGTTATTCCGCCCATACCATTTCTTCTCTCAGTCAACGAATTCCCCCTCACTCGTCTGTTTGATTTAATCGAATACAACCTTCTGCCTGGGACTCGTTCCGTTTTGCTTAGGGTTCAACAATTCAAAAGCATGATCCGTATCAATCATTCCGCGTGAATTCCAACAACAGCCAGCGATGAATCACCGGCAAGGAATAGCATGTCGCTCGTCCATATGTCCTTCAACCGGGCTGAGAAAATCAAAGTCGCATCCCTGGTTCGCTTGCGTCACGTGCTCGCGATATAAGGCGATGTATCCTCGCTGGTCTCTCTGATTCGGTTGCACCCATTCGGCGCGTCTGCGCGCCAACTCCGTCTCTGGCACGATCAGGTCAATTCTTCGATTCGGGATGTCGAGCGTGATCGCGTCTCCATCCTTGACCAGCGCGAGTGGGCCGCCAACATAACTCTCCGGCGCAACATGCAGGACGCACGTGCCATAAGCCGTTCCGCTCATGCGCGCATCGGAGACCCGCACCATGTCTCGCGTGCCGTGTTTCAACAGTTTTTGGGGAATTGGAAGCATTGCCCATTCCGGCATTCCAGGGCCTCCCTGGGGTCCAGCATTTTGAAGGACAAGAATAGAATTCTCATCCACATCCAGTTCCTCGCTATCAATGCGCGCTTCCATATCGCGGTAGTCGCAGAACACAACCGCGGGACCAGTATGTCGCCATAAGCGCTTGTCTGAAGCCACGGTCTTGATGACTGCTCCATCCGGGGCAAGGTTTCCGTAAAGGATCGCCGTCCCGCCGCTCTCCATAAGAGGTGTCGCGCGTTCGCGGATAACTTCGCGGTTCACGACACGCGCTCCTTCAAGGTTCTCCCCTATATTCTTTCCGTTGACTGTGCGGCATTCGAGATCGAGAAGGTCTGTAATCTCCGCCATCAACGCGCGTAATCCGCCCGCATAATAGAAATCTTCCATCAGGAATTCGCCGCTGGGCCTGATGTTGGCCAGCACTGGAACCTTGCGCGAGATCCCATCGAAGAGTGGAAGCGGTAGATCGATTCCGCAGCGTCGCGCCATCGCAACAAGATGAATGATGGCATTGGTCGAGCCGCCAATGGCCATGTCGACGGTGATGGCGTTGCGGAATGCAGATAGCGAAAGAAAGTCCGCCGGCTTCAAATCCTCCCACACCATCTCCACGATGCGCCGGCCGCTATCCATGGCCATGCGGACGTGATTGGAATCTGCCGCCGGAATCGAAGAGGCGCCGGGAAGCGTCATGCCCAGCGCTTCACTCAGAGCTGTCATTGTTGAGGCTGTGCCCATGGTCATGCAAAATCCGGGCGATCGCGCAATTCCGCTCTCTGCACTGTGCCACTCCTCATTGCTGATGTTGCCGGCGCAGCGCTCAGTCCAGAACTTCCAAACGTCGGTACCACTGCCCAGCGGCTTTCCATTCCAGTTGCCGCGTAGCATGGGGCCTGCAGGCAAAAAGATGGCGGGCAGATTTACGCTGATGGCGCCCATGAGCAGAGCTGGAGTGGTTTTGTCGCAGCCACCCATCAGTACGGCGCCGTCAATAGGCAGGCTGCGCAGAGCCTCTTCAGTATCCATCGCCAACATGTTCCGGTAAAGCATGGGGCTTGGCTTCATATAGGTTTCAGTGATGGTGAAAGCGGGGATTTCCACGGGAAACCCGCCCGCCTTCCACACACCACGCTTCACGGCTTCTGCGCGTTCACGCAGATGGGCGTGACAGGGATTAATTTCGCTCCATGTGTTTATGATCGCAATCACCGGCTTGCCGATGAAGTCTTCCCGTTGGAATCCGAGTTGCAGCATGCGCGAACGATGGCTGAAGCCGTACATCGTTTCCGGGCCGAACCATTTATAACTGCGTAATTCCTCTGGCTTCTTAGTGGCCGTCATTGCGCCCAACCTCTCTTGAAACGTAACCTGTCTGGATCTGCGTCGCGAGTGCGCCGGCCAGTAGCATACACCCGGACAGGATCCACAAACCCGCATCGTAATTGCCGGTGATGGTCTTCATGTAGCCGAAGAGCCAAGGGCCCGCGAGCCCGCCCAGATTCCCCAGGCAGATGACCCCGACCGCGGTCGCGGCTGCTGACTTGCCCAGCAACGTGGTCGGCAACGTCCAAAAGGCCGGCATATAAGCCTGAGCAGTGAACCCCGCCAGGCAAAACAATCCGGTCATCAGCCATATTCGGTTGTGAGCCATCACTGCCAGTCCCAACGAGACGCCGGTGGCAAGCATCGGCACTGAGGTATGCCAACGGAGTTTGCCCGTGCGTTGCGCCCATATTCCATTCATGACGATGCCTACTGCGCTGCACACGTAAGGCAGCCCGGGAACTATGGCGCGGATAGCGGGTGGCATACCATTCATAGCGTGGATGATTGATGGCAGAAAGAAGATAAGCGCCTGGTTGCCGGACACAATCAGAAAGAGGATCACCATCAGAAGGAAGGTCTGCGGGTAGCGCAATGCATCCATCACGCTAACGCGATGCGTTGAGATCTTGCGCGCTTCGTCGATCTTCAATTCCTCCACGAGCCAATGCTTCTCATCATCGGCAAGCCAACCGGCTCGTTGTGGCCGATCCGCCAGGTAACGAAACGTGACAAAGCCCATCAGAAATGGTGGAAGTCCTTCCAGGAAAAAAACCCAGCGCCAACTGGCAACGCCGGCCCAGTGGATATTCTCCATAATCCAGGCTGAGGCCGGAATGCCCAGCGCAATGGCAATCGGCTGCGCGAGCATGAAGAATCCCTTTGCCCGAGCACGGTCTTCCGGTCGATACCAGTGCGAAAGGTACACGATCACGCCGGGAAAAAGACCCGCCTCCGTGATTCCCAGCAGCAGCCGCATTCCGTAGAACTGCGTTGTCAGGTGAATCGAACCGAACATCGCTGTGCCCAGAAACCCCATCAGCGCGGCAACGGCGCCCCAGGAGATCATGATCTGCGCCATCAGTTTGCGCGCACTCCAGCGTTCTACGAGCAGGCTCGCGGGAATGTTCATCAGCAGATATCCCAGGAAAAAGACCCCGGCCCCGAAGCCGATCACCGCATCGCTGAAGCCCAGGTCCACCTGCATCTGAATCTTGGCAACACCAATGTTGGCACGGTCCAGATAGGCAAGCAGGTAAATGAACATCAGGTAGGGAACCAGGCGGAAAGTGACATGCTTGCGCGTTCGGACCGGCAGATCATCATCGTTATCGATGCGCATCTTTGTTCGATCCTCGGTGGTTCTCCGTCGGTCTCTTAGCCCGGGGTTTCTAATGCAATCCGCGCTTGATCTTTCACAATCTATCATGATAATTTTACCGAATGCAACTAAATGGTGTCATTGCACCTGTATGTACCCCGTTTGAGGGGAACGGCGAAGTGCATTTCGATGCCCTGCGGCAGAACATTGCCAAATATATTGACGCCGGATTAAAGAAGTTTGTCGTTGCAGGCTCAACAGGGGAGGCACCACTGCTGAGCGGAACAGAAAAGCGGCAACTATTTCAGTGCGTACGCGAAGCCGCCGATGGCTGCGTACTTATAGCAGGTACCGGCGCGGAATCGGTCAAGGAAACGCTTGCGCTGGTCCACCAAGCGACGGCCTTTGATTATAAAGCGGGACTTGTCCTCACACCGCATTTTTACCGGAGTCAAATGTCCAGGCCAGGAACGCAGGCGGAATTTTTTCGCTCCGTTGCAGACTCTTCTCCAATCCCGATTTTGATTTACAACTTTCCCCAGATGACTGGTATCGATCTATTGCCGGAAACAATCATGCAGCTATCGGAGCATCCCAACATTGTTGGCGTCAAAGAAAGCTCCCCGGATCTGGACAGGATCAGGAAACTCACATCAAGTTTGCCGGTTGGATTCAATGTGATTGTTGGTGCCTCGCCGAAGTTCCACGAGAGTCTCTGTCTCGGCGTCAATGGCGGGATTGTGGCAATCGCCAATGCTGCGCCGCGCTCAACTTTGCAGGTTTACGACCGCTATCAATTGGGCGACGTTGCTGGCTCGCGTACGGCCCAGAATAAGCTTACGGATGCGGCGGGCGTGGCAGCACGATACGGCATCCAGGGCCTTAAATATGCGATGGACCTGATGGGCTACTTCGGCGGACCGTCTCGGCTGCCGTTGTTGCCGCTCAACGATGAACAGAAGGCCGAAATCGAGCTTCTTTTCAGTAATGTCCGGCAAGAGGAGTAATCGGTCTGCTGGATGGAGTTAGAGTGTCTGTCGCTCGCCATAGTGTGCCGTGACGACCGAAGCAGGAGGTAGGACTGAAGACCGAATGCAGCAGCCTTGCTGGATGGAAGATTGAGACAGGTCCTCCGGGGGCGGGTCACAGAATCAGCCCTCAAACCGTCCAGCGCTGCGTGGGGATACCCAAACGGGATGGGAAATTGCGTCCTCTTGGGATACCTACAGCCGCAGATCGCGTACGAAAGGCCGGGGCAGCGAATCGTTCAGAACCCGGAACAATCGCACTCTGGCAAATTGTTTCCGATGCAAAATGGTGCCAGCCGCAATAAGACGCGGAACTCATCCTGAACCAGTATGTGGATAAATTGAGCGCGCATAAATGACGTTGTGGAGTATTGACCCACAGCCGAAACTTCGCTGCAGGTTCAAGATTGACAGGCTACGGAATGAGGAGACTTTGAAGCGTTATGGACAGACGGACTTTTAGTAAGCTGACGGGGCTGGCGGCGATGGGGGCGTTGACGGCGGACGTCGAACTCAGCGCGGGGCAGGCGGCAGACATGGCAGAAGAAGTCGTTCTACAGGATAGCGAATTCCTGGTGGCGTTTGACCCCGCCACAGGCGCGCTGACGCGAATGGAGCACAAGCTGACAAACTGGACAGTCGAACGGCGGCCCGCACTCGGCGCCTCCTTCCGAATGCTTGTTCCTATTCCGGGCCGACGGGCTAACTTTGTGCTCGGGCAAAAGCAGAAGGCCGCAAGTGTTGAAAAAATTGCAGACAATCAGGTGCGCTTGCAGTGGAAAGATCTGCTTAGCGAACACGGCGGCGTTTTGCCCATTACCTTCACTGCTACAGCAACTCTGAAAAACGGCAAGCTCAGCTTCGACGGCACCCTCGAAAACAAATCGGCCTACTGTGTCGAGACAGTCGATTATCCCTACTTCGGTGATCTGAATCCGCCCACGAAAGACTCGACCTTGGCGGCCCGAACGATGTGGTACGGCAACCTGGGTAACGACGAGATCTATCCGAACTTCAGCAACGAGAAGGGCTACTGGGGCGTTGACTTCCCAACCAAGACTTTTGGCTCGCATCGCAGCCTCTTCTGCCTGCTCCAGTCAGAGACCGAGGGGATTTACGTCGAGATGTCGGACCCCATGCTGCCCTATTACCTGGAATACACGTTCGAGCAACATCCGGGTGTGGTGCATGGCGCCTTTGCACCCAAGACCGATGAATTCTCCGGTTTTCCGGTCCATTTGGATTTCCGGACCTGCCACTTTGTCTTTGCCCGTCCCGGCGCTGAGGTGAAGTTTGCTCCGATCGTGATGCGTGGTTACAAGGGTGACTGGCACGCTGGCGTCGATGTTTACAGAGAGTGGCGCAACACCTGGTTCAAGAAACCGCAGTTGCCCGATTGGGCGAAGGACATTCACTCCTGGACCATGCTACGCATGAATACGCCGGAAGAGGACTACACGATCTCGTACAAGAAATTTGTGGAGTATGGCGAGGAGTATGCCAAGTACGGCGTGAAAGCGGTTCAACTGATTGGATGGAACATTGGCGGCCAGGATCGAAACGATCCTTCGCAGGACATCGATCCGAATCTAGGCACTTGGCAGGAGTTTCACGATGCGATCGCGAAGGTTCAGTCGCTGGGCGTGAAAGTGATTCTGTTCGCCAAATTGAACTGGGCTGATCTGACAACAAAGTGGTACAAGGACGAACTGTACAAATATGAGGCCAGAGATCCATATGGCATCCGTTACGAGCAAGGCGGATACAACTACGTCACGCCCACGCAATTGGCCGGTATCAATACGCGTCGGCGTGGGGTTATGGATTTCATGTATCCTGCGTATCGCGAAGTTGCGTTAAAGGAATTCCAGAAGATCCTGGCGCTTGGATCCGCTGGCTGGTTGTGGGACGAAATCTGCCACCACGCAGGTGCGATCTACAACTTTGCGCCGGGGCATGGGTACGTTCCGCCGGGATACATTTATGGGGGTGACCTTCCGCTTTCCGCGCAGCTCCGGACCGCCGCCGACGAGGTCAACCCCAATTTCATTTTTGCCGGTGAAGGACCGCAGGACTGGCTGATGCAGTACTTCCCGGTCGCCGAAAGCGGCGAAAGTGCAACGCCCATCTGCCAGTACCTCGATACGGCGCATTCTGTGATGCTGGCGGGAGTGAGCGGCTTTGACGATCGCGAACGGTTGAACAACATCCTGCTGAACCGATGCGTTATCCAATACGAACCGTTTCTGTACAAAGGGCACCTGCACGATTTTCCGCTGACGTTGGCGTACGGAAAGAAGATTGATGACCTGCGCCGTCGGTACAAGGCATACCTTTGGGACGGCGCATTCAGGGATACACTGGGAGCTGACGTGAGTGCCAATGCGGCGTTTCGGTACTCGGTTTTCAAGACGGCTGACGGCAAGCGGGCAGTGGTGGTGGTGAACCACAGCTCTGACGCAGCGATTGATGGCAAGGTGAATCTGCCGAACGCGGGCAAACTAGTGGTGGCAACTCCGGAAAAGCCGGAGGCCATAGCGACAACGGGGGCGGTGCAGATTCCGCCGCGCTCTGCTGCTGTGGTGATGGAGTCGTAGTACGCAGACGGTGAGGCCCGAGGAAGTGCTTCGAACCATCAATGCAACTTGACATTAAGAGCCGGCTACAACTCGCACGAACGTCAGCGTTCAGAGATCGAACTCTGTCTGCGTGCATTTGCGGAAACTCTGTCATTTTAGGTTCGGCGATTTGTCGTGAGGGCCATGGTGACGCAGTGAACTGAGTTTCCCGTCGAGAATCAGATTCGGGATCACTGTCGGGCATGGAAGATACGAATGCATCAAGTGACGATGTCGCAACGAGCGTTCGTCCGGCTAGTGCGGTGTTTGCAGGTGCTGCTTTTCAACTCAGGAACCTCGTGCGTCAATCGAGATGGCGAAAATTCCGCGTCGTCAGGTTGACGCGCAGTGCCCGCGCATGGGCGGAGGTGACGACGGAGGCCTAAGTGCCACATCCTCTTCAGCTATCGTGCCCATATACTTCCAAACGTTTTCAAACTGTGGGAGGAGAGTTGAGCCATGAGCCCGGTTCGTTTCGATGTAGTTGATGAGAATTTGGTAGTTTCCGTCGATGATTTGCCCGGCTTGACCATCTGAGTCTCCGGCTTCGTGAGACCCATCAGCACCATGCAGTTCGCGATTTGATGGTGTACGTTGAAGGTATCGTTCAAGCTCAGGAAGGCGAAAAAACTGGATGAGGGCGTTGCGCTGGGGGACGGCTGCCAGGGAGCAGGCTCGCCAAGATCGTTCAGGTAGTCCTGCGGGCCTGAGAACATCAGAACCTTGTCTAGCTTGAACATCCTTCCTAGATAGGCGGTATGGCCGGATCCCTGAGAATGGCCCGCGGCAACGATGCGGCTCCAGACCGGTTGGCAGCCGGCGACAAACTCACCCCATCCGCCGTCAGGATCCTGTTTTACAAGATAGACCAGCAGCTTTTGGAGGCGGTTCAGGATCGAGTCTGCGATCGACACTGACCTTTTCGCTGACCGGAGTTCCCGTCACAATTGCATCGCGATAATGATCGAAGAAGGCGTTGTCGAGGCTGTGCGCGCAGGAAACGGCAAGCACGTTGTTCTCGTAGTCCAGGCCGATTGCGTGGTAACCCCACTTCGCAAAAGCGCTGTCGATTGTCAGACTTGCTTCTGCTTTGCTGCCGGTGCCAGCGAAGAAGACGATCAGCCGATGGTTGGAAGTCGCTCGCGGATCGTAAAGAACAATGTGTGGCACGTGGACTGCTTCAATGACGGGATCGGTCTGTCACGGGTCGATGTGTAGCAATTTCATTTGAGCGTAGAGATCCACGCCTTTCAGCATTAGGACCGCGAAAGCCGCAATTATGCTGACAAGACGAGGCCGCAAAGTTCTTTGGCGAATGATTGCATATGGAAAAAGGTAATCCTTCTCGCTTCAGATGAGGGCGGCTGTCTAGCCGCCAACGCATGCGCTCGGAGCGCGCAGCCGATAGGCCTCGATTTTGGGATCGGCATATGCACCAGGCAGAGATGTGATCCGAATGAGCGCCTCGAACGGAGCAACGGCTGTCCCGGGTGTGTGTCCTATGCCTTTGAGCAGTTGATCGAGCCTTTGAGGGTCCGTCACCAGGTCGCCCATTGCGTCGGTCGCCTGCGCATTCAAGCCCTCGAGTACGACAGTCAAGCCACGGCCACCGCATCCTCTCATCAGTGCGATTACTCCGTAGCTTGCATAGGTCCTCTCGCTCACCTTTTGCGTGTCGTAGGCCGCGGGAATCGCATAGACCGGGGTTTCACCGGACTGCGGAGACTGATTCCTAAATATTGGAGCACCAGAGTGCGGATCCTGATCCAATTGGAAGTTCAGGCTCGGCTCATACACCTCAACCCATGGATTGGAACGGTGGCTGCCGATGAGAACCAGATTTCCCTGATGTAAAAAATCGGCATTGACGTCCCGGGCGAACTCCAGGTTCATCTGGCCATCAGATTTTCCGGCGATAACCGCCAAGCGCGTGGCTATTGCGATGTCGGCCAGGCTGGTCACGCGCCTCATCGCCACGTTGAACAGCTTGTCGCCTTTCACGTTCAAATAACTGCGATTCAGGTAGTCGCCAAGATTAAGATTCTCCCCGTTCAGATCCTGCCATAGTGCGAAACTCGTGTCGGCATATACGACTTTCAGTTCTTCATTCGGCTTGTCGAAGAATTGCCCCCAAAGGTCGTGAATGGCTCCGCTTGGCGTCGAATCGTTGCTGCTGTTTGTGTTTCGTAGCAAAAGATACCGGGTCACAACTGCCGAACCCGATATGGCTATCAGCAACATCGCTGCAATTGGCAACCAATTTCGCTTCGTCGAGGTCTCTTTTGGCGCGTCGTCTGCGGGCTTTTGCACGACCAGAGCCGACTCAGGAGTTTCCGGTAAGATCTCTGTTCTTGACACAAACTCCGGCACATAAGAACCTCTGGGAACTCGAAGAATGATTGGCTCTTGAACACCTTCGGTGGCGAAATGCTTCTCAAGCCGCCCTCTAAGTTCGTGCGCACGCACTCTTACGATGTTGTCGTCGGCCGGGTTGTAGTTCGGCCTTCGCCCCAGGACTTCGGTTCCGATGGTCTGCTCTTTTAGCCGGTCCGTGCGTCCGGAAATGGCGTGCTCACTAATGTAGAGAAGAAAAGCGCGCATGGCCGGAGAACGCCTGAATGTTTCTCCCTCGAAGATGCGTTGCACTAAGGCACGCTTCTCGTCAGGAGAGGTTTCTTCTCCTTGCTCGTGTGTCTGGCCAGCGGCAATGGAAGTATTTACTTTCACCGGGTAGGATTTTACGGTAAAAAGTTCGCAGTTGTAAAGGGAGAACGATGTGATTTTCGAGAGTGCAGTCCTCTCAAGTCCCTGCAAAAGAGACCGGTCAGCCCGGTGAGGACTCAAGAGGGCTTCTTCTGCATTGAGCCTCAATGGTCGTCTTTCCCATATCACTGAACGAGAATTCTCAGGCACGCGGATCGGTCCGGCGAGTGTAGCGAGCGCAAGCCGCATCGGACCGACTAAGTCCTTCGTTCAATGTCATATACAAAAAACAGGAGAGGCCGCCAGCCATGTTCGCAAAACGAGTGCACGTGAGGCGGGAACGTCGAAACTGAGGTTTGGAATGGTCGAGTGGGTTGCGTGCAGACGCCGCAGTTGGATCCGCCTTGACGCAAGGACCCTTGCGGCGGACAGGGAATGAGAAGAAATAAGCAGCATTTACATCGAGAGGGAAGCGTCGGCGAAACTTTTTATTCCGTGTTTACCGTGAGTTCACTTCACAACCCTTGAGTTGAGGAACAGGCTTGACGTGGTTTGAATCCAGCCAAGCGTGGTGACACGTCTTCCCTAATTCGGTTTGCGATCGATGGTCCAAAGCAGCCGGTGGGGCGAACGTTGCTCGCGCCGGGCAGGCTCCGGACCTGAGTCTCACAAACTGTGAACAACGACACTTCAATTCATACCGGCAGCGACACCCCCGCACCGACGACGGTGACGATGCGGCGCCCGAGGATTGAGCCTTCACTCTCGTCTTCCGAAGTCGCTTCATGGCCAAAGGCCCCCAAGATCCCGGCCGGGAAGCATTACCAGACCCACGAACCATGCTTAAGGAGGCATACAAGATGAACTGCGAGGAAACCCAAGTTTCAAGGCAGATTCCTGGCCCGCTTGCCGGTCGAGTTGATCGCGCGAATAAACGCAATGTGAAGGTAGTGCTGGCCACGATGTGCAGTGCTTTGTTGCTTGGTTTCTGCGGCCAGATCAACGCGCAGATGGACACGGGAAGCGTTACGGGTACGGTGAAAGACCCAAGCGGGGCCTTGGTTGTAGGAGCGGATTTCACGCTCATAAATACAGCTACCAATGTGGCGCAAATGACCAAGTCGACCACTGCCGGGGCATACACGTTTTCGGCGGTTCAAGCCGGAACTTATACGCTGAAAGTTACGGCGTCCGGATTCAAGGAATACTTGCTAAGCGGGGTCCAGGTTCATGTGCAAAATATCGTCACCGCCGATGTAAAGCTGGCTTTGGGCTCCACTTCGGAGCAAGTGACGGTCACTTCGGAAGTACCGCTGCTACAGGCGCAGGACGCGTCTATTGGCATGACCATTAACAGCAAAATGGCAAACGATTTACCCCTGCAGGGCGGCGGAAGCGGCCGCAATTTTCTGTCGCTGGCGCAACTTGCCCCGGGTGTTTACTCGAATGGCAACCCGAACAGCAGCACCATCCTGGCTTCTGGCGTTGAGAGCGGCCAGGTTGATGTCCGCTTCAACGGCGTCGATGACAACCTGGAGTTTTACGGAGGATCAACCATTTATCCGATCCCCGATGCCATTCAGGAATTCAAATTCATGAATGGCGACAACAGTGCCGAGTTTGGCCACTCAACCGGCGCAGTGATCAATGCCATCACCTACACCGGAACAAACGAATTCCACGGCCACGTGTGGGAGTATTTCCAGAACGAGGATCTGAACGCCAACGACTACTTCAACAAGCTCAACCGCAAGTCCAGACCGGAGCTCCGGCACAATGAATTTGGCGGTCTGCTCGGCGGGCCGGTGATCCTACCCCATTACGACGGGCGGGACAAAACCTTCTTCTTCTTCGATTTCCAGCGCACGTTGCACGCCAATCCGAATACATACACACAAACGGTTCCGACAACGACCATGCAGCAGAGCGGCTTCACGAACATGCAGGACTTGTTCTCGCTCAGCACCAGCACTCACAACGACGCGCTGAGCCGCAAATTCCAGTACGGCACGATCTTCGATCCGGCCACGACGCGCGTTATCCCATCGAGCGGCGTCGATCCCGTGACCGGGCTTACGGGCAAGGCAGGAGCCTATGTTCGTGATCCTTTCTACAATTGCACGGCGACAGGCGGCTGCCCATTAAACGACAACATGGCAGGCAACACGACGACGGATTACACGACGAGTGCCCAGAAGGCGCTGCTGAATACTCTACCGTCATCGCGACTCGATTCGAACGCGGTTGCACTGCTTGCCTTATTGCCGTCTCCGAATGTAGTCACGGCGAACCCGTTGTCAAATAATTGGTTCGCGACCCCAAACAAAGTATTCAGCGCGGACCAATACGACGGACGAATCGACGAGAAGCTCAACAGCAAAGATTCGATCTGGGGAAGCTACTCTCATTTCAATCCGATCGCAACGTCCACGGCTGCATATCCGGGACCAGCGGAAGGTGCGCTGTCAGTTAATTACGCAACCACTAACCCCTCGTACATGGTGGTCGCCAGTTGGACGCACCTGTTTTCGACAAACCTGATCAACGAGTTCCGGTTTGGAGTCAACAGCAATTATCAAACCCGTCTCGATCCCTATGCGGGCGTATTAGGGTTACCCACGAAATACGGAATTCCGGGCATTCCGCAAACTGCTGGCAATGGCGGGCTTCCAGTGATCCATACCGGAGTGATTAGCGATTTTGGCGCCCACCGGTTTGCGCCCACCATCCAGACTGCCAGGGTCTTTGCTTACCAGGACAACCTGACCCGGATCGTCGGCAAGCATGAGTTAAAATTCGGCGGCGAGTACAACCACCTGATGTCGAACATTATTCAGCCCGCATATCCGAGGGGCTGGTTCCAGTGGAACGGCGGATACACGGATATCCCCAACGCCAGTTCCGGAGACAACGGCATGGCGGACATGGTGGTGACTCCTGTGCCAACCAATAGCTACTACTCGTCTAACGGCGGCATCAGCAGTTCGACTTTTACCATGGGCGGCCTCACTGCATTTTCCGGATCCAACTACTCTCAGACCAACGTGCACTCGCCCTATATCGGGGTTTACACACAGGACAATTGGAAGATCACCCCAGACCTGACCGCCAACCTGGGAATCCGCTGGGATTACTTCGGCGCCTACGCCTCGGATGGCGGCCAGGAGGGAAACCTGGTGATGGGCGGCAATGGGGTCATTCAGGACGCGAACGGCACCGGCGCCTACTACTTGATTGGACACGATGCCTGCAATACCAACCTTGGAGCAAACTTTAAAAACCTGCTTGCCAGCTCCGGCATCGGAATTGTCTGCAGTCCCAACAATGCAGTCACAAGGGCCCAGAAGACCAACTTTTCTCCGCGGCTTGGCATCGCCTACCGCATCCTGCCTAGTCTGGTGGTTCGCGCCGGTGCTGATATTCAATATGGAGCGCTCGATTCCGTTGGATACGGCGGCACACTGGGTACCAACTATCCGTTCCAGTTCACCTACAGCTCACCCTCGTCGAATACTTCGCAGATACCGTTGCAACTCCCGGGCTCTACAACGACTGCCACGATGGAAAATGCATTCGGAGCGGTTAGTCTCACCGATCCCACGCTGGTTAATCCGGCAGGTATTGGCCTGACCGGCAAGAACTACTATTACCAGACGCCGTACGACATCGATCTGAACTTCCAGTTGCAGTGGCAGTTCACCCGTCACGACTCCATCCAGTCTGGGTATGTGGGGACTCTGGGCAGGCACCTGGATAGTCCCAGCACGAGCCATAACAGTGTGAGCCAGATGCTGATTCCGGGTACGGCCATTCAAACCATCAACCAGGCAAACCCTGGTGCAAGCACCGGATTTCTGCCGTACAACGGGCTCGGCTCCTCGGAATTGCAGATGACGAACATGATCAGCAGTTACCACTCGTGGCAAACACTGTACCAGCGCCAGTTCACAGATGGCTCCAGCCTTACTGGGAGTTACACATTCAGCAAGTGCATGTCTGACAACATAGGCAAGGTTGGCCTCGGCCAGGGCATCAGGGCCCTATGGTTGCCTGGCATGGGTGCGCGCGCAGACTACGCGCTTTGCACAGCTGACATGACTCACATCTTCAAGGCCAATGGAGAGCTTGTCTTGCCCTTCGGCAAGGGCAGCGCTTTTCTTAGCCGTGCAACCCCCGTTGAAGATGCTTTCGTGGGCGGCTGGCGGTTTAATTTCATCATGACTCATTACAGCGGCATGCCGTTCAATGTCGGTTGCCAGAATCCCTCACAAGGTGCAAACTTTGCAGGCGGCTTCGGTTGTAACGCGCCGCTGTCTGGCACGGACCCCTACAAGGGGTTCAAGACCAGGCTCCAGTGGGTGAACCCGGCTGCATTTACTCGAATGCCCTATAGCCCCGTAACTGTGAACGGGCAGAATATCCTTTCTGATCTTGGCACAGCACCAAACCAGGTACGCGGTCCGGACTTGTTTGCACTTGATGCGTCGGTCCACAAGGACTTCGATACAGGCGAGGGCACAAAATTCGAGTTCCGCCTGGAGGCACTGAACGCCCTCAATCACGTGGCGTTAGGCAACCCAAGCAACACGAACTTCCTCCAGACTAATCCGGGGCAATTCGGCGTCATTACCGGCGACAGGACTGGCGCCCGCGTGGTGCAGTTGGCGGGCAAGTTCTACTTCTAAACGCCTCCCGAGTAGGCATAGACACTTGGCGCAATTCAAACCTGCCGGTGAAGATCGGAAACGATCTTCACCGCTGCGGCCCTTCAAATATGATCGACCGCGGCTCACGCGGAGCTAGAGTCTTAGAGAGCTTACATAGCCGCTTCTCTTCGTCGGTTGAGGCAATTCAGCGAAGCCGGAAAGAACCAGCCCTGTCTTCGAGCGTAGAACGAGGAGGGTATTTTAAGTTGTTATGGAAACTGCGCACGAGCGCTGACGCCTGCGAATTGCCAACTTAATTGAGCAGGAGTATCGATCAAATACACCATTGTTCGGCCTGGATGAACTATTAACTTGAATGAACTACTAATTGGATACACGGCTGTAAATGTATTCAAGAACTTGGGCGTGGGCAACTGCGATTTCCGGCTACCATCATGACGCGAATTTGCGGACAGTGCGCGAGGAAACACTGAAAGGCAGAGATGAAAAACGGAAAGTTGAAAAATTGGAAACGCATGGACAGACGGACGTTTCTAACGGCATCCGGAATCGCGATCGCTGGAGCTGCGATAAACTCTTCTGCAGCGACGGCAGAGGAGACAGATTCAAGCCTGCCGGCTTCTAGACCGGACCAGGCCTATGCCGGCAAGGACCCGATCGATCTGGTCAATCTCCTGCAAGGGACTGACTCGACGCGTGTCTTCTCGCGCGGCAATACCTTGCCCATTGCGTCGTTGCCCTTCGGCATGGCGCACTGGACGATCCAATCGCGCCGCAACGATTCCTGGATGTTCCAGCCAGGCGACCGGCGCATTCAAGGCTTCAGAAGCACGCATCAACTCAGCCCGTGGCTCTCCGATTACGGCCAAGCCATCTTTTTGCCCTTCTGCGGAGATCCAAAGACAGATGCAGAGATGCGGTCTTCTTCGTGGCGGCCTGAAACCGCAGAGCTCAGTCCGTATTCATTGCGCCTGTCGCTCGACCGTTATCAGATCGTCGCGGAGCTTGTTCCCACGGAGCGCTGCGCTCTGATTACAGCGCACTGCACGAACGGCGCACCGGCAGGGTTCCTGGTCGAAGTGCCTGGAAGCGCCGAACCGATCCGTGCTGACGATTCAAAACGAGTATTGCGATTCAGGTCCACAATCAACAAAGGGGGCGTGCCGGAAAACTTCGCTACTTATTATGTCGTCCGCTTCCCTGAGCCCTGGAACCGCTTCGAGGTGCACCCCTCGGGCGACAGCCAGATCGTAACGGTGCGATACAAGGCGGGCAAATCGGTTGAAGCGAGAATCGCGACATCATTCATCTCTTTTGAACAGGCCGAGCGCAATCTCTATCTGGAACTTGGATCGGCTTCCATTGAACAAGTCAGAGCAAAAGCGCGGGAGGAATGGAACCGCCACTTCAGCCGCATAGAAGCGGAGGGCGGCAAACTTGCAGAGCGGCGCATCTTTTACTCCTGCCTTTATCGCACCCTGCTGTTTCCCCGCACTTGGCACGAGCCTGACGCCGACGGCAAGCCGCACCATTTCAGCGCGTACAACGGAAAGGTTGTGCCCGGGGTGATGTATGCGGACCATGGATATTGGGACGTCTATCGTGCATGGTACCCGTTGATGTCGATTCTTTATCCAGAGAGGCTAGTCGAAATTTTGCAGGCGTGGGTGAACGCCTACAGCGAAGGCGGATGGCTACCCCAGTTTCCGGCTCCCGGCTATCGTGCTTGCATGACAGGAAGCCTGATCGATGCTGTCTTTGCCGAGGCCGCAGTGAAAGGCATTCGTAATTTCGATCTCGCTACGGCCTATGAAGGATTGAAGAAGCATGCGATGCAGCCAGGCGATCCTGCGCGCGGCTATGGCCGGCGCGGCATCGAGGAGTATCTGCGTCTCGGGTATGTCTCGGCCGATCATTTCGAGCAGTCGATGGCTGAGACCGTAGATTCCGCCTATGGAGACTTTTGCATCGCACAGGTAGCCAAGGCGCTCAACCGCGACCAGGACGCTGCCATGTTCCTGAAGCGCTCAGGCAACTGGCGCAATCTTTTCGATTCGAAAACCGGTTTTCTGAGGGGCAAGCATGGGGATGGTTCATGGCTTGAACCGTTCGACGAGTTTGCCTGGGGCAGTCCGTATGTTGAAGGCTCGGCCTGGCAGCATCGCTGGGATGTTGCGCACGACATTCCCGGACTGATCAAAACACTGGGAGGAAACGACCGCGCCGTCGCGGAACTCGACAAAATGCTTGCCCAGCCACCGGTCTTCCACGTTGGATTCTATGGACAAGAGATTCACGAGATGTCTGAGATGGCGGCCTTTGACTTTGGGCAATATGCGCAAAGTAACCAGCCCGTGCATCACTTGCTCTACATCTTTGCAATCGCCGGACGCCCCGACCGTACCCAATACTGGGTGCGTCGCGTGATGAAAGACCTCTATACCGTAGACACGTTTCCCGGAGACGAGGATACTGGTTCGATGGCTGCGTGGTTCCTGCTCAATGCGATGGGCTTTTATCCGCTTTGCCCTGGTAAAGCGGAATATGTGACCGGGAGTCCGCTGTTCGACCGCATCACTCTGCATTTACCGGGAGAAAAGATGACAGTGATCGAGGCGCGCGATCAAGGCCCCTCGAGAGTGTACGTTTCCAAACTCCTCGTCGACGGACAACAACATCCTTCTTCCATCCTGACCCACGATGAAATAGTTCGCGGTTCGCGGCTGGAGTTTTTCATGAGGAGTGAAACCGCGGGATGAGACATCGAGTCTATCCCATCTTGTCAAACTCAGGAGGTTGGATCGTGAGAAGAAAAATATCGACGATTTTCGGTTTTGCGTTTATGTTGACATGGTCCGCACTCGCGCAGGCTCCGGTTACCCTGACAATCGATACGGCTTCACGCGAGTTCGCGATACCGCCGGACTTTTCCGGGCTTGGATTTGAAACCAAGAGTGTTGTACCGAACGAGTATGGCGTCTCCGGCTACTTCTTCACACCTGAGAATACTCAGCTCATCACCCTTTTTCAGAATATTGGAATAAAGAACATTCGCGTTGGCGGAGGAACTGTGGATGGCTCCGGCAGGAACGAACAGTGTAAGACGCCTATTCCAACTCGTAAAGATATTGACAATCTTTTTGAGTTTGCGCGCGCCGCTGGAATCAAGGTGATTTATTCGTTCCGCCTGCTGAACCTGAGTGCATGCGCAGATCCGCATCTGGCGGCCGAAAACGCCAGAATCGCTCAATATATATGGAGTAATTATCGGACGAACCTCGACAGCTTTTCCATCGGAAACGAACCGGACGTGCTTTCGTTTCACTCTCGCGACGGCCAGACACAGGATCCGGCTATCTATGAAACCAAGCCCCGCGTTTCAGGATCGGCCTACCCGTCTTACCTGGCAGACTGGCGGAGATTTGCCGATGTTATTCGCAACGCTGTCCCGGATGCTCGTTTCTCCGGACCGGACACGGCTGTCTCATCGACGAGCAGCTTTACGCCTGACCCAGCGACGGGCATCTCGTGGACGCAGAAATTTGCCGATGACCTGAAAGGATCGGGAGTGCTGGTCGAGGCGCTTCAACATCATTATGTGTGGGGTGTGCCAGGGACGACGACTGCGCGGGAGGCCATCGACAACATGTTGTCGAGCGCCTGGGACGATAACAAGTCGATCGATACACAGCCAGCCAACAATGGCGGGACAGTGGAGTTCCATCCCTATCCTTTCGTTTACGAGCGGGTGCTGGCCCAGCTGGTCCCTTACGGTGTGCCTTATCGAATGACGGAAGCGAACGATTGCCTGCACGGGGTTGTGGGTGCGAGTGATGGGTACGCCTCGGCGCTATGGGCACTGGACTATATGCATTGGTGGGCCGCGCATCATATGGCCGGGGTCAACTTCCATAACAATCCATGGATTCCGACGGACACGGTTGTGCCGGAACCGAACCCCTGTCCAGCTTCAGGATGTGGCAACTACCGTGTATCTCCAAAGGCCTACGGGATGAAAGCATTCGATCTCGGCAGTCATGGTTATGTGGAACCAATTGCAATTTCGAATCCGGATAAGATCAATCTCACCGCCTATGCCGTGGGTACAAACGAGGATGTATTTGTCACGATCATCAACAAGACACATTCGACGACCAACGATGCGATGAATGCAGCGGTGACGATACAGGTCGACGGCTTCAAGCCTGGTAATGCGGAATACATGGTGCTTACGGATGGGGAACCGGGAAATGCGGAAAAGTTGATCGCCACCCTGGGTGGAGCTTCCATTACAAACAATGCGCCCTGGCAGGACAAATGGATTCCGCTTGGTCATACTGCTCACGGCAAGGTCGCACTGACGGTGCAAAGTACGACGGCTGCGATTGTGAGGATCCATGCGGCGGGTATCCACGCGAAAAGAATGTGACCTCGATAAGTGAGGGAAAAGTTTCCGGATCTGACCGAAGAAGGTCAGAATGAATCGACGCCGGACGATGCAGACGACTGCGCTCGCCGGAACGGCGCTGATTGCATTGCCATTCAACCGGGTCTAAAACTACGTTGCCAGGAACATCAACCTTGAGGAGAAGATATATGGTGACGCCTAACTCTGGTAACAGCTTTCAAGTGCGGCGCAGATTCCTTGGCGGATTGGTTTCAGCAACGGGCCTCTCCGCAGGGGCGCTGTTAGGCGTGAGCGCCGGCGACCAAAGGGCCGCTGCCCAAACTGATAAGCAAGGAACGCCAGAGGCACTGTTTGCAATGGCGCGTCTGCGTAGCTATAAAGCCCGTCGCAGCGCAGGCTGGGACAGAACGGGAGGGAATCGAGACGCGGTTCCGATTGAACCGGGCCAAACAGCAAGTGTCATGGATGTAACTGGTGCCGGAGTAATCACGCACATTTGGTTTACGATCGCTTTGCCCGATCCGTTGCACTTGAAGAATCTGGTTCTGCGGGCGTGGTGGGACGGTGAAAGTGTGCCTTCGGTGGAAGTGCCTATCGGAGATTTTTTTGGCTTGGGGCTTGGTGAATACTTTGTCTACCAATCGGCACTACTGGCTGTGGCGTCGGTTAAAGCGCTGAATGCCTATTTCCAGATACCCTTTTCGAACGCTGCACACATCACTGTTACCAATGAAGGCAAGGTCCGCACGAATAGCCTCTACTTCGCGGTCGATTACGAGATGATGTCGAGCATCCCGGCTGACCTGGGCCGCTTCCATGCACAGTATCGGCAGGAAATGCCGTGCAAGGTGATGGTCAGTAACGGCAAAAATCTCGACGGCAAGCAGAATTATCTGGTTCTTGATGCCATGGGCAAGGGACATTTCGTGGGAGTGACGCAGGCTGTCTTGCAGAATGAGAACGGTTGGTTCGGCGAAGGCGACGACATGATCTTCATCGATGGCGACGAAATGCTGACGATCAACGGAACGGGCACGGAAGACTACTATAACGGCGCCTGGGATTTTGGCGACCAGCCTTACGCACACTCTCACGATGGTGCGCCATATATCGTGAACCCGGCAAAGATTGGAGGCAGGTATTGCCTTTACCGCTGGCACCTGGAAAGTCCCATCACATTCGAGCAATCGATTCGCGTGACCCTCGAGCACGGCGCGGCGAACGATCGCGCCGACGATTTTTGCTCGACGGCATATTGGTACCAGACCGAACCGCACGCTCCGTTTCCTGCACTGCCCGCAGCCCCAGAACGCATTCCGAAAGTGTTTGCCGCGGGTGGAGAGAAGGGCGTAGCGCATGGCTCGTGAATCCAGCGGTGCCTTCTGCGGCTGACGTTTGTGATCGTCAACGGAAAGTGCCGAGCCGTAGGCCGGAATGAAGATTGGACAGCTCGCCGGTAGGCGCAGAATCGCCGTGCGACTTCGGTTCAAGCTTCGGATTCGCTGAGATGAGATGCATCAGTAGGAAAGAATGCCAGAACTCGACAAGAACTGGAGAGGTACGAAGTGTTCGTCATAGGAATCTTCCGAAAGATGCCGCGATATGCCGCAGTTGTCCTCGCATTCATCATGCCGTGTCATCTAGCAAGAAGCCAGTCAACGAGCGGCTACCGGGACGTGGCCTTCTGGCAGGAACCGGGCGTACAGGTGGAGAACAGTTCATTTCTATTTCGCAGCAAGAAGGCAGAGGAGCAGATTCCGTGCCCGGCGAATCGCGGGACGGATGCGGCTGATGCGGTCGGACCGTGCCATTGGCAGAGCAACCAGTTCCAGCATCTGCCGCAGTGGGTCTGGGTTCATTTTGCAGGACCGCGGCGGATCGATAAGGTGGTTTTGCATGCCACGAGCCTGGCGACAATGCCGGTTGAGTTTTCGGGGCAATATCAGGATCGTGGCGTGGCATTCCATACTTTTTTTCACGTGCAGCGGGTACAATTCGACCCGAAGACTCTTACCTTTACGGTGCACTTTGCGCCGGTGGTTACGGATAACTTTCGGCTGGTGGTCGAGCGAACGGCAGCGACGGCAACTCCGCAGTCGTGGTGGGCCAAACTGGCGCAGCTGCAGGTATTCGGGACGGATGCGGCTGCCGGTGATGCGGCCAATTCGGTTAGCGCATCGAAGACTGGTGCAGTACATGCGGCGTTGGCTCCCACGCAGTTTTCTCCGAAGGTGGAGAACCTGGGGCAAGCTCTCGCCATCAGCACGCCGTGGTACCGGCTGGTGCTGGACAAGCGACAGCCGCGCATCGTGTCGCTCGCGCTGGACTCGCTGGGTAAAGGCGAGTTGGGCGTGAACTTGCTGCAGGCGAGCGGGGCGTACCCGGTATTGGACCAGCCCTTCGAGAAGGCGATACCGCTTGGAACGGGCGCACTTACGCGAACTGGGAACGTCTTCCGGTACGCGCCAGTGGAGGTTGCGCCGGGCGCGTATGAACAGGTTGTCATTCGCGCGGACGCGAAGGGGTTCGACCTGTCGCTTGCTGCCGCGGCGAAACACACGATGCTGGTGCGGGGCGGATTGTTCCGATTCGAATTTGCGGCTAACCAAACGCCGACGACGTTCGTGTGCCATCCATCGAAACTGATGAACTATGTGGATGTGCCAACGTATCTGGCTGCACCGGATTTTGGAACCGTCTACATCACGCGTACTGGCGACGCGGCGGCATTTTACCGCAGACCCTCGTCGCTGTTTCCTGCAACTTCGTACGATGTCGATATCACGCCGCACCTGCCGCTGAGCGAGGACGGATTGAATGAGATAGGGCCTCGGGCGTGGCAATCGACGTTGCATTTCGGAGTGCAAGCTGTCGAACCGCTGCCGGAGCTGTTGAGCCGAGATCCGCGACTGGAGCGATTTCCCAGGTACTCGCTAAACATGATGCAGTGGCGGCCGGATACGGGCGTAGTGAGCAACAGCGTGATGAGCATCAACTGCGGGCTGGCGATGCTGTTCTATGCAGAGCAGGCGGTGTGGGCGCCGCACCTAGAGGACGGGATTTCGCCGATGGCGCTGGTCGGCGCATCGGTCGACCAGTATTTCAAGGGCGCGCGTGGGTACATTATGCCTAACGTGAATGTGTACTCGCCAGACTGGAAGTCGACGCGGGAAACGCCAGCATATCTTGTGATCTCTGCTTGGTATGTGATCCATACCATCGGAGGCATGCCGCAGTTACATAAGTGGCTGAAGCCGATGGAAGCGGTCACGAACCATATCGAGGCGCATTTCGGCAGCGATGGACTTGTGGACGAACCCGGCAAGGAGTGGTTCGACGTTTACGACTTTCAGGGGCCTGATGCCTTCTCGAATGCGGCGGACTACCGGGCATTCCTGTGCATGGCCGAAGTGGAGACGTTGGCGGGACGGCCGGCGATGGCGAACCGTTATCGCGGCGAGGCCGAGCGGATCAAGGGGGCGTACTTCAAGACGTTCTTTAATCCTGAGACGGGAGTGCTGGCGGGTTGGAAGAGCCCGGACGACAAGCAGCACGATTACATGTTTCCGTGGGTGAATGGGTTTGCGATCTACCAGGGGCTGGTGACGGCGGAAAAGGCGAAGGCGATCCTGCAGACGATGTTGGCGAAGATGGAGAGCATCGGATTTCACTCGTACCGATACGGCCTGCCGACGAATTTGATCCCGATGAGCCCGGCGGATTATTTCACTCATACGAGCGGCGCGCCGAAGCAGCCGGATGGGAAGGACACGTGGCAGGTCTACATGAACGGAGGTGCGACGCCGCCGTATGAGTACTACTTCATTCAGGCGCTTTACCGGAATGGATTGCGCGAGGATGCGGAACGGCTGCTCTGGCCGCTGATGGGGTCCTATGAGAAGGGCACATTCAATGCGGGGATCGAATTGCCGGGGCAGAAGCAGCGAAACCCGACGGGCAGCGCGTTTTACGAATGGGATGGATCGCGGGGGCGGGGCGAAGGGTATCTGCCGGAGGACTGGCAAGGAATGGATGCGCTGTTTACCGGGCACTTCGGCATCGCCTTCGATGAGCACGGGTATTTTCTGGAGCCGTGGTCGCCGCTGAAGGGGCAGAGAATCAAGTTGGATATGCCTTACATGGGTAAAACCGTCCCGTATGTTACCTGTTGCCGGTCTGCAGAAAAGTGAGGGCATGCGCGGACTTAGTGACAGTCTCAGAATGTGTTTATGTTTCGGATACGCTACGACTGGACGGGTGAACATCTGTTTAAGGAGGCCTTCTCGCGGGCTACATTGTGACATTGGCGGCCGTGGCTAAGCGATGCCTTGTCGGCTTCCGTCTTCACATCGTCAAACTCATCGTCGTAGACACGTTTGTCTACAACGATGCGATCGCGAAGGATGTCCTTCCACCGCAGCGCGAGCGATTCAACGGGTCGCATGGAAGCGAAGACGATCAACATGATCATCGACTTCGGTGAGAGACCGGTCCCTCATCTTCGCGTTACACTAACGGTATCGCCGGTCCAGGCTGTCGGGCAGACGAACGGCGACCAATTCAATTGCGCGTAAATAAGAGAACTAAGCAAGGAGAGTCAGGCGAAGATGAGGCGACGCGAGGTATTGAAAGGATTGACGATTGCAGCCGGAGGCGCATTGGGGCCGAACTGGGCCTGGCCGATGTTAGTGCCGCAACAAAATGCACAAGCAACTCAGCCACTGGCCGTCCCAATTCGCGGGCTGGTTAAAAAGGATGGCCGATTGCTGCAACCAGTGCAGATTACGGTCCAGCACTCCGGTGTCGGCATTGCAGCCGTAACAAGTTTGAATGGCGCTGAGGTAGATAGAAGAACCCTTTCCGCTGGGTCAAATACGTTTCAGGTGTTTACTAATCCAGTAGGCACGCCGCAGGACGTGAGCGTGACCGTTGCCGTTGGTGATCGAGTGGTGTCCGCAGGTGTGAAGCTCGATCCGGTCCGCAAGATTCTGGTCTATGTTCTGCCCCACTCTCACCACGATCTTGGTTATACCGATCTCCAGGCCAACATCGAAGAAAAGCAGATGAACAACATAACCCAGGGAATAGAACTGGCGCGAAAAACCGCGAATTATCCCGAGGGCGCGCGTTTTGTGTGGAACCTGGAAGTGCTGTGGGGTGCAGATTTGTTTATGCGCCGCAAATCACAGGCGGAAAAGGATGAGTTTATCGATGCGGTCAAGAAGGGCTGGGTGAGCTTGAATGGCATGTACGCCAACGAACTTACCGGATTGTGCCGCCCTGAAGAGTTATTGCAGTTATTCCGCTATGGAGTGTGGTTAGGGCGGGAATGTGGCGTTAAGGTCGACGCCGCAATGATCAGCGATGTGCCGGGATATACGTGGGGAACTGTGACGGCAATGGCGCAGGCGGGAATTCGTTATTTCTCGGTTGCGCCGAACTGGTTTGACCGTATTGGAAGAATCATGGTGGAATGGCAGGACAGACCATTCTGGGCGATCTCTCCGTCCGGCAAGGAGAAGGTACTGGTCTGGATTCCATGGTCGGGTTACGCCTTCTCGCATGTAGAGCGAACGATGAACGTCGAACTGGTGGCGAAGTATCAGGATCGACTCGACGCAGTGAAGTATCCGTACGACATTTCCTACAATCGTTGGTCAGGTCACGGCGACAACGCAGTTCCCGATGGACAAATTTGCGAATTTATCAAGACGTGGAGCGAGGAGTACGAGTGGCCAAAGTTTGTGATCTCTTCAACCAGCGGAGCTTTTTCGGCATTTGAGAAACGGTATGGGAGCGAATTGCCGCGGTTCAAAGGCGATCTTACTCCTTATTGGGAAGATGGCGCCGGGTCGTCTGCACTGGAGACCGGCATCAACAGGAATGCCGCCGACAGACTGACCCAGACGGAGGCATTGACGGCAATGCTCGTGGCAGGTGCTCATCAGGACAGACCTAACGCTGAAGCATTCAATGACGCGTGGAGAAATGTGCTTTTGTACTCGGAGCACACGTGGGGAGCGGGTGGAAGCGTATCGGCTCCCGAGGCCCCGATGACGACGAAGCAGTGGGATGTGAAGCGTCAATTTGCGGTGGAAGCGGAGAAGCAATCCAAGCATCTTCTGGGTGAAGTACTGCCCACGTACGCAACGGGGAATGATGCATCGGCGATTGATGTGCATAACACAACTTCGTGGTCCCGGACTGAAGTGGTGATCCTTTCCGCTGAGATGTCTGCAACTGGAGACCGTGTAAAGGATCAGCACGGCAAAGTTGCTGCATCGCAACGGCTGTCGACGGGAGAACTCGCATTTCTGGCCCGCGATGTGCCAGCGTTTGGGGTTAAGCGCTTTCATCTGTCAAAAGGAAAAGCTCAACGACCGACGATGGCAGTTTCAGTCAAGGACGGATTGCTTGAGAACGGAGTCATCCGGGTGAAGGTGGATACAACCACTGGCGATCTTATTGAGCTTACGCTGAATGGAGAGACGGCTAACCTTGTGGACACCAGTGGCGGTGAGGCGGTGAACGAGTTTCTGTTTCTCGAAGGCGGCGACGTTGCGAAGATGCAGAAGAGCGGGCCGGCCAAGGTGTGTGTTGAAGAGGCGGGACCGTTAATTGCTTCGCTTCGCATCGAGTCGCCTGCACCAGGCTGCAACAGCCTGATGCGCAGGGTGTGCCTGATGGTCGGAGCCGATTGGATCAAACTCTCGAATGTAGTAGACAAGAAGCGCGCGGCCATCGACCCGCATCCGGAGGACCCCGCGACCGCCCGTGAGTTTTCTCAGCATGGCGGCAAAGAGAGCTTGCAGTTCGCGTTTCCGTTTGCAATTTCCGGCGGGGAGATGCACATAGACATTCCGCTTGCGGAGATGCGGCCGGAGGTGGACCAGCTTCCAGGATCGTGCAAGAACTGGCTGCCGGTGGGGCGATGGATTGATGTGGCGAATACGAAACAGGGCGTGACCTGGGTGACGTTGGATGCGCCACTTGTGGAAGTTGGTGGCATTACAGCGACCATGCTGGGATCGCAACGCGACCCTTCAATCTGGCGCGAACATATTGCACCAACGCAGAAGTTCTATTCATGGGCAATGAACAACCACTGGGGGACGAATTACCGAGCGTATCAGGAGGGGGTTGTGGAATTCCGATATGCGCTGCGCGCGCATCGCGGATACGATCCGGCGAGCGCCAGTCGGCTTGCCATCGGCCTGTCTCAGCCTCTTGTTGCTTCGGCGGCGCGGTCCAACGTTCCGTTTGCGCCTGTCTTAGCGATTGAACCGCCGGATGTGCTGGCGTTGGCGCTGAAACTCAGTGAGGATGGCAGGGCGTGGATCGTAAGGCTCTTTGGCGCTTCGGGAGAAGACAGGAAGGCAAGACTGCGCTGGTCCCAGCCGACTCCACCACGGATCTGGATGAGCGACCTCAGTGAGCGGCCGATTGAGGCCCTGGATGGGGAGATCGCGGTTGCAGGCTGGGACCTGATGACCGTACGCGTGGATCGTTTGTGAGATCACGACTGCTTTCTGCGCCGTACTCTACTTCGAGGTTTGCATTGGATGGCAATGAGGAAGGGGATAAGTGACCGGCGCTGTAAAAACCAACCAGCGTCGCTTCGACACTGCCCCACATCACCGTGACCTGACCCCCTGAATCCGTCCATTTTCGAATACGATTTGGACGAAGGAAAGGGGAAGACGATGAGCAAGAGCCGGCATACGGAGGCGCAGATTATTGGTGCGCTGAAGCAGGTTGAGGCGGGGCGCACAGCCGAGGAGGTTGCGCGGGAACAAGGCGTGAGCAAGCACACGATCTATGCCTGGAAGGCGAAGTACGG
>DASYZU010000122.1:0-90851 GCA_035945795.1 Occallatibacter sp.
AGCGCGCGCCCTCCTCGCCCATCCCATCCCGCCCGACATCATCGAGGAATCGAAGGCTAAGGAGCCGGAGTATCAGCTGCCCGTCTGTCCCGGCTGCGGCTGCCCCGACCCCATTCTCAAAAGCGTCGACCCCGCCAACTGCTGGAAATGCGAAGTTTGTGGCAAGGAATGGACCGAAGCCGTGCAGGAATCCGTATAATCCCGCGACAAAGCTCAGGCCGGCCAAAAATTATGTCCAGAGACGGAAAGAGCCGCCCGGCAACTGGGCAGCTCTCTCCTCAGGGAGAATAGTTCCAACGGAGGCAAAACCATCAGAACTTTCTGGCTGCATAGTAGGGGCGGGGGGAGGGAGTGTCAAGGAGAAATGTTTGACGAAATAAATGTATTTATTCCATATACTTAGAGACGGTCGTCCAGCGGGGATACGGCAAAATTCTTCGATATATATTCGCCTTTGTTTGCCGGATATTTCCCGTCTTTTAGGGGTGTTTCTTCGGGTTTATGCCCTGTTTTCCACAGGTGGAACCCGCCATTAACCTTTCGGATGCGGACCTTTCATCGGTCTGAGCCTTTCGTCCCATTCTTCCCGCAAATCGATGCGAATAAATTCTTCGTCGAAGACCGAGGAGGCCGGTTTCCCTCGCGCAATGCGGTACAGAGCCCTGCCGCCGCCGAGGAAAAATCCCAGCAGAAGCGCAGCGCTACCACCCACGATCACGATAGCGGCGATACCCATGAGCAGCTGGGCGGTCTTTTTGACCTCCGAGTCCATGGGCTGTGGGATCTTGGTCAGGTCGGCTTCAAAGTGAACCATCTCGAGCAGCTTGTGGCTCTCGTCTGGAATGGCGTCGCCGCTGACCAGCACAACGAGTGGCCCGCTGCGCCGGACCTCAAGCGAAGCCAGGTCGGAGTCCACTAGCGGCTTGGGCCAGGCTGGCTGGGCTTTGCTGCCGGCTTGAATGTAGGCGCGAATCCTGGGTTCCTGTGCCTCGGCCATCTGCGGCGTAGGGTAGTCGATGATGGTGAGCGTCGCGGATCCTGAGTTGAGCGAGTAGTTAGCAGTGACAGCCTCGGCGCCGCGGTCAAAACCTACAAGCTCCGGCGGTAACACACCGCCCGCTCCTGCGTAGCCCGCCGGCCCCTCAGCATAGTGCGTCGTCTGGCCGTCCAGCGAACCCTGGGGCAGGTCGGCCAGGATGGGCGGCATCATCGCCTTGGTTCCCGGCGGATTGGGCACGTGGCTGGCCAGTTCGCGCATTTCGCCGGCAGACATGGGCCCGATGTGCGAAAACGTCGCGTCCACTACCGTGTCGCCCTTCCAGAACAGCACCCGGTTGTGGTTCGAGGTCGCGCCGGTGCCGATGTCCTCCTTCGCCCATCCATTCTGGCGGTAGAAGGAGTATGCGCCGTAGGCTCCGCTGGCGTCCTGGAAGCGCAACGCACGCACGCTCAGGGTCTCGCCCTCGCGCTTGTAGGTGACTTGGGCTCCGCCGGTATAGTCGTACTCCTTGAGGGCGGCTGCATTGGCCGCATCAGCCAGCGCGGGATCGGCGAGCGCCTTGGGGGGCTCTGTTTCCACCCATCCGTCAAGTGCGTCAGGCAACAGCGCCCTGGGCGACGGCGGAAGCATCACAGACGTTACAGCCTCTTTGGCTGCGGGCTTGCTGGTTGCATTGCCCGGCAAAGCTATCTTTGCCGGCGCGGCCAGCGCTTGCGCCGCGGCAGAAGCTGCGCTCCCGGCAAGTACGGCCGAGCAAACCACAATTGGAATCCAACGCATGAATGTGCTCCGTCTTCAGGACACTCCGACTTGAGGAAGCTCCGTCTTCAAGGTTACACGCCTTCGGCTCCACAATTGGTGGAGCAACTCCCTCTCTCTTTTGACACTGCGGGATCGGGAAAGGTTCCTACCCTCAGGCCTGGCTGCCGTTCCAGGGCGTGAGGCGCGGCAGCCAGCGCGGCACATTGCGCTTGTAGCGGGGATACTCCTCAGGATGCCGGCGGGTGAGTGAAGGCTCCTCGTGCAGGCGGATGAAAAGATTGAAGCCGAGAAAAGCCAGCAGCGCTTCGATCACCAGTCCCCGGGTCCAGAAGAGAATCACCTCGCCGGTGAGTGCCACCATAACGCCAACGTACATGGGGTTGCGCACATAGCGATAGAATCCGCTCACTACCAGGTGCTTCGGAGGCGCTATGGGTACCAGCGTTCCCCGGCCCACATAGATGAACCGGCGAACGGACTCCAGTCCCGGCGTGAGCCCGGCCAAGATCAGCATGGCAGCAATGAGAATCTGCCACATCGGCTCGTCGGCTGGAATGCGGAAGCGCGTGATCCACAGTGGCAGGTAGATGAGGACGATCCCCGGCCCGCCGAAGACGACGAACAAAACAGAGAAGATCAGATTGCGGCGCTGGGATGCCATGGTCAGGCAGCCTCGGAAGTGCCCTATGCCAATGTCGGAGGTGAAGGCGGCGGGTAGAGGATGTCTCCCAGCTCCTGATAACGACCGCCGTAGAAGATCAGCGCATACTCCCGTATGCCCGTGCTCACTGGGCCTCCAATACAGATGCCGGCCAGCAGCGCGAAGCCAAAGGCAAGCACGCCGAAGAAGACCTCGAGGAGGGTGCCCACAAGCGCGGAGGCGCCAGTCGCATCCGCGAAGGTTGAGTGAATGCCGAATTCAATAGCCGCAACCGAACCGGCCACCATAAGCCCCGGTATCATTAGCACCATGAACAAGCCGACGGCCGCCACGATCGGAAGCGCGACACGCAGCAGCGCGTAGACAAGAAACTGCCTTTTTTCAGCCTTGACCCGTGCCCATACCTGGCTCCACGCTTCGCCGGCCGTGGCGTCGTGCAGCGCGATATGCGGCAGCATGCAATCGCGCAAAATCAGGTCGATCACAACTGCCGCCAGCACGAGCACAAGAACGATCGGAATCAGGGGCAAGACAAGAGAAAGCAACAACCCGACATCGAGATGGCCTCCATGTTGAGTCTCTTGAAACAGGCGCCAGAATCCCTCCGCGAATGGAATCGCGACCAGCACCACCACAAGCAAAAAGCAGAGTCCCAGCACCAGGTTCAGCCAGAAAAAGCGCATCGCCTGTGTCCGATAAATCCACCAGCCCGGCCGAATCTCCTTCGTGTTGTGGATCAGGCAATGAAAGTAAGCGAACCGCAGCCGTGTGACCAGATAAAACACAATGATCGACAAAACAATTCCGACCAGCACGGCCGCCACAATCGCCGCGATCCATTCCGGCGCGAGATGGAACGGCGAATTGATCATCGGTCCGTGTCCCGACGGAACGTTACGGTGCGACGAGAAGTTGAAGTTGCTTCCGAGCCCTTCCGTGATGATTGCGACCAGACCAAGCTTCAGGTAGGTTCCCCAAGTGAATTGCGTGAAGAGGAACTCCCTGGTGCGTTGAATAGCAAGCGAGACGGCATCGGGGGCAGAGATGGCGCGCATAGGTGACCTTTCCGGGGCGGAGACAGCGTAGCACGGAATTACGCAAGATCTAAGCGCGAAGTTCCGCAGCCGGCCGCGGAATTGCACCCCACCACGCATCAAACGCCGCCAGGGCTCGTTCGCACACTATGCGATGCCGCTCTTTCTTGTCACGAACTTTTTTGCGCAGTTCCTCTTCGAGAGGCTCCAAAAGATCGAAGGTGATGTTGGCGGGTTGAAAGTCCTTCGGGTCGGCGTGCGTAATGTAGTAGACCAGCGAGCCCAGAGCAGTAGCACGGGGAACGGGCGCAGGCTCTTCACCGCGCGCCAGCGCGGCAGCATAGATGCCTGCCAGCATTCCCGTAGCGATGGATTCCGTGTAGCCTTCGACGCCTGAGAGCTGCCCGGCAAACATGAGCTTCCGCTCTCCTGTCTTTAGGAGTAAATTCTCGTCGAGGAGCAGAGGCGCGCAGATGTAGGTGTTGCGGTGGATCTGGCCGTAGCGGAGAAAACGCGCATTTTCAAGGCCGGGAATCAGGCGCAGTACACGTGCCTGCTCGCCGAACTTCAGATGGTTTTGAAAGCCGACCAGGTTGTAACTGTCGGCGCGCAGATTCTCCTTGCGCAATTGCACCACGGCCCAGGGCGTCTTGCCGGTATGCGGATCGCGCAAGCCAACTGGCTTCATGGGGCCGAAGCGCAAGGTGTCGCGGCCGCGCCTGGCCAGCACCTCAATGGGCAGGCAGCCTTCAAAATACCGGTGTCCCCATGCGCCCGCACTTGGCGCATGGGGTGGAAAATAATCCAGCTTCTCCCACTCTTTGGCCTCGGCAGCTTCAGCAGCTAGCAGCGCATCGAGAAATCGGTCGAACTCCATGCGGTCCATAGGGCAGTTGATGTAGTCGGCGGTGCCCTTGTCCCAGCGCGCAGCCATGTATACGCGATTCATGTCGATGGATTCGGCATCGACGATGGGCGAGATGGAGTCATAGAAAGCCAGGTGGCCTGAGCCGGTCAGCCGCTCGATCTCACGGCCGAGCGCGTCGGAAGTAAGCGGCCCAGTGGCGAGAATCGTTAGGCCATACGCCGGGTCCGGTTCGAGACTGGTGACTTCCTCACGAATGACGCGAATGGATTGCTCCGTGGCGATGGCCTCGGAGATGAGCCGGGAAAACTCGACGCGATCGACAGCCAGCGCATGGCCGGCCGGAACTGCCGTTTTGTCGGCAATGCGCAGCAGGGCGGAGCAGGCGCGGCGCATCTCCTGTTTCAGCAGCCAAGGCGCCGTGTTGGGCGACTCGCTTTTTAGCGAGTTGGAGCAGACAAGTTCGCCGAAATCAGTGGTCTGATGGGCCGGAGTCAGGCGAGGTTTGCCGTCGACCATGGCGCGCATTTCGTAAAGATCGACTTGGCAGCCGTGCCGGGCAGCGGTGAGCGCCGCTTCAGGGCCGGCCAGCCCACCGCCAATTACACGAATTTTCACTTTGCGGACTCCGCCTGCTCTTCAGCAGCGGCACCGGCCAGGTGCTGGAGTGCCTCGCCGGAGACGCGCACATTGCGCCATTCGTCCAGAAATTCGGCTCCCATGGCTTGATAGAAGTCGATGGCCGGGGTATTCCAATCCAGAACCTCCCATTGCAGCCGTGGACAGCCTTTCTGGACGGCGATGGCGGCTACCTGTCGGAGCAGCGCCTTGCCGATGCCCAGGCTGCGGAACTCCGGCTGGACGAACAGATCCTCGAGGTAAATCCCCGGCCTCCCCTTCCAAGTGGAGTAGTTGAAAAAGTAGAGGGCAAAGCCTGCCGGCCGCCCGTCGTGGTCGGCTATGAGGCAGTAATAAATGGGGTTGGGCCCAAATCCGTCGCGCAGCAGACCTGCCTCGGTCGCAGTGACGGCGTCTGCCGCCCGCTCGTAGACGGCCAGTGCGCGAATGAAAGCCAGAATCTGCGGGACATCCGCTTCGGTAGCCGTTCTGATCGTTGTTGCCATAGTTTTATTTTAGAGTGTGATACAGGCCACACGCAGCAGCCGTCCGGACGCACTACCATGGTACGTTGAGGTTGTCTGTCAAGGTCCCGGTAAGAGCCTAGGTAGCGGAACAATGCAACCCTGGGCTGGGCTCAAGCGTCAACTCGATACAGCATGAGTGCGGCCCCATGCAAGGTCGGGCTCGCACTTCCTGCCGCGCCCCCCTTGTGTCGGGTGCGTGATTGGATTTAACTTTGGTTTTGCCAAGAAATCCAAATCTGCGCGTCCGGCTTTTCAAGCCGCACAGGCTCCGGCCGCAGAATGAACCAGAAAACGGGGCTTTGCGGGTTTCGCGGTAGATGTGTGCAGCGAGGCAGTCATTCGCGAAAGCGCACTTGCTGGAGATGAAGCATTGGCGCTCATCGGCGCGTGTTAAAACATACGATTTTTTTGAGCGCGCGGGCAGATTGTTTCGCGCAGCTCCCAAGGAGAAGAACATGAAACGCAATTTCTCACTTTGGCTGGGCCTGCTGGCCTTCGCCCTCTTGCCCGCGTTGGCACAAGCCCCCGCAGGACCCACGGGTAAAATCCACGGCCACGTGACTAATCCCACTGGTGAGCCACAGGGAACTGGCACGGTGAGCCTTTCCACCGATGGTGGCGCAACCTTGAAGTTCACCTTTCCGGTAGCCGCGGATGGCAACTATGCCGGTGAGGCGACTCCTGGTACCTATTCCGCTATTTACCGAGCGGCCGATACACCCCCCGGAAAAATGGTCGACATGTACCGGGGCGTGAAAATTGTTGAAGGCCAGGATGTCGTCCAGGACATCGACATGTCGCGCGCGGAGTTCATCGACAAGATGCCGGCGGACCAGAAGAAGGCTCTTGAGGACATCAAGAAGCAGAATGCGGAAGCCATCAAGGCCAACCAGGTCATCAATAACCTGAACGCCGACCTGAGGCTCGTGAACCAGGACATCAAGGATGCCGAGAACGCTCGCGCACAGGCAGCCCAGGACCTCGGAGCAACAGCCACCCGTGAAGCAGTCGAAGCCAAGGCGACGGATATCAGGACCGCTAAGTACACCGAGATCGATACCCTGATGACGAAAGACACCGGCCTCATGCCTGACCAGTCCATCTTGTGGACTAATCTGGCGCGCGCGGATGTTGGCCTGAAGAAGTATGACGACGCGGAAACCAACTACAAGAAGGCTCTTGCATTGGAGTCAGCGTCCAAGAAGCCGAAGCCCGAGGTGATTGGCGTTGCCGACGCCGGGTTGGGCGAGGTTTACGCGCGGCAGGGCAAGGTTCCCGAGGCCAACGCAGCCTTTGACGCAGCTGCCAAGGCCGATCCGACAAGGGCTTCTTTTCACCTGCGGAATGAAGCGGTGATTTTCTTCCAGGAGAAGAACGCAGATGCCCAAGTGAAGGCCGCTGATGCGGCTCTCGCGGTCGATCCAAATCAGGCTATTCTCTACTACATCAAGGGCCAGGGGCTTATTCAGGCCGCCACCGTCGACCCCAAGACCAATCGGATCGTTCTTCCTCCCGATTGCACTGAGGCTTATCAGAGGTACCTGGCGCTGTCTCCCACCGGCCCCTACTCCGCAGAAGTCAAGGGGATTCTGGATCAGGCCGGTGAGAAGATCAACTCCAACTACAAGGCTCCCAAATCGAGGTAGAAACCTGATTCACTTGGTTTTCTCTTGAAAGGCGCGTCCGGCAACCGGACGCGCCTTTCAGTGTTTCCGGGCTTTCTTCAGCAACGCAGAAAATACCCCCGTCTTCCTAAACCTCTACAATCCATTGCATGAGCTCTACACCGCCCAGTTACGACGAAGCCGCGGCGCACGTTGCCGCGTACGCCGCCCAACTGAGCCGGTTCCGGCCTGCTGTCGAACGCGTGGAACTTGGACGCGCGCCGGGACGAGTGCTTGCGAGGCCTCTGTACGCTGATCGCGATCAGCCACCTTTCGCCCGCTCGACCCGCGACGGCTTTGCGTGCCGGGCGGTGGAAGCCTCGGCCCATGTTTCCCTCGCCATTGCCGGTACCACACGCGCAGGCGAGACGCCTGCAGGCGAGTTGCCGTCCGGCTCAGCATGGGAGATCATGACGGGCGCTCCTGTTCCCCCAGGTGCCGATGCGGTAGCCATGCTTGAACACGTGGAGACAGCTAACGGTCAGATGAAGCTGGAGCAAAGGCGCACCATTGCCGTGGGCGAAAACATCGTGGCCATGGGAGCGCAGGCGCGCAAGGGAGATGAACTGCTACCCGCTGGAGCAGCGATCGCGTCCGCCCAGGTGGCCCTGGCCGCTGCCTGCGGTCACGCCGCTCTTGAGGTCTTCGCCCGTCCGCGCGTGGCCATTCTCACCACCGGCGACGAAATTGTGCCGGTAAAGTCTATACCGGCCCCTGGCCAGATTCGCAACTCGAACGGTCCCATGCTGGCGGCGATGGTGGTTGCAGCGGGCGGTGAGCCGTGGCTTCTGCCGACCGCATCAGACAATGCACGGGCTCTCGACACCGCACTTTCCCAGGCCATGGAAGCAGACCTGCTGCTGGTCACAGGAGGCGTTTCGGCGGGCAAATTCGACCTTGTTGAGCCGGCCCTGGCCCGAGCCGGCGCTCGTTTCCACTTCACCGGCGTGCGCATCCAGCCTGGCAAGCCGCTCGTCTTCGGGGAGATGCTCAAGCACCGCAACGTCGCCGGCAATGCAACGGGCATCGCGGCAAGCAACGCAGCGGGACGCGTGCCCATCGTGGTGCACTCACTGCCGTTTTTTGGACTGCCCGGCAATCCAGTCTCATCGGCGGTTACATTCTTACTCTTTGCGGCGCCGGTGCTGGCTGCGCTTTCCGGCAGTCCTGACCCCGGCCCGCGCTTTGCGCTGGCGCGGCTCGCGCAGGGAACCGAGAAGCACGGAAAGGTGGGCCTCACGCGCTTTTTGCCCGCAAAGTGCACGTTCGGAGCCGATGGCAAGTTGCCGGAGGTGGCGTTTGTCCCCTGGCAAGGCTCCGGCGACCTGGCCGCCATGGCCTGCTCAAACTGCTTTCTGGTCCTGCCCGAGGAGTCCAGTCACCCGGAGCCGGGCACAATTGTCCGTATATTGCTTTACTGAGGAACACAATGCCCAAATCCTCGCGCCTCTCTCATCCACACCCTTCTCATCTCCGCCTTTCGCATTTTGACGAAGCCGGCCGGGCGTCTATGGTGGACGTTAGCGCCAAGCAATCTACTCGTCGCACCGCAACCGCTTCGGCCTTCATCGAGCTGTCCGCAGCCGTGCTTGCGGCATTACCTGCCAATCCCAAAGGGAACCCGCTCGAAGTGGCGCGCATCGCCGGAATACAGGCAGCCAAGCGCACCTCCGATCTGATTCCCATGTGCCATCCGCTACCCCTCACGCATGTTGACGTGCAGGTGGAGATTGCAAAGGGAGGCGTGAGCATCACCGCCACAGCAGCCACTACAGGGCCCACGGGCGTGGAGATGGAAGCACTCACCGCCGCAGCCGTTGCCGCTCTCACCGTCTACGACATGACCAAGGCCCTGGACAAGGCGATCGTCATCCGCAATGTGCAGCTTGAAGCGAAGACGGGCGGCAAGAGCGGCGATTATTCAAGAAATGCAGTCTGAGCGGAAACGATTGAGCTCCCCTTTTGCTTGCTCCCTGGGATGGACTACGATTCTCCTTTCCTTCTGCCTGAAGGAGGCATCATGCCGCGCTGTATGATTCTTACTGCTTGTTTTACCTTGGCTGCTATTGCAACTGTCGGTGCTCAGTCCATCTCTGTTTACCAGACAACTCCGGACCTGCTTGAATCACTTCGGCATCTCCATTCGCTACGCTTCTCCGCAAAACCCGAGCTCGGCCAGACCGCTCCACTCATCACCGTCGACGACGACCAGCGATTCCAGGAGATCGACGGCTTCGGCGCGTCGCTCACCGACTCGGCGGCGTGGTTGCTCGCCAAAAGGCTCACTCCCACGCAGACCGATGCGGCCTTCAAGTCCATCTTCAGTCGCAGAGACGGAATCGCCATAAACTTCCTGCGCCAGCCCATCGGTTCCTCCGATCTGGCGGTGACGTTCTATTCCTACGACGACTTGTGCCAGCAGACCGACACGGCCTGCACTACCCCCGCCGGACAGACCGACCCCGATCTCGCTCACTACTCGCTCGCCCATGATCAGGAGTACATCCTGCCGCTGCTCAGCAAGGCGCTGGCTCTCAATCCATCGATCCATGTGATGCTGACGCCATGGAGTCCGCCGGGATGGATGAAGACATCGGGCTCCATCCTCGGATCGAATCCCGAAACCAAACAGCCCTCAAGCCTGCGCCCGGAGTTCTACCCGACCTTGGCAAACTACCTGGTGAAGACCGTTCTGGGTTACCAGGCCGGCGGAGTGCCAGTGTATGCGCTGAGCGTGGAGAATGAGCCGCTCTATGCGCCGCCAACTTACAGCGGGATGCAGATGTTGGCCACGGAGCAGGCCGCATTCTTCGCCAATAACCTCGGCCCTGCAATGGCCGCCGCGGGACTGAAGACAAAAGTGATGGCCTACGACCACAACTGGGACCGACCCGACTATCCGGAGACAGTCCTGAAGGACCCCAAAGCGGGTGCCTTGGCCGCAGGAACTGCATGGCACCACTATGCCGGCGATCCGGCAGTGATGACGGAGATTCACGATGAATTTCCGCAAAAGGACCAATGGGTCACGGAATCGAGTGGCGGCATCTGGCAGAAGGGCAACGTGCTGACCGATGAGGCCGCCGAACTGATCGCCGTGACGCGCAATTGGGCCAAAAGCTACGTGCTCTGGGCGCTGGCTACCGATCAGGATCACGGCCCGCATGTAGGTGGCTGCGGCACTTGTCGTGGCCTGATCACAATTGACCTCAGAAAGCCGGAGAATCCGGTCAAGCTGGAGCCCGACTATTACGTACTGGGCCACGCCAGCAAGTTTCTGCTGCCTGGCGCGGTTCGCATTGGGTCGGATGAGCCTGCAGGGAAACAGTTAAAAGACGTCGCCTTCCGCAATGTTGACGGGACCATCGTGCTCTACACCTTGAACGCGGCAACTGCGAGCCAAGCTCTCCGCATCGGCTTCCACGGAAAAACAGTGGCCACTATCCTGCCTGCGGGATCGGTGGCCACGTTTGTCTGGAGGCCGTAAGGAACCAGCACTTCTAGTGCTGCATCGGCTGCTGCATCGGCGGCATTCCACCGGCGGGTGGCGGACCTCCCGGTCCGCGTGGGCCATCATCCTTCGGAATTACGTACGCTTCCGGGTCCAAATGACCGCGATGGCAGGTGCCACAGGTTAAGGGCGCTGCTGGTGACCCCATCTTGTCCATATCCGCAACCTTCTTGATGTAGTTTGTCTTCATGTCCTCGGTCATGGTGTACATGATCCGGGCCATCTCCTTCTCCGGCTTGGAGTCATCCTCAAACTTGAGGCGCGGACGGCCGTTGGGCCCAAGGTTGTTGGGATCGGATGTATGGCAGGTGTCGCAGTGTACGCCCAGCGAGCCGGCCCATCCTTCCATGATTTCGTGAATCTGCTGCCCGGTCGTATCCTTGGGCAGCACCTTCAGGTTGGTGGGCGCGGGATAGGTACGCGGTGGACGGCCGACGTCTCCCGGGTGTGGACTCTGTGGCGGACCTTGCGGGGCCTGGGCAACGGTGGCGACAGCAAAGACGGCCGCAGTCAACAGAGCAATGGCGGCGGGCGGGGACAGGGAAGTAATTTTCAAGCTGAGTTTCCTCGCGGGTTGGGATGGCTTCTACCCAATGGACGGAATTCTAACGAAGAAAGATGCGCCTGCCTACTAAACCTTTCGTCATCTTCTTCAACCCGGCCTTTGGCCAGTTCTTCGGTCCGGATACGCAATCGTGGTCCGGCAGGGCGAAACGCAGCGGCCAATCCATCGCGTGCTTGATGCCAATGCGTGGCGTTACCAGCACTTCACGGACCATGAAACCGGCGTCACGCAGCTGCAGCGGAGATGCGGGATCGAGCAGGTCAAGGCCGTTGTGGCTCAGGCGCGTGAGCCCTAGCGCCTGGCACAGGCGGCTGGGACCAGAGGCCAGCTGCCAGACCGGCGCGCCGGGTTCAACGCCACGATTGACCGCCATTTGCTCTAGGCCCAGATTTCCAACAGGCTCCAGTGCGCGCAGCAGTACGCATCCAGCCCGCCCCTCGGCCTCGCAGGAAACGTTCATGCAGAAGTAGCGGCCGTAGATTGCATAAACGTACGCATGACCTGAGGGGCCAAAGAGAACGCGGTTCCGCGGCGTGGGGCCGCTATGGGAGTGGGCAGCCGGGTCGGGCGGAACGTTGTGCGGACCCAAATAGGCCTCCGCCTCCACAATCCGCCCGGCCATAATTCCCGTACCCGTCCTGTGCACCAGCAGCTTGCCCAGCAGGTGCCGGGCTACCCACTCCGGCGATGCCTCAAAGAAGGCACGCGGCAGCAGCCGACCCAAGGCTTCCGTCTGGGTGCCCCATCCTTCGAGCGCTTTATGCTCGAAGGGTGGGATAGGGCGGACAACCCCTCTCCCGCGTTTTACTTGTGCGCCTTGTTCCATTCCTTGATCTGGGCCAGTACCTCTTCCGCGTGGCCTTCGGGCGTAACCTTGGGAAAGATGTGTAGCAGCGTGCGGTCCGGGCCGATCACAAAGGTGGTTCGCTCGATGCCCCACACTTTCTTGCCGTACATGTTCTTTTCCTTCAACACGCCAAACTGATTGCAAACTTTCTCGTCTACATCAGCAAGGAGTGTGTATGGCAGGTCGAACTTGGCGCGGAATTTGGCCTGGTCGCGGGGTGTATCGCGGGAGATGCCCAGCACCACCGCCCCTGCCGCCTGGATCTTCTTGAAGGTATCGCGGAAACCGCAGGCCTCGATGGTGCAGCCAGGAGTATCCGCTCTGGGGTAAAAGAAGAGTATGACGGGCTTACCGGAATAGTCCGAGAGACTAACCGTCTTGTCCTCGTCGGTTTGAAGCGTGAAGTCGGTGACTTTCTCGTTGAGTTCCATGGGGAATGTCCTCGCAAGGTTCTTATGTTCATTGGAGGGCCGAACGTGGCCATCAGGTTCGATTATTTACGAGGTGGGCGGCAAGTGTCATCGATAGGCAGAAGTCTTTCGCAGGCAAAACCGATGCTGATGGCCGTGGCCGCACTTCTAGTAGTGCTGCCGGCCGGCGCTCAATACCCCGGACAGGTGACCAAGTCGGGTCAGGACGCCCCAACAGTACGCGCCGTCGGTGTACTGGAGTGGACCGGCGAGGAAGGTCATCCCAAGGCCAGTCGGCTTGTGCCCGTCACAGTCTTCGATGGCCAGGATTTGCAGGATGGCGGTATCTACCTGGCGCGGCCTGCGCCACTTGCCCTCAGCAACGAGGTTGAGTACGAACTGAAGCAAGATGGCAAGACCGTAGGCCTGTTCGACATCAATAGCGCCGGCCAGGAGCAGGGTTCATGGGTTGGATTCGGCGTCTGGAAGCCTTTGCCCAAATCCAAGCCTGCGGCGACGAAGACGGCTCAGTCGGGAAGCAAAGATGTCTGGGGCGACGACACGCAGAGCGACCGTCCAACCTTGCATCGCAAAGCCCATTCCGGCGACGCGAAAGACGCTGGAGCCGGGGACCGTGGCGATAGCTCCGGCTCAGCCGGGCAGGCTGCCGATCCAGACCGGCCTACCCTCCACAAGAAGACCTCCAGCGATAGCAACAGCGATGCAAGCACCGCCAGCACGAGTTCCAGTTCCGCACCCGATCCCGACCGGCCAACACTGAGCAAGAAGAGCGCAAAAAAGGTGGAAGATGTGGGTTACGTAGAGTCACTGCCGGACAGCACTGCATCTGACCGCCCACGCCTCATGCGCGGCAAGCCTGCCGAACAGGGCGGAGCCGTCCTGCCCACGCTCATGGGTCTGCCTCCGGACATGCACCAATCCGTAGCCGTCTCCGACGCGAAGAACAGGCCGGAGCATCTGTGGAGCTATAGCTGGTCCAATCCAGACGACGAGGCCAAAATGAAGGCGGAAATGGAAGACATTGCTCGAAAAGCCCTGGGCCTGACTCCAATCCCGCCGCCGGCCCCGCCCGCGTCCAAACGAACGACAACGCCGGCTAGTAGGAAAACCAGACTTGCGTCGGCTCCGCCGCCCGCGCCCCTCGTTGATGAGCAGTTCCGGGTATTCGAACTGGCCTACGGGTCGGGAGCAACAATGGTGCTGACCGCGCATACCGACGGCCAGGGCACACAGCAGAAGTTCGTCACGCTTGTGGCTCAGCCGGACCTCTATGGCAAAGTGGTCGTGCTGCTGAAAAGCGTCACCGATGCGGCCCACCTCGACGATGCACCGCGCATGCGGCTGGTGGATGCCGTGGACGCCATGGCAGACAATCGCGGCGAGTTGCTATTTGAGTTACGCGGCGCCACGCAGCGCCAATTCGCGCTTTACCGCGTGCTGCGCGGCCAGGTAAACAAGCTGTTTGTCAGCGGTCCTGGTGCGATTGCGTCCCCGGTCAACGAATAAGCAGCAGAGCCGCTGCTATAACGTGCGAATCCCATCTGTCTGGTCTTTCAACGAACGTTAGATCACGCGATTACAGCGAAACCAGAGTTACTATACCCTGAAGCCGTAGGCCTCAAGTCGACGCGGCCACCAGGGAGTCGAATGATCTGCGGTTGCTCTTTGCAACTCATGCTTTGAACTTCTGGAAAAAAACACTCGTGACCAATATTGCTCATTGATTGCGAAAATCTCACGGTTTTCAAAAACAACCATTTGACACCAGATGCAGTTCTTGCAAGACCTCTTATACAATTGGGCGTGAGAGGGGCGTAACGCCGCTCTGCGAGGTTCTTCCCTAAATATGGCATCAACGACAACCGTTTCATCCCCTGAAACCACAACTGTCGTTTCATCGAATTCGATTCCAGCAGCCCAGGATACATCTGCCGCCGCCGCGGTCCGCACTGTTCCCGCACGGCAGGAGATTCGCATGGGCCGCGCCGCCACAACCGGCGAGGGGCTTAACTGGCTCACGCTTGCGATCATCGTCCTGTTTCACGTGGGCGCTCTGGCCGCGCTGTTCCTGTTCAGTTGGCCGCGCCTGGTGGTTATGGCTGTGCTCTATGTGCTGGCCATCAATGTCGGCATCGGCATGTGCTATCACCGCCTGCTCACGCATCGTGGCTACCTCGTGCCCAAATGGCTGGAATACCTGATGTCGGTCTTCGCCACTATGTCGCTCGAAGGTGGACCCATTTTCTGGGTTTCCACGCATCGCGTCCATCACCAACTCAGCGACCAGGAAGGCGACCCGCACACACCGCGCGAAGGTGGCTGGTGGGCGCACGCCGGCTGGATACTCTTCGGCGCCGCGCTGCACGCCCAGACAGAAACCTTGGCTCGTTACTCACCCGATCTGGGCCGCGACCACTTTCACGTCTGGCTTAGCAAGTATCACTGGCTTCCTATCACGCTGAGTGGCCTGCTGCTGCTCGCCGGCGGCTGGTTGTGGGGTGGACCAGTAAACGGCATCGCCATGGTTCTGTGGGGCGTTCTGCTGCGAGTGACGCTGGGCCTGCACGCCACTTGGCTTGTAAACTCGGCAACCCACCTGTGGGGCAGCCGCCGCTTTGAGACCCGTGACGACTCTCGCAACAATTGGTGGGTGGCACTGCTGACCGGCGGCGAGGGATGGCACAACAACCACCATGCCCATCCCGTCTCCGCACGCCATGGCCTGGTCTGGTACGAGATTGACCCCAACTTCTGGGGCATCTGGCTCCTCGCCAAGGTCGGCCTTGCCCGCAAGATTCACGTAGCGAAGTTCGACCGCAAAAATCCCAAACCCGCCGGACACTGATCCCGTCTTCGCCAGTCACCAATCGAGACAGCGAGCTTGCATCCTCCGCGTGAGAAACTTGGGTGCTACAAGGTTTTGAGAAAACTCAGCAAGTGCTCGAAGTAGACAGCCTGATCATCCCATAAGGACAAATGGCTGCCGTTGGGACAGATTGCAGAGACTGCGTTCGGCATCATCTTCGCCATCTTGATCATGTCTTCCGGATCCATCTCGTCGTACGTCGCGCCCATGGTGAGAGTTCTCACTCGAATCTCGTGCAAGCGATCCCAGCGTTCCCAATCCTTGAGATTGCCTGTCACTTCAAACTCGCTCTTGCCTTGCATCTGGTTGTAGATTTTCATGTTGGCCAGGCGGAAGGCGCGCGTCACCGGCTCGGGCCATGGAGTCAGACGGCAGATCATCTTCGGATAGAGTTCATCCATCAGGATGCGTGTGTAGTCCGGGTTCTCGTAATCTTTCGCTGCCTCGAGCGCGTTGAATTGAGCCAGCGTAGCAGGTGGCAGGAGCTTCACTCTCAAAGCGGCGGTCCATTTCAAGAAGGACTGAGTTCCTGCGCACATGTTCGAAATCACCAACCCGCGTAGATGCTGCTGATAATTCAACGCGTACTCGAGAGCAAGAATGCCGCCCCACGACTGGCCGTAGAGGACAAAGTGATCGAGGCCCAGGCCCCGCCGCACCTCTTCCACTTCGCTTAGATAGCGCGGAAGTGTCCAGAGAGCAGGATCGTCCGGGATATCTGAGTTGCCGCAGCCAAGCTGATCGTAGTAGTACATCTCGATGCCGGCCGGGGGCAGGAACGATTCCATAGCCTCGAGATAATCGTGGGTGAATGCAGGGCCGCCGTGCAGTAACAGCACCCTCAAAGGACCGAAGCCCATCCGCTTGGTCCAGACCTTGTATTTCCCGCCACAGACCGGAATCATCCGGATACCAGCAACACGAATGCCTCCAGGGTTCAATGCGTCCGCGGCTTGCTCAGATCCAGCAATGGGGGCGGTCTGAGTTGGTTGCGATATGGAAGGGACGCATGCTGAAGTTGCGAGACCGGCGGTGTATTTCAGGAACGCTCTGCGTTTCATTGCCGCAGTATAAACCGCAAAGTGAATGCCTTGGCGAGCTTGCCGCAGGTCGCAAAGAATTGAAAGGGAGCTTGAAGAGATCCGAATCTACTTGTGCAGCTTTGCCCGCACCCAGAGAGTTCCAAAGTACGGCAGCGCCACAATCAGCACCAGGACCCCGGCGGGAAAACCGACATACAGGTAGGCATCGGCGAAGTTGATTTTATGGCCGCCGGTCGCGTTCCATGCCAGAAGCGCAAAAATTGCAAGGCACGTGGTTGCGAAAAAGGTGAAAAAGGCTGCCGCAAACGACAGCAGCAGGCTGGTGAAGAGCCCAAATCCCTCCAGCGGAAAACCCAGAACCCTCGCGCCTCCGTGCCCGTGTTCCACCGATTGCGCCATCGTTTCCCGACCTCTCTCGTCTAGAATAAACGCTGATGACCAGCACTGCACAAATCGAACTTTGGCACGCGGAAAAGGTTGCCACGCAGGTCACCGTTCTCCAGGCCGGGAACGGGATTCACTACGCCACCTGGGGCGAGACGCGCATCACCGAGCCGGATATCGAGCGGCTGGTTGGCGCTGTTCCCGCCTCGCTCTCTGCTGCGCTCGAACATCGCGCCTATTACTTCGTTCCCCTGGCCATCGCCGACACCGGTGACATTATGATCGCCCCGTCGTACACGGTGGATCTGGGCGACCGCGCCATCTGTCACCGCAACGCGGTCTTCGGTTCCACCGAAGCAGTATTTCTTTCCACGCGCCTGGTTGAGGACCGCTTCGGCCTCGCCTTCGAGTTTTTCATCAACGTGGCCCACAACTTTGTCGAGGTCGCCGGCGTTCCCGAGAGCTTTGCATCCTTGGTGTGGTCGCAGGCCGAGGCCCAGGTCCGCGGCGAAACCAGCCAGGACGCCTGGGAGACCCGCCGCCGCGCCCTCGACCACCAGGCCGGCCAGAAGGGTATCGACGAACGCGCCCGCAACAGCTTCTTCGAGTCGTCCTTCTCTGATGCCCTGGCTGTTTACATGCTGTCGCTCGCCGTCGACTTCGACTACCACGACCTGCGCGAACGCGAGTACCCGCTGCTGGCCGCCCCGGCCCTCGCCGAGCGCCTCCGCCACGTAGCGAGCCTCTTCCCTGCCAACCATGGCTACGACTTCCAGATACTCTACCGGCGCAAGGGCTAGGCGAATTTATAGCGGCATCAGCGCAATCCGCCCTCCGCCCGTGCATAGAATCACAAGGTTCATGACCACAAACAGCAGGTCGTAGTGCCAGCCCATCGACTTCTCGCCCCAGAAGCCGGTATTCCACTTCGCCACCTTCATATAGATTGCGCCCAGCATCACCAGGATCAGCCCCAGCGCGGCCCACTGCGTCAATACGCCCACTAGCAGCGCAGTCGCGCCGGCCAGCTCCGCAGTGCCCAGAAACACGGTAAACCTCAAGCTCATCCCCAGGCTCTCCGCGCGTTGCTCCGGGGACTTCAGATGATTGAAACCGCTGCTTCCAAACACCACCGCAACCATCACCCGCAGCAGAAACAGGCTCCAGTCCGCGAATTGCATTACGTCAGGTATCGCAGCCATGGCAATCCCTCCTAAGTGCCCGTACCACCTCAACGCGGTTGGATGCACGGCGGCCCTATCGGACTGCCGCCAACGCGAAGATCGGCTTGACCTTGCGGGCTCACGGCCACGCCCGCGCAATGACGTCTTCAGCTTGAATACAGGTTGCTGCTGATAAAGTCGTTGCGGAATTTGCCGGCGGGGTCGTAGTGCTTGAGCATGACCTCAAACTCGGCAAGCTTCGCATATCGCGCCTGCAACTGCGCAGGCGCCATCGCAAACAGCTTGCCCCAATGCGGCCGGGCGGCGAACGGCTCCAATTTCTTTTCAATCATCGGAAGTATCTGGCTCACCTCAGGCCACTCCGGCTTCCACGTGAAGTGAATAGCCAGCGAGTCCCTCCGATAGGCCGTGCTCATCCACAAATCGTCCGCGGCGATGGTGCGCAGTTCGGTGATGAACAGATGAGGTGTGATGTGGTCGCGCAGTTCCTCCACCGCCAGAATCGCCTCATAGCCGCGGCTGCGGGGAAGCAGGTACTCCGTCTGCAACTCCCTGCCGCTCGAGGGCGTAAAGTTCATCCGGAAATGTGGCAGTCTCTCGTACCACGGCCCGGGAATCCCCTGCTGTTCCGTGCAACTTTCGGCGTCGTGCCCGGCCAACGGATGCAGCTTCTGCGTGGCGAGCTTGGCGCCAAAAAACTCCGGCGTCCAATCGTTCTTGTCACCCGGCGCAAGGCGGCGTTTAATCCACAACTGGCTGGCCATGTGATTCTGCCAATCGGTAAACACGCTCACGCTGTAGCCGCTTGAGAAGATCTCATCGAGGTGCGTCTTCAGATGATCGAGCGACAGATTCTGATAGACCGACTGGGCGACTTTGTAAGTTGGCTGCACGTCAAGCGTCACGCGCGTAACCACGCCAAGCGAGCCAAGCCCCACAACCGCTGCCGCAAATCGCTCACCGTCTTTTGCGCGCGATAAGACCAGCGTCTCGCCATCGGCTGTTACGATTTCAAGCGCCGAAACCGCGGTGGCCAGATTGCCATTATGCACACCAGACCCATGTGTGGCCGTGGCAATTGCGCCCGCGACAGAGATGTGCGGCAGCGAAGCCAGGTTGTGCAGTGCATAACCGCGTGCTTCGATTACCGGCGCCAGTTTGCCGTAGGTCACGCCTGCGCCCACCGTCACCTTGCGCGCCTTTTCGTCGAGCGAAATCTCGCCAAGCTTCATGAGCGATATCTGATTCTGCGTGCTGTCGGCGATTCTGTTGAAAGAGTGCCGCGTGCCCAGCGCCCTCAGCTTCGCGCAGCTCTTCACCACTTGCCGCACCTCATCCACCGAGGCCGGGCTATACAGCCGGTTTGTGCTGAACGTGAGGTTGCCTGCCCAGTTCTCCCGCGGCCCGGTCATCTCCTGGCCCGTCACAACCCGCGGCAATATGCTTCCGGCCACAAGTGCGCCAGACGATTTCAGAAACTCTCGCTTATCCATTGACCTCGCTCCGATCCTCATTCATACGAATCCATACTGGGGTAGCATGAATCCACTCGACTGCTCACAGTGCAGGACAAGAATAGGTGCAGCCTGCGGATCGAGCAAGAAGATTTCTGGGCTAAATCTACTGCGGTGACGCGCTCGTGTAGACGACCCGCCCTTCGCTAACGGTCCAGCGCACCTTGCCCAGCATCGCCCAGCCGTCGAAAGGCGTGTTCTTGGCCTTCGATTTCGAGTCGGTGGCGCGGTAGGTCCATTCAGCTTTGGGGTCGAAGACAACCACATCGGCGAAGCTGCCCACGGCGAGCGTACCGCGGCCCTTCAGGTTCAAAAGCGCCGCAGGCTGGGCGCTCAGCAGGCTCAGGACACGCCCCAGCGGCATCTTCCACTCCTTGTGCAGCCAGCGCAGCGAGAGGCCCAGTGCGGTCTCAAGACCAGTGATGCCGTTGGGCGCGTTCTCAAACTCAACTTCCTTCTCGTGCGTTGCGTGAGGTGCATGATCGGTGGCAATAGCGTCCACCACGCCGTCGAGAATGCCTTCGATCATGGCGTCTCGGTCAGCAGCGGACCGAAGTGGCGGGTTCATCTTCGCGTGGGTGTTGTAGAAGCCCACGTGCTCCTCTGTGAGCAGAAAGTGATGCGGCGCCACTTCACACGTAACGCGCAGTCCGCTTCGCCTGGCCTGCCGGACGGCGGCCAGCGCGGCGGCCGTGGAGGTGTGTGCAACGTGAAGATGGGCGCGGGCTTCGCGCAACTCGGCAACCAGGCGAATGTCTCGTTCCACCATGCCGGACTCGGCTTCCGGAGGCATTCCACGCAGGCCCAGCTTGAACGACATCGGGCCCAGGTTCATGCTGGCGCCCTGCGTGAGACGAGTGTCTTCAGCGTGCTGGATGACGCTAAGACCCACGCGCGCAGCAGTGGCCAGAACCTCGCGCATCACGCTGTCTTTCAAGATCGGACGGCCATCGTCAGTGACTGCCACAGCTCCCGCGGACTTGAGTGCGGCATAGTCGTTGAGCGTCTCGCCCTTCGATCCGCGCGTGGCTGCCGCGATGGGAAAGACGCGAACTGAAGCACCGCGCTCCGGCGCCTGCATCCAGCGGGTAATCTCAGGTGAATCGTTCACCGGGGTGGTGTTTGGCATGGCGGCCACGGAGGTAAAACCTCCCGCCGCTGCCGCAGCCGTGCCGGTGGCGATCGTCTCTTTGTAGCCCTGGCCAGGCTCACGCAGGTGCACGTGAATGTCGACGAGGCCCGGCGTCACGGTCAGTCCTGTCGCGTCCAGCACTTCAGCGCCATTTGTCTGTTTCAGCTTGCCCGCAGAGGCAACCTCGGCCACCCGCCCGTCCTTGAGCAGGATGTCCTTGAGGGCGTCAATGCCTGTGGCCGGATCAACCAGGTGTCCGCCGCGAATCACGAGAGCGGTCATACGCGCCCTCCTTGCTGGTAAGGAACCAGCGCCCGCTCCACTACAGCCATGCGGATGGCTACTCCATTGGTGACCTGTTCGAGGATCGCCGACTGCACACCGTCCGCAACGCCGGCCGTGATCTCCATGCCGCGGATGATAGGGCCCGGATGTAGCACCACGGCCGAGGGAGCGAGTGCTCCCAGCCTCTGACCGGTGAGCTGGTAGCTGGCCTTGTACTCATCCAGATCCAACTGCAGCCCAGCCAGCCGCTCGGCCTGAATGCGCAGCATGATGATCGCCTGCGACTGGCGCATGGCGGCTTCAAAATCGCGCTCAATTTCTATGCCCGGGCCCGCCTGAGCCGCCAACTCCGGCAGCAGTTCTTTGGGGCCGCAGAGCAACACGCGTGCACCCAGCCGGGGCAGCAGAAGCATGTTTGAGCGGGCAACGCGGCTGTGCAGAATGTCGCCCGCGATGGTCACCGTGACGCCGGCAAGGGTTTCGGCGTTGACTGTGTCTGTACCCGGCCGCAAGTGGGCCAGGATGGTGCGCAGATCGAGCAGCGCCTGGGTAGGATGTTCGTGCATACCGTCGCCAGCATTGAGCACCGGCAGCCGGGTTGTTTCCTCCAGCAGCCAGGCCGCGCCAGATGAGTTATGGCGAAGAATAATGACTTCCGCGCCCAGTGCCCGCAGTGTCAGCCCGGTGTCTTTCAGCGACTCGCCCTTCTCAATGCTCGAACTCAGACTCGAAACCAGCGTGGTGTCGGCGCCCAGTCCCTTGGCGGCCAGCTCAAAGCTCGTACGGGTACGCGTGGAGGACTCGTAGAAAAGCAGTGCAATGCGGCGCTTGGCAAGGATGCGGTCCCGGACCAGCGGGTCTTCGTTCTCCAGAACCGTGGCACGGGTGAGAATGTGGCTCACGCCCTCCAGACTCAGGTCCGTGACCGAGATCAGCGAGCCGGGGTGGTATGGAAACGGCGAAGCAAGCACTGGAGGTGGGTGAAGCTGGCGGCGAACGGAGGTTATGGCTGGATTCATTTTTTCAGCTTCCAGCCTCTCGCTCCTGGCTTCTAGCTAAAAGCTAGAGGCTAGAAGCGAGAAGCTATGTTTCTTTACGAGCCCACACGCTCGACCAGCAGCACCTGATCGCTCTCGTCGACCTCGTGGAACTTGACTTCGATAATTTCACGGCTGCTGGTAGGCACATGTTTGCCGACGTAGGTGGCCTCGATAGGCAATTCACGATGGCCGCGGTCGATGAGTACTGCGAGTTGGACACGGCGCGGCCTGCCATGGTCGAACAAGGCGTCGAGCGCGGCCCGGACGGTGCGACCCGTATAGAGCACATCGTCGCAGAGGACAATGTCGCGACCCTCGATATCGAAACCGATGGCCCCTGGAGTAACCAGCGGACGTACGCCCGCCGTGGACAGGTCGTCGCGATAGAACTGGATATCGAGCACGCCGGTATCGATAGAGCGCTTTTCGATCCCGGAGATCAGCTTTCCAAGCCGTTCGGCCAGTGGTATGCCGCGGCGCTTGATGCCGACCAGCGCAAGGTCTTCGCTGCCATTGCTCTTTTCAACGATCTCGTGGGCCAGGCGCACCAGAGTACGCTCGATCTCCGAGGCGGACATCAGCCGGCCTTTCGTGCGCAGGCCGGGGTTGTCTTGGGATTCGCTCATGTGTGCTCTCTCGTGGCTTAATTCTCGAGGATTGTCTCTCGACGGATGATACGAGGGGGCACCGCTCGGGGGCAAGTTGTGGAGAAGTGGAACCAGGTTGCTCCACGTGCGCAGAGTCCCCAGAAACTCATCTGCAGTTACGTTTCAGCGGGCCGGTCTGACAGTGTGAATGAAAACCTAAACCTCGGGACGGCGAGTGCGGGACAGTAACCGGGCTCCAATAGCTCCGCCGGCGACGGCAAAAAGGAGCAGCGCCATGGTAAGCAGCACAATGGCGGCCAGCAGCCAGCCCGCGCGTCCTTCTGGGGGCAGCAGCAACCCTTTCATCAGTGCGATGGTTTGCGCGTCCACTCCCATGGATGCCCATTGCTGGCTCATTTGCTGATTCACAAGATTCTGCCAGAGATCGTCGTAGAACTTGCCTTGGTGAAACCAGAACCGCATGGCAAACAGGGCGATGCCTGTGCTTGCGGCAGCCGTCCAACCGCCCAACAGCCCGGTGACCAGGCCAATGCGGGCCCCAGCGCCTATGGTGATCCACGCCGGCCGCTGGCTGCGCATGTAAAGTACTACCACCCACGCGCCGGTTACGGCCATCAAGGGCATCCCAAAGATGCTTAACGGAGAGAGCATGGAGCAGAGCAGTCCAGCCGGAACTGCCAGCATGACGGCAGATCGTAAGGCCGGCTTCCAGTCCACGCTGGCCGCATCCCGCACCGCCTCGTTCCAGCGCTCAGGCTGACCCGATGCAGCGGAGCCATCCGCCGAGTAGACAAGTTGCGGCAAGCCGCAGACCGGGCAATAACAGTTTTCCGCCTGGACGGTCTGGTGGCAGCGGGTGCAGGTAATCTCCATACACTTCAAAGCCTATCTCATTTCGCCGCGGGGTGGGCTGACCCGGACTCCATAGTCATCGAAACGCATGGTCCGGCGATCGCGTCCATTCCTGGGCATTGCTGCCTGCGGCGCCCATGCTGAGGAACCAGTCGAAGCATTTGCCGCCTCAACCGGTGTTCACCTTGGCTGCGACTATTTGATTTGGAGCCCATTATTGTCGCGCAGTAGCGCATCCCGCCTGTTCTTGAAGATTTGCAGGATTGGCAGGTAGGCCCTTTCGCGGCAAACCCAGCAGCGCACTGGGTAGTGAAGAATCATCAAGTGGACAATGTCTTTCAATCTGAAGCGTGAGATACGGAGGTCAGTAGAACAGCAAAATTGGCAGTGAATTGACATATAGCTCTCCAGGATTGGGGAATCGCAGAGAAGAACTACTACTCATAGTAATTATGATGCACTTTGGTTCAGGCCGAGTGTATCCAAGCTTGGTAAAAACTGCGCAAAATTAATTGCATTGTTCTCGCGGCGTCAGGCCAACAGATACCCGCTCAAGTGCGTGGCTTCGTGGCTTTTTCTATCCCGCAAGCGTGCCCGAGGCCGGCTTCATCTTTGCTTCTACGATGGCCTCCGCAGCCTGGACCACCTCTTCCAGCGTCATGTCAGTCGAATCCAGAATTACGGCGTCGGGAGCCGCCCTGAGCGGCGAGTCGGCACGGTTGCGGTCCCGCTGGTCCCGGGCGCGCAGATCGCGGATCACTTCTTCCGGTTGCACCTCGGGTATGCTGCCTTTCAGACCCAGCTGATCGTACCGGCGCATTCCCCGCACCTCGGGAGCTGCGTCCAGGAAGATCTTGACCTCGGCGTGGGGAAAGACGACAGTGCCAATGTCGCGACCCTCCATCACCACTCCGCCCATTGCGCCCAGTTGTTGTTGCAGACGAACCATCCAGGCGCGAATCGCGGGAAAAACGCTCACCCGCGAAGCTCCGTCTGTAACGATCTGGTTGCGGAGCAGGCCGGTAACGTCTTCGCCGTCAAGCAGGACGCGGTTGTCCGCTTCACCCGGTTCAAGGGAAATGACGGTTTCTGCGGCGAGTCTCTCCAGGCTGCTGCTGTCGTCCAAAGGCAGTTCCGCACGTAGCGCCTTCAGGGCGAAGGCGCGATACATGGCGCCGGTTTCAAGGTTGAGCAAGCCGAAATGCCGGGCCAAGTGCCGGGCAACGGTGCTCTTTCCAGCGCCAGCCGGTCCGTCAATGGCCACGATCATCGTCCGGCTCGCTTCTGCAGAGCGAGAAGGGCTTTCCTCCGCATTCATCCGCGCTTCTTCGAGCTCGGCTTGGCGCTCTGTCTGGACGGGGCGGTAAAGCCATACCGTTTGCTGTTTCCGGCCTTGGCGCCGGCCGAGAGAGCAGGCTTGCGGCTGTTCCGTGCAGAGCGAGCATCGGGCCGCGCATCTTTCCGCTTGGTGCTGACGCTGCGCAGAAGGCTACCGCCGCGCGCGGTCGTACTGGACTTGCCTGCAATCTTGCTGCCGTGGCCGTTCCCATTGCGCTGGCTTATCGCTGGAGCGGAGGGCTTGGAGTTCCGCACACCTGGGGTAACCTTGGCCGAATGGCTGCGGGCGCTGCCGTTTCCATTGGTTCGGGCTCCGTTGCTTCTTACACCATTGCTTGCTCCGGAAACCGAATGTGTGCCGTTGCTCTTGCCGTTGGTTTTCTTGGCGCCGTTCGGAGTCCAGCGCGCGCCTGAGGCCGGGCGAGACACGTTGCCGTTGCGCGCTGCTGCCGGCCGCGCTGATGAACTGCGGGTGTCCGAGCCTGAACGGCGTGCCGTGCGGCTGCTTGACGAGCTTTGTGCAGGTTTGCGGTCGCGGGAGTGAGCGGCCGGACGGCTGAAGTGAGGCCGTACAGCTGAGGGCTTTCCAGGAGCTGCCGGCTTGCGTGCGGCAGGAATCCGGGGTGTGTGGCTTTCTGGCGCCTTCAGCGGTACGGCCGGGGCCTGAACCGAAGCCTGTACAGAAACCTGAACAGGGGTTTGCGTGGCTGCGACTGGAGCATGCACCGCATGATCATGCATCTCTTCTTCATGATCACGGGAATGCAGGAAGTAGGCCGAGGCTGGCATCGAGGAACTGGCATATGCCGTGGGTGCGACGGCAAACTCGGGTAGGGTTCCGGCTACGTAGAAGTGCGGCGCGTGTCCCAGCGAAATCGTATGGACCTGGCGTGTAGCCACCAGGCCGCGAAGCACTTCGCGAACCTTGCTGCGCGCGGTTAGAGGGGCAAGGAACATCTCCACCTCTTCCATGCTGGCTGCAATGACGGCCTGCAGATAGATTGAAGCGAGCACTGAGATCGCGGTCACCTGAGAGGTGGATGCGCCTTCTGCAATGGCCTTCTGGAAACGGGTTCGCAGCAACTGCCATTTGGCAGTTGCGCCCGGGGCGGAGACAACGGGAATAATGCGAAGCTGCTGCCAGAGTTCGGTAATGGCGCGCAAAACAGCGCCTTCAGTCACTTCCCGTCCCAGCGTATGCTTCAGAGACGGAATCGTCGTGTCGCCTGCCTCGAGTAGCTTGTAAGCCTGCACAGCCAGTTGCGAAACCTGGCGTGATCCAGTCAGTTGCGGGCTGCGGCGCCAATCACGATCGCCCCTGAGCGCGTACACGTAGGGTAGAACCCAGGCCGCCACAACAAAATCGGGGTGTTCTCCCGGCTGTCCAAGTAAGTTCAAACGTACTGCCACGCCGTCTATCTCCAGGCGTACCAGTAATTCCTCGGCAAGCGAAATGTGTTTAGGGTCGGGGGTCGAATTTCGATGACCCACTACGGCCTCAACAAACGAAGGCGCGATGGAAGAGGAAAACTGCCTCTTGGGCAGAAAAAGACACAAGCCTGTCTCCTCAATCCACACACGGGCGTCTTCCAGTGTGAGTGCCCCGTGTCCGTTCAAGCGCATCCTTTCGGCGCGCGAAGCTTCCAATTGCTCTGCTGTCAAAGAAAAACCTCACTTCCAGGCTGGCGATCAGGCGTTTTTCAGGAATACCGCAGGGTTGCCCTGAGTTCTTGTATGGTCTTGGCTTCCTGTTGGTTGCGTCGACTTGACTCTTCGGCCTCACCCTAAGCGGTTCATGAAAATGCTGCGCGCCGGGCTGCCCATACTCCTGAGAGTGAGGGCGAGCTACCTACCCATTCATTCTAAATGCGAATTAGATTCGATGGAAGGCCCGCAGTATCTCCTTCCAGGAATACAGCAAAGCTATTGGACGTCCATGCGGGCAACTTGTTGGGTGCTCAGTCTTTGCCAGTTCCAACAGTAACCACTCCATGCGAACTGGGTCTAGTGCAGTATTGACCTTGATGGCGGAATGGCAGGCGATGGAGGCGGCAATCCGCGTACGGAGCGCCGTAAGATTCTCATTCTGCGTGATTTCTCCAGAATCATCTGGCCCGCCTGCAGATTGCTCGATCACTTCCGCCAGCATCCGCTCCAGGACTGCTCCATCCAGGCCTACCGGGGCCGCCTTCACTGCAAGTGTCTGCGGACCAAAGGGTTCCACCTCAAATCCGTTTCGCTCCAGCTCCTCGGCTATGCCTGCAAAAACCACCATCTGCTCGGGCTTGAGTTCCACCAGCAGGGGCATCAGTAACCTCTGGCGTTGCACTTTTTCAACGTTACGATCACGCAAAATTTTTTCAAAAAGAACTCGTTCATGGGCCACATGCTGGTCGATGATCCACAGTCCGTCGTCGCCGGCAGCCAGAATGAATGACTCCCGCAACTGGGCTAGGGGCTTGAGCGAGCCCAGGTGGTTCAGGTTGGAGGCCGCCTGCTCTGCCTCAACCAGCGCTGTTGCGGCCCCCGCATCACGGACATTCGCGGATAAACCGGGTCCGGTGCCGCAACTATCCACTCCGGAGCCTGCCCTCGGCTGGAACAGAGCCGCAGCAGCCTCGCCCCAAGCCTTCTGATCGAAGCTGCCTACCCCAACGCTCCCTGGGCCGAAGGGCAAACTGCCGGGAACCGGCGAAGGCTGCCGCGGAGTCAACTGGAACGGCTCGGCATCCGTCCGGGCAGTCTGGAATACGTCCGGATCGGAGTCCTGTTGTTGCTGAACGGTTGCGGAGTCTGGCGACCCTGGCAGAGGCGAAATGGCAGCTGGCATCAGCGACAGGCTTGCTGTGGGCTGCGAGTCGATTGCCGCCAGAAACCCGGCAGTGGGACGGGCTTTGATGAGGGCCATGCGCAGGCTGTCGCGAACAAAGTCGTGAATGTGGGATTGTTGGCGGAATCTCACTTCGGTTTTTGCTGGGTGTACGTTGACGTCTACTTCTTCGGGGGGCATTTCGAGGAAGAGCAGGACGACGGGGAAGCTTGTCGGTGGAATCACGTTGCGATAGGCCTCGGTGATGGCGTGCATCAGGAGGCGGTCGCGTATGAGGCGCTTGTTTACGAAGATGTAGATGGAATTACGATTCAGCTTTTGCAGCTCTGGTTTTGAGAAGAAGCCGGTCAGGCGCAGTGCGCCGGGATCGCGCTTCGGTTCGTCGGGATCTCTCTTCCAGGGCGGCAGCTCGGGCAGGCCGGCGCGTTCAAGGGGTGTCTCTGCAGCCACGGGGAGCAACTGGCCCAGCGTCTCCTTGCCGAAGATCTGGTAAATGCGCTCGGCGGTGCGAGTGACTGGCGGCGCAGAGACTATGGTGTTCGTGGCGGAAAGCAACTCGAAGTGCTTTTCGGGATGGACCAACGCATAGTGTGTGACGAGCGCCGTCACATGGGCCAACTCAGTGGATTCGGCACGAAGAAATTTGCGTCGGGCTGGCGTATTGAAGAAAAGATCTGCGACAGCGATGATGGTACCGCGTGGCAGGGCAGCATCGTCCACATGAAGAATTTTGCCGCCGGCGATTTCGATCTTTGTCCCAGTTGCCTCATCGCCTGTCGCGGTCTCCAGCGTCACGCGGGCTACGGATGCAATCGACGGCAACGCTTCGCCGCGAAAGCCGAGAGTCGCAATCGAGAGCAGATCGTCGGCGGTGCGCAGCTTGGAAGTGGCGTGGCGTTCGAATGCGAGCAGCGCGTCGTCGCGATTCATTCCGTGGCCGTCGTCGGCAACGCGAATCAGCCGCCGTCCACCGGCCTCGACCTCGATGCGAATGCGGCTGGCGCCGGCGTCGAGGGCATTCTCCAGCAGTTCCTTTACCACCGAGGCCGGCCGGTCCACTACCTCGCCCGCGGCGATCTGGTTGGCAACCTGGTCGGGAAGTATGCGGATGCGACCCATAAGGATTCAGGTTAAACCAGAGATCACAGATCACGGGAAGCGCATAAGCGGATTTCGCCGCGCACAATGTATCGCGGCTGACTTAGGGATAAAACATCCCTGTCGCAGAAGTTTCATCGTCCTGTCATTCCCCATTAACGAACTTCGGCGAAGTTAGCTTTGGCTGTCGCTGCTCGAGCATGCGACGAACACCTGAGGCCCCGCGCTCGTTCGGGGTGGCCGTTTCCTTTGGCAAGACATCGCTGCTTCACGCAAGAGATCGAAATCCGTACGCAAAAACTGAGTTGGAGGTTAGCTGCATGGTACGCATATGGTCGGTCTGCGCCTGGATGGCGCTGATGGGAAGTACGTTGTCGTTTGCCGCAGATACCAAGGTTCAAGGAAAAGTGGTAGACGCCGGCGGAGCTGCAATTCCTAACGCAGCCGTTTCATTAACGGATTTGACAACCAGTAAAGTGATTCACACGACGACGGGTGCAAATGGCCAGTTTGTCTTCAGGGATGTGCCTTCCGACCCAGAGCTCGTCACTATCGAAAAGTCGGGATTCGAGTCATTCGCTCAGCGCGTCTCGCCGACCACGCAACCCTCAACCACCATCGAAGCCACTCTGAACGTGGCCAAATTATCCGAAAGTGTGATTGTTCGTGGCACCGTTGACCCCGAGGCCAAGCCTATGCCCACCCGCGAGGATGTCATGGTGATGCCCGAAACGGTTCGGGTGCTCGACCGGAAGCAATTGGATGCTGGGGGGCCACTGGCGGGTGGGGCGCAGATGATTTCGTCCACCCCGGGCGCAAACGTGGTCGGCTATGGAGAGACCGGCGCAACGAAATATACGGTCCTGCTCAACGGAATCCAGCAGGGCTGGGCGGGCGAGGCAACCAGCTTCACGGCGCCGGGCTCGCTGGGCATCACCTTTGACGGCGTTCCGGTCGCCGACCCGGCAACTGGTTTGTGGCAATCGGCGACCATGCCGCAGAACCTGGTCATGCAGGATTTGGCGGTTACCTACGGACCGGGCCAGCCGATGGATCGTTGGTACACCGACGTAGGCGGACGGGTGGAGTTCACTCCGGTTCAGCCGACCTTGGACCGCCATCTCAGCCTTGCCCTCTCTGATGGTCCGTACGGCCAGCAAAATTTCGCATTCGTGAGCAATACGGGCAACTTCAAGGGATGGTCCACGGTGCTTGGCGGCGGTCTGGGACGCGGTGACGATTTTCGTCAGGCTCCGGACGGCTTTGGCAACCCCACCAAGGATGGGTCGGTGCTCGGCAAGACCATCAAGACGTTCTCCGCGGGAAGTTTAGTATTTGGCGCCTTTTACGCGAAGGCCGGTGGCTATCGTCCCACCGTAATTCCAACCACGGACGTGGGCCTGGTCGAACCCAACGGCGCACACTTCAGCCAGGCGACCACCGGATTCTTTAGCGCCCTGCCGTACGCTGCCTACAACAAGTACGACACGAACGAAATGTTCCTCGCCTACGGGCGCGAAAACCTGCTTTTTAGCCCTAGGGCTACGCTTCAGAATTCGACATGGTTTACGCATATTCGCCGTTTTCACCGGCGCAATGACGATGCTCTCAGCCAGGGCGCCCAGGTGGACGAGTGGAACAACCCGCACAGCAACATCTTTGGGGATCAAGTCGGGATGTCCGAAGAGCTCCCTTTCAATTCGATCAAATTCGGCGGCTACCTCCTTCATGAGGTCTATAACGCGCGTAACAATTTCTATAATCCTGCCTATGGAGGAAGCGGCGCGGATGCCGTAATCGGCGCAGGAGCGAAGTTTCGCTCGGGTTACTTCCAGCAGGACGACGTGGCGTTTTATGCCCAGGACGATATTCACCCTATTCCGCAAGTGCACATCATTCCCGGAGTGCGCGTCGTTGGGTTCTCCACCAGTTATAGCGATCAGGCGCAGCGCGACTTTAAATTCGCTCCCGGCGTCATCTTTGCCACCCACTGCGCGTTGAACCCCGTGGGGGCTGATCCCTATACCAACATCTTCGGGCCTCCCACCGTTGCCCCCGACGGCAGCACAACAAAGGATCAGGGGTCTCTGTGCGGAGCGCATGAGAGCCGCTCGGCCGTCGAGCCCGCGATCGACGCTTCCGTGATGCCGTATCAGTGGCTGACGATCTATGGCGGCTATGACGTAACCTACCGCTCACCCGCGCTCGGCGGCGGCGGTGGAATGTTCCAGAGCGTTGATCCGACCTACTACACATTGGCGAAAGGCGCCTACAGTCAAGGCGGCGCCAAGGTTCACTTCCGGAACGCGCCAGGCATTAGGAATTTCATTGCGGGGGCTAATTACTTCCATCTCAGTTACACAAACCAGGAGATTGACTTCGAAACAGCCGCCGGCTTAGAGGTCTCCGGCGGTGGTAACTCCACCTACCACGGCGTAGACGTCTTCTTTGACGCTGATCCTGCCTCAAATCTTCATTTCTTCCTGAATTTCGCGGGAGAAGCTGCGGATTTTACGAACTATATTGTGGGAGGCCCGAGCCTCGCCGAGTGCGCCGCGCAGGGACTCTCGTGCACCACCTATAACAACCTCCCCGTGTCATATGTGCCAAACGTGACCCTGAATACGGGGATCTACTACGGAATCCTGCATAACAATCATGTGCTGGTCGAGCCGCGCTTCTGGATTGAGAGCACCGGCTCGCAATACCTCTGGTCGAATAATACCGGCGCCCCTACCTCGCAGACCATGCCGTCCTACACGACGGCCAATCTTTCATTTACCGTTCCCATCAACTTCGAAAAACAGTCCTTCAATCTGAAGGTTGACATGATGAATCTCGCGAATTCGCAATATAACGAATGGGAGTACATCTCCAGTGGCGGCTATTTTGCATCACTTTACCCAGGATCCACGGCTCCCAGTGGTTACATAAACGCCTATCCCGGGGCACCACGCACGATCTACGGCACGATCTCCTATCAATTCTGATTGTGCTGTTCGTTGATTTCAGGGATCGCAATGGGTCTGGGTACCCGAGCCTCAAAATCGCCTTCTGATTCAAGGATTGGATACCTGGATCCCGAAGTAGCCCTTGTCGCGAACTGCTTCGAGACGAAATGCAAGATAATCCCAGAGCGCGGGGCAGCCGGCCTTGACCTCCGGTTCAACGCGGCGCACTACGCGCTCGTAGTTGATGCCGTTTTCGCGCCAGCTTTGTCCCTGATTTGAAAGATTGAGAAGCACTGGCATGGCGCGATCCACAGAATGAGCGAAGCGGGATTCGGGAGTTTCGCCGTTCTCGAATTCCTGCCACAAGGCCAGAAAAGCCGCGCCCTGCGTCCCCGGCAACATGCCGAAGATTCGGGTGACGGAAGCCAACTCCGCGGCCTTGCGCTGTTCCCAGCCGCCTTCCACAAAGACCATCGTGTCTCCAGCATCGATCTCGCCGATGTCGTGCACCAGCAGCATCGCGATCACCCTGTTAATGTCGACCGGAGTCTCGGCATAGGCCGCGAGTGAGGCGGCCATGAGAGCGATCTGCCAACTGTGCTCGGCTGAGTTCTCATAGCGATCAAGGCCCAGCGGACGAACCTTGCGCGTGACGGCTTTGAGCTTGTCCAGCTCGAGAATGAAATCGACGATCTGTTGCATAAGTAGGCCTTTCCGCTTCGTTCGGGTAAAGGAGGGCTCGCAGAGGAGCCGCATGCGGTGAGGAGACCTCGCATAAAGCGGGAAATGCCGCGCAATGGCGGCATTTCTGAGGTCGGAGCGAGCCTGGATACTTAGATGCCTACGCCAAACTCGCCTGCCTGCTGCTCGCCGGCGTTGGAATAGAAATCATAGGGAGTGCGCTTCTTGAATTTATAGCGGTTGCGGAGTTCGGCGCCAATGTAAATGCTGAGCGCGGCGACGGCCATGCCAACGGAGAACCATCCGATGACCTGCAGAGCTTTCGAGTCCTTTTTTTCGCTCGGGACTTCTTCGGCGGGTACCAGGGTTTCGGGTTCCTTAAACATGACGGCAAGAGCCTCCTGCAGCACCATGATACCCCAGTTTTGAGATGGTTGGCCCACATTGCGGACCGCGCGGTATGTTGAATTGGTTAACCAATTGAGTCGATTCGGGAGAGCCATGCCGATTTTTCCTTATCGGGAAGAAAGCTGGCGCGGATCGAATTCGTCGCCAGTTGCCGCAGCTCGCCGTGCGTGAAACCCTGCTGTGTGTGCGCCAGCAGGTACTCGTTGGCCAGGTCGGAGCCAAAAAATGCAGGGTCGTCGGAGTTGAGCGTGACCAGCAGTCCTGCGTCGAAGTAGTGCCGCAACGGATGCGCTGCAAACGACGCGCAGACGCCGGTCCGAACATTCGAGGTAGGGTTCAGCTCCAGGCCGGTGCTTCGCACCTTTAACTCTTCGATGAGAGCAGAGTCTTGAAAAGCCGAAAGCGCGTGACCAATGCGCTCTGTGCCGATCGAGAGCGCCTCCCAAATGGCCTCCGGTCCGGTGGTTTCGCCGGCGTGGTTGGTTAGGCGCAGTCCGGCTTCGTGGGCCTGTGCATAGAGGAAGCGAAAGGGCTCGGAGCCCGTCCGGCGCTCGTCTCCGCCGAGTCCGATACCGATGATGGACGGGTAGTCGCTTCGCATCTCTGCGGCTTTGCGAAAAACTCGCTCGGCCTCTTCGACAGTGAAATGGCGCACGGCATCAAAGATCCAGTAAACGGAGAGGCTCAGCTCGCGCGCAGCCCGCTCCCTTGCGCGCTCAAGGCCATCAAAGATCGGCTCCAATGCATGGGGATCGAAGTTGCGCCACATGTAAATAACGCCCACGGAGATGTAGACCTCGGCGTGAACGATGCCCTGCGCAGCCAGCCGCTCCATCATGTGCCATGCGGTCAGTTCGTAGTCCTCAGGAGTGACCAGCCGCCGGGTGACTGCCTTGAAGCCTTCAATGAAGCCGGTGAAATCATCGAAGCGGTAGATGGCTTCGGCCTCGGCCAGCGTCAGCGGGTGCGTGTCGTGGCGGGCACTAAGCTCGACAAGCGTGGCGGGCGTGATCGTGCCTTCGAGATGCAGATGCAGCTCAGCCTTGGGGAGGCGGCGGATGAATGCTTCGATCTCCGACATGATTCCAGTTTACCGGGGCGGTGCAAACTCCGACCGATGGCGGCTGTAGAAGAAATAGATAAGAAGGCCGGTAATGAGCCATGCGAAGAAGGCCGCCCATGTCATGACTTCAAGGCCCATCATGAGCACGATGCAGAAGATAATGCTGAGTACCGGAAAGAGCGGCCCCAGCGGAGCGCGGAATCCGCGGCGGCGCTCCGGCTCGCGGTAGCGCAGGATAAGCACGGCGATGGAGACGAGCACGAAGGCAAAGAGCGTACCGATGTTCGAAAGGTTTGAGACGGTGCCGATGTCGAGCAGGCCGGCGGGGATGCCGACTGCGAATCCGGCAACCCAGGTGGCGAAGGCCGGGGTGCGGAACTTAGGGTGAACGCGGCTGAAGACCGTTGGCAGCAGGCCGTCACGGGACATGGCAAACCATACCCGCGCCTGGCCGAGCTGGAAGACCAGGATGGAAGAAACCATGCCCATGAGCGCACCGATGAGAACAAACAGGCGCACCCAGTGCAGCCCGCTGCCGCCGGGCCCGAGCGAGAGCTTCTTGAGCGCATTCACTACAGGGGCAGCATCGCCCATGACCGACTGCCAGGGCACAATGCCGCTGAGCACGATGGCCACTCCACCATAAAGGACCGTGCAGGCGACCAGCGTCGCCAGGATGCCGATAGGCATGTCGCGCTGCGGATTCCTGCACTCCTCGGCCGCCGTTGAGACAGAATCGAATCCAATATAAGTGAAGAAGATGATGGACCCGCCGGTGAGCACGCCGGTCCAGCCGTTGGGCATGAAGGGATGCCAGTAGTGAGGCTTGATGAAGCTGGCGCCGGCAAAAACGAAAACCAGAATAGCGGCGATCTTGACCATGACCATGACGTTGTTGGCGCGGGCCGATTCGCGAATTCCCCGCACCAGGATCACGGTGAGAATCATGACGACGAGAAAGGCGGGAATGTTGAAACCGAAGTGCCATCCAGCTTTGTAGAGATCGTTCCCGGCCAGATCCTGCAGGCCCGTGGGCAAGTAGGCAGGCGAGATCCACATCAAGGGCATATGCACGCCGAACCAGTCCAGCAGGTCCACAATATGCGCGGCAAAGCCCACGCTGACGCTCATGTTGCTGAAGGCGTATTCGAGAATCAGATCCCAGCCGATGATCCAGGCGGTCAGTTCGCCCAGCGTGGCATAGGTGTAGGTGTAGGCCGAGCCTGCAATTGGAATCATCGACGAGAGCTCGGCATAACAGAGCCCCGTGAAGGCGCATACGATTGCGACCAACACCAGCGAGAGCGCCAACGCAGGCCCCGCGCCGGGCCGGCCCGCCATGGCAGAGTGGGTAAGCACCCAGTGGATCAGCGGTGTGGCACTGATCGAGGGCTGATCGAAATGCTGCCCGGCCATGGCCGTTCCGATGACCGTGAAAATGCCCGAACCGATAACAGCGCCAATGCCCAGTGCGGTCAGAGACCACGGCCCAAGACTCTTCTTGAGCGAGTGCTCGGGATCTTCCGATTCCCTGATGAGCTTATCGATCGACTTGCGGGCAAGCAGTTGGCTGGGCAGGGCAGTTCTCCTCAAACCCCTGGACGCGAATTTTGCCAGCGGGGTTCTGTCACAGAATACAGTGCATCTGGATGGGGAGGAGAGGTTCCGGACCGGACTGTGCCCGTGCCGGTCCGGAACCCTGTTATGTGATGGTTGGTCGTCGGCCTTAGCGCTTCGACTGACCGCGTGCGAGCTTCTTAACTTTCTTCTTGGCAGAACCGCGCGGTTCCGTGCGCTTCGCCTTGGGCGCGGCCTTTTTGCGCGCCGCGCGTTTCAGCTTCTTCCGTTCCAGCTTGTCTTCTACTTTGGTGGTGTCGGCCACGTGTAACCTCTTTCCCTCGAATCTCTTCAGTGTTTCCCGTATCTCGGGCTGTGCGACCTCTATGGTAACAGGGAATTTGTGTCGATGAAAGCGGTGCGCGTGTGTTCAATCCTCGCTTTGGGCCGCATTCTCACCCGCGTTTCAGCACTTTACAGCGTACAATTGAATCTAGACCAGATTTTGAACGCCCTCGCTCGGCTCCGGCCGTTTCTTCGCTTCTGACGAGCTCAGTACCTCCACGCAACAACCACCTTGTTCGCCGGAGTTCGTCATGCGTTCCAACCAAATCCATCGCGCCCTCGCGCAGGGAATGAACCGCTTTGAAGTTTGCCAGCTCGTCTCCAAGGGCGTAAAGGCAACCCACAAAACGGGTTCCCGCTTTGAAGATTCGATCAACGATGTGCTGCAATACCTGGGCACCCACGATAAGCCCAAGGAAGGTATTCATCCCGCCATTCCCCAGGTTAGCGTGAAGAGCCTCAAGCCCGCGGCGTAAGAACGCCAGTCGTCAGTTGCCGGAGCGTGAGCATCCATTGAATTGAATCCCCTGTTTGGGTGCGCCGGCTTGGTCTCACAAGAACAAAAAATCCACCAAACGCAAGAAGAGGGACGGCAGCTTTGCCGTCCCTCTTCTTTTTGATCTCGAACTGATTGCTTGGGGGTAACCCTTAGACAACCTGAACGTTCTCAGCCTGCCAGCCCTTGGGGCCCTTGGTTACGTTGAACTGAACGCGCTGGCCTTCCTGCAGTGAACGGAAACCGTTCGACTGGATGGCGGTGTGATGAACGAAGACGTCCTCACCGTTTTCACGGCTCAGAAATCCAAAACCCTTGGCGTCATTAAACCACTTGACTGTGCCTTGTTCCATTTTGTGTTGCTCCTCTGGTGCTCATTTACCGCGAATGCAATGTGGAAGTGTTGCGTGCAGGCGGTAACCGGAACAGGCAAGAACTTCAGATCGAATTCTACGATTGAATAGAGTGTAGCACGGTTTTGGCAAATCGTCGCTAAATCATTTGAGTTCAATGAGAAAAAGCTCTGGCCGGGGGACTCCAATTGGATTGTGACGGCCAACCCTGCGCGCCGGTTCGAAGACGGGGTAAACTCAATGGCGCTGTGAGGTAAGCCTTGACGCACGACAATGCAATCGCCGGGCAAGGGCCACACCCGCGCACCAGGGTTCTTGCCATCAACCCCGGCTCCACGTCGACGAAGTTCGGCCTGTACACGCGCCAGGGCGTGGAGTGGGTGCGGACCGTTCGCCATGGAGATGAAGAACTGGCGCGCTTCGGTGACCGTCCGATGGTGGCGCGTCTCGAGTATCGAGCAGCAATGATCGCGCAGGCCCTGGAAGAGTCCGGCTACAAGGCCAGCGAGGTGGCAGCAGTTGCGGGGCGCGGGGGGCTCTTGCCGCCCGTAACCTGCGGCACCTACGTGGTGGACGAGGCAATGGTTGAGGAACTCAGGCTGGCGCGACGCGGTGAGCATGCCTCCAATTTGGGTGCTCTGCTGGCGCTCAGGTTCGCCCGCGAGGCCGGCGTGAACGCCTACATTGTTGACCCGGTGACGGCAGACGAGTGGCAGGACTGCGCGCGGATTTCCGGCTCGCCGCTCATCGAGCGCTCCCCAATCGGCCATGTTCTGAATACCAGAGCCGTGGCGCACCGTTTTGCGTGGGAGCAAGGCCGGGCTTACGAAACGCTACGACTGATTGTTGCGCACATGGGCAGCGGCATTACCGTTTCGGCGCACCGCGAAGGCCGGCAAATCGACAGCAACACCATCGAAGAGGGCCCATTCGGGCCCGATCGCGCCGGAGGCCTGCCCGTGCGAGCGCTTATCAAGCTCTGCTACAGCGGCAGGTTTGCGCAGAAGGAAATTGACCACAAGGTCTTTGGCGACGGCGGGCTTTTCGCCTACCTCGGAACCAGGGACTTGGAGGAAGTCGAGCGGCGCATCGATGCAGGCGATCGGGAAGCAGCCCTTGTCCTCGACGCAATGATCTACCAGATCGCCAAGGAATCTGGAGCCATGGCCGCTGTTCTCGAAGGCAAGGTGGACGCGCTGCTACTTACGGGCGGGATGGCGCACTCCGAGCGCGTCGTCAATCGGCTGCGCGCCCATCTCGACTGGATCGCGCCAGTCACGGTCTATCCCGGTGAAGACGAACTGCAGGCGCTCGCCGAAGGTGTCTTCCGCGTGTTGGATGGCGATGAAAAAGCAAAGCGCCTGTGGGAAGAAGGACGCAATCCCGCAAAGGCCAGTGCTCCCAGAGAGGCTTTGGTTCTTGGTATTGAGTGAGGATGCGTTTTTGGAACCTTGGCAACCAGGAACCTTAGCCTCAAAAACAGAACGATTCGCGACAACACATGAGTCGACGTATGCATCCCCGTTTACCATCGATCCATGCCGCTGGTTGAGGTCAATTCGGTTTGGAAGAGCTATCCCCGCCGTATCGGACTGCGCACTGAATTCCAAACGGTTGTCCACGACGTGTCGCTTTCCATCGAGGCAGGCGAAACGCTGGGGCTGGTCGGCGAGTCTGGCTCCGGAAAAACCACGCTGGCGCGTATGATTCTGGGCCTCGTGAAGCCCAGCCGCGGGACCATTCACGTGGGCGGCATCGGCATTGCGCGCGCTTCAACCGACGAGTTGCACCGTCTGCGCCGCCAGATGCAGCCGGTCTTTCAGGACCCATACGCCGCTCTTAATCCGCGTATGAACGTGCTTGAGATTGTCACCGAGCCGCTGGTGATTCACAGCGACGATGCGGGACTGCCCTCTCGTACAGGAGGGCGCCAAAGCCGCGCCGCACTGCGTTCAAAAGCTGTCGAACTGCTGGCCGAAGTAGGTATGGAAGAATCAGCCCTCGCGCGCCATCCCCACGAGTTTTCCGGCGGCCAGCGGCAGCGCATCAACATTGCCCGCGCACTGGCTCTTCGCCCCCGTCTCCTGATCCTGGACGAGCCTGTCTCGGCTCTCGATGTCAGCGTAGGTGCGCAGATCGTGAACCTGCTCCGCCGCCTGCAGCGCGAGTACTCGCTGACTTACCTCTTCATCTCCCACTCCATGCCGCTGGTGCGTTATTTAAGTACCCGCATTGCGGTCATGGAGCGAGGACGGCTGGTTGAAACCGGCGAGGCGGAGGCGCTCTGCGCCAATCCGCGCGAAGCTTACACACGCCAGTTGATTGCAGCCACGCCGGAATTGCCCGCCGGCGCGGCCTGATCGCTCTTGGAGAATCTACGCCTTACTTCGGCTGCGCCGGAGTCGCAGGCTGAGCCGTAGTCGCAGGCTGCGCGGGAACTGTCGGTTGCTGTGCAGTGCCGCCGGGCATCGTGTGCATTCCGCCCATGCCGGGATGATTCGCCGGCATTGCTATATCGCTCTCATCCACCAGTTCCACATCGAAGATCAGATCGGCCTTTGCTGGAATGCCCGGATGTGCCGCGTCCGGCCCCGGACGTCCAAGCGCGCCATAGGCTAGTTGCCAGGGGATGAAAAGACGTCGCTTGCCGCCAATCTTCATTCCCGTGAAGCCTTGGTCAAACCCCGGAATTACGCGGCCGAGGCCCTGGGGGAAGCTGATGGGCTGCGGATCGCCGATCTTGACCTCACCTTTGGCATCCCTGACCATGTTGCCGTCTTTGTCCAAAATCGGTTGGCCGGGGTGATCGTAGGAGGAATCGAATTTGTGCCCGTCGGCAGCCAGCCATCCGGTGTAATGGACCTTGTACATCTTCTTTGGCTCAGCATCGGTGCCAGTGCCAATTTTGATGTCCTGGTAGCGCAGCGAGAAGGCCGTAACCACTGGGCCCTTCACCGGCGGTACTCCGGCAGGCAGCTTGACGCCTGTGACGGCAGGCCGTGAAGCAGGCCTGGCAGCGGCAGCAGCATGGGGTGCTGGTTTCGCAGCAGTTTGGGCAATTGCGGCGCCCGTGCTTGCCGCCATCAATAAAATCAAAATAGTGCGTCTCATGGTTCTCATCGTCTCCAGCCCGGCTTTTCCCGGGAGTCTAAAAGGCTCTTCCGCTCCTAAAAATACGCGGAGCTACAACTTCATTCTGCCAGCAATGCTGCCAGCAGCGCAGTTCTCGGCGCCAGGTGCTCCACCATAATCGACTCCTGCGGTGCATGCGCACCTTCGCCCACAGCGCCCAGGCCATCCAAGGTCGGCACGCCCAGCGCAGCCGTAAAGTTCCCATCCGAGGCCCCACCGGTCGATGCTTCGTCGAGCGTGAACCCCAGTTCCGCCGCCAGCGCCCTCGCTCTCTGGTAAAGGCGCACAGTCCCGCGCCCGCGTTCCATTGGAGGGCGGTTGATCCCACCCGTCACGGTCACCACGCAACCCTTGTCCACCGCCTTGAGGCCGGCAAATCTGCGCTCGATGCGCGGGCCGTCAGCTTTGCGAGCAATTCGCACGTCAACTTCTGCCCAGGCCTCCGCGGGAACCACATTATTCTTTGTCCCGCCGCCCGCCACGCCCACATTCGCCGTCAAGCCTCGTTTCAGATCCGTCCAGCCGCTAACGGTCTCCACCGCTCGCGCCAACTCAAGAATTGCGTTTGCCCCTTTCGCAAAATCCACGCCAGCGTGTGCTGCGCGCCCCTTTACGTCGATTCTCCAGTTGCCGGTTCCTTTACGCGCCGTCTTGCAGGCCAACCCCTGCGCCGGTTCCATCACGTAAACCGCACCGCATTCGCTCGCCAGCCGTTCGGTGATCGGTCGCGAGACCGGGCTTCCTACCTCTTCGTCGCTATTGAGCAGCAGGATAATTTCTTTCCCCAGCAAACGAGCCTCGGCCAGCATTTCAAGCGCGATTAGCGCCATCGCCACGCCTGCCTTCATGTCCAGCGTTCCCGGGCCCCAAAGCCGTCCGTCATTCAACCGGCAGGGCATAGCCTTTAGCGTCCCCAGCGGCCAAACCGTATCCAGATGACCGAGCAAGAGTACCCGCCCCATCGAAGCTGCCCGGGATTTTGGCCCGAACCGTGCCTCGAGCACGTCGCCAAACCCGCGCTGCCGGTGCAGTTTTATGCGCCCCCCCAATGCTTTGGCATGTGCCGCAACCAGCCCGACGCAACAGTCCACGGCAGCTTTCACGTCTGAAGGCGACTCGGCCGCCACCAGTTGCCGCGTCAGGTCCAGCAGCGCTTGCTCCTTGCGCCGCGCCCCAGCCAGAAGGGCGCGCATCGGTACAACAGGATCGGAATGATTAGGCATCGAAGAATCTTTCTTACAACGATTGCGGTAGCAAAGGCACTATTGAGGAGCAATGCCGCTTTTGAAGCAACTAAAGCGGAGATTTCCTGATTCTACGACACTTATCGTGGATCTATGCACCCGGTTTCCGGCCCACAAGGTGACCTCAAATCCGCAGAGTGTGGCAAAAATACCACAGCACCTACTTCGCACTCTGGGTCTAATCTAACGGTTGCGCGTTTCTTATTTCTACGGAGAAGGTATTTTGGCTCATCCAGCTCACCTGGAACAAACCATCGCCGCTGCCATCGAGTTTACAGGCGTAGGTCTCCATTCAGGTGCACCGGTCATCATGCGCTTGCTGCCCGCTCCCGCCGGATCCGGCATCGTCTTCCGCCGCACTGACCTCGACAACTTTGAGATTCCAGCTACCGGCCGCAACGTCGCCAAGGTAAGCTACGCCACCAGCCTCATGCGCCAGGGCGTGCTCATCTCCACAACAGAACACCTGCTCTCCGCTCTTATCGGCATGGGCGTTGACAACGTCATCGTCGAGTTGGACAACCTGGAACTGCCCATCCTCGACGGCAGCGCACTCCCCTACGTCGAGGCCTTTCTCCAGGCCGGCATCCGCACCCAGCGCCGCCGCCGCGAAACCATTCGCGTCCTGCATCCTGTCGAGGTCCGCGAGGGTGACAAATTCATCGGCGTCTATCCCGGCTCCGGCTACCGCATCGAATACACCATCGACTTTCCCGCGCCGATCGGCCGGCAGAAATCCTGCGTCGATCTGGCCGCTGAAACTTACGGAACAGCCATTGCCGCTGCCCGCACATTTGGCTACAAGGCTGACGAGCAGCGCCTACGCGACATGGGTCTGATTCGTGGGGCCAGTCCTGAAAATGCCATCATCCTCGGAGCCCACGGTCCTGAAAACGGCCCGCTGCGTTTTGTCGATGAGTACGTGCGTCACAAGGTGCTGGACCTGATTGGCGACCTGGCCCTTGCCGGCCGCCGCATAGAGGGTCACGTAGTCGCAGAGCGCGCCGGGCACGCCATGCACACCGCCCTTGTCTCTCGCCTCATCAAGGACCGCTCCGCCTGGGAACTGGCCCACCTGCCGGTCGAAACGGCGAACGCGGCAGAGGCATTAGGCGAGGTCGCTGTCTCGGCGACTTTGTCCAGCGGCTCAGGAAGCGCTCCTGCGTTGGCCGGTGCCTAGCTAACGTCTAGGTAAATAGAATCCGCATCGGCGCCTGGGCAGCAAAGCTTTTGCCCTCTTCAGCCAGAATCCCCGTCTCAGGATTGCGCTTGAACACGCTGATTAGATTCGAATCCTGGTTCGCCACCAGCATCCACCGCTCCGAAGGATCCAGCACAAAGTTCCGCGGTGTCTTGCCCCCGCAATTCGACCGACCCACCGGTGTCAGGTTTCCCGTCCCCGGATCAGCCTTGAACGTGTACAGAAAATTGTTGTCGCGATTGGCAAAGTAAACGAAGCGTCCATCCTGCGAAATCACCGTATCGCAGCCCCGAGTCGGCCCGTTATAACCCTCAGGCAGCAACTCGTTGCGTTTCGTCAGGCTCAGGCTTCCGTCCACCTTTTGCCACTCCAGCACGTCCACGGTCGAAGCAAGTTCATTCATGCAGTACGCGGTGTGACCGTTGGGATGAAAGTGCAGCGTTCGAGGGCCCGAGCCCGGCGCGCCCTTATAGGTTCCTGTCGGCGTCATTGCGGCTGTCTCCAAATTCGGCTTGTAGATGTGGATGCAGTCCCCGCCCAGGTCGTTGATGTAGGCAAAACGGTTGTCCGGTGAGAAAGAAGCAAAGTGGGCGTGTGCGGTCTTCTGCCGGTCCGCATTGGGCCCGTGAAACGTATATATCTCCGTCCACACAGCCTTGCTCAGCCGGCCGTCGTTGATCTTGAAGCTGGCCGCGCTGCCGCCGCCATAATCGGAGGAAATCAGCATCTGACTGGTGTGATCGACAGCCACATGGCACGTCCCCACCCCTGCCGAGTTCTCAGCCGAGAGCGAATGCAACTTGCCATTATCGACGCGAAAACTCGCGACCTCGCCGGTAGGCTTGCCGTTGAACAAGTCGAGCTCAGATGCCGAATAAACATAATGGTGCTCGTGCGAGAACGCGAGCCAGGCCACCTTCGGCACTTTGGCGGCCACTCCTTCAGCCGTCAGCTCGCCGCTCACCGGATCCCAGTCGTAGGCCAGTATTCCATCCGGTGCGCTCGATCCGATATACACACGTCTGTGGCGTGTCCCGGCAGCGTTCGGTGCGGCGGCAGCAAACTTGGATCCAGCGGCGGTTGCAACTGTGGCAGCGGAGGCGGTGAAAAGAAAGTCGCGACGATCGGTCTTTTCCATGGCAGGAAGATTCTCGCCGATAGAGCGTGCAGCGCGCCAGCCCTTATCCGCCTGCGAATATTCTCCCGGAGAAGCCTCATGCCCCATCCCTAGAGCATTTTCGGAATACGCGTAGACTTTTTAAGAGCATTGAAAGGTGGCTTTTTCTTGAGGAAAAAGCCACTTAGCATAGTGCCTTCGATCTACATCAATTCCAAAAATGCTATAAACGAAAATCTGGGTGGGATACCTCAACCGGCCATCCCGACTATCTTCCCTCTCACTCCTGCAGTTTGAAAACCACATTCACCGTGGTCTCCACCTCCACCGGCTCGCCGCTCAGCAGGTACGGCCTGTAGCGCCACGACCTCACGGCGTCCATCGCTGCCTTCTGCAGCATCGTCGGCCCGCTGGCTACGCGCAGGTTCTCAATCGTTCCATTGCGCGAGATGGTTGCCTGCAGCACCACCGTTCCTTGTGTCCTGCTAGCCACTGCAATTGCCGGATAAATCGGCATGGTCTTCTGCACCAGCAGTCCCTCCACCACCATTCCCGACACCCGCACTGGGCCCCTTATCTGCTCGCGCACCACGGGGTGTCGGTTCTGGTTACCAAATGGATTGTTCCCGCCGGGCCCACTGCCATCCGTATCCATGTTTGCAGGGTTGATGTCCTGCAATATCTCCTGCTTCTGCGCCAGCAAGATTCCAGTGGGAATTACCGAGGGCGCAAAGACCTGACCTCTCCGCATCTGCGGCTGCACCAGATTGGTGCGTTCGACCCGCGCCACTGGTTTGGGTTCAGGCGCAGGCGCTTTTGGCACTTCCATCAGAAAGACCATCGCCATCCGCGGCAACGCTTCTGGATAGATAAGAGGAATCAGGATCAGAGACAGGAGAATCGATCCGTTGAAGGCGCAGGCCGCGATCATCCAGTCGCGGCTACGTGTGTGGATTCTTCCCGTCGATTCGAACGTGGAGTCTTCAAACATGGCCTGCCTCCCCAACTTCAATTCAGTCGCGCCGGCCGGGAGACAGGGAGCCTTCGAGGCGCAACCACCCAGCCGCTCCACCTAACCCATCCGCGTGGAGCGGAGCCTCAAGGTCCGCTGTTCATCCCATTCGGAACCACTGTGCTGGTGTAGACACCACAGGTTCCTAAACTGTTCCCGCATCGAGCAAAAAGTGCACCTGGTGCGTTACACTCCGAATCGTTGACATCGTTTCTCTTTCGGGAACCTTTGATCAGGCAGGCATCTTGAAAATTATGAGATCTAGCCTTGAAAGGTGCGGCTTTTGCGTTGAATGATACGGGCTTTAGCCCGTACATTAACTCAGAAAAAGAAGGGCGGGCTTTAGCCCCTGAGGGAATGCCCACTTCACAAGGAGAACTTCCTCAGAGCTTCCTTGGAGTCCTAATGAAATTGCCTCGCTCTTTTCTCTTCGCACTGACTACGGCCTTTGCTGTCGCCGTCCACACGGCAACCCTCTATGCGCAGCAGACCTCCGCCGCACCCAATCCGAACGCTACGCTCCAATACATTCACGCCGCATGGGACACGCTCACCCGCTCTGTCACCGATTGCAGTTCGCTCGCCGACATCAAAGTCGACAGCACGACCGCCACCAATCCGGTTCTTTATCTCCCGGTCGATCTTCCCGCGCCTCCCAAAGTCACCGCCCTCGAACAAACCTGCCACGTCCGAGTCATCTCCTTGCCCCGCCGCATTGAAAAGCTTGGCGACGTGCGTCCGGAAGAGCTGCACACGCCCGGGTTGCTCTATCTGCCCAATCCCTATATCGTTCCCGGCGGGCGCTTCAATGAAATGTACGGATGGGATAGTTACTTCGTCCTTCTTGGACTCGAGGCCGATCATCGCGAAGCATTAGCCAAAGGCATCGTCGATAACTTTCTATTCGAGGTCGAGCATTACGGAGCCGTGCTCAACGCCAATCGCACTTACTATCTCACGCGTTCGCAGCCGCCGTTTCTCACCTCCATGATCCGAGCGGTCTTCGAAGATCCAGCCAGCTTTCCGGCCACGCCCGCCGGCCGCATGCAGGCGCGCGCATGGCTCCAGCACGCATACACGCTTGCGGAGAAGGACTATACCACCTGGGCGCGTCCCGAGCACAAGGCAGGTTCAACCGGACTGACGCGCTACTTCGACTATGGAACAGGTCCGGTGCCTGAGATGGCCGACGACAGCAGTTACTACACCGACGTCATCCGCTGGCTGGTTGCGCATCCGCACCAGGGTGGCGACGCCTATCTGGTCAAGGGCTCCGAGCATCCCGATGCGGCCGAGGTGGCAAGACTCAAGCTGGCAAGTTGCGACGTGCATGCGAGCGTGGTTTGCGCGCGGGCCTGGTTCGCGGGCTATCGTCTCAGCCGCGACTTCTACCTGGGTGACCGCGCCGTTCGCGAATCCGGATTCGACACATCCAATCGCTTCGGCCCTTTTTCGGGAGACACGCATCACTACGCGCCGGTCTGCCTCAACAGCCTGCTCTATCGCTATGAGCGCGACCTTGAGCATCTGGCGCTCCTGCTGGGCAACGCGAAGGACGCGGCACATTGGGATCGCCGTTCCCAGGCTCGCGCTGCAGCCATCCAGCGTTATCTCTGGCGGCCGAAGGATGGAGCATTCGCTGACTTCGACTTTGTCCACGTGCGGACGTCGAGTTATGCCTATATCACTTCGCTCTATCCCTTGTGGGCCGGCTACGCCACACGCGATCAAGCCACAAAGATGGCTGCAAATCTTAACCTCTTCGAGCGCCCCGGCGGACTCTCCACCAGCAACACCAACACCGGACTACAATGGGATGAACCCTTCGGATGGGCGCCCACCAACTGGATTGCTGTCGCCGGGCTTGAAGCTTACGGCTTCCGCGCCGATGCCGCCCGCATCGCACAACACTTCGACGCCACCGTGGACGCGGGCTTTGCTGCTGACAATACAATTCGTGAAAAATACAATGTTGTAACCGGAAACTCCAATGTCAAAGTAAGCGCCGGCTACACAACCAACGAAATCGGCTTCGGCTGGACGAATGCGGTGTATCTCAAGTTGAAGGAAGTTGCGCAGAAGCCTGTAGTTGCGCCCGCGAATTAGGGCGTTCCGCGTAACCAAGGGCGTTAAGTCGGTCTTCAGGCGGGAGGCATCATATCCTGACCTGGCCACAATGCAATCATGGGATGGCAGATCGTGTGCGTCAAGTGTCGAGCCGATTCAGTTACGACCTAGAACAAGATGGAAGGCAGATACGCGCCAGCAGGTTCGTTGTAAAGCCCCATCGTCATCAAAGTCATTATCTGGACGACGCGAAGCCCGTTCTCAAGACACCAGCGAAACAGTTCGCTATTGCGCGAGGGGACTAGAATTCCCGGCCCCGCAAACTCCTTGGCCGCCGAAATCAGAGCCAGCAAGTCTCGAATGTCTTCGCCCACCGCATGACCGAAGAAACCAATCCCTGAGGCATAGGCTCTGATATATCCATCCAATTCAGCCACTACTGCAGTCCCTTGTTGAATTCCATCGCTCAGTTCCCCTCCGCGATGATGTCCGTGGACGCGAAGACAGAGATCGTTACAGGTTGCAATGTCTTGTGATTTCGCGAGCCGCACCCGATAGCCGGGTAGTATCTTCTGAAGCGGAGACCCTTGCAGACACACGAGTGGCTCGCGAACGACGAAGCCTAGCTTTGCGTAAAGAGCAAGCGAGCGATTGTGGTATGCCGTCTGTACCAGCCGGATTCCTGGGAAGTTGCGTTCTGTGGCACGCGTGATGACCGATTCCATCAAGTGACGCCCTGTGGTCAGATTCTGCACGGCGGGATCGACTGTGATGGGCCCAACACCTGCAATCGGTGTCCTTTCATCAAGGCAGTTGCTTCCAACGATCTTTCCATTCTGTTCGGCAACGACGCAGAAAAACGCAGGATGCGAGAACATCCAGGACAGGACGCTTATTGGAACCTCGGGAGCGGGAAAATCAGCTGGGAAGCCATGTCGGGCAGCAAGACTGCCGAATGCCTCAAAGCAGATTTTCCCGCAGGCTTTCGCATCTGCGGGAGCGGCCCGGCGAATGACAGTTGACGTTTCCGGGGTAACGGGCGCTTTTGTCGGTCTTGCCACGGCACATGCCTCCTTTCGTTGGGACCTATTTTCTCGTCCCGGCACTGAATTGCTCAAATTGTACCGTTCGTGGGAGGGAATTCAAGGAGGGGGGCCGCACTGCCGCAGGCTTCAATCTCCGATCCTTGCAACGAAGACTAAAGCACCAACGAGGGGATGGCAATATCGGCGGAGTTGATTCAAGCCAACTGAATGAGTGATTGTCTCCGATGACCGGCGATCCGGAAACGAACCCACTGCCCAAGTTTGGTTGTGAGGCTAAGCGGGCTCAATCGGTCTTGGCCGGTTGAGCCCGCTGGAACACCACTTTCAAGACTTACATGTTCTTGTTACTCCGGCAGTGTCAGCGTACCCTTCACGTTGAAGCTGCCCGTCACAACCTGAGCACCGGTGTTCTGTTGTCCGCCGCCCACGGATACGGTGTACGCGCCCTCAGCCACAATAGGCTCTCCGGCCTCGGTAACCATGCTCATGTCGCGCGGGTTCAGTTCAAACTTCACTTTCTGTGACGCGCCTGCTGCCAGATGAAAGCGTTGGAAAGCCCGCAGTGCGCGCAGTGGCGCTCCCGGAACCTTCGGGAAGTTCAGGTAAAGCTGCGCCACTTCGTCGCCCGCCTTGCTGCCGGTATTAGTCACGGTAACTTCCGCAACCAATGGGCTTCCCGCAGCCACCTCGGTGGGAACGCTAAGTCCACCATAACTGAACGTCGTGTAACTCAACCCATACCCGAACGGATAAAGTGGAGTCCCTTCGAAGTAACGATAAGTGCGCCCCTTCATTGAGTAATCCTCAAAGGGAGGCAACTGGTCGATGCCGGTATAGAAAGTTATCGGCAAACGTCCCGCGGGATTGTTAGTGCCTGAGAGCGTCTGTGCCACGGCAGTGCCACCCTCTTCGCCGGGATAGAAAGCTTCGAGAATTGCGTTGGCGTGATCCTTGGCCCAGTTCACGGCCAGCGCACTGCCGTTGGTGAGCACCACGACCATGGGCTTGCCGGCCGTGGCTACCGCCTCAAGCAGTTCCTGTTCGGGCTTGGGCAAATCGATGCTGGTGCGGTCACCGCCCTTGAAACCGGGCTCGTTGACCGGCATCTCCTCGCCCTCAAGTTCGCTGGTGATTCCCACTACGGCTACGACTACGTCGGCGTTCTTAGCCGCTGCAACGACTGCCGGGTCAACATTGCGATTGATCTTGGCCCACATCAGGCGCAGGTGCGGCGCGGTGTTGCCGGTCCTTCCGTACTCCACCACGAGGTTGTACGGCTTGCCGGCCTCGAGGTGGACGCGACCGGTCAGCGATTCGAGCCCGTGGGGATAATTCGCGTTGGTCACGCGCTTGCCGTCAAGCGACACGCGAATGAAGCCGTCGGTTTCAACGCCAAGGTTGTAGTCGCCTGTCTCCTTGGGCGTGAGTGTTGTTTCCCAGCGCACGGTGAGCGGCTGCACCGATGCCGCTTCAGCGGGCAGCGGCTGCGCTGCGATATCGATGTTGGGCTCGACACGGGTGGCAAGCGGGGCAGCGGCGGCATTCTGCTGACCCGAATTCGAGATCTCAGCAGAAATGATGTCCCGCTTGAGGTAGGTGACCTTGGCGCCGGACTTGCCATCGATGCTCAGCAAATCAGCGGGCACGGGCCAGGTTTGCTTGCTCAGGAATCCGGTGCCAGGCACGTAGTTGATGGTTGCGCCAGGGAATTCCTTCTTCAGCCCTTCCATGATCGAGACGGTGTGCGTCGGGATTCCGTTGTAGTTACCCAGCAGAACGCGGGTCTGATCGGCCAGCGGGCCCACCACGGCAATTTTGACGCCCGATGTCTTGAGCGGCAGCACACCGTCATTCTTCAAGAGCACCATCGACTCATTAGCCAGCTTCAACGCAAGTGCCCTATGCTCCGCGCTGTTCAGCAGCTTCTCGTCGATCTTTGTGTAGAGGACCATCTCCGGCGGGTCAAACATGCCGAGCTTCATGCGTGCTGTAAACAGGCGTACGAGGGCTGTGTCGATTTCGCTCTCTTTCAGAAAGCCCTGTTTTACCGCATCAATATACGGCCTGTAGTCATGGTCGTCGTGTACTTTGGCACGAAAATCGATGCACTCGTTGTCCATGCCGCGCTGCACACTGATAGCCGAACCCTCAGGCTGTGTCGGCTTGTAATGATGGCCGCTGACGATGTCGCGGACCGCTCCGCAGTCTGAGACCACGTAGCCCTGGAAACCCCACTTGCCCCGCAGCTGGTCCTGAAGCAGGAACTCGTTGGCGCAGGCCGGCTGCCCGTTGATGCTGTTGTACGCGCACATCACAGAGTCGGCCTTGGCCTCGACCACCGTCGCGCGAAACGCCGGCAGATAAGTATCCATCTCATCGTGTTTGCTCACCGGTACATCGGCCGAGTGGCGCGTTGTCTCCGGCCCGCTGTGAACGGCAAAGTGTTTGGGTGTTGAAATCACGCGATAGTAATGCGGATCGTCGCCCTGCATTCCGGTGACGAAGGCCACTCCCATCCGTGCCGTTAGGAATGGATCTTCGCCGTAGGTCTCCTGGCCGCGGCCCCAGCGCGGGTCGCGGAAGATGTTGATGTTCGGCGCCCAGAAGTCTAGCCCCTCAAAGATGTCGCTGTGTCCGGCGCGTACATCCTGCGCGTGCTTGATGCGTCCCTCGGTGCCGATGGCGACTGCCATTGTGTGGATTCCCGGAACATCGAAGGTGGCCGCCAATCCTACGGGCTCAGGAAACTCCGTCGTCCCGTTCACTGCCACGCCGTGCAACGACTCGCTCCACCAGTCGTACGCCGGCACGCCGAGCCGAGGAATGGCCCGCGCCTGGTTCACAAGCTGAGTGGCTTTCTCTTCGAGCGTCATCTTGCTTACCAGGTCCGCCGCCCGCTGCTCCGCGGGCAGGCTGGGGTTCAGGTAGGCAGGCTTCTGGGTGTCCTGCGCCCCGGCCATCCATGCCGCGCCGCAGCAAAGCAATCCCGCAGCTGCCAACCACATTCCAAAGCTTTTCATCGCACTCCCTCGCAGGCGGTCCGGCTTGCTCCGCGGCATTTCTTGCCGCAAAAAATGCAACCCTCCCGTCGCGCCAACTCTAATGCGCTTCGGAAACCTCTGTCAAGCGCCAAACTCGCTGAAAAATCGCTTTACATAAGCGTTTATTTTGTCGCCACGGCGTGCTTGCACAGCGCAGGCCGGTTATTCCGCCGCGCTGCGCCGGTTTGCGTGTAACCTTTCTAGGTCCTCCCTCGTAAGTGCAGATAGAAGAGGCAAGCGGATGCGCAGTGGGTCGAGTGGCGTGCTTATTCGCGAACCTGACCAGGCATCTGATCATCTGGATAAGTTCCGCCAGGGCGATCAGGACGCCTTCGAAGCGCTCTTCCGCCTCCATCAGCGCGCCGTCTACGGCTGGATTTTACGCATTGTCCGCAGCCCGGCGGCAGCCGAAGACCTCACGATGGAAACCTTCTGGCGCATCTATCAGGCCCGCGCTCGCTTTGAGGCTTCGCGCGGATTCGGGCCTTGGGCGCGCCGCATCGCGACAAACGTTGCCCTTGATTGGCTCCGTGCCCGGCGGCCAGAAAGCGAGCTGACCGCTGAACTAATTGCGAACCAGACTGCGGTATCTGCCGATCCCGGCGTCACGGCCGAGATTCGCTTGAAAACCGCGCAGGCCTTCGCACGGCTGCCGCACGGGTTGCGGGTTGCTGCCATCCTCGCAGTTGTCGAAGAGCAGCCGCACAAGGAAATCGCCGAGGCGCTCGGCATCTCCGTCACGGCCGTCAAACTGCGCGTATTTCGCGCCGTCCGATTGCTCAGAAAGGATCTTGAAAGGCAGGGAATCAAGCCATGAATGCACACAATAATGATGACCGGATCAAGCATCTGCTTCGGCAGGCGCTGCCGCCCGTTGAAGCGGAAACCGGGCCCAGTCGCAATTTGTGGCCCGCCGTACTTCGCCGGCTCGACGCTCAGACTGTGGGGAAGCCACGTATTAACTGGGTATGGCTCGATTGGGCCCTGCTGGCTGGCGTCTTGGCCGTGACAGTTGCTTTCCCGGCGTCGATTCCGATGCTTCTCTACTACCTCTAGAACGCGCGGACCGAGCACCAGCAAAACGCGCCTGCAAACAAGGAGAACGTCATGAACACCCACCCATATCTTCGCGCCTATCTCGCCGGAATCTTTGTCCCCACTCTCGTGCTGCCGTTGATCCTGGCAGGATTCATTACACTGCGCCTGGTGCTCGCACTTCCTATTCCGATCGAGCGCTTCGTTATCTTTCCCATGGCTGTCGTCCCCACCATCTTCGGCCTCTGGAACATGCTCTACCTCTGGTCGCACCTGCGCACTAATCTGCCCATTGGCGTTCACGGCGCCATTCTGCCCTTCCTTGGCGCGCCCACCGGAGCTCTGGTTGCCAGTTGTCTCGGCATGTTGCAGATCGGCTCCGATGGCGTTACCTGGTTCCATGCCGTCCATGCGCCATATGCTTTCATCGCCGTAGTCTTCCTGGCCGCGGTCGCAGGCTATTACCTTGTCTGGAAGTACATCGTCGGCTTTTTGAACCGTGTGATGGGAATCGCGTGAAGCGGGTGCTTCAAAGAACTGGGTGCCCCACCTTCGGCGCAGTTTTATCGGCCTAAGGTGGGATATCCATTTCGGCAGATTCTTATAGTCTTTTTGGATTTCCTCCAACCTACAGACCAGCTTTGAAAAAATCCTTCAGCCCCGCGCGCTCGGCATGCGCTTCCATCGAAGTCTGAATCTCCAGCGCCAGCGCGAGCGCATTGCGTCCCTGCCGCGCGGTCACGCGCGGCTCGCGCCGTGTCCGTACCGAATCCAGAAATGATTCGATCTCCAGCCGAAGCGGCTCGCCCGGTGTTACCTCCGGCTTGCTGAAACTCAGCCCCGGCCCCGGTCCGCCTGCTCCACGAGCCGCACCCGCAAGCTGTGCCAGTGCCGCCGGGTCAATCTCTCCTGCAGCGATAGCCGCGGCAATCTCGGCAGGTATGCTGCCATCCACGCCGATCACCAGCAAATCACGCCGCGCATAGTCGATTGAGACATACTGCCGCGGCTCGAAGAAGCGCAGCTTGCGCACGAGCTCTGTTGAAACGCGCGAGGCCGTAAAGTTCGCCACGCAGCCCGACTCGAACTCCACCCGCACATTCGCAATGTCCACCTTCGGCGACAGAATCGGCAGCCCGACCGCCCGCACCTCGCGCACCGGCGAGGCCGCAAAGGTGAGCACAATGTCCAGGTCGTGGATCATCAGGTCCAGCACTACATCCACGTCCAACGCCCTGGGCGTAAACACACTCAGCCGGTGCGACTCGAAGAACATGGGCCGCCGCAGTTTAGGCTCCACAGCAAGCACTGCGGGATTGAAACGCTCCAGGTGCCCCGGCTGGACGATAATCTTATCCTTGCCGCGCCCGCCCTTATCCGCCCGCACAATCAGATCGTCGGCTTCTTTCATATTCGCCGCCAGCGGCTTTTCCACCAGCAGGTCAAGCCCGGCATCCAGCAGCACCGAAGCTACAGCATGATGGTGTACCGTGGGCACCGCTACCGATGCCGCGTCGAGCCTCAGATCGGCCGAAAGCAACCTGTCGATCGAAGAGAAGGCAGGAATTCCGTACTTCGCAGTCACGTCGGCAGCGCGGGCCGCATCCGGCTCGACGGCAGCGACGAGTTCCACGCCCAGCCCCGCCGTTTCAAGCTCGCGATACACGCGCAGGTGGTTGCGTCCGAACGCACCGGCACCCGCCACGGCAACCCGTAAAATGTCTTCGCTTGCTATCGCGCTACCCCTGTTCCTGGCCCTTTGCCTTCAACGGCCTTCAGGCAGCGACCGTACAGCTCAAGCAGTTGTGTCACGTGTTCGTCGGGCTTCTGCGCGGCCGTGCCGGTAAACCCCGTCGAAGGCGCGGCAGGCTTGCCTACCCCCGCAGTCGCTGCCACAAACTTGAGCAGATCGAGCGCGATATCTTCATTGCGCCGGGCCCCGAGACCCGCGCTGCTGATTGCATCCATTCTGATAAATCTCCAACAAGGATGCTAGCAGATTGAGGGTTTGCGTCTCTTCTTCCATCTCATCCGGCGCCGCACTCTTCGGTGTTCGCGGTACCCTGAAGCAGTATGCGCATCGCCTACATCGGAATGGGTGCGAACCTGCCCAGCCCCGCCGGCTCGCCCGACGCCACGCTGGCCGCCGCAGTCGCGTGCCTCGATTCCCTTGGTCGTGTGTTTGCTCACTCCTCGCTCTACTCTACTGAGCCGGTCGGATACGCCGATCAGCCCCGCTTCCTCAACGCTGCCGTGGCTCTCGAAACCGAACTGACCCCGTTTGAACTGCTCGGTGCTGTGCTCCTCATCGAGCAGGACTTCGGCCGCAATCGCGTCTTCAGCCTCGCCAACGGCCCCCGCACCCTTGACCTCGATATTCTGCTTTACGGCGATTTTGTCATTGGTGGTTCGAGTCTCGTCATCCCACACCCGCGTCTAGCCGAGCGCGCCTTTGTCCTCGTCCCGCTCAACGAGATTGCGCCCCAGGCCGTCGATCCGCGCAGCGGGAACAGCGTGTCACAATTGCTTCAGAGCCTTGTTCCCGACCCCGGTAATGAAATCCATGCGGTGGTACCAATCCAAAGCGATCTTTGGCGCTCTGGCGCTGATTCCGGTGCTGCTGACTCCGGCAAGCCTTAACGGGCAAGTGTCAAAAACCGCCCCCGCCACAACTACACCCGCGACCACCAATCCAACCACCAAGCCAGCCCCCGCCGCCGTTACGACAGTGACCGTTACCGCCTACCGCGCTCCGCTTGGCGCGCTGGAAAGCCCCGCCACCACGCGTCTGCTCTCTTCACGCGCCCTTGGAACCTCGGCCGCCGTTACCCTCGACGGCCAGGTCCGGCAGATACCTGGGCTCGAGCTCTTCCGCCGCTCCAGCTCGCTCGTCGCCAACCCAACTTCGCAGGGTGTAAGCCTGCGCGGTCTCGGTTCCACCTCTGCCAGCCGCACCCTGCTCACGGACGACGATGTGCCTCTCAACGACCCCATGGGTGGATGGATCCACTGGCAGGAGCAGCCGGAGCTCGCCGTCAAAAGCGTTGAATTGGTGCGCGGCGGCGCAAGCGATCTCTACGGCTCCAGCGCCATCGGCGGTGTCGTCAGCGTAATTCCCGTCCGCCCCACGTTCAACCAGGCCGAGCTCCGCTCCACTTACGGCGCCGAAGGAACCTACGACTCGAGCCTGCTCCTCCAGGCCGAACGCGGCCCCTGGGGGCTGCTTGCAGCTGGAGGCCTGCTCGGCACCGACGGTTTCATCCAGGAAGCACCATCCCAGCGCGGTCCCGTCGATGTAGCCAGCAACGTCCACAGCCAGAACACTCTCCTCCTCGCAGAGCGCGACCGCGGCCCGCTCCGCTTATTCGCGCGCACCAGCGGCTTCAACGAATCCCGCCACAACGGCACGCCTTATCAAATCAACGCAACGCGTCTTGTCCGTTACGCCACTGGCGCCGACTGGCAGGCCCCGCACAGTGCTTCGCTCGTCGCGCGCGTCTACGGTTCCTCCGAACGCTACCGCCAGACCTTCTCCAGCCTCTCCAATCTGCCGAACGCCGCAAATCCCACCTGCTCCTTTCGTTGCGGAGAAGTGCCCACGCGCTTCTCCTTCATCCCCGACAACGAGCTAGGCGCAGCCGTCCACTGGAACCAGCCCCTCGGCGCAGGCCTGCTGATCATCGCCGGAGCCGACGTGCACGACGTCCGCATCTGGGACCGCGAGCGGACCTTCGGCAGCAGCGCCGCCCTCACCAGCCTGCATGACCACCAGCGCGACTCCGCCGCCTACGTTGAAGCCATGTGGGTCCACAACGCCTGGACCCTCGCTGCTTCCGGCCGAATGGATTGGTTCCAGAACTACGACGGCCACCAACTCGCCTGGACAGGTACCAGCTGGACGCCGAGCCCAACACAGCCGCCGCAGCGCGACGAAACCATATTCGATCCGCGCCTGGGCCTTGCGCGAAAGCTATCCCCGCATTGGGCAGTTTCGGCGTCAGGCTTCCGCGCCTTCCGCGCCCCCACTCCCAGCGAGCTCTACCGTTCTACGCAAGTCGGTAACAAGCTCACCAACCCCAACGGCAACCTGCTCAGCGAGCGCGCCACCGGCTGGGAAACCGGCCTCGCCACACAATGGAATTGGGGCACCGTCCGATCCAGCTACTTCCTCACCCAGGTCAACCGCCCCATCGTTGCCGTTACCGAGAACCCCGCGTCCTCGCCGATTCTGCTGGCGCGAGAAAACCTCGGCCAGATAGAGAGCCGCGGCGTTGCCCTGGACTTTGAATTAGTGCCCCGTTCCTGGCTTGCAGTCGATGGTGGCTATCAGTACGCTCACGCCACGGTGTCCAAGGGCAGTCAGGACCTCGGCAACTGGATTCCCGAGGTCGCGCGCAACATGGCCACGCTAAACCTCCGCGCCTTTAAGTCAGCGCTAGGAACTCTCAGCCTGCAAAGCCGACTCAGCGGCCATCAATACGACGACGACGCCAACGCCTTCCTGCTCCACGGCTACTTCCGCCTCGACGCCTACGGCTCCCACAACATCGGCAAGCGAATCGAACTCTTCGCGGCCGGCGAGAACCTCTTCGACCGACAGATCGAAGTCTCCAAGACCCCCACCACCACGCTCGCAACGCCGCGCACTGCACGCTTCGGCTTCCTCGTCCACCTCGGAGCGAGCAAATAGGCGTGTGCTTCCCGCTAAAATCGTTGAGTGAGTTCACCTTTTGAAGTGATCGCGGAAACGGCAGCCGGTGGCCGCCGCGCCCAGTTCCATCTTCCCCACCAGACTGTCCAGACGCCTGTCTTCATGTCCGTCGGCACCGCCGGCACTGTCAAAGCCGTCCCCCAGGACACGCTCGAATCTCTCGGCGCGGAAATTATTCTTGGCAACACCTATCATCTCTACCTTCGCCCCGGCCACGAGACCATCCGACGTCTTGGCGGTCTGCACCGCTTCATCAGCTGGCCCCGCGCCATGCTCACTGACTCAGGCGGCTTTCAGGTCTTCTCGCTCAGCGCCCTGCGCAAGGTCTCGGACGAAGGCGTTCGCTTCCGTTCCCATCTCGACGGTAGCAGCCACTTCTTCACGCCCGAGCACTCGATGGATGTGCAGATCGCACTCGGCGCCGACATCGCCATGGCCTTCGACGAGTGCACCGAGTATCCCGCCGATCGCCCTCGCGCCATAGAGAGCCTTCGTCTCACCATGGCCTGGGCCCGCCGCTCGCTCGATCACTTACGCAGCCACGGCGACGAGGTAGTCTGGCGCGACGAATTTGGAGGCCAGTCACAGAACCTATTCGGAATCGTGCAAGGCGGCATGTATACCGATCTCCGCCGCCAGTGTGCTGAACGCCTCGTCGAAATGGATTTCGACGGCTACGCCATCGGCGGCTTGAGCGTCGGCGAGCCCCGCGCGCTCACCCTCGAAATGATCGCCGAGGTTCTACCGCTGCTGCCAAAGGACAAGCCGCGCTATGTCATGGGCGTCGGCTACCCGGACGAGATTGAGCAGTACGCCCGCATGGGTGTCGACATGATGGATTGCGTGCTGCCTACCCGCGCCGCCCGCCACGGACTGCTCTTCACCAGCGAGGGACGCCTCAACATCAAAGCGAAGCGATTTGCTGAAGACCAATCCCCGCCCGACCCGGCCTGCAATTGTCCAGTGTGCCGCCGCTACACCCGCGCCTATCTCCGCCATCTCATGCAATCCGGCGAGACCCTCTCCGCAATCCTCAACACCATCCACAACCTCGCCTACTATCTCGGCATCATGGAGCGCGTCCGACGGAGCCTTCATGCCGAAGCCTGACCTCCGCGCGATTCTCACCAAATGAAGATGCCCCATCCTTTCCGTCTACCAATCCGCCGGCCGGTTGCCATCGATCCCGCAGGTAGCCCTGCAACTCTTCGACGACCCGTTGCATCAGCTCAGCCCAGTCCCCAGGTGCCTTCTGCCGGAACAGCCTCGCCGTCGGATACCAGGGCGTCGTCTCCCGTTCCTGCATCCAGCGCCAGTCCGCCAGGTGTGGCAGCAGAATCCACGCCGGCTTGCCCATGGCGCCTGCCAGATGCGCAATGCAGGTGTCGGTTGTGATCACAAGGTCGAGGGTCGCCAGCAGTGCGGCGGTCTCCGCCAGGTCGCGGTCCCGGCTCGATCCGTCCAGCACCAAAACATCGCCGGGCAACGTCGGCAGTTGTCCGGCCGCTTCGCCCTTTTGCAGCGATATCCACGTAAACCCGGGCGTCCGCAACAGCGACACCAGGGTTGCGACGTTCGTTGACCGCAGCCGGTCCGCCTTGTAACGTGGATTGCCCGCCCATGCCAGCCCCACACGCAACCCGGGCCCCACGCAGGGAAACTGCCTCCGCTTCGCCGCCGCCGTCCGCGGATCAGCCCCCAGGTAAGCACCCGGCCATGGTGCCGACACCACCGTCGTCCCGAAAACCGCGGGCAGACTCATCAGCGGACATTCCAAATCAAACTCAGGCACTGGAGCCCCGAGCCTTGCCGTCGCCACCAAACCAGCCTGCACCACTGCCAGCGAGTTCATCAGCCGCTCTGCAGGCTCCTGCACCTTCAGAATTGCCGTCCCGCCTCGCGCCACCACCAGGGTCGCGTAACGGCAAAACTGAATTGTGTCACCCAGCCCCTGCTCGGCATGCAGCAGCACTCGCCTGCCACTGAGCGCTTCGCCCCGCCAGCGCGGCTTTTCGAAGACCCTCGCAGTGCGATGCACCTCGCGAAACCGCCACCGCGCCTCGTAATCCTGCCAACCTCGCTCCCAGTCTCCCAACCGCACACGCGTGAGCGCCAGGTTGTACAGGGCGCCCGGATGCCAAGGATCGCAGGCCACGGCTGTTTCGTGGGCCTTCAATGCCTCATCCATCCGGCCCATATCCAGCAGCGAGTTTCCCCGGTTCGACGCAGCCGCCTTGCTGCCCAATGTTTCGGCACGCTCGAACGCCTCCACAGCTTCAGCAAAACGTCCCTCGGTGTGGAGCAGAATCCCGCGCATGTTCATGGCTTCGGAATTGTCGGGATCGCGCGCCAACGCCCAGCCGATCCACGCCCACGCCCCGGCCAGGTCCTGCTCTGCCACGCGAAACTGGCACCAGGCCACCAACGTTTCCACCTGGTCGGGATTCAGCGCGAAGGCCTTGCGCAGGTGTGCCTCTGCCTCTTCAAGCCTGTGGAGGTCCCGCTCGAGAATTGCCAGGTTGATCCAGCCGGCAATCATGTCGGGCCGCAACTCAATGGCCCGCTTGAGCGCTGCTTCGGCGTAGACGTCGCGCCCCTGTTCGCGCAGCAAGCAGCCCAGACTCACCCAGACAGCGGCAAAATCCGGTCGCTGTGTCAGAGCCCGCCGGTAGCGCGTCTCAGCCTCTTCCACTCTTCCCAGACGTGCCAGTGTAAACCCGGCGGCGTACTCCGCCTCAGGCAGACGCGGCCGCAAAGCCAGCGCGCGTTCGTACCGCTCCAAAGCTTCCTCGTTCCGCTCAGCAAACGCCAATGCATTGCCGATGCCGAGATGCGCAGCCACCAGTCCGGGCTCGCGCCTGAGAGCCAGATCAAACTCCTGCGTGGCTTCATGACAACGCCCTGCGGCAATCCGTAACTCGCCGAGTCCGAGGCGTGCCAAAGAATTCATGCCGTCCAGTTGAATTGCCTGCTCGTAGGCCAGCTCTGCTTCTGTGTTTCTTCCGTCGGCCTTCAAAGCCTGACCCAAGGCCACCCACGCTGCGCACTTTATTTGAGTGGCAGGAGGAGCAGCCATCACGGCCGCTTCGGCCATGTTTACCGCGGCATCGATCTGCCGGCTGGCCAGCGCCACCATGCTCATACCCAAAAGTGCCTCAGGATGGTGCGGATTCGCGGCCAGCACGCGCTGATAGCCGAGCGCCACCTCGGTGAGCCGGCCGGTCAATTCTTGGCTGGTGAAGTCTGGCCCGTCTGGGCCATCTGAGTGGTTCGTCTTTTTCTGTTGAATCTCTGCCGCGTTCACAATCAAAGGCCTGTCTCGCCACTAACGCGCTCGAGGGCGTGCTGAATTAACTTGCAAGTGAGGCCCCGTTGCGCCGTGCAGAGCCTGAGAATTCGCGAATTGAACGGACGCGAATGAGATTCCTCTGATATTTCCCGGAAGGTGCCCGGACTATCATCATGCTGTGCCCCCGCATTACGACCTTGGCGACATTCTGGCCAATGCCATCACTCATGGCATCGGCGCTGCGCTCGCCATTGCCGGTGCTGCCTACCTGATCGTCGCCTCCACTCGCGGAACGGCCTGGCACATCGTTAGTTGCTCCATCTTTGCCGCCACTCTCATCCTCGTTTACATCTGCTCCACGCTCTACCACTCGCTGGTGCGCACACGTGCTCGACATATCTTCCAGATTCTTGACCACTCGTCCATCTACCTGCTGATCGCAGGCACGTACACGCCCTTCACGCTGATCTCGCTGCGTGGGCCTCTGGGGTGGTCAGTGTTTGGTGTGGAGTGGTCGCTGGCCGTTGCTGGCATCGTGTCGAAGAGCGTTGCGCTGGAACGGTTCAAAGAAGGCCCGCTGGCCGTTCTTTCAGCGGCGGTTTATCTCTTGCAGGGTTGGGTCATCGTCTTCGCGGTTCATCCGCTGGTGCTAGCAATTGGCTGGCACGGCGTTGCGTGGCTGGGGGTGGGCGGAATGGCTTATACGCTGGGCATTGTCTTCTTTGCCCTCGACAGCCGCCGGTACTTTCATGCAGCTTGGCACATCTTCGTTTTGGCCGGGAGCATCGCTCACTACTTCGCGATTCTGTTCTATATTTTGCCGCCGGCGAAGAGCTGATAGCTGTGAGTTGTCAGCTGCCTACGTTCTGACGGTTAGTTTGCGGCTTAGTCGAGAACAGGCCGTAGATATGGTTCGCGGCTATAACCCAAGGCACGGCGACGGAAAACACAAACCGCGCCAGCACCGCCTTCATCCCAAAGGGGCGTAAGAATTTCCAGTCGAGGTGAAATGCGAACCACGACTCGAGCACGAGAACCACAAGCAGCGGAACGACGCTCCACCATAGGCCTGCGAGAGCCAGCAACTCCAGCACGCAGCGCGCGGCGTTGCGAAACAGCCGCGGCATGCGCACGCGCGCTTTTCCGTCGCTTACTGCGTAGCGGGCGAGTTGATGCATGGCAGAGCGGAAGGTGTTCTGCGGGTGGTAGAGAGCCTTGGCGTTCCCGACAAATGCAGGAGTCGTGAGCCTCCGCGCGTCGAAGTCGAAGAGCGTGTCTTCGCCTACAAGCACTGCCTCAGGGAATCCTCCGATGCGCTCCCAGAGCGCGCGGGTGAAGGCCATGGAACGCGCGGTACAGGATTTTGTGGGCTCGGACGGCCCCAGCTTGATGCTGAAGAATGGAGCTGAAGCCAGGTCCCACAGGGTGTGATCCGCTGGGTCGAGACAGGAGCCGCCGAGGGCGTACTCGGCTGTGCTGGCAATGAGTGGTGCGGTCAGGTTTGCGGCCCAGTCCGGAGCGTAGGTGCAGCCCGCGTCGGCTGTTGCGATGATTCCCGACGTTGCAGCGGCAATAGCTACATTCCGGCCGCGTGAGACCGGTCCTGCGGAGTACTTGAGGCTGCAAGTTTCGTCGCGAATCGCCACCAGGCGCGGGTCCTTTGCCTGCGTCTCGGCAAGCCACTCCCACGTGCCGTCGTTCGATCCGCCGTCGACTACGATCACCTCGGCTGCCATGGGCGTCTGCGCCAGCAGGCTTTGGACGACGCGGCCGATGTCCCCGGCCTCATTGAGAACGGTGACTACAATGCTGACCGGCTGGCTGACAGGCTGCATGGGGAAAGTATAGCGATGCGGGCCGCGCGGGATCATGGTCGAAGATCACAGAGGCTCGTTGCTATGTTGAGCAGGCTCTAATGCCAACATCCCTGCGCAGAATTATGATGGAGCAAACTATGAAAACTTTCGAAATTGGCGGCCGCCGGGTGCCGCAGCTCGGGCAGGGAACCTGGAACATTGGCGATTCCGCAGCCACGCGCGCGGCCGAGATCGCCTCGCTCAGACGCGGGGTTGAACTCGGGATGATGGTGATCGATACTGCAGAAATGTATGGCAGCGGGCGCTCCGAGTTGCTGGTTGGAGAGGCAATTGACGGACTGCGCGATCGCGTGTACCTGGTTAGCAAAGTGCTCCCATCGAACGCTTCTCTCGAGGGAACAGTGAGGGCTTGCGAGGCGAGCCTGAAGCGTCTCCGGGTGGAGACGATCGACCTCTACCTTCTTCACTGGCCCGGGCGTTTTCCTCTTCGGGATACAGTTGCGGCCTTCCGACGCTTGCTGGAGCAGGGCAAGATTCGGGCATGGGGCGTCTCGAACTTCGATGTGGATGACATGGAGGAGCTGTTCGAGGTGCCCGGAGCAAGCTCCTGCGCGGTCAACCAGGTGCTCTACAACCCCGAACATCGCGGTATTGAATACGACTTGCTGCCGTGGTGCCAGCAGCACAATGTCACCGTCATGGCCTACTCGCCGATCGGGCAGGGCGGCGAACTCCTTGATTCAAAGGCGTTACGCGACATTGCTCGAAAACGTCGAGTCTCACCGGCGCAGGCGGCCCTCGCCTGGTGTTTGCGGCGGCCGGTGCTGGCCATTCCCAAGGCTAGGTCGATTGAACACGTTGAGGAGAATGCCGCGGCTGCGAGCCTGGAACTGGATGCGGAGGATCTGGCGGAGATCGACAAGGCCTATCCAGTTCCAAAGCGCAAGCAGGGGCTCGACATGCTGTAAGGCCATGCTTTGGAATTGACCCCAGCCCCGATTTAACGATAGAATCGTAGAGTTTGGCGATGCACTCCCTTGCGGGTGTGCGGGATTCTGCTGGGTTCACCGCCGGAATGGCGTGTGTGCGGCCCTCGTCCCGATGCAGTAGCTGTCTGTATCCGCCCCGACTGAGCACACGGATTTGAGTTTCGCACCTGGTTTAAGAACTAGTGTGCCGGAGGGTTAGTTATGTATGCAGTGATTCGCACCGGCGGCAAGCAGTACCGGGTCGCTCCCGGCGACGTAGTGAAGATTGAGAGTGTAGCTTCTGAGAACCAGACCGTCGAGTTCAGTGATGTGCTCTTAGTCTCCGGCGAGCCTGGAACCGTGGCGAAGCCATCGACGGCCAGGGTGACTGCGGAAGTGCTCGGCGAAGGCCGCGGCGACAAGATCCTGGTGTTTCACCTGAAGCGGAAGAAACAGTACAAGAAGCTGCAGGGACACCGTCAGAACTTTACCGAGGTGCGCATCAAGGCGATCGAGGCCGATGGCGTTACCTACTCGGAGAAGTAGCTTTTAGCTCTCTGCCTTCAGCTTTCAGTTTGTTTATAGCGAGGGCCGGGATGGTTGATTCGCAGTTCACTAGCTGAAGGCTGAAAGCTGACAGCTCGGTACAGAAGGGGATTCGGCAATGGCACATAAGAAGGGTGGAGGCAGCTCCACAAACGGACGCGATTCCAATGCACAGCGGCTGGGCGTGAAGGCCTTTGGCGGCCAACTCGTTACCGGCGGCTCCATCATCATGCGCCAGCGCGGTACGCGCATCAAGCCCGGCGTGAACGTCGGCATCGGCTCCGACGATACGCTCTTCGCGAAGGTCACAGGGCGCGTGAAGTTCGTCGACCGCGGCGGACGTGGGCGTTTTGCGTCCATCGAGCCGGTTGCAGCCGAGTAAGAAGGCTCACGCTCGACTGCGCAGCAGAACTCAAATTACGTTACAAAGCAAAGGCCCCGGCGATGCCGAGGCCTTTGTTTCTTTCTATCGAATATTGCCTATTAGCTATCCGCTCTGTTTAAGATTCCGACTCGCGTCCTTTAAGATTCCGCGTGAGCACCTTCTCGACCACCTTCTCTACATCGGTCAGGAAGAAGCTGTTGGCGGGCTGCTGCACGGCTATCTGGGTTCCGGTATGGCCCAGTGCCGATGCAATCTCGTTCCAGCGATAGATGGTTGAATTTGCCGGCATCGTCAGCGGCTTGCGGACCGCCTCTGGCAGGGCGCAGTAGGCTACCCAGATCGACACCGAGGCCAGAATCACGGCTTCATAGACGAGCTGCAGCGTAGTCGTCATCGACGAAGTGCGGGAAGTCAATGCCGCAAAAACGAAGTCGTTGGAAGACATCACGCCAAATCCGAGGGCGATGCCGAAGGCCATGTCGCGAATGGAAAGGCGCAATGCATTCATGCTGAGGCAGAGGAATGCCAACAGGCAAAGCTCCACGACACTGACCGAGCGCATGAGTCCAACCGCGATGTCAGGCACGGCAGCAAGACCATGATGCAACAAGGATATGGAGGAGAAGGTGAGAACCACGGAAACCAGAATTGCCCATCGGAAGATCACAATGCCGATCTTCATCAGCCCGGGCAGAGCAGAGAGCGCGGAGCGGAAGATCTCAACGCACACAAACAGAAGAAGCACAGCGCTTATGATGTAAACAGCCCAGTAGGCAAAGAAGTAAACAGCGTAATAACTGCGGCCCCAGGGTTGCGCTTGTATATAGAGCGCAGCCATAAGCATGGGCATCGATGCCACGCGAAGCGCCAGGTAAGATGCCATGCTCGGAAAGCGGCGATAGAGCTTTCTCTTCCAGAACAGGAAGCCCAGTGTGGCCCACAGGCCAAATTCCGCTACGCTCATCGCCGACATTGCGAGTTGAGATGACATATGGCTAATTCGTAATCCTAAGAACGCTCTCAGAATAGCGCCATTACCCCACGCACTCAACCCGCAAAGGAGATACATCTGTGGTACTTTCGTGTTACTTCGCGTGTTTAGCGAATGTTGCCTGCGCATCAGGACTCGGGGAGCAGGGCGTCCAGGGGCCGCACAGCGGAACAGGCAAAGCAGAAGTGGCCGCCTGATGGCTGGTCATGGCGTGTGTGGTCGCGGATGACAGCGAAACGGCGGCGGCGCCGGAGAGTGCAACGCAAATAGCAAATGTGCGGACGACGAGTTTCATCATTGGTAACCCTTTCTAGATTGAATATGACCGAAGGAAGGCCCCGGTTTACAAAAGAATTGTAAAACATTATTCTACACAAGTCTAGCTTTTTCATATATATACATAAATAGTAACCATATAAATTACTAACGTCATATTTTCTGCACTAAAGTAACTATTCAGAATGCCATTTGCAGACCCGATTCGGGGCTCTTTTTCATCGTTCCCGCATGCTAAAATAGAGGCAGACAGAAGGGCTTGAAAACCCTCGTTTTTCAGACGGTTAAACCCCCATCTTCAGACCGGAATCGCGCTTCGGAATCGCTCCTCCCAATCGGGGGCCGCATCAAAAGCACCGCAAATGGAATCCTATGGCGACTAAGACGATGGCAATTGATGTACCTGATGAGTTTCCCCTCGCAGGCAATAACGGCGACAACGGCAGCTATACCGGAGAGAACATCAAAATTCTTGAAGGCCTCGAGGCTGTTCGGCTGCGCCCCGCCATGTACATCGGCTCAACCGGCGAGATGGGACTTCATCACCTGGTGTACGAGGTTGTCGACAACTCCGTGGACGAAGCGCTGGCCGGCTACTGCAAAAAAATCGATGTCGTCATTCACGTGGATAACTCCATCACTGTTGTCGATGACGGCCGCGGAATTCCTGTAGACATGATGGACGTAGGCAATGGCAAGATGATGCCCGCTGTTCAAGTGGTGCTGACCAAACTGCACGCGGGCGGCAAATTCGACGCCTCCACTTATAAAGTTTCGGGCGGGTTGCACGGCGTGGGCGTGAGTTGCGTGAATGCACTCTCGCAGGAGTTTAACGTCGAGATCTGGCGTGACGGCTCTACATGGGAGATGGACTTCAGTTGCGGCGCGCCGACGAGCGATCTGCGCAAGGCAGGCACCAGCAAACGGCGGGGAACAAAGGTGCACTTCCTGCCCGACAAGAGTATCTTCACCGTCACCGAGTTCAACTACGACACGCTGGCGCAGAGATTGCGCGAGATGGCTTTCCTCAACAAGGGCCTGGAGATCACGCTCACCGATGAGCGCACTGCGGATGCCAAGACCGGCGAAGCGCGCCGGGCTGAATTCAAGTACGCAGGTGGCATTGCCGAGTTCGTGAAGCATCTCAATCGCGGCAAGACCGTGCTTCACGACAAGCCAATCGTGATGGAAGCCTTCCGCGACGGCGTTGAGATGGACATCGCTCTGCAATACAACGACAGCTACTCCGATACCGTGTTCAGTTTCGCCAACAACATCAACACGGTTGACGGCGGCTCGCACCTTTCTGGATTTCGCACTTCGCTTACCCGCACCATCAATGCAATTGGCCAGCAACTCGGTCTCTTCAAGGACCTGAAGGAAAACCTGAGCGGCGACGACGTGCGCGAAGGCCTGGTCGCGGTAATCAGCGTGAAGCTGCCGCAGCCGCAGTTCGAAGGTCAGACAAAGGGCAAGCTTAACTCCGACATCGCCGGCACTGTGCAGGCTTTTGTGAACGAGCGGCTGGGCGGATTTCTCGAGCAGAATCCACCCATCGCCAAGCGCATCATCAACAAGGCCATTGAAGCCGCGCGTGCGCGCGAGGCAGCCCGCAAGGCCCGCGATCTTACGCGGCGCAAGGGGGCTCTCGACGGCGGCGGCCTGCCCGGTAAACTCGCCGACTGCTCGGAGCGCAATCCGGACCGGTGCGAACTCTATCTCGTCGAGGGCGAAAGCGCCGGCGGAACTGCCAAGCAGGGCCGCGACCGCCGCTTCCAGGCGATCCTGCCGCTTAAGGGCAAAATTCTCAACGTCGAAAAAGCCCGCTACGACAAGATGCTGGGCCACGAGGAAATCCGCGCCATGATTACGGCGCTGGGCTGCGGCATCGGCAAGGATGACTTCGACGCGACCAAGATTCGCTACGGCAAAATCATCCTGATGACCGACGCCGATGTGGACGGTTCGCACATCCGCACGCTGCTGCTTACGTTCTTCTTCCGCCACATGACGGAGTTGATCAAACGCGACAACGTGTACATTGCGCAGCCGCCACTTTACAAGATCAAGAAGGGCCGGTTCGAGCAGTACATCAAGGACGACCGCGAGTTTGTGAAGGTGATGGTGAAGCGCGCTGCTGAGGGAATGGTGGTGCGTCACGGCGAAGCGGCCAGCCGCATCGAAGGCGCCGACCTCACGCGCTTCATGTCCACGCTCAACGAGTACCTCAGCTTTGTCGAGAAGGTAGATAAGCGCATCCGCAATGAAAAGCTGACAGAGTTGCTGGCCCGCGCCGAGCTGGTTCACCGCGCCGACTTTGCATCGAAGTCCGAGAGCGAAGTTCCTGAGAAGCTTGGGTTGCTGCATGCACAGCTCACCGAACTTGCCGACGAGTTCCAATTCAAGGTCGCCGAACCGGTGGAGGACGAAGAGCATCACACCTGGTCCATCTGCTTTACCGATGCGCAGGGTGCTACGCGCTGCATCGACTGGACCCTGGCTTCGAGCCCCGAGTTTCGCCAGATGATGGCCAAGTACTCCCTCATCAAGGAATTCTTGGAGCCGCCGTTCCTTATCGAGTTCGCCGCCAAAGGTGCTGCTGCCAACTCAGCCGACGCTGAAGCGGAGGAGCCCGAAGAAGGCGGTGACGGAGAGGCCCAAGCCGAGGTCAAGCAAGCCCGCCGCGCTGCTCGCATTACCCGTGAACCGGTTGAAAAGCAGACTGCACGCGAACTGTTCGCCTACATTGTCGAACAGGGCAAGAAGGACTACCAGGTCCAGCGTTACAAGGGCCTTGGCGAGATGACCTCCACGCAGCTTTGGGAGACCACGATGGACCCCGAGCGCCGTACGCTGCTCCGGGTCAAGCTCGAAGACATTGCAGAGACCGACGCTATCTTCACAACGCTCATGGGAGAAGATGTGGAAGCGCGCAGGAAATTTATCGAAGACAATGCACTCGACGTGAAGAATCTCGACATCTGACATCACAGGGCTTTCCGGCGATGCGTCTTCATCCGCATGTCTCTGCGGCCGAGGCCCTTAACCCCCCTCAAGGAGTACGTGCAATGATTCCCAATCGCAGGTTTGTTCCTCTTGCTGTGCTGGCGCTGGCGTTTGTGCTTGCGTACAGCGGATGCAAATCCGGCACTCAGCAGGGAAATACTCAGCAGGCGAATAACTCAGGCGGGCAGTCGCCGCAGAACCCACAGCAGGCTGCCTCTTCGCAGCCCGGTTCAAGCGCGTCGCAACCGGGGTCTAGCGCGTCGCAGCCCGGCGCAGGTGCTTTGCAGGCGCCGCCTCAACCCATGGTTGTCGATCTTCCCGCGGGCACGCGTCTTCCCGTTCGGCTCGATCAGGATCTGGGATCCAAGATCTCTCAGTCCGGCGACTCCTTCGGCGCAACTATCGCCGACGATGTGATGGTGAATGGGCAAACCGTGATTCCTCGCGGCGCTCGCGCTGAGGGCACTGTGATCGAAGCCAAAGCGCTGGGCAAGATCAAAGGCGGCGCTTATCTGTCCATTCGCCTCGAGCGTGTGCATACGAACTGGGGCAGCTATCCGGTGGCCACCAGTTCCATTGAGCGCGCAGAAAAAGGCAAGGGCAAGCGCACTGCGATTTTTGCTGGCGGCGGTGCCGGCTTCGGAGCTCTTGTAGGCGCGCTGGCTGGCGGCGGCAAGGGTGCGGCGATTGGCGCACTGGCCGGTGGCGGCGCCGGAACAGCAGGCAGCGCATTCACGGGCAACAAGCAGATCTTCTTGCCCGCAGAAACGCTTCTTACCTTCCGATTGGAAAACTCGGTTCACATTACCGAACAGAAGTAGAAGCGCTGCGAACGAAACATAGGTGCCCTGGGCCTCGGGGTGAGGATTAGATCCTGAGACCTAGGGGGCAGTTCGTCCAGGCCGCTTCACTTTCTGCTCCACCCTCCCGCTGTGGTAGCCTCTACCCAGCTCCGTGTCCCTTTGGAAAAACAAACTCAATTCCAGCCGCGGTCAACAAGGACAATGAATGAAAAATCTTCCTCTGATTGCCGCCATTCTTGTCTTCGCATGCGGCATCGCCGCCGCGCAGATAACTCCTGAAAATCCACTGGCAACCGCGCGTGTCTTCTCTTACGACCAGACGAAAACCAGGACTACGCCGAATGGTTCCCAGAGCAGCATGGTTTTTAAGGGAACGCTGGTCACGGGCGAGGCGGTCGGCGCGCATGAAACCATCCAGCCTGCCGGAACGGTACCCCCCACGTTGCATAAGATTCAGCACTCGGAACTGATCGTCGTGCAGCAGGGAACACTGGAGTTTGAACACGACGGCAAGGCTGAACGCGCCGAGCCCGGCAGCATCATCTATGTAGCCATCGGCACAATGCACGCAATCAGGAATGTGGGTGACGGTCCGGCAAAATATGTCGTGATTCAAATCGGCGGCGACATAAAGAAGTAGCAGCGCTCTGAAATACTCAAATAGAAACGGGAGCGATTCACATTCATGAAGAAGCAACCGCTTGTCTTGGTGATTTCCGATGCGCCCAATCCGCAACTCGACCCGCAACTCATCATGCTTGCGGGTGTGCCGCATGTCCATGTGAACTCGCCGGCTGCTCTTGCTGAAGCGTCGAAAGAAGCTGAGGTCATCCTGCATTGGGCGGGTCCGCGCGATCTGCTGCGCTCAGCGTTCCTGGGCAACCCCGGCATCCGCTGGGTCCACTCGCGCTCGGCCGGCCTCGACAGAACCCTCTTTCCGGAGCTCGTCCAGAGTGTGGTCCCGCTCACCAACGGCAGCGGAGTCTTCTCGCAGACTCTGGGAGAATTTGCCCTCGCCGCAATTCTTTATTTCGCAAAGGATTTTCGGCGCATGCTCCGCAACCAGGAGGCGGGTCGCTGGGAGCAATTTCTAGTTGAAGAGATCGCCGGCCAGACCGTCGGAATTGTAGGCTACGGCGACATTGGCCGGGCGGTTGCAAGCCGCGTGCACGCCATGGGGATGCGTGTTCTCGCGCTCAAGCGGCACGCGCCGGCGTACCCCGATCCTTTCGTCGCCCAGTTTTATAAGCCGGACGAACTCTCCGAGCTGCTTGCTCATTGCGACTATGTAGTGGTAGCAACGCCGCTCACCCCTGAGACACGCCATATGATCGGCGATGCTGCGTTTGCGGCCATGAAGCCCAATGCGGTTGTCATCAACGTTGGCCGTGGGCCGGTAATCGACCAGGCGGCCTTGGTGCGCGCGCTTGCTGGAGGAAAAATCAAAGGTGCGGGCCTCGATGTCTTCGAGGAAGAGCCAATTCCGTCGGGCGACCCCATCTACAAGTTCGAAAATGTTCTTGTCTCGCCTCACTGCGCCGACCAAACCAAAGACTGGCTCAATCAGGCAATGCAATTCTTTCTTCTGCAATACGAACGCTTCTGGAATGGGCAGCCCCTCGAAAACATCGTCGAAAAGCATCTGGGGTATTGAGAGCGGGTGGCATTCCGCCGCTTTTCTGACCCCTGATCCCTGACCCCTGCCCCTACGCCCGCCACACCTGCCCGCGCCCGTTGCTCTTGACCATGTACATGCGGGCGTCGGCAGCGCCGATGATGGCGTGAACGGTGGCGCCATCGACAGGCGCGGTGGACAGCCCTATGCTCGCCCTCACACTTAGTTCGAGTCCGTTCTTCATCAGGAATTGTGTTTCCATCAGCGCACCAAGCAGCGCGCTGGCCTGGGCGAGCGCGGCATCCGCCCCGGTGTTTGGCATCAGGATCACGAACTCGTCGCCTCCGTAGCGAAAGCACCAGTCCTGCTTGCGGCTCAGTTCCTGCAGCCGGCGGCCGGTTGTGGCCAGCAGCTCACTGCCCACCAGGTGACCGTGCGCGTCGTTCACCAGCTTGAACTGGTCCAGATCGATAAATGCTAGGCTTAGCGGCTGCATCAGCCGGCTGCAGCGCTCCAGCTCGCGGCCCAGCACGTTGTAGAGATGGCGTACGTTGTAGAGGCCGGTCGTGTCGTCGGTAATTGTCAGCTGTTGGATGCGAGCCACATCGTGCGCGTTCTCGATTGCGATAGCAGCGTGGTCGGCCAGAATATGCAGAAACGCGATCGTGTAATCGGTCATCTGGTCGGTACGGGGATTAAAGATTTCGATTGCGCCGTGCGTGCCTTTGCGGCCCCGCAGTGGAAGCGCAATCACCGAGCGGACATTGCGCGACTCCGCGCCGCCCTCTTCCTTCACGCGCGGATCGTCGACGGCCTCGGGAACAATCAGCGTCTCGCCGTGCTCGACTACCCAGCCGGCCACGCCCTCGCCCACCTTCACGCGCAGGTCCTTGAGCGCCGCCTGTTCTCCGCCCGCGGCAATGGCGTAATAGAGCTCCTGGGTGGACTCGTCGAGCATGAGCAGGGTCCAGAGCTCGGCCTCCATAATTCGCTCCATGTGTTCCAGGATGGTGCGCAGAATGGTATCCAGGTCGAAGCTCGAGGTTAACGAGCGCGCCAGCTGGTGGAACACAAGCAGATCTGCGAGCGGGATACGCCCTTCCGTCTCATTGTTCATAGGCGGGCCAAGGAGAGAAGTCTTTCGAACATTCTGTCACACCAGCCGACAACTTCGGATATTTCCCGGTTAATATGCGTACGCCGAAGTTTGAAAGGGGCAATAGATTCTCTGAGCCGCACTTCCGTTCAGCCTCCAATATGGACCATCGATCGCGAAGGCTTCAGAAATTCCGGCTCTCCAATGTGATGCCGCGCTTCCTTCTGCTCGATGGTACGCACAATGTAGGTGCGCAGTGCCTGGTCGTCCGCACCGGCGCGCAATCGCCCATAAAGGTCGTGCTCGACCTGCGAGAACAAGCAGGTGCGAATCTTGCCGTCGGAGGTCAACCGCACCCGGCTGCACGCGCCGCAGAAGGCCTGGCTCACCGGCGCAATAATGCCGATCTCGCCGACGCCGTCGGCAAACGTGTAGCGGCGCGCCGTCTCACTCGCCTCTCGCGGCGGCATTTCCACAAGCGGCAACACGCGCCCAATGCGTTCCACGATTTCCTTCAGAGTTACCACGATCTCAGGCGTCCAAAGCCGCCCTTCTTCCAAGGGCATGAACTCGATGAACCGCACCACCACGTTTTCTTCTCGCGCGAACCGTGCGAAACCCTCGATCTGGTCGTCGTTGAAGCCGCGCAGAAGAACGCAGTTGATCTTCAGTGGAGTGAGACCCGCGGCCCGCGCAGCGCGAACGCCTTTGAGCACCGTTTCGAAGCTGCCCGGGATCCGCGTGATTCGTTCGAAGGTCGCCGCATCCACGGCATCCATGCTCACCGTTACCCGGTGGAGACCAGCGGCCTTCAGCGGCGCGGCCAACTCGTCCAGCAGGTGCCCGTTGGTGGTCAGCGCCAAGTCCAGCGGCTCGCCGGTTAAGGTGCGCAAACCCGACAGCTCCTTCACCAGCTCCACCAGCCCACGGCGCAGTAGAGGCTCACCGCCGGTGAGACGGACCTTCGTAATGCCTAGACCCACAAAAACCTTGATAAGGCGCAGGTACTCGTCGATCCCCAGCTCGGGATACTGTGCCCCCATCTCGCCTGTGCGGCAATAGACGCATTTGTAGTTGCAGCGGTCGGTAATGGAAACGCGCAGATCATGAATCACCCGGCCATGGCTATCGGTCAGCCTAGGTTCGGGAGTTGAGGTCGTAAAACCGGAAAGAGAAGCAGCAGCCATCTACATTTACAAGGCTATACCGTTTCAGGCGCTTGTGCGTACCGAAGCGAGATCTGGGAGACCACAAACCTTTGACGAATCAGTCTTGAAACGTGTGTACAGCGCTCAGTCGATGCGCGGCGTGCCTTTGCGCAGTACGATGCCCGTGATCCCGAAGACCACGATGATGGCCACCGCAACACTGAAGTAATAAGCGATTGGGTGCGCCCACCCAGGCGAGTAAGTCAGATCCTGGCCCACCCACAGGAGCAGAACCGTGGCGATTACCGCAAACTGCCCGGCAATCACCAGGAACGTGTGTCCCAGGTCGCGCCGCTTGTCGAGCGCCTCCACCTGGTCGGGAGTCAGATTGCGCTCCTCGGGGGGAAGAAGGGAATTTGCCATTGTAGCTATCTCCAGTTCATTGGTCAGGGCTGAGGTACGGCCTCCAGGCCCGCCTGCTTACACTATCGATTCAATCACATGGCGCGGGGGCAGCGCCAGTCCGGGAGGAGAGGGGGCTGGCGAGAGAATTGCGGCGGGTTGACTGTCGGCGCACCGTCGATGAGCGGGATCAGGGAAGTGCATACACGAGGAGCCGGGCTGGGGTTGTTCCGCGGTGCGGCGCGGCAACCAGGAGCTTGTTCCATGCGGGCATAAAGAGGCCAGTCCTCGCGCCCGCCGCTGTGGGAATGTGGCCGATTGAATTCAGCTTGCCGCTCTCCGGCGCACTTACAGCATCGACAAATCCCTCGCCGCCAATTACATAGATCTGCCCTCGCGCCTTATCGAAAAACAGATCGTCCGCGTCGCCCACTGTTTCAATGCGCTCCGCTACCGATCCGGTTTTTGTGTTCAGTGCCAGCAACTGGGCGGGCGTGCGGCAAGCCACGAAGATCCTGTCGCTACCAGGGGAAACCGCCATAGGGAAGTTCGCCTGCGCGCCGAGATGTCTCCACTTCGCCGTCACTGCCAGCTTCGGGAGATCGACCGAAGCGACGCTTTGATCCTGCGGAAGGTTGACGAAGAGTTGTGTGCCGTCTGCCGAGAATTGAAACGACTCGGGGTGCGCCGGCAGCCGCACTTCTATTTTTCCGGTCAAATCCCGTGACAACGATGCGATCGCGCCACTGCCATAACCCACGAGGACCCTGCCCCGCTGGAGGTCGTAGCGGAGATTGTCGGCGTCGTCACCTACAGAGATTGAATTGAGAAGCGACAGGGTGCGGCCGTCATAGCTTCGGACCATTCCATCGCCGCCCGTGGCCACATAGAGCGTGTGGTTTGAAGGCAGGTAAAGGAGTCCCTGCGGTTCTTTGAGTCCGTTGATTTCGCCGACTCGCTGGCTCTGGCGGAGATCGACCACCTCGACGGTTCCGTTTCCAAGCGCGGCGACGAAAACGCGCTGGCCATCGAGATCAGCGGAGAGATGATCGATGCGGCCCTCGACGCGGGCAGTGAGATTTCGCGCTCCAGCCGCAGGGCCGGTGTTTGTGCAAGGGAAACGCCGCAGCCAAGTGCGGCGGCAATCGCAAGAGCTATTTTGCCCAGCGGCATTTGGGGGCCTCTCTGAGGGTTCGTTATTCGCTCAGAAACGCCAGTGACTGCAACTGGGTAATCTCGAACGGTTTGCGGCAACGAATGTTGGCGCAAGACAATTTGTCATCGCGTCTAACCATGTATGACTGCGCTTTTGCGAACCGCGCCCGGTCCCGCTCATCGGCTCCGCGCGGCAGTTGCGAACGCTTGCGCCGCACCACCCAGGTCACTTTGTATTCAGCCGCCTGCCCGCACTTGGGACAGGTCAGGGTGTGCGCCCGTTGCTCCGTGGTTTCGTTGAAAAATTCGCGCTCTTCCATAGCATGTCAACTTGTCTATGAGCCGGCACTTCCATTTCCGCTCAATCTCTTCCATACTCGTCCATGCCGTGACGAAACGCAAGCCAACTCCGTTTTCAGCCGCCAAGGCGGTCAAGGCCAACGCCCGCGAACGTGTTGGCCAGCCGAAACCTGCGCGCGTGCTCTCGACCGAACCGCGCACCGGCCGGGCCGCCAAACACAAGCCCAAACTCGAAGAGATTATCCGCCAGGAAGATTAATTTTGGCTAACAGGAGGATCAATCTTGTCTAAAGCTGTCGGCTAGGAGGTATCTTTCTCAAGGCGCGAGATCCTCAGGCCCTGGCCGCCTGGTACGCAACCCATCTTGGCATCAAGCCGGCAGAGGACGGCTCATTGACATTCGACGGCCCTGAATCTGCCGGCATGACGGTCTTCGCCCACTTTCCTCTCAACACGCGCTACTCCGGCGAGGGCCCACAGACCTTCATGCTCAACTTCCGCGTCGATGACCTGGAGGAGTTTCTCGCCCGGTTGGCTGCCGCCGGCGTGCGCATCGGCCCCAAACGCGAGGACCGCTCCTACGGACGCCTCGCCTGGATATGGGCTCTCGAAGGAAATCAGGTTGAGCTCTGGCAGCCTATGCCCGTAGTCTAAAGTCGGCCTTAACCCAGACCCTGTCCTGGGTCCAAATTCCTGCATCGCATCCAAACTTCCGTTCGGCAGCTGCGGAACTCCCGATTTCACCCGTGTACGAAGGTAAGACGCCGATGTAAGGCTGTAAGACAAAATGTAAGCAGCGTATTACGAGCCATTTAGCTCCGTCTTACGTTGTCTAACAAATGGAAGACGTAAGTACGGCAAATGTCTTACTTGCGTAAATCCGTCTTACGGATGCTGCGCACTATAAGGCCCAGGAAGCGATTGGTTGCCCGGCTGGGTGGCATCCGCTTTATCTGCCTCCGGTTTTTCGCCAGCCGCGGTTCTCTTCGAGTAAATGCGGAACTGCACCACCAGGTCCAGCAGGACCGGCACCGGCTTACCATCTTTGACTGCCGATTCGAAGCTGGCTTTTTGGATGGCGTCCACCGCGATCTCATCCAGCCCGAAACCGATCGGCCGCGCCACCGCAATCTCGCCCGGCTTGCCGTCTGCCCCGATGACCACGTGGTAGAGCGCCATCCCCGCCACGCCGTTAGCCTGCGCGTACTCATTCGATCCCGGCTCGAAGGTCGAGAGCAGCTTGGCCTTCTGGTCCACCATGGCCTGGCGCAGCACAGCTGGGTCCGCGGGCCGATAATCGGTCTTGTTCTCCGCAGCCAGGTAGTAGAACTTCCAAAAGCTCGGCATGGCAGCCAGCATCCGCTGGTCGAGGCTTGAGGCAAAGACATTGTCCAGCGCCTGCTTGAGTACATTTGTCGCGTGCGCCTGCAAGGTCGTTGTTGTCACGCTCCCAGGATCAGCATGCCGTTCAGCCACAGGTGCGGCGGCAATCTCCGTCTTCAGCTGATCTGTATAGCTCGTCTGGGCCGGCTCAGTTGTCGCGCCTGTGGCTGCTGGTGTGCTTGCCGCGCCCGCACCGGTCTTGGCCGCCGCTCCCTTCTCGGGTTTGGCAGCCTTCACCTTCTTCGCCTTCACCACTATTTCCCGGTCGATAGTGAGTTTCAGAACTTTCTTCTTCGGCGTGATCTTCACGCGGTCCACAGCCTTGGTTGGGTCCTCGTACGGGAGCGCCCCGAGAAAGTGCAGCCCATACCGCGCCCCTATCAGCTCAACCTTGTGCTTGGTCAGGCGCACTTTTTCGATGCGCACTCCACACAGGGTGTAAGAGCCGTAGGGAGCGTGCCCGTTCAGCCTGCCGTGCTCAGTAAAGCTGATGGAATCGCCCAGGTAGCCGCCGCGCAAATACAGATCCTTTCCCACCAGCATTTGCCTCAACTCATCTTCGGTAATGCCGCCGGGAGCCTCCATGGCTCCGGCCGTCACGGGCGGCTGATCTTCGGTTTTGCTTGGCAACGGATTTTCTTGCGGCTGCGCGGCTGGCTGGCTACCGGTTGAGGGCGCCGGCGCGGCCTGCTGCGGAGCCGCATCCTGAGCGGGGCCGCTCGCTGCTTGCACCGCGCTTGGGGATGCGTCCGTTGGTGCGGGCTGCTGTGTTGAGTGCAGCTGTGCAGGCGGGTTCGCTGTCAGTGCCTGTTGCGATGACGCGGCCATACCAAACGCCAGGGCCAGCACAACCGGTAATGCCAGCGACGCAATCCTTGCAGACCTTAAGCGCAGATGAAAGATGGGCAAAATCATTGGAGCCATTAAGCGCCACTTTAACAGGAATTCGTTTCCGAAGTCGAAAGGATTTGCGCCCGAGGTCGCGTACTAGCAACGCGTCTACCCCGTCCTTTTTATCACCTTGAACAACCCTGAGCGCAGTCGAGAAATCGCATTTTGCTTTTCTGGCGCAAGTGTCGGAGTCAGCGCTCCAACCGCCAGAGAATTCGCCGGAATAGCCCCAGGATCCGCCGCGCATCCCGCTCTGTCGGCGCGAGTCTACGCAGCAGCAGGCGCAGATCGTGCCGGTTCGCATCGCGCATCGTAGCGGGCGAGTAGTCTGCCGCCACCATCGCCCGGTTCACCACTCCGGCCAGCAGCTCCAGCCTCTCTGAAGCCGCGGTTCGCCCTTTCCTGTTTGCCGTCTCCAGCCCGGCACTTTCGCCCATGCCCTTGTCCGCGACGAACGCTCGCGACGCCAGCTCATACAGACAAACTGCAACGGCCTGTCCAAGGTTCATCGAAGGTTGACGCTTGTCCGTCGGAATCTCTACCAGCAGGTGGCAATACGAGAGGTCCTCCCGAGTAAGTCCGTGCTTCTCCGGTCCGAAAAGCAGCGATACGCGGCCGCCATGCCCCGTCTCCTGCTGTACGAGGGGAGCCAGATCCGGTAGGCGAACGACCTCTTGCTCAGGCTTGCGGTAAGTAAGAGTTCCCGTCCCCACAACCAGCGTGCAATCGGCTACCGCCTCTGCGAGAGACTCAGTCTCTTTTGCATTTTGCAGGAGTTCCGGGGCGCCAACGGCCGAGCGCGCCTCGCGCCAGTGTGGCGCGTAGGGAGCCACGACCGCCAGCCTTGAAAACCCGAAGTTGGCCATAGCCCGCGCGGCGGCCCCAATGTTGAGCGGGTTCCGCGGCGAGACAAGCACCACGTCTACGCGGTTGCGTTGGTCTTCACTAAGCAAGAATTGATTGTAGAGCGCCATTCAGATGAGAAGTCAAAGACCCGTTCACAAAGTTTCCGGGTGGCAGCAGTTCGGGTACAACCCAAAGCCCCAAGCGACGCACCCTCGGATCGTTTCTCCGATGCCGGCGCATCAGGATTCATCGCATGCAAAGTCTGAAAGTTACTTATAGTGTGGGTAATGTGCGACTATTTATCGGTGATGTTTTTCATGGTTTCTCCACACAAAAAGGCGGGGCCTGAGAACCCTCCCATAATACGATTCCGGGAGCGTGCTCAGGCTTGGTTGTATTGTGCGCCTGGAGAGGGAATTAATCTGCAAAGCGGGCGGAGAGATTTGACCGGGAGTAAAGTGTCGCTGAGGTCAGTGCGATCCCGGGTCCCGAAATCGGGACCCGGGGCACTCTGCACCTGACACGCCGAAAAACCGTCAAATCATCGGGGTCGAAACCAGAGCGATAGCGCTGCCTCACGGCTTATTGTTGTAGTACACTGTGCTGCTGAGCGCTCCACCTGCGCCGGTAGTGCCGGTCAAGGACTGCCCTCCGAGAATCAGGAAGCGCGGTGCATTTGTCGAAGAGACAAGCGGGCTGGTAAATCCGGCGGCGTTGTATACGTTGGCTTTCGGCGCCTGCCCCAGAGACCCTGTCAGGCCAGTCCACGAGTTCAGAGCGAGGTTTCCGGTGTTGTTGGCATTGATTGTGGAGGTCTCCATTTCACCGGATCCAACGCTGCCGGTGTAAATACCTTCCCCGGCGATGACTTGCCCATACGCATTAAAAAGGATGCCCTTGGCTCGATCATGAATGGTCGAGTTCCCGTTCTGCGTCCACGTTCCAACCGCGCCGCGGAGTGCGCTCGCGTAGTACACCCAGTTATCTCCAACGCCTTGACTGTTTGGGGGGATTGAAGAGTTCGGGTCGCCGTTTATGTAGTAGATGATGCCGCCGAAAACGAACATTGTTCCGAAAGCTGTCGGCGTTGGCAGGCTGTTCGTGGAAGTTGTCCACGTTCCGAGTGTGCCGTCGGAATTAACCAGCGCGGAATAGACAGCACCCACGCACACTCCATTCGTGTTCAGGCCGCCCGCTACATACAGATAGCCGTTATGGACTGTGGCCGACATGCCAAGAAGCGGTTGCGGTAATGCGTTCGTGAGCGAGGTCCATATACCAACCGTGCCAGCAGTGGAATCCACGCTGGCTACATAAATCTTGGCGGTTCCACCTGTGTCGGTCGAATTCACCTGCCCACCGATGACGTAGATAAAGCGCTTCCCTAGAGGCACCAGGGAATTGGTATCGTCCGCTTTGGCCATGGCATGATGCGCGAGCGTTGTAGGAAGCGGGTTCGTCACGATGGTCGTCCATGTGGTAGTCCCGCCGCCCACCGTACCATCCTGATTCAAGTTGTTCGCCCAAACGGTAGTTGTGTTGGTGCTTCCGTCATAGCCCCCGGTGGTGATCGCAAAAGCGGTGTTGCTGTTGCTTCCCGGCACAGCCACGGCGCGGAGCCCCGTCATCGGCTTGGGCAACGCCACGGTTGTTGACCAGCCTATTGTGCTGGGATTGAAGGTAAGCGTCGGGACCAGGTTCACTGTGACCGCGTTGCTTGTTCCCGCCGACGTTGAAGCCGTAACGCTCACGGTGCCTGGGACGGTGAAGTTCATTGTCCCATTCCCCGCGGGAACTGCAGCCACGATTCCCGTGTCCGACCATGCCGAAGCAGCCGGCACCACATCGACCGAAATGCTCCCCTGTGTGAATGTGACTTTTCCCGGAGCAGTGTGAAAGTTGCTGCCGTTAATCTCAATCGGGAGGCTCACAGGGCTCGAGGGTGTTGTCGAACTGTTAATGTTCTGGATTTGTGGCAGGGGCGGAGGAGGCGTAGTGCTACCGCCGCCACCACCGCCACCGCAACCAGAGATGAAGGTTACCCCAGCCCCCAGCACGATCACGGCAAGGGTTGTTAGCCATTTTTGTTGTCTCATCGTCGCAATCTCGTGCTCAAGATCGCAAGCATTATCGGGATTTGAATTTCGCCTGAATCTTTGATTCAAGCAACCACCAGTTTGCTCCTGTGAAGCTCGGCTTCCTGTTTACCCCTCACCGGCCATGACATCGCGATCCGGCAACGTAATTCGTCATCCGCCCAGGGCGAAGACCACGTTGACCGTTGTCTCAACTTCCGTCGGCACGTTGCTGAGCAGGTAGGGCCGGTAGCGCCAGGTGCGGACAGCATCGAGGGCGGACTGCCGCAACATGGAGGGGCCGCTGACAACGCGCAAATTTTCCATGGCCCCGGTCTTCGAAATGGTACCTTGCAGCACCACCGTGCCGGAGACGCGGGCTGACTTGGCGATCGGCGGATAGACGGGCGCGGTCTTATGTACCAGCATGCCAACCGCGACGCCGGCCGAAACTGTGACTTTACCAGGTACTGCCTTCACCCTCGGTTGCTCCTGCCCGTTGAAGACGTTGCCAACAGCGCCGTTGCCGCCGAGAGCTTCCATTCCTGCGGCGCCAAAGCCGGCAGAAGGTGGCGCGTCTCCAGCGGGCCGCATCTTGGCGTCCTGCGGAATCCGCGTCGGTGCGAACAGTTGATCATGCATCATCGTCGACTGCACCTGAGCCGGGGCCGCTGCCGTCTCGCTCGCGGCCTGGTGAATACCTGTATTCGGCTGCTTGTCGACCGAGGTCGGCAGCTTGCCTGTAGTCAGATCTGTCGTGGGCAGGTCCTCGTCCGTATTCGCTACCGGCAGCGTATCGGTGGCTGTCGGCTGCGGTACAACCATGTGTTTCACCGCGGAAAACGTGCCGGTGTGGAACAGTTGAAAGACGACAAGCAGAATTGAACCGACGGCGCCGCCAACAACCATCATCCACTTTTTCTTTGTGTGCTTTTCTTCTTCGTCGACATCGTCGCTACCGACGCTGCTGAAAATGGACGACCGTGAGAAGTGCTTATCAGCCTCGCGCATCAGCGATTCCTCGAGCGAGGGCTTGTTCTCTGTTATAGGAATTGCAACGGCCGCCGCCTCAGCTTGCGAAGGGGCGGGTAGCTTGTCCACCACGGAGGTAATGGACCTTAGCCGCCGGAGATACGCTTCATCATCCGGGAAAGACGCTGCCGGTGCGCGCGAAGGCGTAGCACGCTTTAAACCCGGCATCGGCGGTGCGGAAACTTGCGGCTCGGCGATATGCGAGGGCGGCCTGGGAACAGCAATGGGACCGCGCAAGGCCTCAAGGTCGCTGGTGTTGACGGATAATGTCGCGGTAGAACCTTCACCATCCCATTCGCCGAAATCCGCTGGAAGTGTGTCAGGTAGCATTTGCGCTATTTCTGCTGGAGATGCCATTGGCCATCGTCTCCCTTCTCGTAGAAAGCGCCCTTGTAAGTGCGCGTTTCACGTGGGCCGTGCTGTTTGGGCGTGCTAGGTTTAACTACTTCCGGCTTTGCGGGGGTGCTGACTGGTGCTTCTTCCCGCTCGGCGAGAGTGCTGCCGCTTGTTACCGGCTCATGCACATCGCCTGGGTGGTCAGTGTCTTGCACGACGCCGGCTTGCGTGAAGGGCGCCTGCGTGGTTGCTGTTAGCAGCGAAGTTATGTCGGGCATTCCTTCCACCTTAAGTTTCACAGTGGCTTGTGCCGTCGCGTATTTCTTAGTGTCTGCAGGAGTGAAGATTACCGAGAGCGCATGCTTTCCTGCCGGCAGCACGTCGCCCGCGGAAGGAGAGTAGGCGAATGTGCCCGGAACTGATGCCGTGGCATTCAGCTGAGCATCACCAAGGGCGGTACCGTAGGAGATAGGGGAGGGGACAGACCACGTGATTTCGGTTGGCGACAACTCTGTGACATTAATCGATACGGTCGCCTGCGCCATTTCGTAATTCATCGTGTCGGTCGGAGTGAAGGTTACCGAGAGCTTGTGCGCTCCTATCCCGAGCACCTTGCCTGCGGCGGGAGTGTAGGCGAATTTTCCAGGGACCGATGCCGTGGCATTTAGTTCAGTGGCGCCAAGTGCGGTGCCGGAGGGAATAGGTTCGGGCGTCGGCCATGCAATTGCCGGAATTGCCATGGCGACAGTGAGCGATACGGCGGCCTGAATCGGGGTGAAGTCCTCGTAATCATCCGGAGTAAAGGTCACCGATGGCGTATGCTGTCCAGCCGCAAGCACTGCGCCAGCGCCCGGGTTGTAGACGAATGTTCCCGGAACCGATGCCGTGGCATTGAGCTGAGCGGTGTTGAGTGGGGTGCCGTAAGTAATTGGATCGGGCGTTGGCCATGTGATGGATGGCGGCGCCTTTAAGACAGTAACCTGTACGGTGGCTTTTACCGTCGCGTATTTCTCAGAATCCGTAGGGGTAAAGGTTACCGTGAGCGTATGGTCTCCCGACTCCAGAATCTCGCCTGCTGAAGGACTGTATGCGAATGTTCCCGGAATCGATGCCGTGGCATTAAGCTGAGCGTTGCCGAGCCCGACACCACTCGGGACCGCGTTGGGAGTCGGCCATTCGATGGACGGCCTTGCCTTCAGCACGGTGACTGACGCGCTCGCTTGCGCGTTGGTGTAGTTCTTGTCGTCTGTCGGAGTGAAGGTTACCGAGAGCGCATGCGTCCCCGGATCGAGCACCTGGCCCGCGGCAGGCGTGTAGACGAATGTTCCCGGAATCGATGCCGTGGCCTTGAGTTGAGCGTCACTGAGCGCGATGCCACAGGCAATCTCGTCCGGCGCAGGCCACCTGACTGCCGGCGTCGCCCTTGAAACCGCAATTGATACCGCGGACTGCACAATGAGGCCGCCCGCCGGAGTGAAGGTAACCCAGAGCGTATGCGTTCCCACCGGCAACACATAACCTTCGCTGGGAGTGTAGGCAAATGTTCCCTGGACCGAAGCTGAAGCATTCAGCTGAGCAGCACCAAGTGGGGTACCGTAAATAATCGATGCAGGCGTCGCCCATGTCACGTTAGGCAGCGCGCCGCCATTGCCTGGCATCATAATCGGATCGGCTTGCGCGGAGTTGGGAGCAGCCGGCGCCGAATCCCCATTATTCCCGTTGCTCGGCGCGACGCTCAAAATGCTCGCCGGCTTGTCGCTGGAAGTAAATCGCTGCGCAATACTTCTGCCCAGATCAACAAGGCTGAGGCCCTTCTTCTTTTCCTGGAATGCGGGTTGCTCGGTTACAGAGCTGACCATCTCCACCATCAGCCGCGAGAAGGGCGAATCCGCGCTCGATAGCGATGATTCGCTGCTTTGCATCTGTCGCGTAGCATCGTAATCGTCCGGAATCCTCCAACGCGCCGTCGTGCCAAGAGCCTTCGTGATCTGGTCTTCAGTCACTCGCTGGGAGTTGGCGTCAAACCGGTTGATGACGATCTCGAGTTTTTGACTGTCTTCGCTGAAGTACCGCGAGATCAGACGATCTGCATTGCGCAATTCCGAGATGCCGGCTTGCGTAACCATATAGATGGTGGTGGCCTCACTGAAGAGAGTGGTTCCCATCAGATCCGCTCTCGAGCCCACGTCCACAATCACATAATCGAATTCCTCACGCGCCACGGCCATCAGCTTTTCTATGGCTGCATTGGAGGCCGGAACTTCGGGGACTTTACTGGGAGCCGCGAGCACGAATACTCCCGAGTCATGTTTGGCCACCAGCCCGTGAAGCAGTGTCGCATCGAGCCGGTCGGCATTCTGCAGGGCATCGTCGGTCGAGTGGTCCGCTGCAATCCCCAGGTTCAGCGCGGCGTCTCCCAGCGGCACACCGAAATCGATCAACAATGTGCGTTGGCTGGATTCCCGGGCCAGGGCAATCGCATAATTACACGCAATGGTTGTGACGCCAGAGCCGCCCTTGGCGCCGAAAAACACCAGGGTCTTTCCGCCACTGCGCTTCACAGGGCGAGGCTTCGGACTCGCCGAAGCCGCAGCACGAACCAGCGCCTCGGCAACATTGCCCTGGTCGAATGGCGCGGACAGATACTCCCGAGCGCCGGAGCGCATGCAGCGGGCTTCCATCTCCTGGTCAGCCTTCGCCGAATAAACCATTACGGCTGCCGAGTCCTTAATGTAGATGTTCTCCACCAGTTCCAGCGCGTAATCCGGATTGCTGTCAACGTCGATAAAGATTATGTCGAATACAAGCCTCAGGAGATTCTGCACATCGTTGAGAGCGGGCGGATAGGCAGGAAACTCGAGGACTTCGGCTCCACGGCAATTGGCAAGAGCGGCTGCCATAGCTTCGCGTCGATCCACGTCTGGGCCGATCAATGCGATCGACAGGTGTTCAGCCCCAATGGAGTCGCGGTAATTCGTATCGAGGTTCGACGAAATGCTTGCACTCATGGCATTGCCCTCTTCTGCCGGCTTCAGCTTTCTTACCGCTCAACCGCAACGTATCGGGTCGTTTCGGGGTTGAGCTCGGTAGATGATTCTTCCACCCCTTAGCGTGCAAAGAGTTGGCATTCATGCAAATCCAGGGGTGCCAGGGAAACAACAATATAGGTCGTTCAACAGCAGATTATTTTGCCAAATAAGATGAGCTACCGAGTCGGGGATTTGACATTACATCTCTCAGGAAGAATTGATGATACTCGATTCGGTACTCTAGTAAGCTAATTTTGGAACTTTTGTGGTGACTTTGGGATAGTACTAAAGTGTTAGTCGCAAAGTTTTACCAGGGCTCTCCTTCGCTGAAGCTTCCCTTTGTTGCCGTAGGTCGCAGCGCGAATTGCCGGAGTGCCTGGCTTGGCAGCCTGCGAAGAAACTTAGTCCAGTGAAGGGCGCGGGCTCCAGAATGTACATAACCCAAGCAGAATCAATGCAGTCTGACCGGGCTGGCTTGATGCGCCCATGAATACGTCCCACGAAAGCTGAAGAGCAGGACGAACATACTCTTCCGCTCTCGTGGAAGGGATGCAACAACTTATGAAACTTGTCGAAGTCAACTTGTAACTTATGCGAGTCCAAGCTCCTGAATTGCAGCTCCAACTGCCTTCAGGTTCCCGAGCTTCATCTCAGAGTATTTTCGGGAGATGAGAACGCCATCGGCGCCACCGCGGAAAGCCGCTACAACGGCGTCTTTGGTTCCGGAAGGAGTGCACTTGCTGTGGTTTTCAGCAGTAGGTATGTCCACATCAATCCCGGGCCACAAAAGCGCTTTAGTTCCCTTCAGCCCTGCGCGCGCGCGTTTGCTCTCGCGATAAACGTAGTCCGCGGAGAGGACTGTGAATGGGATCTCGGCAAGGCTCCGTTCCTTATAATCCAAAATGCGGTAGTGAAAGTCCAGCAGTTCCTGCTTCGGATTATCGGCAGAGATTGATGAGCCGACGTTGTCGATGTATGTTGCCATGCGTTCTCCGCCGCAATTGTGGTACATGACCATCTTGAGGAAGTCGGAGTGCGGAGCGATGGCTGCCAGATCCTGTTCGGCGCGGTAGATGGGATTGAAGGAGTTGTTGTGCCAGATATGCCAGCCGACATTAATGGAAGGCTTGACCGATTTGATCTTCTCGTAGATAGCGGCATAGGTCTCGCGCAGGCTGTCGGTCCACAGCATCTCCCATGCAAGCAGCTCAGGGTAGCGCAGTTATGATGCGCCAAACGTAACGTAGTAGCCGTCAACGGGGCGCTGGCTTTGATGCGCGGCGATGACGAATGTTTGCAGTTCAAGAAATCCCTGGCGCGCTGCGCGGGAGCAGCGGCAGCTAACGCGGCCGCGGATGCGCTTTGAATGAATGTCCTTCTGTCCATGATAGTTCTTCTCCGAATTAGGGGTTAGTCGAGTCTCCCGAGCCATCATAGCGGACTGCCGGACTTGCAGGATGCACAGGGCTCTCCCTGGTCTGACGCGCGACATGGGGAGGGCGGAGGCGGTTTCGTACTTCAACTGGCTTATGGACCGGGACCGCAAATCGACGGCGCTGAAGAGCCTGCAGGGGCGCATCTGGAAGGCGGGCTTCGAGTCCGGCGAACTGCAGGGGACCCGGTTTGCGGGTGTGCCGCGGGCACTCGAGCGCTGGACCGCACATGGCCGTGTGGCTATTTACTCGTCCGGCCCGGCGAGTTCGCAGCAACTGCAGTTTCGCTATTCCATTTATGGCGACCTTATCGGTTAGATCGCGGGTATTTCGATACGCGCACCGGGGCGAAGACTCTGAGCGCAAGCTACAGCGCCATTGCCGCGGAACTGCAAGTGGAGCCGCGAAGTCTGCTTCTTTTCCGACGTGGTGCGCGAACTCGATCCGGCGCGCGAAGCCGGATTCGAGACGCGGCTGGGGTCAGGGAAGGCAATGCACCGGCCGAAGACGCGCGGGGGCATATTGCGATCGACTCGTTCGATGACATTCCGTGATGCAATCTATTAGTTTGGTGTTCCACGAGCCTTACGGGTGCAGAGCAGTGTCGGCGACAACGGTGGCGATCAGAGGCATGCCGGGCGCGATCTGAGCCTCTTCTCCGGGAGGCAGCGGGCCGGCAACATGTACCTGCGAAGGATCTGCAATTCTCTGAGACTGAGCGGCGAGGTCTGGCGCCGCCAATGTCACGCTTGCACTCAGCGGGACTATGACTCCGTGCACATCGAACGACTGCACCTGAAAAGTGAGTACTCCTGGTTTGCCGCCTTGTCCGGCCTGATCGACCTTGGTGATGATTCCTTTCACCCTTGATCCCTTGCGCGCTACGATTGCATCGCCGGCCATCAAATTCACATCGAGCAGCAGCAGAATCGGGTCGCCGGGCTGCGCCGTTTCAGAGCTGACCTCAGCGCCGGTAACCAGGCGCAGAGCCGTGCCTTTGCGCAGGATGCCGTCAATGGCCTGCGCCGTCTTTGGCTTGGGCGCCGCCGGACCGCTGACTGAGTAGTTGGCCTCGACAATCACGCTGGGCAACTTGTTGGGTTCTTCTGCAAATGCCTGCAACCGGGTTTCAGCGTTGATGGTGATTGGTCCGGTGTAGCGCATCGAAGCTTCGGTCGGTGTCCAGCCGTCGGTGGTGTAGTAGATCACAGCGTCCGGGGAGGGACTGGCGATGGTTACCTGGGTTCCCGCAGCCACATAGCCCGCTTCGACAGGGAAGATCGGCCGCTTTGCACAACCGCAGTCAGCAAAGTTGCGGGGTGCGGCCTCATGGTCATATTCGGCGACTTCGTGAATTTGACCTGACTGTTGCCGCGTCTCCCGCGTGGCGGGCCGGTTCGCCTGGGACGGCTGCCGGTTGGCATCTCCTACGCTCTGCGTGGATTGCTGGTTAAGCAGGACCGCCGACCCTATGGCCTGGGCTGTTGCTTCTCGTCCACTAACCAGGACGCATGCAAAAAATATCACAACAGGACCAGCTCTCATACACCCCCCTGGTTGAGGATAGATAGGAATAGTTAATCAGTGTGAGATGTGGCGCGACAAGAGCGAGTTTGCCGATTGGTCTACGACTTATGTGTGATGCGGAACAGAGTTGAAGGTCCGGCGGAGATGCGGAAGGGGATCAGAAGGGACAGGGACTCAGGGCTAGGGACCAAGGGCTGGAAACGGCCTCGGTTAGGGTTAGTGCTGTACCAGAAATCAGAATCGAGACCTGGGGTGCCCGGCGGTTCTTCGCCTTCGGATTGCCCCTGAATCCGATGATCCCTGCGGCTGCCATCAGCTTCAGTTCCGTCTCGGTGATCGCAAATGCACCGGGACTGCGGACAACAAAGCTGTGAGTTGCGGGTGGAAGGGGTTGTTCGCATCAGGAAGAAGGGCTCGTGAAATTCGCTGACCAGAGCCGAATTGACCAGACTTGGCATATCCGACTTGGCAAAGTTAGTGAGGGAGAAGCATGCAGGCAAGCGCAAGCCTTCAGGTCTAATCACGAATGCGCTCCTGAAGACCACGAATCAATCTCTGCTCCGCAATCGACCCAGATACACGACTCAAGGAAATACCGTGAGCACCGCAACAAGGTTGCTTAAGCATAAGCATCTGGCATAACAGAGATAGCAACCATGAAAAGACGGATTAGGCCCTTCCCCGTCATTCTGCTTTTTGTGTTCGGCGCCGGTGCAGTTCCTGAAGCCCAGATGAATCCCAATTTCACAGTCATAAATTACCCTGTTTTGCGAGATTCGCTAATGGTGATGCCACTGTGGGACTACCAGTCAGCGCGGTCGACCGGCGATTTTTTCACTGGCATGAGTATGGTGGAGTACGGTCTGAATCCCCGCTGAACGGCGGGGTTCATGGTGGAGGGACAAAAGATGTACGGTATGCCTACTACTTGCGGTGGAATACGGATCAATAGTTATTTTCTGCTTCTCCCGCACGACCACCTGATGAATTTTACCTGTATGGGGAGTACGAAGGCCTTAACGGGGTGGCGTTGTACAAAATGGAGGTCTCCGGATTCGGCGGCGAAGATTTGGGTACGCCACTGACACAGGTGCGGAGGACGAACGCCCGTACTTTCGAGCAGCGAGCCATCATGTATCACGATTGGGGACGGACTAACCTTACCTTCAACTTCATCAACGAGACGGGGCTGGACAATAGTGGGAACGACTTCAGCTATGCCTGGGGGGTATTTCGGCAGCCTGCCTATACCGCGATGGAGAAAGGCAAAAGCATGGGCGGAATGGCTATAGGCATGACGAAAATGAAAGCGCCTCCGGTGTTCTCGCTTCAACGGTTGGCATAATGGCTGGATGTGGATATTCGGGTTGGTGCTGATTGTCGCGCTGGTCCTTGTATTCCGGGCACGCAGGTGAATCTGTACACTCGCACCGGGAAAACTGTTCACCGCTTGCAAAGACCGCGGTGAAATCACCAAAATGGAATTCAACGCGTTCAGACTCGGTGCGTTGACGTGCGCTGCATTTGAAAACATCTAAGGAGCCTCTGAATAGGTCGCCGTTTTGAAGGGTACGAGCTTCAGCCCGTACGTAAAGTCAGCAAAATGATTGCGGGCTTTGGTCCCCGAGGGGATGTCTTCTTCATAACAGGACTTGTTCAGAGGTTGCCTAAAGCTGATGGGACGTGAAAGGACAGTATGATCTACCAAAAATCATCAAAGCACTCGCCACAGGAAATCGAACAGAGTCTCCGCGAAGCCGCGCAGCGTCATAAATTCGGCGTTCTTCATGTTCTGGATCTCAAGAACACTCTGCATGACAAGGGGATTGATCTAGACAACGAAGTCCGAATCTACGATGTCTGCAACCCGCTTGCAGCATCGCAGGCACTGCACCAGGACTTGGCCACTGCGACCGTGCTGCCGTGCCGGATCGCCGTCTACACCAACGCCGGTGGCAGCACGATTGCCACGGTGAAACCGACGGATATCTTCGCTGCAACCGGTCTTCAGCATGCGGATACTCTCGCGCAGGACGTTGAACGAGAACTTCTCGCGATCATTGACGAAGCGGCAGCCTGAAGACGAGAAAGTCACCATACGAGGAGTTTGCCCGGGTCCCGATTTTGGGACTTGCGTAAGTACGTAGGTCAGATCGTAGCCGCCATTCCCTCTTTTACTCATCGAACCAAGCCGATAGGCGGATCGATGCGACGATGCGCTTTCCATTTTCGGAGGCTACATTGATGCGGTCTGTCTCCGGGAACTTGGCGTCCTCGATAAAACTGCACGGCCAGCTCTGTTTTTTTCGAAGGGGCAGTCGACGGAGAACATTAGGTTGCTGCTTCCCATCGCTTCGTCGGCTGCTTACGGGTGGCGAGGCAGTGCCACAGCAGTTTCACAATTGCAGCACCATGAATCCAATGTTCTCCACTGGCATTTTCCTTAAGGAAATACCTGCTTTCACGATGCCAGAAGGGAGCGTAAATTGTGGAACCGCTCTAAATGTTCTAGCCTCAAGAGGTGCTCTGGACCAACCCAGCCGAAGTAGCTCTGACCGAGATCAGCCGTGCGCCGATCGTGCGCTTCTCGCTGCTGGCGCTGAGCTCCATCTTTTTTCTGGTCGATCCGTTCGCGGCTATCCCGTCCTTTTTGGCAATTACGCATAGCGCGGACCCGGTGCGGCGCAAGCGGATGGCCCGCAAGGGAGCGCTGACCTGCTTCATTGTGCTGACCAGTTTTGCGGTCGCGGGGCAGCTCATCTTTCGGCTGTTTGGGATTACGCTGCCGGCCTTTGAGATCGCCGGGGGGCTGATTCTATTGCTGATAGGTCTGGATATGTTGCAGGCGAGGCGCTCGCAGACGCAAGAGACTCTGGGCGACGCAGAGGAGGCAGCGGCCAAGGAAGATGCTGGAATCGTTCCGCTGGGAGTGCCGATGCTGGCCGGTCCAGGGGCTATTTCGTCGGTTATGGTGCTGGTGGGGCAGGCTCCCTCGCTGTGGCACTGGCAGATGGGGGCCATTCTTGGTTCCATCGCGATTACTGCATTGGTGAGTTACTGGGTGCTGGCTGGGGCAGGCCGGGTGCGCCAGGTGATGGGCGAAACCGGCATAAGAATCCTGGTGCGCATCATGGGCCTGTTGCTTGTTGCATTGGCCATGCAGCTCTTCATAAACGGCCTGACAGACTTGGGTCTGATCGCAAGGCCCTGAAAGCGGGCCATTCACCAGTGTTTCCCACAGATTCAGGGGCTTTCCACAGGCTCTGCGCTTGCTTTCCATGCAAGGTGTTGCTATTCTCGGAAAGTTGCGGCGAGGCCGACACGTTTAGTGTGCGCATCGCTTGCAATAGGGAGTAGCGTGTGCTACTCTTTGAAAGTTGCAGATTGAGCATTGAAGCCTCCCGGTGGCCGTTGGGCCTGCCCCGATTGAGGGAAGTGGGAAGCCTGGTAATGGAACTAGTTCGCTGGGTCAGGTGAGGCAAGTGCCCCTGGGCCCCTGTAGGGAATCCCGCAGAGAACAAGCCATTGCATGACCCAGGAGTTAATCTCCTGCGAACCCTAGTGGTTCGGGCAAATTTTGCTGGCCGTTATTTGATATTTTGCGCAGCGCGGCCCTTCGGGCTCTTACTCTCTGGTCGAGAGATTTTACCTTGACACTAAGAGGGAAGTTCGATACGTTTGAAAGGTTCGCGCAAAAATGACGATGTGTGCATGGAAGTGCACAGATTTCAGTGCGCAAACAAGTTCGAGGACACCCCGGCGTAACAGCTTGGGCCTCGATCCAACGAGCCCGCTCAGGCGGCAACTCGCAAGGATCTTTGACAAATTGGTTGAACATGCCAGTCGTGAGAAGGGATCAAGTTTGGCTTGATCATTCTCACAAGGTAAGAGTATCTGCGCGCACCCTGTTCTTCGGAACGGATGCGCAGATGCCGTCGAACCAACTCTGACCTCCGTCAGAGAAGGTAAGACATCAGGTTTCAAACGAGAGTTTGATCCTGGCTCAGAATCAACGCTGGCGGCGTGCCTAACACATGCAAGTCGAACGAGAAAGTGGTAGCAATACCATGAGTAAAGTGGCGCACGGGTGAGTAACACGTGACTAACCTACCCTGGAGTGGGGGATAACTGAGGGAAACCTTAGCTAATACCGCATAATACCCACGGGTCAAAGGAGCAATTCGCTTCAGGAGGGGGTCGCGGCCGATTAGTTAGTTGGCGGGGTAATGGCCCACCAAGACTATGATCGGTATCCGGCCTGAGAGGGCGCACGGACACACTGGAACTGAAACACGGTCCAGACTCCTACGGGAGGCAGCAGTGGGGAATTTTGCGCAATGGGGGAAACCCTGACGCAGCAACGCCGCGTGGAGGATGAAGTCC
>DASYZU010000123.1:0-1537 GCA_035945795.1 Occallatibacter sp.
GCTGGGGTTGGTCGTTGTTCGCGGTCATCTGGGGACTGGCGATGGCAGGGATTCTGCTCAAGGTATGGCTTGTGAAGCATTCTTCCATCCTGTCCACGGCGCTGTACCTTCTGATGGGTTGGCTCGTCCTGATTGCAGTCAGGCCGATGCTTCTCACGGTCCCACTCAGTGGACTCCTCTGGTTGCTGGCTGGCGGAGTGCTCTACACGGTAGGCGTCGTCTTTTACGCTTGGAAGAAACTCCCGTACAATCACGCCATTTGGCATGGTTTCGTTTTGGTCGGAAGTGCCTGCCACTATTTCGCGGTGCTCTGCTCGGTAATCCTCCCGACGAAAGCCTGATGGGCATTTTTACTGGCTTGGTCAGCGTCACCACTCTCCCGCGTCGCGCTCGTGGCTCCCATTCCTTCCCGTCCGATTCTGAGTTCAGTTTCAAAATGCCCATCCTCGACTTCTGCCAGCTTCTGCGCCAGCTCAGCACGCGTCTCTGCCTTGATTGCCGAGGAGCGGCCTGAGACTGTCCGCTTGTCCCGCAGTCCTCGCTCTCCGGGATGTGCTTTGAACCACTCATCGAGAATTGAAACTGCGTTGCGGTATGGATAGAATTTCCTTTCCACCCGCACGAAGTCAGCGGATTTTCAGTTCAAACAACAAGCCTGCCTCGTAGGCCACATCCTCATCTTGTTGGGCCGCCCGCTAACGATTGCCTTTCGTTCCCATCGCGGTAGCTAATCAGTCCCCTTTGAATCACATCGGAACCAACGAGAGGACAAGCGCGCAGCTCCATCACAAATGCAGTGCATGGGAGGACGGTGTGGATTTTTCGGCAGTGCGGAACTTCAGGCTGGCGAGCCTCACCCGAGATGAGGTTGCACGGAAGGTCTTCGCTCAGGATCCGGGATTGGCGGCAAGCAGGGCGGCGAGCAGTTCGTGCTTAGGCGTCGCGAAAGGGTTCGTGACGGTCACTCCCTTCCAGGTAAAGCCTTCCTGTAGGTCCTCGGACAGAAGAAGCCGGCATCCTGCTTCCGCCGCCGCAGAGAGAATCACAGCGTCCCAGATGCTGAGTTGATGATCGGTTGCGAGATCCGCTGCGGCAAGCATCACTTCCCCAGAAGTCTCGATCAGAGGGTAGGCGTCCTGCCAGTTGAGAATCGCCCTGCGTGCATTTGCTGGCGCCCGCCCGGCCTTGCGCACCAGCAAATTAAACAACTCACCTAGCGTCTGCACCGGTAACAGTGCCGCGCCTTCCGGCAGTTTCTCCACGAGTTCGAGCGCTGTCTCTTTCATGGCGGCGCCGTTTACGCCTTCGGCATACGCCAGAATGTTCGTGTCCAGCGCCACCCTCACGGCCTATCCTCGTAAAGCTCATCCCGGCTCCAACGGCCGATGGTAACGATGCCTTCAGATCGCAAGCGCTTGATCAGCGCGGCTCGAGCGCCACGCGTGACGCCGCCGTTTTTCTCAACCGGCACAATCTTCGCGACCGCTTTGCCGTGCGAGGTCACGACATAGCTGTGCCCCTCGCGGACGGCGCGAAG
>DASYZU010000124.1:0-85164 GCA_035945795.1 Occallatibacter sp.
CCGTACTTCGCCTTCCAGGCATAGATCGTGTGCTTGCTCACGCCTTGTTCCCGCGCAACCTCCTCGGCTGTGCGCCCCGCCTCAACCTGCTTCAGCGCACCAATAATCTGCGCCTCCGTATGCCGGCTCTTGCTCATCGTCCTTCCCCTTTCCTTCGTCCAAATCGTATTCAAAAATGGACGGATTCAGGGGGGGGGGCAGGTCACAACCTCCTGAGCTTTCGTTTTCCCATTTTGGTAACTGGTGCCCCTGAGTTCTGCAAAACGTCCTACTCCTGACGTTGTAATATTAGTCAAACGGGATATCTGATCTTCGGGAAGGATGGGAAAGATCTCCGGTCCAGAGGCGGTTTAGGTAGGCCCATTGCTTCTTGAAGTCCGCGCTATATCTGAGAGTGACGGAGAGAAGACAGTCCGCATCTGCAAGCAGCAATTGAAGCGCTTTTTTTTGTGCCCTGGCACATTTACCCCCCAAGGAGCGACCGTTGCAAAGCAGTTCGTGGCGTGTCCTACATGTGCTTTCAAATCATGAAAAACGAGTTGCGCAACATCTTGTTGTGCGCTCGGTGGAATACTACTTGCCGCTCTTCACAGAGCGCGTAAAGTGGACCGACAGGACGGTGGTATCTGAGCGACCACTGTTTTCGGGATATGTGTTTGCCCGCTTCTCGCCGCAAAGCAGAATCTCTGTCATCTCTACTCCTGGCGTACTTCACCTGCTGGGCGATGAAGAACGGGACATGGTACGCGATGAAGAACTCACCAAGATTCGTAATGGACTGGCAAGCGGACTGTCCTTGCGGCCGCATTCCGGCATTTCCGTGGGAACGCGAGTTCGAGTGCGCAATGGGGTCTTTGAAGGAGTTGAGGGAGTTGTGACGGAATTGCGTAAGCAATGCAGAGTGATTATTACCCTTGCGCCAGTCCGTCAGTGCTTTTCGCTGGAAACTGAGATCGATGACCTCGTAGTTCTGGACAAGCTGGCAGCCAAGCCGGGGCTGAATGTGGTTCCTGCTTACGGCTATTGATTCCGTAGCCGATTTGCAATAGTGGATCTTTGCAGCCTGCACTTCGACATTTTTCTTAAGTCTTACTCTGTGGTGCGCTCTGTAGCTGCAGCATAATTAATTGCAAAACCAGTGTAAGTGTGCGAAACATATCGTACGTCATCGCTGTTGTACGGCTACGCGACGGGGGTGTACAGCTCGCGCAAGATCGAGGCGCGGACGTATGAGGACGTGGCATTGCGCTATCAGTCTGTGGACTCGCACCCGGACCACGACACCCTTTCGGAGTTGTTCATGCAGGCGTTGCAGTTGTGCGCCAAGGCAGGTCTGGTGAAGCTGGGCCATGTGGCCATCGACGGCACCAAGATCAAGGCCAACGCCAGCAAGCGCAAGGCCTTGAGCTAAGGGCGCATGAGCGAGACCGAATAGCGTCTGAAGCAGGAGGTCGAAGCTCTGCTGAAGCAGGCCGAAGAGACCGATACCGCCGAGGACGCGCTCTATGGCAAGGGAAAGCGCGGCGCGAGAGCCGGCTGAAGAAGATTCAGCAGGCCAAGGCTGAGTTAGAAAAAGAAGCTGCAGACAAGGCCGGGCAGGAACGCGCCGCCGAGGCTGGACATGCTGTTTACAAGATGCGCGAGGCCATCGTCGAACCGCTCTTTGGCCAGATCAAGGAACAACGAGGCTTCCGGCACTTCAGTCTGCGCGGCCTGGAAAAAGTACGGACTGAATGGAAACTTGTGAGCGCTACTACCAACCGCTCAAGCTCTTCCGAGTCGGTTGGACCCCACAAGCGACATGAAATGCTGTGCGGAAGCCTATTCGGCTTCCCCCACGCTTATCCAACCTGCAAACTTGGCAGACACGGTCTAGGCGATCAGTGGTCCGTAAACTCTGACGCAAGATCAAACTGCTCGCCTGAAATAGCTATCCCCGACAGACTCCTAGGCAATATCAGGGTAGCGTAAGCAGTGAAGCAGTGCCAATCCAAAAATCTGTTTGCTGCGTACTTCTCACAGTGGATCAGACCACGGAGAAATTCATGCATTTTGAATCTCTCCCATGTAACCTTTTCCCCGGCCCCCCACTCTTACTGTGCGTGACACGGAAAGCACGGAATTCCCAAACGGGCTAATCCGCAATGCCACAACCGGCGGGCCCCTCCGCCCCCAACCCCAAAAACGAGGTCAAAATTGATGAAGAACCAATTGAATGCACTGCTCCTCACAGCAGCTCTCTCCGGTCTGGTCGGCGGAACCGTCGCCGCCCACGCGTCCACCCAGGGTCCGGCAACCGCGCATTCCGCCAAAGTCATGAAGGCTGGTCTGCGCTACAGCGGTTCGAATGCAGACACGGCAAAGCACTCCTGTAAAGGAAAGAACGACTGCAAGGGCCAGGGCGGCTGCAAGTCCAGCGACAACGGCTGCAAGGGCAAGAACAGCTGCAAGGGCAAGGGCGGCTGCGCGACTGACGGCTCCAAGATGCCCGACGCCATCTAGTTCCTCTCCAGCCAGAGGCGCGGTAGGGAACTGCTGTCTCATCTCTCCGCCGCGCCATCCACTTCTGATTTTCAGCAACTGAAAACCGTCAGCTGTTAGCTGCCAACTATGAGCTGTCTCATGCCCGGCAACCGCTTCAATGCGTTTCAGGATCACGGCGTCGGAATCGGCCTCCGTATTCCGCACTACCAGCACGTATTTTCCCGCAAGCCCGTGGTTGACTGGTTTGAAATCATCTCAGAGAACTTCATGATCGACGCCGGTCGCCCGCTCGCGGTCCTCGACCAGATTCTCGAGCAGTACCGCGTTGTCCAGCACGGCGTGTCGATGTATTTTGGCTCCGTCACTGCGCCAGATCCCGAACACCTGCGCCGACTTAAAGCTCTCGTTCGCCGCACCGGAACCCCTTGGCTCAGCGATCACCTCTGCTGGGGCTCGGTGGATGGGACTTACACCCACGATCTTTTGCCGCTGCCCTACACCTGGGAGGCCGTAGAGCGTACCGTCGAACGCGTCCGTATGGTTCAAGATTTCCTGGAGATTCCCGTTGCCGTCGAGAACGTCTCAAGCTATGCAGCCTTCATCGACTCGCAAATGACCGAGTGGGAGTTCCTGACCGAAGTCGTCGAGCGCGCCGACTGCGGAATCTTACTCGATGTGAACAACATTTACGTATCCGCCATGAACCACGAGTTCGATCCCCTCGAATACGTCAATGCTGTGCCTGCACACCGTGTCGCGCAGATTCACATCGCCGGCCACTCAAAGTATGAAAAGTACATTCTCGATACGCACGACCATCCCGTGATTGATCCCGTCTGGCAGCTCTATGCGCACGCCATCGAGCGCTGTGGCACAACACCCACGCTCCTCGAGTGGGACGACCATATCCCCAGCTTCGATGAGGTTCATGCCGAAGCAAAGAAGGCGGAGAAGTATCTGCGGCGCCATGCCATCATACTTGCGGAGGCAGCCCAATGAACCTCGAAGCCCTCCAACGCGAGATGGCTGCGACCGTCATGCTTCCGCTCACGCCCGATGAACAGATGCGCGCCCAGGCCCCTGACGGACGTTCGACAGCCGCGATCGCCGAGTCCTTCATTGCACCCAACAGCCGCCTCGCTGCCTTTGAACGCCTTGAAATCTACAACCGTCAGTATTGGTTCCGCGTTCTTGGTGCGCTGGCCGAAGATTTCCCCGCACTCCGCTCGGTCATCGGCGCACGGGCCTTCGAGGCCTTGTCCGTTGCCTATCTCACCGCGCATCCCAGCCGTTCCTTCACGCTGCGTAATCTTGGGTCGAAACTGCCGGACTGGCTTGCCGCTAATCCTAAATACGCCGGGCGCCGTCACCGCCTCGCCATCGACGTAGGCCGCATCGAATGGGCTTTTGTTGAAGCCTTTGATAACGCTGACCGCACGCCGCTCACACTCGATCAGATAACAACTCTCGATGCCGGCTCGCGCCTCGCGCTCCAACCGCACCTGCGGCTCATCGCTCTCGACTACTCGGCCGACGACCTGGTGCTCAACCTCCACAACCACGAGAAGCGCCAGACCAGCGAAGCCGGCGTCAAGCACGAGGACGCACCGTACGCGCCCGCAAAGTTGCCCAGGTTGCGTCGCCGCCACATCTGGCTTGCCGCCCATCGCGTAGACCTCTCGGTCTTTTACCGCCGCCTCCAACCTGAGGAGTTCCGGACCCTCGAAGCAATTCGTCAGGGCTTGCCGCTGGCTGAAGCCATCGCTACCGGATTTGCGGGTTCACGCATCTCCGAGCCTCGCCGTCCGAAAAGTGTCAGCCAATGGTTCGCCAGCTGGGCTGAACTCGGCTGGATCTGTGCCCCCGACCTCGAATCACTTCTCTGAGCATTTTTCTCAACTAGAGGACGAAAGATATGCGGAAATTCATACGTCTGGTTGGATTTATCTATGGAAAGCTCACCTGGCTTGCCGGGTGGCCACAATGCGCGCTACTGCTCGCCATCCGCCTTTACTGGGGTTTTCAGTTCACACAGGACGGCTGGGGCAAGTTAACTCACCTGGATCGCGTCACGCAGTTCTTCGCGAGCCTGAATCTCCCCGCTTCCGGCCTGACCGCTCTCGCCGTCGCCACTATCGAGTTTGCCGGCGGTATTTTGTTCGCTCTTGGCATAACCTCCCGCCTCGTCTCGCTTGTACTCTTCGTCAACATGACCATGGCCTACCTGAGCGTACCCGACGACCGGATCAACTTCATGCACATACTTTCGAATCCAAGCGATTTCTACAGCGCCACTCCCTACACATACTGGTTTGCCGCCCTGCTGATCTTGATCCTCGGTCCCGGCCTTATCTCCGTCGATACCCTGCTCAAGCGCTGGTTCGACAAGAAGTACAAAGCCTGACCTCGCGCGTTATCATCGTTCCACTCGATCTTCTTTGTGGGTGTCAGTGGAATGCGGATCGTTTACGTGCTCACTTCGCTCGGCGTTGGAGGAGCGGAACGCCAGGCGTTGGCCGTGGCCAATCGCATGGCGTTTCGCGGCCACGAGGTTGCCGTTCTCGTCCTTAGCCCCCGCATCGCCGAAGAGTGGCCCACTACCCTCCCCACCGTCCACCTGAACATGCGCAAAACGCCGGCGAGCGCACTTGCAGGTTTGGCGCAGGCAGGCCGTTTCCTTCGCAAGTTCCACCCCGATCTGCTCCACAGCCACAGTTTTCACGCCAACATCGCTGCCCGGTTGCTCAACTTCCTCGTGTTATCCACCAAAGTTCTCTCAACTGTTCACAACGTGTACGAAGGCGGCCGCCTGCGCATGCTGTCCTACCGCCTCACCGATATTTTCAGCCGCAAGACCACTGCCGTCAGTCAGGCCGCCGCCGATCGCTTCATTCGCCTTAAAGCCGTTCCCAGACAAAAGTGCCTTGTCATTCCCAACGGAATCGACATCGCCGAGTTCACGCCCAACGCCGACAGGCGCGCCGCCAGGCGAGCAGCCATGGGCACGGACGCCAGCTTCATCTGGCTCGCCGCAGGGCGCCTTGTTCCCGCCAAGGACTATCCCAATCTGCTGCGAGCCTTCAAGCAGGTGCGCGCCGTATTCCCCAATGCGCAGCTCTGGATTGCGGGAGGGGTAGCAGGCGCGAAGTTGAAGCGGACCGGGAACGGCATATCGCACTACGTGAGTGGATTCGTCTTCGAGCAAGGCTCGATGGAACAGGTCCGCGTGCTGGGCCTGCGCCGCGACATGTCTGCCCTTTTCGATGCTGCCGATGCCTTTGTGCTCTCATCAGTATGGGAGGGTATGCCACTGGCCGTCGGCGAAGCCATGGCCATGGAAAAGCCCGTCGTAGCCACCGATGTAGGCGGCACGCGCGAGTTGATTGGCGATGCCGGAATCATTGTGCCGCCTAAAGACACCGACTCCCTCGCAAAAGCCATGCTTGATCTGATGCAGCAACCCGCCGAGATCCGCCTTGCCCTTGGCCAAGCCGCTCGCGCCCGCATCAAAGGCCAATTCAGCATGGTGGCCAGGGCCGACGAATGGGAGGCCCTCTATCGGGTCATCGTTGAGGCCCAGTCCTGATTCCTTTCGTACCGTATTCCCTTACACCTAAATTCCTGGCACATCTGATAGCCTTATCAGCGAAATTTGCACAGCGTCGGAAGCGGGAGCGAGAGCTGCCCCGTCTCCGGCATTGGAGGAAGTGCAATGCAAGCAACAATTGCCAAGGGACTAGTGTGCAGTGCCCTGATTGGAGCAACGGCGGGCATCGGAATCGGCGTAATGCATGCTCAGCCCACGCCCACGCAAAACACGGTCATCGCGCTCGATCACGGCTGGCAATTCCGTCAGATAAATCCTGCAGCGCAGAACGTCGAGAACGGCTGGCTCCCGGCCATTGTCCCAGGAGACGTTCACCTCGATCTGCTCGCCAACAAAAAGATCCCCGACCCGTTTTTTCGCGACAACGAAGCGAAGCTGCAGTGGATCGAAAACGAAAGCTGGGAGTATCGCCTCAACTTCGATGTCACTCCCGCATTACTCTCCCGCACCAACATCGATCTGGTCTTCGATGGTCTCGACGCAGCCTCCACCGTCTATCTGAACGGCGTCCAGGTGCTTGACGCCGACAACATGTTTCGCGTCTGGCGCGTGCCCGTTAAAAGCCATCTTCACGCGGGCAGCAATCTTCTCCGCGTTGTCTTTCCATCGCCAGTGAAAGCTGCCGCCGAGGTAGCAGCGCGCGATCCGTGGCAGACGAAGACTGGAACCGCGCCTAAAACCTACATCCGCAAGGCCGCCTACGAGTACGGCTGGGATTGGGGACCGCGCTTCGTCACCAGCGGAATCTGGCGGCCAGTCCGGCTTGAAGCCTGGGATAAAGTCCGCATCGCCGACTTCGCCATTCATCAGCGCGACGTCAGTGGGGAAGTGGCGCACCTGGACACAGAGGTCGAGGTCGAAGCCGTGACCGCCGGTCCGGCGCGCATTACCGTGAACTACCACCAGGCTGGGGTTCCTGTCACAGGCATGCCTGTGTTCGTCACTTCCGCGGCTAATCTCCATGCCGGCCACAACGTGATCAGCCTCCCAATCGAGATTCGCAAGCCCAAGCTCTGGTATCCCGCTGGCTATGGCGATCAGCCGCTTTACGAGTTCACCGCGCAACTCGGTGTCACAGGCCAGTGGGCCGAACTGCGCACCGCGAAGGCCGGCCTGCGCTCCATCGTTCTCGACCGCCATCCCGACAAGTGGGGACGTTCCTTCCAACTCGTCGTCAACGGTATTCCCGTCTTCGCCAAAGGCGCCGACGTTATCCCCTTCGACAGCTTTCCTGCTCGCGTTAAAACTGCGGACTACCGCCGCATCCTCGAGTCAGCCCGTGACGCCAATATGAACATGGTGCGCCACTGGGGCGGCGGCTACTACGAAACCGAAGAGTTCTACTCCATCTGCGACGAACTTGGCATCATGGTCTGGCAGGACTTTCAGTTCGGCAACGACTGGCAGCCCGGCACCTATGCCTTCAAGCTCAACATTGAAGCCGAAGCCGATGACCAGATTCGCCGCCTTCGCAATCACCCCAGCATCGTTGTCTGGTGCGGAAACAACGAGACTGAAGAAGCGCTCAACTGGGGTGACAGGGCGAAGCTGCCGCTCGTCGTAAAGTTTCAAATGTGGCAAGACTACCTCACCGAATTCAGCGGCATCCTCACGCGAGTTGTGGCCCGCCTCGCACCGGAAACCCCCTACTGGCCTAGCTCTCCGAGTGCCGACTATGAAGAAGTCTCAGCAAGGTATCACACCGGTGACGACCACATCTGGGACGTGTGGCACGGACGCGTGCCTTTCTCGACCTACGAGACTCATCATTCCCGCTTCGTAACTGAGTACGGCTTTCAATCCTTCCCGGAGATGAGGACTATCGAAGCCTTTACTCAGCCCGAGGACCGCACCGGTATCTTTACGCCCGTCCTTCTGGCCCACCAGAAGAACAACGAAGGCAACTCCATCATCCACGACTATCTGCTCAGGAATTATCCTGAGCCGAAGGATTTTTCGAGCTTCCTCTATGTCAGCCAGGTCCTGCAAGCCGAGGGCATAAAGATCGGTGCTGAGCACTTCCGTCGTTCGCGCCCTGAGACCATGGGCTCCCTCTTCTGGCAGTTGAACGACTGCTGGCCCGTCGCCTCCTGGTCCTCGATTGACTACTACGGCCGCTGGAAGGCCCTGCAATATTACGCGCGCCGCTTTTATGCGCCGATCCTCGTCTCACCGCACGTCGAAGATGGCTCGCTCAAGGTGTACATCGTCTCCGACAAGACTGAAGCGAGGGCTGCCACGCTCCGCGTGCGCCTCATGGACTTCGACGGCAAGGTTCTGCTCGAGGACACACATACCGTAGACGTGACGCCGCTCTCGAGCAAGGTCTATCTCGACTGGCCACTAAAGAAGCTCACCGATGCCGGCGCGGCTGACACCTCCCGCGTCTTCATCGTTGCCGATCTTACTGCAGACGGAACTCAGATCTCACGCAATCTCGTCTATCTGGCGCCGGTCAAGGGTATCAATCTTAAACCCGCCGCGCTCAAGGTTGAGACCACAGGGGTGAGAGGTAGCTACAAAATCCGCATCTCTTCTCCAGTACTAGCACGTAGTGTCTATCTTTCGTTTGGCGATCTCGACGTAAAGATCTCCGACAACTACTTCGACCTGCTCCCTGGCGAAACGATCGAGATCACTGCCCAAAGCGCAACCTCTCTTGGTGCACTTAAGGCACAGTTAAGAGTCATCTCCCTAAGAGATGTCTTCGGAGCCGAAGGCCTTCAGACCAACGTGACTGCGGCTCCCTAAACGCAATAAAGGCCGGAGCACTCTGCTTCGGCCCTTGTTGCTGCAGGTTTAAGAATTGAACGACTCAGAACGTAAACGCCGCCTGGAAGAAGATTCGCCGCGCCGCCGAACTCGTAGGCGACGCAAAGATGCCGCGGGCAAGGCTTGTCGACTTCTCAAATCGGCTGCCCGGACCGTACAGCCCAGTCGTTGCATCGAGCGTAGGAATCAGACTGCCGGAGGGTGGCCCGTAGTTGATATCATTGAACAGATTTAACGCCTGCGCGCTGAAAGTCAGAGAGTATTTGCGGCCCGTATTGGACATACCACCGCGCATACCGCCGCCTCCCCCTCCAAATGGGCCGCCACCGAAGCCGCCACCACCACGGCCACCTCCGTCGCCTCCACGACCGCCGCCACCGCCCATCGGCGGACCGCCCCTGTTCGGACCGGCAGTTCCTTCCACCTTTGGTCCGATGCCGATCGAGCGGCTGACGCGCAGGTTCACCGCAACCGCTGCTGGCCCGTTACCCATATTCGCCGGAATCATCGTCTCTCCAGGTTGTGGTACGGTGTCAAAGTCTCCGATGTTAGTGTGAACTATATCGCTGGCGATAGACGCAGCACTTGCGAACGACGGCCGGTCGTTGAAGAAGGTGTCGCCGGTCAGGTCATTGTTGGTCGTAATGTTGAACGGGCGGCCTGCCTGGGCAATTAGGAACGGATTGAAGGTGAGACCCCACGGCCCTGAGTAGTTGCTCATCAGGAAGAGCATCTGACGCGCCGCGAATGTTGCGCGGCCATAATCTTGGCTCAGGTTGTATGAGTTCGATGCCGTCCCGGTGTTCGAGTTGGCGTAGGTCAGATTATAGAAGCCCATCACGCTGAAGCTTGGCGTGAATCGAGCGTTTATGTTCACGATCAACTGGTTCTCTTTGAAGACCGCCTCGGGGTAGAACTCTTTCACGACGCCAAGATTCGGATTGGGCCGGCTTCCGGAATTCGCCGGATTTGCATAATTGTAAACTCCCGGTAAATAAGCATTCGAGTCCCGCGTAGCCATCTGGTGTACGCCGAACGAGTGCATATACGTCAACGTGAGCGTCGATGCCTTGCTCAGTTGGCGCTCCAAGCTGGTTCCAAACTGCTGCATGTTTGGCGAGCGATAGCCGGGTGCTATTTGGTTGATCACCGGGGCCACGGTTTTCCCCGAACCGCACGAGGCGAGTCCGCCGCTGATGCTGCTCAGGCTGGTGGCGTTGAAACAGGCAGGGTTGGCGATGCTGATCATTGTCTGGCTATTGGGGCCGCCGTTCAATTGCTCGAGCGACATCAGGCTGCCCGTCTGGAATCGGTCATAGAAGAAACCATATCCGCCGCGCACCACGGTCTTCGCTTGCTTCCGGTTCTTGTGCCCGTCCAGCGCATACGCAAATGCGACCCGCGGACCCCAGTCGCTGTGGTCGGCTGTGTGATTCTGCGTCTCCCAGCGAAGGCCGCCGGAAAGCGTGAGGAATTGATTGAACTTCCAGTCGTCCTGCAAGAACAAAGCAGCATCGTAGACATTGGCCGTGAACCCCTGCGGGCCCGTCGTGTAGGTCAGTTGGTTGGGAATGCAGCCGCCTTTCTGACTTGGCGGGCAAGACGCGGCGATCTGTTGCATCGTCTCGCCCTGAGCAAGCCCGTTAAGAGTGTCCACGTATGCCTGCAACGAGGGAAAGCTGAAGCTGCCGTTAAAGTTTGCGTTCGACGAATTAGCCACGCGATTGTCGCGCATCCAGGTGCCGAACTTGATCGCATGGGCACCTGCCGACATTGTCGTGATGTTCTGCAACTCCAGATGATCCGTATGGTTCGAATCGTGTTGTCCCGACGAGCCTCCGCCCGCGAAATTTCCAGATACACCCACCGACGGTGCCGCACTCACCGGCGTTGTGGTATCGAGTCCGCGCCGGTATTGAAAGCGGGTCTCGTTGACAATGCGGTCATTGATGATCTGCGAATCCATGAGTTGAATGGCGTTTTCCGTGGAAGTCCCGGATGTGGCCCGCGTGGGCAAGTATGTCGAGCCGTTGAGGCTTCCGGTTGAGCTTGTGTGCTCGAACTGGTAGCGCATGGTCAACGTGTTTTTGTCTCCAAGCTGCAGATCGATGCGCGGCGAAATCTCAATGCGTGTCGATGGAGAGTAGATAGATCCGGTAGTAGGAATGATGTTGCCGTTGGAGTCCGTAGGTATCGAATAGAGATCCGTGCTTGGATCCAGAACTGCAGTGCTGGCAATGTAAATGTTCTGGTCTTGAATGTTGCGCCCTTCCACGCTGAGGAAGAAGGACGTCTTCTTGTTGATCGAACCGCTGATACTCCCGTTGTACTGGATAGCGTGGTAGGCAGGAACAGGTTTCAAGAATGGGTTGCCAGTGTTAAAGGCACTGTCGTTTCCCATCAGGAAGCCCCGCCCGTGCAACACATCAGTGCCGGGCTTGGTGAGAATCTCGATCCGTCCGTAGCCGATGTGATCAAATTCGGCGGAGAAGGGATTCTGGTTGATGCGGATCTCGCGGATCGCCGACTTGGGCGGAAGTGTCCCCCCGGTGAATCCGTCAATATAAATCTGTCCGCCATTCGGTCCCGCCGAAGGACCAGCCAGCGCTGATAGTTCGTTCGAGAGCTCGTCCGGATCGTCGGAGAGCGCGTCAAGATCCTGGCCCTTGAGCACGAGCGAACTCGCATTGCTCCCCGCGTCCACGCTAACTGTCGGCCCTGCCTCATCGGAAACCGTCACGCTCTGCTCTGCCGCTTCGATGGCCATGGAAATATCGACGCGCTTCGTCTGGCTAGCCGCAAGCTGGATTGTGGGCGAAGAAAAAGGTGCGAAACCGTCAACGGACGCTTGCACGATGTAGCCGCCCGGAGCCAGCCCCGTCACCGTATAAGCGCCGGCTGCATCCGAAGTGGTGGTCTTCACCGTCACGCCCAGCGCATTGGTAATGGTAATTTTTGCTCCGGGGATAAACGCACCGGTCGGATCGGCAATGTTTCCTCGTAATGTGGCTGTTGCCGCTGGTGGCGCCGGACTCTGTGCCTGCACCGCCAAAAGACCTGCAAAACTGATTGAAAGGGCGACTATTAAATTGATGAAACAAGGAAATTTAAGTGACACGTATACCTCACCCGATTTTGACTGAATTCATTTGTGTGGCTATTGAGCCACGTCTGGCGCGCCTGAGCTCAGACTCCAACTGAGCAGATTCTGGCTCGCCGCTGGGGCCTGCAGCAGCGGCTCAACGCCCGCCATCAATGTAATTGCGCTGGCTCCCGATCCATCCTCGGTCGCAACCACCATCACCGCTTCGCCCTTCTTGAGATCGGCAAGTTGAATTGCAGGCGCGCGGCTGAGCATCTGTTGCGCGTCGAACCCGTTTCCACCGCCGCCGAAGCCCGCACGTTGAGCCCCTCCCTGGCCACCGCCACCTTCCGCTTGACTCCCGCCATCGGGCGCTCCCTGCGGGCGCACGGCGCCATTCCGGCCGCCAGCGCCTCCCCCATTCCCGTTCAGCGCTGCTGCCAGTATTGTCGCCATACGCTCAGGCAACTGACGCATCTGCGTGTCTGTCGCAACGTGGACCGTTACCTGCTTTTTGCTGGTCAAATCCTTCACAACGAGTGAGGAGCTGGCTGCATCGATGGACGTAATAGTCCCCGAGATATTGCGGAAACTGCCCGATACTACCTCTTCGGCCGTCATCTCCGTTCCGGCGGCATTCTTGGCTCCACGGGCCCGCAACTGGTCCCCTGCGCGAATCGAATCGATAGGCTCGGTCTTTGCCAGGTCGTAGCGCACAGAAGCCGGTGCGTAACGCTTTAATACGGTTTCCTTGCTGGTGCGGATTGTGATTGTCTTGGCTGCCGTTCCGGCCCCGGTTGTCAACACAATCACACCGGATGCGCTGTCAACGCCCTTCACTAGCCCGCCTACGCCCCTCTGTTGCCAGTCTTCCCGCTCCCGCTGCTCCTTCTTCGCTAGGTCTGCCTGCTTCACAGCGATAATCTGCAGGGCCACAGTGGCACCGGCCGACGTGTTTGGATCAAGCCGCACCAGCACCCGGTCTCCGGTGGCCAGGGTGTCGAACTGGATGGTCTGCGCAGTGTTCAGGTCCTTTGCTCCCGGTTCGACCTGCTTCAGCACCGCTGTCGCAGGTACATCAACCTGGTGCACTTCTCCGGCATCGGTCTTCACCGTCAGGGTGGTTCCGCTCACGGCCGTTACTGTACCCAGAAACCGCGAAGCCGCCTGCGCGCCGGCCAACACCGAGGCAGTCATCAAAGCCACCATCAGAACCATCAAAGCCGCAATGCGAATCTTCAACTTACTCTTCATAAACCAGTTCTCCACGATCAAATCCGGTTGTTTGTGGTCGAGAAGGTCATCCATATTCCAGTAGACGAGCCAGTGCGCCAAAAGGTTGAGAAGCATCGTTTCATACTGTCCAGGGTGAGTTCAGTTATTGTCCAGATTGGAGCAAAAGTTGTTTTATCCACAGGTCATAGGCCGCAATCTTTCAACGAAATTCTACGGTCTTTGCCTTTAGCGTAATCCGCCATTCAACCCACACGTCAAACACAGTGGCTGCATCGGCCTACCTCGCCAACTCGGCTGTTTCCAGAAAGGCATAACTGCCCGAGGGCGCTGGCATCACATTGGTTAGCCGGCGGTTGTGAACCACAATCGTGTCCAGATACCAGAGATTGATGGCCGGCAGATCGCGGGCCAGAATTTGCTGAACCTCAGTATAGTCAGCACGCCGCCTCGCCGTGTCCGCGCTTTCGACTCCATCATTCAGCAGTGCGTCCAGCCTGGAATCCGAGTAGTGTCCGCGGTTGGCGCCGCTGGGTGAGAAATTCGCAGTCAGAAATGCATAGCTGAAGATATCTGGCTGTTCGTTGCCCCCGATCCAGCGCAGCGAATACATCTGAAACGCGCCCCGAGTGACATCCGAATAGAACGTCGCAAATTCATAGCTGCGCATGTCGAGCGCAATCCCAACACTGGCCAACTGCTGTTGCAGCACCGCGGCCAGCAAACGCGTACCTTCGTCGTTGCTCGTCTTCATCGCGAGGTGGAACCGGACGCCATTGCCACTCCGCCCGTGTCCTGAGGCATCAAGCAGCCGCTCCGCGCGCGCCGGATCATAGTCGTATCGCGCCACATCGCCGGTCCATGCCCAGTGGGTTTGAGGCAGCAGGCTCAACGCGGGTTGCGCATGGCTTCGCAGCAACGTTCGTATGATGAGGTCCCGGTCGATCGAGCAGGCAATGGCCTGGCGTACTCGCACATCACTCAGCAGCGGGTCGCGCAGATTGAATGCCAGGTATTGAATCTCTGTGCCGCCCGTTTCTTCAATGCGCAACTCCGGCCGCGCGGCCAGCACTGGAAGCGAATCTGTGGGCAGCGAATTGACGGCCACGTCGCCGGAACCCTTTTCAAGTTCAAGCGACTCAGTAATCGCGTCGGGCACCACGGCGAATCGCACCCTCTCCAGCTTTGGCACCGCAGCCCAGCTCAGTGAATTACGCTCGACCACAACGTCCTGATCGATCTGCTGGCTCGCAAACCGAAACGGCCCCGTGCCCACCGGATGCCTCCAGAAGTCACGCCCGCTGCCCTCCGGAACAATCCCCATCGCTCCTGTGGAGAGATTCCTCAGCAAGAAGTTGTCGGCGTGTTTCAAATGAAACACCACCGTAAGCGGGTCGCGACCCTCCACGGATTCCACTGACGCATAAGCTGCGGCCTTGGGAGAAATTACCGCGCCAGTTCGAATTGAGTTGATAGTCCACACCACATCGCGCGCGCTCAGCGAGCGTCCGTCGTGGAAGCGAACCCCGTTGCGCAAGTGAAAGAGCAGCGTTACCGGGTTGGGCTGCTCCCAGCTCGTGGCCAATGCTGGAGTAAATTGAAAGTTTGCATTATGGTCGACGAGTCCATCGAATAGAAGCGCGTCGATTCGTTGCGACTGCGCGTCAGTCCCGATTCGCGGATCAAGATTTGCGGGGCTGCTCTCAATGAGAAAAACCACCGTCTGAGGGTCCCGCTGCGTCGAATGGCACCCGGCAAGGACCGCAAGCGCGACTAGCGTAAGCAATCTACGCATACGTCACCTGGCCCAGAATCACTGCCCGCGCCGCCCCCGTAGCCGCGGGCACATTTCCGGGCTGATGATGCCAGGTCTGCCACGCCAGTAGCGCAAACGCAGCCGCCTCCTTTGCCTCCGCTGGCAAACCGAACTCCTCACTCGCAGCCAACTCGCATCCCAGGGGCTCCAGCCGCTGCGCCAGCATTGCCATCAACGTATGGTTGCGTGCTCCGCCGCCTGAAACGATGTAGTCGACTCGGCTCCTCTTCATATTTGGCAATACGAATCGTTTGTAGCTCGCCGCAATCGTCTCGGCAGTCAATGCGGTTGCCGTAGTCAGTGCATCTTCAGGCCTCCTGCTATGCCTCCGGCACTTGGCCAAAAAGTCCGCCGCGTAAGCGCGCCCAAATTGCTCCCGTCCGGCTGTGCGCGGAGGCTTGAGGCGAAAATATGGATTCCGCAGCTCCGCAACCAGCACCGGTTCAAGCACCGAACCCTCTGCCGCAAGCGCTCCATTGAGGTCGAACGGCTTTTCAAACAGTTGTTGCGCCAGCGCATCAATCACCATATTTCCAGGGCCTGTATCGAATGCGATCACCCACTCCGCAGTTGCGCCACCCGGAATCGCCGTCAGGTTCGCGATGCCGCCTATATTCTGCAATACTCGCCCGCGCTTCGCATCTGCGAACAGCACATAGTCCAGCAGCGGCACCAACGGCGCACCCTGTCCGCCGGCAACCATGTCCGCTGGGCGAAAATTCGAAACCACCGGAATATCGAGCACAGTGGAAATTACCGCTGCTTCGCCTGCCTGCCAGGTGCACGCAAACCGCCGTCCCGCATAGGTTGCCGGGCGTGCCTGATGAAACAGCGTCTGCCCATGACACCCAATCAGATCCAGTTTGTTTAGCGTCGACTTATGCCGCTTGACCGTTGCCTCAACGGCCTCAGCGTAAGCCAGGCCCAGCCGCCAGTTCAACCGCGCCAGTTCCGCCGTGGAAGTAGATTCTGCATTCATCGCTGCCAGTACTGCCCGCCGCAGCTCAGCAGGGAAGGGAAATCCCTCATGTGCCAGCAGCGTCACCTTAGGTCTATGTTTGCCTGGCACAATCCGCACCACCGCCACGTCGATTCCGTCTGCCGACGTTCCGCTCATGATGCCTGCTACCGTCATCGCCCTCGCGCTCATGTGGTCTGCACTTCGGCGGTGGGTTGGTAACTCGCAATAGTCTCGCCGAAGCGCAAAATACGCACCCTCAGCGCCTCAAACTGCATCTCGGAAAGTGCCTTCGGAGTCCCCCGCACGAAAAGTTTCGCCCGCAGCCGTGCAGTTCGTCTGGCTCGTGCCTCCAGCAGTTCCGCGAATGCCCTCGACCGCTCGCCCTCCGCAACTAACGCCTCATACGCCCGCAGAATCAACTCCGGGCTGTGGCAAATTTCCATAAGGTCCATCCCCGCGCGAACACCCGCAACCACAGCCTCTTCCATCCGCATGAACTTAAGAATCCCGCCCATCTCAAGATCGTCCGAGAAGACAATCCCGGAGTACCCGATCCGCCTGCGCAGCACAGTAGCAATCCAATAGGGAGACACACTCGCCGGCAGCGCTTTACCCGGCGTCTCAGGATAGGCAGCGTGATTCACCATCACCATCGGCAGCTCGTCGCGCAACTCGCGATATGGCGCAAGGTCCTCGTTCCACAACTTGCGTTCACTCCGCCGAATCACCGGAGTCTCCAGATGCGAGTCGCGCGTGCCCCCACCCAGCCCCGGAAAATGCTTCCCGCATCCCACTGCGCCGTGTGCCGCGAGGCCGCTCAGGAATCCGCGCCCATATTCCACTACTCCCGCTGCCGTCGCAGCTGCGGTCCTCGTTCCCATCACCTCAATCGAATCCGGCAGCCCCAGGTCCAGCACCGGCGCGAGCGTTGTATTGAAGCCGAATGCCTTCACCGCCTGCGCAACCAACTCACCGTGTTCCCGCGTTAGTCCCAACGCACGGGGTGCTCCATCCTTTCGCGCTTTTTGCGAAAGGATGGGAGAGGACGAATCCAATTGCTGCGCTGCCTGCCAAACAGACTGCGCCGAGGGCATGGCGGCAAGCGCATACCGCAACCGGTCCACTGTTCCGCCTTCCACATCCACGCACCGCAAACCGTGTGCCGCACCCAACCCAGTGGCCTCTTCCAGCAAAGCCAGCGTCTGCCGCGCATCGGCAATGTTCCGCCGGAACAGAATGATCCCTGCCGGCCGCACAAGCCTGAGCCACGCACGCTCCAACCCGGTCAGTTCTGTACCGCCGAGTCCTACCACCAGCAGACTCCCCGCCGCTCGCCGCAAATTCGCCGTCATCCCCGCTCCTTCAATTCCTGCTGCAACTCCTCCAGCAGATTCAGCGCTTGTAGCGGCGTCAGGGAATTCACGTCCGTTGCTTCAATCCGGTCCACAATCCGCTGCGATAGCGGAGTAAAGATCGTCAGTTGCATCGGCTCCGCGGCCGTCTCTACCTGCACGCTCTGGCGCTCCTGCTTCTCGTGTTGCCGCAGCACGTGCTTGGCCCGCTCAATCACCGGAGCAGGCAGACCGGCCAGCCGCGCAACCTCAATTCCATAACTCTTGCTTGCGGCACCCGGCTCAATGTTGTGCAGAAACACAATTCCGCCCGCTACCTCTTTCACGCCTACGCGCAGATTTCGCACCCGCGGCAACTTCTCAGCAAGCATCGTCAGCTCATGGTAGTGTGTGGCAAACAGCGTTCTTGCGCCTGTGTCTGAATGAAGGAATTCCACCGTAGCCCAAGCCAGGCTCAGCCCGTCGAAGGTTGCTGTCCCGCGCCCCATCTCATCAAGCAGAATCAACGACCGCCTCGTTGCGGTATTCAGAATCGTCGCCGTCTCCGTCATCTCCACCATGAAGGTCGAACGGCCACGCGCCACATTGTCGCTGGCACCGATGCGCGTATAAATCCGATCTACCAGGCCGAAGCGCAAGCTCTCCGCCGGCACAAAACAACCCATCTGTGCCAGCAGAATAAGCATCGCCGCCTGTCTTAGATACGTGCTCTTGCCGCCCATGTTCGGCCCGGTTATCAGGAGCAGGTTCGGCCCCTCATCGGCCGCGTTCAGATAGATGTCATTCGCAATGAACCGACCTTCTCGCGTTTCCTCCATCCACTGCTCAATTACCGGATGTCGGCCGGCAACCGCTTCTATCACCGGCTCCTCGGCAATCCGCGGTCGTACATACCTTCGTCCCACCGCCAGGTGCGCGAAGTTCGCCAGCAGATCCGCTTCCGCCAATGCAGCGGACGAGCGCCGAATCCGACTTGCCGCCTCCAGCACCGCAGTCCGAAGTTCCGAAAAAATCCGCTTCTCAATTTCGATCGAACGGTCGTGCGCCGTCAGGATCTTGCGCTCGTACTCTTTCAACTCCGGAGTCGTAAATCGCTCAGCGTTCACCAGCGTCTGCTTGCGCTCGTAATCCGCCGGAGCCATTGCAAGGTTCGCCTTCGTAATCTCGATGTAATAGCCAAAAACTGAATTGTACCGAACCTTCAACGAACCGATGCTGGTTCTCTGTCTTTCGCGCTCTTCAATCGCCGCAATCGCCTGCCGTCCTGTTGTCGAAATCGTGCGCAGCTCATCCAGTTCTGCATCCACGCCAGCTGCGATAGCTCCTCCATCCACCAGCGTCAACGGGGGCTCTTCCACCAGCGTCTTCTCAATCCGCGCCGTCACGTCCTCAAGCGTATCCAGCCGCTTAGCCACATCCAGCCACTTGGCCGCCTTCATAGCATCGAGAGCCATCTTCAGTCCGGGCAGCCTGCGTAAACTTGCTGCGAGTGCCCTGACATCCCGCGGCCCCGCAGAATCCAGACTTAACCTTGCCAGCAGCCGCTCCAGGTCAAGAATTCCGCCAAATGCCCTCCGAATCTCCTCGCGCTTGAGCAGATCTCCATGCGCCTCGCCCACCGCTTCATACCGGGCTTCCAGCGCCACCGCATCCATCAGTGGCCGCAAGATCGTTGCGCGCAGCAGCCGTTTGCCCATCGGCGTCTGGCACTCGTCCAAGGTGTGAAACAGCGTCGCCCTCGAATCCTGCCCCACAAATAGCGGCTCCACCAGTTCGAGATTCCGCACCGTTACCTGGTCCAGCTCCAGCGCAGTCGAGTGTTCCTCGAAGCGTAGCGAATCTACGTGCAGTGCTTCGTTCTTTTGTGTCGTTCGCACGTAGTGCAGCACAGCTCCGGCAGCAATCGCCGCGGCTTCGTGCCCCACGAGTCCATATCCTTCGAGCGACCGCACTCCGAGTTGCCGCTCCACCAGAGGAACAGCAAAATCCCACGTCCAGACCCAGTCCTCAACGCGCGTCCGCGCTGGAATCAGTTCCAATGCCACGGGAAGTTCAGCGCTCGAAGCCACCAGTACTTCGCTTGCCCCGGCCATCAGAATTGCGTCTGCCGCCAACTGCCGCGCGTTCGTTCCGTGAAACTCCGCCGTTCGAAACTCTCCCGTCGAGATATCCAGCAGCGCCACAGCGCACACCGGGTACCCCATCCTCGCGGAGCCTCTGTTTTTGCCGCTAGGGTGGGAATCCTCGACACCGACATTGGCCGCTACATCAGGCGATTTGAAGGGTACCGGCTTCAGCCCGTACATCATCTCAGCCGAATCGGAACGGGCTTTAGCCCCCAAGGGAACCTTATCCGCAACTCCGCCCACCTCGAACAAAGCTGCAAGAAAATTGTTCTGTTCCTGGCCCAGCGCATTATCCAGCGCCGTCCCCGGCGTAAGAACCCGCGTCACCTCTCGCCTAACAATCTTCTTGGTTAGCTTCGGGTCCTCCATCTGGTCGCAGATGGCAATACGGTAGCCCTTGCGCAGCAACCGCATCAGATATCCTTCCACCGCGTGGTAGGGAACCCCGCACATCGGCTGACTCCGTTCCCGGTCTCGCGCCGTCAGCGTCAGTTGCAACTCCCGGCTTACTACTACCGCATCGTCATAAAAGAGCTCGTAGAAATCCCCCATCCTGAAAAACAGCAGCGCATCCGGATTCTCCCGTTTCGCAGCAGTCCACTGCCGCATGAACGGAGTCAACTCAGCAGGAGCCTTATCCAATGCAGGGAATTGGGAAACAATCACTTCGGACTGGGGATCTTCTCGGATCATGCTGGCTACCAGATTAACGCGTCTCGGTGAGACCCGAACCCTTTCCATCATGGGTAGATACCTTCAGTTGGGCCACGGCGTGGTCTATTCTGAATTCAAATTTCCTTCTTCAGGGCGGAAGACAAGGGCACTGAAAATAAGAGGGGGGGTGAAGGGCAGAACGTCAGGCGTGCTGCAGGCACCCGCAACAGCCTGCGGTCCTCAACTCATGCCAAACCAACGGAGTTGAACTGTGTGACGAACCTCAGGAACCAGCGATTTCAGCTCTTTCGTAGGCAAAAGCGCCCTTAATGGTCGTTATTTGCACGCGCATTCCCTCGTAATGTCTCACAACCAAAACAAACTAAACACCATAAGTGTGTTTCCAGAAAACGCGAAAAAAAGATAAAAGTCCACTCTTACCCAACCCTCGGTCAAGAAACAAACGACTTACGAGCCGAATCAACCCAAAAACACAGCCAAAATGAGGCGTTTTGTCCAAGTTCGACGAAATTTGGTGCATCTCGGCATGCACACTTACCAACACACCTTCATCCAGAAGATTTACTCTGGAGTCAACACCCCGCACGCGGTTTTCCGCCGGGCGGGAACTTGGAACTAATCCCTGATCTCTGATCTCTGACCCATGTTTTAAGTGATTTGGATCACATTCCAACGCCCCTAAAAGCTTTAAGGTAAAGAACGAGATGTACCTTCTTTGGCTACGAGTTGCGGCTATCCTCTACGCGACGGCGTGTGTAGCCGTCTTCCCGGCCGTGCTCTATGGCATCGACCGCTGGAGAAAGACCTGTGTCCACCTAGGTGGAATGGCGTTCTTCTTCCACTTCGTTTCCGTGGTGGAGATGCTGGTCCAGGCCCATCACTTTGTGCCCGTCACTGTCCGCGAAATTGAATCCCTCCTCGGTCTCGCCGTGGCTGCCCTGTTCTTCCTCGTCTGGTGGCTCTACGACGCTATCTCTCTCGGTATCTTTGCCTTGCCGGCGACATTTTTCCTTGTTTTTGTCCCTGCACTGGGACCCGATCGCTATACATTTCCCTCTGCGGGGGTGCGGACAAACTGGCTCGTAGCACATATTGTGGCGCTGTTCATGGCCTACGCAGCCTTGTGCTTCAGCCTCCTGGCGTCGATGCTCTACCTCGTGCAGGAGCGCCGCATCAAGAGCAAGCCCAAGGCTGGAAAGGACTCCTGGTGGGCTCCGTTTGACTGGTTGCCACCTCTCGACACGCTTGAACGCATCGCCCTCGCAACCCTCGAGTTCGGCTTTCCCTGCATGACTGTCGGCCTCGTCATCGGCTCGGTGCTGGCGCAGGAAACTACCCTCGGCGCTGCCTATTTTGCGGATCCTAAAGTTATCGCCTCCTTCATTAGTTGGGCCGTCTACGTTCTGCTGCTCTTCTTCCGCCGAAGCGCCGGCCTTCGCGGGCGCAAAGCCGCCTATCTTTCCGGCGCCGTCCTCGTCGTCATGATGGCCGTCTGGGCCGCCAACCTCTTCAGCCACGTGCACAGGTTCGGTCCGCAATGACACTCGCCCTCATCGGAGTCAACCATAAGACCGCGCCCATCGAGCTGCGTGAACGAATCGCCATCTCCCGCGAGGATCTGCCCGAAACCACTCGCGCCTTGGCCGACATGCCCGGCGTCATCGAGTGCATGATTGTCTCTACCTGCAACCGCGTAGAACTGCTGGCCACAGTCGAATCGCCCGATACCGACCTGACCGCATTTCTGCACAGCCAATTCGGCCTGGACCCCGCTCTGCTGGCTCCGCACGTCTACGAGCATCGCGATCAAGAGGCCGTCAGCCATCTCTTTCGCATGGCCGCCAGTCTCGACTCCATGGTGGTGGGCGAGCCTCAGATTCTGGGCCAGGTGAAAGAGGCCTTTGCCGTGGCGAAAGCCTCGGGCACTGTAGCCGGACAACTGGAACATCTGCTGCAGAGCGCCTTTGCCGCTGCCAAAAAAGCTCGCTCCGAAACCGGAATTGGTTCCAACCACGTCTCCGTTGCTTCGGTCGCCGTTGACTTGGCGCGCAAGATCTTCGGCTCACTGCAAGGGCGAACCGTCTTCCTGGTGGGTGCCGGCAAGATGAGTGAGCTGGCCGCGCGACATCTGGTCCAGCAGGGAGCCGGCACAATTCTCGTCACCAACCGAACCCATGAGCGCGCCCGCCGCATGGCCGAGGAGTTTCAAGGTTCCGTCGTTCCGCAAGTGGTTCCCTTCGAACAGCTTTACGAAGCGGCCAGCAGTGCCGACATCGTCATCAGTTCCACCGGCGCGCCACACCACATCTTCCGCCCCGAGCACGGGCAGGCCTTTCTGCATCGTCGCCGCAACCGCCCGATGTTTTTCATAGACATTGCCGTGCCCCGCGATGTGGACCCAGCAATGAACAAGCTGGACGGCATCTTTGTCTACGACATCGACGACTTACAGCAGGTAGCCGCCACTCACATGGAAGAGCGCAGCCGCGAGGCCCGTGATGCTGAATCGCTGATAGCCGCCGAGGTCGAGCATTTCCAGCAGCGACAACGCACGGTCAATCTGGCCCCGACAATCGTGGCCCTTCAACGCAAAGCCGAGGAGATTCGCAAGGGCGAACTGCATCGCATGCAGGCGCGGTTGGGAACACTAACCGAGGAACAGGTTGCCGCCGTCGAGGCACTCACGCGCGGCCTGGTCAACAAGTTTCTCCATCCGCCCATGCAGGCAATCAAGCAGGCGGCACGTGAGGGCGATTCGGTCCGTCTCGATGCACTTTGCGAAGCGTGGTCCGTTTCGGCCGAGGTGACTCCGGAAGCGGAGCGGCAGGTTCAGAAGCCCGCGCCTCGCACGGAAAATTCTGAGCAGTCGAGAACCGAGCGCGCGAAGGCAAGCGAGCAAGGGGTGGAGATTCGCCGATGAATCTGCGCATTGGGAGCCGTGGCTCTCAACTGGCCCTCTGGCAGGCCAACTATATCGCGGCGCTTCTTCGCGGCGAAGGACACATCGTCGAAATTGAAATCATCAAGACAACTGGGGATCGCTTACAGGAAGTCACTTTTGAGCAGGTTGGCTCAAAGGGCATGTTCACAAAGGAGATCGAGGAAGCCCTGGCAGACGGACGCGTTGATCTTGCTGTTCACTCGCTCAAGGACTTGCCCACAGAGCTTCCCGCGCCTTTCGCGCTGGCTGCCACGCCACCGCGCGTCGATCCCAGAGATGCCTTTGTTTCGGTGAACTATGCGAGTCTTGCCGCTCTACCGCAAGGCGCGAAGGTGGGAACCAGCAGCCAGCGTCGCCGCGCGCAGTTGAAGGCGCTGCGGCCCGACATCGATGCCATCGAATTTCGCGGTAACGTCGACACGCGACTGCGCAAACTCGCCGAGGGCCAGGTGGACGCGATTCTGCTCGCTGCCGCAGGTCTCGAACGGTTGGGCAAGACAGATTGGGTGCGCGAGCGACTAGACCCTAAGAACTTTTGTCCGGCCGCAGGCCAGGGATCGCTTGGCATTGAAACGCGCAAAGACGATGCGGCCACCATTGAAGCTGTCGCCTTTCTGGATCATGAGCCAACGCGCTTTGCCGTGACAGCCGAGCGTGCTGCCCTTGCTGCTCTGGGCGGCGGCTGCCAAGTACCTATCGGGATTCACTGCCGGGCAGGCATCGCCATCGCTGGCAGTGGAACTGGACCCACCGACGAGATCTTCGCCGTCGTCGCAGCGCCTGAGACAGGTGCGGCCGTACGCATCTATCATTGCGCGCCGCGAGCCAACAACGATCCTGCCGCGCTGGGCCGTCTGGCGGCGAAGATGCTGCTCGATGCCGGGGCCGGGCCGCTGCTGGAAGCATCGGGCGGGGCGGCGCAATGAGCACGCTGCCGCTTTCCTGTCGCCGTGTACTTGTAACTCGCGCCGCACATCAAGCCGGCAAACTCAGTGATGGCCTTCGCGCACTGGGCGCGGAACCGGTCGAGGTTCCGGTTCTCGAAATCCGTCCTCCTGCAAGCTTCGACGCGCTGGACGAGGCTTTGCGCCAACTCAATCTATACGATTGGCTGATTCTCACCAGCGCCAATACGGTCCGCGCATTTGAGAAGCGCGCGCTGGAATTGGAACTTCGGCTTGAGCCGCGGGCTTCATTGAAGATTGCAGCAATTGGAGACGCGACAGCGGCTGCCGCACGCAAGGCGGGCTTTGCTGTCACCCTGGTCCCTGAGTCGTACGTGGCGGAGAGTTTAACTAAGGGCTTGACCGGCATGGTTTCAGGTCGGCGGGTTTTACTGGCCCGCGCGGCAATCGCAAGGGACGTTATTCCCTCTGTACTGCGAAAGGCAGGTGCCGAGGTCGATGTTGTGGACGCTTATCGGAAAGTGATGCCCGAAGGTGCGCCGGAGCAACTTAGCCGAGCGTTGGCTGCGGGGATCGATGCGGCGACCTTCACCAGTTCATCAAGCGCGACGCACCTTGCAGATGCGGCGCGCGCTGCGGGGACCAAATTTCCTTTTGCGGGAGTTGCAGCCGTCTCCATTGGACCTATCACCAGCCAGACTTTACGCGAGTTGGGCTGGGAGCCGGCTGTTGAAGCCAGTGTCTCGGATATTCCAGGGCTGATTGAGGCTTTGGTTCAATTGTCTCGTCGCTAAAATCTGGACCGTATAAGCCAACCGGGCCGAGGGAGTACAGTTTTACAGCGCCAGTACGCCTCCTCGACATTCCCTTGCAAGATGTTGATTATTTGATTGTTAAGCACACCCGTACTGCCATACAGCGCCTGTACGCCGGCTCAATCTTCGCTTGTAACAATTTGATTCTGTGACTTTTAAGCGCACCATACAGTAATACAACCCTAAAAACGCTTTTTCAGGCGGATATGTCGCAGGGTTGGAACCAGTTGCAATTCCGGTGATGCACTTTATGAGTTCGTGACCCGGTGACGCAGCGTGAATTCAACTGGCCCAGCGCCGATGACTTTTCCTCTCATCACGAGAGTGGGAATCGCTCGCTGAGGTCTCCGAGTGTTGCCAGGGAGCTTTTTCGGACTTCCACTCTCTTGTCATTGTGCGCTGCGGGGAGGTAATTCTCTGCAAAAAACTTCTCAGGATTGCCAGGTCTTGTCTTTGGAATTGCAGAGTTGCTCGAGGTTGCAGCGGTCGCAATTGGGTTTGCGCGCGCCGCATACCTGGCGGCCGTGGTGGATGAGTTGGTGGGAGAAGGCGATCCAGCGATTCTGCGGGAGAATCTGCATCAGCTCCTGTTCGACTTTTTCTGCTGTTTCTGATTTAGCCAGACCGAGGCGGCGTGCGATGCGGAAGACGTGCGTGTCTACAACGACACCTTCGGCCTTGCCGAAACACACACCCAGAACCACGTTGGCTGTTTTGCGGGCTGCACCGGGAATGGTGATGAGTTCGGCGAGGGTTTGGGGAACCTGACGGTTGAATTCGTTCACGATTTTTTTGGCCGCGCCCTGGATGGATTTTGCCTTGTTGCGAAAGAAGCCTGTGGTGCGGATCAGGTCTTCAAGTTCTGGCAGTGTTGCTTTGGCCATTGCCGCGGGAGTAGGGAAGCGGCGGAACAGCTCCGGGGTTACCATGTTCACACGAACGTCGGTGCATTGCGCGGAGAGGATGGTGGCGACCAGCAGTTCCCACGGTGACCGATGCGTAAGCGCGCATTCGACGTCGGGATAGGCTTCGTCGAGACCTTTCAGAATGGCCGCGATGCGGTCGGGGGCGAGATCGCCGCTCTGCGGCCTCTTCGCGGACTTCCTAAGTGATGATTTTGTAGCTGGCATCGATGATTATCTCTGGTTAGTTTTGTGCTGTCCGAGGTCTCAAAGGCGAGACCTGGGGTACCCGGCTTTGGGCTGCTTTTTTGCGTCGGTCTTGCTGGGTGGCTTCATCGTGGGCATTGTCTGAAGTTCCGTTCTTCGGTGATCAAGAGTCGAGGTATCCCATCCTTGTCGCGATAAAACTGCGTCAAGGATGGGGCACCCAGCAGGCTCACCGCATCCGAAATACTACAACTTACCGCTTAGCCAACTACCGAGATTTTCTATTGGCAACCGCACGCCGATGAAAAACTGTCCGAACAACGCATATACGGCGCTTACTTCATCAAAGCGCATCTCGTAAATCAGCTTCTTGAAGACCACTGGATCTTCGGCGAAGAGATCCACGCCCCACTCCCAATCGTCCATGCCGATGGAGCCGGAGATGATCTGTTTGACTACGTCGCCGTAGCGGCGGCCGATGAGGCCATGTTCGTGCATCATGCGCTGGCGGTCGGCGAAGGGCACGGTGTACCAGTTGACGGCTTCGCCGCGCTTGCGGTCCATAGGGTAAAAGCAGATGTATTTTGCTTCGGGCACGGAAGGGAAGAGACGCGGGGCCATGGCTGCCGCTCCTCGCTGGAGCGAAGCTGCGATCAGAGCGTTCCACTCCGGGCTGTGTTGTTCCACATTGCTGGCGATTTCGTACGTCTTGCGGCTGGACTCGTAGAGACCGAGTTCGACCACCGATACATACGAGTGGCGGAGATCGAGGTAGTCGTAGAGTTCGGTCTGGGCGAGATCGAGTTCGACCTGGTTGAGACTTTCAAGCGAGTCGCGAAAGTGAATGAGGATGAGGTCGCCCTTGTGGCCGAGTTGCGAGAAGAGAGCGGACTGAACGGGAGCGTCAGAACTTATTCGTTCAAGACCATTGAGCACTTTGACTGCGCTGGCCGCAATGCGGTCACGATCGGCTTTCGGAGTTGCGCGCCACGCTTTCCAATCGAAACGGAAGAACTGGTGGAGGAGGGCGGAACCTTCAAGCGTAAGCGGGACTGGAGGAAAAACTGCGGGGGAATCGGACAACGGAACCACCTCAAACTTCCTTGTATTCATCCTCATCGTAACAAAGTGACACTGCATACGTGTGCATTTATCTTTTCTGTTCGTATCGAACGAATGGAGCGTAAACAGTGCCTCTCGGGCTTATATACTGGGAATGCTCATGAGCGAAAAAGTTCTTGCCGTTCTGGTTCAATTCATAACCCATGTCGTCGACGCTGGCGGGTATGCCGGTCTCGCTGCGCTGATGGGCATTGAATCTGCATGCATTCCGCTGCCGTCCGAGATCATCATGCCCTTTGCCGGCTACCTGGTTTACCTGGGACACTTCAACCTGTTCTGGACAGCAACTGCGGGGGCCATCGGATGCAACCTTGGCTCGGTGGTTGCTTACTGGATCGGCGCCAAAGGCGGCCGGCCGTTGGTGGAGCGTTATGGCCAATGGGTGCTGATGAGTCATCACGACCTGGACCGGATGACGCACTTCTTTGATAAGTACGGTTCCATCACAGTGCTGCTTGCACGCCTGTTGCCCGTGGTGCGTACGTTTATCGCTTTCCCGGCAGGGATTGCGAAGATGCCGCAACTTCGCTTCCACATCTATACCTTTGCCGGTTCGTGGCCCTGGTGTTTCGGTCTGGCCTATGTGGGCATGAAGCTGGGCGAGAAATGGCATACCGATCCCAGGTTCTATGAGGCATTCCATCGTTTCCATCTCGCCGTCGAGATTGCGCTGGTGGCGGGGATTGTCTGGTTTGTCTGGTCGCACATCAATCGCGGAAGAGATGCGAAAGCCGCCTGAAGACGCGGGCCTCAGCCAAGGTCTTTTGTAAATCGCACACTGTTTCAATTACCGCAACTTAAATCTGGATCGATGCGAAGCCATCGGCAGGGCAATAGAGGGTTAGGAGAAACGATGTCAACAGAACAGAAGGGCGGCCACGAGGCCGTTGTGTCCAAAGTAGCGCCAGCTACCGGCAAGCTGGGCGTGATGGTGGTAGGCCTGGGCGCCGTGGCCACCACGATGATTGCCGGCGTAGAGGCTGTTCGCCGAGGGCTCGCCAAGCCGATTGGTTCGCTTACGCAGATGGGGACTATTCGCCTGGGCAAGCGCACCGAAAACAAGTTTCCATTGGTGAAGGACTTTGTGCCTCTGACCGATTTGAATGATCTGGTTTTTACCGGCTGGGACATTTTCGAAGACAACGTTTATGAATCCGCCGCCCACGCCAAGGTGCTGGACAAGGAGACGCTGGAGCAACTGAAGCCGTACCTGGAAACAATCAAGCCGCTACCTGCCGTCTTCGATCAGTATTACGTGAAGCGCCTTAATGGCACGCACGTGAAGAAGGGCAAGAACAAGCGCGACCTGGCAGACCAGGTCATCGCCGACATCCGGAACTTCAAGAAAACCGTGGATCGCGTGGTAATGATCTGGTGCGGTTCGACTGAGATCTTCCTGGAGCCGACGGCGGTGCATGAATCCATCGAGGCATTCGAGAAGGGCCTGGAATCGAGCGACATCGGGATTGCACCCTCGCAAATTTATGCATATGCGGCTCTCAAGGAAGGCGTGCCTTTTGCAAACGGCGCACCGAACCTGACGGTGGACACCAAGGCGCTGATCGAGCTGTCGAAACAGAACGCGGCACCGATTTGTGGCAAGGACTTCAAGACCGGCCAGACATTCATGAAGACAGTGCTGGCGCCCGCGTTCAAGGCACGCCACTTGGGCGTATCTGGCTGGTTCTCAACCAATATCCTGGGGAACCGGGATGGCGAGGTTCTGGACGATCCGCAATCATTCAAGACCAAGGAAGAGTCGAAACTGGGCTCGCTTGAATACATCTTTCAGCCTGAACTCTACCCTGACCTTTACAAGGACATCTACCACAAGATTCGCATCAACTACTACCCACCTCGCGGCGATGACAAGGAAGCCTGGGACAACATCGACATCTTTGGCTGGCTGGGCTATCCGATGCAGATCAAGGTGAACTTTCTCTGCCGCGATTCGATACTGGCTGCTCCAATTGCGCTCGACCTGGTTCTCTTCCTCGACCTGGCCAAACGGACGCCTGAACTGCAGTCGAAGGGAATTCAGGAGTGGCTGAGCTTCTACCTGAAATCGCCACAGACTGCCGAGGGCCTGTACCCCGAGCACGACCTCTTTATTCAGTCGATGAAGCTGAAGAACACCCTGCGCCACATCATGGGTGAGACACTGATCACGCATCTTGGGCTCGAGTACTACGACTGAACCTGCTGCAGACGCTAATGCTTCAAAAGGAAAAGCCCCGGATACTCCGGGGCTTTTCGTTGTCTGCAGTGTTGGGTTGAGCCAGTCCGGAAGGTTCTATACAAGCGCGGCTGCTGGCTCCAAAACTTGAATCACAGAGGCTGGAACCGCTGCAGCAGGCTGTGCGGCCACGGGATGGGCCTGCGGATGGGCCGACCTGGTGAGCCGGTGGACGAAGTGATAGGGCGGCCACGGCCCCGATAGCTGCATTTGGCACTCGCGCATCATGGCGCTGGTGGTGGCGAACTTGTTCTGGTACCGCTCCACGTACTTGCGGTCAATCAGATGGGCGATGTCCAGCACCATCTTGCCGTTTTCCGTGAGTCGGCAGCTTACCTCTTCATCAAGAGGCATGAAAAGCCGGTGCATCTGGAAGCTTACAGCCCGGGCGCGTGTCTGCCGCTCACGGGTGCGAGTTGCACTCTCACGCAGGTTGGTCAGATACTCACGGCCAACGCTCTCGGCAGGCTGGTGCCGCTCGACCTCACGGCCACAGCAATCTTCGACAAAGATCTTGAGGTGCATCTCGGTCTTGCCGCGAAGCTTGTCGATGTTGCCCAGAAACTGGCGCTGGTTGGAGCGAATGGATTTGCGAAGGATCTCATCGTCATTGAAGATGGTTCCAAAGCGGAAGGGAAGCACCGTGGAATGCTGAAAGCAGTCCGCAATGACCCTGGCGTGGTCTACGCCGGCCTTCTGATTCAGAGCTTCCTGGGGGTTGTGCTCACTGACGACGACTGCGAGGTCGCTGGCGGGATAAAGAAATACCTGGTTGCCGCTTACTCCAAGGACAGATTCCAGCGGAACAGGTTTACGATGACGGGCCAATTCAGGAAATGCTTGTTTTTCACCGATGCAGTAGGCATACCATGCCATGACAAGACGCTCCGTTCGCGTGCGCCGCTAGGCGCCGCCGGTTGGTGAAGCTCTGTGAATTTAGGATGACTGCATAGTGGATCAGGTCTCCGGGTCAAAATTTAAAGAACCCGGCTCAACTAACGGGAATACTAGTCCCACGAAAATACGACTGGCAACATCCCACGTCACAAATTTGGCGGAAAGTTAGCAAAATGGCCAAAATTAGTATTGGTATAAGCAACACGTCAGTTGATACAGCTAAACAAGGGTTGTTTTGAGCGGCAGTAGACCTCGGAGGCGCCAGGTGATATTAATCACGCCGCCTATTTGCGATCCCTTCCTGATTTTGAGGGGCTTCTAGAACCCGTGCTAACGCGGAATCAGGGAAGAACGCGCTGAATGTGCAGATACAGCAACAGGTTCAGCAAAATGGATATCCCCAGCAACCCCAATGCAATAACTGCAACAACATTTACCTTGTTGCTGACGGTCTTGAGGTCTTCAAGTAACTCCTGTTGTTCGAGGGTGTTGCGGTCGGTTGCCTCGCGAACCATCTCCAAATGGTCCTCAACCCGCTTCAGTGAAGCATTCTGCTCAACAACCTGGTCGCGCAGCTCGCGGTGCTGCGTCTGGATCTCCGTCAGGCCTTTCTCAATGGGGGCAAGATTGACCGGTGGAGGTGGGGGTGCAGGATGCGGACGCTGGTTGAGGATATTGGAAACTGCAGTGCCGACGTTGCCGTCAAGAAGTGGCAATATCCGCTGTACGAACGGCAAGGCTATGCGCAGCGTATTAACGGCGCGCTGGAAGCCGGAGGGTTGCACTGCGGGAGAAGACGGGGCAGCTTGGTTTGTCAATGTACGTTCTGGTGGGGGAACAGCCGCTAAACGCCTTGAATCGCTCTGGCCGTTCGGAAGTTGTGCCCGGCCAGCATCTCCAATCGGCAGGGGGGATCCGACAGTGCGAGGTAGCGGCATCTCGACGCTATGCACCTCATTTACGGCCTGCGTCTCGTTCACAGCAGGCGCCACGTCCACGCTCTGCATCACTGGTACCTGATCGCCCAAGCTATCCCTCATCGAATCGCTCATGGAATTCCTTCTCTCTTAACTAAAAGCGACAAGCCCAATATATAACTGATTTTGCATTTAATGGGAACTCAAATCCGTCTCACAGAGCTCATCCCGTGGTTATAAACCCGGTTCAAGCTGGAGGCAGGACCAGGTTCTGTTCCCCTTTTCACGTATCCTCGAACCCAGGAGAGGCTTGTGAAACCAGTAGTTGCCCGCGCACTACGCAGCCTGCAAAGCAGCATTCTGGCAGGCATCCTTACTGTCGGACCTCTATTTGTCACTTACCTGATTTTCAGCTTTCTGCTCAACACGCTGGCACAAGCCGGTCTGCCCGTAGTCAGGCTTCTAGCCGCATTCTTTCCCGAGGCGTGGTTCAACGAGCCATGGCTGCAGTCGGTGCTGGCCGTCGTGCTCACGCTGGTGGTGCTCTACGTGGTGGGGCGCTTGACCTCACTGGTTGTTGGCCGGCAGGCTTTCAATCTCTTCGAGGCGGTGTTGGAGCGGCTGCCGTTCGTGGCCAAAGTGTATACATCCGTGCGTCAACTTCTGGACACTATGATGGCCAAGAAGGAAAGCAGCCAGCGCGTGGTGCTGGTGGACTTTCCGATTGCAGGCCAGAAAAGCATCGGATTTCTGACGCGGACAATGACTGATTCGACCAATGGCGCGCCGCTCGCTGTGGTGCTGTTACCGAATGCTATCAACCCGACTTCGGCCTTTCTGCAGATTCTTCCCATGGAGCGCGTGACCGAGACCGGCATGACCATGGAACAGGCCATGAGCATGTTGATGACCGGCGGGGCAGTGGGACCTGAGACGGTCCGATTCTCACAGCCGGCAATTCAGACGGATGCAGAGCAACCGCCGAGGACCTAGGAAGTACCTTCATGCAAAAATCCCGGTCACTGTTTCCGAGGTAACGTGCGGACCTGCTAACTTGCCGGCTCTGCCTGTTCCACATCGTCCTGCAGGGTAAGCTCCTCGCCGGCATGTTCGCTCTCCACGGTTACCTTGCGCAGGTTCACGTGTTCGAACTGGGCCCAGATCAGACCTACGGGTATGATGCTCAGGAAGGTGATCAACAGCAACGTTGCGGCACAGGCAGTGGCCGTTTCAGGCACCATATTAAACAGGCTTCTAAGGGCAACCGCCACGGCGGCAATCTGGGTAAACCAGCCGATCACTGGTAACTGGACGATACTCGCTACACCGCTGCCAACCATGAGCACCATACATTTCGCGAGGGTTACCGAATCACGCAGAGGCTCGGGCACAAAGGCCTGAGTTCCTTCGAAATAAGCAAGTGTGATGAGTCCCCACATTGCCAGCGAAAGCCCTAGAGTGATGGCAAAATCTGCCGGCGTTCGCAGAGTGTCGAGGCCGGTTCGGAAGGTGCGGACTTTATGTCCCACGACATGGCCCAGGCGTTTAGAGATTAAGCCAAAGGTACCCTCGAGGAACGAGGCTACCACTCCGCCGGCCATACGCACGGCGGCCAGGAAAAGCGCGCCCAGGAGGGTCGCAACCAGTCCTCCGTAACCCCACTTCCTGAAGAGTTCGGGGGCGGGAAGCGCACCTGCCGGGGCAAGCAGAATTGCAGAGGAGAACATCAGAGCCATAGAGCCCGCGTCGAAAAGCCGTTCGACAATGTAAACGGCAATCTGCGAGCCGAGCGGGAGGCCGGTCTTGCGGGCTACAAGATAGGGACGCACAAGGTCAGCAATTCGGCCGATAAGAGCCACCGCGGTAAATCCAATAACCTGTGTTCCCAGAAGCGAGAGGGGCTGTACTTTCTTGTTGGGTCGCAGCAACATGGCCCATCGCAACGAGCGGAAGACATAAGCAAGGTAAATGCAGCCAATTCCGATACCGATCTTTCTCCGGTCGGCTTTCTTGAATTCCTCCAGAAACATATGCCAATTGAAGGGATGCAGGTGCTGCTCGTATAACGCCAGCGCTACCAGAGCTACCAGTACCAGGGCGCCCAGAATCAATTGATTTTTCTTCAAGCGTTCTCCGTTCCGCGTCTATCGATATGAGTCTATTTCATGTTCTCGGCCGCGAACAGGAAGGAAACGCCTGCGGGTATTCAATGCATCAGGGGGTGGTGGCGGACGCTACCGCATGATGGGCCTCTGTCTCACGCGCCAGAGCCCGGCGATTGAACTCATGAATCACGCGCGCCACGTAGACCTGGGTCTCGTGGTATGGCGGGATGCCGTGATACTTATCCACTGCGGCTGGACCCGCATTGTAAGCGGCCAGCGCCAATGCCAGGTTGTCGCGATAGCGGATGAGCAGCGCGTCGAGATAGGTTGAGCCGCCGCGCACATTCTGTTCCGGCTGGTAGCTGTCGTCCACGCCAAGCCCCGTAGCAGTTCCGGGCATCAATTGCATTAAGCCGCGGGCTCCTGCACGGCTTAATGCGTGGACATTTCCGCCGCTCTCGGCTTTCACTATGCTGGCCAACAGATCCACATCCAGATTGTGCTCATGGCCAGCTCGGGCAAGCATCTCGCTTAGGTCCGCCTGATTGAGCTTCACGTCAGGGCTTCCACCTGTTGAGGCTGGTGAGGCGTTTTGCGCGGAGACCGGCGGCGGGGGTGCATCAGGAATTTGCTCGACCTTGGCGAGGTCTTGCGATGGGAACTCGATGTAGTTGTCTTCGCCGGCGCTGAGGTAGAGGCGTACTCGTCCTTCGATCAGAGCACGATGGTCGCAGCGCAGTTCGAAGCCGTTGCGCAGGGTCACGCGCTCGGCTGCCCGGGCTGAAGGAGCCAGCACGGCGAGCACTGCGGCGAGACTGAGGAGCTTGCTGCGCATAACCAATTACACCATTCAATCGAGACGGTTCATCTGGTACTTCAGTTGTACGTGCTTCCGGGGCTAAAGCTCTCGTTGATTTTGCTTCTTTTATGCTGTGCTGAAGTCCCTGCCTCCCACCGGATTCAGTCTTTTGCAGCCTGTGAAGCTCTCGGACCCTACTCAAATTTGCGAACGACAAACTGCAATGTTAGCTGCTTGCGGCAGCCAGCTTTTTCAGGGCGTCTTCCAACACAACCGCGACACCGTCCTCTTCGTTTGGCGGGGCCTGCTTCCAACCGCGCAGCTTTGCCATGGTGCGCAACTCCCCGGCCGCATTGCCCATGATTACACCTTGTTCTGCCCACTCCAGCATATCCACATCGTTCCAGTTGTCGCCAATGGCCATGGTCTCACTGCGACTGACGCCCAAGCGTCCAGCGAGTTGTTCCAGGGCCCAGCCCTTGGAGACGCCACGTGGCAGGAGGTCAAGGATCGACAGGTCGCGTGCCGGGTATTCGGTCCGCACACATTCGCATGTATCGCTCCACTCGCTGGCCTTGAGCGCCTGTTCGGCTTCCCGCATCCTGTTCAGTCCACCGGCTGCCATGCCCTGAATGGGGTCTTCGCCGTCGTTGAAGGCCTGCTCCAGTGGTTTGAAAACTTCAATGGCGTTGCGGTTGGCCTCTACCCAAAGGGCAATTCGCCCTTGAACCAGATCCAGATCCTCGAGAACCAATTCACCTCGTCCCGGTCTATCAAAGGTGAAAACCAAGATTCCAAACGGCCGTAGCAGCCCGCAAAGGCCACGGGCCACCCGCGCCTCCATGTGGCAGCGTTCAATTGGCTGGCCATCCAAAGTTCGTATCACTGCACCATTGGACGTAATCAGGGGCGTATCCGCTCGCAGACCCAGACCTTCCAACAGCGGTACCGTATAGGCCATGCGCCTGCCGGTGGCGATAGCAACTGTGATGCCAGCGTTCTGCGTCGCCCTGAGCGCCCGCGCATTGCGTTCGCTCATAGTTTGCGCAACGTTCGGCAGCAGGGTGCCGTCCATGTCGATTGCGACCAGCCGAACGGGAGGGTGCATAGATTTAGTGTACCGGGCGGGTTTTACCAGGAACCAGCCTGGGTTGCTGAGAATGGACGCTGGTTCGATCGATGGGTCAGTTTGAATGCACATTCCCTTAGAGGATAAATGGACGAGTTAAAACCCATCCCTACCAGCCCGCGCTCGGATAGGCGGATATATGTACGGGCTGAAGCCCGTACCTTTCGAACTGACCGACCACCCAGGTTTGGATAGGCAAGCCTGATCCGGTAATCTTTGAGGTATGGAACGAATCTGCATCCAATGTCACGCCGTGCTCGCACAGGAGACAATGACGGACTGGTGTCCTGCGTGTGGTGGTGCTTTGATTGAGCGGGTGAGCGAGGCTGCCATTGAGCAGCGCAGCACGCCTGCCGCTGAAGTGGATCATCGTGGCATTGTGTTGCCTCGACGCCATGCGCTAGGCGGGATCATCACTCCGCACTGAGATCACTCGTACCTCAATGCCTCGGCAGGGAGCACGCGAGCCGCAGCAGACGAAGGGTAGAGCGTTGCCAGCACGGAAATTCCGATGGAGACGGCGGCCACAATGAGTGCATCCAGCGGGCGCGGCGCGAATGGCAGCGTGTCGATGGAGTAGACCTCGGCGGAAAGATGGATGAAGTGATAATGGCCGCCGGCCCATGCGGTGAAGTAGCCGAGCGCGAGTCCGAGCGCAGTTCCAACGAAACTGATGAGCAGGCCTTGCATCAAGAAGATGCGCCGCACCTGACCAGGCTCTACGCCGAAGCTCATCATTACTGCGATGTCGCGTGTCTTCTCCATTACCATCATGGTGAGTGCGATAAGAATGTTGAGGGCGGCGACGATTACGATCAACGCGATGACGATGAAGGTAACTACCTGCTCGAGTTTGAGCGCGCGGAAAAGTTCACGATTCTGCTCCATCCAGTTGGTCGTCATAAAGCCCTTGCCGGCGGCCTGCTCGAGCTCGCGGCCAATCTCAGGTGCGCGGTTCAGATTGTCCACCTTAAAGCTGATGACTGAGAGCAAGTCGGGCTCGTCGAAGAGGCGTTGCGCGTCGGCAAGGCTTATGAAAGCCATCGCTGAGTCGTATTGATAAAAGCCGGAACGGAAGATCCCTGCGATCCGGAATGGCTGGAACTTGGGAATGAGACCTATGACCGGATTCAGTTCACCTTGCGGACTGGTGACGACGACCTGATCGCCTACCTGAACGCCAATCTGGTCGGCGAGGTCCTTACCGATGACAAGAGCTGGGACTTTGGCGCCAGCAGTAGGAATCGAGTTCAGGCTGTCGTTCGGTTCGAGGCCCGCTGCCGAGCCAGAGGTGATTGAAGCCAGGAGATTGCTGACTGTACGTTCTTGCTGCGGAATGATGCCCTTGACCAGCGCAAAGCCCGCGCGCGGTCCGTGAGACACCATTACTTCTTCGTAAATGCCGGGCGCGGCGGCAGTGACATGGGGTGCATTGCGTAAGCGATCCAACAGCGGCCGCCAATCGCGAATGCCATCCGCATTGACACGCATCAATTCAACATGAGCCGACGAGCCGAGCAACTTGTCCTGCAGATCGCGCCGCATGCCGTTAGTGATGGCCAGGGCAATGACAAGAGCAGCCACGCCCGCCGCTACACCGGCGACGGAGATAGCGGTGACGACGCCCACAACGGCTTGCCGCCGCTTGGCTCTGAGGTATCGCGCCGCAAGAAAGAATTCAAATCGCATTGAGCCTTGTTTCCCCGGTGTAGTTTTTTCCGGTCTACTTTTCCTGGGCGGGAATCACAGTTCTGGCTACGCCCAGGTTGTCGTACCGATCGTAGGCGCGTACGGTGACAATGTGTTCGCTGATCTGGCCCGCTGCTACGTCCAATGAGATGCGAAGCGAATAGTGTTCGGTTCTGGAGTCGGAGATCTTTCCCACCGGCTCGACGTACACCCATGGTCCCGTGTCCAGCGAATACTCGGCGTGAGCGATGGGCGAGAAGGCATCCTGGGCGTCGAAAGTCACCTGGAACGGCTTGGAGCAGTGAGTGCCCTCGCAATCCGCAGCTTCTGCGGTTGCCTTGAGGTTCAGAACTACCGGCGGAGTTGTATCCACTTCGAAACGGTCGCTTACTTTCTCGCCGGAGAGCGCATCGGCAGGTGTGTGGGAGGGAGCATCCGAGGCCACGACTTTTACCTGGTATCCGCCGTCGGGAATCAGGGTTGCGTCAAAGCTGTAGGCCTTGTCAGTGATCTTTTCCTTGAGCAGGCGCCACACGGATTCGCCATCGCCACGCAGATAGAGGGAGTAAATGAGATCGTCGCCATTTTCGTCGTGGGATGACCAGCGCACTGTGACGGCGGTTCGGTCCTTCGCGGCAATGAGCGGCGATGCGGCGTCAGTGCTGGTGACTTCGACGCTTGCCGCCGGCGAGGGAAATGCAATGTTGACCGGCTGTGCCTGGCCAGCGATTTGACCCTGCGAATTCCAGCGCGCCCCCGTTACAACGACCAGGTCATCGACTATGGGCGCCGCATTCACAGGAAGATAATTGACGCCCACGCTGCCGACTGTTCCGTTAGCATGGAGCACTACTTTCCATTGCAGAAAGCGTCCGGCGGGTGAGGCAACTGTGCTGTCCTTCAGCAGTTGCCAGTCGGACCAGCCGCGCACCGGCTGCTCCACATTGCCGGAACGGGTCCAGATCTCATATCCGGTTGAGCCGGGCTCGATTTCGACGCGACCAAAGCGGGCCAGTGCTCCGGCATCGAGTACGTTGCTGGCGTACTCGTGTTTTTCGGCAGCACCCAGCAAGCACAGCTTGCCGGTGTTGCCCGTGCCGACAAGGACTCCACCCATGCCTTCAGCACTTTGGACAACGGCCAGGCTCAAACCTTGTTGAGCTTCGAGGTGTGCGACGTCGGCGAAAGTGCCATTGTTTTGAATCCGGAAGATATGTCCGCGGTTGCCGGTCAGCGCCAGAAGGCCGTCAGGGCGCCAGGCCAGTGCATAAACGATATCGTCTTTGCTTGTCCAAAGCTTGCGAGGAGCCTGGCCTTCGTCGAGCGCATAAATCTCAGAACCATCGGGAAGGGAAGTGCTGGTGTTGACGGCCTGCAGCGATGCGGGTTGAACGATTGTGATGGTGGCGGTGCCGATACCCTGCACGGGCAGCGGAGGCAGAGGATTGTGAGCCTTGTCGCCCACGTTGGCGACGTAGATGGTGCCGTTGGCAGATACGGCAACGGCTGTAATTTCGCGCCTTGGAGCTTCAAACAGCACGTAGCCCTTGCCATCGGGGCTGATGCGATAGACCAGGCCGGAGCCGTCAGAGCCGACAATGAGATTGCCATTTGCGTCCCATGCCAGTGCGCGGATGTGTGCCTCATCGGTCTTGAAAAACAGCGCCGGCTTGGAGCCGGGTTTTGCTGTATCGACGCGGTAAATGGCTCCCGGGCCACCTGCGGCGATATAGAGCCTTCCAGACTGGTCGAAGATGAGATCCCAGATGTAGTGAGCGGTTGAGCTGGTCTTGTCGCTGGCCGATTTGGCGTCCGGATCATTTATGCCGTCGAACTGCGCGGCATTGAAGACCAGTGTGGCGCTGCTGTCATCCTGCTTGGCCGTCGCATCTGGCTTTAGCTGGTAAACCTTGCCGCTGGGCAGTGTGGCTGCGTAAAGCAACCCATCCGGACCCATCTTCACGACCTGCACACCCAGGTCTTTGGTCTCGAAGAGGGTGAATGGCTTGCCGTCGCGGCCCACGCGCAGTACGGTGGCCGGCGAACCTGTGCCGACGAAGGCGACGCCATTCTTGTCCGCAGCGACGGACCATACAAACGTCGAGGGCGTGATGAGCAGGTCTTTCAGGCCTGGTCCTTCGCGCAAGTTACCGTCGCTCTGAATAGCAACTCCCTGGGGCGTGCCTTTCTCGAATTCATCGAGCTTCGATTGGGTCCAAAGGTGGGTCCCCTGCGCCTGGGCGGCAATTGAGCCGGCAAGAAAGGCGGCGAGCATTGAAAGGCCGAAGGCAGGATGGGAAGGGCGGGATGTTTGAGAAGAAGCGGACATGCTGCGGTCAAGTCTACTAAAGTCGAGGGACTCTGGGGTTTTGACGGCGACTGTTTTTCGGACATTATTGGACTCCTATGCCGGCCACTAAAACAGAAACGTGACGAAGATGTGGCGGATGGTGTGCAACGCCGGGCGCTGGTTTCAAAAAAAGAGCAGCGAGTCAGCCTCCGCTGCGCGGAGTTAGCGAGTCAGCAAGTCAGCTGGGGCTTGGGTGAACCTATATGCTCTGACAGGCAGGAGAGTGAATGCTGTCCCGCCATTGCGCCAGGAAAAGGCGCAAAGGCGGGGACTGGGCCTTACTCCGAACGGGGTCGGATCAAGAGTTGCTCTTTGTACTCGTCTTTAAGGCCGATGCGAGACGGGCGGGAAGGCTCACAGTTCGAGTACGTTGTCTTCGATGGCGAGGCGGACGTTGCCGTCGGACTTGGCGAGGCGGCGTACGGCTTCGGGCTTGTCGACTTTGGCCTTGAGCATGACCAGGGCTACCGGTACACTGCGGCCTGCGCTCTTGATGGTGTTTACCGCGGTCGCGCGGTCGATTTTGCAGGCGCCCATCAGGATGCGGATTCCACGCTCGACCAGCTTGGAGTTCTGCATGTGTACATTGACCATCAGGTTCTCGTACACATAGCCTAGGCGGGTCATGGCGCCAGTGGTGATCATATTGAGGATCATCTTTTGCGCGGTGCCGGCCTTCATGCGCGTGGAACCAGAGATGACCTCCGGACCTACGTCGGCGACGACGGCGATATTTGCGGCCTCGGCCAGCGGAGTTCCAACATTGCAGGTGACGGCGGCGGTCAGGGCTCCGCGCGCGCGCGCATAGGCCACGGCGGATACCACGTATGGAGTGCGGCCCGAGGCAGAAACACCCACAACGACGTCCTTGCGTGTGGGGCGGCGACGGGCGATATCACGCTGACCCAGTTCTTCAGAGTCCTCATTGACCTCGACCGCCGAGGCCAACGCCTTGGGTCCGCCGGCCATGATGTATTGGATCTGGCCCGGCGCGGTTGAGTAGGTGGGTGGACACTCTGAAGAGTCGAGCGCAGCAATGCGTCCGCTGGACCCGGCGCCAATGTAGATGAGCCTGCCACCGTCTCGAAGGCTGCGGGCAACCTGATCGATGGCCTGGGCTATTTCTGGAATGGCTTTTTTGACTGCCGCCGCGACCTTCGCATCCTCGTGGTTGATGATGCGAGCGATCTCGATTGCGGATTTGGTGTCAAAGCCCTGAGATGCCTCATTTTGGCTCTCGGTCGTTAATTGTTGAAGCAGGGAGGCCTGGTCATTCTTGTTATCGATTGCCTGGGCGCCGGGCGTATCCTGCATCATCGAGCTGGTTAGCATCGCGTCTGTCCCCAATTTTTAATTCTATCTTCAAAATGTGCAAGTAACGAGAGAAATCTCCGGGGCGTTGGCCACTTCAGCCGGCTAAAAGTACCGAAAGGCTAGAGAACCTCACGAACGGCATCGTGGAAAGCAGGCCGGATTTCCCTAATCAACTGGCTCTTCCGGTCGGGCCAGGTCCGGTTGGTAAGCAGCACAACTGCAACACTTGCATCGAGATCGATCCATAAGGAACATCCGCTGTAGCCAAGATGTCCGATGGAATGCGTGGAAAAGTGCTTTCCAGACGATGAATTTTGGGAGGGCGTATCCCAGCCGAGCGCGCGCGAACTTCCTTCCGGGCCCTGCCGCTCGGCGAAAATTTCGACGGCTCCTGCCTCAAAAAGGTTGGCCAACCTCCCCGCCGGAACTTTTTCGAGGTTGGAATTGAGAATCCCGCCGGCAAAACGCAGCAGGTCGGGCACGTTGGAAAAGAGACCGGCGTGACCGGCCGCGTCCTTGAGCACCCAGGCGTTTTCATCCTGAACTTCGCCCTGGATGCGGCGATGGCGGAATGTTGTGTCCACTTCCGTAGGGGGAATCAAACTGCGTTTGTTTGGCGCCGGGGAATAGCCAGTAGAGGCCATATCGAGAGGTAGGAAGAGCTCGCGCTGGATCCATGACAGGGGAGCCTCACGGATAGACAGCTCCAAAGCTTTGCCGAGGAGAATGAATCCGGGGTCGGAGTATTCGGAGCGTGTTCCAGGCTCGGCTTCCAGAGGCAGCTGCAGACAAGCGCGAAACAAATCGGATGGCGTTGTATTGGAGCGAAAGAACTCGACATAGCCAGGAAGCCCTGAATTGTGAGCCAGCAGATGGCGGAGTTTCACGTGGCGAGCGCGGTCCCCAAGGGCGCGGCCCGTTACAAACCCAGGCAGCAGATCACCGAGAAGGGCGTCCAGGTCGAGCAGGCCGCGTTGGTAGAGCAACATTGCCACAGCCGTGGTCGCCGCTACCTTGGTAACGCTGGCCAGGTCGTAGACAGTTTCGGGGGTTACTACGGGCGAAGCTTCTTCATAGGTGAAGCGGCCCAGCGCATCCTGAATCTGGATCTTGCCATCGGCCAACACACCAAAGGCGCAGCCAGGAAAGGCGCGCGCGGCAATTGCATCGTTCAGAATCTGGACTGCAACGGCAAACCGGCCGGCAGAGCTGACTTGCTGTGTTGGGGATGGAGTGACTTCGGCATTCATCTCTATCTTGCATCGTACAGCGAATCAAGTCCCGCAGCGATGCGGGCCTGCGATATTTCAGTCTTTGAAGCGACCAGAGCTATCCTTAAACACGAAGTACTCGTCTATCACCACAGGGCAATACGGAGGAAGCTATGCGTCTGTTGCGAGGAACATTGGCGTGTGCGATGGCGTTGAACCTTGGGGCAACAGGCTCTAGTTCTGGCTTTGCTCAGACAGGAGTATCCCAGGCGCCTGGCCAACCGGAGACTGCCGCTAACGCGCGAGCACAGCCAACCGGCCCTGCGCCAGCCGCGACGGTGTCCCCGGATGCGCCGGGTGCTGTAGGTCCTGCAGATGCTGCTCCGGCAGTCCCTCCGAAAAAGACCTACACGGTTCCGGCTGGCACCAAGGTTCTGTTGCAATTGCGCAGCGCCATCAACACCAAGAGCGCCAAACCGGGAGACGGTGTCTACCTGGCTTCAACGTTTCCGGTGGTGGTTGGAAACCGGGTGATGATCCCGGCAGGTGTGTATGTGCAGGGCGTGGTAGACCGAGTGGCCCGGGCAGGGCGCGTAAAGGGCAGGGCGCAGCTGGATATGCACTTTACGTCGATCATCTTCCCCAACGGGTCGGTGGTGGAGGTTCCGGGGATGGTGAATAGCCTGCCTGGGGCGAAGGATCAGACGGTGAAAGACGACGCGGAAGGCACCGTTGAACAAGCAGGAAACAAGGGGCGCAATGCCGGCAAGGTGGCAGAGGTTGCAATTCCTACAGGCGGAACGATTGGGAGCATTGGTGGGCTCGGCTCTGGGCATCCGATTGCCGGAGGGATTACCGGCGTCGGCGCTGGACTTGCCGTCGTGGGACTTGCGACGCTATTTACGAGAGGCGCCGATGTGGATATCCAGAGCGGAACCCAGGTTGAGATGGTGCTGCAGAGACCGCTGATCCTGGAAGATGAAAACATGACAGCGGCCGGTGAACCTATAAGTGCGCCCGCCCTGGTACCCTCTGCCAATCAGCCGAAACCGATCCAGAAACCTCGACGGGTGAGAGTTATGTGTCCGCCGGGAGGACTTGGTTGCGAATAATAGTATTCTGGAAGTGAGATGCAAACGGTTCCCGACGATATCCCTGTCCCCAGTTCCACTGGAAACCTACGGACCGGCCAAGTTGCGCCGGTTCCCAATCCCGCACCAGCGCCGAGTCAGAGGGCCACGGGATTACGGCTTTGGCTGCGCGATCTGTTTGTTTCCGCGGCCGCTTCTGTGCTGATCATTACCTTTCTTTATCAGCCTGTCCGCGTGGAAGGGACAAGCATGTTGCCGCGGCTTGAAGACCGCGATCGCTTGTTCATCAACAAGTTTGTGTACCGCGTTTCAGCCATCGAGCGTGGCGACGTGGTGGTCTTCCACTACCCGCGCGATCCTGAGAAAAGCTATATCAAGCGCGTGATCGCCCTGCCAGGAGACCGTCTTTGGATTGACCATGGACAGGTCTGGCTCAACGGAAAGCCTCTGCGCGAGGGTTATGTCCCCGATGATTACCGCGACAGCCGCTCCATGGGAGAGATAATTGTTCCTCAGGAAAGCTTTTTCATGATGGGGGACCACCGTTCGATTTCGTCCGATAGCCGCGAATTTGGCCCAGTCGAGCGATCGCTCATTTACGGAAAAGCTGTGTTTATCTACTGGCCGGCAAAGGACGCAGGGGTAGTGCACTAAGCTGCTTGGAAACTGCCCGGAAATCGACCGCAAAACATGTCAGAATCGCCGTTGATTGCGGTATTCGGAAGGTTTTGTAACCCCGCTTATGCATCTGTTCCGGCCGATCGATCACGAAGATTCCGCCATCCTCTTCGGCCAAGCGCCGAACTGTGTTCGCACTTAAGCCCCATTCTACGGCCAGTTCATCTGGCGTGAAGTGCTGTTCGAGGGCAGGGAACTGTAGCTCGAGTTCTGGTGCGATTGTTGGGCCGCTTGATCTGCGGCGTTGTCGATAACTTCCCGACGAACCGGCAGGGGGCATGCCCGCAACCGATTCGGTTTGCTTATTTTGTTTATGAAGCATTTTTGTAGTGCAATCCCCAATGATCAGGGATTGCCGGTGTGTCTAAAATCGCCAGACCCGAAGGCAGAATAATCACGCCACCGGCTCAGTGCTGTGATGAAGGTCTCATTGATCGCAGAGTGGCGCGATAACCCTAAGTACTGAGATCGCAGTCCGTCAGAGCAGTTGGCTGCTTTGGCAGTGCCTGGTTGACCATCTGCAGCTGCCTCGTTTCTCCCAATCTCACAGGTGATCTCGCTTTGCTGCGATACTGGCATTTCATGAAAGACGAGGCCAGCATTCGATCATTAGCAAAGTGTTTCCAAGTCCAGTCGGTCTATTTCTTCTTGCGACATAACATGGCCCAGGCGCGATCCAGCCAGACGCAGGAGGGCGCGAAGGAGACGGAGATGTTGACCCTGAGCGCGGTGATCGACTGTCATCCGGACCTCATTTACGTTAAGGGCTCTCAAAACGATTTCTTCTGGAGGAAACCAGACGATGTTCCCAGTTCGATACATGTTCTGCTCCATTTTTCCAGCTACTTACAACTTCAGGGGGATGCTTCAGGAGTTTTTCAGGTGCTACCCTAAAACAGGTGCACTGATAGCGGCCCTCACAATTCTTCATCTTGATTGTGGGGGGGGGGTGAGTCATGATTAATGCAAGACTTCTACGCCGCGTCTTAGCGGTGTTAGGATGGATTCTTTACTGCCTGGGCTGGATTCGCATCATCCACATTACGCCGGGCCGAGAACCGGTATCGTTCCTGATGTTCCTGATCTCTGCCGTGTTGATCCTGTATGTCATCTCCCGCAGTTGGATTGCACATAACAGGCACCTGGCTGCGCGCGGCAAGCGGGGGAACATCACCGGCTATACGCCGCCATCTTATTCCCAAGATTATCTAGGCCGGGAACTTGTTTTTGGTCTGCAAGTGACATCAGCAAGAGAAGTAACTGTATCGATAATAGATGACAGCAAGATTTATACTGCGGTCTCTCACGCGGACGTACATCCTGACGGTGTAAAGGTCTACGTAACTCCTGCGAGGAAGACGTGACAGTGGACTCCCTTCATACATTCAGCATGTTTTGGCCGTTTCTCAGGGCGATTGATCATTCTCCCCTGTATGCGCCTGCACTCATCTTCTACGGTCTCTATCCGATCGCGATGAGCTGGTTGTGGATTATCCTCTCGCTTTTCTTTCGCCACAGACAGGAGGTGAAACCTCTGGTGCTCGATGGCGATCTTCCAATGGTTTCGGTCATCGTACCCTGTTACGCCGAAGGAGCCACGCTCAAAGAGACGATCGAAGCGCTGCTTGCACTCAATTACCCAAGCTTTGAGGTGATAATCGTCAACGACTGCTCGCCAGACGATACGGCAGACGTGGCCCGGTCCTTCATCAGCGATCCACGCGTCAGGCTTTTAAACAAGACCGTCAACGAAGGCAAAGCGATGGGCCTGAATGACGCTCTACCTCTGTGCCGTGGGGAGATTCTCCTCATTGTTGACGCGGATATCATTGTTACTCCCGACATACTTTACAACCTGGTGCCGCATTTTCTGGGTACCCGGGTTGCCGCCGTCACCGGCAATCCTCGCGTCAGGAATCGTACGTCCCTGCTGCAGCATCTTCAGGCGATCGAATTCGCCTCCATTGTCTCCATGCAGCGCCGTGCTCAGCGAGTCCTCGGCCGCATTCTCACGGTCTCCGGTGCTGTAGTTGCGGTTCGCCGAACCGCGTTGCTCGATCTGGGGGGCTTCTCCCCGCAAATGGCCACAGAGGACATGGACCTCACCTGGAGACTCCAAATGCATTTCTGGGACATCCGCTACGAGCCGCGCGCCGTGGTTTGGATGCAGGTACCTCTGAATCTGCGGGATCTGTGGAGACAACGCCGACGCTGGACCCGCGGCCTTGCTCAGTCCATCCGGCGTCATCGCCGTATTCCCTTTCGCTGGAAGATGCGCCGCATGTGGCCAATTTTTTACGAGTCTTGCGCATCGATTCTCTGGGCCTACATTTTTGTTTTGATGACGAGCTACTGGGTTTTCAGCAAGTGTGTCGGCTATGCTCCGCGGGGCGCATCTCCAATTCCGAACTTCTGGGGAATGATGATCGCGACCACCTGCATTGCGCAGCTTCTGATCGGTGCATGGATGGATCGCAAGTACGACCCAAAGATTCTTGGGTCCATTCCTGCTTCTGTGTTCTACCCCATCGTTTACTGGATGATGATGGCTGTCATTACTTTTACCTATTCGTTGCCCGCTCTCCTTCGCGCCCCACCGAAGGTGCAGACGTGGCGCATTCGGCGTCGTCTGATATGAAAACTCTTTATCGATCTGTCTTCAGGAAAATGCTCATCTGCGGAATGACACGGAATTCCCGGTCCCAAATTCTTCCTTTGGTCCTGCTGACCGCTGCGAGCGCTGTACTGTGCGCGGCGCAGTCCAACATGCAGGTATCCTCAGAACGCGAGGCTGCGGTGGTCCGGGCACGGGACGGAGACGCTCAGGGTGCGCTGGTGATTCTCCGCCGGCTTCTGCTGCAGGACCCGGATAACGCGCGCCTTCTCGCTGACACAACGATCATCGCCAGTTGGGCCGGCGAGGACTCTTATGCGCTTGAGCTATATGGTCAGCTATCGACTCCCAAGAACGACTTCGACGTAATCTCCTCGGCAGCACACTCAGCGCGTAATCTTCATCTGTACGATCAGGCGTTCGATCTCTACCATCGGGCGGCCATCCTCCGCCCGGATCGCTGGCAGGCTCTTCTCGGCGAAGCCATGGTGCTAACCGACAAGGGCGATTACAAGCAGGCGGATGCGCTGATGCAGCCTCTGCTGCACGATCACATGGAGGACCTCGAGGTCGAGTCGGGCGCGGCCTATCTATGCATGCGCAAGAACGACATTGCCTGTGTCATTGACATGGATCAGCGCCGTATCGCGCGGATGCCTCATGCCTCCGCGGAGATCCAGAATCAAATGGCCGAGGCGCTCGCACGACTGGGTGCGAACACCCTTGCGAAAACAACTTACGACGGCTCCGACCAGCAACAGATTCTTCGGCTGCAGGCCGACCTCGGAGCGGAGCAGGTTCGCTGGGCCGAAGCCGATCGCACGTGGACGGCGCGGCAAACCGATGCCGGCCAGGCCCTTGTGCTTCTGGATCAGGTAATCGCAGCGACGAAGCCAAGCGACCCGATCTGGAAACAGGCACAGTCCGATCGGCTGCTGGCGCTAGCCAACTTGAACCGCGCCGGCGATGTTGTACGCTCTTTCGAGCACTTGCAGCAGGTCAAAACCGACATTCCTGACTACGCACTGCTCCGAGTCGCCGATGCTTACCTAGCAATCCACAATCCCGCGCGGGCAGAAGGCCTTTACCGCCGTCTCGCCAGCCGCATGCCGCACGACCCCGATCTCTGGTCCGGCCTGGCGTACGCGCAATTTGAGCGTGAACGCATCAGCTCATCGTTTGCGACCATCGACCGAGCGTGGAAAGACGCGCCGCAGTTGCTGCAGTCAAAAGACCTCCGGGTACCCCAAACGAACGAGCTGAATACTGCTTTCGGCTTGCAGGCGGCCGAAATGCGAGGCTATGCCGACCTGCCGCACGAAGAGCAAAAGATGCTTTCGGAGATGCTTGCGGCAGCGCCAGCTAATGCGAGCCTCAACCATGCTCTTGCCATGACCTATTTGGCTCGCGGATGGCCGTTGCGGGCCGGCCGTCAGGAACGAATCGCCGACAGCTTTGAGCAGCCGGACGAGTTGCCAACAATCGAGGATGCGAAGATTTTTGAGCAGGCAGGCAAGCGCGATTGCGCTGATGCTGTGCTTGGTCCGCTGCTCAGGCGTGTGGGTAACAACCCTCCCATGATCCGTTATCTCCGCGACCGCGCTATTGAACGTGGATGGCAATCGGACGTACAGGGCGGATTTGAGTGGTCCAGCAGCCGATTTATTGGTACCAACAGCCAATCCTCCGAGGCACATCTCTACTCGCCCCTAATTGACAATCGCTGGCGCGCATACATACACAGCAGCGGCGATAACGGAGAGTTTCTGGGCGGCGAAACCTGGCGTTCCCGCGGCGCGTTGGGCATGAGCTTTGATTACGCACGGCAGGGATTCTGGGCGGAAGTGGGGGCCGATCAAAATCCTGCAGAGGCCAAACTTGGCGTCGCTGCCGGTACGAATCTCTGGTTCGGCGACCACTGGAATCTCAACGTGAAGGGGGATACCGATGACCTCAGCCAGGTGCAGCTGATCACTTCACTGCAGAATATTCACGCTCGCAGCGTCAATGCGAATTTGTCCTTGCGCCAGAGTGATCTGTCTTCTGTCGGAGCGGGTTTCGGTAGGTTCCTCTTCACAGACGGAAATCAGCGCACGATTATTTCGGGTTCGTGGGACCAGCGGGCCTGGACAGCTCCGCGCTTCCTGATCAGCATCAGTCCGCAGTTCTGGACCTCGTGGAATTCCAAAGATGAAAATCGAGTCTATTTCAATCCGAGACGTGATGCTTCCGGCGGCGCTCTCGCCACGCTTCGCTGGATCACGTGGCGCCGTTACGAAAGCAATTTTGCGCAGCAGATCACGGTTTTCAGTGGTCCATACTGGCAAGAGAACTACGGAACGGGCGCAGCGGTGAACACCAGTTACATGCAAAACTGGGTAATCAATCGCCGCTTTGCTGTCTTCGACAAAGTGACCTGGAACAGCCAGCCGTACGACGGAAGCAATGACCACTACACCGACGTCACCTTCGGTCTGACTTGGGGAATTCAATGAGAAAAAAGCTCACCTTTGTCGCTCTCGTTCTGACCTCCCTGGCAGGCTGCACCGCAGCTTGCGAACAGGTCTCAGATGTCACAGTCCTGTGCTATCACGACGTCCGGGATGATGTGAGCGCATCTCCCTACCCTGTGCATCAATCTGTGGATGCTCAATCCGTCATTACACCCGATTCCAGCCGCTTCGATCCTGACCAGTACGCAATCAGCACGCGCAATCTCGCATCACAGTTCGATTGGCTGCATGCCCACGGCTATAGCGTCATCAGCCTTCAGCAGCTGATCGATGCTCGACAGGGAAGAGGCAAGCTGCCGAAAAATGCCATACTCATCACGTTCGACGACGGGCTGCGCAGCGTCTACACGAAAGTCTTTCCGCTGCTCCGGGCCTACCAATACCATGCGGTTGTTGCCGTTGTGGGAGCATGGGAAGACCTTTCGGCAAACAGTTCGGTCGACTATGGATTCAGGCCGTTTACGCAAGAGGATTTCGCCACTTGGGCTCAGTTGCACGAAATGCAGGACAGTGGTCTGGTGGAAATTGCCTCGCACGCTTACGACCTCCATAAGGGAATCGTCGCCGATCCCCAGGGCAATCTCATTCCCGCCGCTGTTGCCCATCTTTGGAACCCAAGAACGAAGCGCTATGAGACCAATGAAGAGTATGAAACCCGGATTCGGTCGGATCTAAGCCGGAGTTCCCAGGAAATCCGGGAAAAGCTCGGCCGCGCGCCGCGCGCTGTCATGTGGCCCTACGGCGCATATACACAGATATCGCAAGAGATCGCGGAATCGCTTGGCATGATCAGCACCTTTACGCTAGGATTGCCGGTCAACTTCCCCAATCCTGAATTCGGCGTAAACGACCTTGCGGCCGTTCCCCGGCTCGTTCTGATGGGCAACGCGACTGTCGCGGATCTGGCCTACTCCCTGCAGCACACGCAACTTCGTCGCAACGTCCGCGCCGTGCAGGTTGACCTTGACTACGTCTACGATCCTGATCCCGCGCAGCAGGAGCGCAATCTGGGGCAGCTGCTGGACCGAGTCAAACAACTGCATCCGAATCAAGTGTGGCTACAGGCCTACGCCGATCCCGACGGTACGGGCGCGCCTGCATCCGTGTACTTTCCTAATCGAGCGCTCCCGATGCGTTCCGATTTGTTTTCGCGCGCAGCGTGGCAGCTGCGCACGCGTTGCGGTGTTGAAGTGTACGCTTGGATGCCCGTCCTCGCCTGGCAATTGCCGGATCGATCTCTTCAGACACAGCTCCAGATTCAGCCAAAACCTGATGATCGCTTTGATCCGCCGCTGCGTCTGAATCCCTTTCTGCCGCGCACACGGCAAATTATCGGCGATCTCTATGAGGACGTGAGTCGCGCTGCTCCGATTGCCGGCGTACTCTTCAGCGACGATGCCGTTCTGCGCGACACCGACCAACTCGGTAGCGGCGCTCCCGATCCCGGACCGGCCCGCACCATGGCGCTCATTAACTTCACTGACGAGCTTGCATCGCGTGTACGGCGTTGGAACCCACAGATTTCTACGGTTCGGAATATCTTTGCTCAGCCAGTTCTGGAGCCTTCTTCTGAGACTTGGTTCGCACAGTCACTCCCGGCCTTTTTGGCCCACTATAACATCGTGGCTGTAATGGCGATGCCCGACCTGGAACGCGCCAGCAACTCCAAACGCTGGCTGGCACGTCTGGAGCAGCGTGTGCAGGCGGTTCCTAACGGCACGTCCAACACCGTATACGAACTGCAAACGATGAGCTGGCGCCGCAAAGAACCACTTGACACCCTGACACTGACGAAGCAAATGCGGCAGCTCCAAGAAGCCGGTGCTTTGCACCTCGCCTACTACCCGGACGACTTCGCCCGCGACAATCCCAACCTTCGGCGCCTGATTCCGTCTTTCTCCGCGGCTGTTTATCCGGGAGAGCCGTAAGAAAGGTCTGATTGGGCCCCGAAAGCACCTCTCGGGTGCTACCCCGCATTTTTTAATAGGGAGAGTTGTGACTCTGCGGGTTTGCAGCATTGTAGTTGCCCGCGTAGGGATCGGGTGAGAGCCACCGGCCCGGGATTACACTGTATTGCCTGAACTGCGCGTGCTCGGTATCAGTTTCCGTATCGCGATCGAGCATGGTGTAGTGATAAGCGTCGGCGTCCGAGCCGCCCGTCTTGATCTGCTGCTGATTATCGCCCCAGGGCAGACTCGCGAACTTGGCTTCCGGGCCGCCCGTGTACGAGATGCGCATCCGTTCGTTCCCGTCCAACCCTGATGCTCGAAGTGCGCCGCGCCACGACCGTGATACGCCAGCGGCTGCGCGCCCCAGCAGTAGTGTCGGAATGGCGTGTAAAAACTGATATAGTCAATGTGGATGCTGGTTCGGTGGTCGGCATGGTGTTCAACCTCTTCCACAAATTTTCCACAAAATCAGTTTTCGGTTTCAAGAAATACTGATAATAAAGAGGATAATACACTTTGACGAAAACCGGTTGAATCCACTCCTCGGAGAGGCGATGCAGGCAATCTTAGCGCTCGAAGACGGGCGCATCTTCCGTGGCCACGGCTATGGGCACCCCGGCGAATGCCAGGGCGAGGTCGTTTTTAATACTTCCCTTACCGGTTACCAGGAAATCGCCACCGATCCCTCCTATGCCGGTCAAATCGTCGTTTTCACCAACCCCCAGATCGGGAACTACGGCACCAACCGGGCAGACAACGAGTCGGCCAAGCCCTACATTGAGGGCCTGATCGTACGCGAGTTCTCGGCTATCAGTTCAAACTGGCGGTCCGAACAGGTCACCGACGAGTACATGGAGCGGTACGCGGTTCCGGTGCTGGCTGAGATCGATACGCGGGCGCTGGTGCGGCATCTGCGGACTTACGGCGTGATGCGGGGTGTGATTTCGACGAAAACGGATGATGAGGCTGCGCTGGTGCAGAGAGCGCGGAATATTCGCAAGATGGATGGGACGGACCTGGCGAAGGTTGTGTCGACGAAGGCGGTTTACTCGTTTGATTCTTCGGATACGCGGAACCAGTCGGGCGACTCGCTGCTGTCTCAAGAACTGGTTCAGGACCCGAAAGAGCGGAAGCTCCATGTGGTGGCGTATGACTTTGGGATCAAGCACAACATTCTGCGGATGCTGACGCGGGAGGGTTGCCGGGTGACGGTGGTTCCGGCGGAGACGAGTGCGGAGGATGTGCTGGAACTGAAGCCGGATGGGGTGTTTCTGTCGAATGGGCCGGGTGATCCGGAGCCGGTGGATTATGCGGTGAAGGCGATTCGGAAGTTTCTGGGGCGGGTGCCGGTGTTCGGGATTTGCCTGGGGCATCAGCTGACCGGGCTGGCGTTAGGTGGGCGGACATACAAGTTGAAGTTTGGGCATCACGGCGGGAATCATCCGGTGCGGAATAACACTACGGGCAAGGTGGAGATTACGGCGCACAACCACAACTTCGCGGTTGATCCGGATTCGATCAACGTGAGCGAAGTTGAGTTGACGCATGTGGATCTGAACGATCAGACGCTGGAAGGGATGCGGCACAAGACGCTGCCTTTGTTCAGCGTGCAGTACCATCCGGAGGCGGCGCCGGGGCCGCATGATTCGCACTATTTGTTCCGCGACTTCCGCAACATGATGGAGGAGTGGAAGGGATGAAGAAATGGCTTCCTGTCCTGATTTTGTCAGCAGGGCTGGGGAGTTCTTGTTCCTTCGCTCAATACGGAATAGTCGATTGCATCGAACAAAAGAAACTCATTGTTCCCCGAGTGCAAGGTCAAGTCTTTGATCCCACCGGCATCGCTTTACCTGACGCTGCAATCTCGCTCTGGCCTGATGGACGACCAATAGTCCAATTGAAATCCGATGCTAAAGGTCAGTTCTACTTCAAAGTCGAATCTGGGCACTACATCCTCAAGGCTACATATCCGGGTTTTGCGATTACCACGGCCGAATTAGAAGTTGGCAAGGACGTTGTGAGTATCCTCCACCCGGAAGCCCTTAGGGTAATTCTTGCCTTGCCCGGACTGAATTGTCCCTGGGTCACAACCAGCAACAAAGAATTTAAGGAACTAGTCCGAAAACATGCCACGCAGAAATGACATTCAGAAGATCTTGGTGATTGGCTCGGGGCCGATCGTGATTGGGCAGTCGGCGGAGTTCGACTACTCGGGGACGCAGGCTTGCAAGGCTCTGAAGCAAGAGGGCTACGAGGTGGTGCTGGTGAACTCGAACCCAGCCACCATCATGACCGATCCCGAACTCGCCGACCGCACATACATTGAGCCGCTCACGCGCGAGTACGTTGAAGAGATCATCCGGCTTGAAACGGAGATGCTCTCGAATCAGCCTGGCTCGGGGAAGTTTGCGCTGCTGCCGACCGTGGGCGGGCAGACGGCGCTGAATCTAGCTGTCGATCTGGCGGATGCAGGGATTCTAGACCGCTACAACGTGGAGTTGATTGGCGCGAAGCTCGAGGCTATCAAGAAGGCCGAGGACCGGCTGCTCTTCAAAGATGCGATGGTGCGCATCGGGCTCGAAGTATCGAAGTCGGCGCTGGTGAACAATCTTCGCGACGGACTGGATTTTGCTTCGAAGCTCGGATTTCCGGTGCTGATCAGACCGAGCTTCACGCTGGGTGGCACGGGCGGCGGCATTGCCTACAACCGCGAAGAACTGATGGAGATTCTGGCGCGGGGGCTCGATCTTTCGCCGGTGCATGAGTGCCTGATTGAAGAGAGCGTACTGGGCTGGAAAGAGTACGAGCTCGAGGTGATGAGAGACCTGGCGGACAACGTCATCATCATCTGCTCGATTGAGAATTTTGATCCAATGGGAGTGCACACGGGCGACTCGATCACGGTTGCCCCCGCGCAGACGCTTACTGATCGCGAGTACCAGAAGATGCGCGATGCGGCGATTGCGGTGATGCGCGAGATCGGCGTCGAAACCGGCGGCTCCAATGTGCAGTTTGCCGTGAATCCTGTGGACGGACGCATGACGGTAATTGAGATGAATCCGCGCGTATCGCGGTCGTCTGCTCTGGCTTCGAAGGCCACCGGGTTTCCGATTGCGAAGATTGCCGCCAAGCTGGCAGTGGGTTACACGCTCGACGAGATTCCCAACGACATTACGCGCAAGACGCCGGCGTGTTTCGAGCCGACGATCGATTATGTCGTGGTGAAAATTCCCAAGTGGCAATTCGAGAAATTTCCCGGTGCAGACGACACGCTTGGCCCGCAGATGAAGTCGGTGGGCGAAGTGATGGCCATGGGGCGCACCTTTAAAGAAGCGCTGATGAAGGCATGGAGAGCACTCGAGACCGGCAAGAAGACCGGTGCAGAGGTCCTGGAACCGCGCCGACTGACACAAATGCTTGTGACGCCGCGGCCAGAGAGGCTGGGTTATATTCGCTACGCATTCGAGCGCGGGATGAGCGTAAGGGAAGTGGCTCGTTTCACGCGCATGGACCCGTGGTTCCTGCATCAGCTACACGAAGTCACGCTGGCACAGATGGCAATCGCAAAAACTACACCGGAAGGCATAAGCACGGAGCAGTTGCGCCAGCTCAAGCGGCTGGGGCTCAGCGACGAACGGATTGCAACCGAATGGAAGCTCGAAGGCCATGAGGGAATCAAGCAGGTAAGGGAACTGCGTGAAGAGAAGGGGATCAAGCCAGTCTTCAAGCTGGTAGATACGTGCGCCGCCGAGTTTGAGTCCATGACGCCTTACCTCTACTCGACCTACGACGAGGAGGACGAGGCGCCACCGACGCAGACGCCGAAGGTTATCATTCTCGGCTCGGGTCCGAACCGCATTGGGCAAGGGATCGAGTTCGATTACTGCTGCTGCCACGCAGCCTTCGCACTCAAGGACGACGGCTACGAGACCATTATGGTCAATTGCAATCCAGAGACAGTTTCCACCGACTACGACACCAGCGACCGGCTTTACTTTGAACCGCTGGTTCTTGAGGACGTGCTAGCGGTCTACAACCACGAAGCTCAGTCGGGCGCAAAGATTGGAATGATCGTGCAGTTTGGCGGCCAGACACCGCTCAACCTGGCCCAGAGGCTGCTTGCGGCCGGCGTGCCCATCATCGGCACTTCGCCAGCGTCCATTGACCTGGCGGAGGATCGCAAGCTCTTCGGCAAGCTGCTTGAGGACCTTGGAATTCCTCAGCCCGCGGGTGGAACGGCGACCAGTGTTGAGCAGGCGCTGGCTATAGGCGAGCGCATCGGCTATCCCGTGCTGGTGAGGCCAAGCTATGTGCTTGGTGGCAGAGCGATGGTGATTGCGTACGATGCTGAGGCGGTCACTCGCTACATGCGCGAGGCGGTGGAGTACTCGCAAGAACGCCCGGTGCTGATCGATCACTTTCTTGAGAGCGCGGTCGAGGTTGACGTAGATGCGCTGTGCGATTCGAAGGATGTGATCATTGCCGGAATCATGCAGCATATCGAAGAGGCTGGGATCCACTCCGGCGACTCTTCCTGTGTGCTTCCTGCGGTTGGAATTCGCAAGGAGACTCTGGAGACGCTACGCACCTACACCCGCAAGCTTGCACTCGCGCTCAAGGTGGTCGGGCTGGTCAATCTGCAGTTCGCTATCCAGCGCGATGCACAGGGAGAAGATCACGTCTATGTGATCGAGGTAAATCCACGGGCATCGCGCACTGTTCCGTACGTCTCGAAGGCTACGGGGATTCCGCTGGCGAAGGTCGCAGCGCGGCTGATGACTGGCCGCACGCTGCGCGAGTTACTACCCGACCAGCTAGCTTCAGGCAAGGACCTGGAGACTGGAACACACTACTACGTGAAATCTCCGGTGTTTCCGTGGTCGAAATTCGCCGGCGTTGATACGGTTCTGGGCCCGGAGATGAAGTCGACGGGTGAAGTGATGGGCGTGGCTGCCACCTTTGGCGAGGCGTTTGCGAAGGCGCAGCTTTCCGCCGGGCACGTGCTTCCTACCAAGGGTACGGTCTTTTTCACGGTCAACGATAATGACAAGGCGGCTGCCATTGAACTGGCGCGCCGCTATGTTAACCTCGGTTTCCAGATCGTTGCTACCGAGGGCACTGCCAATGCGCTTGAGGGAGCAGGGCTGATTGTGGAACGGGTGTTCAAGGTCAAGGAAGGCCGCCCGAATGTTGTCGACCTGATCAAGGGCGACCGCATTCAGTTGATTGTGAACACGCCGCGCGGACAGGACACCTTCTTTGACGAGAAGGCTATTCGCCGCGCCGCTGTGCTGGCTCGCATTCCAACGATTACAACGATTGCCGCTGCGCAGGCTGCCGCAGAAGGCATTGCGGCAATGCAATGGCATCGCACCACGGTCTACGCGTTGCAGAAACTGCACACTGCTATTGGAGTCTGAGGGCGAAGCCGGGTGACTGGAAGCTCAATCCTCGCGATCCTTGCGGCGGAGAGCAAGCAGCGATCCGATCGAGTACCCGACCAGGGCGGCTGCGGGCCAGGTGCCTATAAAGGGCCCATCGTCGTCGATCAGTCCGCTGGGAGTGGGCAGACTGAAGAAAGTGCGGGTCAGCTTCTCGGTCATGCCGCATTGGAAACACACGTTGGGCCTTGTCGGCATGTCCACGATCCACAGCGCTAGGATCATGAACCAGACCAGACCTACCAGCCACACCGCTGTTGCCATGTCGTCCTGACGGAAGTGAGTTACTACAAAGCCCACGATAAGTGGGATGACAATGGATAGAAGAAGGATTAAAGGCTGCGGAACGTTTGGCGGATTCAGAGCATAGCCGACCAGCATCAGAGCGAGCCATGAGCCCATAGCCAGGGCGGTGTGCACGAAGAATGACACAGCCTGACGGCTGAGTTTCGAGGCGCTACTCTCCTGTTCTTCATCCTTATATAGAGAGTCCATCTGGCAGCTCCTGGAGCATTTTATCTCCTGGCTATTATCCACTTAACGTACGCTGCACAGCAAACTTGAGACGGATTCAAGTCTGCCGAGATTGGTCAAAACGCACGAGTGGCGCTCACGGCTCTACAATAAGACCATGCTGATTGAAGGTGTATTTGCCGCTGTAACCACTCCGTTTTACCCGGACGAGCGGGTCTATTTTCGCAAACTGGAAGCAAACATGACGCGCTACTCGCGCAGCCTGCTGGCGGGGATGGTGGTCCTCGGCTCAACGGGCGAGGCTCCCATGCTGAACGACGCAGAGACTCTCGACGTTTTGCGCGTTGCCGCGGAAGCGACGGCACCGGACAAGGTTCTCATTGCAGGCATTGGCCGAGAGAGCGTCAAAGGGACGGTTGAATTGGCGGAAGCTGCGGCAATACACAAGTACGATGCAGTGCTGGTTCGCCCATCCAGTTACTATGCCGGCCAGATGTCCTCAGCGGCCGTACTGCATTATTTCCGCAGTGTCGCCGATCGTTCTCCGCTGCCGGTTCTTCTCTACAACATCCCAAAGTGCGTTCCTTACCAGATCCCCATTGAGATTGTGGCCGAGTTGGCGGCGCATCCCAACATCATGGGTATCAAGGATTCGAGCGGGAGCGTGGACAGGATTCGCGACCAGGTAGCTGCAACACGCTCGGTGCCCAAGCGCAGCGTCACAGTTACGCCAATCTTTGAAGCAGTGACGGCGCGGATGCTAACTCCCAGGGCGGAAGGCTCGAATACGTTTGTTTCGGCCGGCGAATTGTCTGGTGGTGTAGCTCTGGCGACTGCTCCACCGTCAGCGCCGATCAAGACACGGACAAAGGAAGTTGGATTTCAGGTTGTCTGCGGTTCAGCTTCGGCGATGCTCGCTTCACTCGATGAAGGTGCTACCGGAGGCATTCTGGCGCTTGCGGCGTGCGCACCGCAAGCGTGTCAGGAGGTTTATCTCGCCTGGAAAGATCACGACCTGAAGCTTGCGGAAGAAAAGCAGAAGCGCATCGCCGGTGCAAACAAGCGTGTCGTTGGCGACCTTGGAATCAGCGGCGTAAAATACGCCTGCGATTACAACGGCTACTACGGTGGGCAATCGCGGGCCCCTCTCCTTCCTCTCACTGCAGAGGAAAAGGCAGAAATCGAAGGTCTACTGGCTGAAATCAGAAATTAAGAAGGGATTCATGATGCACTTCAAGCGTTCTTGCAGTATTCGCACATTTGCACTCATTGCCGCCGCAATCTTGTTTACATCCGCCTCCTCGATGTTCGCGCAGAGCGTACTGCCGCAGCGTCCACGGATTACAGGAATCTCTCACGTTGGCTACTTCGTCTCCGATCTTCCCAAGGCAATGGGTTTCTGGCACGATTTGCTTGGTTACGATCAGGCCTACGATCTTAAGAAGCCGGGGACCGACCAGGTCCGCATCGCCTTCATAAAGATCAACGACCACCAGCACGTCGAACTCTTCACCGATGCCCCAACCGCACCGCCGAATATGATGAGTCACCTGTGCTTCACGGTCGATGACATCGAGCAGATGCGCACTTACCTGCGTTTCAAGGGGTTCGACGTAAAGCCGGGCAACGGCGGCAAGACACGTACCGGCGACTACGCGTTTGAGATCAAGGACCCAGACGGCGCACTTGTCGAATTCGTTCAGACACTGCCGACTGGAATGGAAGCACAGGCGGCAGGGAAATTCATGCCGCAAACACGGATTGCGCCGTCTATCTATCACCTTGGCTTTCTGGTCGGCAACACGCCCAAGTCGCTCGCGTTTTATGAAGACATTCTGGGCTTCAAGGAGACCTGGCGCGGCGGCCGCGATCCGAAGATCTTGAGCTGGATCAATCTGCGGGTACCAGATGGGACTGATTACATCGAGCTGATGCTGTACAGCAAACTACCCGCTACTTTCGGCACGCAGAATCACACGTCACTTGTTGTGCCTGATATCCAAAAGGCAGTTGCAAACCTGGAAGCCCGGCCTGGGTATAAGAATTACCTGAGCTATCAGAAGCCCCTTGAGATTCGGGTTGGCGTGAACGGCAAGCGGCAAGTGAATCTCTACGATCCGGATGGAACCCGGGTGGAGCTGATGGAAGCCCAGACAGCCGATGGCAAGCCGGTTCCGCCGTCGACGGCTCCGCCACCGCCGCCGGCGCACGAGTGAGGGATTTGTGTTGGGAGGTCTATGCGTTCCAGGAGCCCGGTTTGGGGCTGCCAGCCCATTCGAGGTTTAGCGGGCTGAGCAGGTTTCTTTCGATGAGTGACGAAAGCACAAGCGATGTGGAGGTCGTACCGAAGGGCGTGAGGCGATCAATTACGTCCTTTAGCTGTTCCACTGAAACAACGTTCACTTTCAGGATGAAGGAGTCTTCTCCCGTGCCGCGGTGACACTCCACGATCTCCGGCATTGCATGGACTCGCTCAGTGAGTTTTGCAAGTACATTGCCGACAATGCTCATGCGAATGAAAGCAGTGATAGGCAGCCCAACGCTGGAGGGGTCGATTTCGGCCCGGTAGGCGCGGATAATTCCCTCATCCTCCATGCGGCGTACGCGCTCGGCAACGGCTGGGGTGGAAAGTCCTACGCGGCGGCCAAGCTCTGCAAAGGAGATGCGCGCATCTGCCTGCAACTCAGCCAGCAGCTTCCAGCCGAGGGGGTCAAGGAGCTTTTCTCTGTCGGATTGAGACAACTTGGGTCTCCTCCCAGCCTTTACTTAACAATCATAAAGTATATTCGTCAATAATCTAAGAACACATCTGCGTTATGCCTCAATACCATCGAATCAGTATTTGATTTCGACGCTTTATCGCCTATTCTCGTGCCGTTATCCAATTTGAGTGACAGCCAAGGTGGCGGAAATGGCGATAGAAAAGCGTACGTGGGCGGAACCCTTCAAGATCAAGGTGGTTGAACCGGTCAAGATTCCGAGTCCGGCTGAACGGGAGAAGGCTATCCTCGAGGCTGGATACAACACGTTCCTGCTCAGATCGGACGACGTGTATATCGATCTGCTGACCGACTCCGGGACCTCGGCCATGAGCGACCGGCAATGGGCGGCGATGATGATCGGCGACGAGGCCTATGCCGGTAGCCGCAGCTTTTATAGGCTGGAAAGCACCGTTCAGCAGTGGTACGGATACAAGTATGTAGTTCCAGCGCACCAGGGCCGAGGAGCAGAGAACCTGCTGTCGAAGGCTCTCATCAAGCCCGGCGACATCATCCCCGGAAACATGTACTTCACGACTACCCGGCTTCACCAGGAGTTGGCCGGCGGCACGTTTGTTGACGTGATCATCCCCGAGGCACACGATCCGCAGAGCCTCCATCCGTTCAAGGGCGATGTTGATCTGGCAAAGCTGGAAGAGGTCATAACGAAGTACGGCGCGAAGCGGATACCGTACATCAGCGTAGCTGCAACTGTGAATCTGGCTGGGGGACAACCAATTTCACTCGGGAACATGAAGGAGGTAAGGGAACTTGCGCAGCGGTACGGAATCCGCCTGATTCTTGACGCGGCGCGGGTGGTGGAGAACGCGTTTTTCATCCAGAAGAGGGAACCGGGGTGCGAGAACCGCTCAATTGCATCGATCGTCAAGGAGATGTGTTCCTACACCGACGGCTGCACCATGAGCGCGAAGAAGGACCCGATGGTGAACATAGGCGGGTTTCTGGCAGTTAACGATCATGCGATCTACGAAGATGCGGCAAACCTGGCGGTCATTTATGAAGGGCTACATACCTACGGCGGAATGGCCGGCCGGGATATGGAAGCGCTGGCGACAGGGATTGAGGAGTCGCTGCATGAGGACCACATTCGCGCCCGGGTTGGCCAAGTGTTGTACCTGGGCCAGAAGCTGATTGATGCAGGCGTTCCGATTGTGCAGCCCATCGGCGGGCACGGCGTGTTTCTGGATGCCAGGGGGTTCCTGCCGCACATTCCGCAGGAGCAGTTTCCGGCCCAGGCGCTGGCTGCGGCACTTTATCTGGATTCTGGAATTCGTGCGATGGAGCGGGGCATTGTGTCAGCCGGCAGAAACAAGGAAACGGGCGAGAACAACCTGCCCAAGCTTGAGCTGGTGCGGCTTACCATTCCTCGCCGGGTGTATACGCAGGCGCACATGGATGTGGTGGCGGAATCGGTGGAGTCTGTGTTTGCAGAGCGAGCTAGTATCCGTGGGCTGCGCATGACCTATGAGCCGAAATATCTGCGGTTCTTCCAGGCGCGATTTGAGCCTTTGGAGTCAAACGGCTGAAAAAGAGCAGAGCAAGACGAGACCCCCTTTAACCTTCTTGAAGCGGTTTCGCTCGTTCCGAGGCAACAATCCACTGTTTCAAGTTAACGGCCAAGAGCAGAAGAAATACGATATACAGCATACTCAAGTCGCGCAGCTTGCCTGGTTCGACGAAAAGCAGGTAGAGCGGGATGTTGATGACTGCCGAAATTTGCGCGTGTTGCTTGATAGCGCTCGGCAAGTACTGCCAGCCACGCAAAACAGTCCATATGAGCAGGAGCGCAGGTGCAACAGTGTAACCCGCCAACATAGGCAGCCCGTAGATCGACTTCGTCAAAGTAATCAGCGTCCCCGGATGGCGCAATAATTGCACTTCATCGGGCCAAGAAAAAATTACGGTAGAGCCTGGATTGTGCGCGAACGTCAAGCGTATCTGATAGTAGACCGCCAAACAGACGAAGCATAGAACACCCACGCCAATTAAGGAGCCAAGGCGAGAACTCCGTCGCCGGAAGATGGGGTAGAGGGTAGGGATGAACAGCAGGAAAGACTCCTTGTTCCACGTCCCCAATGCAGCAAGCGGAATCATCCACCACCAGTCGAATTTCAGCGCAACCCAGACCGCCAGGGCCAGAAATGCCAGTTCCGGGTAGTCGTAAAAATAGCCCCCGCCGCTCATTACGAAAGGAACGAGAAGGATGATTATGACTGGAGCAAACACAGCTGCGGGTGGCGGGAGATCGAGGGCTGTGCAGACCAGGAACATTGCATAGACCGCGATCAGCGCAAAGATATAAGAGGCTATATATACAACAAGATATCGAAAGAAATACACCTTATTGCTGGCCGTCGGAGAGTCGGCTATCGCATTTATATAGGCCTTCGGATAGGTGCCCTGACGGTCATACAAGCGGGTCTTGATAGACTGCGGAACGATTCTGTCGAGCCAGTTGGCGAATGTGGGAAGCATTTGCCTGTATACGTAGGGCCGGTAAGCAGTCCTATTGACCATCGCCTCGAAGGACGCTTGGTACCAAGCGCCAGGTACTCCGGGCTCAGAGAAGCGCGTTTGTTGATAAAAGCCACTAAACGAGGCCGCTGCGGACAGAGCGAACAACACAAAGCAGCACACCTTGTAGTACAGCCGGGATGTGAGAGCCTTATCCAACATAACGGTCTTTTACCTGATCACTTTCATTAGCAGGATATGTGGTTCTTTTGTGGCAGGCAACTGAACAAGGCGACAATGCAGATATCGAAGATTCGGGAACTGCCAGGCGTCACGGTCTGCACGACCTCTTTGTCCGCGCCCCCAACACGGCGCGATGTGAAAGGGAAGTTCGTGATAACGTGCGCTTTTGGCTAGTGCTTCACAAGAGAGTAGAGAACGGACATGACAGTGACCCAACGGAAGCATGACAAATGCTTCATTTAAAGACTCGAATCGGATTTCATGGTTGTTTAGCTTCCATAAAGCATTGGAACAAAATTACGGGCAGCGGAGGAATTTGTTCGGATCAAATGTCCGATAACGTATATTCTGTATAGTGAAGCTAGGGAATCTCGTACGAGTGCCAATCTGCCGCCATTCAGAGACTTTATGAAGGTTTCTTCTGCTCTTCCCCGAGGAGCATTACATCTTGTATCGGCCCAGATCCTCGTCGTTAAGTCCTTCGAGCCAGCCCCGCAGTTGCTCGGCCGTAGGCCCTTCCGAAGGACCGGAGGTGTTCAGTTTCGCGCTCTGAAGCACATGCTCCGCAACAAAGATCGGACAGTCGGCACGGAGCGCTAACGCAATGGCGTCGGACGGTCTTGAATCGATCATCACCCGCTCATCTGCCTGGCGCAGCCAAAGAACAGCATGAAAGGTATCGTTCTTAATCTCTGTAATTACAATGCGCTCCAACTGCGCGTTCAAGTGACGGATTACATTTCTGGCAAGATCGTGGGTCATTGGGCGAGGCGCTGCAATTTTCTCAATCTCGATGGCGATGGCGTTCGCCTCAAATATCCCTACCCAGATCGGGATCACCGTATCTGAAGCGACATCCTTGAGCACGACGATGGGCATATTTGTGGCCGGATCCATCATCAACCCGCGTATACGCACCTCGATATCCATTGCTTTACCTCTCTTGTCTGCCGTACTGCCGATTAGACGGCCTCACCGACCAGACTATTCGGATGAGTGTTGGTTATTTTCACTTGAATGTAGCTTCCTGGGGCCGGTGCTATGGCGTGTGACCAGGTGAAATTTACCGGCTTATTCTGACTGCTGCGTCCGGAAACCTGCCCTCGTGCCGGGTTTTGCCCCTCAACCATAACCTCAATTATCTCTCCTAAATGTTTGGAATAGTTAACTCTCTGAATCTCCCGCTGACGGTCAAGCAATACTTGAAGCCGCTGTGCTTTCTCGCCTTCCGGAATCGAATCGATCATGGTGAGTGCGGGCGTATTTGGCCGAGCCGAATACTTGAAACCGAAAACGCAATCGTACTGCACTTCGTCGAGAAGGTCCATGGTCTGAATGAAGTCGTCTGGTGTTTCGCCTGGAAAGCCGACAATGATATCGGTGGAGAGGGAGATTTGCCGTCGTGCTGCCTTGATCCACGCAATTCGCTCCAGATACCACTCCGGGGTGTACTCCCGCGCCATCATCTTGAGAACCCGAGTTGAGCCGGACTGGATTGGCAGGTGGACGTGGTCGCAGAGGGTGGGCGAGGCGTCGATGGCCTCGACTATGTCCCGCGTGAAGTCTCGGGGGTGGCTGGTGGTAAAGCGCACACGGCGAATGCCAGCTACCTCACCGACGGCAGTCAGCAATTCAGCGAAGCTCCGCTTCCCTTCCGGATCCCGATAACTGTTGACGTTCTGACCCAGGAGCTGAATCTCGGTGTACCCCAGGTCGGCGATGCGCAGCGCTTCGTCAAGTACGGAGGATGAAGTACGGCTGCGCTCTTTGCCGCGCGTATAGGGCACCACGCAGTAAGCGCAGAACTTGTCGCAGCCTTCAATGATGGTGATGTAACCGCGGTAGGGGTTCTGACGGGCGGTGAATTCGGTCTCGAAGGTCTCATCGGTCTGCCGGTCGTCAAGGCCCGTAATCCGGTTCTCCCCGGCTTCAAGGCGGACCAGCATCTCAGGGAGTTTGCGATAGGAAGCCGATCCAGAGACCAGGGACACATAGGGCGCCCGCTCGAAGATCTTCTCGCCCTCCTGCTGGGCCACGCACCCCAGAACGCCAAAGCGTTTGCCGGCTTTGTACAGCTTTTTGTAGTCGTTGAGACGGTTAAAGACCTTCTGCTCCGCCTTATCGCGAATGGAGCAGGTGTTGTAGAGGATCAGGCCGGCTTCTTCTTCGGTGGGGACTTGCCGGTAGCCTTGCTGCTGCAATGTGCCAATGACCTTCTCGGAGTCATGGGCATTCATCTGGCAGCCGAAGGTCTCAAGGTAGAAGGTTTTTTCGGATGCCATAGCAGTCTCAAGTATACCGTGATTGCGGCTGGGGAAGCCTGAAGACTGTTCTGCCCCGATGCCTCCTCAGCGCAACCCGGTATGTAGATAGGCAATCAAGGCGGTCATCTGCTCATCGGTAAACCGACCGGCGAAGGCCGGCATCATCCCCATGCCGGCCAGCACTACGTGCTGAAGCTCTCCATTGCTGGCCGGTGCGCCACTTGGAAAGGTGCTCTGCGAGAAAATTCCATGGAGATTAGGCAGAATCTTCTTCAGGCGCTGGTCGTTGTCCTCGTGGCAATGGGCACAGCGAACCTAGTAGAGGTGCTTCCCTTATGCCTCTTGTGGGGTGAGGGACGGCGTTGAGTGGCAGCCGGCCAGACCGACCACCATCCAGGCGCACAAAGCCGTCCACGCGTCTAACCTGCGCAATAATTGGCGCAATGTCTGCCTATGCCTTCCGGACGAACTGGCCGCTGACGTAATCCCAGTTCAGCACCTGGAAAAACGCCTTCACATAGTCGACACGCCGGTTCTGGTATTTCAGGTAGTAGGCGTGCTCCCATACGTCGACGGCAAGAATAGGTTTGTGGCCCGTGGTCAGCGGGCTGTCCTGGTTGGGCGTGGTTTCGATGGTTACTGTGCCATCCGGCAACTTGACCAGCCAGGCCCAGCCACTGCCAAAGACACTCATGGCGGCCGCAGTCAACTTGTCCTGAAAGGTGGAAAGCGAACCGAATTTGGCATCGATGGCCTTGGCCAGTTCCCCGATGGGGGCTGCGCCACCTTTGCCCAGGGTTGGCCACCAAAATGAGTGGTTCGCATGCCCTCCGCCATTGTTGCGTACCGCTGTGCGGACGGCCTCGGGCAAGCTGCTGAGGTTCGTGACGAGTTCGTCCACGCTCTTCCCTGCCAGTTCGGGATGAGCAGCGGCGGCTGCATTGAGATTATTTACGTAGGCCTGATGGTGCTTGTCGTGGTGCAGGTGCATGGTAGCGGCGTCGAAGCTGGGCTCGAGCGCATCGTAGGCATAAGGCAGAGCAGGCAAGGTAAAGGGCCCGGTGGGAGGCGCGACAGGTGTCTGGCCGTCCGGCAAACGCTTGGCGGATATATTGCGGGTGAGAAGCGCGGCGCCGGCGAGCGTGCTGATCTGCAGCAGAGCAGTTCTGCGATCAATCAATGACTTAGGCGATGACATATGGACAATCCTCCGGGAAATCTTAGTTCAGTCTGCGCGGGCTGGGCGGGAAGGTCAAGTGCACTTATGACCATCTCGTGGAAGTGCCTGCACTTGCGCTTATCAAAGCGGTGCGGGTGAGGGTATTCTTGGCTTATGCGGCTCCCCACTTTATCCCAAATTCACGACGCCCAGTCCGTGGTTTATCGCTACATGCCGCCAACGCCGCAATACACCTGGCCTCTGATTAACGGCCGAGTGGGAACCGAGGCATGGATCAAGCACGAGAACCATACGCCGGTGGGGGCGTTCAAGCTGCGCGGGGCACTGGTGTATCTGGACTGGCTGAAACAGACCGAGGCTGAATTGAAGGGGGTAGTGGCGGCCACGCGCGGCAATCATGGTCAGGGAGTGGGGATGGCTGCGCTGCTTCTTGGCCTGAAGGCGGTGGTCGTCGTTCCCCACGGCAACAGCAAGGAGAAGAACTGCGCGATGCTGGCCCAGGGAGTTGAACTGGTGGAGCACGGCCAGGACTTTCAGGAGTCGCTGGAGTTTGCTCGCACATTAGCCGATAAACGCGGACTTGTCATGATCGACTCCTTCCACGAGCGGCTCGTGATGGGCACGGCTACTTACGCGCTGGAGTTGTTTGAGGGCGCTCCAGCGCTCGACACTGTCTATGTCCCTATCGGGCTCGGGTCTTCGATCTGCGGCGTCACCGCGGCATGCAACGCGCTGGGGTTACCGACCGAGATCGTGGGCATTGTGGCCGCTGAGTCCCCTTCTTACGCGCTAAGTTTCAAGCAGCGCAAGGTGGTTGAAGCTCCGTCGCGCACCTGGATAGCCGACGGCCTCGCCTGCCGCGTTCCGAACCTGCAGGCAATGGAGATTGTCTGGGACAATGTGGCCCGCATCGTCGAAGTCTCTGACGCCGAGATATCAAAGGCGATGCTCGCCTATTATCAGGACACGCATAATCTAGCCGAAGGTGCAGGAGCTGCAGCATTGGCAGCAGCGCTCAAGGAGCGAGACACCTTGCACGGCAAACGTATCGGCATCATCTTGACCGGCGGTAATGTTGACCGGGAAATATATGAGGCCGTGCTTGCCGGGCCGCTCCAGTAATTGAGGAATGAATGACAAGAACTACCGAGAACCTCACCCCTCTGCCTCATACGGCTCAGAACCGCTGCTTTGGATGCGGCGAGGCCAATTCTGCAGGGTTGCACCTTGAGTTTCTGTTGACAGAGGATGGTTCGGTCGTTTCACTTCCAACAGTTCCGGACAACTTCGAAGGCCCAACCGGTTTTCTTCATGGCGGCATCATCGCCACACTGTTGGACGAGGCCATGAGCAAAGCCGTCCGAGCCCGCGGCCTGACTGCAATGACGCGGCAAATGGAGGTTGATTACCTACGCCCTGTTCCTTCCAATGAGCCACTTCGCATCGAGGGACGCGTCGTCCGCAACGAAGGCCGCAAGCATTGGACCGAGGCGAGAATTCTGAATGCGAAGGCAGTCACGCTGGCTTCAAGCAAGGGACTGTTCATTGAGATTCGCGCCCACAAATTAACGGCAGGGCGGCCAGAAGACCGCCCGGATGCGCCCTAGGAAATCGAGACCTTAGTCACGCGGAGCCTAGTGAACCATATTGATTGTGTCCTGGGTTACGGTGTCGAAGGTGGTGATCGCCTTGGAGTTTGCCTCAAAGGCGCGCTGCGCGATGATCAGATTTGAGAACTCCGCCGAGATATTAACGTTGGATTGCTCGAGCGAAGAGCCTTGAATTGTGGCCAGTCCATTTGTTCCCGAAATGCCGATGGATGCCGCCCCGCTGGCCAACGTGGTTGCGTAATTGCCATTGCCCTGGAGCGCGAGTCCCTGAAGGTTGGTTACGTTGGCCAGCGCCAGTTGGCCAATGGCCTGTGTTTGTCCATTCGAATATGAAGCGGTTACGGTGCCGTCAGAGCCGATGGCGAAGCCCTGGTACGCGCCGCTGGCATAGCCGTTCTGCGTGGACGCAGAGGTTGAGGAAGTAGCATCAACCTGGCTGATGGTTGGGGTATTGCCCGAGCCGAGGATATCCCAAGTCAGTTTCATTACCGCTGCACCATCGGAGAGTCCGGCGAAGGAGATGCCACTAACATTGGCAGCCGGGCTCACCAAATTACCGCTCGAGTCAAAGCTAAGAGATCCATTCGCGTTGGCCGATGCCACCGGATCCTGGATTACGCTTCCTGAGGTCGAAATGTTTGCACCAACGATCGAGAGCTTGCCTCCCACTGACGAGACATTCACACCGACGATCTGTGCTGCAGTTAATGCGGCATTGAGGTCTGTTACGTACTGGGCTACGGTTTCTGGGGGATTCGCGGTTACCGTCGGTGCCGTGATTGTTGCCGTGCCGGTCGCAGTTGGCCCAGTAATCGTCAAGTTCGTCCCTGGATTTACAGTTGCCGTTTGGGCGCCGCTTGATCCGAAAGTGTAGTTGATGGTGGTTGTCCCCAAAACATTGTTTGAATTTGCGCTCAGGGTATCCGGTAGCGAGACGCTATACGACCAAGCGTTGGTTCCCGTTTTGGTGTAGGTCACTGTGGCCTCGTAGCTGTTGCCCAATGAGTCGTAGACCTGAACCTGGCCGGGTACGCTTGTGCCTACCGCTGCCGAAGAGTCAAGAGTGGCGTTCATCCCGAAGGTCGTGGTCGCCCGCGGCTGCTGTATCTGCCCGATGACAGGAATGCTGATCGGTGACAATGCCGCGTTAGTGTTCACAACTCCGTTCACCGCCGGGTATCCCATTACGGCAAGACCGTCATCGGTGACCAGGTTGCCATTCTTGCTCTGCGTGAAAGCGCCGTTGCGGGTGAGAAGGTTAGTGCCTCCTCCGTTGACGACAAGGAATCCGTTTCCGTTCAGAGCCACGTCAGATGAGGAGGTGCCGTTGGTGTTAAAAGACCCCTGCGAAAAATCGACGACATTCGAGGCCACGTTCACGCCTCCGCCAACCTGGATGGCGTTGCCTGAACCGGTGGTGCCGATCTGCTGGTAGAAGAGATCGGAGAAGTTGGTCTTCTGTGCCTTGAAGGCCGTTGTATTCATGTTGGAAAGGTTATTTGCAATCGTATTCAGGGCCTTTGAATCGGCATTGAGGCCGGAAAGCGGAATGTAAAAACTTGCCATCTCGAATCTCCTTTTGGTGCTGACTACGGTTGGTGCAGGCCATTCCGGCCAGCTTGGTAAACGAAGCCTTATTTCGCGACGGACAATACACGGGCGATCGATTGCGCACGGGACTGACCACTCAGGGCTTGAGCAACGCTATGCGCCGCCGGATCGGCATCTGGAACGCTGAGATTACCGTGAGCGCTCCTCGCAACTGCAGCAAAGGCTACAAGATTGTTGGACATGTCGGTGCTGGATACAGCGGATTGGCCCGCGGCAGGCGCATCTATCTTGTGCGTGCCTGCACTGGCTTGCGAAGATGTGCCGGCCGGGCTTGCGTCGGTCAGCGCTGATGTTGTACCCGCGGTCTGGCCGGTACCGGCACTCGCGGAACCGGTGTTCGAGTACCCAAGGGCCGTCGCTAGATTCTGGTTGATGTTTATCAACTGCTCGAGGCTGTTCACGTTCACAAGTTGGTTGATGTATTGGTTTGGGTCGGTGTTCGCGGTCGGGTCCTGATTCTTCATCTCGGTTACCAACAGCGTTAGAAAGTCGTTAGCCGAGATGGTTGCCGAAGAACTGTCTGAACTGCTGCTATTTTTGCTTGACCCTGCTGCCTCAGCTGTCGGGCCAGTCATGGGAGTTGCGGCTGTGCCCGTCATTGCTTGCGTCGCTCTCATCGCGTGATTGAAGATTCCTGCTATTGTTGTCGCCATTTTCCCTCCTGCGTTCGTTTCCTTCGTGCCGTCTGAACCGATTGGCCTCTAAACGGCTGTTCGGTCAGGCCGCTTCTATTCACCACTTTCGGAATTCATGCCATCACCGAGATGTGTGCGCTCTCATGCCCTGGAAACCCTCCAGTCCGACCGAGGCTGCCAGTCTGTTCAGGAATCTCTTGAGAGACAGCGGCGGTAATCGCCGGCATAACTGGCTGCGGGTTCGATTGCGATTCTGAAGAGCTCTTCTGCCCTGCCTCCTGGTTCATTCCCTGACCTGCGTTCTGGCCAATGTTCAGCCCAGCTTCCCCGCCCTCAGGCTTGGCCAGCGTCAATGTGTCTACCGGTGTGTGTTTTTCGGCCAGGTATGCATTCAGTCCTGCCATATGCCCACCCAGGGTTTGAGCCGCTTCAGCCGATCCGGGCATCAGCGTCGCATGAACGCCACCTCCGCTCGCGTCCGCACGCACGCCCACCCAGCCTAGGACTGGATCCTGAAACCCTGCTTCTGCACGTCGAGCTCCGGCATAAATCCAACTTGGCGTCCCGGTACGGGTGTCCGCATCGAGAACCGCAAAGGTCTCGTGCGCAGCTGATCCGGCTGAAGTGCCCGTCGCTCCGTCAGCATTTCCGTCTTTCGTGCTCATTGCATCGTGCGCGCCAGCAGAATCACGTACCAAGGCGGATGCGTCGCCGGCTTGGCTGCCTGTTTGCGCTTGAACTGAGTGATTTCCAGACTCGAGCTGGTTGTCCGTTACAATCCTGCGAGAGACATGCAAAGCAACTGACGAGACCTTGCCCACGCCAGCTACGGCGGACTTGCCTGCTCTGGCAAGCGTGACCTGAGAGTGAAGAGCATCGACATTGTCAGAGAGGCCCACCCGATCCGCTTGATCACTTGCAGCTGGCGCCGGTACGCGCCCCACGGGCTGGCCTTCAAGCTGAGACTGAATCTGGTTCTGCCCTTGAACAATTGCCGGTTGTGGCTGTGTGGCCTGAACGCGTGTTCTGCCTGACGCTGAAATCTGTTCGCCCGCGGAAGGTGAACTAGCTGTGGCGGAATTCATTGCTCCGGCATCGTCGAGAGTCACATCCAAGGCTCTAGTGCCTCGAACAGCCGGCCGGACTCCATCGTGAGTCCGAGCGAATGCATCAGGGACTTCGCCCGCTTCGCGCGCCGTAATGGTCTCGCGTGCTTGAGCTATTGAAAAGGAACTGATCGAGTTGCCGTCCATCCCGGCGAGTGTGTTGTCTTCTCCCTTTCGAGCAGTGGGCTCGCGCGCCAACGAAGCCGAATCAACTGCCAAGCTAGTCGATCCATTTTCAGAAGCTTGATTTTCATGCAAGATCGCTGGCACCGATAGGACCTGGTGCGTCATGCGAGCCGTAACATGCTCTGGCGTCGGCTCGCTGTTGGACAAACCTGCCTTCTCATCCCCGGAGGTTGAGACAGGAGATGGTGAGGAATTGCTATAGCTTGCTACGGTGCTTCGATCTGCCTGAGCTCCTGAGACTGGAGTCGAGACACTCTTAGCGGTTTGGCCAACCGGCTGAGTCTCAATCTGGCTTTGCACCGGAACTCGCTCCTGCTGAGGCGCACCGACCTGAAATTCGATGCTGCTGTGTGATGCGGCTAGAGTAGCTGGGTCAGCAAATGCACCAGGTTCAGTCGACCTGGCCCCAACTAAGGTGATCGCGTCAGCCTCGCCGGGATTCTTATCCCGGGCGCTGTCGTTTTCAACCGCCGAAAGGCTTCCGACAGAGTCGGGAGACAGTGAATCCGAACTGTTGAACGGGCTCTGAGTAATAATGTTCGGGAACGCCGTGGACTGAACGGGCTGCCGTGGCTCTATGTGAGTTGTTGGAATCTCGCTTGCAACTCGAATTACGCTTCCTGTTGCCGGCAATGTCAGCGGAGTAATACCGAGCGACGCCAAGGCCGAATCCGGTACAGCACTGCTATAAACGGATTTCCCTCTGATGCTCTTGCAGGTAGTGGTCGGGTGCGCTAGGGCTGAATTCAGCGGATGAGTATATTTAGAGCCCTTAGCATCTCCAACTATGCTCGTCGACGATGGTCGTTCGATGCTTGGAGTTATGGCAGGGATTTGCTCATGCGATGTGAGAAGAGCCGGCCTCATTGTGCCCGCTGACATACCACGCTCTTGCCCGGCTGCAAGACTCCATCGAAGAGCATACCCAGCGGTGGAGGTCAATGTTGCCGCCGATTGATTCTCCGCTGTCGCTGCGCAGATCGACTCAGCTGCGGCATCGATCCCTTTGGTATCGATTGCTGACGCGTTCGTTTCAGTTTCATTCGCGCCGGCCGTATCCACGGCAGCAACAAGAGATGCGAGTTGCGACTGCAAACTGGAACAAAAACTCTCTAGCCCCGGCTGGGATGACGAGGCAACATGCGAAGAAGCCGCACCGGACCGGTTCGCGCTCTGAGCCTCTCGATGCGCTCCTGCAAGAACCAGGCCCAGGTCTGGTTCCGCACGCCCTGCCACCTCGATCTCGATTCCTATGGCAACGCTCATGGGCTGGGTCAGTGCAGATGCAGTGCCAAAGGAGACGGAAGTGGATTAAAGCATTGTCAGAAACGGGATCGTATTTCCCGATTCGGAGCACCTTCACTTCTTTCGGGCGGATTCTCACTCAAGGTTTGTTGGTCGCCAGGTGAGTTCCGCCTAGAAGATCACTTGAGCTCGCAGGTTTTTCGAAGTTCAGAATGTGCTTTGTCGCATGCAATCGGTTCAGGTACCAGTCGTCGAGCGCCTGCTGGCTGCGCCGGCCTGCGATCACGGCATCCTTGGCCTCGGTCTCGCGGATGAGAGTCTGGGCCTGACGGCGTTCGACCCGCTTGGCGAGAAACGCCTCACGGAACGCCGTTACCTCAGCGTCCGCGTCCGCAATTCTGGGCCGCAGGACCTCGGCGCGTTGTCTGGCCGCACGGGCCTCTTCAAGGCCAGCCAGCCGGTCTGGCAACTCTCCAGTTTGCGCGCTGGAAATGACTAACCGCCGGCCGCTTCGCTCTCTCAATCTTGAAGCGGTCAAAGAGCGCTCCAGGTTTCCCAGTTCACCCACTGCGGACTCCAGCGCCAGCCGGCTCTGCTCTTCCTCAATTTCCAGGACGCGAAGCAACCTGCGCAGAGCTCGCGAGACGGCCATGGCTCATACCTCCGCTGCCAGGGCTGTGAGCCGGTGGAGACAGTCAGCAAAACGTATTCGCTCGTATGCGTCCTGGGTCATGAAAGCGCGAGTCGGCCCCCGAGCCTGCAAAGCGCGATCGAGATCCGGATCGGAACCGGGTTTATAGGCACCGATTCGGACCAAATCTTCCGAGCGCGCGTATACAGCCATCAGCCGGCGCAGGAGCGCCGCCTGTTCGCGGTGTTCGGGCCCGGCCACAGCCGGCATCAACCGGCTGATCGAATCCAGTACCTCGACAGGAGGGTACCAGCCCTCGGCAGCCAGCGCGCGGGATAGCACCACGTGGCCATCCAGCAAGGAGCGGACCGCATCCACGAGCGGGTCCTGCTGATCGTCGCCTTCCATCAGCACGGTGTAAAAGGCAGTGATGGAGCCGGTGCGGAACTGCCCGGTGCGCTCAACCAGGCGGGCCAGCCGAGTAAAGACCGACGGCGTATACCCTTTGGCCGTAGGCGGCTCGCCAGCTGCCAGGCCGATCTCACGAGCGGCCATTGCAAAGCGAGTGAGCGAGTCGAGCACCAGCAGCACATGCTTGCCTTGGGCCGCAAAGAACTCCGCCACGGTGGTGGCGGCCAGTGCCGCTCTCATGCGGAGCAGCGGCGACTGGTCTGAGGTGGAAACCACCACGACGGAGCGAGCCCGCCCCTCAACGCCAAGTGCATCTTCTAGAAATTCGCCGACCTCGCGGCCGCGCTCTCCTACCAGCCCGACTACAGTTATATCGGCCTCGGTGTTGCGAGTCATCATGCCGATCAAAGTGCTCTTGCCCACTCCGGATCCGCCGAAGATGCCCACCCGCTGGCCCCGTCCTACGGTCAGAAGCGCATCCAGGACACGGATGCCGGTTCCCAGCGGCACGCGAATGGGTGCACGGTCGAGCGGCGATCGCACTCGGCCGTCGAGAGGCAGGGGCAGCAAGAAGGCCGGAGGTCTACCTTCATCGATCGGTTTACCGAGTGCGTTCAGTACCCTACCTATCAGTGCCGGTCCCACTTCGATCTCAGGATGTACTCCCTGCGCCTCCACCGGATCACCGAAGCGGATGCCTTCTGTTGTCTCGACCGGCATTGAAAGCACATTCGAGCCTCTGAATCCGATAACCTCGGCCAGGTGAAGTTGCCCGAACTGGTCTTTGATCTCGCAACATTCTCCCACCGATGCCAGTGGCCCCGACGATTCGACTGTCTGGCCGACCGACTCGAGAACCTGCCCACGCCAGCGCCAAGGCTGGCCGCGTTCCAGACGCGTAAAGTAACGACCGAGTCGCATCGTCATGTACGGCTCTCTCTGTCCGCGTTCGCGACTGAATCCACTTCGGTGGCATAGCCGGATTTAACCGCGCCAGCGCGGTCGAAGAAGCCACGTTCAATCTCTGCGAGCTGCGACCGAATTCCCAGGTCCACGGAGCCGAGCGAAGTCTCGATCACGCAGTCGCCCAACCGCATCCCTTCTCCCGCGATCACTGTGGGTTTCATAGTCAGGTTAGGCAGCAAAGCCATGGCATCCGCCCACAACGCGAGCTCTTCCACGGGCACACGAAGGCGCACCTCGGTGGAGCCGGAAAGCTGTCCCAGAGCCACGCGCACCGCTCCAGTCAACAGCAGCGGGTCCATCTGTGCCTCGCGACGGAGGATGCGCGCCGCAATCGCCAGGGCCAGCTTAACTACCTCATGCTCGACCGCGTGCATGTACCGGTCGCGCTCCTGGGCAAAGCTTCCGATCAGTTCCGCGCCCTGTCGCATACGTCGCTCCTCGGCAGCCTTCTGCGCAGGAGCCTGGGCCTCGCGTTCGGCCTGCTGGCCGCGTTCGCACCCGGCTTCGAAAGACCGGCGCGTCTCTTCGGCCAACCGCTTTTCGTACTCGGCGTTCGCCGCTATCTCATTGGATGTCCCAGGGCGTTCGTTGACGCGCTCTTCGGCCAGGCTAGATTTCGCTGCATCCGCCCAGCGTAGCCAGTCGGGCGTGGAAGGCGCATAGGGGCTGGCCGGATACTCGAACAGCTGTACCCGTCCCGGCTCGCTCGTTTTTTGCGCCGCTCCTGCCTGTTCCAACTAATCCCTTTCCTGCGATTGCGGATTCCCTTTCCCGCAGCGGACTTCTAACGGTCCGTTATCGGTCTTCACTTACTTGCCGCAGCATCAATACTTAATGACCAGCAATCCCGAACGCCGCTCACGCCAGCATCTCGTCCCCGGTCTCCAGTTTCAGGATCACTTTACCCTCAGCCTCCAACCGTCTCGCTAGGTTCAGAATCTCCTGCTGAGCCTGCGCTACCTCGCGCGAGCGAACCGGACCCAGAACCTCCATGTCTTCTTTCAGCATCTCTACCGCGCGTGAACTCATTGCCTTGAAGATCTGGGCACGCAGCTCGTCGTTCGCACCTCGCAAGGCAAGCGCCAACTGCCGCTTGTCCACGCCGGAGACGATCTCGCGTATGGTCGCTGCCGGCACCGTCACCAGGTCTTCGAAAGTGAACATCAGGTTGCGAATGCTCAGCGCCAGCTCCGGCTGGCCATCCTCGATGGTTTCCAAGATCTTCTTTGACTCCTCAGCATTCAACCGGTTCAGCAGGTCTGCTACAGCCTTGAAGCCGGAGTAGCTCTCTCGCGCCGTGTCGCCTACACTTTCCAGCCTGCGGTGGAGAATGTGGGCCACCTTCTGAGCCATCTCCGGCGAAAACTGGCGCATCTCGGCCAGCCGCTGCACGGAGACCACTTTGTGCTCTTCGCTCAGGTTGTCAAGCACCAGCGATGCCCGGCGGGGGTCAAGGTGTGCTAGGACCAGCGCTATTGTCTGCGGGTGCTCGGTATCGAGCAGTTTTCCCAGTTGCTGGGGATCGGTGCGCTGCAGCTTGGCCAGATTGCCCTGCGCCGCCTCTTGTGAGCGGCGCACCAGCGTCAGCAGATCGTCGGCTCGTTGCTTGCCGAATGTATCGACAAGGAGCCGGCTGGCGTAGTCAAGGCCTCCGTGAACCATGAAGTTCTGGGTCTCGAGCAGTCCCCAAAACTCCTCCAAAATCTCCGCTGACATTTCCGGCGTAATACCGCGCAGGTCGGCAAGCTCCTCAGTGAGCCGCTGCACATCTGCTTCGGGCAGGACGCGCAGAATCTCCTTGGCCAGTTCCTCGCCAACGGCGACCAGCAAGACCGCAGCCTTGCGCAGCCCGGGCATGTTCGCCGATTGGTGGCACCGCCCTGTTCCGTTCGTATTTCCCTGCTCATCCAAGGCGCAGCCCTTTCCCCAAGCGCTAATCGGAGTGAATCCAGCTTTGCAGCAACCGCGAGCTCTGCGTCGGCGCGCGCTTCAGGTGCGATGTCACCTGTTCGAAGATCTCCTGGGTGCGGATTCGCTCCGGGTCAGCTTCCACGGGGTCTGGGGGCCTCAACACAGTTTGCGCATTAACCGCTGACCCTGAACTCAACTCTTTTGTGCCTGGCTTAACTGCAAGCTTTCCAGGATATGCCGATCCCGCCAATCGGAGGGCAGGACGCACTCCGAAGGCCAGAATCACGAGCAGACCGGCAAGAAGAGCCGCGTACTTTACCAGCACCGGCGAATTCTCCGCCGTGTTTACCCACTTCTCAACGACCGGAACCGATGGCTGTGCGCGGTTCTGGTCGAACGCCAGATCTTCGACCGTCAGCATGTCGCCACGCGCGGCATCGAACCCCACCGCGGCCTGTGCCAGCGCCGTCAGATTGCGCAGCTCATCGGCCGAACGGGGCTGCCATACTGCGGCTTTTCCCGAAGATGCGGGCTGCGCCAACCGGTCGTTGACCACGATGGCTGCGGTCAACCTCCGCACACGTCCCGGACCATAGACTTCATGACGTTCGGTCTTCGACGCACCATAGGTGCCGGACTCGGTCTTTGCGGACTGTGGCGGAGTATTCTGTTGCGGATAGACAGGCAGTGCCTGGGAGTTGGGGGCGTTGGAGGCCGTGCCTGGAACTCCAACGGCCACAGGCTGAGGACCGGAAGTCTGCTCGGTGCGCTGCATCGAAAGTGTGACCGTCTTGTCCGGATCGTAGATCTCCTGGGTCACGTCAGTGGCCGCATGATCGTAGTCCAGGGTCACCGAGGCGCGCACATTGCCTGCCCCGGTCACCGGCTCGAGTGTTGAGAGCAGCTTTTCCTCGAGCATCTGTTCCGCAGTCAACTGCATCGCTTCAGTGGTCTTGGGCCCTAGCGGAAGGTGGCCGCTCGCATCAACCAACGCCACGTTTTCAGGAGACAATCCGTCTACGGCCGACGCCACCAGATTGCGAATCGCATCGGGTTCGTGATCGGCCAGCGTTCGATGGCGCAGCTTGATGACCACCGAAGCCTTGGCTGCTCTCTCCTGCTCACGAAACAGCGAATCGTGAGGCAGCACCAGATGAACCCGAGCCGACTCGATGTCGGAAAGCGTGCCAACGGTGTGCTCGAGTTCGCCCTCGAGCGCGCGCTGATAATTCACCTGTTCATCAAACTCGGAACCCACCCAGTTGGGCTTGTCGAATATCTCAAATCCAAGGCGCCCGCTCCTTACGCCCGCCTTGGCCGCCGTCGCCAGCCTTGCCTTGTCCAGTTGCGCCGCCGGAACACTGATTCCGGTTCCATCGGGAGTCGGCTCAAAAGGGATTTGCGCCTGGGTGAGAATCTGGCCGGTCTGGCGCGCGTCCTCCGGGTCCAGACCCACGTACAAAGGACGCCAGTCGGGGCTGAAGGCGTACCAAAGGAGCCCCCCAGCTACCACTACAATGAGCACCGCGGCTGCCAACGCCCAACTGCGCTGACCGAGCGCCATCTCCGCCCAACGAATTCGCGCCAGCCCCCACAACCCGGCGAGCTGGTCAACCAGTTGCGGCTGCCCTGGCAGTTGCGGTTGACCGGACCTTGCCGCCGCGCTCTTCTCCAATTGTGTTCCCGTGGCCATGGTTCCAACGTCCCGCCGCTTTCCCGTCCTTTTTGCAACTCGGCCGTTGCTGATTACCGGCCACTCGCCAGTCCCGTCGCTTCACCGGCTTCCAATTCCCGCGCGAAAGGCCTCTTCAGAACTGCATTCCAATCACCTGCTGATATGCCTGAACCGCCTTGTTTCGCACCGCCAGCGCAAGTTCAAAGGCCATGCTTGCTTTCTGTGTGGCAATCATTGCCTGATGCACGTCTACGCCGGAACCAGTCATCAGCCCATCGACGGCAACGCGAGCCTGGTCTTCGAGTTGGTTCACCTGACCGACTGCGTCGGTGAGCAGGTCGGCAAAGGGCGCCGGCTCATGCAATCCCGCTGAGGATGAACCCGGAGTCGCACTGCTTCCGGACAGGTTTGGGAATGCCGCTGACGCGGCCGTAAGAGAATTCATGGCGAATTGCATCGGTCCTCCGTGTTGGCTTATGAAAACCATCGTCAATCATGGCCGTGGTATCTCAACGCTGCACACTTACGATTTGGCGATCTCCAGTGCCGCGCTGATCATGCCCTTTTCGGCCTGCACTGCAGAGCCATTCAGGCCATATGCACGTGTCGCCCCCATGAGGTCCACCATCTCTGTGAGGGGATTAATGTCCGGATACGAGACATAGCCATCTGGTCCAGCGTCCGGATGCCCGGGATCGTAGCGTTTGAGGGACGGAGAGGTATCTTCGACTACCTGCACGATGTGCACGCCCGGCGCTGCAGTCCCGATTCCCGGCAGGCTGAGCGTGGGCAGAGCAGCACGGGCCAAGGGACTCGACAGTCCGGCTCTCGAGCCTGCGGACGAGGCTGAGGTCATCGAGTTGAGAAATTCCTGATCACCGCTGTCGGCAGCAAAGACGACGTGCTGACGATGATAGGGACCGCCCGAAGCGGTTCGAGTTGTTTCCGCATTAGCCATGTTGGCCGCGACAACTTCTGCGCGCATCCGTTCGGCCTGCATGGCCTCGCCGGAGGTTTCCAATATTCCAAAAAGATTCATCTCGTCGTCTCCTCCTACATGGAATTTTAGGATCGTGAAGAGCCACCGCCAGGACTACTTGTCGGAATGGATGGCGTCCATCACCCGCTGATACTCCTCGCGTAACAGGGCCACGCCAGTCTTGAACTTCAATTGCGCCTCGGCCAGATTCAGGCCTTCGCGGTCCATCGAAACGTTGTTGCCGTCGGGCCGTGCAATCAGCCCGTCGACAGCCCGGACTTGCACCTTGTGCGGCAGCAGCCCCTGATCCACTCCGATCATGGCGTCTCTCATTTCGGATTCGAAATCCAGCCCCACCGCTCGGTAACCCGGGGTGTCGATGTTGGCCATGTTCGCAGCAGTAAGCTTCGCCTCGCTTGCAGACAGGTCCAGATAGCGGGTGATCTGATCGCTCAGCCGTGTCTCGACGTTTATGCTCATCGCAGCCTCCCTGGCTCAGTTCACCGTAAGCCCGAAATCGATCTCACGGGAGGTGAGAACCGGCTCCTCGCCGGCGAGAATTACGCCTCGTTCCAGCACGTGCTCGAGCTCGCGCACATTTCCCGGCCAGTCGTGGGCTGAGAGTTTAGCCAGTGCACTCGAATCCACGCGTTTCATCGGGGTTTCGCGGCCCAGGCGCTTCATGAAATGGTCTACCAGCCGAGGAAGGTCCTGGCCGTGTTCAGCGAGTGGTGGAGTGCGGATAAGGAAGACGGCCAGCCGATAATAAAGATCAGAACGGAAGGTGCCGTTCTGTGCGTGCGGCACCAGCGGCCGGTGCGTAGCGGCCACGATGCGGACATCAACTTTCACGGTTTCGTTGTCACCCACGCGCTGCAACTCTCCACACTCGACAAATCGGAGCAGCTTGGATTGCAGCGTCAGGGGCATTTCCCCAATCTCGTCCAGAAATAGAGTGCCCCCATCCGCAGCCTCGATGCGGCCAGTCCGGCCTTGTACTGCGCCGGTAAATGCGCCGCGGGTGTGCCCAAATAGTTCGGCCTCGAGCAGCGCCTCTGGAATCGCCGCACAGTTGATCGCGACAAACGGCCTACGGTTCCTTGGCGACAGCCGGTGCAGTGCTTCGGCCACAATCTCCTTGCCTGAGCCGGTTGGCCCCTCGATAAGCACTGGAGTGAGACGGGGGGCGACGAGACGGACGCGGCGGCTGACCTCAAGCATGCAGGGCGCGTTGCCGATAAGCTCTGGCAGGCAATCGCTGGGAACCGGATCGGTCGGGTTGTTTCGTTGATTCGTCACAGGCGGTATTGCCCTCGATTCGGCAGACAGCGACTGGACGGGGATTGTCATGCCCTTCCGGGGGGACTTAGCTGCGGCCTGACCGGGAATCGAAGATGTGGCAACTTCAGTCGTCTCAGAACGCGGAATCGGCCACGGGGCAATGTGAGTGCCGTCATCGTTTGCCTGATTCTGTTTGTTGAGAGCTGACGCCATATTCCAGGCCGCTGTATCGGTATCCTGGCAGCGGCGCAAGGCATAGAGCAACTCCTGACGATAGGGGCCGCGTGGGCTTTCCTGTGCTGAATCGCCGCCAGTGGCCACCATGTCTACATGGGGAAAGCGAACTCTGAAGTCCTTGAGAAACTCAGTCAGATCCAGATCGGGCAGCCATGAGTCGACAATTACCGCTTCAGGCGCCGCAGATTCAGCTTCGGCCCAGGCCTGGGCGCCCCCCTCCGCCTCGCGCACCTGCCAGCGAAGGCCGGTAAGAATCTGCGCGAGCCGTTGACGGAAGCTGCGATCGGCGCTGGCTACAAGCGCGGTACGAACCCGGACGCGAACATTGGAACGGGGAACGGAAACCTGAATTGTCTGCATAAATTTCTCCTTACCGCAAAGCGGCTATAGGTAAATAGGAACTAGTGCACTTCAAGAGCCGGGCTCGTTGTAGAAAGTCCGGACGTAGGAATGGGAATGACAAGTGGCAGTGCTAGCGCGAGTTCAGCCTCAGAAGGCACAATGTAGCCTAGCCCGCGCACGGTACGGATCAGTTGTCCCGGAGGCGGATCCTTGAGCTTTCGGCGCAGATAGTTGATATATACGTCCACGATGTTGGTGGTCTGTGCCGGCTCCAGGTTCCATACCGACTCCAGCAACTCCACGCGCGAGACACACTGGCCGCGATTGAGCATCAGGCATTCGAGCAATGCAAATTCTTTGTTAGTAAGTTCAATCGACAACGCACCCCGACGGGCGGTGTGGTCCAGCCTGTCAAGTTCAAGGTCTCCGGCGCGCAACTGCAGGCGCGCCTCCCGCTTGCGCCGCAAGAGCGCCCGGCAGCGGGCTCGCAGCTCATGAAGGCTAAAGGGCTTGATCATCAGGTCGTCTGCACCAAGGTCAAGGCACCGAACCCGCGTGTCCACCTCCTGCCGAGCAGTGAGAACGAGCACCGGCAGGTCCGCGTTCAAATATCGAACCTCTTCGAGTACCTGTTCTCCGTCCTTGACCGGCATGTTGAGATCCAGAATGGTCAAATCGGGCAAGTCTTGACGAAAAGCCTCTATAGCGGTTCCTCCATCGTGCGCGAGTCGAACACGATGTCCGTCAGCCTCCAAACCCCGGCTCAGAAACAATCCCAGCGCCTTGTCGTCTTCGGCGATCAATAACCTCATGGCTGCCTTTCTCAATGGCGGCATCCTGAACTTGCGATGCCTACATGTGTCAAACAATTCCGGTTCAGTCGGGGGTCTCTTAGTGCGGACTCAGATTGCGTTAAGCGACGACCTTCCTCAACCTTCACGCGTGGAGGAATAAAACTCAAGATTAGAAAGAGGAAACAAGGCGCAGCGATTCCTGAGTTGGATTCGATTCGAAGACGCGTCCCATTATCGGCAGCTGAGAGCTGTTGTGTGATGGTCAGCACATTCAATTAAATGTGCTTCTGTTTCGTGCTGCGACCTTCCTGTTGGATGTCGCAAAAAAATACTGCTCTATTGCTTCGAGCTACTCCCGCTTTTTTTGAAGTCGCCTTCTGTTCGTACATTGCAGCATCGGCCCGGGCAAGAAGATCCTTCATTGTCTCGCCCGGCATATGTTCCGCAAGGCCAATCGAGGCATCTACCATCAGCTTTTGCGCGCCGGATTTTCCCCGTATTGTGTAGTTTCCGCAAACCCACTTGCTCAGCCGGTCACTTTGAGCGCTGGCGTCCGGGAAGCTGCATACGAACAGAATAATGAATTCGTCCCCGCCCCGGCGCCCAATTACGTCGGTAGAACGGCATGCCGAAACAAGCTCCGTTGCAAACTGTTTCAGCAATTCATCACCGGTCAAATGCCCATGTTCGTCGTTCACCTTCTTAAACCCATCGAGGTCTGCTATCGCTACACAAAAGGCAACTTTTGCTCCGATCTGGCGTTCGATCAGGCTCTCAACGCACAGGCGATTGCGCAGTCCCGTTAGCGCATCGCGGGATGCGATCTTCTCGGCTTCTTCCAGCTTTGCCTGGTAGGTTGAAACCTGCTCCCGAAGTTGATCAATGGCAGCTTTGCCTTCGGCCGTCATCCTATCGATGGAGGTTTTCAGCTCGGCAGCACTCTTCTCGATCGAAGAACGAATCTCGGTCAGGTTGTCCAGGCTGGCGATTGCAGTGAGCTAGGCAGCAACCTCGTTGATCTGTCCGGCGTAGCGCTGGTCTTTCGCGCCAACCGATTCGGCCATTTGGGCCATGACGATCAACAACTCCTTCACCTCGTCGCTTTTTTGCTGGTAGTGCCTGGCCGTGCGTCTTACCCAGCCCTGCAACTGCTCTTGCACCTGTCTGTCAGTACTCTCCAATGTTTCGCAATTCATTTCACCGGAGAGGTTATGGTTCAGCTCGCTCCCAAGCCCGGGACACGCATCCAGGCTGCAACTGCCCATAGCTTCGAGGGCGGAGCCATACGCTGCAATCGCCACAGAGGCAATTCCATCTTTGTCTTGCCTGCGATTTGCTTTCTTGCCGGACGGCACGGAATCCAGATATTTCTTAAGCAAGATCATTGGTCCTTGAAACAATACGTTTACGCAAAGGTCCGGCGCAGACAGCTTCCCTCTCTGTATCGGCCAGGCTTCGCATCTCCGTTAGTCGTCCTCCAAATCCAACGCGGCTTTCAGGCAGGGCCGACGCATCTTAATTTCTTTTCAAGGCCAAGTTGCTGTCCAACGCGGTTTGGGACCACAAACTGGGGTCAATTTGGATGGGAAGAATTAGGAACCACTCTTTAGACAGCCAAGAGGACCCCTTTGCAGTGCAAGAAGGCTATGGGCCATCTGAGTTGGGCTACCAAACCACTCGGTCAGAATCAGGGCGGTTACCATTTTGCCGGGAATATTAAGATGCGTCGGTCCTGGGCTTTCAGGCCGATTGAAGCGTTTTATCTCCGGACCAAGGGCGCGGTCGGACAGTAGGCTCTTTTCCCGCCAGCAGGGCTCCCGGACTTCAGAGGCTGAATCCATAGACACTTTGTTTTGTTGATCCAAAGGGATTTGGGCGCCCATAAGAGGCCCTTCACACTCGGGAAGGTGTTCCTGCATTCGCAAGGTGCTTTGCCGTGCGCTGAAGAGGGGAAATTTTCAAATATTTGAAGTGACAGGTTACCGAAGTGTACTATTCGGTTTTGTGAGTGCTAAAAAAGCGCTATGGGAATCTCATCGAAATAGAGGATTCTAGTGATTGACCGACTCACAAGCGAAGACAGCCGATTTTAGTATCTGATTGCCTTTCAAAATTGAGGTATTTGCCTTGGACTGGAGTAAACTACCCGACTTAGCCGCCGTCATGTTGCTGGCCTGTGCCTTTGCGGCAGTGGCTCGGCGCAACCAGGCTCCGGTCTCAACCTTGTGGCTCACCGGCTGGCTGATGATTGCTTTGCATTTTGCTGCCTTTATCTTCGCACCAGTTCCAGGGCAAATCGGAATTCTTGCAGTCTTCGTCGGGCTCACTGCACTAGCCTGGGCGGGCCTACTTTTTAATTGGGCCGCTGTTCCCTACCGTAAGCAGCGTTCCAGTCTTTGGATGCTCAGCGTGATGATTGGAACAACTACGCTGTACATCGGCCTTGTTGTATTCAGTCCAGCCGCTTCCTGGGCCCTGACTTCGGCAGCAGTTCTGTTTGGCACCTTGACTTTTACGGTTGCTATCGTTCATGCGCGCAAAGAGAACTACTCGTTGCGTTGGGCAACGGTCGTATTCTACTGCGCTCTGTCCGTCTTCCTCCTGGCCTTTCAACATCGGCCAGGCAACGGCATGGCACTCGCATTGAACGGTGTGCTCTTTACCGTGTATTTCGGTTGCTGTGTTCATTTCTGGTTTGCCTACAGATGGGCAACGACAGGCGCATTCATCACCATCGCCGGGTTTCTTGCCTGGGCGGCGGTGTTCGTGGTGACGCCGGGAATGAATGCGTTTATACCCAATGTGCGACTGGAGAGTGAAGTCTGGGACCTGCCCAAGTATGTCGTTGCTGTCGGCATGATTCTGCTGCTTCTTGAGGACCAGATCGAGCACAACAAGTACCTGGCACTGCACGATGAGTTGACCGGACTACCCAACCGTCGACTCTTCCAGGACCGGCTGGCCAGCGCTTTGGAACGCGCCCGCCGAAATGGATCAAATACGGCGTTGCTATTGGTCGACCTGGACCAGTTCAAGCAGGTGAATGACGCACTTGGCCATCACGTGGGGGACCAGTTGTTGGAGCGTGTGGGACGGGTTTTTTCTGGACGTGTTCGCCGGTCTGACACCGTGGCGCGAACGGGAGGCGACGAGTTTTCTGTCATTCTGGATGACCCTACCTGCCGCGAAGATGCCGAGCGTGTGGGTAACTCGCTGATTGAACTGCTTAACGAACCATTCGATCTAGGCACTCAGACCGCGCGAATTGGAGCCAGCATTGGTATTGCAGTCTTCCCGGAAGATGCATCTGACGCGGAGGGGCTGTGCATTGCAGCAGACCTGCGGATGTACGCTTACAAGCATAGAATCGCGCTTCTTGCCCAAGCTGCTCGCCCCCCCATGTCGGCGTCGTTCCCTCCCATAGAGGCGCCGGCTCGCTCGAGGCAAGCGGGATAAAAGACTGGGCTCGCCCCTTGAATGCGTTGCGCCCTGCCGGGCGTATATTTAGCAGCAAACTCGCGAGACCCTGGCTTCACTGTGCCGCAGTCACCACGACAACAAGTTCTTCTGCACCGCTCAGCGAAAACTGAATAGGCGAAACTCGTGCCGATGGCGCGGCCGCATCGATTTCGCGCTCGATCTTTCCGCCTACAGTGCCAATAATTACCAGATGCATTTTTGATGGAGCCAATACGGGCGCTTTGGCGTTAGCGCTCTGCACACGGCTTGCAGATTGAACGCCGGCGTTGGACGATGCACTCGGCGCGAAACCCAGCGTGTAGTTCCCTTTGGGCCAGATACCAAAGTTAGCCTGCCCGGCATTGTTCGTCGTCCGTGCAGCACATCCTCCGCCTGGGTTCTTCCCCAGTTTTACATCGATCCCTTTCAACGGCGCGCCTGCCAGGGCGCTCTGTACGCACGCAGCGCAAAATGCAACTGCCAGAATAACTCGAAGGCTTGTTTTCATGGGACTCTCCTTGCCTTTCTGAGAACCAGCTTCAGGGTATGGGAGAAAGCACTACAAAGCAAACAGCAAAGAGCAAGGCCCGGAGTCAGCGTCCGGGCCTTGCTTCTCCATCCTATTGCTGCTTTCAACTATGCGGCGCCGCCACCTGGACCGCGACCGCCGCCACCACCACCCGGGCGGCGGCGACGCCGACGGCGATTGTTGTTGGCCGGAGGCCGTCCAGAGCCGGCCGATTGACCGACCGGTACC
>DASYZU010000125.1:0-274517 GCA_035945795.1 Occallatibacter sp.
CCATCGGCTCGCGCTGGATGGACCGCGGACGCCAGACGCATCGCCAGCCCTTCTACCGCCAGTTTTTCGGCCGCTGCTTCAACGCCGTTACGCGGTTGGTGATGGGGCTACATTTCGCAGATACCCAGTGTGGATTCAAAGCCTTCACCCGTGCCGCCGCGCAAACCGTCTTCCAGTTGCAAACGATTGAGCGCTGGGGCTTCGACCCTGAGATTCTCTTCATAGGCCTCAAGCGCGGTTACCGCATTCAGGAGGTGCCGGTAAGCTGGGCCCACGATGAGCGCACCCGCATGAGCTACCTCAAGGACGGCATGAAGATGCTTGAGGAGATTGCCATCGTGCGCTGGAACGCCATCCTCGGGCGCTACGGCAAACAGGTGGAGCACATTCACCGCGCCGGACTGGTTAAGTAGCCAACAGCTCTCAGCCACCAGCCACTAGCCTCTAGCCTCTAGCCTCTAGCTCTTCCATTCACCGGAAGACCGGCCTTGGTTCATTCATAATCCTGCTCGATGCCGAACAGGTTGCGGAAGGACCCCACAGGCAGAATGCTTTGTATCAGGGCATGACTTCAGTCATGCCGAATTGCTGCCAAATCAACAACGGACTTTTAGCCCCTGCGGGAATTCAACCCCAGACCTTGGAACTTATCCGCATTGCCTTCCGTCCCTCATGACAGGTGGCGGATTTTCAATTCCGCACTAGGATCGTTCTTTGATCAATGGGAGATTGTCGCATGCTCAAGAAAATTGGACTCGCAGTTCTGTTTCTCGCGCTCGGCTCTGTCAGCGCATTGGCCGCCGACTTTAGTGGCAAGTGGACCGCCGATGTAACAACGCCGAGAGGCACGCAAACCCTCACCTTCGACTTCCACGTCGAGGGCGCAACCCTGACCGGCAAAGTCACCACCCCGCGCGGAGACACCGACATCACCGATGGCAAGATCGATGGCGACAACATCTCCTTTTCGCAGGTAGTGAACTTCAACGGCAACGATATGAAGATTGTCTACACGGGCAAGGCCGATGGAGAAACGATCAAGTTCAGCCGCCAAGTCGCCGATCGACCTGCGGTTGAGTTTGTCGCCAATCGAGTAAAGTAATTCGTTCTGGCCGGAGAGAAACCGGGTGCCCAGGTCTCGCTTTTTGAGACCTGGAAACCTCGCAGAATGCGCTTACGCCGTAACCGCGTTCGCCGGGTGCCCCACCCTTTTCGCGCTCATTGCGAAAAGGGTGGGAATCCACGCCGCAGATTTAGATACTCATCACGCCTAACCGCGTCTGCCAGCGCCCGCAGTCCTCGCGCCTCCATCTCAAACTCGCGCACCTTGTACTTCTGAATCTTGCCTGAGAGAGTCGCGGGAAATTCCGTGACAAATCGGACATGCTCGGGAATTTTGTAATAAGCGATCTGCCCCCGGCAAAACGTTTTGACCTCTTCTTCAGTCGCTTCCACATCAGGCTGCAATCTTATCCACACCACCACAATCTCGCCCAGCCGTCCTTTGGGGACCCTAATCACCTGCACTTCGTCGACCTTCGGGTACGTGTAGAGGAATTCCTCGACTTCGCGCGGATAGATATTCTCGCCGCCGCGAATGATCACGTCGTGCGAGCGGCCCGTCAGGTGAATGCATCCGTCTTCGCGAATCACGCGCGCATCCCGTGTGCATCATCACCCACTCAATGCAGTTGGTGGACCACAGGCCCACGCGATCGCCGCGCCGGATGCCGAGCGACCAAAGACCCTGCACCACGCGATCCGCTTCCTTGCTCAACTGGCTCCAGGTCAGCCGCTTCGACTGGTGACAGCTGGCCACTCCGAGCCGGTCAGGATACCGCTCCGCCATGCGGAGCAGCAGGTCGCCAATCGTCGACTCCAGCAACGGTCGCCTCGGCCCCCGCGAGTAGCTCATGGTGCAAAGGCTCTCTTCAACAGGCATGGTTCTATCTTTTCGATGCAACGAACGGAAGTGTACGCCTGCGTGGTCTGGCCTTCGAGTGATCCGGCTCACAACCCGCGATCGGCCATGTCGCAAGCCCGATGCACGTGAAATCCGAGGGTTTAGAGTCCTGCTATGGCCGCACGATGGTTCCATCGAGCAAGCGGTCGTTGCCGCGTTCTTCGAATGGCTTCTTGTACGGATACTTCGCAGCCGCTGCCTCATCAATGTCGATGCCGAAGCCCGGCTTGTCGTTCGCGTACATGTAGCCCTTGCTGATGACGGGCGCGCCGGGAAATACTTCGCGGACCTTTTCGTCGAACTTGGTTTCTTCCTGGATGCCGAAGTTCGGAGTAGCCAGATCGAGATGCAAGTTGTAGCAATGACCGAGCGGATCCACATTACCCGGCCCATGCCATGCCGTGCGCACATCGAAGAACTCGCAGCAGTGCGCGATCTTGCGGCACATGTTCAGCCCTCCCATTGCGGACTGATGGCAGCGGATGAAGTCGATCCAGCGATTGGCCACCAGCGGCAGCCACTCGTTGCGGTTGGTAAACAGCTCGCCCATGGCCAGCGGCGCGGATGTCTCCTGGCGGAAGATCTGAAACCAGCCCACATCTTCCGGGCTGAGCGGGTCTTCCATATAGAACGGCCGGTATTGCTCCACGGCCTTGCACAGTTCGATGGACTGATTGGGCGCTGGCCGCTCATGAATGTCGTGAACCAAGCCGATGTCGAAACCGACTTTGGAGCGAATGTACTCGAACATCTGGATGGTGCGCGTCAGGTAGCGGCCGGGATCGAAGACCGGTGACGGTGACACACCGTCGGGCCGCAATGCCTGCGTGGCCGCGGAGGTCTTTGCGCCTGAAACGCCGTAGCCCGACCATCCGGGCACGCCGAGTTGAACCCGCACACACTGATAGCCCTCTTCAATGTACCTGCGCACCTGGTCTTCAAGATCGGGCAGCTCCATGCTGGATGCATGCCCATAGAGCGGCACCGCGGCGCGCACCTTGCCGCCGAGCAACTGGTACACCGGCACGCCGAGCCGCTTGCCGAGAATGTCCCAAAGCGCTCCGTCGATGCCGCTGAGAGCGTTGTTGCTCTCCGGCCCCGAACGAAAATATTGCTGTACGTATGCCGACTGCCAGATGTCTTCGATCTCGTCGCAGTTCTTGCCAACGACAAACGGCTTCAAGCGAGTTTCGATGTATGCCTGCGCCGCCTGCGGAATTTCCTGGTGTGTCGCCGAGCCGAGGCCGTAGAGCCCCGATTCGCTGGTCTCCACTTTTACAATTGTCCAGTTCGAGCTGCTGGGGGCCGTCGCAATTACTTTCACGTTGGTGATTTTCAGCGGAGGCATTCCGCGGCGGGCAGCGTCTCTGGCCTGAGCAAGAGGGCCGCCCCCGCCCATGGTTGCGACCACGCCTGAAGCGGCTTCGGCTGAAAGTGTGCGCCCATGCCCCAGGCTCACAGCCGCGCCAGCCGCTGCGGCTGCTGAAAGTGTCTTGAGTAAACTGCGGCGTTCCATGGAATGCTCCCTCGTCGCCGGAGAAAATTTTACGCGAGCATTTCCCGCGCCAGTACCGACTGGGCAAACTTACACTGCTTGCGCGCGCTTGGGCAAGCGCCGGATCAGGCTCGGTGTTCGCGATGAAATGCCGTTCAGAATGACACTTCCTCTTCCCGCGCGGCGTCAGCTTCCATGCCGGCAAGAATCGCCTGCATTTGCTTGAAGTCCGGCCTGCTCTCAAGGGGCTTCAGCCGCGGATCAGCGAGCATCTGGAAGAACCAGGGGCAGCGGATCTCATCAGAGGTACGCAACTCCGCGAGCGCCGCATCGGGTTCGCCGAGGGCCAGGTAAACCACCGGCGTGAACGCCCTGAGCAGAAAGCGTTCACGGCCCAGACATTGCAGGCGCTCCAGAATTGTGAGAGCTTCGTCGCCGCGTCCCGCGCAGGCTAGCGCATAAGCGTGCACTGAAGTGGCCAGATCGAAGTAAGGAACCCGCTGCTCCAGTTCCTGCGCAAGCTCGGTGGCCCGCGCCGCCTCGCCGTTGAAGGCCAGTATCACCACCCCGTAAAGATTGGTGCCTCCATGTTCGGGAAACAACTTCAGCGCGCGCTGTATCTGTTCGAAGCTCTCAGAGGCCTGGCCGGCCAGGTGTAGCGCCCATGCCAGACGGGCTTGGAGCCAGGGCGAATACGGATCCAGATGAATCGCTGCGCGCAGCAGATCAATCGCCTCGCCAAAGCGATGCCGGCTCAGTGCGAAGGTGGAGCGCGCACGCGTAATCCATGGGTCGTGAGGCAGATGCTCAGAGAGCGAAAATGCCCAGAGCGCCGCTGGCAAGTTGCGATCCACATGGAACCTGACCCAGCCCAGCGCGGGCAAAACCGCCTCAGCGCGAACGGTCAGATCCGGGATCGCTTCAGCGGTCCGCCGCACGATGTCTGCCGCAACCGTAGGAGACATGAAGCCGTAGAGACTTTGCGTGACACACAGATTCACCAGGTCCACGCGCGCTCCTATCAGCGACGGATCAAGCTCGGTAGCGTGCAGCAGATGCTGCAGCCCATCCTGCATGCGGTGCCGTTGCAGAGTCTGCCATTCATAGTGCGCGCGCTGGAAGATCTCGTAGGCTTCACGGTGTTCAATCACGCTCTCCTGCTCGGGTTCGGCAGCGGCAGAAATTGAGAGGCCTTCCTTTTGTGATGATGCGGACGCCGTGAGCGTCGGGATCTTTGCACCCAGGCGGAAGACCAGCCGGTTGACCAGCTCTGTCTCCAATCCCGCGATCCGGCTTCGCTCCACCAGCAGGTCTTCCATCCAGACCTGGATTCCATCTTCCACACGGATCATTTCGGTCCGCAGCCGGTAGTGCAGGGGCAACGCGCTCAGCGTTCCAGCCAGAACCATGTCGGCCTTGAGTGCTTCACCGGTCTCGAGCGCGGTCATTCCGCGGCTGGTCAACGTGAACACTGAATCCTGAGCGAGCACGGCAACGACGGGAAGCTGAGCGCCGCTAAGCCGAGCCATGGTCACCTCGGCAAGAACAGAGCCAAGATGATCGGGAACGCCGAACCCGGTGGCAAAGGGCAGAATCGCCAATCTCAGCAGCGTCCCGTCCGGTCCGGTTCCGTGTGCACGTACTCCGGCGGTAAAACGGTAACCGCGTTTATAGACAGTTTGAATGCACCGTTCCGGATCGAGGCGCGCGCGCAGTGACGACACACATTTAGGCACGCTGTCGGCCGAGACATGGACATCACCCCAAAGAGCCTGTCGCAGTTGCTGTGGTGTAACAATCCGGCCGGCATTGGCAAGCAGCAGTTGCAGTGCCGCCAGCTCTTTCGGGGGCAGGTGAACAGGCGTGTCCCCGCGCAAAAGCGTGCCGTCGGCTTCCAAACGGAAGCCCGCAAACGATAGACCCGGCCTTTCCGGGCCCGATGGTACAGCAGTACGCTGACGCATCCGATCCAACGCAGTTCTTCGGACTCCTGATCAACCAGTCCGCTGTCGTTACGCCATTGTTTCAAGGCAAACGGCAACCGCCTCGAGGGATGTCAAACCCCGTTTGGCGGACGTTCCAGGAAAATGAAAAACACACAGCAAGCTCTTTGAACTTCTATGTTTCAATGAGCAAAGTTTTTGTAACTTGATTATCGACTCTTGTCGTGGTGTGGCGAGGAGGAAACTTCCAGATTCTTCAGCTTTAAGTAATGGAAAGTGGTTACTTAGTACCAAGTTTGTAAACAAAACGGTCTGAACGCATCTCCAATAATCTCTTTGGCTTGAGGGCCCCAATGGGCAAACGCTGCTCTAGGCCGTGCTGAGCCCTGTGCGTGATTGACCCTTCGTGGGCGCAACATCGCCGCCCAATCGTTGACTCCTTTATGAGCAGGCTGAATCAGTACTTTGACTTGATTGCGTAGGTCAGCCCCATCGTGAACTGGAATGAGTTCCGCCTGGTAGGCGGCAACGACACAGGTGGACCGTTCAGGTAGCTGTCCATAGTCCCCAATGAGAAGCTCAGCCGCTTGTATGCGGGAAATGCAAAGGTGTTGGTCTCGTTGGCTGAATATGCGTGCGTGTTGTTGTATGCGGGAATATAGGCGAGGCCCTGAGTATAGGTGAACAGCTTGAGATGGAGAACGTAGGTGGCCGCGAAGGTTGAACCGATCAGGTTTTGGCCACCGCCGGTGCCGCCGGAAATGAACTGCCGCTTCTCGTACTGGACGGTTCCTTTCACATCCGCTTCGTGCTTTGGAGTCTTCAATACTGTCCATCCAAAGCCGCCGCCGTAAATCTGTTGCAGGTTCAGGTCCTGGCCGAAGTTGTGGTCGAAGGCCGTTTGGCCCAGCGCGAAGAAGCGCGGCGAGAAATACTCGTCGCGTTCAGCTTCAGCGTGATAGATCGCCGATTTTGTCACCACCGCCGGTACAGTGATTCCTCCTGATGAATAGGCGGGCTGCGTGATCTTCCCAAACGACCCGGTGAAGCCCATAGAAGTGCGATCGCGGGGATTCAGCCAGCCCACTGTGGGAACAACGCGCACCAGGCCAACGCCTCCCGAAAATGTGTACTGATTCTGCGTCGCCGTCACCAGCGTTGCTCCGGCTGTGGCTGCGCCGTTCCAGCCGGAGAAGAGGCCCGGCTCGTGATTCACCTGCTTGTCCAGCGCGGCCGCATCCATGATGTACAGCGCGTTTTTGACGGGAATGGGCGCTGCCGCCGCGGCGTTTTCAGGATGTATCGTGACCGCCTGGTCCGCCACGTCCAGGGTTCCCTCGGGAATCTGGAGCGCAGCTTTCTTGCCGCGCTTCTTCAAAGTGTCGTCCAGCACGGCGAACTTCTGATTGGTGTGCAGTTCCTTGATCTTGTCCCAATCCAGCGATACGTCCCCCAGCGGATCGCTGTGGAACGTGACCTTGCCTGCCACTTCGCTGACGAATTTGCCGTGCAGCGTGTCCCCGTTGCTCAACACGAGCACGTCGGACGCAGGCGTTTCGGCAGGCTTGGCAGTCGGATTGCTTTGGGCGGCGCACAGAATACCCGCGCCCAGGGCGGCGATGAGCGTGAGAAGGCTGGAACTTCGGGAAAGGGAAAGAATGCGAATCGGAGACTCGGTCATAGCAAGCTACTCCTCATTTCATGATTCCGCTGGGAAGTTTACCGCTAATTCGCACGCTTTGGGTATCGTAACATTTGATGCAACGCAGGCGGTTTCGCGTTGCAACCCAGGCGGGCCCGCAACTTGGAATTCCTTGCCCGCGCGGATTCTGTCTGCCGCGTTCAACTCGGCGGAAGTTGAACCGTCACTGCCTACCTGCAGCCAAGACTTCCAAAAAACTTCAGAAATAATTCAACCGCAGCAGACGAGCGGCCTGCCAGAATTATCTTGGAGTCCGCAACCAGACACGAAACTGTTGTCGGATCCGAAAGGAGTCTGCATGTTCAAGACTGTTTCCTACGCCCAGTGGTCGCTGGAGCCCTACTGCATCGGCCTCAAACTGCGTTCCCTACGTACCCAGAAGCGTCTCACGCTTTTAAGGCTCGCCGCCGAAACCGGCCTATCGACTGCTCTGCTGTCGAAGCTGGAAACCGACCGCATGATTCCCACACTGCCCACGCTGGCTACCATAAGCCGGGTATATGGAGTGGGCATGAGCTACTTCTTCTCCGAACCCGCGCGCCATACACTCTCGGTCACGCGCAAGGCGCACCTGGAGGGCAACAGCCGCGGACTGGAGCCGGTGGTCGTTACGCCGCTGAATGCGACCAGCGAAAACCCCCGCCAGTTGGTGCAGATGATCGAATTCGCTCCCGGCGTAGCTTCCAGTGCAGCGGACTGTCTTCGCGGGACCAGCGGCGTGGTTTATGTGTTGGAAGGTCGCTTGCAACTGGATGCCGGCGGCATGCAGGAAATCCTCGAAGCCGGCGATTGCGCCTACGTCGAAAGCGAGATGGCTTTAGCCTGGAGCGCGGCCGACAAGCACCGCTGCCGCGTCCTGGCCGTCTTGCCCGGTAACCCGCGCACCGAGAGCTGACCAGTGGCAGACTTAGTTGGCCGTTCTCGCGATCAATTGGAACGAGTCGAGAAAGCGAGTGGTATCGTCGTAAGGCTTGCCCAGCGGCACAACCACCAGCGTCTGGTAGAGCGTGGTGCCCACCACGTAAATGCGCGCGGTAAAATGCGCCGCGTCGCTTTCCGCCTCAAATTCAATGCCCGGGTAGACGCCGAGCGTGATTTTCTTCTCAGTCACAAGGTGTGAATTGGAGTTGGCTAAAGCGCCGTTCTTCGCACCCTGCAAAAGGGTTTGCGGATCAGTGCCCGCGACCTTGGAACCGTAGTCGCAAACTCCTATGAACAGTGCTACCGGGGAGACCTGCGCGATGTACGAACGCAATTCGAACGAGCCGGCATCGGAGGGAATATCCCGCTTTGTCAGCTCCGGCGCAGATGGGTAGGAGGCCTGGAATCCGTCTGCCGGATAGCTGTACGATTTCCACTCTGACGTCTGTGCGCCAACTGCCGCGGCAAAACACAGAACAGCCACACACACTGTGGTGCGGCATTGCATCATCTTGCGCATCCGATTCGTCATCGCCGTCCCCTTTCAGTTGTAAACGCCAACCCGCCCTTCGAGCGGCGCCATTGGTCGCATTTCAGCGCCGAAGAATCTTGAGAAGAACAGGCCGGAGTTTCGAGCGGGAGCACTGCCTGAAAACTCGCAAAACCTTCAGAGCAGCCGATTATAGCTGGTTACACAGTCATTTTCTTCTGGCAAAAGATCAAATCTCGCTGTATCGGCATTCGAGGACAGTTAGGCGCGAAGCAAGATACAAACGCAACCGATTTTGCCCGCTTGCCGCAGCAGTCTGTAGGATAGTTTGGGATTTACGCGAACGGAGACTATGCGTCCAAACACCAACCTGATGAAAGCTACCCTGACCGGCGCCCTTGGCGGGCTGCTGTTCGGATTCGACACAGTTGTGATCGCAGGCGCCATCGATGCACTTGTGCGCCTCTACGGCTTGAGCCCGCTGGAGAAGGGCCTGACGGTAGCCATCGGCCTGGTGGGCACGGTGATCGGAGCGCTAGGCGCCGGCGCCATTGGGCAAAGACTGGGCGGTCGCGAGACGCTGCGCATTACCGCCGTCCTCTATGTGGTCTCCGCCGTCGGTTGCGGCCTGGCCTGGGGCTGGTACTCGTTCATGATCTTCCGCTTCATCGGCGGGTTGGGCATTGGCGCTTCGTCGGTGCTGGGGCCGGTTTACATTGCCGAGCTTGCTCCGGCCAAGTGGCGCGGGCGTTTGGTCGCCGCATTCCAGCTCAATGTGGTCTTCGGCATTATGGTGGCCTACACCTCCAACTACGCCATTCGCACGCTGCATCTGGGGGTGACCGAGTGGCGCTGGCAGGTGGGGATCGCCGCGCTTCCGGCGGTAGCGTTTCTGGCGCTGCTGTTCGGCATACCGCGCAGCCCGCGCTTTTCTGCTTCGAGGAACCGAATTGACGAAGCGCTTGCCGTGCTCAAGTTGATGGGCGAAGAGGACCCGGAGGGCGAGTTGGCTGACATCCGCGCCGCACTGGCCCAGGAGCACGCGATTGCGCACGAGCCGGTCTTCCGCTGGAAGTACCGCTATCCGCTGTTTCTCGCCATCTCCCTCGGGGCTTTCAATCAGCTCGCGGGTATCAATGCAATCCTCTATTACCTCAACAACATCTTTGCCGCCGCCGGATTCAGCCAGATTTCGAGCGACCAGCAGGCCATCGCCATCGGCGCCACCAACTTTACGTTCACGCTGGTGGGCATGTCACTGATCGACAAGCTGGGCCGAAAGACTCTGCTGCTGATCGGCGCCGTCGGCTGCTCCGCCTGCCTCGCGGGCGTGTCCTGGGTCTTCTATACGCAATCGCACCAGAGCGCGCTGCTTGCGATTCTGGTTACGTACATTGCCTTCTTCTCCATCTCGCAGGGAGCGGTCATCTGGGTGTATCTCGGCGAGGTTTTTCCCACCTCGGTTCGCTCCAAGGGGCAAGGCGTTGGCAGTGCCAGCCACTGGTTCATGAACGCTGCCATCGCACTTCTGTTTCCGGTGGTCGTACATTCTTTCCACACGCAGACGCCCTTTGCGTTTTTTGCCGTGATGACGGTGGTGCAGTTTGTGGTGGTGCTGTTCGTCTACCCGGAAACCAAGGGTCAGACCCTGGAAGCCCTGCAGCGGAAGCTTGTGCCGGGGGACTAGCTTCTGCCCTTTGTGCTCCCTATCACATGGCAGCGCACCTATCTGCGAAAAAATAGAGAGACGGGTGCGTTTTTCCGGCGCATCCCGTCAAACCATCACTCGCGTGAGGCCAATCATGGAGCAGACACTGGTTCCGCCAGCGGAGCAGACGAAGGAACTGCCGCAGCCCTCCCAGGTGCCGTTCGCCCAGGACGAAACCTCGCCGTTTACGGCCGCAAGTTCCCCTGAGGCCACGGCCCTGCGCATGGAGATTATTGCCGTTGGCCGCAAACTGTGGGAGCGCCAATACGTCGATGGCAACGGAGGCAACATCAGCGTAAGGTTCGGCGAGCGTTACCTGCTCTGTACCCCCACGATGATGAGCAAACGCGACATGGAGCCGTCCGACATCGGCCTCTCCGATTTCGACGGAAATATTCTGGCCGGCAATCGTCTGCGCACCAGCGAACTGCTGCTGCATCTGGAGATTTATCGGTGCAACCCCCGCGCCCGCGCAGTCGTCCACTGCCATCCGCCGCACGCAACCGCCTTTGCGATGACCGGCACCGTGCCGCCAATTGGGCTGATTTCGGAGTACGAAACCTCGATTGGTCCCGCTGCCGTTGCACCCTATGAAACTCCAGGCACACAGGCTTTTGCAGAGACGGTGCGTCCCTTCGTTCGCGACCACAATACGATTCTGTTATCGAATCACGGCATCGTCTGCTGGGCCGACACCGTGAGCCACGCCGAGTGGTTCGTCGAGACATTCGACACTTACTGCAAGACGTATTTGATTGCGCAGCAGATCGGCAAGCCGCTGGCGTTTCTGCCCGCCAACAAGATCGAGGAACTGTTGGAGATCAAGCGGCGGTTGGGGCTGCCCGATGCGCGCATGAGCAACAAGGAGTAACCACTTCAGCCCGGCAATCGCATGAACGTACTTCATTGGCACGCTTGATTGGCTTGACGCATCGACGGGTCGAAAGCGGCCCTTCCTCCTGTAGGGAGGGATGGAAAATAGCCCCGGATGAAGTCCGCCGCAGCGGACGCAATCCGGGTAAAGCGTCCAAAAAGGCGTAATACGCCCCGTCGGGGCGGAGCGAACCACATCCATAATCTCAAACGCCTTCCTTGCGATTGCCCTGCCCATTTCAACCCGGCCAAGGAGTCAAGATCCCATCTGTGCTACACTGTAGTTGCGCTCAGTGATTTGGCCGTGAGCGGTATTCTGCCTTTGACAAGGCAGCCTGCCTTGCACAGATTTCCCCAAGCCCCTACAGCGTAGCCACTTGAGTCTCCCACCCGGTGACTCTGCCTTGGACCTTGTGTTGGTCGGGCAAGCATTGAAGCGAAGCCTCCTTGGATGGAACGGACGCGCTCAAAACCGGGAGCAAGCGGGATAGTGGTGTCGGCCGTCTATGTGCCGTCCGGCGATGAAGTAGCGTGTGGCAGCTCCGGGCCAGGGCATTCTCCCCTTTTGAATGCTGGTGGCCAGTCTTCTTGAACGACTTTCGGTTCTCCCTTACGCATATTGATAAGCAGGCCTGCGTCTATGTGTGACGTGGGCCTCCATGTCTGGCTCCGCCGGCAGGCCGCGAGGAAAAGCGGCTCCCGGAGCAGAAGAAAGAATATTTTGACTACTCAGTTTTCGCAGTTCAATTTGTCCGCGCCTCTTATGGCGCGGCTCAACGCCAACAAGTTTGAAATCCCAACCCCGGTTCAGGCCGGCTGCATTCCTCCGGCCCTTGAAGGCCGCGACGTGCTGGCCACCGCCCAAACCGGAACCGGCAAGACGCTCGGCTTCCTCATCCCCATCGTGGAGATGCTGCAAAAGTCGGGCGCACGCGGGCCCGCGGCGCATGCCCTCATCCTGTTGCCCACGCGCGAGCTGGCCATGCAGGTGGAGCAGGCTTTTCTCGCTATCCGCTCCAGCTCAGAGCAGACCGTCGCCCTTGTGGTTGGCGGCCTTGCCGAGCGGTCGCAGCTTGACGCGATTCGCCGCGGCGCAAAGCTCATTGTTGCAACCCCCGGCCGACTTGAGGACTACATCAAGCGCAAGCTTGTCCGCCTCGACCAGGTAAAGATCCTGGTTCTCGACGAAGTGGATCGCATGCTCGATATGGGCTTCCAGCCCGCAATCGCTCGCATTGCGGCCACGCTGCCAACCGCTCGCCAGACCCTCTGCTACTCGGCCACGCTTGAAGGCCCGGTTAAGGAAGTGGCGCGCAAGTATCTCAACAACCCCACCCGCGTCGAGATCGGCTCGGTGCTCAAGCCCGCCGAGAATGTGGAGCTACGCACCTTTGAAGTCGCACCCGACAAGAAGCAGGAGCTGCTCGAGCATCTGCTCGGCGCCGAGAAGGGCAGCTTCCTGGTCTTCGTCCGCACCAAGCATGGCGCAGACCGTGTAGCTCGCCGTCTGGCCCGTTCGGGCTGGTCAGCAACGCAGATCCACGGCGATCGCTCGCAGGCGCAACGCAACGCCGCCCTGCGCAGCTTCTCCGAGGGACATCACCGCGTACTGGTTGCCACTGATGTTGCCGCTCGCGGCATTGACGTGGCCAACGTGGCGCATGTGATCAACTTCGATCTGCCCAAGGTCGCTGAAGACTTCGTTCACCGCGTAGGCCGCACCGGCCGCGCATCTGCACATGGCGTCGCCTCAACTTTCGCTGGTCCCGCCGAGCGCGGCGAACTGCGCAAGATCGAGCGAACGCTGTCGATTCAGATGAAGCGCTTCCGGGTTAGCTCGGTAGCCGAACACGCGGCGTAAGAACAGCTTCCAGCTACGCACAAACAAAGTGCCCCACCTTCGTCGAGTTCTTCTCATCGAGGGTGGGGCACTCGTTTTTATGTGGAGATCGACCCCAGGCTATACCTGGAGATATGGAATCCAGACCTGCATTGCGGCGGGGCCGCGGTTTGCCCAGGCATAGTACGGAATCAGTTTCAAGGTAGTCGGAATCTCCCGCGCCGCTACGTTTTCTGAAGCCGGGAAGTAGAGTCCCGGATCGGCACTCGACCGGCGGATAGATCCCGGATGTTCCAGGGTCATCACTCCGTCCAGAAGCGTGGCATCGAACTGCGCTCTAGTGTTCTCGCCCAGGCGCACCGCATATCCCGCCAGGTCCATGTCTTTCCCACGATAAGCTTGATCGGGCTGGTCAATATGCTCCATGCAGAAGACAATCGGGCCGCGCTGAAATGCGACACGGCCACGGTCTTCGGTGACGGCGGGGTTCGCCTTGAGCAGGTGCGTCGTCATGTCGAAGTCCATCTCGACCACGTCATTCGCCGACCATTTGCGCCGAACCTCCAGATACTCACCAGCCCGCGCGCCGCTCACTGGCGTTCCATTCACCTTCACGCTGTTCTTTGCCGACCAGCCGGGGATGCGAAGGTACAACGCAAACTCTGCAGGCGAGGCCGGGCTGACGGTGAGTTTGACCTCGCCGTTCCACGGGTAATTCGTCTTCTGTTGAATCTTCAAACCGTTTCCATCGTGGAGATGCCAGTTCATCTCGGAGTTGTCATAGAGATGGACGTATACGCCATCCTCGCTGGTCGAGTAGAAGTAGCCAGGCAGCGATGCAAAGGTGCGCTCCAGGTTGGGAGGGCAGCAGGTGGTGTCGTACCAAGGATTGCGGATGTGGCCCTCAGGGTCGTGCCGGTCGCTCGAGTTGCCCGAAGGGTCGAACGCCAGTGGATTGCGGTAGCAGTACGTGTTGCCGTCGAGCGACATGCCGGAGTTGATGCCGTTGTAAAGCGCGCGTTCGATCACGTCGGTGAATCGCGCCTCGCCGGAGGCTGCAAGCATGCGCCAGTTCCACATCATCATGCCGATGGCGGCGCAGCTCTCGCCGTAGGCGCGCGCATTCGGCAATTCGTATGCGTCGCCAAACGCTTCGCCGGCCTCGCGCGCTCCCACGCCTCCTGTCACGTAGAGCTGGTGTTTTGTCAGATCGTCCCACAGCGCGCTCAGGGTCTTCCAGTAATCCTTGTCGCCGGTCTCAAGGTAGTAGTCCGTTGCGCCGCAGCAGGCATACATGGAGCGAACCGCGTGTCCTTCAAGTTTGGTACGCGAAGTGAAGGGAATGCCGCAATACATGTAGGTGATCTGTTGCGGCCGCAGAGGAACCCGCGCGTCTCCGTGAAGAATGTAACCCGCCAGTTGTAGATACTTCTGCTCGCCGGTGGTGCGATGGAGTTCGACCAGCGCCATCTCGATCTCCGGATGCCCCGCGACAATCGCCTTCTGGTTAGTTCCAGGCCCGTAATCGGGAAGCAGAAACCCATCGACGAAGCGGATGCCGGCGTCGAGCAGCGTACGGTCACCTGTGGCACGATATAACGCGATCGCACCCTGCAGCATGTGACCGATGCAATATAACTCGTGGCCGGTCGTCTGCGTGTCGTACTGCATGCGCAGTGGCTTGCGGTCGTCCACGTAGTAAGTGTTCAGATAGCCGCTCGGCTCCTGCGTGGCGACGATGTCGCGAATCATCGCGGCAGTGGTCTCGCGCAGTTGCGGCTGGTCGCTCGTCTGCAGCGCGAAACCGACGGCCTCGGCCCATTTGTAGATATCCGAGTCTGAGTAGACGGGGCCCTTTTGCGGCGCCGTGGATTGTCCTGTCAGCCGAAGGAAGTTGTCCATGCGCCCGTGGGACAGTAGCTGATCATGCATGCCTGGGATGCTGGAGTTCAGATTCGTCTTTCGCCGTTGCGACCAGAATCCGTCCTGAATAGTCACCGCTCTAACCGGCACGGTTTTCAGTTTGGCGTAAGGGGAACTGGAGAGATCGATGACGCCGGCATCTTTCCATGCGTCATTTTTTGCGGCTTCATTTTGACCGCCTAACGGCTGCGGCGTCCCCGACAGCAGCGAGAGCAGGCCTGCTGTACCTTGCTTTGCATGCGCGAGCGCGGGGGGGATCATGGTGGCTGCGGCTGAGGCGATGAATGTGCGGCGGGAGAATGGGTTTCTCATAGGCAGTATCCCTTCAGATTGGACGGTTAGAAGCTAGTTCACATGGCTGCCCGATGTCAAGATAACGTTTACCGCAAGCCTCCATCCGCCCTCGCAGTCCTACAATAGGTGCGATGCGAAATCTTACGGTTTTGCTTACTTCTGCTCTCTTGCTTTTGCCTGTGGCCTTCGCGCAGAATACTCCCGCTGCTTTTCAATCGAAGCCAGCCTTCTCCATGACCGACGCGGAGAAGGCCGACGTAGCCGCGCGCGTCCGAACAGAAACGCTGCACGCGTGGAACGGCTACAAGCAATACGCCTGGGGGCACGACTCGCTGAAGCCGCTCACCAGGCAGCCCTTCGACTGGTACGGACCGGGCCACACGCTGCTGATGACACCCATCGACGCGCTAGACACGCTTATCCTGATGGGTCTGACGCCACAGGCGGACGAGGCGCGGAAGCTCATCGACACCCAGCTCAATCTCGACCAGGACATCTACGTCAAAGACTTCGAGATCACCATTCGTCTGCTCGGTGCCCTGATCTCCTGCTATGAGGGGACCGGCGACAAGCGGCTGCTGGAACTGGCAGACGAGCTGGGTCGGCGCATGCAGCCTATGTTCGACTCTCCCACCGGTATGCCCTATGAGTATGTGAATCTGCATACCGGCGCGGTCCGCGGCAAAAGGAGCAACCCCGCAGAGATCGGCAGCCTGTTGCTCGAGTACGGCATGCTGGCGCGGCTCACCGGCAAACAGGTGTACTACGACAAGGCCAAGCGCGCCATCGTCGAGTTGTACAAGCGGCGATCACGCATCGGGCTGGTGGGGTCGGAGATTGATGTGGAGACCGGCGCCTGGACCAACACGACAGCGGGCATCATGGGCGGCATCGACTCCTATTATGAGTACCTGCTCAAGGCCTCCATCCTCTTCGGCGACAAGGACTGCGAGCAGATGTGGCGCTCGAGCGAGATTGCCATCGACAAGTATCTCGCCGACTTTGAGCCCGACGGCCTGTGGTATGGCCAGGCCGACATGAATACAGGAAAGCGTACGACCTCGCTCTATGGCGCTCTCGATGCATTTTACCCCGCCGTGCTGGCGCTTGGCGGCGACCTTGAACGCGCGAAGCAGCTCCAGGACTCGAGCTTCAGGATGTGGATGATCGCGGGCGTCGAACCGGAGCGACTCGACTACTCAACCATGAAGATCGTTTGGCCCGGCTACCCGCTGCGGCCGGAGATTATCGAGTCAACCTACTACCTCTACCACAACACGCACGACGCGAAGTACCTGGCTATGGGGATTGCGTACTACAACTCGCTGGTCAAGTACTGCCGCACCGACGATGCCTACGCTGCGCTCGACGATGTCCGCACCAAGGCAAAGGCCGATTCCATGGAGAGCTTCTTCTTTGCGGAGACGATGAAGTATCTGTATCTGCTGTTTGCGCCGGAGTCGACGCTGGAGTTCGATAAGGTGATTTTCAACACGGAGGCGCATCCGCTGAAGCGGAGTTTAGGGGTGCAATAGGAACGACGCTCGCGTGCTGAGCCTGACGCCCCAACCAAGGCTCAATTGTGGCGCGGTGTTCGATTCCTATCGGATAGCAAAACCGCCATCGGTACGAATCGTATCGCCGGTAACGAAGTCAGAAGCCCGTGAGGCGATGTAGACCGCTGTCCCGGCAATTTCCTCCGGTTCGCCCATACGACCGGCTGGTGTCCGCAAAATGATCTCGTCATACACAGGGGCATGGAGTATACCGGCGCCGTCATGTCGGTCTCAATCCAACCTGGGGCAATCGCATTCGCCTTCAATTCGGAAAAATACCCGCTGGTTCTTTTCTTCGTTTCGCCATCCGCCTGAGTAGTGTTAACAGGCCCTAGTTCACGGAGAACCTGGCGCGCAAGATTTTTCGCCGCAGGTCGAGGCGATGCGGGTTCACGGGATGTGCAGTTGCGGCTGTCCTTCGATCGACCTGGTTGTCTCCCAGACAACACCTGTCGGTACCACCTAAATTCCGTTGCTTGGGGATTTTGGAGGTACTGTAAGGAAAGAACTTGTGGGAGTCCTCCTCCACCAGTCCTGTGGGCCTCTGGCGGAATTGGAAGTCTATGCATTCGGAGAAACTCCTGTGCCTTTCGGCTTGCCCGATCCTTCGACCATTCGCCCATTTGACGGCGCTGGTGCGTTGCTGGATTGAGACGGGACGGGAAGTAGGTAGAAAGCCCCACTTTTCGTTGACTCCAGCCCCCAATTCGGGTATTCTGAAGACCTTGCGCGGTGTTGCGCCTGGGGTCTGTGTGTCTCCACCCGGACTCGGCTGACGGATACCCCAGAAGGGGGATTCGCTTGCAACAGGTCACAGGCCGCTGGACGTTGATTCTGTTCAGCTAAGCCAGAGCCCTTCGAGGGTCAACTCGAGCAGTCCTCACCCGAACAGATTTGTTTGGCAGTGGGTAGAATTCAGGCCCTTGCGCTTTTTGAGCGTGGGCGAATGTGTTTTGCGTCGGTTTTTTTGAAGGCAGGAGTGAGATGGGTACCTTTGTTCCGAGCGGCAAGGATGTTGTCCGCAAGTTTTTTGTGATTGATGCCAGCGGCAAGACGCTGGGGCGGCTGGCCACCAAGGCTGCCGATGTGCTGAGCGGCAAGTTGAATCCCCAGTACGTGCCCTACATCGACACCGGCGACCACGTCATCGTGATCAACGCTGAGAAGGTGCGCCTGACCGGCCTCAAGGCAGACAGCAAGCTCTATCGCCGCTACACCGGTTTCCCCGGCGGGCTGCGCGAAGAGTCGTACACGCGCCTCCTGAACCGCAAGCCGGAGATGATTCTGGAGCAGGCCATCAAGGGCATGTTGCCCAAGAGCAAGATGGGACGCCAGATGGCTACCAAGCTGAAGGTCTATCGCGGCGACAAGCATCCTCACCAGGCGCAGATGCCGGTGGCGTTGGAAATTTCGTAAGAGTGGCTGCTAGCTGCTAGTTTCTAGCCGCTAGCTTGATATTCGGGATTCTGGAGCTTTGGGGCTTTTAGCTAAAAGCTAGAAGCTAGAGGCTAGAAGCTAAGAGGGAATGAATGGCAGATCTGGTTCAGTATTACGGGACGGGGCGGCGCAAGTCGGCGATCGCGCGCGTCTTTCTTCGTCCCGGCACGGGCGAGTGGAAGGTTAACGGCAAGGCTTTTGAAGAGTACTTCGTCACCGAGCAGCAGCGTGTAGCCGCAAAGCGGACGCTGGTTGTGGCCGAGTTGGCCAGCTCATTTGACGTCGTTACCACCGTCAAGAGCGGCGGAGTAGCCGCCCAGGCCGATGCCGTAAAGATGGGCATTGCCCGCGCCCTGGTTGAGTTCAACCCGGAGCTGCGCAAGCTCCTCAAGGCTGAAGGACTGATGACCCGCGACGCGCGCCAGAAGGAACGCAAGAAGTACGGACAGAAGGGCGCCCGCAAGCGGTTCCAGTTCTCCAAGAGATAGTTGTCAGTGGTCAGTTTTCAGTTTCAGTACTCGGCTTGAGACGCGGGCTACTGACAACTGATAACTGACAACTCGGTTTTCAAATCCCCCGCGAAAGCGGGTTTCAATCCGGACACCCGTAATACCAGTCCGGATGCAATCCACAAAGGAGGCCACTTGGCCACGATCACAATGAAGGAGCTGCTCGAAGCGGGTGTTCACTTCGGGCATCAGACCAAGCGCTGGAATCCCAAGATGAAGGAATACATCTTCGGCGAGCGCAACGGGATCTACATCATCGACCTGCAGAAGACGCTGAAGCTGTTCAAGGACGCGTCCAAGTTTGTTACCGAACTGTGCTCCGGAGGCAAGACGATTCTTTTCGTCGGCACCAAGCGCCAGGCACAGGATGCGGTGGCCGAGGAAGCCAACCGCGCGGGCATGCCTTACATCAACCAGCGCTGGCTGGGCGGGCTGCTCACCAACTGGGTGACCGTGCAGAAGTCGGTGAAGCGCCTTCAGGAATTGGACGACATGGCCACTGACGGCCGCTACGAGTTGCTTACCAAGAAGGAAGTGATCAAGTTGGAGCGGGAGCGCAAGCACCTGCAGGCCAACCTGGCCGGCATCAAGACCATGAAGCGGCTGCCCGATGCGCTCTTCATCGTCGACTCGAACAACGAGGCCATTGCCGTGAAGGAAGCGCGCAAGCTTGGCATCCCGGTTGTCGCCGTGGTTGATACCAACTGCGACCCCACCGTTGTGGATTACGTGATTCCCGGCAACGACGACGCGCTGCGCGCCATTCGCCTGTTCACTTCGAAGATCGCCGACTCGGCGGCCGAGGGCGTGAACATGGTGGGCGACAAGGCCTTTGCCGAAGAAATGCCGGTGCCTGACGAAGCTGTGGCAGCGGCCGAAGAAGCCGCACCTGCCGAAGCCGAGGAAGTGGATCTGGAAGCGGTCCTGGGCGGCGGAATTCGCAAGGCACCAGCAGCGGTTGCGGCTCTGGACGAGGCCGAAGCGGCCGAGGGCGCTCTTTAATTATTGCTGCGCACGCAAGTGCGCAAACTGAGACGAGCGTGGCCGCCCGGTTCAGGTGCCACGCTTTTCTTTTGCCGGAAATTCATCGGCGTGAACCCAAATAAAACTGGCTCCAGGTTAGGAAAAGGGGCCGGGAAGAGAGAGATGATGACAGTGAGCGAAAAGATTGATGCCAAGCTTGTGAAAGAGCTGCGCGAAAAGTCCGGCGCACCCATGGGCGATTGCCTCAAGGCGTTGCAGGAGACCAAGGGAAACATCGAGGAAGCATTTGTGGTGCTGCGCAAGCGGGGCATGGCCTCGGCGCAGAAAAAGGCTTCGCGTTCCACTAACGATGGCTCGGTATTCCCCTATATCCATGCCGGCGGCAAGCTGGGTGTGCTCATCGAAGTGAACTGCGAGAGCGATTTTGTGGCCCGCACCGAGGACTTCCAGGAGCTGCTCAAGGACATCGCAATGCACATCGCTGCCAGCGATCCTCGCTATGTGAAGCCCGAGGACGTCACGCCTGAAGACCTCGAACGTGAGAAGGATATCTTTCGCGCCCAGGCCGCTGCCACCGGTAAGCCGGCCGCGGTCATCGAGAAGATTGTCGACGGCAAGATGGCCAAGTTCTACGAAGAGGTTTGTCTCCTCGAGCAGCCCTTCATCAAGGACCAGGCTATCAGCATCAAGGAGCTGATCGCGCAGAAGGTAGGCAAGCTCGGCGAGAACATCACCGTGCGTCGCTTTGCCCGCTTCAAGGTCGGCGCGCCCGACTGGACCGTAGCGCAGACCAAGGCTGTGGAAGCCGCGGCGGAATAAATCTCCGCACGCCGGAAAACCAAAGGGGCAACCCGCATCGCGGGTTGCCCCTCTTTATTGTACCGGACCCGAAGGTCCTTGTTTACGGCAGGTAGTAGCGGAGCGAGGTATAGACTTCGTTGTCTGTGCCTTCCGCGGAATTGTTGGGGTTCGTTGTGCCTCCCGCGCCCGACCAGAGGTTGCGAATGAAGTAGCTGTACTGGATGCCCTGGCGAAGACGGCCCTTGGGTCCGTTGTAGATGTTGTACCAGTAGCCGGCCGAGATCTCCTGTACGTCCTTGTTGTTGGCGCCGCAGTTGGCCGGGGTATTGGGGCTGAACGATCCGCCCGTCTTCGTTTCGGTTGTGCAGCCCGACATGTTTACAGCCGGTATGCCGTAGCCGACGGCGGTGGATCCGGTGCCGAAGTAGTCGCGATACACGTAATCGCCGCCGTAGTTTAGGTAAACAGTAAGGCGAGGATTGGGGTTTATTTCCACCGTGCCAATGGAGGAGAAGGCGCGCAGCGGGGCGAGCGTGCCGTCGGGACGGATTGTCACGTCGGCAATGGTGGAGGAGCCGTAGCGGCCCACGCCTTGGCCCCACAGGCCCTTCACGCCGATCGAAACCTTCTTGTTGAGGATCGGGCCGCGGAAGCCGCCGCCGATGCCGCCCGCAACCTTCGAGTCGTTATACGGGCTTCCGGTCGTGGGATAGATGCGGTCGCGGAAGAAGCGGCCGACGCCAAACAGTTCCCAGTGCCCCCATCCCGGCTCAAAGGCCACCTTGGCGATGAAGTCCGGCGCCACGTTGAAGGAATAGTTAGCCGTTGGGTTGTAGAGTCCACCGCCGTTACCGGCCGAGCCGATCAGCAGATTGGTGGGCAGGTTCGATCCGGCAGGGTTCAGAGTCTCGGCGTTCTCAGCCGAGGCGCCGATGGTAAGTTTCTTCCCGATGCTCTTCGACGCGCGGAAGCTGTACTGGCGGGTCCATACGAAGCCGGCCATGTACTGGGGGTCGATGGAAGAGGGAAGAACCTCAGTACCGTTAGACAAGCCGGCCGTGGTCTCGGTGGCCAACGACCACATCTGGCCGCCGGTGAAGATCCAGCCGCTCTTGAGTGCAGCCTGCGCCCAGAGCTGGCGCTGACGCACAACATAGCTGTTGCTCTGGTTATTATTGGAGGTAATACCCGTGCCCAGCCAGTCCATTTCGTAATAGCCGGTCATGGTCATGCTGTCGATTTTGCCAACGGCCTTAATGGCTATGCGCGACTGACGGCCCGCACCCTGCCACTCGGTCAGCTGCGCTGCATCGGAATTCTGCAACGGAACACCGGTGAACTGGGTATTGATTCCGCCTCCGGTAGCCGCGCTGCGCCACACCGTTTCCGCCGCCAGAAAGCTGCCAGCGGGAGAAATGGTGATGCCCTTGTAATAGAGCACATCCGGGCTGGCGATGGACTTCCTGATGGCCGCGGTTTCGTCGGTGATAGAGGAGACGACCGTTGCGTTCACGGTCTTCATGTCGCTCACTGAACTTTGCAGCGTCGATACGGCGGTAGTGTTCTCAGTGACCGCCTGCTGCTGCGCATCGGCCGCAGCCTGGGCCTTCGCGGCAGCCGCTTGTGCATCGGCCGCGGCCTGTTGCGCCTGCTTCAATTGCACATCCTTATCGGCAAGATTGCTCTTCAGGCTGTCAATCTGCCCCTGAAACTCCTGGCGTAGCGACTGAATCTGTTCCGCGACCGTTGGTTCCGCAGGTGCTTTGGCTTTCGCGGTTGCGGCGTGCTTTTTCGCCGGCGGGGTTGGATCGCTGGCGTAGGCGTAAGAAACAACGAGACTGGCTGCCAGTATTGCGGCGGCAACAGTTTTGTGTCTGAAGTTCATGTGGCCTCTTATGTCCTCTCGAATCAAGTTGGATCGTGACTGCGTCGGCTTGCACTTCGAACGCACTTTGTTCCCGCATTCCCGAATCGTGCCAGAAAAAGCCATGTTATGTGCAGATCGGGAAGCAGAAAAAACGAGGATAGCCGGTGAAGGATTCCGCATTTGCGAAGTACAACTCCAGGTCCCGAATCCAAGACTCGCAGAGTTTGATGAAGATTTGACGAATTTACATATTTTTAATGGAGTTATCAGTCCCTGGCCTGCTCGCGTGCCGGGAACGTGCGAATTCATATACTTTTAACAATTAAAGCTCTATTGATTCGAATAATATTCGAACGCTTCAAAGGCTCATGGATATTGCCTCTGAGAGTGCAATTCTATTGCGCCACTCCCTTGCCTGCACTCAACAAGTTAGCCAGAATCCGGTAAGAGCCGGGTACTAACTCGGGTAACTGACGATACAAAGCATAGGCAACATAAATATAAGTCCCCTTGCCCGGATGAGTTACAAGTAATCCGCCGCGTTGCGGGTCCTGGCCGGCGTCTGCGGTTTCTGTCAGCGCCGTGTAGCCTGGGTCCCACGAATCAAGGAACGAGTGGCCGCGCTCTTCCACCCATCCGTCGAAATCTGCAGTGGTGATCTTGTTGGGCCAGTTCAGCAAAGGATTGTCAGTGTTCAGCAGCTTCACCGGCGCTTGCTCATCCACAACACGCTCCGGAACACGCCCCATGGCGAGCGGCAGCGGGGCAGGGAAGGTCTCGCTCTGATACTGGACAACCAGCGTGCCTCCGCCGCGCACAAACTCATTGAGGCGCGGCTGAATTGCGGCCAGCTCCGGTCGCGTGGAGTAAGCACGAATTCCGATCACCAGGACGTTCCACGTGGAAAGATCGCTCGAAGCAATCTCCGCCTGGTTCAGCACATGAGGCACAATGCCCAACTCCTCGATCGCTTCCGGAACCAGGTCGCCCGGGCCCATCACGTAGCCCACTCGCAGTCCCGGCGCCAGCTTCACGTCCACCTTGCGCGTTTTCAACTTGGCAGGCTTGTACTGGTTGTACGGCAGCAACCCGGCGTATCCGATGCTCTGCCAGCCCGTCTGGCAGCTTCGTCCGCCCGACTGGGCGATCGCTTCCACGTTGTAAACGCCCGCCGCAGCTCCGTCGGTTGTAACGGAAAACATCAGCGGCTCCGATTCCCCGGCACTCTTCAGATGGAACTTGGCCTCAGCCGGCTCTGCGTGCCAGCCCTCCGGCAGCTTCAGCGTCACTGTACCTTCGGCCGCAGCTTGCGCATGGACTGTAACCTTCACTGGCAGAGCAGAACGGCCGAGAGAAAGAATTCGCGCTTCCGGCTCCATCCGCAATCCAATTGCCGGCGTCACCACCAGCGGTTCATAGATGCCACCCGGTCCCGTAACCCGCTGCAGCGTCTGCACCACCTGGCCAAGGCGGATCGGCAGACCGTCGAACGTAAACTCTGCCCACGCCGCAAGTGGCCATGGCGCAAAGGAGCGATTCCGCCATGCCTGGTTGGAAATGTCGTAGTAAGGCTGCTCGATCGAGGGCCTGGTGAAGAAGGGTGCTGTGGGGGCAGCGTCCTCGGCTGCTTTTACGCGGAAGAGCCGGTCGTTCACGGGCGCCGCCGGATCGATCGCCCCTCCTGTATCTTCCGCCTTCCATGGCGAACCGCTTTGGCTCTCGAGCCAAACCCGGGCCAGCTGCGCTTCGCCCGCAGCTTGCGTCGCATGCACGCGCACACGAAACTCCTCGCCTGGAGATACACTACGCCCAGTTTCGTCTGCGCCGCCGCCAAAGGGGCCGCCGCGATCGCTGCCGCCTGAGGAGGTAAAGGCCACTAGGTCCAGCCCCAGCAAGTCCTTCAGCGCCGATTGAAACTGTTCGATCTTCGCGCCCAGCTCTAACTCCAGACCAGCCTTGGCTTCCGCGTCCAGATCGGAGCTCTTCACCTTCGCATAGAGGTCCAGCGTCTGCTTGTAAATTGGCGCCAGCTTTTGCGCGCCCTCCACGCCTCTCTCGCTGCGGCAATCGCTCTCGTACTCGTCGAGGCGTTCATCAATCTGCCGCAATCCCTCCGCGAGCCACACCGGCGGAGTGCCCTTCGCGAGTCCGGCGAGCCCTTCGAGGCTGGTGTCGATCTTAACTTTGCGATTGTCGAACAGGCTCGCATCGCCGCCGCCGCTGGACGCCACCGCGGCAGGCGCCACCGCCCACAGGTGGTAGCTCGACGAAGACGGTCCGCTCAACGTCGGATTCGCGCCGCCGTTCTGCGATTTCTGCTCGCCCCAGCCCTGGCGCGCAATCTGCGCATAGCTTCGCCCCAGTGTCGGATCCCACGTCCCCACCGGAATGGTCGCGTCGGTCGAGGGAGCGCCATCGATCCATTCGCCTGTGATGTAGTTATGAAAGCGCGCCGGCGCCCACTTGCCGGTTGCGTAGTCAAAGATTCCGTTGGCGGTCACACGCGCAAACGGAGCTCTCGAGTACATGGCCAGCGGCTGCCACGGCTGCAATCCGTCTTTGAGTTGCTCAGGAAAAACCTTCGGATCGCCGGCTGCCTTGAAGACCTCCTGCGCAATCTCGCCGGAGACCTGGTGTTGTCCGTGGCCGTCTGAAACTCCGCCAACAAACGTTGCCAGAATTATCTGTGGCCGCACCTGCCGCACCGCCAGCACCGCATCGTAGAGCACGCGGTCGTGTCCCCATTGTTTGAACGCTTCCTCTTGAGTTTTTGAGAAGCCGAAGTCCGCTTGCGTGCCCCATAGTTGTTTCGCGCCGATGTACTCGTTCGCCTTCAGCAGCTCGTTGGTGCGCATCAGGCCGAGCGCGTCGTCGGTGTCGGCAGACATTGCATTCTGCCCTCCCTCGCCGCGTGTAAGCGTGTAGAGCGTGACCCGTGCGCCCATTCCGCGCGACAGGTAAGTGAGCAGCGCTCCGTCCTCATCGTCCGGATGCGCCACGATGTACATCACGCTGGCAGTCGTTCCCAGCCGCTTGAGCGTCTGCTCGAGCTCCGCCTGGCCGCGGTCTTCGGGCAGGGGAAGCGCGATTGCGCTGGGCTCCATGGGAGGAAGCTCCACGCGCGACGCAGCCGTCTGCGCCTGTTCCTGCGCGCCAAGCCAAACCGGCCCTGCGCCCGCCAATGCAACGAGCGCTGCCATAGCCACAGGCAATGCCGCTTGATGGAATCTCGGGAATGTTTGATGAACTCTCTGGGAAAGAAACATAATCTGCTGTCAGTGTACAATCCGGTGAGCGCCTCAGCCGAATGTCTTTACCCTCATCCATGTCCGCCAACCCCGCAACCCTCGAGCGCCGCATCGGCCTGCGCTCCGCCGTGCTCTTCAACATGCTGGAGATGATCGGCGTCGGACCCTTCATCACCCTGCCGCTTGTCATCGCAGCGGCTGGCTTCCGGCTCTCCGTCTGGGCCTGGGTTCTGGGCGCGGTCATCGCCGTGGCGGATGGGCTGGTGTGGGCCGAGCTGGGCGCGGCCTTTCCACGCGCGGGCGGTTCGTATGCATTTCTGCGAGAGATTTACGGCCCTGATCGCGCCGGCAATTGGCTAAGCTTCCTCTACGTCTGGCAGCTGAGCTTCTCCGCCCCGTTGTCGATTGCCTCCGGCTGCATCGGCCTTTCGAGCTTTCTGGGAATGTTCTGGCCGGGCCTGGATGGGACTCTCGTAGCAGCGTGGCCGATGCTGCACTACTCGAACTTTGCCGCCGCTGCCGCTTGTCTGATAATGACCTGGCTGCTTTATCGCAACCTGAAGACCGTCACATGGATGGCATGGGTGATGTTCGCCGGCGTACTGGTGTCCATTGCCGGTGTTATTGTCTCCGGCTTCGCGCACACTGCCGCCAATGGTGGTTTCCATATGCCGGTTGCGCCTTCGCTGCCCGCGCATATGGCCATCAGCGGACTTGCGCAGGGGACACTGCTCACCACCTACTGCTTCTGGGGCTACTACAATATCTGCTTTCTGGGCGCCGAAGTGCGGCGGCCCGAGCGGACGATTCCGCGAGCCATTCTGCTGTCGGTGCTGTTTGTTTTCCTGTTCTATGTCACCATGAATCTCGCTGTGCTGCCGTCGTTTCGCGATGCCGCGGCACACACAGCCGAAAGCGCTCTTGTGCGGGTACGCCTCGTCGCGGAAATTGCGCACTCAGCCTTCGGCGGTTGGGCCGGATACCTGATGGCGGCCCTCATCGTTTGGACTGCCTTCGCGTCGGTCTTCTCGCTGCTGCTCGGCTACTCCCGCGTGCCCTACGCCGCCGCCCGCGACGGCAACTACTTCCGCTTTCTCGCCGCCGTCCATCCAAAGCACCACATTCCACACCGGTCGCTGGTGGCGCTTGGACTGGTAGGCGCGGCCTTCTGCTTTTTCTCGCTTGCCCAGGTGATCACCATGCTCGTCATCACCCGCATCCTGCTTCAGTTCTTCCTTCAACAGGCGGGCGTGATGCTGCTGAGAGTGCAGAGGCCGGAGCTGGAGCGCCCCTTCAAGATTCCGCTCTACCCGCTGCCGCCGCTGGTCGCAATCGCCGGCTTCGTCTTCATCCTACTGAACCGTACCCACTCCCTTGAAGGGCTAGCCGTGGCCGCGCTGATCGGCGTCTCCGGCACAGGCATTTACCTCCTCCGCGCCCGCCGTCTCGCCCAGTGGCCGTTTTTGCCGCCCAGTTGAATCCTGGCGGCTTTGTGGGCCTGCCAGGTGCCCCAGGTCCAATTTTTTGGGACCTGGGAATCCAAAATCCTCTCAGCAATTCCTGTAACGCCCACCCCCTCCATCGTGTCTAATGTTTGCAAGCGTCAGTTTCCCCACGCGAGGTCGAGTCATGCTCATTAGCAAACCCCCAGATATCCCATCCTCGGAGATTACCTCCCGAGACGCCTACGAGGAATACTTCAACCGCCGCCGCTTCCTGCGCGGAGCCGTGGCCGCAGGAGTCGCTGCCCTAGGCGCCGGTCGCCTCGCCGACCTCGCCGGGAACATCATCGACCCGCGCATAGCCGCCAGGGCCGACACCAAACTCCAGACCGTCAAGAGCCCTCTCACCACCACCGGCGAGCAGCTCACCAGCCTTGAAGACATCACCCACTACAACAACTTTTACGAGTTCGGCGTAGACAAGGACCAGCCCGCGAAGAACGCCGGGGGCCTGCCCACGCGCCCCTGGACCATCAAGGTCGAGGGAAAGGTGAAGACACCCAGGACCTTCGATATTGAGGCTCTGCTCAAGCTGCGCCCGCTGGAAGACCGCGTCTACCGCCATCGCTGCGTTGAGGCTTGGAGCATGGTCATTCCGTGGGTTGGCTACTCGCTCTCCGAGTTCATCAATCAGTGCGATCCGCTCCCCTCCGCCAAGTATGTCCAGTTCATCTCTTACTACGACCGCCACGTGGAGAAGTGGGCCAGCCAGGATACATCGATCATCTGGCCCTACTCCGAAGGCTTGCGCATGGACGAGGCCATGAACCCGCTCACGCTGCTCACCTTCGGACTCTATGGCGACGTGCTGCCCAATCAGGATGGCGCGCCGGTTCGCATCGTAGTGCCGTGGAAGTACGGCTTCAAGTCCGCCAAGTCGATTGTGTCGGTGAAGTTTGTTGAGAAGATGCCACCCACCACCTGGAACGATCAGGCTTCCAACGAATACGGCTTCTACTCCAACGTGAACCCCAACGTGGACCACCCGCGCTGGAGCCAGAAGACCGAACGCCGCATCGGCCTGCCCTTCTATCAGCAGCGCCGTACCACTCTCATGTTCAACGGCTATGGAGACCAGGTCGCCTCGCTCTATTCCGGGATGGATTTGAAGAAGTACTTCTAGTCAGTGAACAGTGAAATGTGGGTACCCCAGGTCTTGCGTTTGAGACCTGGGATTCACTGAGATCAAGTCACTCGCTAGCTCCGCTCAATAAGGAATTCATGAAACGTTCGACCTTGATTGTTCTTAAGACACTCGTGTGGATTGGCTGCCTGGCTCCGCTTGCGACGGCGATTTACGAGGCGGTGACCAATACGCTTGGGCCGGATCCGACGGCGGAGCTTGCTTCCATCACCGGGCTGACGGCGCTGTGGCTGCTGGCGGGCGGGCTCGCGATTTCGCCCGTGCGCGCGCTCTCGCCGCGGCTGAGCTGGCTGATCAAGTTCAGGCGCCTCCTCGGCCTGTTCGTCTTCTTCTACGCTACCCTGCACATGCTCACCTGGCTGGGGCTATACGCGGGCTTCGACCTGACCACCATCAAGACCGACATAACCAAGCGGCGGTTCATCATCATGGGTGTTACCACATGGCTGCTGCTGCTGCCGCTCGCCTCCACGTCCACCACCTGGTCAATCCGCAAGCTGGGTGGGAAGAACTGGAACCGGCTGCACATGCTCGTGTACCTGGCAGCGATCACCGCTATGGTGCATTACTGGTGGAAGGTGAAGCAGGGTGTGATGTCGCCGGCGCCGTATACGCTGGTGCTGCTGGTATTGCTGGGTGTGAGGCCGCTGCTCAAGTGGAACCAGAGGCGCAAGGCGCGGGCGACTTAATTTTCCATTGCTCGCGCCGGATTGCCTGCTTTATTTTTTTGAGTTTTATCCTGTGGCGCAGCGGCAACAGAGACATTCACATCCTCCATATTGCCCAGGACCACCAGAGACATCTCCTTGTCCTTATAAGTTCGTGCCGCATTGGTCTTTGACTGCGCGTCGCCCTTTTGATCCGCATCGGCCGCACCCGAGACCTGCAGAATGTATTTGTCTTCAGGGACAAATCCGAAAGCAAAACTCCCATCATCGAGCAACGACGTCTTCCGCGCCGCCTCCCTGTCATCCGCGTAGAGCAGCAGCACTTTGCCACGGCCCAGCGGATGTCCGTCGGCAACGGCGGTCACGATTCCGGACACGTTATGCAACCCGGAGAGGGGAATAACAATGTCTGTGCCGTTGGCAGTCTCTCCGGCATGCACCTTGACGCTTGCCGAATCCTTACTACGGAAGCGGTTGCCCAGGCAGACGCGAGACGCTGCGTCCTGATCGTCGGCCGGCAGCAGGGCGCAGACTTTGTACTCTCCCTCAGGCAGATTGGTCAGGTTGTAACGGCCGTGGCTGTCGCTGGTTGCGGAGATGCTCCAGTCACCGAACAGGGGCAGGCCAACTCCGGTCCAGCCGTTCGTTGCGGTTTTGCGGAGCATTTGGAAGTGCACGCCGATGGCCGGGCTGCCGTCGTCAAAGGCCACGGTTCCGGCGATTTCCGCGGCACGAACTACCCGTAAGGTGACCTCGCTGGAGCGGTGCACGCCCACGTTCACCTCCACCATGTGATCCTTCCACTCGTGGATCGCCTCGATGTTGCGGTCGTGGTCGTTCTCTATTTTCTCCAGCCCGGTAAAATCGATGCCTCGTTCCGGATCGAGATACCCTTCCAGAGTGGCGAAAGCATAATAGTTGCCGGGTTCGACGGCCTCCATCCTGAACTGGCCATCGAGATCGGTTTCTGCGATTTCCAGAGTCGGCAACGGTCCCTGATCTTTCGCATCTTTCGCTGGAACGCCCGTCAGAGTCACGGTGGCAAATCGTGCTGGTTTGCCCGTGTCCTCGCAGATGACGATTCCTGTTACCGTGCCTTTTGTCGGATCGGGCTTCTTTGGGTGGTACTTGCTGCCGCAGCCACTCAGACAAAGACAGACGACACACAAACCCGATAGCCAGTGCAGTGCTTTCATGACGCTCCCCGGAGTGAATCAGGATTCAGGGAATTGTAGCGCTGCCTGTGCTACAGGCTGATAGCTCTTGCGATGTAAAGGCGTAGGCCCCAGCCGCGCCAGGGCCTCCATGTGTTCTGCCGAACAGTAACCCTTGTGCCGCGCCAGTCCGTAGCCAGGATATTCGCTGTCCAGTTCCACCAGGAGCCGGTCGCGGTGCACCTTGGCCAGTACGCTCGCCGCGGCAATCGAGAAGCTGGTCGCATCCCCCTGAATCACAGCCCGCTGCGGGCAATCCCACTCAATCGTGTCGCGCCCGTCGATGAGCAGAAAATCCGGGCTCAGTGCCAATTGCGCGACAGCTCTTCGCATCGCCTCGAGCGACGCCAGGCGAATATTGATCCGGTCGATGGTCTCAGCATCCACCGCCGCAATGGCCCACGCAACAGCAGTCGCGCGAATCTCGCGATCCAGTTCATTACGTTTTTTTTCGGAAAGCTTTTTAGAGTCCGTCAGGTCTTGGAGACGGCAGCCCCTTGGAAGAATTACTGCTGCGGCGACCACCGGTCCAAACAGCGGCCCGCGCCCCACCTCGTCGATCCCGGCAATGCGCATCGCTCCGCGACAGCGCGCAGCCTCTTCCAGCGTCCAACCGCAGACTGGCGAAATGCCCATGGTGCAAGTATAAGAACCTGTACCACCTCTGTCCCTGCCTGGCATCCTGCGATCGCGTTCCAAGTCTTTGGCCTGGCCCGGTAGGCAAACATTTCAGCGCCGGAAGCGTCTAACCTGCTAGCTAAATGATCCTTTCCTATGGATGTAATCATCGCGGCACCCCAGAACCTGCGAAACCGCTCGAAACCGCCTGTCCCAGGGCGGATTCAACTCAATCTGATAGCTGAATTCTAAAGGTGCCCTTTGAACCGGAAGCTCAAAAGTCTGATATTTTCTGCCTGCTTCGCCTTCGCTGTCGGACCCTCCTACGCGCAGGCGACCATCGACCCCTCTCTTCCTGAGTCGCCTCTGCCCCACCGCCGCGTATTGCTGCTGTTCCCTGGCTATGAAACCATCCAGGACCCGATTACCCCGGTCGCCGCATTGCGGACAAAGCAGAAGTTCGAAATGGTGTACCGGAAGACGGTCGACCCATCGTTTCTGATTGAATCGGGCATGTTTGCAACCTTCGACGTGGCGGCAGGCTACGGTCCCGATTATGGATCGGGATGGGGCCCGTTTGCCCAGCGCTACGGCTACAACGCTGCCAATCTCTCTTCCACTTACCTGTTTACCGATGCGGTGTTGCCGACGGTGTTTCACCAGGACCCGCGGTACTTCCGCAAAGGTTCGGGCTCGGTCAAATCCAGAGTTTGGTGGGCGCTGCGTAGTGAGGCGGTTGCTTTCAGCGACCAGGGTGCGGAGATGCCCAATTACGCAAACATGATCGGCTTCGGCATGTCTACCGCTCTCAGCAACGCCTACTCGCCGCCCAGCAGCGTCACCTTCAACAAAACCATGGAGCGCTACGGCGTGAAAATCGGCACCAGCTTTGGGCTCAACGTGCTGCGGGAGTTCGGCGGAATGAGCCTGCCGGAAAAGTTCGCGCACAACTCTTCGCACGAGCCTTCCAGCCAACCCTGAAACGAATCCTGCAGTGAGGGAATGTCGGCCAAAAAGCATAACCTCCCTCCAAAAAACGACCCCGGCCGAAGCCGGGGTCGCTGTAAATCTCGATGAAGCAGTCTGCTTACGCGCGAACCTTGCCGGTCTCGCGGTCTACTTCCCGCAGACGGGCGGCCTTGCCGCGGAGTCCACGGATGTAGAACAGCTTGGCGCGACGCACCTTGTAGCTGCGAATCTTCTCGATCTTGTCGATCACCTTGGAGTTGAAAGGGAAGATACGCTCCACTCCCTGGCCAAAGCTCATCTTACGAACGGTAAAGGTGCCCTGGGGCCCTTTGTTGATGGCGATCACCAGGCCTTCAAAAGCCTGCAGGCGTTCTTTATCGCCTTCCTTGATCTTTACCTGGACGCGAACCTGGTCGCCGGGCACGAAAGCGGGTAGATCGGTGCGCTGAAGCTTGTCGGCCAGGCGCTGCATTACTGGATGTATGGACATGGTCTCTTCCTGCGGTTGAACTCAGAACTTCAAGTTTATCAGAGATTGGGGGGGTGTGCCTAATCGCCGTTGACGATCGTTGCCCTGGTTTTGCCCCAACCAGTCCGCCCGTCCAAGGCCCAATTCGCACTAAATCACGGGATTCACGCTTATGCTCTGAGTAGAGGGGGCCAATATGTTTGCAACCAGTCCTGAACATGCCGTGGAACTGATGGACCAGGCGTTCAATCAAGGAGACCTAGAGGAGCTTTTGAGCTTTTATGAAGATGCCGCCGTGGTTGTAACAGAAGCGGGCAAGGTCGCCAGGGGACCAGCCGATTTGAGGGCCTTTTTTGCTCAAGCAATCAGGAGTGGACTTTCAGCAAATCAGCTGAAGACATATGTCATTGAAACAGATGGGATCGCGCTATTCCTGTCGCGCTGGACTCTTTCATCGGCTGGCGACTCTTCGGCCGCCGTGCCTCGGACCTTTATTGCGACTTCGGTGTTTCGCAAGCAATCGGATGGGAATTGGAAGGTCTTGATCGACAACCCTTTTGGTGCATTGGTTCTCGGGCCTAAGTAACCATCTTCAAAAGCAATGACCCGTCGGAACCCTCTTTTGCGCTATAGTTTTCCCGTATGAATTCCGATCGAGAACTACTCCGCCACACCCTGGCCGCCCTGGCCTATCGAGCCGCCCGAGCCCTCGAGGACTCCCCGGAGGCCTTTGCCACCTTCGATGGCGCCGGCCGCACACCGGCGCAGATTTTGGCCCATATGGGCGACCTGTTTGACTGGGCGCTCAGCCTGGCCGAGGGCAACCAACGCTGGCATAACTCCCAGCCGCTCCCCTGGCCCGAGGAGCAGCGCCGGTTCTTCGCAGCGCTCAAGGCTTTTGACGCGTACCTCATGTCGGGCGAGCGGCAGCATGCTTCCATCGAGCGGCTTTTTCAGGGGCCGGTGGCCGATGCTCTTACCCACGTGGGCCAGCTCGCCATGCTTCGCCGCCTGGCCGGCTGCCCTATCCGCGGCGAAAACTACTATGTGGCCGAGATCTCCCTGGGCAGACTGGGAGCCAGCCAGGCCGCACCGGTAAAACCGTTCAAATAGGCTCGGATCGGCAGCCTTAGCGGCGGTCAGGGCCACCCATCGATCCACCCATCATTTGAGACATACCTCGATCATAGCCACGCCTGAAGGCTTCACGGTACACGTTCCGCAACCTGCGCGGAACATTCGGATGACGGTACTCATCGCGGTTGTTCACGTTTGGCCGGCGGTGGTTGTCAAGATCTTTGCGTGCGCCTTCCATCCCATCCTGAAAACCACGGCGCTGGATATCGTTGCCCATTCCCTGGCCCATGTACGGGCCGCCCTGGTCACCGTCGCGCATTTGCTGGTCAGGTCCACGCATCTGCTGATCGGGCTGGCGCATTTGCTGTTCAGTCTGACCAACCGGCTCTTGATTTCCGCCCGTCAGGTGAGACACGCCTCGCTCGTAGCCACGGCGAAAGCCATCGCGATACGCTTCCCGTTGTTGGGGTGGAAGCCGTAGATCACGGTACTCGTCGCGATTGTTCACGTCCGGCTGGCGGTGATTGTCGAAATCCTTGCGCGCGCCTTCGATCCCATCGCGGAAGCCCTGCCGTTGGATGTCCTGCAAATCCTGCGGTGGCGCATCCCAGTTGCCGCGATCCTGACCATAGCCGGAAGGAGGCGGTCCCTGCTGGGGTAGGCTTGAGGCTCTGGCCGTGCACAGCCCGGTGGCTCCCAGGAAAAGGGAAAGCGCCGATACTACCATTCGATTGAGAGTCATAGCCTTCTATCTCCTTTGTTTCTTGTGGTTTCCCAGCACGCTACTGCTGAGGCAAAGATAGGCTACTGGACGGGGCAGTCGGATGACTGCTCACTGTTGCTCATGGGTGAGTTCTTTGGGGGAAGAGTTCGAGTGCCTACCGAAGCAGGTCTTCGAGCGTTGTGCTCAGGCTGGTTTTGTCGTCGCGGTACTTCACGATAACAGCCGCGTACAGGCTCAGACCCCACTCCTGGCCCCTGCCCTTGGTTACGGTGCGAGCTCCCGGCACCACGACAGCGCCTTCGGGAACGATCAGCGGCAGCTCCTCGGTGGCACGCAGAACCTCGCCGCTCACCAGGTTGAAGACCGGTGTGCCCCGGGTCAGAATGGTTCCCGCGGCCAGCACCGCGCCCTTGCGCACGATGGTGCCCTCGTAAACGCCGCAGTTGCCGCCCACCAGTACGTCGTCTTCAATCACCACCGGGCCGGCGTTCACCGGCTCCAGCACGCCGCCAATCTGCGCAGCCGCGCTCAGGTGCACCCGCTTGCCAATTTGTGCGCAGGAGCCGACCAGTGCGTGCGAGTCCACCATGGTGCCCTCGTCCACGTACGCTCCAACGTTGATGTACATGGGCGGCATGCAGACCACGCCCCGCGCCACGTAGGCTCCAGCGCGAACGGACGAGCCCCCGGGAACCACGCGCACGCCGTCGCTCGCGTCAAAATGCTGCACCGGGTAGGTGTGCTTGTCCACGAACGAAAGCCCCCCGGCTGGCAACTCTTCCAGGGACCCCAGCCGGAAGCCAAGCAGAATGCCCTGCTTCACCCAGGCATTCACGCGCCAGCCGGTCGCCGAGTCCGGGTCCGGTGAAGCAGAGCGCACTTCGCCGCTCTCGAGGGCTGCGCGGAGAGAAAGAAAGGTGGTCATTGCGTCGGGGTCTCCGACGGCGGCCGCTCCGGCGGCAAAATGCCGCTCGATGGTCGTTTGCAGTTGGGAAATGGACTGGCTTGCACTCATTGCATTTCGAGTCTATCAACTCATCCGCCACGGGCGCGTGACGATTGGGCGCCGGGCCAGGCCAATCGCATGAACGTACTTCATTGGCACGCTTGATTAGGCTTGATGCATCGACGGGGCGAAAGCGGCCCTTCCTCCTGTATGGGGGGATGGAAAATAGCCCCGCATGAAGTCAGCCGCAGCGAACGCAATCCGGGGAAGGCGTCCAAAAAGGAGTAATCCGCCCCCGTCAGGGCGGAGCGAACTTCATCCATGATCTCAATCGCTGTTCATGCGATTGCCCTCGGCGCCAGGCTAGGCAGCAGGGTCCACGCCGGGGTAAGCTGGCCTCCCGGCACCCAGGATCGGCGGTGCATAATTTTGAAACCGGTCTGCCCGAGATTCAATTCATGAAATTTTCGAGGCCAGTTCCACCGCATCAATATTCCAGGGTCTCTTACTTGATACTCCGCATCTTGGGCTGGCCGAAAGGGAGCGATGCCTATGCCCGAATGCATTGAAGTCCAACAATCAGGCTCTTATGCGATACTCGGAAAGACATGTATAAGCGGATTGTACTCAAGCTTTCAGGTGAGGCATTGGCGGGGCCACGCGGCTTTGGCCTTGACGCAGAAAAAGTGTCGGAAATTGCAGGCGAAATTGCCGAGATTCACGCCCTGGGAGTGGAAGTCGGCATAGTCGTGGGCGGAGGCAACATTTTCCGCGGCGTCGAAGGACAGGCCCGGGAGATGGATCGCGTGAGCGCCGACAGCATGGGTATGCTCTCTACCGTGATCAACGCCATCGCCTTGCAGGACTCGCTTGAAAAGCGCAGCGTGCAGTGCCGCGTGATGAGCGCCGTGTTCATGAATCAGCTTGCCGAGCCATACATTCGCCGCCGCGCAGTGCGTCATCTTGAAAAAGGCCGCGTGGTCATCTTTGCCGCCGGCATCGGCAACCCGTTCTTCTCCTCCGACACCGCGGCCAGCCTCCGCGCCATGGAGATCAAGGCCGACGTGCTGCTGAAAGGCACAAAGGTCGAAGGCGTTTACAACGCCGACCCGGTGCTGTTCAAGGATGCCGTCAAGTACGACGAAATTACTTACATGGAGATCCTGCGCCAGGGACTCAAGGTGATGGACCTGACCGCGGTGAGCCTGTGTAAAGACAACAACCTGCCGATGATCGTCTTCAACATGAACCAGCCAGGAAATATCCGGCGAGTGGTGATGGGTGAAAGGGTCGGCTCGCTGGTAACGGCGTAAAGACAGCTCTTAGCTTCTAGTTACAGGCCCCTGGGTCAGGCAAACGCGAGCTAAAGCTGGAAGCTGCCTTTTGGAGACGTCTAACAACGCGTGGAGATCAAGAAGCCAGCCCGGCTGAATGCGCTTACAGGCTTGCGCACCTTCGCGGCCATCAACATTGTCTTCTTCCATTTTTCCAATCCCCAGTGGTTTGGTTTTCTGGCGCCGGTAGTCAATGCCGGCTTTGCCTCAGTCAGCTTCTTCATCCTGCTCTCAGGGTTTGTACTGGCCTATAACTATGCTGGCCGGGCGCGATCGGGAGAGCTGGACAAGGTGCGCTTCTGGGAGGCGCGGTTCACGCGGCTCTATCCCATCTACCTGCTCAGCCTGCTGCTGAGCTGGCGCGTGGTGCCGGCAGAGTACGCAGCCCACACTCACGCCATGTTCTGGACCGGCATGGTACTGTCGCCTCTGCTGCTGCAGGGGTGGATTCCGTCCATTGCTACGTATTTGAACACGCCGGCCTGGACCATGTCGGCAGAGTCTTTCTATTACCTGCTCTTTCCGTGGATAGCGCGCTGGAAGCGGCCCACCCGCGTTGTGCCGCACATGGCTACCATGGCGGTCGTGTGGTTTCTGGGCATGGTTCCGGGAGTGCTCTACATTGCCCTCAATCCCGACGGTATTCCTCATCCCGACCGATGGAGCTGGGGCCCGTGGCTCCAGGCGCTTAAATACACGCCGCTGCCGCATATGGCGAGTTTCTTCTTTGGCGTTCTGCTGGCCAGCCTGGACGAAATGATTGGACGATCCAGCCGCCTGAGGCTAATTCTTGGAGTGGGTGGATTCGCCGCCACATTCGGTATCCTGGAGCTGGGGCCGCTTGTGCCCTACGCCATCGTTCACGATGGCCTGCTGATGCCGCTGTTCGGCTGCATCATCCTCGGGTTGGCGGGCAACAACCGGCTGGCCTACGCGCTCAGCTGGCGTCCGCTTGTCTTTGTCGGCGAGGCGAGCTATTGTCTCTACCTGCTCCACTTCAATTTCTGGAACCTGATTCACGACACGCATGTACTCGACCGGCTGGGCCTGGCACGCTTCGATCCGTGGATCAGTTACGTGGTGCTGATTGCGATGGCCGTCGCCGCCCTGCATCTCGTCGAAAAGCCGGCCCAGCGCCTGCTGCGGTCATGGATGCACGTGTGGAGATAAACGCGCGAGGCGATCCGGACAGAGATTAGGCAGGCTTCATGGAATCGGATGCAGGCTCAGCGTCGCCGTTACTTATAAAACTCTGGTAGAGATTTACCGCGCCGCGATCATTGCCAGTTCCCCTCCTGACTGCACCCATGAGATTGGCGGTCGAGATAGGCATTGGCACATAAGTCTAGATAGGAGACAACGCCGCCATTGTGCACCATAGCGCGAGATATACGCGCTCCGCGCACTCGTAATGGCGGCACATGTAAACTGCGTCAATATAAAAAAGAACAAAAGCCAGGCATCAAGCGCGACCGATGCCCAGTCATGCGGGATTTCCCTCATTGGAATGTGCTGTTCGAAACCGCGAGAAGCATGGACGAAAAAGAGAAACCGGAACCGATTCGCCACAAGAAGGAGGGCCAGCTACAGTGCCACCAGTGCTCTGCGCCGCGTGTTGATTAGAAATGGCTTGGATTCTTCTTTTGCCATCGCGCGTGATCATACCATTCCTCAGAAGAATGAACATATGCGTTCCATCAGCAAAAAGCCCAGCCTGTTCGCGGCCGGGCCTTTTACTGTTCACTGATCACTGTCCACTGTTCACTGTTACGGAGTGACCGCCTGCACAGAGTGGTTGCCGTGAGGAACAATTACCAGTGCGGTTGGATTTGCACCGGTTGGATAAGGAGTCGCCTGCGTGCTACTCACTACGCCCGTATCGGGATTCAGGCGGAAGCCGGAGATCGAATTGCCCAGTCGGTTGGCGGTATACACGAAGCGGCCCAGCGCCGGGTCGAGCGCGATGGCAACCGGCTGGGTATCCGTGGCGTAGACCAGGCTGCTGTTGCTGTTGATGATGGCTGAGGGCGTTCCGGTGGGCAAAGAGATGTTGTAGCCCGTGATCGCTGAATCCAGCTCGTCGGAAACGTAAATGTAGATGCCGCGCGGGTCGATCACAATGGCAGAGGGCTGGTTGCCGGTTTTAAAGGGGCCGTTGACCAGGAAGTTGAGAACGCCACCGCTCTGAATCGAATAGCCGATCAGCTCGTTGGAGGCGAAGTCGGTGACGTACACAAACCGGTTGACGGGATCGCCCGAGATGCCGGTAGGCTTGACGCCGGCCTTGTAAGGGCTGCCCCCGGTTGCCGTTAACGCACCGCCCGAGCCGACCGAGTAGCCAAAGATCCACCCGGGATTGGCTGCGCTCGTAGGCGTTCCGCCGGGATTGTAGGCAGAAGCATCATAGGTCGCGACATAGACGTTATTGTTGTTGGCCAGTACGGTCACCGCAGTGGGCACGATTGAATCACCCGGGTAGGCGGGGACGACAAGGTTTTGCTGGGAAGTCGCGGTGCCGATTACGCCCAGGTTCGAGAGAGGATACTCGGTGAGCGTGGCGGAAGTTGTTCCCGAAACCACATACAGGTAGTTACTGGCGGAGTTTACGGCCAGGGCAACCGGAGCTGCGCTGAAGGTGATCGTCTCCTGCTTCGTCAGCACGCCGTTGGTGGCGATGGAGAAGTGCACCACGTTCTTGCTGGTCGCGTTCGCTACGTAGAGGTGGTAGAAGTTGGCAGTGACGGCCAAAGCAACCGGACCCACGCCCCCGGAGGGAACCGCCGGATCGGCCACGCGCAGCGCGCCGGATTGGGAATCCACCGCGTAGGTTTCAATCTGCCCGGCACTCCCGGTTCCTGAGCCGACAGAGTCGGCCACGAAAACATAGTCGATGGTGACAAGCTGGCAGGCAGTCAAAAGTGTGGCCACCAGAAGGCCGACCGTAGAGACCAGAAACAGCTGGCTCAATTTGCTGAACTTCATGCGCTTCCTTCGTTGTGGGCCATCAGGTTCTAGCCCCAGGAAAACTCGTTTAGGTTGCCCCGTAGGTATTGTAAAAGCCCGGTACGGGGTGTTGCTACCAGCACCGTTTCCGGCGCTGGGGCGATTTCAGGCTCTCTCTCTAGTGCACGCCGGCGCCGGTGCCGTTGTGCGGAATCGCCGCGACGGCTGTGGGCTGATTGTTCGACGGGAACGGAGAGTATTGCGAAACAAGAAGCGTGCCCGCAGTTTGACTCAACTGAAAGCCGGAGACGTTGTTGCCAAGAAAGTTGGCGGTGTAAAGAAAATGGTTGGTCGACGGATCGATTCCGATGGCCACCGGCTGCAACCCTGTCGGGTAATTGCCGATACGGGTGAGCACACCGTTGCTCATGGAGTAGGCCGAAATCGAGGAGTCAGTTGAATTGGTGACATAGGCGTAACTGAACGACGGATCGACCACAATCGCGGAAGGAGCATTGCCGGCCGGGAATGGGCTGCCGGCTAGCGAAGTCAAAGCCCCGGCCGAAGCCGAAAAGCCCCGTATATTGCCGCTCGCGTAGTCGGTAACGTAGACATATTTGCCGCTGGCATCGCTGGCGATGGCCGAAGGCAGGACTCCGGCTGCGAAAGGCGAACCGGCCAATGGCGTGAGCACGCCGCCAGAGCCGACCGTGAAGCCGAAAACATAGCCAACATTCGGGGTCACTGAAGAGTCGTAGGCGCTGACGTAGACGAATGTGCCCGAAGCAAGAACGTTGACTCCGGTGGGCACAATCACGTCGGTGGGCTTGCCGGCCAGAGTGAGCGGCCAGTAGTTGCTGTTGGTATTCGGATTGGAGGCAGGGGATCCGAGAGTGACCGGGAGTTTGCTGGTGGCTGCGCTGAGGGGGAAGACTGCAATGGAACCCGAGCATGGGGATGCGGTAGAGCAGCTTGGCAGTGGCTGGTAGGTGTCTGCAACGAACAGGTTGGATGCATTCACAGCGACTGCAAGCGGAAATACGCCCGGCGTATTGACGGTGTTATACGGATAAAGCTTTCCGTCGTTGCCAATGACGAACTGGACGATGTTGTTGTCGTCCTGATTCACGACAAACAGGTTCTGGTTGTCGGACGAAACAGCTTCGGCAACAGGATAGCGTCCTCCGGAAGGGACAGGCGAGGCTGGAATCTGGCGCATTTTGCCCGACCCCGAGTTGACCTCAAATATGTTGATCTCGCCGTAGTTGTTGGGGCCAGCGGCTTTGGAACTGGCCACGAAAACAAAGTCCACGGTAAATGTGGCACAGGCCGTCATAAGTCCAGCTACCAGGATGCTGGCCGCGGAGACCAGCAGCAGCTGGCTCGATTTGTTGAACTTCATGCGCATCTTTCGTCACGGGGCCGGAACAGCAGACCCCTAAAAAATCAGGTTTGGAATCGAACCCCAAAGCGCCCAGGGAAAAGCCGCGCCCGGCATTCGGCTACGTTCTTTAAGACTCCCCCCGGAACTCTGCCGGGGGTAAGGCGAGCCGGCTGGCGCCCAGGCCAACTGCTCGCCCACACCAGCCGCCATTTTGAAGCGGCACTGATCCTTAGTCCGTTCGCCCGTCAACCAGGCACCAATTGGCCGGACCTTGGAGCTTATAGCTGCTGGCCACACGCAGAGGTCTCAGGATGCCGGAGTTCACGTCTATCGACTGGGCGGTTATGGTCGAGTCAACGAAGTTGGCAGTGTAAATGAATTGATCGGAGGGGTCCTCCACAATACACTGAGGGCCCGATCCCGAACCAAATGCGGAGGGGGTCGTGAAGGAGAGCGTGTAAGAGGGCGAAGTGGTGATGAAATAGCCGGCGATGCCGCTATTTGCGTTGGGGCCCAGTAAGTTGTTCCCCTGGTTGGCCATATAGACGTACTTGCCCTTCGATTCCACCATCAGGTAGATCGGATTGGAAAGAGTGGGATCATCGGGTACGATACCCCCGGTTTCTGCCTGGAGCGCGCCGTTGTTGCCCACGGTGAAGGGCAGGACCTGACTGGGATAGGTGTTGTTGGGGAAGGTGGCGCTTGACGTGAGTGTGACCGGCTCATTGTCAAGCACGTAAATGACGCTGGAGGCGTTGATGATGGCCGTGGCCTGCTTGATGTTCAGCGGCTGCGGGCTGTTCTGGCCCAGCGTCAACTGTCCGCTCGAACCGGAATAAACATACGGAAACACCGAGTCGCCGGTTGAAGGGGTTCCGCTCAGCGTGAGGATGTAGCCGGCGGACATCACGAAGTCGATGGGATTGGAGGGAACCGGGAAGTAGGTCAGCGGCGTTCCGCCTGCCGACGTCACCTGGGCATTCACCACCAGCGTGAGACGCCCGGTCGTCTGGTTGATCTGGAAGATCGTGATGTCGCCGCAGGTGTTTGCCGAAGCACCCAGCGCAAGCTTGCAGGTGGCGTTCGACGGGGAATCGTGGTCCAGCACCGCCAAGTAGTTGCCGGTGGTGTCGGCAATCATCCGGAACGGGTTGATGCCCTGTGTGAAGAAGGTCTCCTGAGGACTGAGAATGCCGTTTCCACCCAGAGCGAACTCGGTGATATTGGAATTCAGGCAGGGATTAGCCGTTGTGCAGGTCGAGCCGCCCTGGGCGTTGACGCCCTGGTTCAGGACATAAAGAAACCGGCTTCCGGTAACCAGCACTGCGCGGCCCGGGTTGGCGCCGCCAGAGGAAATGGGCAGCCCGTTGATGGGGGTCAGAAAACCCGTATTGTGATCGATCTTGTAGCCACTGATGATGCCGTTACCAGTGGACTGGGCCGTCACTGTTCCCGTGACATAGATAAAACCGACCGTATAACTACGAACGCAAGACGAAACGCCGAGGATAACGCCAGCTGAGAGGGCGCTGATCAGAAGTGCCTTGCCGAATTTCGTGAACTTCATGCGATTCCTTCATCCTGGTCAGGCGTGCGCCGCCAAGTTTGCTAGTTCCACAGCAGAGCTGGGTTGGGACGGGTCCCTGATGCATTGTAAAAGCCAAGGGCTGTTTGTGCCTAGTTTCGGCTAAAGACTGGGTAAAACAGGACATTTTCCGGAGCACCAATGCCCCGGACGCAACCCAATCTACTCCTTGGCTCTGTTGCTATCCAGTTTATTACGCGGTTGTAGTTTGGACGTCGAGGCAGAGGTAAATGTCAACGCGCCCGCGCCAGGAAAGGTGAGTGTCCAGCCTCACGCACTCTGATGAACCCCGATGGTAAAAAACTACTCTTGCCATTGGGAATCGAAAGTGGTTTTTGGTGGATTTTTTGCCGAGACGCCTTGGTGAGAGCGTCGCGGCTGGGTGGAGTTGCTTGACAGTTTACCAGACGCGGCAGGAGTTCACCGGGTACATGGGCTGACCCTTGGTGCAGCCGAAGGCCTTTCCGAACTCGTCGAAGTTCTGTACCGAGCCATTGACGCGCCATTTGCCCGGCGAGTGGGGATCGACCAGCGCAGCTTGACGGGACGCCTGATCGGTCTGGTTCTGGCACCATATCTGCGCGAAACCAAGGAAGTAGCGTTGCGCCTCGGTGTAGCCGTCGATCTTGTCGCCAATCGTCTTGTGTTGAGCCGCCAGCGTGTCCAGCAGGGCCATGTACGCAATGCGCAGGCCGCCGTTATCGGCGGTATTCTCGCCCAGGGTGAGCTTTCCGTTCAAATGCTGCGCCGGCGTGTCGGCCTTGGCAGGAGCCGCCTCAAAGCCACTGTACTCGCTGGCTACGCAATCGGTCCGCTCGGTGAATGCCTTGCGATCGTCCGGCGTCTGCCACTCGCGCAGATTGCCCAGGCCGTCATACTTCGAGCCTTCGTCGTCGAAGCCATGCGTCATTTCGTGGCCAATCACAACGCCGATGCCGCCGAAGTTTACCGCGGGGTCGATCTTGAAGTCGAAGAACGGCGGTTGCAGAATGCCAGCCGGGAAGTTGATGTCGTTGAACGAGGGGTAGTAGTAGGCGTTGACGGTGGGCGGCGTCATAACCCATTCCTTCTCATCCACCGGCTTGCCCAGCTTGGCGTAGTTGTAGTTGCGCTCGTAGACGGCGGCATGGTGCTCGTTGCCGATCAGGTCGGTGGGGTCCACCTTCACGCTCGAGTAGTCGCGCCACTTTTCCGGATAGCCGATCTTGTTGCGGATCATCGCCAGCTTCTGCTCCGCCGCTTTCTTAGTGACCTCTCCCATCCACGGCAGCGTCTTGATGTCGTCGCCCAGAGACTTTTCGAGGGCAGCCACCAGCTTGTCCATGCTGTCCTTGGCCGCGGGCGGGAAGTTCTCCTTCACCCAGTCCTGGCCAACTGCCTCGCCCAGTGCCCGGTCGGTCATGCTCGAGCACTGCTTCCAGCGCGCTTCAGGTTCTTCCTGTCCAGACAACGTCTTTGAGAAGAAGGCGAAGTCCTCGTCGAAAAAGGCCTTTGGCAGTTCACGAGCCTGCCCGTGCAGCACATGCCAGCGCAGATAGCTCTTCCACGAATCCAGCGGCTCGCTCTTGATGAGCCCGTCAAGCGCGGTGAAGTAGTTGGGAGTTGCCACGTTCAGGGTGTCGAAATGGCCGATACCGACAGCGGTGAAGTATGTGTTCCAGTCGATGGCGGGAGTGCTCTTCTGGAAGTCGGCAACGGTGTAGATGTGGTAACGGTTCTCAGGCTGGCGCAGGTCGGTGCGGCTGGTGGAGGCCTTGGCCAATGCAGTCTCAATCTCCATCACCGCCGCGGCCTCTTTGGCGGCCTGCTCGGGAGTATCGCCGGCCAGCGTAAACATCTTGTTCAGGTGCTCTATGTACTGGGCCCGGATGGCCTTGAAGCGCGCCGAATCCACAATGTAGTAGTCACGATCGGGCAACGAAATCCCGCCTTGGTAGATCTCTGCAATCTGCTTGGAGGAGTCCTTGTCGTCCTGGCCCACGCCGAAGTTGAAGAAACCATCCGGAGTGCCGCGGTTCTCAAGCTGGCCGAGCAGGGCAGGGAGCTGTTTGGCATCCGTGAGGCCGGCGATCTCTATCCATGCCGGCTGGATGGGCGTGATGCCCTCCTTCTCCACCTCATCAGTGTTCATGCAGGCGGCAAAGAAGGCGCCATACTGCTTCTGTAACGGCGTCTTTGGGTTTTTGGCGGCGGCGTCCAGTTCCTCCCACAGTAGGTAGCGGTTCCGCTCCCTCAGCAGCGAGAACGCCCGCGCCCAGCGCACCTGGTCAGAAGGTATGGGGTTACTCTTTACCCAGTTCCCGCACGAGTACTGGTAAAAATCGGTGCACGGGTCGGCGGTCTTGTCGATGGCGGAGAGATCAAAGCTCTTGATCGTCGCTGGAGGTTCGGGTTTGTTTGCACTGGCCTGCGGTGCCGCGGGCGTCTGCGCCATCACGGTTCCGGCCGCCAGAATCAATATCGGAGCAAAACGGAAACAATTCATCGAATGTCCTCTTGGAAACACGATCAACCGGCCAGGTCGATCGGCACACTAGATGCCTGCGGATGTAGGCCGGGACGGAATTTTAGAACAGCCAAATTTGATCAAGCTGTGTTGCATAGCAGCCTATCACGCGCAGGGAGCGGGGAGCGCACCCCACTCCTTCCCCGGACATGCAAATTCAACCGTTTGTTACAAAATCCGGAATCTCCGCCGAGGCCATGCGTCCTGGTATCGTTCTTCGCGCCTTCCTTCCGGCGAACAAAACTAAAGACAACCGGTTCCGGCGCGTTGTATTCTCTGGGTCGCGCCGTTCGTAGATGTGACGCGAACTCCGGCGCCTGGAGGTTTCAAATGCGCATGATGATGCTGGTTCAATGTCCCATTGAACCGTTCAACACCGCCGTCAAAAACGGGACCGTGGGGGCGAAGATTAAGCAGATTCTAGAAGCCATCAAGCCGGAACACGCCTGGTTCGGTGAGCGGGACGGTAAGCGCGGCGGAATCCTTATCGTGAATCTCGATAGTCCATCCGACGTTCCACGCCTCGCCGAGCCATGGTTCCTCACGTTCAATGCCGAAGTCGAGTTCAGGATTGCCATGACCCCTGAAGATCTGGCCCACGCCGATCTGGGTGGACTTGGCAAGAAATGGGCCTAGCAAACTTACTCTCAGGGCCAGAAATGCGCCCCGAAAACACGCCTCGAGACACGCCTTCTGGAGCAGCTTTGTTAGACTTCTCTTTCAAATCCTCCAGGAGGCGTTCGCATGTTCTGCAACACCAAGCTGGCAATTGCATTAGCACTGGTCATTGACGGAGCATCCCTCCTTGCCCAACCGGCAGCGAACCCACCAGCCGCACGTACGCTCGTGCGCGCCGGCCACCTGCTCGACGTCAAAACCGGCAAGGTGCTCGATGCCGAGACCATCGTCGTGGTTGGGGACAGCATCCAGTCCATCGCGCCCACCGCCTCCGTTAGGGCTCAGCTCTCGGACACGGTCATCGACCTGACCGGTCTCATCGTGCTGCCCGGCCTCATTGATGTGCACACGCACCTCACCGGAAATCCGGACTTCGATCCCTATCGGGAACTCTCCTCAACCCCAGCCAAGGAGGCCATTAACGGCGTCGTTAACGCCCGCACCACCCTCATGGCCGGCATCACTTCCGTGCGCAATGTTGGCGCCGGCGGCTACACCGATGTGGACCTGCGCGACGCAATAAACTCCGGACAGATTGCCGGTCCGCATATGCTGGTGAGCGGGCCGCCGCTGGGCATCACCGGCGGCCACTGCGACGAGAACCTGCTGCCCACTCAATACCACGCGGTGGGTGACGGCGTGGCCGACGGCATTGCCGCCGTGCAGCACATGGTCAGGCAGAACATCAAGTACGGAGCCGATCTGATCAAGATCTGCGCCACAGGCGGCGTACTCTCCAAGGGCGACGATCCGCAGGCCGCGCAGTACACGCTTGAGGAGATGCAAGCCATCGTCGCCGACGCCCATCGCCTTGGTCGCAATGTGGCCGCGCACGGCGCGCAAGGGATCCTGTGGGCCACTCAGGCAGGCGTGGACTCGATCGAGCACGGCAGCTACATCAACGACGAGGGCATCGCTGCGATGAAGCAGCACGGCACCTACCTGGTGCCCACGCTCTACCTCGAAGATTGGATGATTCAGAGCGGACACCTGCCGCCCATTTACCAGAAGAAGATGGTCGATGTGAGCGCAGTGGCCAAGAGCAACATAAAGCGCGCCATGCAGGCCGGCGTAAAGATCGCCATGGGCACCGACGCCGCCGTCTATCGGCATGGTCTCAACGCGCACGAGCTCGATGTATACGTCAACCAGCTTGGCATGACTCCGCTTGCAGCCCTGCAAACCGCCACCATCAACGCCGCCGACCTTATGGGCTGGACCGCGAAGACCGGCACACTCGAACCCGGCAAATGGGCCGACATTATCGCTGTCGACAAGAATCCCCTCGACAACATCCGCGCAGTCCTGGACGTAAAGTTCGTCATGAAGGCTGGCGTGGTCTACAAGAGCGAATTAGTCAGTATGGAATGACCGGTTCCCTGCGCGATGCGTGGGTTAGTCTGTGAGACCTGAAGGCATCACAGATCAGAGCCACAAGCGGAGAGGAACCGGCCACTCCATACTGACTAGTTTCAAAGCAATAAGCCGATCGTCTCTGGAGTGGCTCCGACTCGCGTTCAATAAAGGTATCTTGCGACTCTATGCCACATTCTCTTGCTCCGCGTCCTTTAATGAAGTGACGCGGAGTGTTTGTGTACCATTCCGTCTCTTTATCTGTTCCGCTGCTTGAGGTCGTCGTCGGGATCGAAGTTAATACGTCTCCCGTCTTCATCCGAAATGGGCTCTACAGTCCATACCTTCCGCGGCTTGCATTTCGCTTCGGCCCAAGCTGTAAGCCCGAGTTTGACCGCCAGTGTGCTAAGTAAGGTAGCAGCAACCAGCAAGAGAAGAAAGCCAGGCGCCGATGCCAAGCTGGAGGGCGCATCGATGCCAAAGAGAGCTTCTAGCATAAGGGTGAACCTCCTCGTTTAGGCCGTCGTATGCTCATTTTGGATTCATTGATCAATGCGCCCTATCCCGGGACAAAGGGAAGACCCGCCCGCTGTCCTGTGACCAAGGTTTTTCATTCCGAATCCAACTTTGCTTATGCAACTCAGATTCTGGGGGGACGCCGTCGCCAAGCGCAATGCGCCTTTCTATGCAAACGCTGCTGACCACTAAGTGCTCAATAATGGCTAGAGGGTAACCGGGCAAGGTTACCTGCAAATTTCCACCGTGCCTTCGCCGGCATAGGCAGGCGCGGTACCACTATGAGTAAGGCAGGCCACTGGGAGCAGGGAAAAACAGTTGGCTTGCCTATCTCCTGAGATAGGTCAACTTGGCACTCGCGGCCAATTGGAGGAAGATGCAGTTCATGTTTATGCGCCTGCTGATTGCTGTCGTGTTTCTGGCTACTCTGAGCCAATCTACCCTGACCCGTGCCCAGGACGTGCACGTTCGCGTCTCCCCCGATGTGAAGACGGGCATCGAAGCCACCACTGAGTTTCCCACCATCCAGATGGCGATGGATCATCATCCCTTTGCCGGCGTCGGGAAGGACGGCAAACCAGGCCGTGTCTTTATCGAGATTGCGCCCGGCATCTATCACGAGCGCGTCATCATCACGCAGAACCATACCAACATAACGTTGATCGGCATGGGCAAGTCTCCCGCCGACGTCGTCATCACTAACAGCCTTAACGCCAAACAGGCTGGCGGAACCTTCTTCACTGAAACTGTCGAGATCAACGGCACCGGCTTTGAAGCGGACAACCTCACCTTCGAAAACACCGCCGGCAACACTGGCCAGGCCGTCGCCGCCGCCGTGCGCGCCGATCGTTCCATCTTCAAGCACTGCCGCTTTCTCGGCCATCAAGACACGCTCTTTGCCGACTACGGCCGCCAGTACTACGTCGACTCCTACATCGAGGGCGGCGTAGACTTCATCTTCGGCAATGCGACTGCCGTCTTCGACCGCTCGGAGATTCACGCCAACGGTCGCGGCTACCTCACCGCACAGTCGCGTACCTCGCCCCAACAAACCACCGGCTACGTGATCCTCAACAGCAAGGTCACCAGCGGAACGGCCGAAGCCGCAGCCTCCGGATCGACGGAGCCCGCGCAAGGCACCATCAGCCTCGGCCGCCCCTGGCGTCCCTTCTCGCGCGTCATCTACATCGATACAGAACTCCCCGCCAACGTAATCCCGCAGGGATGGAACGCATGGGGCCGCACCCCGGGTACGCCGCAGGCCTGGTACGCGGAGTTCAAAAGCACCGGCCCCGGAGCCAACCCATCGGCCCGCATTCCCTGGTCGCATCAGCTCACCGCCGCGCAGGCCGCGCAATACATGCCCAGAGTGTTCTTAGCCGGCCCCGACCACTGGAACCCCGAAGCCGAAGCCCGCAACCTGCCGTGATTTTCTTGGTGTGGCATCATCCGGCTTCTGAACAGCTTCAACTTGCAATAGCCGCGTGCCCCCTGCCACACTGAAACGTGGACACCCAAACAATTGTCATCCTCGATTTCGGCTCCCAGTACACCCAACTGATTGCCCGCCGCATCCGCGAGCAGAATGTCTTTTCCGTCGTGCTCCCCTGCACGGTGCCCCTCGCCGAGATTCAAGCCCTCAAACCCATCGGCCTTATCCTATCCGGCGGTCCATCGTCGGTTTACGATGCCGACGCGCCTGCTGCCGACCCCGAACTGCTTTCGCTCGGCGTCCCGGTGCTGGGCATTTGCTATGGGCTGCACTTCATCGTCCATCACATGGGCGGCAAGGTGAAATCGGCGCCGCTGCGCGAGTACGGCCACGCCGAAGTCACTATTGAAGACGCCGCAACACAGTTGTTTACCGGCCTGCCCCGGGCGCTTGCCGTTTGGATGAGCCACGGCGACGAAGCCCTCGAGTTGCCCGCCGGATTCCATCGCACCGCCGTTACCTCCAACGCTCTCGCCGGCATTGTCAATGAGGAGCGCCGCATCTGGGCAGTGCAGTTCCACCCGGAAGTGCACCACACCCCGCTCGGACCCCAGCTGATCAAGAATTTCGTTTTCAAGATCTGCGGCGCAGACGGCGACTGGACCCCCGCGCACTTTATCGAAACCACGGTAGCGTCGATCCGTGAGAAGGTCGGCAAGGGCCACGTCATCTGCGGCCTCTCCGGCGGGGTGGACTCGTCGGTGGCCGCGGTGCTGGTACACAAGGCCATTGGCAGCCAGCTCACCTGCATCTTCGTCAATAACGGCGTCCTGCGCAAAAATGAGTTCGCCAGCGTGCAGAAGAATCTCCGCGACAAGCTCGGCCTCAACATCGTCGCCGTTGATGCAAGCGAGCGCTTCCTCGCGCAACTGGCCGGCGTCACCGACCCCGAGACAAAAAGAAAAAGGATCGGCGCCGAGTTCATCGCCGTATTCGACGACGAGGCAACGCGCATCTCCAAGCAGTCCGGCGGAGTCGATTGGCTTGTCCAGGGCACGCTTTATCCTGACGTGATCGAATCCAGCAGCGTGAAAGGCCCCAGCCAGACTATCAAGAGCCATCACAATGTAGGCGGCCTTCCATTGGGTATGAAGCTCAAGCTCATCGAGCCGCTGCGCGACTTGTTCAAGGATGAAGTCCGCCGCATCGGTCGCGATCTCGGCATGCCGGAAGACGTCCTCGGCCGCCAGCCATTCCCCGGTCCCGGTCTCGCCGTTCGCATTCTCGGCGAGGTAACGCCCGAACGCGTCGCTCTGCTGCAGGAGGCCGACGAAATCGTAGTCGCCGAGATCAAGGCCGCCGGCCTCTACTCCAAGATCTGGCAGAGCTTCGCTGTCCTGCTGCCAGTGATGAGCGTGGGCGTAATGGGTGACCAGCGCACCTACGCCTACACCGCGGCAGTCCGCGCCGTGCACTCTGAAGACGGCATGACCGCCGACTGGACGCCGCTCCCCTACGATGTGCTGAAACGCATCAGCAGCCGCATCGTGAACGAAGTGCGCGGCATCAACCGCGTAGTCTACGACATCACTTCGAAGCCCCCCGGCACCATTGAGTGGGAGTGACGCCGTTCATTTAACCGTGACATGCTCCTGGTTGGGAGAACGCGGACGCGCTCCGATGCGGGTTTCAACGTTCACGCGGCCCTTGGTTTCAGCCCAGGCCTGCTGAACGTCTGCGGGAAATCCAGCAAGAAGCTCTGTCACGCGCGTTGAGATTCTGGCAACGATATCGGGATGAAGAGGCGCCACATCGTAACTCTCATCCACATCGAGATCCATGTCGTACAGTTCAGGATTTCGAAGAGCGTAATTCGTCTGTCGATGCCCGCTGATCACGCTGTAGGATTCTTGGTCGTAGCGTGTCAGATGCAACTTCCAGCGATTCCATCGGGCGGCCTGCAAGTTGACATTGTCGAAGAACAGCAGCACGTCCCGGTCAATCGACTTCTTCTCGCCCGACAACAGCGGCCAAACGTCGATACCGTCAAACGGCTTTTCTCCAGGCTGTGCACCGGTAAGCCTGGCGATGGTTGGCGTCACATCCATGAGAGATGCGAGTCCGTCGCACATCGATCCCGCAGGAATTCTGCCTGGCAAACGGGCAAGAAATGGTTCTCGCACGCCCCCTTCGTATGTATCTGTCTTTCTACCCCTCAGACGTCCCGGGCTCCCCTGGAACCATGGCCCGTTATCTGAGGTGAACAGAACAAGCGTGTTCTCCCGCAGCCCGTTGCGATCAAGCGTCTTCATGATCTCGCCGAAGCTCCAGTCGATTTCTGCAAGAGCATCGCCATAAAGTCCGAGCCCCGACTTTCCCTTGAAATCCGGTGACGCGCCGAGCGGAATGTGCACCATCGAGTGCGCCAGATACAGAAAGAATGGACCGTCCTTCGCTCTCTCGATGAAGTCGATGGACCGCTTGGTGTACTTCTGCGTCAGATAGTTCACGTCGGTCTCTTGCTCGATCACCTTCGTGCCATCCATAAGAACTCTCGGATTCATGTCGACGCTGTAAGGGACCCCGAGGTACTCGTCGAACCCGCGGCTTGTGGGCAGGTATTTCTCAGGCAAGCCAAGGTGCCATTTGCCCACCGCGCAAGTCTTGTACCCTTTGGTCTTCAACATGTCGGCAAGCGTCACCTCGTCCAGATTCAAGCCGTCGACATCTTTCGGGAATAGGACTCTTGGCACGCCGACACGGGTCGGATAGCGTCCCGTCAGAAGGGAGGCCCGCGAAGGCGAACATACCGGATCCGCGCTGTCGAGATTCGTGAATCGCGTTCCTTCCGCGGCGAACCTGGTCAGGTTCGGCGTGGGGTTTGCACCGCCGTATACGGCAATATCGCCGTAGCCCAGATCGTCACAAAGAACCAACACGATATTCAGGGGTTTTTCCGATCCAAGGGCTGCCTTGGGTAGCATTACCGCTGCCGCGCTACTGAGCAGAAAATCGCGTCTCGTCAATCCCATGTCCGGATTCTTCCTCGCCGCAGATTTGAATATCGTGAGACCGGTGAATTGTAAACCAGGCACATCGCATCAGCTACGTGTTTCATCGCATCGTATCAACGGCGCATGCCGACATCGAGTGGGAATGAGAATCTGTTATCCCGTCAGTCGCGCCTGCGGCCTCAAGCCTGCCGGTCATGAGGCCTATCGGCTCCAGGTACTGCAACAACCTCTCGTATCTACTCGCCGTCCGGCTTGAGCAACGGGGCTCGCAGCGGATTGGTGAGAATCTCGATACGGGTGTCCCTGGGGAAGACCACATCGCGACCGGAGCGCAGGAAGTTCTCGTAGACGGAGAGCGCCGCTGCGTAGTAGCCAAGGCCCGCCGCCACGTTGTAGTTGCCGGCAGCCACGCCCACAATGCGCCCCACCAGCCCAAACCCGTTTGAGGCCTCGCCGGTGTGCACGGTCATGTTGCCGTCCTGATCCAGCGCGCGGCCAGCCAGCATGATCAGCAGTATGGGAGCAATGGCGCTGGACTGATTGTGGGGCGAGATGGTTCCCTCAGCGTCGAGCGTTAGGTTTTGCGATTTTTCCGTTGCTGCTCCCGCTAAAGAGCCCTGAACCGGGCGATTGAATCCCTCAGGGAAGAGCACCTGTTGAAAGGTAAAGCGCAGCTTCCCGTTGCGGCCAAACGAGCGTGCGGCCCGCGCAGCCGTCACCTTTCCCATAAGCGTGGAACCCTGCGGAACCACGAGATTTTTGTCGCGGTCGAAGACCGGTTCCACCACCAGCGCCTCCACCGGATCGCCGGGTCGGGCGCGGGCCGAAGTCAAATCGTCGTTAAGCACGGCGTTCACCGCCCAGGTCTCGGTCTTTCCTTTGGGCAGCGCAGGCACCACCGGGGCGGGCGTGGCCGCAGGAAGATCAGGCAGGGCCAGCGGTGCCGTCAGCTCAAACGACCAGGCTGTATGAGCCTCAATTCTCTCCGGATGGTACGGCAGTTGGTGATAGAGCAACTGCAGTGCCCGATCCCCACGTCCCGGCGCGGTAATGTAGGCCACTCGATCGATTGCCTGTTTCTTAGCCCGCGCCAACTCGCGGGAGATAAAGCCTCGATGGGGCGTGGCGCCCGGCGCGGAAAGTTGCAGCACCGGCGCGCCGTCATCTGCCACCGCTGCTGAGATGGGCATCGGACCACTCGGCAGCATCAGTTCATCAAACTGCACCTTGACTGTGTGGAATGGCGTGAAGTCTCCGCGCATGCGTCCGTGCCACCGGGTCGGTCCGTTGGGCTCCAGCGCAACCACCCGACCCTGCAGCATTGTGTGCTCAGGCACGGCCAACCGGCCATCGGCGTAGATCGGGTGCATCAGCCTGCCTTCGATGGTCTCGCCTATTTTCATTGGGTAGTGTCGGGCGATTTCCACTTGCAGGCATGTGCCTTTGGGCAACAAGGGCTTTTGCCTGAGCACTGCGGCAGCGTCTCCACCCGGAGCCATTATTACGGTTGTTGGCACGGTGGGCTTAGCCGGCGGGCGGTGTTCAAGCGTCTGCGCACCCGCCAGCGTGGTCAAGGCCAGTGCTGCGGGGAAAGTGCAAACGATGAATCGTAGGCTCGCGGAGAAACGCATTGGGAAGACTCCTGCCGGACGGATTCTATAGCCTGAGACGTGAATACAGACTAAATGAAAGCGCTAACCCCCAGCCGGCTGCGCGCGCAGTGACGCAACCTCTTTACTCAATGCATCCAACTTGGCGATCAGTTCCGCGTGGCGTTTGTCCGTCACGGTCGGTTCATAAGGCTCTACGTAGAATGTGCCGTTCGGCTCGAGCTCGCACCTGCGCACTTGGTCCACGCTCTCAAAGCCCTGACGGTGAATCACCTCGATCAGTTCCTCGCGGGTCAGTGACTCGCGATCAAGAGCCTTGCGATCGATCTGCCCATTGCGGATGAGGACAGATGCCCGGCCCTCCAAAATCCGCGTAAGCCCCGGAGAGCGAAACAGCACCCGCACCACCAGCCAGTTGATGGCCAGCAGACCGAAGGCCCCGATCACGCCCCCGCTTACGGAGTTGTCGTCCCCTATGATGGCGTTCTGCACCGTGTTCGACAGCGACAGCAGCACCACCAGGTCAAACGGATTCAGCTGCGCCAGCTCGCGCTTGCCAAAGATGCGCAGCAGCACCACCAGAACCAGGTAGACGATTACCGGGCGAGCCAGCTTCTCCAGAATCGGAAGCGGCATTTGAAACATGTGGTCGAAGATGAGCGAATGTGGCATGGAGTCGAGGATACCGGGGACCAGGGCGCAGATTCCAGCAGGATCGCAGGAATCGTCCGGAGAATTACCACTGTCAACCAATCAGGGAGGTGATTACGGTCGGTTTTCTCCGTCTGCTAGAGTGAGAATGCGGCGCGAAACTGGCAAAGCGCGTGTTTGTATCCGAACGGCTGATTGACACGCAATCGGCTTTTTTCCTTCGAGGATAAAGACAGAATTGATGACTGATCCAAGGCAAACTCCACCCCAGGAAATGGCGCCTTTTCGCATTGATCCCAGGTTTGATGTCAGGGTGTGGGGACGGCGGGATTTACGTCCCTGGTTTGATCGTGTGGTTCAGAAAGATCCTCTCGGAGAAGTCTGGCTCACAGGCGATATGTGCCTGGTCGCAACTGGTCCCCATGCTGGAAAGCGGCTCGACGCGCTCTTTGCAGAAGCCCACACCGCGCTGCTCGGCGCGGGAGCTCCGTCGCCCGAGTCGCCGCTCCTTGTCAAAGTCCTGTTCGCCAAAGAAAAGCTGAGCGTGCAGGTCCATCCCGATGACAAGATGGCACAGAAGTACGGCGATCCTCGAGGCAAGACGGAATGCTGGTATGCGTTGGCGGCCGAGCCGGGCGCGCAGGTAGCCGTGGGGCTTAAGCCCGGTGTTACCCTCGAACAGGTCGAGAAGGGGATTCACGCTGGCACACTCGAAGCCAGCCTGAATCTGCTGCCGGTAGCTCCCGGCGATCTGATCTTTGTGGATGCCGGAACGGTTCACGCCATCTGGCCGGGATCGGTTCTGCTGGAAACGCAGCAGAATTGCGATCTGACATATCGCATGTACGACTACGGCCGCCCTCGCGAGCTGCACATCCAAAAATCATTGGAAGCCACAAAGCTCGTGACCCGTGCCGGCAAAGTTTCACCCACGGTGCTGGCAGATCGCACGATTCTAATTGACGCGGAGTATTTTCGCGTGGAGCGAATTCCAGTCGCCGGCAGTTGCACAAGCGACGGTCTGCGCGATTCATCCCAATCGGTTCCGGGCCTCGCCTTTTTGTTTGCGGCCGCCGGAACAGCACGAATCTCCGGACCTGCATTCGAGCCTTTCGACCTGCCCGCCCGCGGCATCGTGGCCGTGCCTGCCTCCTCGCCAGCCTTCACTGTGGAAGACCTCGGCGGTCTGGACCTTATCCGCATTACGCCCAACTGGCCTGGAGCGACCCGTTGACCGCGCCCACCTGGCGTGAATCCGTCGAGGCCTACATCCGGGCCGAAGCATTGCCGGTGGACAAGTTCGGCCATCAGCCGCGCCTCTATGCACTCGCCTGCCGCCTGGGCCAGGGAACGGAGTTCGACGACGACATTCTGTTTGCAGCCGCCTGGATGCACGATCTGGGAGTTTTCATTGGCCACCGGCCCGAAGATCCGGAGCGGTTGGCGCGCTGGGATCATGTTCCCTACACCATCGCCCGAACAAAGGAGCTGCTGACCGGCTGGGGATTTCCTGCTGATAAGCTGGATGGAGTTGCAGAAGCCATCCGTACCCATCAGCCACAGGACGAGCCTGTGGGAATCGAAGCAATTCTTCTGCGCGACGCCGATATTCTGGAACAGTTGGGTGCCATCGGAGCCTTGCGCGCGCTGGTCAAGGTGGGCCGGGATACCCGGTACGACACGTTTTCTTCTGTGCTTCCCGTGCTGCGGAGGGCTGTCGAACATTTACCGGGCAAGTTGCGTCTAACAGCTTCAACGGACTTGGCTCTACGACGAGTGGAACTGCTTCGCATTCTCATCTCCTCCATCGAAGAGGAAGCGGGCAGGCTCCTTTACTAGTAAGGTGAGTAGCAAAAGTGTAATGGATTACCGAAAGAACGCCTATTAATATGCAACTGCATACCTGCTGATCTCCTGCCTTGTAACTGAAAAGCAAAGACATCCTCACCCGAAAGGTGTATTGCTGCGGGAGACTATGTCCATCAATCTAAGGAGACTCAATGCGTATGAAGCTTTTCCCCAGGCTCATCCTCGCTGTACTGATTACCGCTGTCGTAATACCCCAGATGTATTCCCAGGTCGTTCCGGCTGAAACCCGCAGCACCCTGCCTATATCCATCGGCGCGGGCTTATCCGGCTTCGACGCCAGCTATGGATCAGGCCTGTTGCTGGGTGGCGCACTGTGGATCGACTACACCCCACAGCAGGTGCCTCGAAGACTTCAAGGGATCGGCGTCGAAATCGAGGCCCGGGACCTCAGCCTTCATCGTTCGTCCTCTCAACCCCCGAATTTGCGTTTAGATACTGCCGGGGGCGGGGTAATTTATTCCTGGCATCACTTTGATCATTTCCGACCTTACGCAAAATTCCTCGTGGCATACTGAAACGTAGACTCTGAACCGTTTCCTCCGGTGCGTGTACATGACTCCCGCACGATCACCGTTTTTGGAGGTGGTGTCGAATACCAGGTTCATCGGAACATTTGGGCGAGGGGCGACTACGAATACCAGAGCTGGCCTGATTTCTGGAAAAACACCACCCCGGCCGGATCGCTGAGCCCCAATGGCTTTACTGTCGGTGCCTCTTATCATTTCTAGCTAAAGCAATGTTTATTAAAGATTGGAAAAGGGGGCTTCGGCCCCTTTTCCTTGTGCGCTGAACCGGTCAGGCTTTTGAATGTGCCGCCGGCTGGTAGGTCCCCGGCTCCACTCTGAACGCGATCGAGATCCTGTTCCAGGTGTTGATCTGCGTGATGGCCAGCGTCAGTCTCACCAGCTCAGCCTCGCTGAACTCCTTGCGGACCTCTTCGTATATCTCGTCCGGTGCGTGTCCCTGCTGGATGTTGGTGATCGCCTCGGTCCAAGCCAGCGCGGCCCGTTCGCGAGGAGTATAGAACGATGTCTCATGCCAGGCAGAAAGAGCGTAGAGCCGCTGCTCGGTTTCGCCCGCGGCGCGCGCGTCCTTGGTGTGCATATCGATGCAGTAGGCGCAACCGTTCATCTGCGATGCCCGCGTCTTCACCAGTTCCTGCAACGACGGTTCCAGGCCGCTCTCGTAGATCACCTTTCCAAGGTTCATCAGCGCGTGCAGTCCTTCAGGGAATGCCTTTCCGTATCTCAGCCGTTGCGGCATCTTTCTTGTTCCTCCTCCCGTTTTTTGTACCTACTCCCGGTTGGATGCGCGACCCCCAGATCGGTTCCAGCCCACCAGGCACTGATCGCGCCGGGGACGTGCGAGCGCACCGTGCTTCTTTGAAGGGTACGGGCTTTAACTCGTAAATCAAAGCACGAAAAAGTGAGTAGGTTTTAGCCTATGAGGGATGCCAATTCCGAATTGTCCCACTATTCGAATATCGCGGAACTTTTTCCTGCCGGCCGGGTTCTCACCCATGACGGCTTGCGCGCCGGTTCGTCCAACGGTATAAGCCGGCAGTACAATCTGGAAGCGTCTTTTTCAGCCTTGCGGACATCAAACCACCACCGCAAAGACGCTGTAGGCATAGGAGAGATAAAGATGAATCGATCATTGCTCAAGAGAAGTTTCCTGCAGGTCCTGGTTTGGTCAGGGGTGGTTGTTCTGGGCGCTGCGGTGGCGCTTGCCCAGGACGCTCCGGCAGCCGGCAGCCAGCGCTCTGACGGGCAGATCGAGATGGATGTGGTGCATGCCCTCGACGCTTCTCAGGCACTGAAGAACGACCTGATCACAGCAGCTACCATCCAGAGTGAGGTCACGCTCTCGGGCACGGTTTCAACTGACGAATCGAAGAAACTGGCCGAGCAAATCTCCAGCCAGGTGCCGGGAGTGACCAAGGTCCACAACAACCTGAAGGTCGGCAATCCGCAGGATGCGCAGGAGGCGCTGCCCCCGCAACCCGCGGATGAAAGCGACCCGGGTCTGCCGCAGCAAGCGAATAACCAGCCAAATTACGGTCAGCCGGACAATGGTCCCATGCCGCAGCCTCAGCCTTATCCGCAGCAGGCTCCTCAGCAAGGCCAATATCCAGATCAGGGTCAGTATCCCCCGCAGCAGGAGCAGTACCCTAACCAGGGCCAATATCCGCAGCAAGGCCAGTATCCGCCCTATCCGTCCGGACGGCCCCACTATGGCTATCCTCAGCAGCAGGGTTACAACCAGCCCCCCCAGCCTGCCTATGAGCCTGCCTATGAGCCTGCCCATGGACCGGTCACTGTCCCCGAGGGCACTCTGTTGCAGTTGCGGACCAGCGAGGGTGTCGGCTCCAAGAGAGCCAGGGACGGCGAACCCGTTCAGTTCACCCTGATTACCGATGTCACCTATGGCGGCGTCCTGGCAATCCCGCGCGGCGCTATTGTTCACGGCGTCGTCACCGAAGTCAAGAAAGTTGGCTCAGGCGACCTGGGCGGCAGCTCAGCCCTCGCGCTCACTCTCACTTCGCTGGATCTCGGCGGACAGAGCTATCAACTCAATACGGACGAGTTCCGTGTGAAAGGGCCGAATAAGGCCGGTCAGTCGGTGAGCAATGCGGTTGGCGCCGGCCTGGTTGGCACCATCATCGGCTGCGCAGTTGGCGGCGGCACTGGCTGTGCAGTTGGCGCAGGTGCTGGCGTTGCCGCCGGTACTGCGGCTTCCGCTGCGTCTTCCGGACCCGGAGTTTGGATCCCCGCCGAAGCCCTTGTAACCTTCCACCTCAAAGCCCCGCTGACGGTCAACCCGGTCAGCCCGCAAGAGGCTTCCCGTTTGGCTCAGGGACTTTATCAGGGCGGCCCGTCGCTCTACCGGCGCGGCTATCCTCCTCCGTATGGACCCCGGTACGCCGGATACGGCTATCCGTACGGTTACTATCCACGGGTCTATTACCGGCCCTACTACATGACGGGCGGCTTCTACTACTGGCGGTAAAAGCCAGTAAAGCGGATCCAAAAGAAGCGGGCATCCCGGAAGCCGGGATGCCCGCTGTGCTTTTTTGGGGCTGCACTCCTGCAGATCTTGAAGCGTACGTGCTTCAGCACCTCAAAGAATGGAACTTCCGCAGCGTCCATTACCCCGCCGCGCAAGCCGCGCCCATCGAGCGCACGACTCGAGCAGCCGTCCACTCGGCTATAATGACAAGGTATCGCGCCAATCAAGAATTGCGCGAGAATTGCGCATCCGCTGGATGTGCCCCGCTGTAACTGGTCCTGTTTTGCATCGGGAGGCACGCCACGTTCGCGCGTAGAGAGTTGAAGGTTCAAGTCCATCCATGATTCGTTTCCTGCAAACAGACAATCGCGTCACCAAGGCCCTCCTTGTCGTTATCATCGGAGCCGCTTCCGTGTCCATGTGCGTGTACCTCATCCCCGGCCTCACCGGGGGGGGAGCCGCATCTTCTGACACCTTTGCCGTCATCTACCCCCACTGGTACAGCCGCTTCCTGTCCTCGGGAGAATCAGTAAGCCAGGTGCGGGTGGAGCAGGTTGCGCGCCAGCAGTTGCAGCAGCGCAGCCCGCAGTATGCCGACAATCCAATGATTCTCAACTTTTTTGAGCAGCAGGTCGGCCAGCAACTCGTGCAGCAGCAAGTCCTGCTGGAAGAGGCGGACAAGCTCGGCATTCGCGCCACCGACGACGATGTGCGCCAGTACCTGCACACCGGACCCACCGGCGCGGTTCTCTTTCCCAACGGAAAGTTCATCGGCGACAATCAGTATGCGGCCCTCATCTCAGAGCGGCTCAACATGTCTGTGAAGGAATTTGAGAGCAGTGTGAAAACCGACATCGTCGTCCGCAGGCTTCAGGCGCTCATCACCGCCGGGGTCACGGTCGGCGACAACGAAGTTCGCGAAGCCTACCGCAAAAGCAACATCAAGATCAAATTCGACTATGCGGTAATCTCCTCGGACGACCTGCGCAAGACCATCAATCCCAGCGACGGTGACCTGGAGGCTTTCTTCAAGAAGAACGCTGCGCGCTATGCGGCGGGCGTGCCGGAACAGCGCAAGATCACCTACTTTGCGTTTACTCCCAGCCAGTTGCCCGGCGGCGTTCCGCAGCCCAGCCAGCAGCAGATTCAGCAGTACTTTACTGCGCACCAGTCCGAGTACTCGGTTCCCGAGCAGGCCCGGTCGCGCCATATCCTCATCTCGGTGCCTGCGGGTGCTGATGCCAAGACCGATGCTGCCGCAAAGGCGAAGGCTGACGGGATTCTCAAGCAGCTTCAGTCCGGCGGCAACTGGGCCGATCTGGCCAAGAAGAACTCTGACGACCCCGGCAGCAAGGACTCCGGCGGCGAGCTAGGCTTCTCTCAGCGCGGCCGCATGGTGCCTGAGTTTGACGCCGCCATCTTCGGCCAGAAGATCAACGACATCAAAGTCATCAAGAGCCAGTTTGGCTATCACATCGTGCAGGTAGAAGAGCGCACGACGGCACACGCTCAGTCGTTAAGCGACGTGCAGTCCACCATCCAGGCAACCCTGCTTCGCCAGAACGAGGCGGCCGCGGAAGACAACTATGCCAAGGCGCTCACCTCTGAGGCCATCAAGAACGGCCTGGAAAAGACGGCGGCGGCCCACCACCTTGAAGTGGTGACCACGCCCCTGGTCGGCGCGCAGGGCGTAATCGCGGCACTCCCCGACAGTTCGTCGCTTCTCTCCAAGGCATTCGCTTCCAAGCAGGGAGACCCGCCGCAGGAAGCGCCCACCGGCGAAGGCTACGCGATCTTCCAGGTCACCGGTATCGCGCCGGCCCACGCGCCCGCATTTGCCGACTTCAAATCACACGTCCTTGAAGATTTTCGCGACGAGCAGCTTCCCGGACTGCTGAGTCAAAAGACAACCGAGCTGTCTGAGAGAGCTAAATCGGAACACGATCTGGCCAAGGCCGCCAAAGCCGTCGGTGCAACCGTGAAGACCAGCGATCTCGTTGGTCCCTCCGGCCAGGTCCCCGACATAGGATCTATAGCCCAGGTAGCCCCGCAGCTCTTTGATCTCTCCGTAGGCAACATCAGCGGACCCATCAACGCGCAGCGCACCGGCGTAGTGGCCAAGTTGCTCGACAAGCAGGAGCCCACAGCGGACGAGATCACCAAAAACTTCGACCAGACCCGCGATCAGCTTCTCGAAGAGCGCCGCTCGGAAGCCTTCAACGTCTTCATGAGTGGAGTTCTCGCCGACTACAAGAAGCACAACCGCATCCGCCTCAACGCCAAGGCACAAACCCCGCAGTTGCCCGGCATGTAACCCGCAGGCAATTCGCGCCAGCAATAGAAAGGCCCGCAACCATCACGGTCGCGGGCCTTTCTGCGTGTGAATTAAAGATGCCCTACCGCAGCCCAACCGTCTGGAATGGCAGCCCCGTCTCCGGCGAATTCTCCGGCTGCGCATCCAGATTCGGCGCCACCGCAACGCCCTTGAAGGATGCCGGCGCCACCGTCACGTTCCACCCATCGAACACCACCAGCGCGTCCTCGCCGTTGAACCCGCTCACATCCGCTTCAATTGTGATCGTCCGCGTTTCGTTCGGCACCAGTGAAACATAGTTGTCGCTGTAGAAGACGGGCAGCACGCGCTCTACCGGCTTCTGCCGCCGCAACTGCACGTGAGCCATCAGCGCAATGTTCTTCGACGGATTGTGCAGCGTCACAGTCACCACACGTTTGCCGTCCGCGTCCTTGCTTACGGCCTTCGCATCAATCGTGACCATCGGCAACTTGTTCAGATCGTTGAAATCGTCAGGATGCTCGGGCAGGCTCCTCCAATAAAAATTCGAAGACAGCAGCTTCCCCGTAGCGTCAAGCAAATCCAGCTTGATGAAATGAACAGGTGAAACCGTCGCGGGAAAATCGATCGTTCCCAGATTCGTGGCAACATCCGGCTCTGCCGTTACCTTTGCCTTGTGCTGATAAGCCAGCGTGCCGTCCAGGTTATAAACTTCAACCCGCTCCACCGCATCCTTTACCGCATCGGGCAGATTATTGATCACCTGTAGCTCGCCCGTAGATTCGTTGAACTGGATGTGCACCAGCTCGCCGGCCTTCATTACCGCAAACAGTGAAGACATCGGCTCAAAATCGTAGTGATAAATCTGCCACACAAAACTCGGCTGGGCCGGATCGCTCATCCAGGTGATGATGGCCGTCGTAGGATGGAACAGTTGCGCATTGCGCCCTTCGTACATTGCGCGGAAGGCCTCGTAATTCGCTAGTTGTGACTTGCGAACAAAGTCGGCCAAGTTGCGAAATGCACCATAACGAGCGGCAATCAGGCCAGGGAATTTGTCCGCGCCCGAGTTGCCCTTGGCAAAGTCATGCTCGGCCCAGTCGTCGTTGATCGTCTCCCAATCCTTCTTCGGCATCATGCCGTGGATCGACTCCAGCGTCGGCACCGAAACACTGCCCGTCTCCGTCTTGAAGAAATCGTCGGTGACCTTGTAGAACTCCCGCGGAGTCCGCCAGTGATACGGCCCGTGCGAGCGCACACCGGCTCCGTCCGTCGAACTGGGTTGGTAGCGCCGCGTCGGATCGAGCTCGGGGATCAGCTTGCGCAAAGCCGCGTCAATCTCCGGAGGTGGATAGCCTTCGTTGCGCGCGCACCACAGCATGATCGAGGGATGGTTGCGGAAACGCAGAATCTTGTCGCGAACGTTGGCCATGTAGGTGTCGATATCGGTGGGATTGGGCCCGTCGTTCGGGTTTGGCTGGAAGAATTCATCCCAGACAAGAATTCCGTACTTGTCGCACAGCTCGTAAAAATCCTGGCCCGTGCTTTGCCCCACCCAATTGCGAATCAGGTTCAGATTCGCCAACTGGTGCATGCGAATCTGCGCATCCAGCCGCTCGCGTGGAATGCGCTTCATGGCCTCGTCCAACCCCCAGTCGCCGCCGCGGATAAACACCTGAACGCCATTCACTGAAATGGTAAGCGTATCGGTGCCGGGCACGCTGTAGCTGATCTTGCGCACCCCGAAATCCACATCTTGAGCGTCTGAAACGTTGCGTCCCTGCTTGAAGCTCAAATGCAGCTTGTACATGTTCGGCGCGCCATAGCCATTCGGCCACCACAGCCGCGGATGCTCCATGTGCAGCACTGGCATGGTCTTCGCATTGAAGCTCACCGTCTGCCTGCTGTGCGGCGCCAGTTCCACTTCTTTTTCAAACGAAATGCCTTCAATCTTCCCCTGCACCACGCCCTTCTGCGGCTGGTTGCTCACGTTTTCAAGCGTCGCCTGAACGGCCACATCGGTCGAGTCTGTCTTTGGCAGCGGCAGATCGGTTGTCACCAGCGGATCTTTCAGCACTACCGGCCCCGTTGCCGAGAGAAAAACCTTTGCCCAGATGCCGGTGTCGCGGTCGCGCATTGCCGGAATCCAGTCCCACCCCAGTGTCGATAGAAATGTCGGCCCGTCGATCGCAGTAATGCCACCGTTCCCGCCCATGCCTGCCCGAAGCGTATGTTCATGCGGAATTCCCGGGTTCGGTTGCGGCGTTATCAGCACCGCAACCACCGCCTTCTTGCCCGGCGTCACATTCGCAGTGATGTCGAAGATGCCGCGGATGAACGCACCGCGAATCGTGCCCACCTGCACGCCGTTCACCCACACCGCCGCCGAGTAGTTGATGCCGTCGAAGTTCAGCCACACATGGTGGCCCTTATAGGACTTCGGAACGTCGATCAGCGTCCGGTACCAATACGAAGCCCGCGCCAGACTGTCCGGAATCACCTCCGGCCGATTATTCTCCCCATAAAGCGGCTCGGGATACACGTGATTATTGACCAGCGTAGTCAACACCGTGCCTGGAACTGTGGCGGTATACCAGCCAGTCGTGTTCAAGCCCGGCGACGCAACCTCCGCACCCGGCTGCGGCGTCTTGGCCACATCCTGCAACTGCCACCCGCTCGCCAGCACAACCTGCGGCGGAGGAGCCGATTTTGCCTCGGCGATGGGTGCCATAACGGCAAGTGTCAGCACTGCAAATATTAGTGTCAAGGCGGAAAGCAATAAGCGGTCGAATCGTATCTTCAACGGATTTGTCCCCAGACTTTCTTGAAATGTCTTATAGAGCGCTGAGCGCCAATACAGAATTGCCAAACGGATTATAGTAGTTCGACTCGCCTCCAGTCGTCGCACGCCCTGCGGTTGCGTCTTGATCTAACACTGCTTTGAAAGGGCGCAGCTTTTCGTCGCGGCTTTAGCCGCCGAGTGAATGTTCGCATTGGAATTAGGACTCCTCTCCGATCCGGCGATAATGGAAACATGGAATTTCAGCGTTCCTCCGGAGTTCTGCTCCACGTAAGCTCACTGCCTTCTTACGGCGGCATCGGCGACCTGGGCCCGGCCGCGCACGAGTTTGTCGCCTTCCTCGCCGCCGCCAAACAGCACGTCTGGCAGGTTCTCCCCCTCGGCCCAACCGGCTACGGTAACTCGCCCTATGCTGCGTCATCGGCATTCGCCGGCAATCCATATCTCATCAGCCTCGAATTCCTCTCTGACTGGGGCTGGATCGGCGGCGAGCGCATCGCCGGCCTCGCTGGCCGCAGCGGCGCAGTCGATTTCCAAGAGGTGGATGACCGCAAGCTTCCATTGCTCTACGAAGCTGCCGGCAACTTTCTCGATCGCGGTCCGCACGAGCCGAAGCTTGCCGATCAGTGGAAGCAGTTCCAGGAGTTCTGCCGCGCCCAGGCCGCATGGCTTACCGACTACGCTCTCTATGCCGAGTTGCGCCGCCAGTACAAAACCGGCGCATGGACCACATGGCCCGAAGCGCTGCGCCGCCGCAAGCCGCGTGCACTCGCCAAAGTTGCCGCAGCGTACGGCCGAGCGCTCGCTCAGGAGCAGGCGCTGCAGTTTGCATTCTCCGTCCAATGGGAACAGCTCCGCGAAGCCGCCGCAAAAAATGCAATCCGCATTCTCGGCGACGTAGCCATCTTCGTCAATATGGATTCAGCTGACGTCTGGGTTCACCCTGAACTTTTCGAACTCGACGATGAACTGCAGCCCATCCGCATCGCCGGCGTCCCGCCCGACTACTTCTCTCCCACCGGCCAGCGCTGGGGCAATCCGCTTTACTGCTGGGATGTTCTCGCCGAGCAGGGATTCGGCTGGTGGATCGACCGCATCCGCCGCTCATGCCAGCTTTATGACATCGTCCGCCTCGACCACTTCCGCGGCTTCGAAGCATACTGGGCCATCCCCGCCGACGAGGAAACCGCCATCAACGGCGAGTGGATCGAGGCGCCGGGCCTCGAACTCTTCCGCGCCCTCGAAGCTGCGCTGGGTCCGCTCCCGCTGGTTGCCGAAGACCTGGGGCTCATCACTCCAGAAGTTGACGCGTTGCGCCTCGAACTCGGCCTGCCCGGAATGAAGGTGCTGCAATTCGGCTTCAGCAGCAAGGGCGCGCACACCCACCTGCCCCACCGCCTCACGCCAGGGACCGTTGCCTACACCGGAACCCACGACAACGACACCACGCTGGGCTGGTGGCACGTTGCTGGCAAGGCAGAGCGCGCCGCACTTGAAGCCTATGCCGGATCAGTTGGCAATAATCCCGTCTGGCAGCTCATTCGCGCCGCGCAGTCAAGTGTTGCGCAAATGGCCGTGGTTCCGGCGCAGGATCTGCTAGAGCTTGGCTCTGAAGCCCGCATGAATACACCCGCAGTCCCCACAGGCAACTGGAGCTGGCGAGCACCCGAGGCCTGCTGGACGCAAGAGCTAACCGCTCGCCTCGCCGCTCTGGCCGAGGTCACAGACCGCGACAACGATCCCCTCGGCGAACCCGAAGAAGAGCTGGCGAGCGACTCCTAGGAAACTTATCAGCAAGTCGGTGCATTGAATGAGCGAGGCTTTTGCCGCGTCGCAAGCGCAGCAAATCGCCTTTAATTTTCCTGGAAACCCAGCAGCGCGCGATGTAACATAGCTCATCCCCGGAGGCCTGCATGACGTCCAACCGCCGTGTCCCGTCTGTCTGGCTGATGGGCCTTTCGAACGCTACTGTGGGGTTCAACGCTGGGGCTGTGTTCTTCGTAATGCCACAATTGCTGGCGGAGCAGCACGTTTCTGAGGCAGCAATTGCCGGAATTACAGCGGCTGCGATGTCGTCGAATTTCTGGGCCGTCGTGTTTGGGCCGATCCTTGATGTGCGCTTCAGCCGGCGCTGGTATGCCACCGTCTTCGCTGCCGCGACGTCCATGCTGGTGTTCATCGCGGTGATGAACCTGCATCATCTCGTCGTCCTCGAATTTGCGCTGGTTTTGGGAGTAGCGACGGCCGGCCTTTCGACCGCCGCGCTCTGCGGATGGCTCTCGGTGGTCTGTCGCCATGAGGAAAAGAACAAGCTCAGTGCGTGGGCGAACATCGCACTGATTTGCGGAACCGGAGTCGCCTCGTTGATCGGGGGCGAACTGGTTCGGCATTTGCCTGTGTGGATTGCGGCAACCCTTCTGGGCCTGATTATTTTTTCTCCCACCACCATCTTCCTGCTCATACCTGCGCCCGGTCCCGACAGGCGGCTGGCCGGGGAAAGCTTCAGTCAATTCAATCGCGAGGTCCTAGCGCTGTTGCGCCGCCGCGAGGTGTTGATCGCGCTTCTGTTTTTTGTATCCCCATGCAGTTCATTCGCGCTCACCAACATCCTAGGCGGTCTGGGTAGCGACTTCCACGCCTCGGCGCGGATGGTGAGCCTCGCCGGCGGAGCGGGTGCGTTCTTTCTCGGCCTCCTTGGGTGCCTGCTGTTTCCAACTATCGCGCGGCGAATGCCGCTGCGCCCTCTCTATCTCGCCAATGGTGTGGTGGGAGGCCTCTTTACGCTGAGCCTCATCGTGCTGCCCCATGCGCCTTGGAGTTATGCGCTCGCTCTGCTGGGAGAGTTCCTGTTCCAGGCCGGGGCCTATTGCATCCAACTCGGAATCGTGTTTGAGACCATCGGGCAAGACAATCCTCTGGCCGCAACAACCTTTGCTTTTCTGACGGCGGCCACCAACATTCCAGTTACCTACATGATGGTCGCCGATGGGCGGGGCTATTCCATGGGCGGAGTAGCTGGCAGCTTCGCAATGGATGCCGGAATAGGTATCGCTGCTTGTCTGTTGCTGGGCTTGCTGCTCTACCGTCTTCCTGGCAAGGGATTCAGCGCAAGAATTCCGGACATTGAGACCCTCGATACGCTGCCGCAGGAAGAATGAAGCTTTACTGCGCCGCCGTTTCAGTCGAAGACAAAACTCTCTTCGCATGCGCAAACTCGGGCCGCACGGATTGCGCGCCATTATTGGTCGACTTCAGCAGCGCCGCAAAATAATGCTGTGCTTTTGCCTTGTCGCCTGACGCTTCCGCTGCAACTCCCGCATGGTAGAGGCCGTTAAGCCGGTTGGGGCTCAGCTTCAGCGCGGCCTCATACTCGGCGAGAGCCTGCTGCGGTTGATTGAACTCAAGCAGCATATCGGCCAGCATCTCGCGAGCCGGAATATCCACTTCGCCCTGGCCAACCTTGTCCTGCAAATTGGCAGCGGCGCGCATATTTTTCAAAGCGTCGTCCTCTTTGCCCTCGGCAAATGCCACCCAGCCCAATACCTCTTTGCGCTCGATCTTCGCGCCAGTATCATCGGCCATATACGCATCCTTGCCTTTCCTGACCTCGTCGATCAGGGCATCGTAGCGGGCAAGATCGGTGCGCGCATCTTCCGCCTGATGCAAATGCCCGTGAGCGATTACGCGTGCCCACACCGAAAGTGTCGCAACCACTGGAGAGGATCCCTCCGCTGGCTCAAGCACCGCCGCCGCCTTCCAGTCCCGCATCTCCAGCGCGTAGAACACCGCGAATTTGCTGCGATAGTACGGAACCATCCCCTCCATGCGGTGAGCAGTCATTTCCGGCATTGCGGCAATCTGGTCCAGCACTGTCGCGGTCTGGTCTAGGACCCACTTCGCACGCTCATCCTGACCGCTTTGCAGATACGCGTAAAGCAGGAAGTCGTAGGCATGAGGCTCGTCCATCAAACCGCTTCCATATTTTGCCTGCGCTGTTTTTGCCGCGGCCACGGAACCGAGATTTGCTTCGATGTCCTGCGACCACATGCCCAGGCGTGCATAGATGTGCCCCGGCATGTGGTATGCGTGCGCGCCCGATGGCGCAATCTCGCCATAGTGGTTAGAAGCAGCCAGCGCCTTGGCCGCCATTGCCGGGTTGTCGCAGGAGTGGATGGTGTAGTGAACCAGACCCGGATTGTCGGGATACTTGGCGAACAGCGGAGTCAGCACCGCCATTGCTTTGCGTTCGGCGCTCAGGCTGGTGTCGCCTGTGGGCTCCGCTGCCAGCAGCGACAGCGCATAAAACGCGCCCGCGTCGATATCGTCAGGATAAAGGCCGTAGAGTTTGCCCATTGCATCGGAGTAGGCCTGCACACGCCCAGGAAATTCCTGTTTGCCAGGGCGGTAAAAATCGCTCAACGCGGCGATGTAAGCGCGTTCCCGAGCGGTTTTCGCCGGCGGCGACTGCGCCTTCTGAATTTCTGCCCACCCTTTAGCGACAGTGCTCTCGCTCGGCCGATCCCAAATCTGATGGAAGAAGCTCATGGCCGCTCCCCAATGCGCCATGGCGCAGCCCGGGTCGGCTTTGGCAATCTCCTCGAACTGCCGGTCGGCCTCCTCGTACCAGAAGTCATGTAGCAGCGCGACGCCGCGGTTGAACGGCGCTTGTACGCTGGCCGAGCACGAAACAGAAAACGACACCGTACCCAGGCGCTCGGGAGCCGCAGCAGCACTAGGCTGTGTCGGATGGTCCATTGCCATCTGGGCAAACAAGGGCAGGGAAGAAAGTGCGAGCAGGGGAAGCACGAGTATCTTCATTGCGATTGATTATAGGATGGGCGAATATACACTGAGGCAACATCTTTGCAAGCGTGGTCCGCGACCGTGCCACCCCACCCCTTTGTTCCCGCGCCATTCCTTCCACCCCAGCGACGAGGAACTGTCGCCGGGGCACCGGTCTTGCTATCCTTGCCCCACATAGGAATCGCCGCAATTCAAACCCACGGTCTCGCCCGGCGCTTCGGCAAACTCACTGCCGTGGACAATGTTACGTTCAGCGTAGCTCCCGGGCAATTCTTCGGCTTTCTGGGGTCGAACGGGGCGGGCAAATCCACCATCATCAAGATGCTCACCGGTTTGCTCGAACCGAGCGCGGGGACGGTTGAGATTCTTGGCAAGCCGTTCAGCGCGTCGGCGCTCGACGTGAAGCGGCAGATCGGCGTGGTGCCGGAAGGGATGGCGCAGTTCGGGCGGCTCACGGCGACCGCGTATCTGCGCTTTGTGGGACGCACCTATGGCTTTGACAGCGCGACCCATAATCCCTGTTTCCTGCTTTTAGAACGGTATATCGTCGTCCGAGATCTCGGCCGATTGTGCCACATCGTCCTGCCCTGCCGGCGGACGCTGATCAAAGCTGGCGGCCGAACTCGACGAACTTGCCGACCGGCTGTAGCCACCCGAGCCCTCATCGCGGCCGGAGAGCAGCGAGAGATCGTTCACCAGAATCTCGGTCTTGTAGTGCTTTACGCCTTCCTTGTCGTCCCAGGTGCGCGTCTGAATCTTGCCCTCGACATAGAGCTTCGATCCCTTCTTCACATAGTCGCGAATAATCTCCGCGGTGCGTTTGAAGGCCACCAGGTTATGCCACTCGGTGCGATCCTGCCAGTTGCCCTGCTGGTCCTGAAAGCGATCGCTGGTCGCGAGGGAGAAGTTGGCCACCATGGTGCCGCCGGGGGTGGAACGAATCTCAGGATCCTTGCCCACATTCCCCAAAAGGATGACTTTGTTAACGCTCTTTGCCATATTCGTGCTCTCCCGTAATTTCAAAGAATAACAGAGGATTAGCGCCCGCGTGCGATTCGCCGGTTGCGCAGCCATTTCGCCACGCCCAATGCTAGCAGTAACCCTCCAAAGGGGATACACATCAGCGCGACGATCAGGGCGAACCACCCTGTGTTGGTGCTGGCGCCGGTGTGCGAAAAGCCGCCCAGCAAAGTCTCCAGCAGCGCCGCGGCCAGCAGGCCCGTGCCCACCATCGACCCGCCCCATTGCAACAGTTGCCGAGTGCCGTCGTCGGGTTGCGCTAGACCAGGTAGAACTGGCGGGCTCGCTTCAGGCTTCAGGTGACGTGCTGTCATAAGTCCTTTATCCTTGCGCCAGCCGCAGCATCACGTAGGTGATCACGCCGGTCACCGAAACGTACAGCCACAGCGGAAAGGTCCAATGTGCGACCTTGCGGTGCTGAGGAATCCGCCCGCTCAACGAAAAGAAAAACGTGACCAGCACCAGCGGCAGCGCCACGATAGCCAGGACGATGTGGCTGGCCAGCAGCGGCAGGTAAACACCGCGCAGCGCCGCATGAGCCGGATAGCGGACATCGCCGTGCAGCGCGTGGTGCAGAATGTAGCTCACCAGAAAAAGTGTGGAAAAACCAAACGCCGTAATCATCGCCGCGCGGTGCGCCTTGATCTTGCGCGCCCGGATGAACGTGTAGCCGATCAGCAGGGAAGTGGTGGCCAGCCCATTGAGAACCGCATTCAGTGCGGGTAGAAAAGCGTATTGAGCGCTCGTTGCCGACGCGGGATGAATATAAATCAGCCAGAAGAGAAACACTGTTGCAGCCACACTTATCGCCAGAATGGCGGCGATGGCGGGGCGTGTACTCGATTGCGGTGCGACTGTGGACGTCATGATTCCGCTTCCTTATTACCTGGCGATGGCGCAGACCATCAAAGTAGTGAAGAGGAGGGGAAGGTAGAGGACGCTTACCTTCAGCAGATCGCGCGCCAGCATGCGGCTCTCGGTCTCATCGCTGGCGTGCAGAATGCCGGCGAAGCGAATGGTGTAAGCCAGGTAAAGCAGCCCCAGCGCGCCCGCCAGGACGGCATAAGCAGTGCCCGCCATCCCCAGCCGCCACGGAATCAGGCTCACCGGAATCATCGCCACGGCAAAAAACAACGCTTCGGCCACCGTGGACCATCCGTCCGGCTGCACCACCGGCAACATGCGAATGCCCGCCTTCGCATAGTCGTCGTGGTAGAGCCAACTGATGGCCATGAAGTGCGGAAACTGCCAGACAAAAAGAATCGCAAACAACGCCACGCCCTGCCACTCGATACGTCCGCGCGCCGCCGTCCAGCCCAGCAGCGGGCCCATGGCGCCGGGAAACGCGCCAATGAACGTAGCCAGAGCGGTTACTCGTTTCAACGGCGTATAAATCGCGACATAGGTGAAGGCCGTGAGCAGCGCCAGGGAAACGGTAAGCAGGTTGGTCTGCAGCGCCAACCATACAGCGCCCAGCGCCAGCGCGCCGAGCCCCGCTACAATTCCCTGCGCCAATGAGAAGCGCCCCGCGGCCAGCGGCCGGTCGGCAGTCCGCTTCATGCGCGCGTCCGTCTTGCGCTCCAGCGCCTCATTCAGCGCGCCCGCTCCGGCCGATACCAGCCCGATCCCCAGCAGTGTATCCAGCAGCCCGCGCTGCACGCTAGAAATCCCCGACAGCATCGACCCCAGGTAAAAGCCGCCCCAGCCTGTAACCAGCACCAGCCCCACCACCTTCACCTTGAACAGCTCGCGCAAATCGTGAATCAGCGTAGCCGTAGCTCCAGGCTCCGGCGCATGCACATGCGTATGGACGTGCCCATGCGTCAGGTTTTCAGCGGGCGCAGAAAGTTCTACCGGATTGGCGGCCTGGGAAGCGGGAGTCATTGGGAAGGATAAAGCCCTCGGCGGCATCGCTCAGAACGGCAATGTGCCTGTCTCGATCATACCAAGCCAGGGAGTGGTGAAACGAAAAGGCAAGAGCCTATTGGAGCCCGTTCAACAATTTTTACGAGACGAGGAACGGATTCTCAATGGGGATTCCGGCGATGGTTTGGCCCTGATGCAAATCTTCGGAGAGAATGCGTGTTGCACCACTTCTGACTGCAGCGGCAACGATCAACGCATCCCAAAACTCGATTCTTGCTCCATCTTCGATGAGAAAAGCCTGGCGGATGTCTTCCGGGGTCGTTAGAACGCACCAATTGGAAAAGTCCTCGACAATTGCGCGAGCATCGTCCTTTGAAAGCGGGGAGGCAATCTTTCGCGTCACGGTCACGTAGAACTCCTGTAACACTTGCATGCTCAAGGCGCCAGCGCGTTGCTCCGAGAGACCAATCAGCACTTTTTTTGCAATTTGATGCTTTTGTCCCGCGTCAATGTCGTGGGCGTAAACAAGGACATTGGTATCGATAAAGGCCTTAGCGGTCATGGATCGCGTCCCGGTCCAGCTTGTGTGTCCCGCCTAAATGGAATCCTTTCTCCATCCGGGCCAATGCTCTCCGCATAGCCTTCTCATACTCATCTTCCGAGTTCGCAAGCTGTTCGATCTGGCTAGTGAGTAAACCACTGATCGAGGTCGAGCGTTTGGCAGCCAGAACCCTTGCCTTTTGAATCGTTTCGCGACTTAGCCGCAGAGTAATGTTTTGCTTTTCGTCAATTGCAGGCATATCAATGTCGCATCCTCTCCACGTGTAACACGTGTAGCACATTTTACACGTGAACGCAACGTCGAGGAAGTAATCTGGAGCATTGAGTCAACCCAATCGCGCAGCCCGCAAAACCGCCTCTGCAACCTGTTCCGGGGTCAGATTATCTACGGCGATTGACACATGCGCCGACCGGTAAAGCGGCAACCTGCGCTCGTAACGGCTGGCCAGATTTGCCTGGTCGGCCAGGATCGGCCGCGTGTGTTCGGTTCCTCCGCAGCGCGCGAGCGTAGTAGCCAGTTCCACCTCTAGATGAACGAGGATCGTGCGCGGAGTCGAGAGCAGCAGCGATCGCGTCTTCGGATGCTCGATGGCCCCTCCGCCCAGTGCCAGCACGAGGTGGTTGCTCTCAGCCAGCCGCGCAATGGTTGCATGCTCGCGTTCGCGGAACTCCGCCTCACCGTGACGCGCAAAAATCTCGGTAATCGGAACTCCAGCCTCAGCCTCAATCACATCGTCCACATCCACGAATCTCCAGCCCATCCGCGCCGCCACCAATGGCCCGACGGTCGTTTTTCCCGACCCCATAAAGCCAGTAAGCACAATGCGCCGATGCGCCGACACCGAGTCTGGCAGGGAGGTTGACGGTGAGCCGGGCGATGCTTCGGAATTGTTCTCAGCTGTCATTCGATCGTCACGCGCGGATGGATTCCACGTTCTCTCTTTTCAGTATAGGGAAGCGCAATAAGCAGCCTCGGCCGTCAGCTCAGCACCATCACAATAGCCCCCGCAGTAATCAGTACCCCGCCCACCAGCGCAGACGCATTCAGCTTCTCCCCCAGCAGCAGCCACGCAAACACCATCACCAGCGGCACACTCAGCTTGTCTAGCGGCGCAACCCGCGACGCCGGCCCCAACTGCAGTGCGCGGAAGTAACAGATCCACGACAGCCCCGTGGCCAACCCCGAGAGCGCGAGAAAAAGTAGCGTCCGCCGATCCAGCGCGCGAATCTCGCCGTGTTTGCCCAGTGCCAGCGCAATGCCCCACGCAAACACCACCACCACGCTGGTGCGCAGCGCCATGGCCAGGTTCGAGTCCACATGTTCCACGCCCACCTTGGCCAGCAGTGCAGTGGCCGCGGCAAACGCCGCCGAAAGAAGCGCCCATCCAATCCAGCTCATGAAAAATATGGTACGCGGCCCCACCCCGCGGCGCTGAATTGAACGGCATTTACAGCGAAACCAGAGTTACTATACCCCGAAGCCATGGGCCTCAAGTCGACGCGACCACCAGGGAGAGGCGACCCCGCAAATGGCTCCACAGAGCACGCCAACTCTGGTTTCGCTTTAGACTTGATGAATGCAGACCGGCCGCGCCAGCAGGACAGCCTTGAAAGTAGCATTCGCCGCGCCGCCCACCAGCTCATCGACCAGCCTCGCGTTCTCGACGACCCCATCGCGGTCCGCCTCATCGGCACCGGATTCCCCGCGACATGGAACGCGCCATGCACAAGGTAGCGCGCGATTTTCGCCTTTTCATGTCCGCCCGCAGCCGCTATGCGGAAGATCGCCTCGCTGCCTCTGTTGCGCAGGGGGTCAATCAGTATGTAGTTCTTGGTGCCGGCCTCGACACCTTCGCCTATCGCAACCCATTTCCGTTGCTTCGAGTCTTTGAAGTAGATTTTCCCGCCACTCAGCAGTGGAAGCGCGACCTGCTCGCCGAAGCCGCCATTGCCATCCCCGCCAACCTCACCTTCGTTCCCCTGGACCTTGAACACAAAACACTGTCAGAGGGCCTCGCCGAGGCGGGCTTCAACGCCAACTTCCCAGCGTTCTTCGGCTGGCTCGGAGTCGTCCCCTACCTCACGTTCGATGCCTTTCGCTCCACCCTCGCCACCATCGGGCAATTAGCAGCCGGCACCGCCGTCACCTTCGACTATGTCTTCGCGCCCGATACGCTCAGCCCCAAACGCCGCCAGGTCTTCAACACATTATCCGAGCGCGTAGCCGCTGCCGGTGAGCCTTTCCGCCTGTTCTTCGCGGGCGACGAACTGGAACGTGAACTGCGCTGCGCCGGGTTCCATCGATTCGAGCAGGTGGATTCCGACCGCCTCAACGACCTTTACTTCAAAGACCGCGCCGACAGCCTCAAGCTCTCCCCGGTCCGCATCGGGATGCTGGCCACCGCCTGGGTCTGACCGCCCCGCGAACCTCGCCCGCAGTCTAAGATGAGTCATGCGCCCGTTCGCACTTGCGTCGTTTACCGCCGTCCTGCTCGCTCTTTTCGGATGCGGATACCACACTCTCGGCGTCGCCACTCATCTGCCGCCGGACGTGCACACGCTCTCCGTCCCGCTCTTCGCCACCCGCACAGAGACCTACCACACTGAAACCGCAATGACCAACGCGGTCATTCGCGAGTTTGCTTCCCGCACCCGTTTCCGAGTGACCCCTGGCGCAGCCCCTGATGCGGGAGCAGTACTGCACGGCACCATCCTCAACGAAGCCGTAGCGCCGCTTACCTACAACTCCTCCACGCAGCAGTCGTCCAGCTTCCTCATTACCATCGTTGCTTCCGTTACGCTCAACGGCCCCGACGGCCGCGTCCTCTACCAGAACAACAACTACGTCTTCCGCGAACAGTACCAGTCCACTACTGACCTGGCGACGTTTATCCAGGAAGACCCGGCCGCCATCGACCGTCTCTCCAAAGCCTTCGCCCGCCAGCTCGTAGCAGACGTGCTGGAAGGGCTTTGAATCCTCATCCGCAGCGAAGAACAGACGAATCCCAACCCAAAAGCCACAACAATTTCCGACAGCTGATCTTTATCGGGACTGGCCTCTACGCGCCGCACAGGATATTCTGGAGCCGCATGATCCACGCATTCAAAGGCAGCGCTAAACGGAGACCTGCGCTTTGACCGCCGCGCGCTGGGGCGCAGGATTCGCCGCCGTAGGCCGCTTTGTCGCTGAAATCGAAGCAGCCGCGGCCAACAACGGTCCGCTGCGACCCGGCTACGTGCTGGCCGGCGACGAAATCTTCTTGTTGGACCGCTGCCGCGCCGCCGTCCTCAAAGCCTTCGTACCACCCGATCTGCGAGATTTCTGCCTCTCCGACCTCGATCTGGCCACTACGTCGATCTTCGAAGTACTCGACCGCGCTCAGACGCCCTCTCTCATGGCGCCCTTCCAGGTAATCTTTGTGCGCAATGTGCGCCAGCTTTACACGCGCGGTGCAAAGAAAGATGAGTTCGCCGCGCTCGATCGCTATTTCCGCTCGCCCAACCCCCAGGCGCTCATCCTCTTCGTCGCCGACTTCATCCGCATTCCTTCTGACTCGCGCCGCATGGACATGGACGATAAAAACCGCTTCGAGCGCCTCACTGAAACCCTGGGCGAGCACTGCGGCATGGTCGAGCTAGCCCGCGTCAGCGAAGAAGATGCAATGCGCTGGACCGTGGCCACCGCCCAGGATTCCCAGGTCCGCATCGACCCCGACGCCGCCCGAGAGCTGGTAGATGCCCTGGGCGCAGACATGATGCTCGTGTCCTCGGAACTCGAAAAGCTGCTGCTCTACGCTCTGGGCCGAGGCCGCCTCACCCTTGGCGACGTGGAGACCATGGTGCTCGGCGCCAAGCAGCGCTCGCTCTACGAACTCACTGACGCCATTAGCGCTCGCGACCGTGTCCGCGCGCTGGCCCTGCTCCAAGGTCTCCTGAACAGCTCAGACGCAGGCGAGGACGCAGCCATCGGCCACCTCTATATGCTCGCCCGCACCTTCCGCCAGATGCTTGTGATTCTGGAAAAGAATGTCCGCGACTCGCGCGCCATCTGGCAGGCTCTGTGGCAGGGTTTCCGCATGCCGCCCTTTGCCGCCGACGACCTCATCCGCCAGGCCCGCCGCTACAAAAGCCGCCGCGAACTCACCCGCGCCCTGCGCCTCGTCGCCCGCGCCGACCTCGAACTGCGCTCATCCCCGCCCGACAAGCGCCTGGTCCTTGAGCGCCTCGTCTACGAGCTTGCCTCGGAGCCCAAGCCTGTGCCGCCGCTTTTCGCTTCCGCCCAGCTATCGTTCGAGAGCTAGCCGAGAGGAAGCTGCTTCTGCCAAACCCTGCAGGAATCGTGTTTTGAAAAGACCGCTGCCTGCAATCCGATTGCCGAAAATGCGCGTAGGGACCTGACCGCTCAGGCGACAAACCCTCCCACCGGGGTTTCGCCCGGAGCGAACAATTACGTGACAATGATCCTGAACCTCGCAATGAGTCGACGCGAGTCGAGAGCGCAAAATGGATTTGACCCACATGTTCACTCCGGCCAACGTAATCGCAGCTTGCCTCGCGCTCACTCCGTTTCTGGCCGCGGCCTTCTTCCCGCTTCGCCTCGCCGGCCGTGCACGTAGCCTCCCTGCGTGGCTCCAGCTTTCCTGCCCCGCCCTCCTCAGCCTTCCGTATGCGCTGGTCACCTGCTCCGCTGGCATCTTTCGCTGGGAGTGGTTTGCCCTCTATGCCGCACTTCCCGCCGCTGTGGCGCTTCTGCTAAGCCAGGCCGCCCGCGCCGACAAAACCCAACGCGGCACCTGGCTGGATTTCATGGTTCTCGCCGCGCTTGGCCTCGCCGTCGACCTGCGCTGGTTCGAGAGCGCCTGGCCGCCCCACCTGGCCATCTTCAATAAGGTTCTATTGCTCGACGCAGGAATCTACGGCTTCATCCTCGTCCGCAATCTCGATGGAACTGGCTTCGACCTCCGCCTGCGCCTGCACGATGTCGCCATTGGCCTGCGCGAGGTAGCCCTCTATACCCCGATTGCGCTAACGCTCGGCCTCAGCCTGGGCTTCCTGCATGCGCACGCAGTCTGGCCGCCCCTGTTATCCATTGCCTTCGCATGGATCTTCACCTTCTTCTTCATCGCGGTGCCGGAAGAGCTGTTTTTCCGCGGCTGGCTGCAGAACCTTCTCGAGCGGCGCATGGGCCGTTACCCCGCACTGCTGTTGACCGCAGCCCTCTTTGGCCTCGCCCACTTCAACAAGCGGGCAGTGCACCTCAACTGGCGCTACGTGCTTCTCGCCGCCATCGCAGGCATCTTCTATGGCCGCGCATGGCGCCAGCAACGCCGCGTCGCAGCATCCGCCGTCACTCACGCCTCAGTGGACGCTATCTGGTCCCTGTGGCTGCATTGACGGCGCATGCCTGTGCGATTGCCCGTAAGTCATGTAACCCAGCCCCACCCGCATGTTATGAACCACAGGCCCTGGAACGGTAATCGCAATCGTGATCCCGAAGATCGCGTGCGCCATGCCCAACGGATAAAGATTGCGGTAGCAAAGAAAAATCAGGCACGCCGCGAAGCCCCAAAGCAAAGTCACCGGCATAAGGATAGGGTTAGGCAGATGCGCCAGCGCGAACAACCCCGAGGTAGCAAACGCGGCGGATTTGGGCCCGGGCAGCAAGCGCAGCAATCGCAGCAGAAAAAAGCACTGCATCAAAAACTGCTGTGCGAAGGTCCAGACAGCATATGCCCAGTAGGTCTTCACAATATGAAGGAAGCCGTGGTGCACCTGTAGCGTATGCATCTCGCCGGCAACTGCGACCGCCACCGCCGCAAGCACTAGCGCCAAACCCACCACCCAAAGCGAGCGAAAGAAATTCTCCCTCCGCAGCCCCATCGCCTTCAGGCCGTCCCACGAGAGGCACATCATGGTCGCGACCGCGGCCACGGACACCAGCCACAAATATCTTTGCAGCGGCCGCGGCGACCAGATCACCGCCATGATTAGCACATAGGCAATTGCAATTTCAATGAAGGCGCGGCGCTTGCTGCGTGTTCTTGCTGAGTTGCCGCCACGAGCAGTCGCAGCCGTACCGTCTGCCATGCCAACGATGTTACGCCAATCGCTTGCCGCTATTCCAGAATCACAGCCGGCTCCGGCTCGTGTCCGTGCGTGGTCAGAGCCACTGCCGCGGACAAAATCAGCGCGCCGCCCACCCATGCGTAAGGCCCCAGGTGTTCTCCCAGCAACTCGACTCCCAGAAAGGAGCCCATTGCAGGCTCAATGTTCAGGAATACCCCAGCCCTCGAAGCTGGTACGTGATGAATGCCCCAGTTCCACAGCAGCGTAGTGGTGGCCGTGCAAAGCAGCCCGCTGATAGCGAGCGCAATCCATGCCGTAACGCTTACCTGCGCGAATGGCGGCGCTACTTTCTGATGAGTCAACGGCGACAGTAGCCACGGCCCCAGAACCCACAAAGCCAGCATCCCGGCCCCGGAAAGAATCGTATAGGCAGTCACCACAGGCGGGCTGTGTGTCTCCATCAGCTTCTTGCTCAGCAGAATCCAGGCCAGAGCAATAAACAGTGAGACGAACACCAGCAGGTCTCCCAGCAGCGTTGGGATCCCGCTTGCAGCTGCGGTTCGGCTTGCACCCATCGTCACCAGCGCCGCGCCCACCGTGGAGCCGCACAGCGCCACCCAACCCAGCCGGTCCAGCTTCTCCCCCGCAAACAGCGCGGCAGCCACAGCCAGCATCACCGGCATCGCGCCCACCATCAGCGACGCGTGGCTCACCGTGGTCCTCACCAGCCCGTGGAATTGAAGTAAAAACTGAATCGGCACGCCGAACGCCGCGGCAATCAGCAACAGCCGCATCTCAGCCCCCGTCAACCGCACTCGCCCGCCACGATGCAAAAAAATCACCGGCAGCATGCCCAGCGACGCAAACACAAAACGGTAGAGCACCATCCACTCCACGCTCATCTCGTTCAGCGCCAGCCTGCCGAAGTAGAAGCCCGTGCCCCACAGGCACCCGGCCAGTGCGCAGGCCCCGTAACCCAGAAATCTGAGCCGCCCGCCGTCAATCGTGTCTTCTGCCATCCCTTCTTTACTCTCGCACACGCGCGCACACCGGGTATCACTGCCCAAAACGGGGCTCATCGGCGAGAATACAATGCGACGATGAAACGGCTGATGAGAGTGAATCTGATCGTGTGCGCCGGCCGGTGGATGGCCGTTGCCGGGCTGCTGTTCTGCGCGATGAGTCTCGCGTACTCGCAGGGCAGTTCCAGGATCGCGCCGGATCGGTCTCGCCCGGTCAAGGAGCGCGTGCTCCCCGGCGGCTATCCCGACAAGCCATCCCTGCCCCCCGTGTGGACCATTCCCGTCGAGCCTCTGGGCTTCTCCCCTCCGGGCCCGCTTTACCTTGGCTCACGCGACAGCTTGGCCTCGCTCGACTTCATCGACGAAAACCGCCTCCTGTTTACCTTCCGCGTTCCGGGCCTCATTCACCGCCAGCTACAGGCCGGGGAAACATCGGAGAGCGACGAGCGCCGAATCCGTGCCGTGGTGCTAACGCTGCCAACCGGCGCAGTCGAGGCCGAAGCATTGTGGTCCGTTCACGACCATGCGCGCTACCTCTGGATGCTCAAGGATGGACACTTCCTGTTCCGCGACAGGGACAATTTGCAGCAGGGTGATGCCCATCTGGATCTGAAGCCTCTCCTCCACTTTCCCGGGCCGCTCCTCGGGGTAGAACTCGATCCCAACCAGCAGTTTCTCGTCTCCAACTCACGTGAACCGGCCGCCGTACAGAGCAAGCTTGGCGAAGTCGGCAGTCCGGCCACAGCCGCTGCTACCGTTACTCCTGACAACTCGAATTCTTCCAGCGACTCCAAGGCCGGCTCCGATCAGATACCGCCCGATATGGTGGTGCGTATCCTGCACCGCGAGTCCGGCCGGGTAATGCTTGTCAGCCGGGTCCGCTCAATGGTCCATCTCCCCATCAACTCCGAGGGCTATCTTGAGAGCCTGCGGGGCAGGGGACTGGAGTGGGTGCTGAACCTCAACTTCTTTACCGGCGGCAGCAGGATCCTCGGCAGCGTGGACTCCTCCTGCACGCCCAACCTTGAATTCATTTCACAGCAGGAGGTGCTAGTCACCGCCTGCAATCCCTCCGGTGGCCACAAGCTGGTTGCCATCACTACCGACGGCAAGATTCTCTGGGACGATCTGAATCCCGACACGGCGATCTGGCCGCTGCTGACCCGCTCCCCCGACGGCCTCCGAGTCATCCAGGAGACCCTCGCCGTCACCCACCCCGTCAGTTCTTACGCGCCCCTCGGGAGTGATGACATCAAGGGCCAGTTGATCAGGATCTTCGATGCCGCTACCGGCGAGGTGGCATTCGAGTCGCCTGCTGGCCCGATACTCGATGCCGGCGGCAACGTCGCCATTTCACCCTCCAGCCGGCGTGTGTCCGTGCTTAACGCCGGTGCCATTCAGGTCTTCGACCTGCCCGCGCCCCCTCCCCTGCCGAACACAGCAGGTAAACAACCGGGCCGTTAAGCCGCCAGGGCAATCGCATGAATCCAAGTTGTTGACCAGGCAGGCCCCGATTTTCATCGCGCCGGAGGCGCAATGGTGATTAGCCTCGCGCTTCAGCGTGGGGAAAAAGTCCAACAATAGCCAGTCAGTTCCGTAGGGACGCTGCAAAACGGCGAATCTGTCATCAAGATATCGCTCATGCGATTGCCCCGTTAAACCGCGCCTTTCCCGTGTTCGCTATATGAAACCCGTGTAAACTTGGCGATGGGAGTTTCCTATGGCCACGGCTGTCGTCCACTATTCGGCTGCGGCGGTTTCCGACAAGGGCCGCAAACGCCCCTCCAACGAAGATGCGTTCGGCTACTCCACTGAGCATGGCGTCTATTTGGTTTGTGATGGCATGGGCGGCGCAGCGGCAGGGGAGATAGCCAGTTCCCTAGCCGTCGACGAGTTCATGCGCCTGGTCACCAGCCGCACCGCCGATGCGCCGCTTCAGGATGTTATTGACCAGGCCATCCTCACCGCCAACGAAACCATCTATTCCCGTTCCCAATCCAACCCCAAGCTCAGCGGCATGGGCACCACACTCGTGGCCTTGGTGGTCGAAGAGCGCCGCGTCAGGGTCATCAACATCGGTGACAGTCGCTGTTACCGCCTCCGCGGTGGCCATCTGGAGCAGATTTCGCAGGATCACTCCTTGGTCGATGAGCAGGTCCGCCTCGGCCGCATGACCCCCTCCGAAGCCCTCCGCTCACCGCTCAGGAATGTGATCACCCGAGCCCTCGGCACCCAGAACCGCGTCACACCGGATACCTTCGAGCTTGAAGCCGAACCCGGCGACCTTTTCCTGCTTTGCTCCGACGGTCTCACTCGCGAACTCCCCGACCCGAAGATCGAATTCCTCCTAAACGACGGCCACATCCCCGCCAGCCTTCCTCTTGAAGCCTTGTGCTGCAGCCTCGTTGAAGCCGCAAACCATGCCGGCGGAGGCGACAACATTACCTGCCTCCTCCTCCGCGCCGAAGCATAACCGGTCTTACTACCGAAATCGAAGTTTTCCCTGGCGTGCCCCGATGCCCCGTGCCCCATCCTTTCGCCTTTTTCCTGGCGAAAGGGTGGGAAACCACAAATCCCACCGTTTCCACTCTCACCTTCAAACTATTCACTCACCAACCATCTCCGCCGCACCTTCCGCCCTGTGCCGCAGCCGCACCAGCAGCGCGACCAGCGGTATGCACACCAGCGAGAGATACCCCATCAACCGGAAGTTATCCGCATAGGCAAGCAGAGCCGCCTGCTGCTGAATGCTTCGATAAATCGCCCCCAGCGCTTCCAGATGGGCGTTGAATGCGCTCGCCCCATCAACAGCAAACTTTGCCTGCAACCCCTGGAGCGCTGCCATCGCGGTTGGATCGGTCGCCGTAACATTGCCCGCCAGATAATTCTGGTGAGTCTGCGAGCCGCGTACCAGAAACGTAGTCACCGTGGCAATACCGATCGACCCGCCGATATTCCGCATCAGGTTGTAAACGCCGGAGGCATTGCCGATCTCCTGTTTGCGCAGCTGGCTCATCGTCATGGTGGTCAGCGGGACAAAGATAAACCCGCCCGCAAAACCGTTGAGAAAATTCGGCATCGCGACCGACCACATTGAGATGCCAAGATTGATGTGGCTCAACAGAAAAGTCGAATAGCCGAATCCCGCAAAGCCCAGCGCGAGAAGAATCCGGCCGTCGACATAATTCACCAGAATCCCCACCATCAGCATTGCAAGCATGGAGCCCAGCCCGCGTGGACTCACGGCCAGTCCGCTGTCCAGCGCCGAATACCCCATTGAGGTCTGCAGAAACAGCGGCAACAGCGCCGTGACACCATAAAGCGCAAAGCCGTAAAGAGTAGCGATCAGCGTCCCTATGCCAAAGTTGCGGTTCAGCAAAATGCGCAGCTGCACAATCGGCTCTAGATTCGTAAGCTCGCGCACAACAAAGCCCACAAACGCGGCCACGCAAACCGCCGTCACCACGCAAATCCAGTTAGCCTCGAACCAATCTGCTTCCTGCCCCTTGTCCAGCACCAGCTGCATCGTGCCCAGCCACACGGCCATCAACCCGAAGCCGAGATAATCGATAGCCCCTTTGAACGCATGGAGTAGATACGGAGGGTCTTCGATAAAAAGGTTGGCCATGAACAGCGCCAGCAGTCCTACAGGCAGATTGATGTAGAAAATCCAGCGCCACGAATAGCTGTCGGTAATCCATCCGCCCAGCGTCGGGCCAATCACCGGTGCCACCACAATCCCCATGCCGTAAGCGGCCATCGCCGTGCCATGCTTTTGCGGAGGAAAACTCTCCAGCAGAATCGACTGCGCCAGCGGCTGCATCCCCCCGCCGCCCAGTCCCTGCAGCACCCGCGCAATGATCAGCATGGGCATGTCAATCGCCACTCCGCACAGCAGCGATGCGGCCGTGAACACCAAGATCGAAATCATCAGCAGCCGCTTGCGCCCGATGCGCCGCGCAATCCACCCAGCCGCCGGCAGCATAATCGCATTCGCAACCAGGTAGCTTGTCAGCACCCACGTCGACTCGTCCGTCGAAGCCGAAAGGCTCCCGGCGATGTGCGGCAACGCCACATTCGCAACCGAAGAGTCAAGCACCACCATGAAAGTCGCAAGCATTACTGAAGTCGCAACCAGCCACGGGTTTACCGATGGCTGCCAGTCGGCATGAGCACCGCCCGCGTCTTCAGTTGTTCTGCTGACCATAAAGTCAGTCTAATATACTATTGAGTCATGAGCATTTGAAAGTAGTGGATCTGTCTGAAGTGCATGGGCTTCAGTTTGAAGGGTACGGGCTTCAGCCCGTACGTGAGCCCGGCAATATCAAAGAGGCTTTAGCCCTGAGGGAATATCTGTTCAAACTGGCCACTGCCCATTTGAAAGTGATCGAATATGGCTGCAAAATCCCGAACCACGATGAAGACCAAACAGCAGGTTGTATCGGAATTTCGCCGCGCAGAAATCGTCGATGCCGCGCGCACTGTCTTCGCGCGCAGAGGGTTTGCGTTCGGAATCATGGACGAGATCGCCAAAGAGGCGGGAGTCGCCAAGGGAACCCTCTACCTCTACTTCCGATCCAAGACCGAAATCTACAAGGCTGTCCTCGATCACGATATGAAGACGCTGAAACAGAGTACGCTCGATCGTATCGACGTGGCAAAAGGCCTGCAAGAAAAGATCCGTGCCTTCGCCTTTGCCAGGCTTGAACGGGCCGAAGCCAACAAGGAATTCTTCCGCATCATGGACTCTGAATCCGGCTCTCTGACCTACACGCGAAGTCAGTACCGCGACTGGCTTCGCGAACCCGTACATCGCCTTGCAGACGCAATCGAAACGGCTTCGGAACAGGGCGAAATTCGCCGCCAGGATCCAGAGAAAACCGCATGGCTCATCGCCGACATGACCAGGGGAACCATTCAGCGCAGGCTGCTTACGCAAAGCGAAGCGCCGCCGGCCGTCGATGCCGAATTCCTGCTCGGCTTCATCTGGGCATCTCTCACCGCCAGGCCGTAGCTCACTTCCGCAGCGTAGAAGTCCGCACCACCAGCTTTGGATTGATCAGTTCCGTTCTCGGATGCACCGGCGCCTTCGCTCCCACCAGCGTAAGAGCAAGCTCCGCGGCCAGTCGTCCAATCGCGGAACTGTCCTGGTCCACAGACGTCAGCGGAACACGCAGAAAGTCCGAATAGAGCACGTTCCCGCATCCCACCACCGCAATGTCTTCGGGAATGCGCAGCCCCGCATCCAGAATCGCGCGCATCGCGCCCAGTGCAATAGGGTCGTTGAAGCAGAAAATTCCGTCCGGCCGCGGATTCGTTTCCAGCAACCTCTTCGCCGCCTCATATCCGCCCGGCCCACCACGGTCGTCGCCTGAGCTTCCAATTGAAACAATGTGCTCTGCCTGGGGAATCATTTGCCGCTCTGAAAGTGCCCGCCTGTATCCTTGCACGCGGCCCAGCGCCGTGCTCGTTTCCGGGCCACGGATGTGAGCGATTCTGAGGCACCCTTGATCAATTAGATGATTGGTGGCAATCATGCCCACCACTTCATCGTCCACGCCCACAAAATTTGCCGCTAACCCCACAAATGAGCGATCGATCAGGACATACGGAATCCTTCGTTCCTCGATGCGGCGAAAGCTTTCCACGGTCCATTGCGCCGATGCAATCAGCATCACGTCCACACGCCGCGCCAGCAGTTGTTCAATCTCCCGCCGCTCCAACTCCGGATCATCTTCTGACGAGGTAATGATCAGGCTGTAGCCTTGCCCGCGGATCCCCTCGGAAATAGCTTTGGCAACTTGTGCAAAGAATGGATGAAGCAGATCGGGAACCACCAGTCCAATGGTCCACGTGCGTCCCGTGATCAGCGCGCGCGCCGCCAAGTTCGGTTGGTAGTGCAGCTCCTCCATCCGTTTCAGGACCCGCTTGCGCGTTTCTTCACTAATGTCGGAGTGGCCGCGGAGCACCTTCGAGATGGTCACCGTCGAGAGACCCATGTCGCGCGCGATGTCCTTCATGCGCACTGGCACGCCGGCGCGAAATCTCGGCTGGTTTTCCTTGCTGCCCCTTGACTTCTTCATCGACCTCGCACCGGCAGTCTCGCGTTCAGAGACAATTCAGGCTCGCACCCTGCTCCAACAAAATAGCATCTTTACGATTACTTAATCGATAACTTTTTTCGCCTTTTGGAAAAAGGCCGATATTGACACAATTCGGCGGATCGCGTATTCTTCGCTGGTCGTAGTTACCGATAACTTTCAAGCTGGGAGCCCTAATGAGCAAACCAGACCCGCGCGGGGCTGTGGCCGTCGATCCCGCAAAAGTCCCACAAAGAAAGCTCGCTACCGGCGCCACCATGCCGGCAGTTGGTCTGGGCACATTCGGGTCCGATCACGTCACCGCGGACCAGGTTGCCGAGGCAGTCACCGGAGCGGCCGCCGTCGGCTACCGCCATTTCGATTGCGCATCCGTGTATGGCAACGAGCCCGAGGTCGGCGCATCCCTCAAGGCAATTCAGAGCAACGGAATCAAGCGCCAGGAACTCTGGATCACCTCGAAGCTCTGGAACGACAAGCATGGCGAGAATGATGTCATCGCCTCTTGCCGCAAGTCGCTCGCCGACCTTCGCATCGACTATCTCGACCTCTACCTCGTCCACTGGCCATTCCCGAATTTTCATCCGCCGAACTGCGATGTTAGCTCACGCAGCCCCGACGCCAAGCCTTACATCCACCAGAACTACATGAAGACCTGGCGCAAGATGGAAGAGCTTGTGGACCTCGGTCTGGTGCGCCACATCGGCACCTCCAACATGACCATCCCCAAGCTCAAGCTGGTCCTCCGCGACGCTCGCATCAAGCCCGCAGTCAACGAGATGGAGTTGCACCCGCATTTTCAGCAACCGGAGCTTTTCAAATTCGTTCTCGACAACAGCATTCAGCCCATCGGCTACTGTCCCATCGGCTCGCCTGGACGTCCGGAGCGCGACCGCACGCCTGAAGACACAGCCCCCACCGAGGATTCGGTCATCCTTGAAATCGCTCAGCGACACGGTGTCAATTCGACGGCAGTTTGCATCAAGTGGGCGGTGCAGCGCGGGCAAACGCCCATTCCGTTTTCCGTTCATCACTACCGCGAAAACCTCGAATGCGTAACCTCCGATCCTTTGACCGACGACGAGATGCGTCTACTCGCAGCCCTTGACCGCAACTGCCGCCTGATCAAAGGCCAGGTCTTTCTGTGGAAGGACGGCCAGACCTGGGAATCCCTCTGGGACATGAATGGAGAAATCACGCCGCCATAAGTCCGAGTGCCCGGCCACAAAACTGGGTGCCACACCGGGGTACCTCTGGGTTCCACATCTTTGTTTTTGTGGCTAGGGTGGGATTCCACGAAAGTCCAACCCATTCCGGATGCACCAACGGAGATGAAAGCCATGAAAGACACCATGACCGCGGCGTATCTGCCCGGAAACTCGACCGTCGAACTGCGCACTGTCCCTGTGCCCACTCCGGGCCACGGAGAAGTTCTGTTAAGGGTCAAGGCCTCCACCATCTGCGGCTCTGACATCCGCTGCATTTACCACGAGCATCTCGGCAAAGGCCCTGAAGGCTACCAGGGCGTGATCGTTGGCCACGAACCTTGCGGCCTGGTTGTGGCTGCCGGCGAAGGCTGTCGCCGCTTCTGGCCCGGCGATCGCGTCATCGTTTACCACATCTCCGGTTGCGGCTTGTGCAACGATTGCCGCCGCGGATACATGATCTCCTGCACCAGCCCCAAGTATCGTCGCGCCTACGGATGGCAGCGTGACGGCGGCATGGCCGAGTACATGATCGCCGAAGAAAAAGACCTGATCGCTCTGCCCGACGCACTCTCCTATGCCGATGGAGCTCAGGTTGCCTGCGGATTTGGCACCGTATACGAAGGCCTCGAAAAAATCGGCATCAGCGGTAACCACGCCGTGCTTATCACTGGCCTTGGTCCGGTTGGCCTGGCCACTGGCGCGCTCTGCCGAAAACTCGGCGCCAACAAAATCATCGGCATCGACGTAGTCCCCGAGCGCATGAAGATCGCTCTCGACCTGGGCCTCTGCGACGCAGTTTTCACCTCGGGCCCGGATAATGTTGACCAGGTAAGGGAACTCACCGGAGGCTTCGGCGTCGAACGCGCCGTAGACTGCTCAGCCAACAGTGCCGCGCGCGCCACCGCAATCCGCGCCACCCGCAAGTGGGGAAAGATCGTCTTCCTAGGTGAAGGCGGCACGGTCGAATTCAATCCCTCGCCCGACATCATTCACGATCAGAAAACGATTTACGGTTCATGGGTCACCTCCACCTGGCTGATGGAAGAGTTGGTCGAGCATCTTGTTCGCTGGAATCTGCATCCTGCCGACATCATCACTCACCGCTTCGCATTGGAAAAGGCCGCAGACGCCTATTCGCTGATGGCCTCCGGCAAGTGCGGCAAAGTCGCCGTCTGCCAGGACGAAGAATTGAAGTAGAGATAGGACGAAGGGAACAAGCAATGATCGGCTCTGAAACTTCAGATTGGAAAACGCAACTAAGCAACCTCCTGCCGCTCTTCGGCCATCGCAACTGGATCGTCGTCGCCGATTCAGCCTATCCCGCGCAATCAAAGCCCGGCATTGAAACCATCGTCTCCGGCGACGATCAGCTTCATGTCGTGCAGCACGTTCTCGATGCCATCGCCGCATGCAGCCACATCCGCGCCAGCGTCTATGCGGACAGGGAACTCGCCTTCGTCCCTGAAATCGACGCGCCCGGAATCGAAGACTACCGTAAGCAACTCGCTGTTATCCTCTACGGCGCCCGCGTCGAATACATTCCGCACGACAAGATCATTGCAAAGCTCGATCAATCCGCCCAGGTCTTCCGCATCCTTCTTATCAAAACGGAAATGACCATCCCATACACATCTGTCTTCTTCGAACTCGATTGTGGCTACTGGAACACCGATGCTGAGCAACGACTCCGCCAGGTAATCGCTGCGTCGGATTCGAAATAAAATCCGCACTCCTGCCTTAACGCGGAAGAGCGCAATCAGGATCTCCGAAGCGAACTGCATCACGAAAGGAAACTTACTGCAATGGCATTGAACAGGCGCGATTTGCTTAAGTCATTGGGCGGTGCATGTTCCGCCCTGGCCCTCTCAAAGTATGTAAGAGCCCAGGCCAAGAACTTCGAAGGAACCAGGGAATCCCTGCAGTCCTACCAGATCCCCAACTGGTTCCGCGATGCCAAGTTCGGCATCTGGTCTCACTGGGGACCGCAATCGGCAATCGAAGATGGCGACTGGTACGCCCGCAACATGTACATACAGGGATCGGACCAGTACCGGTACCACGTGGAAACCTACGGCCATCCCTCCAAGGTCGGCTACAAAGACCTCGTGGATAACTGGAAGGCCGCCAAGTGGGACCCGAATCACCTTATGGACCTCTACAAGAAGGCCGGTGCAAAGTACTTCTTCAGTATGGGCGTTCATCACGATAACTTCGACTTATGGAACTCGAAGTACACGCGCTGGAACGCCGTGAATATGGGACCCAAAAAGGATGTCGTCGGAATGTGGCAGAAGGCCGCGCGCGATCGTGGACTTAGATTTGGAGTTAGCGAGCACTTATGGATAAGTTACAAATGGTTTGCCGTAAGTCACGGCGCCGACAAGACCGGGCCCATGGCAAGCATCAAGTATGACGGCGTCGATCCTAAGTTCGCAGATTTGTACCACGACACCGATTGCGCCCGCGTGATCGACAAACTTGATTGGAACGACAATGACATTCCCGAATCGTGGAAGCGCCATTATCTTGACCGTATGACCGACCTCATCGACAAGTATCAGCCCGACCTGCTCTACACCGACGGCCACCTGCCCTTCGAGGACTACGGTCTGAAGATGGTCGCTCACCTTTACAACGTGAGTGCGCAGCTTCACGGCGGCGCAACTGAGGCGGTCTATACCAGCAAGGAGGGCACGGACTGCGCCATCGGCACCTGCCTGCTCGATCATGAACGTGGCGTCTCCGATCTCATCGCCGCCAATCCATGGCAGACCGACACCTGCATTGGGCAATGGCATTACAAGCGGGGACAGAAGTACAAGGCCGCTAAGAAAGTCATCGATCTGCTCACCGACATCGTCAGCAAGAACGGCAACCTCCTGCTCAACTTCCCGCTGCCCAACTCCGGCGAACTGGACTTCGCGGAGATGGAGGTGCTCGAGGGAATAACCGCATGGATGCAGATCAACAGCGAGGGCATTTACGCCACGCGCCCCTGGAAGATCTACGGCGAAGGCCCATCTACCAAGGTCAAGATCGTTGCCGGCAATTTCAACGAGGACAAGCAGAATGACCTCACCGCTGAAGACATTCGCTTCACCGCCAAGGGCTCCACTGTTTATGCCTTTGTCCAGGGCTGGCCTGAGAAGGAGGCCGTCGTGCAGGCTCTAGGCCTCGCCAGTCCGCAACAGCCCGGCAAGATCCTCAAGGTCGAGATCCTCGGTAACAAAAGCGAGGTCAAATGGAAGCAGGACGAGGCCGCATTGAAAGTCCAGATGCCCCCAGAAAAGCCTTTCGATGCCAAACACTCTGATATCGGCCTCACGCTCAAGGTCGAGTTGTCTTAGCCCCCGCGTCCTTAGCAACCGGCTTCGGTGGCTCGGGCTTTTTCATCTGCGCCACCGAAGATCCTTCATCGCGAGCCACCGCGGCTGCCACGCTGCCCATCGGCTCCGCCGCTGCCGTAATCGCTTCCTCATCCTTTGCGAGCTTGCTGTTCTTTTTCGCCAATGTTCTCACCGCCTTCGCTGCTTTCCCGCTCACTCCTTTCTTTGATGCGGGTTTCTTCCTTGCAGCTTTGGCCTTGGCAACATTTCCGCCCAGGAATACCGACCAGTGCAACTCGGGAACATGCGGCGCAGTCTTGGCCTTGGCGATCGCCATGTCCGCCACCTCGTGCACAATCCATTCAAAGTTCGCCGCGCCCACCGAGTTCAAATCCGCATCCGGCGCCGGGTTCATGAAGTCGATCGCGTACGGAATCCCGTTCTCCACAGCGAACTCCACCGTGTTCAGGTCGTACCCCAGCGCGCGGCAAAGCTTCAGCGCATCCTGCTCTACACGCCGCAGCAATCCTCTGCTGAACCTCGACGGGACTTGAATGTACCGCTCGGCGTGCGGCCTCCGCGGATCGTAAGGCATCACGTGCACCTTCTTCTGACCCACAACGTAACACCGAAAGTACTCGGCGAAATCCACTGTCTTCTGGTACATCATGCACAGGTCGCGCGACTGATCGTAAGCCCTGAAGAACTCCTCGCGATTGTGCACGTGGTACACGTCGCGCCACCCTCCGCCATCCACCGGCTTCAGAAATCCGTGCTCGCCCACATAAGCAAACACAGCATCCCAATCCAGCGGATACTCCAGGTTCCTCATCGATCTTTCCGTAGTCTCAGCAGGCAACTGCTTGTGCGGCAGAATCACCGTGGCCGGCACAGCCACGCGCAGCCGCTCCGCAAGCGTGTAATTGAAAAACTTGTCGTCCGCCGAACACCAGAATGGGTTGTTGATCACCACCGTTCCATTGATGGCGGCGTGCTTCAGAAAGGCGCGATAGAAAGGAATGTCGTGCGAAATGCGGTCCACAATCACCGAGTAGCGCGGAACCATGCCGAGATGTACTGCGCCGGTCTGCACAAACTCCGCCCGGATGCCCTCTACGTTCCGGGCATTTATGTGTTCCACCAGCGCGCCGGGAAAACTGTTCTCCATGCCGAACAGAACGCCGATCGTTTTCATGCCGTCTTACCCTCCGAATTCACCGGGCCGTGTGCGCACCCGGTACACCGCTGCTGGTATGCACGGCTACAGTGTACGTCACAATCGCTATCCAGCTCATTGCGGCCCTACCCCCGAATCGGGCTACTTTGAACGGTGCCTGCCTGATAGTTTTCGGAAATCCTCGCGCTAGCGGAGTCGCGCAAAGGCCTTGTGTCATGGCACGACTTTAGTCGTGCCGCAAACGGCTGCAAAATTAACCTGGGCCTTAGCCCCTGAGGGGCTGTCTTCTGAACGAACCCGCTACTCGGTTCGTAACTCTGAGAGTGAGCATGTCTTTCGCGTGTGCGGACTTGGATCGGCCCGCGGAACAGGAGTAACCTTGAAGTAGTCGGTAGTGCGGGAGGAGAAAGTGAAATACCGTGTATTGACTGTCAACAGGGAGTTCGGAAGCGGTGGTGGAAGAATCGCGCAAACCATCGCCGGATTGCTGGGCTGGAAGTTGCTGGACCGTGACATCATTGACGCCATTGCCTACGCGGCCCACGTCGATACCACCATCGTTCGACACTACGACGAGCACGTGGATTCATGGCTTCGCCGCCTCAATCAGCAGGCCATGCGCGGCGCAGCCCTCGCTGCCGGCCTCGAACTCGGTGAAAACCTGGTCTTCGATGCCCAGGAAATGGTAAAGATCTCGCAGAAGATCATTGAGCAGGCCTGGTCCGACGGCAACTGTGTCATTGTTGGCCGCGGCGCTCAGTGCGTTCTTCAGCACAAGCCCGATGTCTTCCACGCCTTTGTCTACGCGCCTCTTCGCGATCGCATTCTTCGTCTCCGCTCTCGTCTGGAAAAAGGCGCCAACATCGAGGAGCGAATCCGCACCGTCGATGGCGAGCGCGCCAAATATCTGCACGAGTATTTCGGCAAGAATTGGTGCAACATGCACCTCTACGACCTGATGATCTCCTCCCGCGAGGATGAAGACTCCACCGCGAAAGTAATCCTCCACGCCATGAACGGCGAACCCTAAACACGGACAGAGATCAGGGATAGGCAAAAATGCGGGTACCTGCATTCGGCAAGAAACCGGGTGCCCCACCTTCGGCGCGTCTTTGTTTTTGCACCTAAGGTGGGATAGCTCCACCTACCTATAGTTCTTTATAGTTTTTCGCCGAGTTCGACCCAAAATCTCCTTGCCCCATCCTTGCGGCTTGTTTCTGCCGCAAGGGTGGGACACCACAGATACTGGTCCAGGCCATAAACGCTCAGCACCAAACACGCTACGCCTTTGCGCTTCCCATCGGCGACACCAGCGTAAGCGTCACGGTGCCCGCGGTACTCCGCTTGTGCGGCGTTCCCCGAGGAATAACCAGCATATCTCCCTTCTTGAGCGTATATTTGGTCGCCCCCTCCGACTCCGGCGCAAGCCACTCACCAGGCCCGGTACTATGCGCGCCCTTCGGTGTCCCACCCACCTCGTAGACCGTCTCCCCGTCCAGGATGTAGAACACATGGTCACGGCCATCGTGGTACTCAAACTCCTTGGCGCTTTTGGCCGTCTCCACGGTCAGAATCACCACAAACGTCTTGTCGTTCACTATGGTGTTATTGGCCGGTGTCGCCTGCATCGCTTTGATGTCCGCCTGCAGAGTCTCGGCGGTGAATAGTTGAATTGACGCCGGAGCCGCGGCCGATGCGCCCTGACCTTCAGTAGGCGCGGCAAACAGCGGTGAATCGCCGAGCGTAAGACCGGCCGCGGCCGCAACGGACGCCGTGCGCAGAAAGTTGCGGCGGCTTGAATGCTTAATTCCAGAATTTTCCATAGGTTTTCTCCCGCATCAGTAAAACATTAAAGACAGCATCCTGTCAGCCGTCAGAGCTCTTGGGAAGTGGGTCAGTTTCATGGGTACGGGCTTTACAGCTTGCTGAAAAATCGTTCGGGCGGTAGGCCGGGACTTTAGTCCCGGCGTAACCTCCGCTAATCATTCTTGCGGCCGGATTGTGTCCGAATGGCACCGAGCAGCCGCCTGTCCTCTGCGCTCAGTGCGGCGCCCTCCAGCAAATCAGGCCGGTTGGCCAGAGTCTTGCGCAGCTGCTGCTCCCGCCGCCAACGGCGAATCTGCTGGTGGTCGCCGTTCATCAGCACCTCAGGTGCCCGCAGCCCGCCAAACTCCGCAGGCCGCGTGTAGTGCGGATAATCCAGCAATCCCCCCGCCCCGTGCTGCGACCGTGGCACTCCCTCGGTGTCAGAACTAATTTCCGCATCCGCCACGCCAAAGCTCTCAAACTCCCCTGAAGCCTCGTTGCCCAGCACTCCCGGAATCAGCCGCATCACCGCATCCACCACCACCGCCGCGGCCAGTTCGCCTCCGCTCAGTACGTAGTCCCCGATCGAGAGTTCTATGTCGCAGTAGAGCTCGTTGATGCGCTCGTCCACGCCCTCGTAGCGCCCACAGATCAGCACTACGCGATCAAGCTTCACACCCCCCAGCCCGGCCAGCTCCCGCGCCACCGCCTGCGTAAACCGCCGTCCCTGCGCCGAAAGCAGAATCACCCGCGTCCCTTCAATTGAACTGGGTGCCCCATCCTTGCGCTTTTCTTCTAGCGCAAGGGTGGGTGATGAGGCTTCTCGCTCCGCCCTCGGCAAGATCCCCAGCGAAGCCAGCGCCTCGGCCAGCGGCTCCGCTTTCAGAACCATCCCCTCGCCGCCGCCAAACGGCCGGTCGTCCACCGTCCGGTGCCGGTCGTGCGTAAAGGCGCGCAGGTCATGCACGCCCACCGTCACCAGCCCCTCGGCCAGCGCCCGCCGCAAAATCCCGTTCTCGAAAATCCCCGCAAAGAACCCCGGGAAAATCGTAACAATCTCAAACCGCATACCTCACGATCATAGATGTTTTCGCGCGCCCTCCACCGCAATGTGCTCTAATGTTGCCCAACTGCCATGGCTGATATTGAATCGCTGCTAAATCGCTGGCAAACCGCCGGCGCACTCGACGCGGAGGCTGCCGCCCGCATCCGCGCCTTCGAAGAAAAACAGGAAAAGCCCAGTGGCCTTCGCTGGCAGGGCATGGTCGCGCTCATTCTAGGAGCCATCCTGCTGGCCTGCGGAGTTGCGCTTTTTGTCTCCGCCCACTGGGATGAACTCGGCCCAGTCGCGCGCTATGCAATCGTCATCGCCATGGTCGCCGTCTTCCACCTGGGCGGCGGCTTTGCGCGCAAAAGCTTTCAAGGCCTCTCCACCGCCCTCCATGCCGTCGGAACCGTCTCCACCGGCGCCGCCATTGCGCTCGTTGGCCAGATATTCAATATCCAGGAGCACTGGCCGGCTGCAATTATTCTCTGGGCGTTGGCCGCCCTGGCCGGCTGGATTCTGCTCAGTGACCAGGCGCAACAAACCCTCACTCTGCTCCTATTTCCCGCCTGGATGTTCGCCGAACTGGCGTTTTACATGGACAACCACATCGGCCAGGAAGTCTACATTGGCCGCGCGCTCTTCATGTGGGCCATCCTTTACCTCACCTTTTTTGTCGGCTCCCAGCGCAAGGTCGTGCAGGGAATTCTCTTCGCAGCCGGCGCCATTTCGAGCGTCACCGGCATAGTTCTCATGCTGTCGGGATGGGTTTCCTGGTCCGCACAGCAGACATTTGTCCCCTTCAGCACGCGCGTCTGGGCATGGATTGCAATCGCCGCGCTGCCGCTGGTGATTGCCGCCTTCCACGGCCACAAAGGATTGATTCCCCCGGCCGTCGCTATGGTGTTTTCCATCGCCCTGCCGTGGTGTAACCGCACATGGAGTGAGACCAACATCTACGGCGACAATCACTACACATTCGCCCGCCACGAACCCAATCTTGCCGCCCACGCGCTGGTCGCGGTCCTTGCGGTGTTCCTCTGCTGGTGGGGAGTGCGACTTGCATCCAGGGCGCTGGTCAACCTGGGCATTGTGGGTTTCGCCGTCGCTGTCGCGTGGTTCTACTTCAGCAACATCTTTGACGCGATCGGCCGCTCCCTCGGCCTCATCGGTCTGGGCATTCTTTTCCTCGCCGGAGGATGGGCACTGGAAAAGATGCGAAGGCGAATCCTGGCCGGCATGGCCTCCACAAACCGCACGACTCAGGAGGCGAAATGAAGCTCTCCAAAACCTCAGTCGCCCTGCTTCTCATCCAGTTGGCCATCGTCTCGACGATCACCGCCAAATATCTCTTTCAGCGCCTGACCTGTCCGCATGTTTGGACGCGCGCCGCAGCCTACGATCCGAGACTGCCGATGCGTGGCCGCTACCTGAGCCTGCAACTTGTCGTCGACGGCTGCCAAAGCACGCTGCCCTCGGCCAGAGCCGCCACCTTCCCGCGCGACATCAACGGAGCAGTCAGGCCCGGCCCCTATGCCATCCGGCCCGCTCAGCCCGTTCGATTTCCAGCCGATCTAAAAGTGATGAACAATCGGCTCCTCGCCATCTGGATTCAAAACGAGGAAAGGCAAAACTCCGGCCTCTTGGTTGAAGCCCCGCCCGGCGCACCCTGCCAGGATTTTCACCTCGCCAGCCCGGTCGACTTCTTCATTGCCGAACATGCCGCCGACCCAACGAGCCTCAAGCCCGGCCAGGAGCTATGGATCGAGGTGACGCTCCCTCCCAAAGGCCCGCCCCGGCCCATCCAGCTTGCGCTCAAAGACAACGGCGCTTGGAAGCCGCTGGCGTTCCAATAATAGGCATGGCCGTTTACGCCGCGGTATAAAAACATATCGCATTTGTAATGCCTGAAAAATATAAGAGCTGTCACCCTGAGCACCTTGACTCGCCGCCGCGAGTTGCGTCCCGGGATGAAGCGGTGCCGGTTCTCTTCCAAAAGGTCCCGTGCCCCATCCTTTTGCCTTTTTTCTGGCGAAAGGGTGGGATGCGACGTCACTCAATCAGCCCGTTCATCGGGAGCGACCGTAGTTCGCAGCGGCGGATGAAGGGAGTCGAATGCCTGCCCGCCGTGGTGGGGACCTGTATTTTCGGTCGCCGTAAGCGTGAGGCCAAGTCTCAAACAAACACAGCGAATATCTGAGGCGTCGGCTTAAGCCCGATCCTCTGCGTTCAAATCGACGAGCCCCTCAGGCAGAGCCATCTCCACTCGCTTCGCCTTGAGGTCGATCTTCCGCAGATAGCTCTTAGCAAACGGAACCAGAATTTCGCCGCCCGCCCCACGCACCACAAGCAGTGCCACCGGCCCAGCCGTTCGATCCACGTCTTCGATCTCGCCCACCACCACAGACTCTCCGTCCGCAACATCCATCAGCACGCACCCAATCAGGTCGCCGATATAAGCTTCGTCCTCGCCAAGCGCAGCCCGCTCCGTCCGCGGAATAGCCACGACTAGCCCAGCCAGCGTCTCCGCGTCGCTGATCGAATCCATCCCGGAAAAATGCAGCACCACGCCACCCTTATGCAGCCAATGGTTCACGAGCTCAACCGCGCGCGGAGCCGCGACGCGCCCAGCCTTGGCAGGTGCACTTTCCGGCAGCAGCCAAAGCCGCCGCCGTTCGGCAAATTTTTCAGGAAAATCGGTAAGTATGTCGGCGAAGACCTCGCCCTTGCGTCCCTGTGGGCGGCGAATACGAGCCAGCCAGGTCCACTGCTCAGCTTGCACAGCTTCTTCTGGCGCGGTCCCATCCGGCGAGAGAGGGGTGCCGGATGATTCAGCAGACGCCATGCTAGCCTTCGTCGTCCTCTTCCAGGATGTCGAGCGTGTAGCGGTGGTGCAGCTTCATGCTCACGGCGCCCAGAATGGTGCGCACCGATCGAGCGGTGCGTCCCTGTTTGCCGATCACCTTGCCCACGTCCTGTGGCGCAACCCTAAGCTTGAGAACCGTGTTTTCATCGCGATTCACGGACTCGACTGCAACAGCTGCAGGCTCATCCACCAAGGCCTGGGCGATCTCCCGGACCAGTTCGGCTACTGAGGTTTGTGCGACCATTTCGTTTTGGGTCATGCTCTTGCCCCTGACCAGATACGTTTAGGAATTGGCGACAATGAATCTGTGCGCGAATAGTATCAGCACACACCCGTCGCCGTCAGCAATTGTATGCGCAGACAAGGTTGCCCGCGCACATACCTGGGGGAGAAGCGGATAAATCAGGCCGCAGCTGTTTCGGCAACCGGCGCCGGGTTCTTGGTAACCAGCTTTTCCACGATTGTCGACATGATTGCGCCAACGCTGCGCCAGTAGGCGACGCGCTCGTGCTTCAGCTCGACTGAAGCCGGGTTGGTGCGGGGGTTGTAGGTGCCGACCACTTCGATCGAACGGCCGTTGCGGGCGCGGTCCTTCTCGATGACCACGATACGATAGTAGGGCTGCTTGCGGGCGCCAACGCGCGCCAAACGAATCATCACCACGGCGATACGGTTCCTTTCAAATTCCAATGCTCTGTTGCGGTCTCTAACACCCCACGGACAAAGACCTGTCCGCTGGGACCCCGTTCTTCTTGGGGTCTTCCCGGCCAGCGCAGACGCGCCCAGCCAAAATGAGGGCCGGACGGATGAGCCCAGCCGCACAAGACACAACACCTAAGTATCGCTGAAAAGGGGGTTCTGAGCAAGTTTTCTACCTGTCACTTTTCCGCAAGTGCCTCTTGAATCTCCTTTAAGTTGCCATCCTCAGAGGCAAAGAATCGGATGTACTCATCGTGACTGAAGAATGCGTTCACGTAATTTGCCTGAGTCAACACATATCCGCCCCACCCGTTGAGCATGGCTAACTGAAGAAATGAAGCCAGATCCTCAGACTCATACTCCAGAAACAGATGCCCTGGCGCTTCGTGAAGTAGACGATGGTCTCCATAACTTTGGCGGAATCGGTAGTACAAGTGCCAATTTGCGCCCCAGATACCCCATTCTGTCATCCAAAGCAGGGTTGGCATCCGATAAGTCAAAGTCGTGGCAATCCAATGCGCGTAATACTCGATTCTTCCCGGCGTGGGCGGGTAACAGATTTGTTCGACGCGCAATTCCGGAACTTTGTCTGGCTTTTGGCGTTCGAAGCCTGCCAACCAGGATTCGCATTCCAGTTCTGTATAGAAACGCATCTCTCACCCCGATGATTCTATCTGAAAGCCAATGTTATCAATACGAGGCTATGATCTCGCCGGAAACAAGAACCTCAGCATCGGCCGAATCCGCCGCGCCCAGCTCGCCTCGTCGTGAGTCCCGCCTGCCACCCGTTCAAAATGAAGCGTTTCCTCCGCCTTCCAGCCATTGGCCAACAGCCGCCGGTTCAGCTTGTCTGCGTTTTCGAGAGTGTTCCGGCCCTCCTGGTCTCCGACATCGAGCCAAACCCGGGGCCGCTCCCAAATCTCCGGAGCCCGCTCGTTCAGGTAGCCCAGAATGCTCTTGTGGTTCCACCAGACGCTGGGCGAAAGAACTGCAAGCTTGCCGAAATGCCGCGCAAACCTGAGTCCGAGATAAAGCGCCACAAGGCCCCCAAGCGACGATCCGCCCACGCCCGTTTCTTCACGCTCCTGCCGTACCCGGTATTGTCCGGCGATAAACGGCATCAGTTCCTCGGTTATCAGGCCTCCGTAGGCCCCGGCCTCGCCTCCGCCCATCTGCCAGTCGCGTTCATGCGTGTACTCTGCCAGCCGACGGTCACCGGTGTTGTAGATCCCCACAATCACCAACGGCTCCACTTCGCCCGCCTTGATGGCTTCATCCGCATGCTCGCGTACCTGCCAGGTCCGCCCGGGCACAAACGAAGTTTCCCCATCGAAGAGATTTTGCCCATCCTGCAGATAAAGCACCGGGTACGTCCGCTCCGGATTCCGGTCATATCCCGGCGGCAGATAAACAATCACGTCCCGCTCATCAGGCAAATACCGGCTCCGAAACCCGCGATGAAGCCGCGGCAGCGGATGCAGATGCAAATGTTGACGCGGTGCGCCGTCGCTCGCCCCACTCAACCCCATGGTCGCCGTCGGTCCCGATTCTCCCGGCGTAGCTTGCTCTTCGAAATTCAATCCCTGCGGTCCTTTTTCGCTTTTCATCTATTGCCGGGGCAAGCGCCGAAAGACCCACTACCCAGGCTGTTACAGTAACAAGAAATCGGCGGTTCTCCAATCGTCCGTTTCAGACTTCGGAGCGCGCAACCAGTGAATCGCGAGTATCACAAGGGTCATTCCAGCCGGCTTGGCCGCACGATGGAACTGCTCGTCTTCGGACATGCCGGCCTGCCCGTAGTGGTCTTTCCCACCTCCGGCGGCCGCTTTTACGAGTTTGAAGACCGCGGCATGATCGCCGCCCTCGCCGGCAAAATAGATGCCGGCCAACTGCAGGTCTTCTGCGTCGACTCAGTCAACATCGAGAGCTGGTACAACCGGCACGCGTCTCCGCGCTGGCGCATCGCACGCCACCTGCAGTACGAAGCCTATTTGCTCACCGAGGTCCTTCCCCTTATCCGCTCCAAAAACAGCGACCAGCATCTGGTCGCGCTTGGCTGCAGCTTCGGCGGCTACCACGCCGTCAACATCGCCATGCGCCACCCCGACATCTTCACCGGCATGCTCTCCATGTCCGGCGCCTTCGACGTCTCCAGCTTTCTCAGCGGCTATTATGACCAGGATTGCTATTTCAACCTGCCCACGCACTACCTGCCCAACCTGAACGACCCATGGTTTCTCGACCGCTACGGCCGCAACACCTACGTGCTGGCCACCGGTTGGGACGACCATTGCCTGGGCCAGAACCAGAACCTCGACCGTATCCTCTCTGCAAAGGGAATTCCGCACCAACTCCATGTATGGGATTCGCAAAACTCCCACGATTGGCCCACCTGGCAGCGCATGGTGCAGAAATACATTTAAGGCATATCTGGCGCGCCTCGGAACAAGCCGATGCTTTGAAAGAACGCGGCTTCAGCTGCGCCACAAGCGCTACAGAAATGACCGTGGGCTTTAGCCCCTGAAGCAATGTCGGAGCATCCGCTCCAACTTAATCAGAGGTAATCTACATGTGAGGAGGAATTGATGAGCGCACTCAACCCCTATGAAGGTTTCCTCGACGGCCGCCCAGTCGAAACCATCCTCGCCACAACCCACGACGCGCTGGCCAAAGTTCTCTCAGCCATTGGCCAGGACAAGCTCGACACCCCACCCGTCCCCGGCAAATGGAGCCCCGCCCAGATCGTCTGCCACCTGGCCGATTGCGAGATCGCCTTCGGTTTTCGTCTCCGCCAGACACTGGCCGAGGATGCGCCCACACTCCAGCCCTTCGACCAGGATAAGTGGGCCGCAACCTACGGCGGCGTCGCTGCCTTGCGTGCGCTTGAAGCATTCACCGCTATGCGCGGGTGGAATGTGCGTCTTATCGGCGCAGCTTTGCCCGCCGCTGCAAACCGGCCGGCAATCCATCCCGAGCGCGGCGTCATGACCTTTCAGACCATCGTCGAAACCATGGCCGGCCACGACCTCAACCACCTAGGCCAGTTGCGAAAGATTGCGGGTGCAGCCCCGGCTGCATGAGTGGAGCATTTTTCGCGCGGAAGACGAAGCCGCGCATGTTGAACCCAAGGTCATCGCTCCGGAAGAGCAACGACATTGGGCGCAGAACTCATCATTTGCCAGGCTTGCGGGCTTGCGGTTTCTTGCCGATCGGCGCCTGAGCCGCGGCATCCTGCGATTTATCTCCCCCGTGGTGCCGGTTGTGATGCGCTACAGCCTTCGCGATCTCTTCAGCGGAAAGCTTGGTCGGGCTGCCAAGATGCAGCACATCGTCGCTCACTGAGCTCGACGCAGAATTATTGGCTGTCGGGGATTTCGATTCGGCTGTTTCCATGAGTTCCTCCCTCTGTCAGGCAGGATGCTCTCTCTGTAATCCGGCATATCAGGTCGCAGACAGGCACCCGCCGTTCCGGGTGGGGCTAAGCCAAAGACGGCACAATAATCGTCTCAGCCATCCGGATAGGAACAACCATTGCGCGGCCATTCCCACCCCACAAGGATAGTCCTATTCCGCAAAGACTGAAAGATCGTTCGGTACGGTCCGTCCAGTCAGTTCTTGATCTTCTTCAGCAGCCAGGCCATGTTCTGTCCCAGGACCGTCATCGTTCGAATCCCTTCCTCGTCCCGCTCCACATCGCTAGGCTCGTGGCCAATCCCGATATTCCAATACGACGAGCCCGGCACAATCATCTCGCTTATCAGAAAGAAGTGATTCAACGCATCGAAAGCGTGAATCGCCCCAGCCCGTCGCACCGCCACCACCGCAGCCCCCACCTTGCGCCGGAACATGCCGCCGTTGGCCTTTGACACCAGGCATGCCCGGTCCATAAGAGCCTTGATCTCCGGTGAGATGTCGGCAACATAAGTAGGTGACCCGAGCAGGATTCCGTCCGCCTGCTCCATCTTTTCGATATATGCGTTCCCCATGTCGGTCGTCTGCCCGCAGCGCCTATCCTTCCGGGTCGAGCATTTGCGGCAAGCCAGGCAGCCGTGGATCCTGGTCCCGCTCATCTCAATCAGCTCAGTCTCGATCCCCTCGTTTTCAAGTTCCTTCAATACATATTTGAGCAAAATAGATGTATTGCCACCCTTGCGTGCGCTGCCATTGAATGCAACAACCTTCGTTCCGCACCCGCTCATCGATAACTCTCCTCGTGTTTTCCCTCCGCCACGCGAAGGCATTTTTCAGTGCTTTCATTGTGCACCGCGCCCGGCGGACTGTCTGTGACGACAGCACTGCTGAATCCGCCCAGCCCAGGCAGTCTGCCCCACCGCTGGTGGTAGCATCAAAGATGACAGATGCAAACCAAAAAACTGAAGATCATTCCCCTCGGCGGGTTGGGCGAGTTCGGCATGAATTGCCTCGCGCTCCGCTGGGAAGACGACATTATCGTGATCGACGCCGGGCTCATGTTCCCGGAGTCGGAGTTGCTCGGCGTAGATATCGTTGTTCCCGATATCACCTACCTCATTGAGAATAAGCAGCACGTGCGCGCCATTGTCCTCACCCACGGCCACGAGGACCACATCGGCGGCCTGCCCTGGATTCTGAGCGAGCTCAAGGTTCCCGTCTATGCCACCGAGTTCACGCTGGCTTACGTTGAAGGCAAGCTTGAAGAGCACGAGTTGCTCGACGAAATCGAGCTCATCGAAATTGCCCCCAAGGAAAAATTCACCGTCGGCCCCTTCATCGTCGAGCCCATCCGCGTCACCCACTCGCTGGTCGATTGCGTGGCCCTGGCGATTGAGACACCGGTCGGCGTAGTCATCCACACCGGCGATTTCAAGATCGATCTTTCGCCGCTCGACGATAAAGCATTCGACCTGCACACCTTTGCCGAGTACGGCAAGCGTGGCGTGCTCGCGCTCCTCCAGGACTCCACCAACGTCGAGCGCTCCGGCTATACGCCCAGCGAGCGCGCAGTCATTCCCCGTCTCGACGAGATCTTTTCGCGGACAAAGAGGAAGCTTTTCTTCACCTGCTTCTCATCGTCCATCTACCGCATGCGCATCGCAATGGAACTGGCGCGCGCACACGGCCGAAAAGTAGCCATCATAGGCCGCTCCATGATGGAGAGCTCCGAGATTGCTCAGGACCTGGGCTATATCGACATTCCCCCCGGCCTCGTCATCCAGCCCGGACAAATGCGCGACTACCCGCCGGAGCAGTTGATGATTCTCATCAGCGGCACTCAGGGCGAGCCTATGAGCGCGCTCAGCCGCGCCGCAGTAGATAACCACAAGCACGCAAAGATCGACGCCGGAGACACCGTGGTCCTCAGTTCCAGAATCATTCCCGGCAATGAGAAGAGCATCTTCCGCGTCATCGACCATCTTTACCGCCGCGATGCCAACGTCATTTGCGACGATGGTGCGAACGGTCTCATTCACGTAAGCGGCCACGGATGCCAGGAAGAGATGCGCCTGCTCATCAACCTCGTGCGCCCCAAGTTCTTCATCCCTGTGCACGGTGACTATCGCAACCTACGCAAGCATGCGCAGGTGGCCATGGAGACCGGCGTGGTAGAACACGCCATTGTGATTGAAGACGGCGACGTGCTCGAACTCGACAAGAACGATGCTCGTAAGAAAGACAAGGTAACCGCCGGCCGAATCCTGATCGACTCCGGTTCCTCCATCGATGTTGTCGAGGACCTCGTAATTCGCGACCGCCGCATTCTGTCTGAAGACGGCATTGTGCTCGCGGTGCTGGCCATCAACAAGCGCACCGGCAAGGTGGAGCAGCAGCCCGAGGTGGTAATGCGGGGCTTTGGCGGCGCGGACATTACCGACCAGGCCCGCGAGGCCGTCCTCAAGACGCTCGACGGCCTGAGCACCGAGCAGAAGTCCGACTACGGCATGGTCAAAGAAAAAGTGCGCGCCGACCTGAAGCGCCTCATCCAGAAAACAACTGGCCGCCGCCCCATGATCATGCCCGTTATCCTCGAACTCTGAGCGGTCTTGGGCGGCATTGGCCTGTCTCGGCCACCCATGCGCTTGATAAAAGTCTGAGCTGTCATAAAGAACAAAGCCTCTCGCGATCTCATCGCGAGAGGCTTCTTTATACGGCCTGCGGCCGCTTCGCCGCACCAACTATCTTCTTCAGGCAACCCCGGCAAGCTCCTCATCTTCCCGCCCGCTTACGGACGAAGGTGAACTGCGTCTCGATTGCCGCAACGTCCGTTTCACGATGAAAACTTCACCCAAATCAAGGCGCGCATTCCCTTCCAGGTCGAGAAAACCGGTCTTACTCTCGCCGCACAGTGCCTTCGTCTCCTCTGAAATGCGAGGTGTAATAAAGACCCGCGTCGTATTCCCATCTAGCCCAGCCGCGTGGCTGCGCAGCGCATCGAGCGCCGTGCGAACATGATCCGGCCGGCCGCTGGCCTCCACCTTGCACACCAGTGTATGGCTATGGCCGTGCACGTCTACCTGCGCCAGAATATCGATTTTGAGATCCGGGCGCGGTGAATCAATGTCGATGTTCCTGAGTTTGATCTGCGACACCTGATGAAGGACTGACTGCAAGGCTTCGGCGGCTCGGTTCTTCGCCACGTGCATGGAATCGACCATTATCATGGGAATCTCCTTTGATTCATCTCTCATGACTGCCTGACGGGGCAGCGCTTTCCGTGCCGATGCAATAAAGGCAGCGCTGCGCTACGCGGTTTTACCAAGAGCAGCCGCAGGGCTGGGCACCTGCCTTAGCCGGGCGCTTCCGTTCCGGGAGATGGATGCCAGCTTGAATGAGTTCTTGCCCGAAGGAATCATCGCCAGGGGGACGGGTGTCCGGCAGGGTCTGTCGTGGAGCTGTTTCGACTCCAGCCACAGGCTGAGGCGGGGATCGTGAATCTCTGGCTGGCCGTCCCAGAAACGTGGCGTCAGTCCGCACTGAATCTGAAGATGATCCAACTGCAATTCGATGACCTGGATGCGTTTTGAAAAATAGCGCCGCACGTTGTTGACGCCTACATACAACCCTGAAACGCGGATTCCGTCATATTGTGCTTTGACCACCACAGCCCACCTCCCAGTACAGCAACGACCAATTAGGTCAGTTTAGGGAACTCAGCAAGGACAAGCGCATCGACGCCCGATGAAAGCCGTATCACGTACTCACGTACTACTGATGTGCGGCTCCCAAGTCGCGGCGTCACCATGTGAATATCTGGCCGAAAGGGTAACCTAGGCAAGGAACGCTGAATATTTGACGCAAGACTCATGCATCCGTTTCTCTCTGCCAGTCAATTTTGACCGGTATTGTCTATCCGAAGACGGATACGCCGAACCGCAGCATGGCGGATAACAAATTCTGCCTCTCATTAGTCGGGGCACGCGCCAGAACGTCGTTCGTGCCGAGGGAGTCAGGAGGAAGGACAGCAAACTCCCGACGTGCACATCCGCGGCTAACCTGGCCGCGTACTTTTCTCAGCTATCTGCGAAGATATTGACCCTCTTTTCCTCAGAAGTCAAGACGTCGATTTGTGAAAATTCAACACCAGCCTCAATGTCCACGTGTGCAATGCGATGCGAAAGAATTTGCAATTGGGAAGTGCTGGACAGGATTCACAGGATACGCTGTTGAATCTGCGGCAGGTTGCCAAAGACAGCCGTCGAATCGGACAATTCTGGCGAGGCTATTTTATGGATCGCAGAGAATTTTTAGCGGCCGCATCGGTGACCGTTCTTGCGCAGGGCCTGCCCGCGGCATTTACCGGCACGCCCACCAATCCGCTCAAGCCCATGGCGCTCGGTCTCATCATCTCGCCCTTCGGAGCGCCGGAAGAACACCTCAAGCGCGTGCACGACCTGAGCTTTTCCAACTGCTTTCTTTCGCTCGACGGCTATATCGGCCATTTCACGCCGGATTTGGCTCCCCAGTTTCGCGATCTGCTGGAAAAATATGAGCTGATTGCCACCACCGTCGAGGTCGTCGGTCCCCAGCCGCTTGTCTGGGACTTCCTGCGCGGCCCCTCAACCATAGGACTCGTGCCCCCGGCCACCCGCGCCGCGCGCACCGACGCGCTCCGTCAGGCCTCCGATTTTGCCAAACTCCTCGGCATCCCGCAGGTGCAGACCCATTGCGGCTTCATCCCCGAAGATCCCGCCGATCCTAACTATCCCGGAGCTGTCGAAGCCATCCGCGCGGTCGCCCAGCACTGCCAGGGCAACGGCCAGTACTTCCTTATGGAGACCGGCCAGGAGACGCCGACCACCATGTCGCGGATGCTGCGTGACGCAGCCATGCCCAACCTCGCCGTCGGCCTCGACACCGCCAACCTGATTCTTTACGGCAAAGCCAACCCCGTCGACGCGGTCGATATTCTTGGTCCCCACGTCCGCAGTGTTCACGCCAAGGACGGTCGTTGGCCCACCGATCCCAGCAAACTAGGCCAGGAAGTACTCATCGGTACCGGCCTCGTCGACTTCAAAAAAGTCTTCACCAAGCTGCACAGCCTCGGCTACACCGGCGCCATCACCATCGAGCGCGAAACCTCAGGCCCGCAGCAAATCGAGGACGTCCGCAACGAGAAAATCTACTTGGAGGGAATCCTCCGCGAGGTCCTCGCCTAGGAGCACGCTGCGAAATTGCCGAAATGAAACAGGCTTTGTATCAGGGCACGACTTCAGTCGTGTCGCAAGAAGTTGAAAATTGACGTGGGGCTTTAGCCCCTGACTCTCAAGCGCCAAAAGCATTTCGAAGTTTTTGAAAGGGCGCGGCTTTAGCTGCGCCACTAGTCGGGAATTGAAACGTGGGCTTTAGCCCCCGAGGGGATGTATCCTCAACCACTTGCTTCACAAACGAAAGGCAACGCCATGAAGCGCAGGGAATTCATACAAACCACTGCCGGACTCGCATCCGGATTCCTCTTCCTCAAACCCGCAACAGCCTTCGGCTACCAGAACAACTCGGCCCTGCGCCATGGCCTGCTCGGCTGCGGAAACCGCGGTACCCACGTCGCAACGTCGTTCTCGCAGAACACGGTTGCGCAGGTAGTTGCGCTCGCCGACCTGTTTCCGAACCAGCTCGATGCCGGCCGCGCGCACTTCAATGAAGTCAACGCGACCCTCGGCCGCCCGCCCATCGACCCCAAGCTCCTCTTTCACGGCCCGCACGCGTTCGACCAACTCGCCGCCTCGCCCGACGTGGACATTATTCAGATATCAACTCCGCCCTTCTTCCACGTCGAACATCTAGAGGCCGCCGTCGCCGCCGGCAAGCATGTCTACTGCGAAAAACCGGTAGGCATCGACATCAAACAAGCGAAACAGGCGCTCGAAATCGCCAAGCGCGTGAAGTCTACCCAGAGCGTTGACGTGGGTTTCCAGTGCCGAAACGCGCCGCCCATCGCCGCAATTGCCGAAAAGATCAAAGCCGTAGCCCTCGGCAAGATCGCCTCCATCAGCGCCTGGTACTACGCCCCGGCATCCAAAGAAAAAGTCTTCCCCGGCGCCGGAGCAGACGAGTACCGCCTGCGCAACTGGCTCTGGGACCGTGCTCTCTCGGGAGACATTCTCGTCGAGCAGAACATTCACATCATCGATCTCTGCAACTGGATCCTCGGCTCGCGCCCGCTTAAGGCAATCGCCACCGGGGGCCGCAACGTCCTCACCCATGCCGGCGACTGCTGGGACAACTACCAGGTCGACTACCTCTATCCCAACGACGTCCGCGTCTCCTTTGCCTCCAAGCAGTTCGGCGACTATGACATGTTCGAAGCCGGCCTGCGCCTCTTTGGCTCCGAAGGCGCGGCGACAATTCCTTACGCTGGCCCGGTGGAGATTCTCGGCTCGCAGAAGTGGGCGTGGCAGGACTCGGCAAACACCTCCGCCGGTTCCGGCAAATTCGCCGCCAACGGAAACTTCGAAGACAATCTCGCCTTCGCCGACCGCGACAAGGAGCGGACCTTCATTGAAAGCATCGTGAATGGCCCCGTCCACAACCAGATTGCCGCTGGCGTTGAAACGGCCCTGAGCTGCATGTTGGGTCGCATGGCCGGCCTTCGCCACCAGGAGACCACCTGGGATGAACTGCAGTCCCACGGCGAGACCTACAAGCTGGGCATGGACTTGGCGCAGTTCTCCTGATCAGCCTGTTACCAACTCGCCGGGTGCCCCATCCTTGCGGAGCTTTTGCCGCAAGGGTGGGATATCACGGTCCTTCGCGACCGGGCCGCCCCAGGTCTTGCCGGGTTCCATCCGGCCACATGGGCTTCAAAAGCTGGAAGCTGCTTATGCAGAAAATATCTCTCCCCCGGCGCACAATTGAAATAAAGGAGGGAGGAACCTATGAACAACACAACAGCAGCCCGGCAAGCGTTCCCCACCGCCCTCCCGGTTTCCCCGGCCCTCTTCCAAAAAATTCAAAAACTCGGCTGTAAAACCGTACAGATCTATACAACCAAAATAGAATCAATATTTTAGAGTTGGATGACCGTCCAAAATACTGGCGCTGTATGCCAGTAGAGGTCAATGTAACCAAATTGTAATCAACAATTTATGGCCAAAATAGGTACCGGCATACAGCCGCTGTACGGCTGTAAAGGTGGACGCACGACCGCTTCCGGCCGACGTGACCTCGATCTAGATAAACCAACCCCTGAGTATGAGTTATCTGAAGCGCTTGGACGGTTCGTCGGAGAAGATCTGTCCATCGCGGATGTGCACCACCCGATGCGCGAACTCGGCAATATCCGGCTCGTGAGTCACCAGCACAATCGTATTCCCGCTGGCGTGCAGGCTGTCGAACAGAGCCATGATTTCGAGCCCCGTCTTCGAGTCGAGATTCCCCGTAGGTTCGTCAGCCAGAATGATCGAAGGATGATTCACCAGCGCTCGAGCCACCGCAACGCGCTGCCTCTGTCCACCTGAGAGCTCGTTGGGCTTGTGGTTCATGCGCGATTCCAGCCCTACGTCTTTCAGCGCATCCTTCGCGCGCGCTATCCGCGCTGCCGCAGGCGTGCCGTTGTAAATCAGCGGCAGTTCAACGTTATGCAGCGAAGTGGCCCTCGCCAGCAGGTTGAATGTCTGAAAGACAAAGCCAATTTCCTTGTTGCGGATGCGTGCCAGCTGATCGTCATCCAGCTCGCTGACCAACTGGCCATTCAGCCAATACTTGCCTTTCGAAGGCGTATCAAGGCATCCGATCAGGTTCATCAGCGTCGATTTGCCTGAGCCCGAAGGACCCATTATGGCGACGTACTCGTTGTGCTTGATGCGGAGGTTGACGCCGCGGAGCGCCTGCACCTGCTGCTCTGAGCCCATATCGTAGGTGCGCCAGAGATCTTCAACGACAATCATGTCGCCGTTCGGTGTCGTCGCGGGTTGTGTCAGCTCTTCGGTCATTATGCTGTTCATTGCCATCCGAATCTCATCCTTTTTCCCGGCCTTGCCTTTCCGGTTTCACCTGCCGCCAGGGCGAGAGCAGTGCCGTCTTTCGCTGCGTCGCTCTCACTGTTAGACTGCCTCGGCCCCTATGAGCTGCTGCCCGACGGAAGAACCACTTTGACGGTGTCGCGCTTCAACAGCGAACCGCCCTTGAGGTCGCGCAGCGTTTTGTACGGGCCGGTAACGACTTCCTGTCCCTGGTTAAGGCCAGTAAGCACCTCAATGTCAGTGGCGCCGGTGATGCCGGTCGTAACGGGAACGAACTTTGCGCGCAGTCTGCCTCTTGGATCTCTATCGACAACGAAGACACCCTGCACTGGCCTTGGCTTGGCTGCCGGGGCCGCGGGCTGGGATGCGGCCTGGACGCCGCCCTTGGGCTTGGCAATGTCAGCTGCCGGGTCGTGCATCGTGAGCGCCTGAATGGGCAGGGAGAGCACACTAGTCTTGTGGGCTGTGGTGATCTTGGCGGTGCAGGAGAGGCCGGGACGCAGTTCGTCGCTTGGATTGTCGAGCGTAACGACAACCTTGAAATCCTTGGCCTCTTCAGTGCCGGTGGTGGACTGGGATGTAGCGATTCCTGTCGAGCGGAGCAAGGCCTGATCGCCCACCAGCGTAACGTGTCCCTTGTAGCTCTTACCCGGCAGGGCGTCGATCGTGACTTCAGCCGGCTGGCCGAGCTGGAGGTTGACTATGTCGGTCTCATCCACCTTGACCTCGGCAGTCACGATGCTCATGTCGGCCAGTGTCATGAGCGTTGAACCTTCGGCGTTCTGAATGCCCACGACCACAGTTTCGCCCTCGCGGACAGGTTCGTTGGTAACGATGCCGTCAAACGGGGCGACAGCGATGGTGCGGTTTAGGTTGTCCTGGTTGACACGCAAAGTGGCTACCTGCGTTTGCATGTGCCCGCGGGCCGAGTCGGTCTGTGCTTTGGCTTGGTTGACGCCTGCCACGGCCTGGGCCAACGAAGCCACGTCGAGGTCGTAGGCGGCCTTCTTGGCGTCATAATCCTGCTTGGCTAGAATGCCGGCGGTAAAGAGGGCCTGGGCGCGATCCCAATCCAGCTTCTTCTGCTCGAGGTCAGCTTTGGCGTGCTCCAGGTTGGCCTCTGCTGTCTTTTCCGCGGCAATATAGGATGCAATGTCGGTCTTGGCGGCGGCAATAGCGGCCTGCTGTCCGGCGACGGAGGCTTCCTGCTGGACATTTTCGATTGTGGCGACGGTCTCGCCCTTCTTGACCTTATCGCCTTCCTTGACGGCAAGGCTGGTGACGCGGCCCATGGCAGTAGCGCCCAAATTGACGTAGGTCTTGGGCTTGATTTGGCCGGTACCGCTGACAATGGTATCCAGGTCCTGACGCGCGATTGTGGCAGTGAGAACCTTGGTGTAGCCCGACTGCTGCTTCACGACCATAAAGGCAACAAGTCCACCAACCACCAACACGGCCAGAATTATCAAGAGAATTTTCTTCATGTATGATGCGTACTCCGAATCTCTCTCCATCCAGTGTACGCAATCGCGTTGCGTACAGTTCCAGGAAGCCACTTCACCTCTTCCCCGGGGATGGCGACCAGGGATGCCTCAGGAGAAAGCCCCGAGACAAAGGGCTATCAGGATTGCACTTGCCTGTTGGACGGCCGAGCAGGCCGCAGGGTTTCGACAACTTCCCAGATCGCAGTGATTTTGCCGCTTTCCCAGGGGGTTTTCGGATTACCTTTGGGCCAAATACCCGTCCATACGGCAGCCCACTGCGCAAGAAGTATTGCCCAGCCCTATCGGGACCCGTAGAATAAGGGATCGCAGGAGTATTTAAGGCAATGACGCTCAACGGTCGTAGTTTGAAGTTCTTAATAATCGGTTGCGCCCTGGTTTTGGCCCCGGCATTCGGTCTTAAGTCTCTGAGGGCGGCCACGCCGCCTGCACCACCACAGGGCCAACAACAGACTGGAACGGCCGCAGGCCAGGAACAGGAGGTAGATCCGCTCAAGCGCCAACGGTCCGACAAGGAGCGTTACAACTCCCAGAAGGCGCTGCGGCAGGAGTTGAAGGGAACCTACAAAACCTGGCTGAACCAGGAAGTCCCCTATATCATCAGCGACGAAGAGCGCAGAGCCTTCATGAGTCTGAGCAACGACGAGGAGCGCGACTCCTTCATCGAGAATTTCTGGCTGCGCCGCAATCCTAACCCCGATTCGCCCGAGAACGAGTATAGGGAGGAGCACTACCGGCGCATTGCCTACGCCAACGAGCACTTTGCGGCTGGCAAGCCGGGATGGAAAACTGATCGCGGCCACATCTATATCGCCTTCGGCAAGCCCGACGACATTGATGCCCATCCCTCCGGTGGCACCTATGACCGAACCCCGGAAGAGGGTGGCGGCACCACCACCACGTTCCCGTTCGAGGTATGGCATTACCGTTACCTGGAGGGAATCGGGGAGAACATCGACATCGAGTTTGTTGATACCTGTCAGTGCGGCGACTACCACTTTACGATTGACCGCAGCGAGAAGGACGCGCTGCTCAACGTCCCCGGTGCTGGCCTTACTCAATATGAGGAGATGAACCACAAGGACAAGACCGACAGGTTCAAGGGCAACGGCATTGAAAAGCTCGGGGGTGGTCCCATGGGAGACTACGCCCAGGGCAAGGAATTCGACCGCATCGAGATGGCTGCCAAGCTCTTTGCTCCGCCGCCTATCAAGTTCAAGGACCTTGAAGCCTTTGTCTCCGAGCACAAGTTGCTTAAGGGGCCGGTATTCCCCTTCGATGTCCGCACCGATTTCATAAAGGTGACCGAGGGCATGGATATGGTCCCGATCACTTTGCAAATCAGGAACCGCGACATCACCTTTGTGACCAAGGAAGGGGTGTCCAAGGGCGTTGTAAACATTCTTGTCAGAGTCACGACGATTACCGGCAAGACGGTGCAGACGTTCGAAGATACCGTCGAGGTCGATCAGCCGGCCGAACTGCTGGAGAAGTCGCTCGACCGCCAATCGGTCTATTGGAAAGCCGTTCCTCTTATGCCGGGCCTCTACCGCCTGGATATTGCAATCAAGGACGTGAACAACCCCGATCACGTGGGTATTTACGGTCGCGGCATCGATGTGCCTGTCTACCACGATGAGAAATTGGGTGCCTCCTCGCTGATTCTGGCCGACGAGATGTACCCGGTATCTTCGCGGGAAATCGGTGCCGGAAACTTCATTATCGGAGGCGAATTTGTCCGGCCGCGCGTGGCTGCCACCACTATTCCGGCCACGCCAGTCAAGTTCAAACGCAGCCAGCCTCTCAACTTCTGGATGCAGTTTTACAACCTGGGTATCGACGAAGCCACTAAGAGCAACTCCGCAACGGTGACTTACGAGATCACCGATATCGCTTCCGGGACAGTAATTCTGCAAAAGCAGATGGAATCAAAGGACTTAGGGGCGCATAGCGATCAGTTGACGGTGGAGAAAAGTCTGCCAATTGCCGGCCTACAGCCGGGCAAGTACAAGGTGACGGTGAAAATAAATGACGCAATCTCTAAACAAGAGATTGCGCAATCGGCACCTTTTGTCGTGGAATAGTAGTTAGCCCCGCGCGAATGACAGCAGGACCTGAGATCCGGCGACCTGCGCGGGTTCGATTTGCCATAAGATTGCCAGGGACGACGCCGGATCACACACAAGTGATGAAGCGCAGAGCCCATTTCGCCGGATTTGCGATGCTGATCGCTTTAGGGGCCGCTCCCGTCTGTGGGGCGGCGTCGGCATCGGTTTCAGGATTGGTGCGCGACTCGGCCGGTGTGCCGCAGATAGGCGCAGAGGTGCAGCTGCTGCGCCCCGACCTGACCGTGGTGGCCAACGTTTATACCAACAGCGAGGGCCGCTTCAAGATATCATCTCTACTTCCGGGCCGTTATGCGCTGAAGGCCATGAGCATGTCGTATTTGCCTTCACTGCGCGAAAATCTCCGCGTCCGCTCCGGCACCGTTGTCAATCTCACCCTTAACACTCTTTACGAAGTGATGCAGTGGCTTCCGGCTGAGCCGCGCGCAGGAAATTCCCAACAGGACGACTGGGCCTGGACCTTGCGTTCAGCCGCCAACCGGCCGTTGCTGCGCTGGCTTGAAGATGGACCGTTGGTGGTTGTCTCTGACGGTCCGGGGACGACGCCCAAACTGAAGGCTCGCTTAATGGCCACCGGGCAGGCTGGGACCTTTGGCGAGAGTGGTGAGCGCTTCTCCGTCGCGGTGGAGGATACGCCTTCCGATAGCCGGGAACTGCTTGCACGCGTGGATTTTGCTCCGGATACCGATGCGGGCATGGAATCCATGCTCGGTTTCCGGCAGGATTTGGGTTTTGCAGGCTCGGTGCAATCGGTAGCGGCCATCGCCGTTCACCCCGAGATTGATGGCCCAACAGGACAAGCAGGACTCGACGAGGCTGCCGTACGAACCTGGGAGACACTTCATCTGGGCGATGAGTTCGAGGCGGAGGTAGGTTCCACCGAGGTGCTGGGACGTTTCGCGAGCAAATCGACCAACACGGTAACCGCGACGCTGCCCAATACCTCAATTAACTGGCGCAACGGCAACTCGTCGGTAGGCTACCGGGTGGCGACATTCATGTCCGGGCCGATTCAGCACGATGAAACCCAGGCCGGTGCCTGGCTACCGGAGTTCTCTATCCGCAATGGTGAACTGGTTCTGCAACACGGGCTGCACCAGGAGATTGGGTGGAAGAGGAACACCGATACCTCGAGCATGAGCCTCCTGGTCTTCGCAGACAGCATCCGGAATCCGGTTCTCGAGGCCATGGGGTACTTTGCCGGTGGCAATTCCGGCGCGATGCCAGATTCCGCGCTCCTTGACAACACCAGTTGCCTGCTGCGCGCTGCCGGACCAAACTTCTCCACCCAGGGAGTCGTGGCTGGCGTCGAACACCGTTTACCCCGCGGCAACGAGGTTCGCCTCAGTTATGCAAGCGGGCGCGCGCTGGTGATGCCGGCCCTGCCGCGGCCGGTCCCAATGGCAGAGGTGCTGGGCGCAGCCCATCCCCATCGTGCCCAGGCCTATTCCATTTCACTCTCCGGCACGCTCGATGGCACCGGAACCCGCTGGCAGGCGAGCTACCGCTGGCAGCCTGAGGACACCGTCACTCAGGTGGCTCCGTATGCGCTGAATGCCGCCGAACCTTATTTGAACTTCCGTGTGCGTCAGCCCATCCGTTTGAGCCGCGACGGATCGGTTGGCGTAGAGGCGCTGCTCGATGTCCGAAACCTGCTGGCCGAGGGGTATCGTCCGTTCATTCTGAGCGACGGCTCCCTCCTGATCTTCTCCCAGGACCAGCGCGGCATCCGCGGTGGCCTGGCCATTACCTTCTAAAGCTACAGCACAGCTTGTGCCATCCACTCGCTAACCAGGAACAGATTGAGAATACGACTCTCCGTGAGTCGGAGCCCAGCAGGGGTGTTTCTTGCGAATACGGAGAGGTGAGAAGGTGCTGACGGTGTGCGGTTCGACTTGCTTGGAGCACAGTATGTCATTAGATTTGTTCGGAGGCAGTTTTCCGATGCGCAAGACCACCCTCTATTTGTGCCTTTTTTTCACGCTCCTGATTTTCACCGTTCTTCAATTTGCAATTGCCGCTGATGCTCCGCGCCTGGAGAAGAAAGACGGCCGCTACACCCTGCTGGTAGATGGCCACCCGTACCTGATTCTCGGCGGCCAGATACACAATTCGAGCGGCTGGCCAAGCGAATTGCCGCAAGTGTGGGAGTCGTTGGCCGCCCTGCACGCGAACACAGTCGAAGCGCCTGCGTACTGGGAACAGATCGAAGCCCAGGAAGGGCACTTTGATTTCAGCAACGTGGATCAGATTGTAGAGGGAGCGCGCGCTCATCATCTACACCTGGTTGTGTTGTGGTTTGGAACTTGGAAGAACGGCAACATGCAGTATGCACCGGTGTGGGTGAAGACGGATCCGAAGCGCTTTCCGCGGATGATCCGGCCTGATGGGCTGCCGACGGATGTGCTGTCTGCCAACTCGCGCAACAATCTTGAAGCAGACAAGACGGCGTTCGCGGCGCTGATGCGGCACCTGAAGGAAATAGACAGTGAGCAGCATACGGTTCTTCTGGTACAGGTGGAAAACGAATCCGGTGGGATCGGCAGCGTGCGCGATTTTTCGGCGGAGTCGAATCGCGAGTTCACTGGGCAGGTTCCAGCGGAACTGCTGGCTGCTGCGAACAAGCAGGCGGGCACATGGAGCCAGGTGTTCGGCGCTGACGCGGAAGAGGTTTTTCAGCTCTTTCACCAGGCGAAGTATGTGAATGAGATTGCGGCGGCCGGCAAGAAGGAATTCAACATTCCGTATTACATCAACGTGTGGGTAAGTCACCTGACGGTAGAACTGCCGCAACGGCAAATTCTGCTTCCGGGCATTCAGTATCCGAGCGGCGGAGCTGTGCAGAAGTGGGTGGGATTATGGAAGGTTCTGGCGCCTTCGATCGACATGATCGGGCCGGACATTTACACCAGCGACTCGATCGGGTATAGAGCCTTGATCCAGACATATCATCGGCCCGACAATCCGCTTTGGATTCCGGAGACAGGGCGCAGCGACAACTTTGCCAAGTTCTTTTTCTATGCACTGGGCGATGGAGCGATCGGGTTCTCGCCATTCGGTGTGGACCGGTCAGGGTGGAATATTCTGGGGGACGAACAGTGGTCAGGGCACGCGCGAAACTTCGCTCTCATCGGTCCGATGAGCAGCGAAATAGCTAAGCTGGAGTATGAGGGCAAGCTCAAGACTAGCGTAGAGGAGCCTGGGCAGGCGGAGCAGGAACTGGACTTTGGTAGATGGCAGGCCGGTGTGGCGTTCGGGTTCCCGCAGCCCGACGGACGCAACGCGCCGGGCACTAAAGACGCGCACGGAGTTGCGCTGGTGGCGCAACTGGGTCCAGACGAATTCCTCGTGATGGGTTTCGACGCGAGTGTTCGTTTTCACCTGCCGGGAGATCCTCCATTCATCCGTTCGCAGATTCTTACCGCAGAAGAGGGGAGTTATGAAAACGGTGTGTGGAAGACGGTGCGGCTATGGAACGGCGACGAGGTAGACCGCGGTTTGTGCTTCCACCAGAAACCGCAGGTTGTACGCGTGCAAATGGGGAGCTTCTGATTGTCAGGCACGGGCTACAGCCGACTGACTGCTCGAAGTGGAAAGAGTGATCATGAGCGAGTTTGAGATTAGCCGTCGCACTGCGCTGAAAGCCGGCCTTGCCGCAACGGCGCTGACATCATTATCTGGAATATTGCAGGGGGAAGAAGTGAACCCAAGGAAAAAGAGAATCAGGCAGTCAGTCTGCCGCTGGTGTTATCAGAAGACTCCTTTGGACGAGTTATGTGCTTCGGCTGCGCAAATCGGACTGGTAGGCGTCGATCTGTTGCAGCCGGAGGAGTATGAAATTCCACGGCGCCATGGGATCATTTGCACCATGGGGTACGCGGGCGCTGGAACGATTCCCGATGCCATGAACCGAACGGAGCATCATGCGGATATCGAAGCGGCCCTGCGCACAAACATTCCTCTGGCGGCAAAAGCCGGTGTGCCCAACGTGATCACCTTCTCAGGAAACCGGAAAGGGATGGCGGACGAGGAAGGTGCGCGCAACACCATCGCGGGGCTGAACCGCGTGAAGAAGATCGCCGAGGACAATGGGGTCACAATCTGCCTGGAGTTGCTGAACAGCAAGGTGAACCACCCGGACTATATGGCTGATCACACTGCGTGGGGCGTGCGCGTGATGGAGGAGGTAAATTCCCCGAACGTGAAGCTGCTCTACGACATTTACCATATGCAAATAATGGAAGGAGACCTGATTGCAACCATTCGCAAAAACATTGCATGGATCGGTCACTTCCACACCGGCGGCGTACCAGGACGGCACGAACTGGATGACACGCAGGAGATACAATGGGACGGCGTGATGAAGGCCATTGCGGCGACGGATTTCAAAGGTTATGTGGCGCATGAGTTTCTGCCGTTGCATGATCCAATGACCAGCTTGCGCGCGGCGGCGGATTTGTGTGATGTGTAAGTCGCGCTCGCTATGGCTGCGCCAGCATATTAACTAAGTTGAGGATTTGAAAAGCTATGAAATCGCTACTACTTTCTGAATACAGCCACTTGGAAATAGCAGACCTTCCTCTACCCGCCGTTGGACGCGGTGAGGTGCTGGTACGCGTGGAAGCATGCGGCATCTGCGGAAGCGACGTGCATGGTTTCGACGGCTCCACGGGGCGGCGAATTCCGCCCATTGTGATGGGCCATGAAGCTGCCGGTACGGTAGAGACCGTGGGCGGTGGAGCGTCGAAGTACAAGAAAGGCGATCGCGTTACCTTCGATTCGACGATTTACTGCGGCGAGTGCCAGTACTGCAAGCGCGGACAGATCAACCTCTGCGACAACCGGGAGGTGATCGGGGTTTCGTGCGGAGACTATCGCAGGCATGGCGCTTTTGCCGAGTATGTCGTTGTGCCGGAGCGCATCATGTATCCGCTGCCGAAGGATTTTTCGTTCGACGAGGCGGCGATGCTTGAGGCGGTGTCAGTGGCGCTGCACGGCGTAAAGGTATCGCAGGTGGCGGGTGGCGAGACGGCGCTGGTAATTGGCGCAGGCATGATCGGCTTGCTCACGTTGCAGGCTGCACGAGCCGCTGGTTGCAAGCTCGTATTTATTACGGACGTGGATGAGACGCGGCTGAAACTGGCCAAGCAGGTGGGAGCCGATGAAGTGTTGCATTGCTCCGGCGCGGAGCTGGTGGCTGAGGTGATGCGGTTGACGGGCGGAAACGGAGTTGACATCGCGCTGGAAGCAGTGGGACGCAATGAGACAGTGGCCGCCGCAATCGACTGCACGCGCAAGGGTGGAACGGTGACCCTGATAGGTAACATCATGCCAGAGGTGACGCTGCCGCTGCAGAAAGTAGTGGTGCGCCAGTTGCGGTTGCAGGGCTCATGTGCTTCGTCGGGCGAGTACCCTGAGGCAATTGAGCTGATAGCAAACGGCAAGATTCAGGTGAAGCCGCTGATCACCGCTGTTGTCAGCCTTGAAGAAGGACCGCGTTGGTTTGAGCGGCTCCATTCGCGCGAACCGAACTTAATGAAAGTAATTTTGAACCCGAGGATGTAATGAACGACGGACTTTTCGATCTTACCGGACAGGTTGCAATTGTGACGGGAACCAGCCGTGGGCTGGGGCAGTATTTTGCGAAGGCGCTGGCGAGGGCCGGCGCAGATTTGGTGCTGACGAGTCGCACGCGCGAATCGCTGGCGTCGTTTGAGTCTGAGATCAGGGCGCTGGGACGGCGGGCGGTTTCGCTCTCTCTCGATGTACGCAGCCAGGAAAGCATCGAAAAAATGGCCGCCGATGCTGTAGATACGTACGGGCAGGTTCACATCCTGGTGAATAATGCCGGATGCAATATACGCAAGCCCGCGCTCGATGTGCAATGGGAAGACTGGAACACAATCCTCGACACGAATTTGCGTGGATCGTTTTTTGTGTCGCAGGCCGTGGCGAGAAGGATGATTGCCAAAGGATACGGGCGCATCGTGAACATCGGCTCCGTGACAAGCGTTGCCGGCTATGCGGGACTGGCGCCCTATGGTGCGAGCCGTGGTGGCATTCGGCAGATGACGATGAGCCTCGCCGCCGACTGGGGCAAGCACGGCGTGACGGTGAATTGCCTGGCGCCGGGCTGGTTCCGGACGGAGCAGAACAAGGTTCTCTACGAGGACCAGGAGTGGGTTGCTTATCTGACTGAGCGCATTCCCCTGCAGCGCCCAGGCAAGCCGAACGATCTGGATGGAGCGGTGGTGTTTCTGGCTTCAGAAGCAAGCCGCTATGTGACCGGGCAGACGATGCTTGTAGACGGCGGCATTTCGACGGGCGCCTTGCAAGCGCTGCCCAGGCAGAAATAAAAACAAACAATCTCCGCAATGTTTCTTGCCCCCAAGCGGCTAGATCAACGAAGGACGGATTAACATGATAAGTCGCAGGTCGAGTGTGACTGCTCTCTTTGTCTTTGTCTGTTTTGCAAGCCTCAATGTGCTGGCGCAAGAGCAAGCGTCGGCGCAGTTGTCTCAGGACACCTCCTCATCGAAGGACACGCTGACGCGCGAGTTTCAGGATCCGCCCAATGGCGCGCGGCCGCGTGTCTGGTGGCACTGGATGAACGGCAACATCGCTCCTGAAGGGATCAAGCTGGACCTCGAGTGGATGCACTCGGTGGGCCTGGGCGGAGTGACGATCTTTGAGGGCGCAATTGCTACGCCGCAGGTAGTGCCGCAGCGGCTCATCTACATGACGCCGGAGTGGAAGCGCGCTTTCAGCGACGCGGTGAAGACGGCGAGAGGCCTCGGAATGGAAGTGGCGATTGCCAGCTCGCCGGGATGGAGCGAGACGGGCGGACCCTGGGTTCCGGCAGCACAAGGCATGAAGAAGATGGTGTGGAGCGCGACGCGCGTCGATGGTGGGCAGCCTTTTGCCGGCGTGTTGCCGCATCCTCCGCAGGTGGACGGGACATTTCAGAACTTCCAGGTGGCGGGCCGGCGCGGTCCTGACGGAAAAATCACCGTTCCGCCAGAGTTCTTCGCAGACGCGGCTGTGATTGCGTACAAAATCCCCGACGGAGACAAGACGCAGGCAGAGTTGAATCCGCAGGTGACTGCAAGCAGCGGAACTCCGAACGTTGCAGCGTTATCTGATGGAGATGTGAATACGGTTGCGCTGGAGCTGCCTGCAGGAGCGGCGGGAAGCGAGGCGTGGGTTCAGTTCGATTACGGACATCCGCAAACGATTCAGGCTGTCACGGTGGCCTCGCTCGACGACATGATCAGCGTATTCGACCACGAGAGCAGTGATGTTACGCCGCGAGTTGAAGCGAGCGACGACGGGTTGCAGTTCCGCAAGATTGCGGATATTCCATTCAGCAGTTTGCCGCAGCGCACCGTGGCATTCGATGCAGTGACGGCGCGGTATTTCCGGATCGTGTTCACAGCCAAAGCTTCAGTCATGGGCGTGGCCGATCACAGGATCACGGAACTGGTGATAACCAGTGGCGCGCGCGTGAACGAATTCGAGAAGCGGGCTGGCTACGCGAATTCGCGCGACTTCTTTGCCATTGCTGATTCGAAAGTCGCACCGGAGTTCATCGTGCCGCAGGAAGACGTGATCGACCTGAGCGGGAAGATGAAGGCGGATGGCAGGCTGGACTGGACGCCGCCTGCGGGCAAGTGGACGGTTCTGCGCATCGGCTATTCGCTCACGGGGCACGAGAATGGACCCGCGCCTGCGGAGGCAACAGGTCTTGAAGTGGACAAGCTCAATCGCAAGTACGTGAAGAACTATGTTGACGGCTATCTCAAGATGTATGCCGACACTGTGGGCGCCGACAAGATGGGTAAGGACGGAATCTCGTTCATGCTGACGGACAGCATCGAGGTGGGTCCGCAAAACTGGACCGACAACATGCTGGACGAATTTCAAAAGCGACGCGGCTACGATGCGCGGCCCTGGCTGCCTGCTTTGACCGGCGTCGTGCTCAAGAGCACAGCGAATACGGACCGATTCCTTTGGGATTTTCGCCGCACCATCGGTCAACTGATTGCGGAGAACCATTACGGCGCGATATCCGAGGGCCTGCACGAGCATGGAATGAGCTACTACGGCGAGGCGCTCGAGTATCATCGACCCTCGCTTGGTGACGACATGGAGATGCGCAGCAAGACCGACGTACCCATGGGTGCGATGTGGACGTGGGCGGGAAGCCCGGGGCCGGATGTTGATTACGTTTCTGATCTGCGAGGGGCCGCGTCAGTGGCGCATATCTACGGGCAGAACATCGTGGGCGCCGAGTCGATGACCTCGCGCGGGCCCGCGTGGTCGTTCTCGCCGAACTCGCTCAAGAAGGTTGCCGATTTGGAGTTTGCGCTTGGCGTAAACCGGTTTCAGATCCATGAGTCGTCGCACCAGCCCTTGGCCGATATGGCTCCTGGAATGACGCTTGGACCTTACGGATTGTGGTTCAATCGCAACGACACTTGGGCAGGACAGGCCGGACCGTGGGTTTCATATCTTGCGCGTTGCTCATACTTGCTGCAACAGGGGCACTTCTACGGAGACCTAGCCTACTTCTACGGAGAGGAAGGGCCTTTAACTGCGGTGTTTGGCTGGAAGGCGCAGCAGGATGCGCCAGATGGCTATGGTTTCGACTTCGTCAACAGCGATGTGATCCTGCATCAGCTTTCGTTCAAAGATGGAAGGCTTGTAACTCCGGGAGGTACAAGTTATCGGATTCTTTACCTGGGCGGAAGAAGCCAGCGCATGACTCTACCGGTCTTGCAGCAACTTGCGAGCCTGGTTAAGCAGGGTGCGGTGATCGTGGGTAACAAGCCTACGGATTCGCCAAGCCTTTCCGACAATGAGAAGGAGTTTCACGACCTCGCCGATCAGCTCTGGGGAACTGGGGTGCCGGGAACCGGAGTGCGAGCAATAGAGGGATGGGGAAAGCAGTTATTGGGAAAGGTGACCATGCAATCGGGCGCCTATCACAAGTTTGGAAAGGGGAGAGTCTACTCGGGCATGACGGCGAACGAAGTGCTTGCGGATCTGGGGACCTCGCAGGATTTCGAATACACGAAGCCGGAGGCCGATACGACATTGATGTTCCTGCATCGCAAGCTTGACGATGGCGACATCTACTTTGTCGATAACCGCAACGAACGCTCAGAGAGCGTGGATGCTACATTTCGGGTGGAGGGCAAGACGCCGGAGTTGTGGGATGCGGCGACCGGTGAATCGAAGCCGGTTTCCTATCGGATCTCAGATGGGCGAACCACGATTCCGCTCCATCTGGATCCATTTGGGACGGCCTTTGTTGTGTTCAGCACAACGGCGACTGCAACATCTCTGCAATTACCGGCGACGGCGGAAACTCAGGTCCCTGGATTGGAAGACAAGCTGAATCAGGACTGGAGCGTGAGCTTCCAGCTGGGGAGAGGTGCGCCGGAAAAGGTCACGTTCGATCGCCTCACTTCCTGGAGCGATAACTCGATCGAAGGAGTGAAGTATTTTTCCGGAACAGCGACTTATTCGAAGACCGTAGAGATTCCGGAGAGCGCGCTTGCGCCGGGAGCGCATTTCTGGCTCGATCTTGGCGATGTGAAAGACGTGGCCGAAGTGGCAGTGAACGGCAAGTACCTGGGCATTCTTTGGAAGACGCCGTTCAAGGTGGATCTTACCGGAGTTCTAAAGCCGGGAAGCAATCAGATTGTAATCCAGGTGACGAACCTGTGGGTGAACCGCCTGATTGGCGATCAGCAGCCTTATGCGGTGAAGAAGTACACATTCACTGACTTCGCGCCGTATAAGGCTGACTCGCCGCTTTTGCCGTCAGGGCTGCTGGGGCCGGTGCGGATAATTTCCAAGGAGCTACGGTAACATTCAAGTTTCACTGTTTCACCGCAAAAAGCAGGAGGGTAGGGGCAGGGTGAACCGAGGTTTGCGGCGAGGAAGTCGAGCGCATTTTTAACGATGTTTTTTCATATTTTTGTAGTCCGGCGGGGTGTTGTGATCGCTCCGCCCTTCATTTCTATTTCCATAGTGCGCTGAAGGAAGGAAATTATGCGCAAAGAGCGGGATCGAAAATTTTGATTTTCCCGGTTCTAGGAGCGGGACATGAGGAACCAGTCGGTGGGCGATTGGCGCCAAGCCACAACGACCAGACTGTCCATCAATCTCGGAAGAATAGCGGAGCTAAGGCGACATTCATCTAATGCTAATGCGAAGAAACACCTTGCGGCTGCACTCCTTAAGGGGTGTGGCCGCTTGCTGCATCTGAGGATTTGTACAAAGTGAATTCAGCAGCGCCGAATTACGATGTGCGGGGGATTGGCGGGCCGGAGGACTTAGCGCCGCAGTAAATGAGCTGGAGGGGAAAAATTTACTTGCAAATCGCAAGGGGAATCGGGAAAAATCGCAGAACGGCGTTCCCCAACGACCGGGCGCATGTGCCCGAGACGCCGGCAAAAGCCAAAGGGCTGGAGCTGCATCAAACGAGGAGGCAAGAATGAGCAAGGTGCGAGTGTTGGTGGGCACGCGGAAGGGCGCCTTCATCCTGAATGCGGAAGGCAAGCGGAAGAATTGGAAGGTGAGCGGGCCGTTTTTTGCGGGGTGGGAAATCTATCACCTGAAGGGGTCGACGGTGGACCCGAACCGGTTGTATGCGTCGCAGTCGAGCAGTTGGTCAGGGCAGGTTGTGCAGCGCTCGGATGACGGCGGGAAGACATGGGCCGCAGTGGGGAACAAGTTTGCGTACGCGGGCGTTCCGGGGACGCATCAGTGGTACGACGGGACTCCGCATCCGTGGGAGTTCAAGCGGGTGTGGCACCTTGAACCGTCGCTGACCGATGCGGATACGGTGTACGCAGGAGTGGAAGATGCGGCGCTATTCAAGTCGTCGGACGGCGGCACGACTTGGGAGGAGCTGAAGGGATTGCGTGAGCATGGCTCTGGTCCGCGCTGGCAGCCTGGAGCAGGCGGAATGTGCTTGCATACGGTGATCCTGGACCCGAGCAATATGGAGCGGATGTACATCGCCATCTCCGCTGCTGGAGCGTTCAGAACCGATGATGGAGGCAAGTCGTGGAAGCCGATTAACAAGGGGCTGGTGTCGAAGTACATACCTGATCCGACGGCGGAGGTGGGGCACTGCGTTCATCATGTTGCAATGCACACGTCGCGGCCAAATGTGCTGTTCATGCAAAAGCACTGGGACGTAATGCGGAGCGACAACGCTGGCGAGAACTGGCATGAGGTGAGCGGAAATCTGCCTACGGATTTCGGGTTTGTGATTGACGTGCATGCGCATGAGCCGGAGACGGTGTTCGTGGTTCCGATCAAGAGCGACTCGGAACATTTTGTGCCGGACGGGAAGCTGCGCGTGTTTCGCAGCAAGACAGGCGGCAATGAGTGGGAGGCTCTTGAAAAGGGCCTGCCGCAGAAGGACTGCTACGTGAACGTGCTGCGGGATGCGATGGCAGTCGACTCCCTGGATGAGTGCGGAGTTTACTTTGGAACCAGCGGCGGGCAGGTGTACGGGTCGGCGGATGCGGGCGACAGTTGGAAGCCGATTGTGAGGGACTTGCCGGCGGTGCTGTCGGTCGAGGTGCAGACGCTCAAATGAGTAGAGCGACCTTGAAGCAAAATGCCTGAACGGAACCAAGACTCGTGCGGTTTTTCGCGCTATGGAGGGCCTTAAATGGTCGCTTGGATGGTTCTATGTGAGCGCTAAAGGTTCGCCTAAAGGGTTACGAATTCCATGCGGATGTTCGCCTATAGGGTTGTACTTTTTTGAGCACTTAACCTTTCCAGCAACCTAAATCAGCGGTTTGGCTGCTGGAAAGGTGCGGAAAGAAGACAAAGGGTTGTGGAAAGCTTCTCGAAAACGGGCCTAATTCGACCTAATTGTGTGCATTTTTGCCTTATTTCGGCCGAAAATGGGCAGATTTCGTCCCGGGTGGTCAGGATTTGACGTGAGATTTTCCGGTTATTCCCGACTGTGGGGTTGGGGTTATTTCCGGGGCTTTGCAGGAGGCTGACTTGATGGAAACGGAGAGCGCAACCGCGCCGGCGATTCGCGTGGCGCTGCCTTACCACCTGCGTGCTCTGGCGGGCATTGAGGGGGCGGAGATTTCGCTGGAGATCAAAGCGCCGGTTACGGTGCGGCGGATTCTGGATGCGCTGGAGGCGCGCTACCCGATGCTGTCCGGGACGATTCGCGAACATGGAACGGGGCAGCGACGGGCGTTCATGCGCATTTTTGCGTGCGAAGAGGATTGGTCGCACGAGTCGGTGGATGCGGAGTTGCCGGAGGCGGTGGCGAAGGGGCGAGAACCGTTGCTGATTCTTGGTGCGATTGCAGGAGGGTGAGAAAAGCAGGGAATAGGGAATAGAAAGTCTCCTCAGTCCGCGGCCGTGCTATCCCAGGTCTCAAAATCGAAACCTGGGGCACCCGAAAGGTATCAGGGGTCAGGGATCAGTTATTCGCGGGGTTAGGCAACTGCCATTCGCGGCTATGCTAAGAGAGGACACGGGATATCCGCTGAATGAATGTTTTTGATTTCTCGCTGGCGTTGTTTGGCACTTCAATTCTGGCTGGCTTTCTTGGTGCAATGACGGGACTGGGCGGGGGAGTGGTGATCGTCCCGGTTCTGTGCCTCCTTTTCAAAGTGGACCTTCACTACGCACTTGGCGCCTCGCTGATTTCAGTGATTGCGACGTCGTCGGGAGCGGCGGCGGCGTATGTGCGCGAAGGATTCTCCAATATTCGCATCGGCATGTTTCTTGAGGTGGCTACCACGCTTGGCGCCTTGCTAGGCGCGTATCTGACCGCCAAAGTGTCAGGGAACTGGATTGGAGTGATTTTCGGCCTGGTGCTGTTGTATTCGGCGTGGACGTCTGTGCACCAGACTAACGACGCGCCGAAGAGCAGCCAGCCGGATGTCCTGGCGATGCGATTGAATCTGAGAGGCAGCTATCCCGTTGACGGCGGCAGGGAAGACTACGTTGCCCAACATGTTCCGTCGGCCTTCGGGATCATGTTCGGAGCGGGAACACTTTCGGGGCTCCTGGGAATCGGCTCGGGAGCGGTAAAGGTTCTGGCGATGGACCATGCGATGAAGTTGCCCTTCAAAGTCTCGACCACGACCAGCAACTTCATGATCGGCGTGACGGCAGCGGCGAGCGCGGGAATTTATCTGAGCCGCGGGTACATTCTTCCGGCGTTGTCGATGCCGGTGATGCTGGGGGTTCTGGTGGGGTCGCTGGTTGGGTCTCGGACGCTTGCCCATGTGCAGGCGAAGACGATTCGCATAGCCTTCGTGATGGTGATTGTCGCGCTGGGACTGGAAATGATCTTCAACGGCATGACGGGGAGGCTGTGAATGCAGGCAGACAGGGAGCATGGTCTTGAGACGGCGATGGGGCGGATGCTGCAGATCGGCGTGACTGTGGCAGCCGTGGTGGTGTTAGTGGGGGGCATTTTTTATCTGCAGCAATTCGGCGGTTCCAGGCCGGACTACCAGCATTTTCAAGGCGCTCCGGCGGCGCTTGAGACGGTTCGTGGAATCGTAGGCGGCGCAGGCAGCATGGACTCCCGCAGCGTGATCGGGCTCGGCATTCTGCTGCTGATTGCTACGCCGGTTTGCCGTGTGATCTTCGGGGTGGTTGGGTTTGCGATGCTTCGGGATTGGTTTTATACGGCGGTGAGCACGGTTGTGCTGATTATTTTGTTGTATAGCTTTTTTGCCAGGCGATAGGGGGCTGGGGGATGCGGCTTGGGAGGTTCCAAGGTCTCAGAATCGAGACCGTGGGGGCGCCCGGCACCCGGCTGGGCCGATTGATTTTCAAATAAAATGGATTGGTTTTATGTACGGACTGAAGCCCATACCCTTCAAATCTCCAGCGGCCGTTGTTGCGGCGTGACTGAAGCTGCGTGCTTTCAAAGCGCCGAAAAACAGATGCAGGTCCTTCCACCCAGCTACGCTTCGCTTCTGATGAACGGGCCGATCGAGTGACGTCGTTTCCCACCCTTTCGCCAGAAAAAAGGCGAAATGATGGGGCACGGGAGCTTTCTGGCGCGGTCCGGCGCTGGTTCATCGCTGGGCGCAACTCGCCCAGTCGAGCAAGGCTGCTCAATATGACAGAGAGGATGGTGTACCCGGCGTGAGGGCGCCAGGATCCCCGACGTATGCGTGGACGGGGGCTGGATTAATCCCAGTGACTATTGTGCGCCGCCGTGCCGTGGGCTTCGTAAGCGTGCATGCGAGCCCGATTGTAGGCGCGCCATTCGTCCATGCCGGAGAAGGAGCGCTCACGGGAGATGTCCCGGTCGAACTGGCTCTGGTCGTAGTCTGCGGAGAAGTAATTGAGAAACGGCGGTGTTCTTCTTTTGCGGAGGTCGAAGGCCGCGGCCAAGGCGAGGATGGCGACGATGGCAAGGGCGGCGATTCCAACGAAGAACTGGAGGTTCGAGAGATGGGGTTGCATAGCGATCTCCTGAACTTGGGATGTTTGCGGCGACCATAAGGGGATGGCCCGGCCACAATGGGAACTGATAAGAGTATGAAACGGAAAGGTGCGGAAAAACCGCCCGATGTTGAATAGACAGTGAAAAAGGAACCAAGACCCTAATAGGGGCAAAAGGGGCTAGTCCATGCCTTTTCCAGAGCGGAGCTGGGGGGGGATAGCTTCGCCAGGGGTCTTTGGCCTGACTGGGATTTTGATCCACCTCTTGCAACGAAGATCGGCGGACTTAGAAGGGGCCTTCAAGATTTTAACTATAAGTTGCAAAGAGCAACCGCAGATCTTTCGACTGCGTCCGCCGCAGCGGACTCCGCTCCTGATGAACGGGCCGGTCGAGTGACGTCGTTCCCCACCCTTTCGCCAGAAAAAAGGCGAAAGGATGGGACACGGGAGCTTTCTGGCGCGGTCCGGCGCTGGTTCATCGCTGGACGCAACTCGCCCAGGCGAGTAAGGCTGCTCAAAATGACAGCACAATTACGATGCAGACTTCCGGGACACCACACCAGGACCAGTTAACACTACTCTAGTGCTCATCTTTGCCAGGGCGGAGCATGAGGTCTTTGATGGCTTCGCGGGGGTCTTTGCCTTCGTCCAGGATTTGTTCCATCTGCTCGGTAATGGGCATTTCGATATTGTGCTGGCGGGCGAGGCCGAGGGCGGCGCGGGTGGTGAGGACGCCTTCAGCGACTTTGCCGCCGAGCGAGGCGAGAATTTCAGGCAGCTTGCGGCCCTGGCCGAGCGCCTGGCCAACGGTCCGGTTACGGCTTAATGAGCCGGTGCAGGTGAGCACCAGGTCTCCCGCGCCGGAGAGGCCGGCAAGGGTTTCGCGGCGGCCTCCGCAGGCTACGGCGAGGCGAGTAATTTCCGCGATGCCGCGGGTCATAAGAGCGGCGGCAGAATTGTAGCCGAGGCCTACACCGGCAGCTACGCCGGCCGCGATGGCGATGACGTTCTTAAGCGCTCCGCCGAGTTCGACGCCAATGACATCGGTAGACGTGTAGAGGCGGAGGGTCTCGGAGGAGAACTCGCTCTGGATGCTGGCGGCGATTTCGGGATCTTCAAAAGCGATAGTGATTGCGGTGGGCTGGCCCTGGGCTACTTCGAGGGCGAAGCTCGGACCGGAGAAGGCGCCGATGGGAAGAACGATTTCATTCGCGGATCGAGGCGCGGGCGCGATTCCCGAAGAGCTGACTTCGGGAGCCGCTGCCTCGACAAAAACTTCAAGGTTCGTGTCGGGATTCGTGCGGTGGATGCCGTCTGGGACGCGAGCTTGAGTTGTAGATTCCCCGAGGCAGGCCGCGATGACCTCCGTCATGCGCAGAAAGGTGCGGTCTTCAACGCCCTTGGTGGCGGAGACAACGATCTGGCCATCGTGCATGTAGGGACGGAGACGGGCGAGTGTGGGGCGCAGGAACTCGGAGGGGATGACGGAGACGACGATTTCGGCATCGGCGACAGCTGTGTCATCGGCGGTGATCTGGATGGAAGAAGGCAAGGGAAAGCCGGGGAGGAAGAGGATGTTTTCGCCTGCGGCGGCAATCTGGCTGGCTTCGTCAACAGTGTGCGACCAGAGAGTGATCTGGTGGCCACCGTGGCGGTGAAGGGAAAGAGCGATGGAGGTTCCCCAGGCTCCGGAACCCAGTACGGCGATACGGCTCATGCGGTTTTCCTGGCTCCAAAGCGGGATTCGGTGCCGGCGAGCAGGCGGCGGATGTTCTGGTGATGTTTGACGATGATGAGCAGGGCGACGGCGCACTGGACGGCGAAGAACACGGGCGGGCGCGGGCCCATGACCAGGAACCAAGCAAAGACGGGGAAGCAGGCCGCTCCGAGGATGGAGGCCAGCGAGACATAGCGGCTGAGGAACAGGACGATGGCGAAGACGGTGATGGCGGCCAGCGCGGCCCAGGGCGAGGCGACCAGAAAGACTCCAAAACTGGTGGCCACGCCCTTGCCTCCGCGAAAGCGAAGCCAGATGGGGAACATGTGGCCGAGGACGGCGCAGAGGGCAGCAAGGGCCTGGGTAGAACGCAAAGGAGTGGTGGGCATTAGAAGCGCGCCGAGGAATCCGCCGAGCCAGACGGCGGAGCAGCCCTTGAGCATGTCGAGCAGGAAGGTGGTTGCGCCCAGACCTTTACCGCCGGAGCGGAGGACGTTGGTGGCGCCGATATTGCCGCTGCCGACCGAGCGGATGTCCTGATGGCGGAAGATACGGACCAGCAGGTATCCGGTGGGGATGGACCCGAGCAGATAAGCGGCGACCGCGATGAGAACGATGGCGAGGAGCATGACGATAGAGAGTTTAGCAGGTGAGGGGGTAAGGCCAGGGACTTAGGGACGAGGGACTCAGGAACTCGGGACTATTCGGTTCTAATGGTGACTGTTAGTCATGCGTACGCCGGGCGTACTTTACAGCTGTGTGATCGCAATTCTGGCAGAGCGCACTTCTGAGGCCAGTACCTGCAGGACCAGGAGCAACAGGGGCAGCTCGGATTGCATCAGGGCGTTAAAGTCGTTGCGGGCGATGAAACCGACTCGGGCGCCTCGGTGGGCAATGGCGGTGAGCGAGTAGGGCTGGTTGCCGATGGTGCCCGGCAGGCCGAGCAGGGAACCGGCTGCTGCCTGGATCGTCATGAGGGAGTCGCCGTGCTCCGAGGTCATGGAGAGAGTCGCTTCACCCTTGAAGAGGATATAGAGGCCTATCGGCGGGTCGCCCTGGTGGAATAGAACACGGTCTTCGTCGCAGGGAATAGGCGTAGCACGGACTTCGAGCGCCTGGACGAGTTCGGGGTCAGCAAGGAATGCAGCTGAATCGAGTTGCATGTGCGGGCCTCTCTGGAGAGACTGAAGCGAGTTTGTTCCGTAGGGGAACATTGGGTTCATGATTTCACCGATTGAACCTGCAAACATGTGACGCACATCACTTATTTTGGGTTAACAACCAGCCGCTTTGAAAATGCACGGCTTTTGCCCGGGGGGCGGTCTACTGGCGGAATCTATCCCGTTGAAAAGTGTGCAATATTGATCACTTTTTCTGTTGGCGCTTCAACTCGGCCTGGAATGCCTGCTCGCGCTTAGCGATGTAAGCCTTGTAACCGGCTGGATCGATGAAGGCATTGCGGTCGCCGGCCTTGAACCGGAGGTACTTCGCGGCGAGACCGAAATAGGCGCCGTGGGTGCCGAGGAAGATGTCGCAGGGCAAAGAGTGGAGGACGGCGAAGCCGCGCTTGTAGTCCTCTGCGATGCCGGGATAAGCCTTGTTGCCGACGAGCTTATAGCCGGGGTTGACGTTGGGGCTGCCGACGATGACGACGTGCAGGGTGGGGCCGGTGGGGCCAGCTTCGGTTTCGTCGAGTGTCCAGGTGGTGGTTCCCTTGGTGTGGCCGGGGGTGAGGTGGGCGGTGAGGGCCGAGTCACCCAAGCGCACCGTGTCGCCATCGTGGAGGACGCGATCGACGTGCGCCGGAGGATAGCGCATGTCCGGCTGCGTGCCGTATTGGAAGTCCGTCTTGCCGCCGGACTCGACTACGGACACATCGGCATCCATGACGTAGTATTTGGCGCCGGTGAGGCGCAGAATCGCGGCGCTGCCGGCGCAGTGGTCGAAGTGCGCGTGGCTGATGAGCAGGATCTTGATGTCGCTGAAATGGAAGCCGAGGGTCTCGACGCTCTTGCGGATCAGCGGGACTGAAGATTCAAGACTGCTGTTGATGAGGATGTCGCCGTGCGGCGTGACGATGAGATAGGAGGCGAGATCTTGGCTGCCCACGTAATAGAGGTTGCCGGCGATGCGGAAGGGCGGGAAGGGATTGGTCCAGCCTGGAATCGGCGCGGCTGCGAGGTGGAGTGAAGCGGCGAGGAGAATGACGATGCCGAAAAGCCTGCGCAATTTCAATGGTCCTCCGCTGCTGCGATTTGATTTTTGACGATCTCGATAGTGCGTTCGAGGTGGACGCCTCGCGAGCCTTTCACGAGCACGACGTCGCCGGGGGCGAGATTCCGGAGGAGCCAGCGGGCGGCGGCTTCGGCGTCGGGCAGGAAGAGGGAAGCGACGCCGCCTGCGCACGCGGCTTTGGCCAGGTGCTTGGCGTTGCCCTGGACGCCGGCGACGAGGTCGAGCCTGGCCTCGGCGGCGGCGAGGCCACAGGCAGCGTGGAGATCGGGGCCCAGCTCACCCTGTTCGAGCATCTCGCCAGCCACCAGGATACGGCGAACCGCTGGGCGGGCAGCCAGAGTTCGAATCATGGAGCGCAGCGCTTCGGGGTTGGAGTTGTAGCTGTCATTGAGAATCGTGGCGCCGGCGATTTCGATTATCTGGCCGCGTTTGTCTCCGGCGGTGAGCGACTCGAGCGCGGCCACAGCGGAGTCCAGATCGGCGCCGGCTTCGAGAGCGACGGCGAGCCCAGCCATGGCGTTCGACGCGTTGTGCTCACCCAGCATTTGCAGAGTGAAGCGGCCTTCGCGGCTGGCGGCACGGTACGTCACATGCAGTCCGGCCAGGTCTTCTGAGGTGGAAAGAATCTGCGGGTCGGCGCATGGGCCTTCGCCGAAGTAGACGACGCGGCCATTAAAATCGCGGCCAAACTGCGAGACGTAGGGGTCGCAGCAGTTGAGGAAAGCAACGCCGTTGGATGGCAGCGCGGCTACAAGTTCGAACTTGGCGCGTGCGATTCCGTCCTGACCTTCGGCGAAGTTCTCAATGTGCGCAGTGCCGACGTTGGTGACGACGCCCCAGTCGGGCGCGGCGATGCGGGCCAGTGCCTCGATTTCGCCGGAGTGATTCATGCCCATTTCGACGACGGCAATTTCGTGCTTCGGTTCAAGGCGCAGCAGTTGTAGCGGCAGGCCGAATGCGTTGTTGAGATTACCCTGGGACTTGAGCACGTTGAACTTGGTGGCGAGGGTGGCGGCGACGGCTTCCTTGGTGGTTGTCTTGCCGGCGGAGCCGGTGATGGCTACGACGCGACGGCCCCACTGGCGACGAACGTGCGCGGCCAAGGCCTGTAGGGCGAGGAGCGGATCTTCAGCGATGAGCAGGGGCACAGCCAGCGCTGCGTCAGGCAATGTGGCTACGCGCGCGCGGGAAACCACGGCGGCCACGGCACCACGGGCGAGGGCGGCAGCGACATAGTCGTGGCCGTCGAGCCGCTCGCCGCGCACGGCAAAGAACAGGTCGTCGGGACCTGCAGTGCGCGAGTCGATGGAGTAGCCGGAGACGACCAGTGCGCCCGCGTTGGCAAAAGACGAAGGCGCTTCAAGCACTGCGCCCGCGCCGATTGCCGCTTCTGCAAGGGTAAGTTTCATTTCCCCTCAAGATAACAGTGAACAGTGAGCAGTGAACAGTGGGCAGGGAGCTTCTGCCTGTTCGGCTTCATCGCTTCCCCCGATGGCCCATTTCGCCCAAGATGGACAGTGCGATCTCGGTGTCGTCGAAGGGAATTGTATGGCTGGCGAGAATCTGTTCCTTTTCATGGCCTTTGCCGGCGATCAGTACTACATCGCCGGGTACGGCTGCTTCAAGCGCGAGGCGGATGGCGGCAGCGCGGTCGGGCTCGATGGTGTATTCGACGCCTGTCGACTTGAGGCCGGGTTCGATTTCGGCGAGGATGGCAAGCGGATCTTCGGTGCGGGGATTGTCGCTGGTGGCGACGACAAAGTCACTGCCCTCGCCGGCGGCCTGGCCCATCTTGGGGCGCTTGGTGCGGTCGCGGTCGCCGCCGCAGCCGAAGAGTGTGATGATGCGCTTGCCGGTTTGCGATGTCATCTGGCCGGCGAGTGCGGTCAGGTTGCGGAGAGCGTCGTCCGTGTGCGCGTAGTCCACGATCACCGTGAAGGGCTGGCCCGCATCGACGGACTGGAAGCGGCCGGGGACGGGCTTGAGTGTGGGGATGGCAGCGACGAGATCGGCGAATGGAACTCCGCGCGCATGGGCCGCGGTGAAAGCGGCGAGCAGGTTGAGAATGTTGACTTCACCGGCAAGACGCGAGGCGACTTCGGCAGTGCCAGCTGGGGTTTCAAGTTGGAGAATTGCGCCGGAGGGAGTGAGCGTGTAGCTTGCGGCGCGCCAATCGCCTTTGCCGATGCCGTAAGTTCGGACCTCCGCACCAGCTCGCAGCGCGGCGGCGGTGAGTCGCCTGGAGTATTCGTCGTGAGCATTGATGACCGCTACGCGCGGGGCGGGATAGACCGTGCCATCGAAGAGCAGGCGCTTGGCGGCGAAGTACTTCTCCATGGTCTGGTGATAGTCGAGATGGTCGCGGGTGAGGTTGGTGAAGGCGGCTATGTCGAAGTTGATTCCGACGGCTCGGCCCTGGTCGAGGCCATGACTGGATACTTCGGTGACAAGCTCGGTGGCTCCGCGGCTGGCGCCTTCGGCCATCAACTCGAACAGGTCGCGCGATTCGGGTGTGGTGTGGATGGAGGGACGGACTTCGCCGGCGACATGGTACTCGATGGTGCCGACGAGAACGGTGGTGCGGGCTGCGGCGTTGAGCAAGGATTCAGTAAGGAAGGCGGTGGTGGTTTTGCCGTTGGTTCCGGTGATGCCGGTGGTGGCGAGCGTGCGCTCGGGATGGCCGAAGAAGGCGGCGGAGGCCTGGGCCAGCGCGCGGCGGCCGTGTTCGACTTCGAGCACGGGTAGGCCAGCCTGGTAGACAGTGAGGTGGTCGAAGGTTGGGGCTGAGTCAGTGATGATGCCGAGGGCGCCGGCGGTGATGGCTTTGTCGACATATTTGTTCCCGTCGGTGGAGCCGCCTTTCATGGCGACGAAGACGGAGCCGGGCCGCACGCGGCGCGAGTCGTATTCGATGCCGGTGATGGCGGCGTCAGAGCTGCCGGTTGCGCCTTCGGCCGTGATTTCTTCGGTGAGTTCTTTCCAGTTCATGTCGAGGACCATTGTAGATTGTTGAGGGTGAGGAACGAGGGATCAGGGATCAGGTGCCAGGGATCAGAAAAACCCTTCGGTGGAGAGTGTTGCTATCACACCCTTGCGCTGGAAAGACGCGCAAGGATGGGGCACGGGGGATCGTTTGATTGAATTGGTGAAAGCAAAACAACTGTATGTCCGTCGACTCCCTTCGTCCGCCGCGGCGGACTGCGGCCGCTCAGGATGGCAGTTTTTTGAGGATGCGATTTTTACTTGCCGCAGCGGACTACGATTCTTGTGCCGGGAGGGACCATGGTGCTGGGATCGGGGACTTGCTGGCGGGCTGTGCCGTTGCCGACGATCTTGACTTCGAGGCCGGCGGCCGCGGCTTGCTCGATGATTTTGCGGACGGGAAGACCAATAAGCGAGGGGACACGAACACGCGTGGTGTCGGGAAGGGTGACGGTCTTTGTTGTAGGCTCCGCGGAAGCTTGTTGTGCGGAAGCTTGCAGCGCGGATGTGGTTGCCTGCTGCACTGTCGATTGATCATTCGCGGGCTTGGCGTTTGCGGCAGGGCTTGCAGGTTGAACAGGGGGTTGAGCGGCGGGCTGGCTCGCGGGTGCGCGCAGCGGATCGTCGCTGGGCAGATCGTTGGCGGCGTCGTAGAGCGCCTGAATATCGCTTGCATCCTGTGCAGTGTCGTCTTCGGTGACGGGCTTCTCGGGTTTGGTAGAAGCAGTGGACGGGCGCAGATCGATGTCGTGCTGCACGCCAAGATATTCGAGCACCTGCTGTGCCACTTCGGCGAACACCGGCGCGGAGACGCTGGCGCCATAGTAAGAGCCCTTGGGTGAATCCATGATGACGGCTACAGAGATGACGGGATTGTTGACGGGCGCAAAGCCTGCGAAAGATGCGATGTGCATGCTCTTCGAGTAGGTGTGCGTGGCCGGATCGATCTTTTGGGCGGTGCCGGTTTTGCCGCCTGAAGAGTAGCCGTTGAGCTGCGCCTCCTTGCCGGTGCCGAACAGGACTACACCTTCCATCATCTTGCGCATCTGGGCTGCCGTGAGCGTGGAGATCACTCGATGCGCGCCAGAGGGAAGGGGAAAGGGCACGTCGCCGCCTGGTTTAAAGGGTACCGCCTGAAGTGTGGCAGGCTTCTGATCGGGATCTGTGAGCTCGAGCTGGTTAGGAAAAAGTACATGCGGGGGCAGGTAGACGCCGCCGTTGGCGATGGTGGAGACCATGGTAACCAGTTGCACTGGCGTGACGGCGACCTCCTGGCCAATGGCGATGGAGCCGATGGAGGAGCCGCCCCAGCGCTTGACCGGTTGCAGCAGTCCGCGTGTCTCGCCGGGCAACTCGATGCCCGAGCGGGAGCCAAAGCCGAAGTCGCGAATGTATTGATAGAAGCGGTCCGGGCCTAGCTTGAGGGCCATCTTGATGGCGCCGACGTCGCTCGATTCCTCCAGCGCCTTGTGGACTGGGATGACGCCGAAGTGCTCACCCTGGTTGTCGTGGATGACGCGGCCGGCGATGGTGATTTTGCCCCCCTGGCAGTCGACCGGGTCGTCGGGCTTGACGAGCTGCTGATCGAGCGCCGAGGCGTAGGCGACCAGCTTGAAGGTCGAGCCGGGCTCATAGACGTCGCTGACTGCGTGATTTTTCAAGAGCGCCGGAGTGGTGTGGCGAAAATTGTTAGGGTTGAAGCTGGGGCGAATGGCGAGGGCCAGGATCTGGCCGGTGTGTACGTCCTGCACTACGACCGTGCCATTGAGCGCCTGGGTTTTCTCCATGGCGTGGTCGAGAGCCTTCTCGGCCAGGAACTGGATATTCCCGTCAATTGTGAGCACCATGTTGAGGCCGGGCTCTGGCTCGCTCTCGCTGGAGCCTAAGACCTGGCGGCGCGCATCCATGGCGGTGTACATCTCTCCGGGAGTGCCGTGCAATTTCTCGTCGAATTTCTGCTCGAGGCCGCTCAGGCCGTTGTCGTCCGCGCCCACAAAGCCGAGCATCTGCGCGGCAATATCGTTGTCCGGATAAAAGCGCTGGAACTCCTTCTGATAGTAGATGCCCTTCATGTTGAGGGCGTGAACGCGCGCGGATACATCGGGAATGACGCGGCGCGCAATCCAGGCGAAGTTGTGTCCAGAGTTGAGGCGGGCGACAATCTCGCTCTCGGTGGTCTTTGCATCTTCGGGGTCGGTGTGGACCAGGGCGGCGAGAATGTGTGCGGCGGCTTTTTTATCGTCGATTTCGGAGGGGTCGGCGTAGATGGAGTCCACCTGCACCGTCATGGCCAGCTCGCGGAGATTGCGGTCATAAAGCACGCCTCGGCGCGGAGCCACCTCGAATGTGCGCTGCTGCTGCTTTTGTGCGCGCTCGACGTAATCCTGATGGCGCACGATCTGGAGCATGAAGAGGCGGATGCCGATGGCACAGGCCCAGAGGAGAAAGAAAAGGCAGATGATCCAGAAGCGCGTCCGCTTGAGGGTGATGACGCGGGGAGGGTTATTGCGGCTTCGAACGGTTCGAACGGCTGCCTGCATCGAGAATCCAACTCCCAACTCTCAGCTCTCGGCTCCTGGCTTCATCATGCCTGGATACACGCTCTTTCAAGATATGTAATTTAATGGTTCGCCATATCGGTAGTTCTTTATGGACAGGAGCCGAGAGCTGAAAGCTGGGAGTTATCAATTACTGTGCCGGCGGAGCCGGGGGTGTTATCTGTGCAACAACAGGCGTTGAGGAATCAGGACGTGCATTGGGATGAATCACCTGTCCGGGCTGCGGCGCGGCAAGACCCAACTGGCGGGCCATGGTGTCGATGCGTCCGGGCTGGGTAAGTTCGGCCTGGGCCAGGCGCAACTGCCGGTTCTCTTCGCGCACCTGATCGAGTGATTGCTTTTCCTTCTCGACGCGGTAGCCGCCTTCGATGGCGTAGAAGTGCTGCAGGCCGTAGACCATGACCAGCGAAAAGAGCACGGCGATAGCGCCGGAGAAAAGGCGCATCTCGCGTACACGCACGGGGTCGGGAGCCTTGACCAGCCGCGAGTTGTCAATGTGCCGGGCAAAGTAGAACTCGGGCGTGCGCACACGCCGCCTGAGCAGAGACTGCTGGGCCAGCAACTCGGCATTGCGCTCGGCAACCCGAGCGCTCCAGCTGCGGCCGGCTTCGAAATAGGTTGTTGTGCATGCGGCCATCTTCTTACCTCCCGGGCTGCTAGCTTCTAGCTACTAGCCTCTAGCTACTTCATTCTTGAAGTTGACTTTCTCGCCTTGCCAGTGAAACTGCTAACCGTTCGCCCTGTACGCTTGTTGCCTGCACTTCAAAGCTAGGAGCTAATTGCTAGTAGCTGGAAGCTGACTTCTTTCCGCCGCTCTCAGTTTTGCGCTGCGGGAGCGCGGGTTTGTTTCTGTTTCTTCTTCGCCGGCCGTGACTGGTTTCCGGGTCAGAATCTCCCAAATTCCTTTTTGTGCGCCCTCCCGCAGGCTGTCTTTTGCGATGCGGTCTTCCAAAGAATGAAAGCTGATGACTACGAGTCTTGCGGAGGGCTTAAGCAATGCAGGTGCGGCCTCGAGCAAGTCCCTGATTTCGTCCAATTCGCGATTTACGTAGATACGGAGAGCTTGAAAGGTTCTGGTGGCCGGGTGAATGTGGCCATGTTTCTTGTCCCGATTCATTGCCGGGACGGCTGAGGCTACAATCCGGGCCAACTGCCCCGTCGTTGTAACCGGCCGCCCCCGCACAATGGCTCTGGCGACTGTCCGCGACCTCCTTTCCTCACCGTATTCGTAAATGAGATTTGCCAGCTCGCGCTCGCTTATCTCATTCACCACTTGTGCGGCGGTCGGTCCTGATCGCGTATCCATGCGCATATCCAATGGCCCGTCCGCCTGAAAACTAAATCCCCTGTGCGCCTCGTCGAACTGCAGGCTGCTTACACCGAAGTCGGCCAGCAGGCCATCTACTGAAGCTGGCTTAATGTGCCGGGCGATGGTGCTGAATGCTTCGCCAATCAGCGTTATAGTCGGTACCTGGCTGCCGAGCTCGTTCGAAACTCTGGCCAGCCGTACCTTTGCCAAAGCCAGAGCCTCGGGGTCCCTGTCAAAACCGATCAGGTGGCCCGAAGGTCCCAACTGCCGGACAATTCCTTCGGAATGGCCGGCAAGGCCGACGGTGCAGTCCACATATGTTCCTGTGGGTCGCACATGGAGAAAATCAATCGCTTCATGAAAAAGAACTGGCACATGGCGTTCATTCGGCTTCGTCATGCGCTCCCCCTGGGGGGCTGTTTCCGTTCAACTGCGCCGGCTGAGAATCGCTGCCAACGCCTTGCGATCCTCGACGGTCATATCGTTCGCGGGCAGATTCTGTTCGAACATCTCCCGGTTGTGCACTTCCAAATAAGTCGTCTTGCCAAATACCGCTACGTCGGAGTCCAGGCTGGCCTTGCCGCGGAGAATCTGCGGCAGGAGGACACGGGCCTGGTTATCCATCTCCACCTGCTGACCGTAGTAGCTGGTCAGATTCAGATACTTCTGCACCGCGTCGTCCAGGGTGCTGAACTCGGCCAGCTGGGCTTCGCGCTTCTCCCACTCCGCCAGAGGCCAGATCTCGGCGCTCTTGCCATCCGCGCTGGTGATGTAGAACTGGGTCACGTTCTGGGCGTCCAGCAGTTGCTTGAAAGCAGCCGGGAGCTTCAGCCGTCCCTTCTCATCGACCTTTGCTGGATGGTTTCCGCGAAACATTGCATTGCCTTTTGCCCACCGCGGGTGATTCTTCGTCTCTTGCCGCGGCTGGGGATGCCGTCTTCAGGGCCCATTTACCACCCGACGGACGAATTCCAGTCCGCAGGGATCCCAGGATTTCCGGGTGGCCAGGCTGGTACCCCAGCGGATTTGGCTCCGGAAATTCGGTTACGGGGAGGAAAAGCGAGTAAAATTGCTTTGGAAATCAGCTGAGTAGCTCCCCTAAGCTCCACTCTGCTCCAAATTTGACCACCACACGTGAATAGTAACCCTGATCCTTGCTGTCGCCAAGTGGAAAAAGGGCTAAAAGGGCCGATTGGAGCTAGGTAATGTGGAAAATTCATCTAATAGATTAAGAATCTGAAATGACCACAACATCTTGTGTTGATGAGTTGTGTTCCAGCACTGGACAGGACGTACGGTCCGTGTTAGGAGAACAAAAAGCGAAAGTTAAAGAAAGTGAATCGTTAAGGGCCGCGCCGGGCTTCCAGAATCCCGTCTATATGACATTGAAATAGCGGGTTGAGAGGCTGGGCTTATTTGCGCTTGGTCTTGTGCCTCAGCCGTTCGCGATCCGCCACCAACTTCACCAGATAGAAGAAGACGAGGAGGTTGACTGCGAGCAGGCTCACCCTGACAAGCGTCAGCCTGCGCAGGATCTCGAAGATCTCCCAGGGCAGAAACGAGCCAGTAATGATGATGGTGAGGTACTCGGCCCAGGCCTGTTCGAGATAGAGGCCGATAGCCTCTGCCATGCTGATGGCCCCGTAGCAGAAGGCGACAAGGCCGATGCGGCGCAGGATTGGATCGTTGAGCAGAGAAGCCTTGTCGAGGATGAAGTTGACGAAACGCGACTCGGGGTTAAAGCGGAGGTGGTCTGCCAGCGCGGACAGTTCGTCGCCGGCGTCCTTGTGGAGCAGGTGGCGCGCCCCCAAACCGATTGCGACAAACAGCAGCGCCTGAATGAGCTTGTAGGCTGCAATGAGCACGAGCCATTTGTTGTGGTGACGGCGCTTCGAGGAGACGTGCAATAAAGAGCGGGTCATGATCCTTTGGAGGAACTTGGACGAACTTCGTGTCTCTTCTTACGTTAAATGATGAGAGGCGGTTCTGCTAATGCGCGGCTGCTGCCTGCAATGAGACAGTTTGCGGCTGACCTGCAATCAGAGAAGAGCGATCGCGGCTCATGCAAAAGCCTGTTACCACGAAATGTTAGTTTGCATCGGATGGATGGCAGGCGATTCGAACCATCCGATTACAGGCATTCATTCATTTCAAACTCATTTTTCTTCTTGACATGCAAGCAAGATGCATGGTTTGATCACGTCGTACGAAGCGCAGAGTGATCGATGGCGTCTCTACCGGCGCTTTTCATGTTGTAGATGAATGCCAGTGTTCTTCCTCTGCAACGAATGATTCGCGAAGCTACACCGCTGTAACTTCCCCGCATAATCTGCCCCCAGAGACTTCGCGACCGGTGGCTGTTTTCAATCAATTCAAGAAGGAATTCGCACTGGGGATCGTGTGGTCGAACAGTTGCGCCTTGGGCGCAGGGATTCGTCCGGATCGATTGCTATCCCCCTTCTCGCCTTCTAATGAAAGGCCAAACCTTTCTTATGGAGGTGGAGACTCGACGTATGCCCTGGTTGATAGAAGCTAATTCGCCGGGAACCCCGGTTCAAAGGAGAAAACAAGTGCCCAATTCCAGAGAATTTCTTCCTTCGGGAGTAACTCGTAAAGTTAGGACTGCGGAGCAGATCGCCGCGGCTGCGCCACTTGGGCTCGACTATCCGGTAACCCAGGTTGGCGTCGTCGGGAATATCACAGTTTCGTACGATCCCAGTCTTGGATCGCAAGGGTTGACGCTCGCCACGCATATGTTGGGTGTCGTAAGCGGTCCATATCAGCAAATGCAATCGAACTTCGCAACCGCAGGTAGCGCTATTACCGTGGTTGTCGCACCTCTGAGCGGAAAGAACGACGGTTCTGGCGGAGCCTACCACTATGGCTGCGACTTCAAGTCTGGCGGTGTTCTCTATCTTGATGCAACGTTCGCGGTAACTACAGGCAACCCGCTGGATTTGGAGGTTGCCCTGTACATAGCCGAGCTCTCGGAGTGTTTTATGGGGGCTCAGAATAAAGGATGGGGATGCGGCTACAGCAATGGCGAGGGGCTGTCACGCTATCTGGCGGAGAATTGCTCGCCTGGCGTGATACCTAGTTGGGGTATCACGGGACCTTCCTGGGCATCGGCAGGCTTCCCCGACTGGGTCAGCAAGACCGAGCAGACCGATGGGGATTACGCATCGACAGGCTGCGCGATCGTCTACATCTACTGGATGCGGTCGCTCGGATACACCACTTCACAGATCGTCCAGGCGGGCGGTTCCACACTCTCGGCGAATTATCAAACGCTCACTGGAAAGACGACGGCGTATGCGGATCTGGTTGCAGCGGTCAAGGGGCTGACAATCACTACCGACAATCCGTTCGCGGCGCGCCTGTACCAGATGCACGGCGACGGCACCATCTGGCATTACACGGGCCCGCCGCTGACGGGATGGCAAATGCTGGACAATAACCCGCGAGCCCGCGCCATTGAGGCGTCAGGCAATCTGCTGTATCAGATGCATGGCGACGGAACGATTTGGCTGTACACCGGCCCACCTTTGACGGGATGGCAGATGCTGGACAACAATCCGCGAGCCCGCGCGATTGCGGCGTCTGGCCGCAGGCTGTACCAGTTGCACGACGACGGCACAATCTGGATCTACACCGGTCCGCCGCTGACGGGATGGCAGATGCTGGACAATAACCCGAGGACCAAGGCGATTGTGGCCGGCGACGAGCTGTATCAGCTTCATAACGACGGCACCATCTGGCGCTACACGGGCCCGCCCATGACGGGATGGCAGATGCTGGATAACAATCCGGCAACAACGGCCATTGCGGCCGCAGGCGGGGCGCTGTATCAGTTGCACGGCGACGGTACGATCTGGATTTACACGGGGACGCCTCTGTCCGGGTGGCAGATGGTGGACAATAATCCGGCAACGACGGGCATTGTGGCTTCAACGTCGGCGCTCTACCAGATGCACGGCGACGGCACCATCTGGATCTACACGGGCCCGCCGATGAGTGGATGGCTGATGTTGGACAACAATCCGAGAGCCCGCGAGATCGCCGCCGGCGAGGGACTTTATCAGATGCACGGCGACGGCACCATCTGGATCTACACCGGTCCGCCCTTGTCTGGGTGGCAGATGGTTGACAACAATCCGGCTACGACGGCAATTATGACTGCGACGTAGCCGCGGAGCTTCCGCGGAGTACTCGAGGCTCTTGAGTACTCCGTGGAGCCCACGGTAGCGGAGCTTGGATTCGGGGATTTTTAGAGGCAGAGTTTGACGGGCGCTTTTTCGGGCTTGGAGATTCAGAGCAGGCCGGCCCTGATTCTTCCGGAGCATTTATATGAGTGCAGGCGCCAGAGCAGGCTTGCGGGTGACGAAGATAACGCCGCTGTCGTCTTCCTGACCGAAGTCCTGCGCGGATGCAGCCACTTCGGCGGCGGTAGTTGCTATGCGGAGTAGTTCGTGAACGCGATCGAAGCCGAAGAGTGCACCGTCGGGGGCTGTGGCCTCGGCAATGCCTTCGGATATCAGCGCTAGCTTGTCGCCATCTCGTAGTGGGAACTGCGTCGCGGAAAAATCTGCGCTGGCGATCATCCCCAGCGGCAGCGCACCTTCCATCGCCATCGGCTCTCCGTTCAGATAGGGCGGCAGATGCCCAGCATTTGCCAGCGTCGCCTCACCATCCTTGCCAATGCGGAGCGCAGGACATGTGGCTTGTGCGTCGCCGCGCCCCAGCAGCCGACGGTTCAGTACACGCAAAACAGGCTCCGGATCGGTGCTCATATCGGTCGACGTGCTTCGGGGGAAGGTTGATGGTCTCCCATTTCGAGTCGTCAAAACCCGGTTAGGCCCAAAGCGGCTCGTTGGTTGTGGGATCCAACGGCGAGTCGCCAATCTGAAACTTCCACGGTCCATAAAGCGGAACCACAGACTTGCCGAGGGTGATCGGCGCGGTGCTGTAGGGGTGGACAGGTGCGGGTTGCGGGAACGCTACCGGCTCGGAACATAGCTAAAATGCCGCACACGAACAGTGCGGCCAAACGAGAGGGGAAAGGAAGTGTCGTGCCATTGGACCTCTTCTGCGGGAAACTCTCTGCTCGCACTATACGCAGTGGGCAGCACGAGTTGGAAGTTTCTTTAGTTGGGCTCTGGAGCACATCCTGCGGTTCAGCAAGCTGAGTCTTTCTTATTCGCCCGTGCCATATGATGCGGAGTCAATCGGAGGGGCCGCCGCATGCCGGCCGCGAAGGCAGGCAAGCGCCGACTTTGCCGGTACCGATAAAGCAGCAGCGATTTGTTGGTGCGGTCGAAGTGCGGCAGGAAGACTCGAATCCAATCGAGACTGCCACGCGTTATGAGTATGTAGTCGATTCTCCAACGGAGGTTGTACATCAAAATGATTCGCACAAGTAAAACTGTCCTAGCCGTAATGGTGGCTGTTGCCCTTACACTTTCTGCCGTATCCGTCCTGGCCCAGAAGGACCCCGATGTAGGTGGAGCCGCGATGTATCCCACGAAGAACATTGTTCAAAACGCCGTCAACTCACAAGACCACACCACACTGGTGGCCGCGGTGAAGGCCGCGGGACTGGTGGACACGCTGCAGGGACCGGGCCCCTTTACGGTGTTTGCGCCGGTGAACGCGGCCTTTGACAAGCTACCCGCAGGTACGGTGGATACGCTGCTGAAGCCGGAGAACAAGGATCAACTGGTGAAGGTGCTCACCTATCACGTGGTGGCCGGCAAGATCAGTTCCAGCGACCTGGTGAAGATGATCAAGAAGGGGCACGGTAAAGCCGAGCTGAAGACCGTGGAAGGCGGCACGCTGACCGCGAGCCTTGAAGATGGCAAGGTGATGCTCACCGATGAAAAGGGCGGCATGGCGACTGTGACCATTGCCGACGTTTACCAGTCGAACGGCGCGATCCATGTGATCGATTCCGTTCTGCTGCCCAACTAAGTCCTCATCAACCTAAACACCGATGCAGTCCGGGAGAGTGCGGCACAGTTCATCAGAACTGCGCCGCATTTTGCCGGATGCCAGACATGAACGGAGCGCGATACCATCGAAGCCATGACGCAGCGGTTCGAGACTCAGCAGTGGGTGCCGTATCCGGTGGAACTGGTGTTTGCGTTCTTTGCCAATCCGTCGAACTTGCCGCACCTGATGCCGCGGAATCTGGAGACGCAGATTGAGGACGCGCGGATTGTGCCGCCTCCTGCGCGGCCGGTTGTGGCCGATGCATCGCGGCGGTTTCTCAGCGTTGCTGCGGGCGTGGGCTCGGAGATTCTCATCAGCTTTTATCCCATCCCATGGGTGCCGCGGCGGGTGAGCTGGCTGGCGTGCATTACGGAGTTTGAGTGGAACAGCCATTTCTGCGATGCGCAGGTGCGCGGGCCGTTCAAGGTGTTCCAGCATCGGCACGGGATTCAAGCGGAGTTCCTGGGCGGACAGGAGGGGACGCTGGTGAGCGATTCGGTCGAGTTCGAATTGCCGTACGGCGTGCCCGGGCAGATCGCTGGAGCGATGGTGCGGAGGCAGTTGGCGCGCTCGTTCGTATATCGGCAAAAGCGGCTGCCGGAGATATTGGATGTGGCGGCCCGGCAGGCGGCGCGGCGGGAGTAGGGCAGTGGACATTGAACAGAAAAGGCCCCGGGTGAAGGTTTGTGCTGTCCCACCCTTTCGCCAGGAACAAGGCGCAAGGATGGGGCACGGGGCATTTTGGCTGAATTGACAGGACGCATGCGCGGGTCCTGGTCAATCGCGTTCGAGATACCAGGGAATGTTGATCACGATGATGCGGCGGTTGCCGCGCACCAGGAGAATGACTTTGAGCAGATCGGCGCGGCGGTTGTGCAGCAGGTTATCCCACCAGTGGCGCACCACCAGTTCCGGCACGAGTACGCAGATTTTCTTGTAGTCGGTCTCGCTTTCGACGGATAGCACGTAATCTACCACCGGCTGCAGAACGTAGCGGAAGGGCGATTGCAGAATCACGAGTTTCGGAACGCACTTGCCTGCCGCGCGCAGCGGAGCGGCTACATCCTTCTCCCAATCGAGCGAGATCTGGTCGGGCTCCTCGCCGGTCTGCACGTGCAGGCAGCGAATGTCGTTTGACATCGAGAGCGCAAACGAGAGTGCCTTCTCCGTGATGCGGCTCCAGCGGTCGATGGGCAGCACCACGATGGGCTCGGTGATCTCGGCGGGTACGATAGGCCGGTCGAGAGCGGTCTCGCGGGCTACGTTAACGTAGTGGCGATTGACGGCGCGCATCAGCATGATCATGACGACGACCAGCAGCGCAGTAATCCACGCACCTTCAGCAAACTTGGCCACCAGCACCACCACGGTGGTGATGCCCGTGGCCACGGCGCCCAGGCCGTTTACAAATATGCGCGGCCGCGGTCCATGGTTGCGCTTCCAATGCATGACCATGCCGGCCTGCGAAAGCGTGAAGGCCATGAACGCGCCGATGGCGTAGAGCGGAATGAGCCGGTCAGTGACGCCGCGAAATACGATGAGCAGCAGCGCCGTCAGCGCGACTAGAACATAGATCCCCCAGGAGTAGAGCAGACGCCGACCGCGCAGCAGAAAGACGTGGGGCATGTAGTTGTCGAGGGCAATGGCGCGGGTGAGGCGGGGAAAATCTGCGAAGGCGGTGTTGGCCGAGAGAGCCAGCACCAGCAGTACGGAGCCGATGGTGAGGTAGTAAAACCAGCCATGGCCCATTACCGCGCGCGTAAGCATGGAGAGCACGCTCTCGTAGCCGGGTGCGTCCGGCGTAGTGGCGGCAATGTGATAGGAGCGGCAAAGCGATGCGATACCAGCCAGGAGCACCGCCAGCAGAACAATGATGATGGTCAGCGTGATCTTCGCGTTTTTGCGCGTGTCGTCGCGGAAAGCCATGACACCGTTGCTGACCGCCTCAACGCCGGTCATGGCCGTGCAGCCGGAAGAGAAGACTTTGAGCAGCAGCCACCAGCTCACGGCGGCGGTCGCGGGGGGCATCGCGGGAAGCGGCGTCACAGGCTGCGGATGCCCTGTGCTGCCGAGCACATGCCATGCGCCTACCGCGATGACAATCAGCAGTGTTCCCGTAAACAGATATGTGGGGATCATGAACACCACGCCGGTGTCGTGTACGCCGCGCATGTTCACGATGGTGAGAATCAGCAGCACGGCCAGGCACAGTTGCATTGTGTGCGGTTGCAGGCTGGGCACTGCGGAGATGAGCGCGCCAACGCCGGCCGAGATGCCTACGGCAGCAGTGAGAATGTAGTCGATCATCAGCGCAGCGGCGGACAGCAGCGCTGCGCCCTCGCCGAGGTTCTGGCTGGCCACGGTGTAGGAGCCGCCGCCTTGCGGATAGGCTTCGATCGTCTGGCGGTAGCTGAAGAAGACGATGGTGAGCAGCACGACGATGGCCGCGCTCACCGGGACGATATAGTGGACGCCCACGAGGCCCAGCGGAATCAGCAGCGTCAGCGCCGCCTCCGGCCCGTACGCAGCGGAACTGAGGGCGTCGAGGCCAAAGATGGGGATGCCGGCGATGGGACCGATGTGCTCGGCCCGCTCCTCGCTGGTGGCCAAAGGCCGGCCGAAGAGAAGATTCAGTGCGCGTGTAGATAAAGCCATGTGTCGTCTTATCCGGTTGCCGGTCGGGCCCGGGGATCACTTTATGGGGAAGGCCGTCGAAGGCATTGTCTCACAGCTCAATGACCGCGTCGTCACCGGATTGCACACGACCCAATCCGCGCAAGGGTCGCGTTATCGACGATTTATCGGCACAGGCGATTGCTGCGGGATGCACCGGTTGAATTCGATCCCTGCTACCGCGGCTCGGCCGGCGAGGCTGCCGGCAGCGTAAAGAGGAATCTGCTTCCCTGGCCGGGTGTGCTTTCGGCCCAGATGCGTCCTCCGTGCTGCTCCACGATGCTGCGGACCAGCGCCAGGCCGAGCCCAGTGCCGCCCAGCGCGCGCGAATCCGACGCATCGCCCTGCTGAAAGCGCTCGAAGATGCGCTCCAGTTTTTCCGGAGCAATGCCGCGTCCCTGGTCTTCTACGACAAAACAGATGTCGCCAGTGGCAAGGGGGCTGCCTGTCGAGGTGGTCACAGTGCGAGGCTGCGCGGCTAGCCGGATGGTCGTGTCCTGGCCGGAGAACTTGATGGCGTTGGCGACCAGCTCGCTCAGCACCTGCAGGACGCGGTCCACATCGGCAAAGACTGTGGCCGGGGCGGCTTCAATGCGGATGGCGATGCGCGCCTGCGCGGCTGCTTCGTGGGCAATGTCTGCCGCACGGCGCAACATGTCGATAGCTTCAATCGGCTGGCGGTGCAGGGGCAGCCGACCTTTCTCCACGCTGTCAAAATCCAGAATGTCGTTGACCAGGCGAATGAGCCGGTCGCTATTTCCGATGGCCATGTCGATCATCTGGCGCTGCTTCTCCGGGCGCCTGTCCAGCGAACCCGACGCGATCAGCCCGAGCGATGCGCGCAGCGAAGTGAGCGGCGTTCGCAATTCGTGGCTTACGGTGGAGATGAATTCGTCCTTCATCTTCTCAAGGCGCCGCCGAGCTGAAACATCCTGGAAGGCGACGACCATGCCCGAGATCTGTCCAGCGTCCATCAGCGGGTTGGCGCTGTACTCCACGGGAATCGCGGTGCCGTCGTGGCGCCAGAAGACTTCGTCGCGCATGCGGATGGACTCGCACCTGCGCAGCGCCTGCAGAATGGGGCTTGTGGATTTCGAGTAAGGCGTGCCGTCGGCGTGGCTGTGGTGAATCACGTCGTGCACATCGCGGCCCGTCAGCTCTTCGGGCGTATAGCCCAGTGCTTTTGCGCCGGCTTCATTAATGAAGGTGAGCTTGCCGTCGAGATCTATGCCGTAAATGCCGTCGTCCACCGACTCCAGAATCAGTTCGCGCTGCCGCGTGGCCATGTGCAGCGCTTCCTCGGCATTGTGCTGCTCGGTCACGTCCATGCCGTGGTTGAGCACAAACGGCCGCTCGCCGGGCAATTGCATGCGCCGACTGCGGACAGCGATGCGGCGGTAGACTCCGTCGCTGCGGCGCAGCGGCAAAGCGCCCTGCCATTCCTCCTGAGTTTGCAGAGTCCGCAGACAATCCTGAAACGCTGTGGTCCCGGCCGCGTCCGTCAGTTCCGTAACCGCCCGTCCGGTGAGTGCCTCGGCGCGATAACCCAGTGTCTCCGCTGTAAATGCGTTCAGCGAGGTGAGCCGGCCTTCCATGGAGCAGGTAAAGACAAAGCCCAGCGAGTTCTCGACGACCTCACGGTAGCGGGTTTCGCTGGACAGCAGAGCTTTCTCCATCTGCCGCTGATCTGTCACGTCCTGGCCGCTGACAATCACATATTGAATTTCGCCGTTCGGTCCCTTCAGGGGCCGCAGCGTCCAACTCACGAGCCGTGTCTTGCCTTGTGTCGAAGCAGCGTCCCCGCCAACGAGCCAGGCCGTTTCGTGCGGGCCAGACTCCTGTCCTGCCACGGCGTCGCGGAGCTTGCCCATCGCCCAGTTGCGTTCTTCTGGCTTAATGACTTCCTCCACAAACGGCCGCCCCACAGTATCCGCGAGGCTCAGCCCGGTCAACTGCGCGCAGGGCTGATTCATCCGCACCAGGCGACCGGCCGTGTCGAGCACCGCCACCAAAGCGGGAATCGAATCCAGCGTCGCGGCTACAAAGCATCGTTCGATAGCCAGCGCGCGTTCCGTTCGCTGCCGCGACCGCTGCGCCTGCTCCTGCAACCGGATGCGGCTGTAAAGCTCAAGCCGCGTGACCGCCTGGCGGCCCAGAATCTCGAGGAGCGTGAGGTGTTCCTGCTTGAACTGATCAGGCTTTGTAGCCAGTACCGCGAACGAACCCACCACCTGCTGGGCACTGGTGATCAGAGGCGTTCCGGCGTAGGAGAGGCAGGGCTTTGCACCCACCAGAGGAATCCCCTGGGGAAGAAACCGCCGGTCTTCTGCCGCATTTGCAATCAGCAGCGGTTCACCCTTATCCAGCATCCACTGGCATGCCGTGGTGTTGCGCGACTGCTCCACTCCTTTGAACCCAAACCGGGCTTTGAACCACAGCCGGTTGAAGTCCATCCATGCAATGTACCCATAGTCTGCGCCGCACAAAACCGCTGCCAGCTCCGTCAGCTCATCGAGAGCAGGGTCCGGATTGCGATCGAAGATGTTGAACTCAGGATGCAGAAGAGCTTCCTGGCTCTCAAAAATTCTTGAGCCTGACATCGCAGACATAGGTTGTGCGCACTCGAGCTAAGTATCGAGGAATGAACAAAATTTCACACTCACCCAAACAGGCCAAATCTGTGGAAAACAGGATGCCACACAAGTAATTCGATATTCGGGCCATGGATTCGGTTGCATGTTACTAAGGGCACCTGATCGGACTCGTTACCCACTGGTGGCGTTTTCTCTCAATTGCCGTTGGGGAGCTTGCAGCAGTCGCCGGCTCCGGCCGGCTCGTTCGAGCCCGCGTCCAAAACCACCTTCCATTTTCCGTCGGGTTCCCTGCGCCACATGGTGATGTAGCGTCCGGTGGTGGTCACGGCGTTGCCGTTGGCGTCTTTGCTGTGGCCTTCAAAGTGGCCCCAGGTATATCCCATGTCGCCGGAGGGTCCCATCATGGCGTCGGTTGGGGTCCAGGTAAGTTGGTAGTCCTTGGGCGACCAGGTGGCCGACTTGGCGATGGCCACATTGCCGATCAACGGCGCCGCGGCGTTGCCGAGCGCGACACCATCCCCGGCAAACCAATCCGCGAACGCTACGCCGCCGCGCGCGGCTACGTCTTTGGCAAAGTGCGCCTCCAGTTCGAAGAGCAGCACCTTGCCCGGCTTCACCGTGGTGTCGGTGAGCGGGTTGGGTACATCCGGGCGCGCACCGGGCTCCGGCAACTGCGCAGAAGCCGCGTGGGGAGCCACAACCGCAATCGTGCCGGCCAGCACTACTCCGCAAAGACTCGCTCTCAATCTTCCAGTCACGTTCCCAATCCTCCGTCGAACGCAAAAAGCTCTATGGGCTCATCGTACAACGGTAGGTTGGTCCGGTGTGTGGGCGATGAGATGGGCTGGTATGAGGCATTTCGTAGAGATCGCAGGGGGCGGATTGGATCTTGCCCCCTCCGTCCGATTCCGGACAGAAAATGCCGGTTTAGGACAGCGATTATCGGCTCATTTGAAGCTAGGGTCTGTTAGCACTACTCATGCGGCGGCGACGGGAGCCAATTTCCGCGAGTTCCAGGAGCGAGGAGTGCATTGTAACCAGTTACTGAAACGACGAGCGACAACGAAATCGGGGAAATTGGCTCCCGTCCCTTTGGGTTGCGGCGAAAATCCGGTCATACTTCGTTATCCCGACGCGGAAGATCTTTGTTGTGGCGCAACTGGCAGTCTCGATGGCGCTGCTGATGGCGACAGGGCTGCTGGTGCGGGCGCTGCGCGTCAATCCAGTGACGCATTGCGCGAAGAATAGACAGAAGGACGGGATCCGCTATTTCGGCGATGCAGTTGTCTCTTGATTGCTGACGCTGTCTCCGGTCAGAATGCGTGCTTCGGAACGGAACAGGTGGTAGTCGGTAAAGGCAACGTCGTTCAACTGGGTCTGCACGGGCGACGACGCGGTTTGCTTTCCGGCGTCACCGGTGTCAACAGGCATTTTCGAAAGAGCTACGCTTCTAACGGGACAAATATAAGTAGTTCCACCGATCGAGGTGGAGGCGTATTCCACGAGGATTGAGGTCGTCACGTTTTTGTTGGGAGGCGCGAAGTCTGCAACCACGGTGATGCGGAGAACGTCTCCACTCGCTGGATCGACTGCAATCTCGCCATTGTAGGCGGGAAAGATCTGTTCAATCTGTTTGCCGTGCGGAAGCGCCACCATGTAGCTCCCTATGCCCTGCGGCACGGTATAGCGAAAGACAGCTTCGACAACGCCGTCACCCTGTTCCCAAAACCCCCAGGTTATCTTGCCGCGCCCGGAATCCTGAAGCACTACGGAGAGGATGGGGCCAAACTCACCTGCGGTGGTGAGCGACTGCCCCGGCTGACTCAGCTTGCTGCGATCGACTTTTTGCGAATTCCTCAGCTCGTAGCCATCGCGGTAGCCGACAGTTTCGCTCGACTTGCCCGAACTGTGCATCGGTCCGTACTGGGACACTTCGGATGAGACGCTCGGCATACCGCCGGAGCGGGTTCCCCGGCCGGTTGCGGGCATGGTGAGATGCTCGAGTGTCTGGTTGGGCGGAGTGTCTTCAAAATGCTCGGTCTTCCGAGTGGCATAAAAATTCGGCAGTCTGGAGAACGTCTTGTTCACATAGTCGATTGCTTTCGCCAACATTATTTTCTGCATTTCAAGGGTCGGCGTCGCATAGGCGGGCATATCAGCCGCGGGCAGATCGAGGAAGGCGGAGGCATCGGCCAACTCGGTTAGCGCCTCGTGGCAGCGGTGTCCGGGGAAATCCGCTTCCCACCGCGCCAGCCGGACGGAACTGGCCCGCTCTGTCAATTCCACATCGGCAATCTGCCCGGCAACTTTGTGATCGGATTGCCCGTGGGCCGCGGCCAGCAACTGCTCGAATTGCTCGACGCTTACGCGCTTTGCCGCCAAAGCAGGCGATGCAATGCCCACCGTCAAAACCAGCAGAAAAACGATTCTGCTCATCCCACACCGCCAAGTCGGGCCGCGGCTCAAGTATAGCCCGTTTCTTCCTTTTTCGAAGACACGAAGGCGCTACGTGCTCGTTGCGGAACAGATGACTTGTGGAGAAATGTTGGGCCTGGTCCAGGCTCAATGCGCTGTTGGGTGGCGAACTTGCGGCGTCTGGAAAAAATACGGCGACGCCGCAAATCCGAAGATGCCGCAAAGCCGCCGGTACCGGCGGCTTTGCGAAGCGCGCTATCGATGCTGGAGTTGCGGGTCGTTGTTCGGGTCGTACTGCTGACGTCCCGAAGGAGAAGTCGTCACGGACACTGTGATTGGCGATTGCAGCCGGAACTCGACCTGGGTTTCCGAGGGAATCTGTGCTTGCTCGCCGCGCGTGACAGCGTTGACACCCGCACCCGCTCCTCCGCCCGCCACCGCTCCAATGGCTGCGCCCTTGCCACCGCCAGCTAGTGCGCCGATCAGTGCACCTAATGCCGCGCCGCCGCCCGACTTTTCAATCGTGTTCTTACCGCGCCCCGAGCCTGTTTTGCTGTAGGTGTCGGTAACCAGGGTGATCTTCCGGCCACGCGCGGTAAGTTGCGTGAGTTCAATTGTAAGGAGTGCGTTGCCTTTGAAGTGGGCTGCCTCTTTGACATCCACAACACGGCCCAGCACCGGTGTTCCGCGCGGGATGACGACCACGCCCTGCGAGATCAGATCGCTCGAAAGCGATGCGTGAAAAACGTCATTCGGCTGCGCCGTCTTGCTGTCCAGCGCTTCAGTCAAGGTCACCGGCACAACGGTACCCGCATCAAGCGTAAGCTGCTGAACCACCGGACGAGGCGGCTGAGGTGGTGCAGGCGCAGGCGCTTGTTGCTGCGCTGCAGAAACCGGTGGCGCGCTCCGGACAGGTTGCGTCATCGGTTGCGGCGGAGGGACCGCGCTGGCTTGTTTCTGGTATGTGCGCTCATGTTGCGTTTCTCTCGGAGCTTGAGCCGGTGCCGGTGGCACTTGAGCATGTTGTGCGGGCTGCACGGTCAGATTGTTTACCACGGTTCTCACGCCGTTGACAGTGCCGCTGTCGTTTCCCGCCAGCGCGCGAGACGCGTCGTCGGTGACTGATCCGCTCAGTGTCGCCACACCGTTCGCCACGCTTACCTCGATGTTCTGGCCTCCCAGCGCTGACTCAGCCTGGATCTTTGCCTGAATATCGCTGGAAATCTGCTGATCGCTGCGCGTCGCCGGCTGTTCAGCGGGCTGTTGATTCTTACACCCGACTGCCAGGCTCAATGCGAGAGCCATGCCCGCCGCCGCAGCCAGCCATGAGCCGCGTTGGGCCATGATTTGTCTTTTCTTCGAGGACATCTCCAATGTTCCGAGACGTGGCATTTCCATAGGAATCTCCTTCTTCGGAATCAAGGCAATCGCAAGAACTCTAATTTCGACGCGAAAAACGGGAATTAGTTTCAGACGGAAGTGGTTCTGTCCACTCGTGCTAACGCTGAATCGATCCTGATCCGGCGCCCGAACACAGAAAATGGCCGGAATCTTATGGCGTACACACTTATTTTCGCAGAAATTGCCCGGCAAACCCATTGGGCACGTTGTATTTCGTGTACATCTCTTTGACACGATTGTCCCCCAGCCGGCCGTCCAGGGCAATCGCATGAACAAAAAAGACGGAGCGACAATCGTGGTTTGCATGGCCCCTACGGGGCTGAATGGCTATTGTTGACCGCATTCCCCACGCTAAAGCGCGGGGCTAAAGACCGCTGCGCCTCCGGCGCGATAGAAATCGTAATCAGCCAGGTTAACAAAATGGATTCATGCGATTGCCCTGGCCGTCCGTCTAAACAACGACCGGCCCAATAGAAGGCGAAGGTATACTATAGGTTGGCAAAACCAGTTTGAAGAACGCCAGTCCGAGGGGCTCTTTTCCGCCGCAGAGGGCCTTTCCCCCTGGATGTCCGGCGTTGTCCAGGGAGAAGGAAGTACATGGGAACACTTCTGGAATCAACACAATCCCCCGCAGACTTGAAGCGCCTGAACGAAGCGCAGATGGCCGAACTGGCGGAGGAGATCCGCGAATTCCTGATTCAGACGCTGTCAAAGACCGGCGGCCACCTGGGCCCCAACCTGGGCGTGGTGGAGCTGACGCTGGCACTGCACGCGGTATTTAGCACCCCCGAAGACAAGATCATGTTCGATGTGAGCCACCAGGCTTACGTCCACAAGATTCTCACCGGCCGCCGCGACCGCTTTGCCACCATTCGCCAGCCGGGCGGGCTGAACGGCTTCATGCTCCGCACCGAGAGCGAACACGATTGCTTCGGCGCGGGACATGCCGGCACCGCGCTTTCCTCAGCCCTAGGCATGGCCGTGGCCCGCGATCTGGCTGGCGGCACAGAGCACGTGATCGCCGTGGCTGGTGACGCCGCATTTACCAACGGCATTACTTTCGAGGCGATGAACAACATCGCCGAGCAGACCAAGCGCCTGATCGTGGTGCTCAACGACAACGAGTGGTCCATTGACCGCAACGTGGGTGCCATCGCTCGCTACTTCCACAGGATCGTGACCAACGAGCACTACCAGCATCTGCACAAAACGGCCTCGCGCCTCATTGAGCGCTTCGGCGGCAAAACCGCTATTAAAGTTGTGCGCCGCGCCGAAGAGGCTGCCAAAAGCATTCTCTGGCCCTCGATCATGTTCGAAGAGTTCGGCATGGAGTACTTTGGGCCCATCGACGGGCACAATCTACCGCTGCTGATCGAGACCTTCAAGTTCCTCAAGGCCGCCGATCATCCGGTGCTGCTGCACGTGCTGACGCAGAAGGGCCGCGGCTTCCAACCCGCTCTCGACGGCCAGAAAAAGTTTCACGGGCTGGGGCCTTACGATCCCGAAACCGGCCTCACCAAGCCTGCCGGCCTGCCTACATACTCCGAGGTTTTCGCCAACACACTCGCCGATCTGGCCACAAACGACGAACGCATTGTGGCCATCACGGCGGCCATGCCCAACGGCACAGGCCTCGATCTCTTCCGGCCTCACCACCCTACGCGCTACTTCGACGTAGGCATTGCAGAGGAGCATGCGGTGGTGTTTGCCGCAGGCATGGCGACACGCGGTTTCCGACCGGTGTGCGCCATATATTCCACTTTTCTGCAGCGCGCCTTCGATCCGATTGTCCACGACGTTTGCCTGCAAAAGCTGCCGGTCCTGTTCTGCATGGATCGCGCCGGGCTTTCCGGCGACGACGGCCCAACGCATCACGGGCTGTTCGACATTGGCTACTTGCGCTCCATTCCGGAGATGGTGCTGATGTCTCCCAAGGACGAGGACGAGCTGGCCGACATGATGAAGACGGCCCTCGAGATTCCCGGCCCCAGCGCGATTCGCTATCCGCGCGGCATAGTGGTCGGCGTGGCTCGCAAGGCCGAGCCGCAGGTGCTTCCGATTGGCAAGGCCGAGATACTTCAGGACGGCTCCGACGTCGCCGTACTCGGTCTGGGACCAATGACCGCGATGGCGCGCGACCTGGCCGGCCGGCTGGAGCGCGAAGGCTACTCTGCAGCTGTCGTCAATCCGCGGTTTATCAAGCCTATCGATCGCGAGATGCTCGAACAGTTTTCCCGCCGCGTGGCTGCATTCGTCACGTTTGAAGATCACGTGAAGATGGGCGGCTTTGGATCGGCTGTCGTTGAGGCATTGGAAGAAATGGGCAGCACAGTTCCCGTGGTCCGCATAGGCTGGCCCGATCAATTCATCGAGCACGGCAAAGTGGACGATCTGCGTGCCAAGTACGGGTTGAGCGTGGACGCGGCGCTGGCCCAGGTGCTGCCTCTGCTTGCAGGACGGCGGCGCCCGACACTCGTGGCCAGTTGAATGCTCCTGGATCAGCTTACAGCCGATGTTTTTGGAGCGGAGTCAGGGCAATCGGATGAGCGCTATCTTGATGACGGATTCGCCGTTTTGCGGCGTCCCTACGGGACTTACTGGCTATTGCTGGCCTTTTTCCCCACGCTGAAGCGCGGGGCTAATTACCGTTGCGCCTCCGGCGCGATGGTAATCGGAGCCGGCCTTTTTTCCCCATGCTGAGGGGCGGGGCTAACCACCATTGCGCCTCCGGCGCGATAGGTATCGGGGCCAGTCCGGTCAACAACTTGGATTCATGCGATTGCCCTGGAGCGGAGGGCTGTCTCACGGCCTCTCCCAAATCGCTGTGCGACAATCCAAAACAGGCCATCTTTCGTATGCAACTGTACCGTCACTGTGCGCTTTGGATGGGTTTGGCATTGGCTGCCGCGGTGGCCTGGCCGAAGTCGGCGCCTCAGCTCCCTCCCAGCACCACAGCTTCCGTTCCCCTGGTTTTGACGGGCGGAACACTGGTCGATGTCACGGACTGGGGCCACTCGGCGCGCGACCTGCAGAATGCCGTCGTTATCATTCGCGATGGCCGCATCATCGATGTCGGCGCTTCGGGAGAGGTCGCGATTCCCAAGGGCGCCCGGGCTATCGACTGCACTGGAAAGTTCATCATCCCCGGCTTGGTGGATGGCTACACCGGGATGAACTCCCAGGGCCAGGCAAATGCCAATCTCTATCTGGGCGTCACCACCGTAGTGGCCCGCAGCGACCATGAACACGGTCTCGTCGATTACTCAGCCAACCCGCGTCCGCATCTTTACTTGATTGACTCCGTGGGCTCGACCGACAACTGGAGTCTGCTGGCCAGGCAGCCCGAGTGGTTCGGCAAACTGAAAGAGGGCTCCCACCGCATCGAACTCAATCTCGAAGACAGCGGCCGGCAACTGAGTGACACTGCCAAACTCGGGACGCGCGTCGTCCTGCTGGGCCACAACATTACCGCAGCCAATACTCAGTGGATCATTACGCATGCCCACCAGCTGGGGCTCATCACGTACGGGGAGTTCGTTTCCACTCCATACTTGGTTGGCGTTGAGGCCGGCGTGGATGCGCTGGTGCACATGAACCGCTACGATCTCGGCGTGGTTCCCGATGAGCTGCAACGGCCGCTGGTCGACGACCCCGAGGGATCGTCGGCAAACACGGCATATGACTACTCCGAACGCCTGCCGCCTACCGATCCGCACCTGCGTGGCTACGCCCACATTCTGGCTGCGCACCATGCCGCGCTGATGCCCACCTTCAGCCTGAATTACGTAGAACTGCCCGACCATCGCAACCTGTGGAAAGAGCCGGTCGCGGCAATTCTCGACCCGGCGCGCATGTTCAATCCTTCGAACTACGCCACCGGCGAGTTGACTTACCCGCTCGCCCCCTGGACCCGCCACCTGCCCGCCGCAGCACAGCGCTGGATGGAGGAAAGCCAGCGCAAGAAGGCTCAGCAGGAAGCCATGCGCATGTGGCTCATCAACGAGACCATCTTTGCCGCCTATCCCCATTACCTTGCGGCCTCAGGCGCGCCAGTAGATGGCACGATGCCCGGCATCTCGCTGCACACGGAGCTTGAACTGCTGGTGCGCCTCGGGCTTTCTCCGCGCGAAGCGCTGGCTGCTGCTACAAATAATTACGCCCTCCAGTTCGGCTGGAACGAACTGGGGCTGGTGGCGCCCGGCCGCCGTGCAGATATCCTGGTCGTCGATGGCGACCCCACCGTGAGCGTATGGAACGCGCGCCGGATTTCCATGCTGATTGTGGACGGCGAAATAGTGGATCGCGATGCGCTGCTGAAGTTGAAGAAGTAGCGCTGGCTGCTTTCCTATCCGCACCGCGAACCGTCACAATGGTGAGTGGACTTTCTCGAAAATTTTGAACGGGCTTGGTGGAATGGCCTCGCTTTCCACCCCAGCGATGAAGATTTGTCGCTGGGGACCCCCACTTTGAAAGAGCACGGCTTTAGCCGTGCCGAAGCACGCTCAGAATGGAGCAAGGCTTTGGCCGCCGAGGAATTGCAAATTATTGAGAGTAGACTCCCTCAGGGGCTAAAGCCCAAATATTCTTCTCGCCATTTAGCAGTGCGGCTAAAGCCGCGCCCTTTCAAAACAGCGACTCGTTCCGCCGAAAACCGCCGACGCTTGCGGGAAATCACTTTCCGGAGCATGGCCGGAACTGGTTTTGCGCTGGGGATGCTGTCAATGTTTCTTTCAATTTCGGCGCCGGCACAACAGCAACTAAAAGACCCAGTTCACGACCAGGCGCAGCCCACGCAGCCTTCGACACTGGATCGCACGCTGACGACGCTGCACGGGGTGGTCCGCAGTGCAGCGACAGGCGAAGGGCTGCCGCGAGCGCTGGTGCGGATTGAGGGCGACGCCAATACCGGCGCGCTGACCGACGGCGAGGGCCGTTTCGAGATTCCCAACATTCCAGTAGGGCCGCAGTCCGTTGGGGTGCGCAAGCCCGGCTTTCGCGATCTCTCCAACGGTGGGGCAGCGGCGGCTCAAGGGGACCAGATCGGTCCCACACACAACGTGATGGTAGCCGCGGAGATGCCGGACGTGGTGTTCACGCTGGCGCCCACCGGCACGATTCGCGGGCAGGTGGAACTCTCAACGGGCGACACGGCTGAGGGCACCACGATAACGCTGGCGCGGCGAGCGATTATGGATGGTCGCACGATTTGGCAGGTGGCAGGCGGAACAAAGACTCGCAGCGATGGAACGTTTCGCTTTGGCGGCCTTGCGGATGGAGAGTATGCCATCTTCAGCGAACCGACTATGGACAGTGATCTGGACGGGATGCCAGGCGGGGCCGGTCAGCGATGGGGCTATGCGAGTGTTTACTATCCCGACGCGCGTGAGCCTTCAGGAGCAGCAAGAATTCGAGTGGCAAACGGCGGAGAGACAACTGCGAATTTGTCGCTGACGCTGGAGCCCTTTCAGTCAGTTACCGCAGTGGCGGTGTTTCCGCAAGGCAGTGCTGCGGGTCGCGTGGGAGTGGACCTTTCAGCAGTGGTGATGGACAGCGCGGGCCACCAGGTTCCTTACCAGACGCAATACGACGTGGACACGCACACCATTCAGGCCTTGCTGCCTGATGGAACCTACTCGATGCTGGTGTCGACGGTTCCACGCGTGCAAGTGACGAATCTCAGGGTTAACGTCTCCACCGGCACGAGCCAGGAATCCGATGTGCTGGCCGGGACGGCGGATTTTGCAGTTGCCGGCCATGCGGTTCCTAGGCTGCGCATTCCGCTGTCGGCGCCGCACCCCAGTCCGGTCCAGGTCACCGTTGTGCACAATGCCGCGCAGTCGACGATAAACCAGAACGAAATCGTCACGGTAATGGTGAGTAAAGCCGGGGGATGGATTGATGACATCATGGTGAGCGGCTATGCGAATGGCCCTGTGGCGGGCCCGCTCACGGCAAGCTACACCGTTCCCGGCACCTACTGGGTGCACACGCATGTATCGGTGCGCGGGCTTTGCGAGGCCTCGTTCACAGCGGGCGGCGCCTCGCTGGCGCGCGAGCCGGTGCGCATCGGGCTTTCCGGCTCAACGGCGCCCATGGATCTTACACTGCGCGACGACTGCGCCGCGTTGCAACTCAGCCTGCCGGAGACATTGGCGTCGATTACCGCCGGCGAAGAGCCGTTCTTTACCGTATACGTGGTCCCGGATTTCGACTCGACTGCGGATGTGGAGCCAGTGACTCTGCGGCCTTCGACAGGCGGAAACATTACGCTGAATGGCCTGACGCCCGGCAGCTATCACGTGTACACCTTAGCTGGTGCGGCGCAGCTTGCATACCGGAACCGCGAGGCGCTTGCGGCGCTCAAGAACCCTGGGCAGGCGATCACGTTGTCTCCTGGAACGACCGGCAGCCTGGTGGTTGAAGCGGTGGGACAATGATGCGTGCTTGCGATGTAAGGCAAACCAGTATCTTGAAAGGGCGCGGCTTTAGCCACGTCACAAAGCGTTCAAATTGGATCGCGGCTTTAGCCGCCGAGGGAATGCAAATGATCGCAAAGACCTTCCCTCGAGGGCTAAAGCCGCGCCATTTCAAGGCAGTCTGTGCCATCGTTCTTGCCATGGCATGCGTTGCGCCAGCGCAAACCGGTTCATCGGCACACACGAGCGGGGTAACTGCGGCCGTTTACGGCATCGCTGGCACGGTGGTAAATGCGGTGACAGGCCAACCGGTGCGGGGCGCGACCGTGGCTGTGCTGGCTGAAGAGGACAGCCGTCGCATCGCCTCCGCGCAGTCCGGCAACGATGGGCGCTTTGACATCCCGGGGCTGGCCGCGGGCATGTACCAGTTGTCGGCGTCCAAGCGCGGCTATTCGAGCGCTTACTACGACGAGCACGAGCAGTTCAGTTCGGCGATTGTGACCGGCGAAGGCCAGAATACGAGCAGCCTTGTTTTCCGGCTGACGCCCGGTGCCGTGCTGCGCGGGGTGGTGACGGCCGATGGGGGCGACCCGTTGGAAGGCGCGCAGGTGATGCTCTTCAAGAAGCCGCAAGGTCACGAGCCTGAAGCAAAGATTGCGCAGGTAGATTCAACCGTCACCGACGACACCGGCGCTTACGAGTTCAGCAATCTAGGCGTGGGGGAGTACCTGCTGGCCGTGAAGGCAGAGCCTTGGTACGCAATGCACCGTGCGGGCGGCGGCTCGCGGCAGGCCGAGGGAAATCGGGCGCTCGATGTGGCCTACCCGATTACTTTTTTCGATTCGACGACGGACGAGGCTTCAGCGTCGCCGATCGCGCTTACCGGGGGCAGTCGCGCGGAGGCGGACGTGAGCCTGCATGCGGTTCCCGCGCTGCGCCTGGTGGTGGAGGCGCCGCGTAAGCAGGATGGATCGGCCGCCGTTCCGGAATTGAAGCAAACCATCTTCGGCACACCGCTATCCTCACGGAACGCTGACTTCATGGACGCGATCACTAACGGGCGTGCGGAGTTCACCGGCATGGCACCGGGCCAGTACGAGATTACGCAGGGCGATCCGCCGCGCGTGGTTGAGTTGGACGCCAACACCAGCCAGCAGGTGGAACCCGGCGCAGGCATCCCCGCCGTGGCCGTGAGCGGAACGCTGCAGACCGCGACGGGTGGGCCACTCACGGGCGAGGCAGTGGTGACCCTGGAGCCAGCCGACAGCTCGCAAGGCCTGAAGCCAATGGTGTCTGAATTCAACCGTGGCTCGTTCAGTATTTCAGCGGTTCCTTCGGGGAAATGGAAATTGCGGGTAGAGATCGGGAGGTTGCAGGCGCCGGTGATTTCGATAGCCGTGGGCGGCCGGACGCACAGCGGGAACCTGGTCGCGGTGCAGGACCGCGCGCTGACGATGGTGGTGAAGGTAAGCGCGGGCGGGACGCGGGTGGAAGGCTTTGCAAACGAGGCAGGCAAAGGCAAAGCGGGCGTCCTGGTGCTGCTGGTTCCCAGGGATGCTGCGGCCTTTCCTGAACTGGTGCGGCGCGACCAGTCCAACTCCGACGGCAGCTTCGCCATGCGCGACGCGGTCCCCGGCCAATACACCGTGGTAGCGATTGAGGACGGATGGACGCTGGACTGGACCCGTCCCGAGGTGATTGGCCGCTATCTTCCCGGCGGAATTGCCGTCACAGTTACAGACACTTTGGACAAGGCGATCCGTCTCTCCGGGCCGGTTCCGGTCCAGAAGCGATGAGTGCGGCCAGCGCTGGGCTGGACCAGATTAAGACCTGAGCTGGGCTTGCCCGGGCAGGCGGGACTTCATGGAACCGGGGTGGAGAGGATAGTCTATGAAGGTACCGATTTACAGTAACCGCATCTGCTTCAGGGCCTGACCCTGGAGGGGCAGAAATGCCACAGCATAGTTGAGGAGTGTTTCAAGTTGAAGAGTAAGTTCCTGCTTTCGATTTTGGCCATGATTCCGGCCGCTCTTATGCCCCTGGCGGCCGCAGGCCAGGTTGCCCCAGAACGTCCCCCCGCCCAGCAGGGCGTGCCCACCTACAAGTACGAGCTGTTTGCCGGCGCCGGCTACACCAGCCTCAACCAGGTAAACCAGTCGCGCTACGGATTGATAGGCGGCAGGTTCGGCGTTACCCGCGATTGGGGACGGCACTTCGGCATTACCGGTCTCGGGGCCTACTACAAAACCCCGACCGGCAGCGGCAACGGCGGCAACCCCGGCAACCCGTCGGTATATTCCGCGCTGGTAGGCCCGGAGTTTCGCGCCAATCTCTATGGGAACTTCGATGGCATTATTCATGGTTTGCTGGGTGTGGAACACACCGGCGGCGAAGGCATGACTCCCAACATCTCCTTTGCAGGCGGTTTTGGCGGAGGCCTTGTATATAACATGAGCCAGCACTGGGCTCTGCGCGCCTCCGGCGACAGGGTTGGCGCTTCGTTTTCGCTCAGCAACAACACGTCGACTCTGGCGTACTCGCCGCACCTGCACTGGAATGCGCGCGGTGAAATCGGGGTGGTGTACCGGTTCTAAAAAGCTGGTTCAGAAACTGGTGCGATTGAGGCTTCTCCGGTCCAGATCGAATGGACAACCTCTTGAAAGATCACAGGTGCCCCACCCTTCGCAAAGTGCACGAAGGATGGGGCACCCGCAGTATTGTGGTAGGGAAAGAGGGCTAAAAGAGGAAAGGTGGACCACCCGCCCTTGGTTCCATCAAGGTTTTCTGAAGTCTGTTTATCCTTCTTCTGCCTCGCGCAGTTTGGCGATTACGGTGAAGTCTTCAAGCGTTGTGGTGTCGCCCTTGATTTCGCCGTGGGTGGCTAGCTCTCTTAACAGGCGGCGCATGATTTTGCCGCTGCGGGTTTTGGGCAGGGATTCGGTGAACCTTATATCGTCCGGGCGAGCGAGGGAGCCGATCTCCTTCGAGACCCACTTGCGCAACTCGTCTTTCAATTCTTCCGAGGGCACGTTGCCGCTTTCGAGGGAGACGAAGGCGGCGATGGCCTGGCCCTTGAGCTCGTCGGGACGGCCGACGACGGCGGCTTCAGCAACTTTGGGATGCGCCACTAGCGCCGATTCGACTTCCATGGTGCCCAGGCGGTGGCCGCTTACGTTGATCACGTCGTCGACGCGGCCCATGAGCCAGAAGTAGCCGTCGGCGTCCATGCGGGCACCGTCGCCGGTAAAGTAGCTGCCGGGAACGTCGTCCCAATAGGTCTTCTGGTAGCGCTCGGGGTCTCCGTAGACGGTGCGGGCCATGGAGGGCCAGGGCCTGCGAACTACAAGCAGGCCGCCGTGGCCGGCAGGCACAGGCTCGCCCTCTTTGGTGACCACTTCGGGTTGAATGCCGAAGAAGGGCCGCGTGGCCGAGCCGGGCTTGGTGGGCACGGCGCCGGGGATGGGCGCGATGAGGATGGCGCCGGTTTCGGTTTGCCACCAGGTGTCGACGATTGGGCAGCGGTTGTGGCCGATCTTCTCGCGATACCACATCCATGCTTCGGGGTTGATGGGCTCGCCGACGGTGCCGAGCAGGCGGAGCGAGTCGAGCTTGAACTTTTCCACGTGCTGGTCGCCCCACTTGATGAACGCTCGAATCGCCGTGGGAGCGGTGTAGAAGATGCTGATCCTGTGGTCGTCAATTATTTTCCAAAATCTCGAGAAGTCGGGCCAGTTCGGAGCGCCTTCGTAGATGAGCACGGTGGCGCCGTTCTGCAGCGGGCCGTAGACGACATAGGAGTGGCCGGTGACCCAGCCGATGTCGGCCGTACACCAGAAGACGTCCTCGTCGCGCAGATCGAAGACGTATTTGGTAGTGATGTAGGTCTGCACGGCGTAGCCGCCGGTGGTGTGGACCAGTCCTTTGGGCTTGCCGGTGGTGCCGGAGGTGTAGAGGATGTAGAGCGGGTCTTCGGAGTCAAGGTGCTCGGCGGGGCAGTCAGGGGCGGCTGCGGCTACAAGGTCGTGCCACCAGTGGTCGCGGCCTGGGACCATGTTGACGGGCGAGCCGGAGCGGCGATAGACCACCACGTGCTTGACGGTGTGGCAGGCGGCCATGGCTTCGTCGACGGTGCGCTTGAGCTGGATCTCGTTGCCGCGGCGGTAGCTGGAGTCCTGGGTGAGGATAGCGACGCAGGAGGAGTCATTGACGCGGTCGGCGATGGCGTTGGCGGCGAATCCGCCGAAGATGACGGAGTGGACAGCGCCGATGCGCGCGCAGGCGAGCAGGGCAATGGCCAGCTCCGGAGTCATGCCCATATAGATGGCGACGCGGTCGCCTTTTTTGATTCCGAGCGACTTGAGGGCGTTGGCGAATTTCTGAACTTCGGCGTGCAGATCGGCGTAGGTGAGGCGGCGCACTTCGCCGGGTTCGCCCTCCCAGATGAGCGCGGTCTTCTGAGCATGCGCGCCGAGGGCGTGACGGTCCACACAGTTGTAGCTGAGATTGATCTTGCCTCCGACGAACCACTTGGCCCAGGGGAGATCCCAGTCGAGCACTTTGTCCCAGGTCTTGAACCAGTGCAGATCGCCGGCCACCCCGGCCCAGAATTTTTCGGGGTCCTGGATTGATTCCTTGTAGAGAGATTCATACTGCTCCAGGCTTTGGATGTACGCCTTGGCGCTGAACGCGGGCGGCGGCGGAAACACACGGTTTTCGCGCAGCGTTGAGTCGATATCCTGGTTGGCGACGGGGGTAACGGGCAAGGAAGACATGCAGAATCCTTTAGGGAAGAGGTATTTACGCAGTGCGCGGCACGCCCAGAGACGGCGCCGCCCGAAAGATGCCTCGTGGATGTCACTTTATCGAGATAGACGCACACTCGGCAAGTGACGGAAGTTCAGGCGTTCGGGTAGAAGCGGCGAATCGTCGGGACTGACCTGTTTTGGTATGGTTTCAGTGCACATAAAACCGGTGCGAATGCGGAGAGATATTTATGACATCGATTAATCGCAGGGAACTGATTGCGGGCGCGGTGGCGCTTCTGAGTAAGGCTCATTTGCCGTTGGCGTTTGCGGCGCAGCAGCGGGGCGCGGCGCCGCGCGCAGGGATGCAGGGCCTTGAAGGTCCGCCGAAAAATCTGCTTAGTTCCACCTTCACGCCGGAGTTGCTATCGAAGTCGTTGGCGTCCGCGTCGGCGTGGCATCCATATCCCAAAGTGGACGAACGTGAGGCATGGCAGGGCGTTCCGCGGGACCTGGCGGACTTGCTCGTGAAGCGCGCTGAAGCGGTACTAGGCACTCCGTGGGAGACGCTTACGGCCGCAGTGATGCTTGAGTTCAAGCGCACTGGCGACCGCACGGACCACGCTACGATCTACAAGCGGCGGCGCGACCGGCTCAACGATCTTGTGCTGGGCGAGTGCATCGAGGGCAAGGGCCGCTTTATGGATGAGGTTGCGAACGGCGTGTGGATCACCTGCGAAGAGACCTTCTGGGGATTTCCCGCTCACCTTGCCATGCAAAAGGCCGGCGTCGACTTGCCCGATGCCGCAGAGCCGGTGGTGGATTTATTCGCTGCGCAAACGGCGGGGACGCTTTCGTTGATCGACTATCTATTGGGTGCGCGCCTTGACCAGGTGTCTCCGCTGCTTACGAAACGGATTCGCTTTGAGGCGAAGCGTCGCGTGCTCGATCCTGCCTTCCTGCGCGACGATTTCTGGTGGATGTGGAAGGGAAATGCGGGGTCGGGTAACCGGCTGAACAACTGGAATCCGTGGATCAACTCGAACTTGATAACGACGAACCTGCTGCTGGAACCTGATCCGGCACGGCGTATCAAGGCGATCTCGAAGATCCTGAAAAGTGTCGATCGCTATCTGGAGCAATACTCCCCCGACGGCGGTTGTGAGGAGGGACCTGGCTACTTTGTGATGTCGGCCTGCACCTTCTTTGAATGCTGCTCCACGATGGAGTCGGCAACGGGTGGCGCGGCGAAGGTACTCTCGCATCCGTTCGTCAGGAAGATGGAGCATTTCATCGCCGACGTGCACATCGCTGGCGACTACTACGTGAACTATGCCGACGCGCACGGTCAGGATGGGCCGCCCGCGGAACTTATCTATCGCATCGGCGTGGGCGTGGGCGACAAAGCGCTCGAGGAGTTTGGCGCCTTCCACATGCCGGCCACCGCACCTGCACTCAACGCACCCAGGCTGCAGGACGCGCGCTACATCGATATGTATCTGTCGAGGCTCGTTCCGGACATCCTGAGCGCCGCCAAAGCGCGGACTACGCCGAAATTGGACGCTCTGGAACGCGACTCGTGGTATCCGGCTCTGCACCTGATGACGGCAAGAGCGAAGACGGGAACGAGCGATGGCTTTTATCTGGCCGTTCAGGCGACGGAGAATCAGCGTAGCCACGGGCATAACGACTCTGGCAGCTTCATTATCTTTCACGATGGCAAACCGGTCTTCATCGACGTTGGACCTGAAGCCTACTCCGCGAAAACATTCAGCCCTGACCGTTACACCATCTGGACGATGCAGTCTGCATACCACAACCTGCCAACGGTCGGTGGCGTGATGCAGTCCGGATCGAGCCCCTGGTTCCGCGCCAGCGATGTGAATTATGAAAGCGACGATGCGCACGCCGGGCTCACCATGAATCTTGCCACGGCCTATCCGGACGAGGCATCCATCGCGCAATGGAATCGGTCAATAATGCTTGATCGGAATGAGGGCCGCATCCGGCTCACTGAAGACTTCAAACTGCAAGCCAGGGTGCCAGTCGCACTCACATTCATGACGCCACGCATTCCGTCGCAGGGAGCGCAGGGGACGGTCGTGCTGAGCCTAGTGGACAAGTCGGGCCGAAACGTATCACTCAAGTTCGATCCGTTGCTGGCCGCGGCCACCTTCGAAAAGATTGAACTGAAGGACGCGGATCTGCGGCGCATTTGGGGAGAGAATCTCTACCGCGTGCTGCTCACTTCAGTTGAGCCAACCAGCGGCGGCACCTGGAAGATTGAAATCATATGAAGATCGAGATCGTATGATGGGTACGGACCTGTCGTGGGCAGAGGTAAGATGCCGGCGGGGAACAATAGCTTAGCGACGGATTTGATAAAGGGAGATTAGAATGCGTTGGCTGTGCAAGACTCTGTGGGCTGCGGGCTCGGCCGCGATTTTCCTGGGAATTTTGATCGCTGTGCTCTTGGGAACATCGAACACCGCATGTATTGCCCAGCAGACAACGAAGAATGCGCCTGCGCCTTCGCCGGGAGACCAGCCTGGCGATCCAGGGCCGCTCGCTACCGATCTCTCTCCCGCGCTGCACTCGAAGCCGATTCGCGCCGTCATGCGCAAGGTTGCCGACTGGGAGTTGCAACGCGTTCAGGCACAGCCGCCGAGCCGCGCGTGGGACTTTGGAGCGCTTGATATTGGATTGATGGCGGCGTCGCGTACCCTGCGCGATCCGCGCTACAGTCAGTATGTTGCTTCGGTGGGCGAGCACTTCGGATGGAAGTTGGAACGCACAACATACCCGGCCAACGATTTCGCAATCGCGCAGGCTTTCATTGAGGTCTATCGGTCCTCGCACAAAGAGGAACAGATCGCGCCCTCGCGGAGGCAGTTTGATGATGCCGTAGCATTGCTGAACGATCCGGAGAAGCCGGCCTGGTGGTGGTGCGATGCGCTGTTTATGGCGCCGGCTGCGGGTGTGCAACTATCGGATATTACTGGAGACGATACTTACAATGCCTACATTGACAGGGAATGGGGAAAGACCGAGAAGGTCCTCTACGACAGGCAGAAACATTTGTTCTCGCGCGATGTGAACTACCTCAACAAGAGGGAAAAGAACGGCGAGAAGGTGTTCTGGTCGCGCGGCAACGGCTGGGTCATGGCGGGAATCGTTCGCGTTCTTGCAACCTTGCCGTCGGACGATCCGTTGCGTCCGCACTACATCGCCTTGTTGCGAGAGATGGCGGCCGAAGTGGCATCGATTCAGGGTGGCGATGGCCTGTGGCGCCCAGGCTTGCTCGATGCCGGGAGCTATCCGCTTCCCGAAGTTTCGGGTTCGGCGTTTTTCACTTACGCCATAGCGTGGGGCATCAATCATCGCATGCTTGATGCGGAAACCTACCTGCCGGTAGTGCAAAAGGCCTGGACCGGCATGCTTGCGCATATTTATCAGGATGGCCGCCTTGGCAGCATTCAACCCATTGGCGAAGCACCGGCGGAATACAAGCCGAGCTCAAGCTATAACTTTGGCGTGGGAGCTTTTCTGCTCGCCGGCTCCGAGATGGATACGCTGTCGGAGCACAAGCACTGGTGAGAAACATGTCTCTGACTGCGAAGATTCAACCGCATTCATACCGTACACACCTGGAGTGTTCAATGACCAAGTTGTTGTCGCTCGTTCTCGCGCTGCTTTGCGCACCCGTCATCTTATCTGCTTCTCAGCCGGCAAATCCCACAACAGGCCAGGAGGCCACTGCCGCTGCCTCGCAAGGTACAGACCTTGCAGTCGTGCGCGATCGATTTGTGCACGCTGTGCTTCCCGTTGGCGATTCTGCCATTGAGCAGGTGAATGCAGCCAGCCGGAAATACGCCGCTGCCCTTCAGACCGACGGCAGTTGGTCCGATATCAACTACACAGATGCGGCTCGCTCTGTCTGGGTCAATGCCGATCATCTCAATCGCATGCTGGTGATGGCGAAGTCGGCGCGGCTCGCGCGCAACGGCGGCCATCCGGATGAAGCGCTTGAAGGGAAAATTCTGTTGGCGCTGAAGTGGTGGACCGATCACGATTACCGCAATCCCAACTGGTGGTGGAATGAGATCGGCGTGCCGGAGCTGGCCGGCGAAATCGGCAGCCTGCTCGGGCCACAGCTTCCCGATGACGCGCGCGCAAAGATCGTCGCCATCATGAAGCGCAGCGACTGGCACAAATGGACGGGCGCGAATCTTACCTGGGGCGTGGGCATCGAGATTGTGCGCGGCTGCCTAGAGAACGATCCCGCTTCCGTTGCCGAGGGCTTTGAGCGCATGTATCAAGAGATCAAGATCATGCCCCAACCCGAAGAGGGCATTGAGCAGGACTACTCATTCCATCAACACCGTGTGCAACTTTACAACGGCGGCTACGGGTTGGACTTTGCCAACGACGTGGGCCGGTTCGTCTCGTTCTCATGGGGAACGCGCTTCCAGATTCCCGCAGACCGCATGGCTCTTTTCAGTGCGTATCTGCTGGACGGCGAGCAGTGGATGATCCGCGGCAATGTGTTCGACTACAGCGCCGTGGGACGCGAGATTACGCGGCCGGGGAAAGTTGTGGTACCGGCGGACAAGACGGCGGGGCCCGTGACTCCGGTTGGGCCTGCATACAGCCTGGGCAATGTGATGTCGCTCTTGGCCGCAGAGCCCACGCCGCGGCAGAAGGAGTTGCAGAGCTTTGCGGCGCGGTTGCTTGGCAAGCCCGGAGCAGCGGAGTTTGTCGGCAACAAAATGTTCTGGTGTTCAGATTTCATGACGCATCGCCGCGCGGGCTACTACACATCGGTGAGAATGATGTCGACTCGCATGTTGAACAGCGAGCTGGTCAACTCGGAGGGCAGGAAGTCGGTGCATTTGTCCGACGGCACAAATTATCTCTATCTCACCGGCGATGAGTACAAGGACATCTTTGGCGTGTGGGACTGGACGAAGATACCGGGGACGACGGCGATTCAGGGAACGCTGGATACGGGTGAGAAGAACGCGATCAATTTGCGCGGCACCACGACATTTGATGGCGGCGTGTCGGATGGCGCTTATGGCATGGCGGCGATGGATCTGGCGCGCGGCAAACTTGTTGCGAAGAAGACGTGGTTTTTCTTCGACTCGAGTTATGTTGCGCTGGGCGCTGGCATCACGCTTGCGGACGACAAGGAACACGCTGTGGCCACGGATGTGAATCAGCCGCTGTTGGTGGGCGACGTGATGACCAGTGAGGGGAAGGGGCTGGATTCAACAGGTGTGCAGACTTTCGATGACGCACTTCGTGTCTGGATCTATCACAATCATGTCGGATACATCTTCGCGCCCCACACGAAGATCAACCTGTCGGCGGGACCGCAGACGGGGGCGTGGTCGGAGATTGGGACGGGATCGAGTACCCCGGTGACTGTGCCGGTGTTCAATCTGTGGATCGATCATGGCGTTGCGCCGCAAGCCGGGAGCTACGAGTACACAGTCGTTCCGGGAGCGACATCGGCTGAAGTGGCGAAGCAGGCAGCGCACTCCGATGTGGAGGTGCTGGCAAACACCGCAAGTACGCAGGCGGTGTATAACAGCGCGCTCAAGCTTGCAGAGATAGCGTTTCGCGAAGCGGGATCGCTGGTGACGCCGCTGGGGAAGGTCGAGGCCGATCACTTTTGCCTGTTGCTGGTGAAGCAGGTTGGCAACGGTTGGAAGGTTACCGCATCCAATCCCGAGAATCAGCCGCTGACCCTGCATGTGACGGTGAAGGGGAAGCAGGTTGCGATTGAGCTTCCGAGCGGGAATTTTGCTGGGTCGAGTGTTTCGGTGGAAGTGCGGTAGATCTTCGCTATTTCTGCCGTAAGGAAAACGCCCGGCTCTCCTGAGCAGGGCGTTTTTATTGCAGCGCTGGAGCCGTGAAAGAACCTCAGCGCTTTTCGGCAGCTGAAGCGATTTTGGCTTCGGCTTCGGAGATGACGCGGAGGGATTCGGTGTAGGCGTCTTCGCTTTCGCCGGCTTCCTTCCACATCTTGAGGCCGCGGTCGAGTTGCTGCTCGGCGCGGGGGACATCGATCTCTTCGGGCTTGAGGGCGTCGGAGGCGAGGATGGTGACGCGATCGGGAAGCACTTCGACGAATCCCCAACTGACGTTGTAGCGGGTAGCGTCTTGGCTTCCGTCTGTGATATCGGAGCCGCCGTGCACGATGACGTCGCCGGCGCCGAGTTCGGCAACAAGGGGAGCGTGGCCGTAGAGCACTTCGAAGTACCCGTTCTTCGCGGGCAGTTCGACAGCCGTGGCCGCGATCTCGCACATGGTGCGCTCGGGAGTTACGAGCCGGACGCGAATTTGATTTGTCTCATCTGCCATGGGCTCCTTTCAGTCGCCAGTGGGCAGTGCACAGTAGACAGTGAACAATAAGTACCGATTTAGAGGTGAGCGTTGTTGCTGACCACTGCCCACTGTTCACTGCCCACTGGCGTTACACTGTCGCCTTCAGCTTTTCAGCTTCTGCGAGCACTTCTTCGATGGCGCCCTTCATGTAGAAGGCCTGCTCGGGGATGTCGTCGTACTTGCCGGCGATAATCTCCTTGAAGCTGCGCACCGTATCGGCAACCTTTACATAGGCGCCGGGAATTCCGGTAAACGTCTCAGCCACGTGGAAGGGCTGCGAGAGGAACTTTTGCACCTTGCGGGCGCGGGTCACGGTGAGCTTGTCGTCCTCGGAGAGTTCGTCGATGCCCAGAATGGCGATGATGTCCTGCAGGTCCTTGTAGCGTTGCAGAATGCGCTTGACGCCCTGGGCCACATCGTAGTGCTCCTGGCCAACGATGCGCGCGGAAAGAATGCGCGACGTGGAAGCTAGCGGGTCGACGGCTGGATATATGCCGAGCTCCGACAGCGGACGGCTCAGCACGGTGGTCGCGTCGAGGTGAGCGAATGTGGTGGCTGGTGCGGGATCTGTCAAGTCGTCAGCCGGCACGTAGACGGCTTGCACCGAGGTGACCGAACCCTTGCTGGTAGAGGTGATGCGCTCCTGCAGTTCGCCCATTTCCGTGGCCAGGTTGGGCTGGTAGCCCACAGCCGAGGGCATGCGGCCCAACAAAGTGGAAACTTCTGACCCGGCCTGTGTGAAGCGGAAGATGTTGTCGATGAACAGAAGCGTGTCAGAGCCTTCGACGTCGCGGAAGTACTCGGCAACAGTCAGCGCGCTGAGGGCCACGCGCAGGCGCGCTCCTGGCGGCTCGGTCATTTGTCCATAGACCAGGGCGCACTTGGAGTTGGCGAAGTCGCCGGGCTTGATGACGCCGGACTCGGTCATTTCGACCCAGAGGTCGTTGCCTTCGCGGGTGCGCTCGCCGACGCCGCCAAACACGGAGTAGCCGCCGTGGTTCTTGGCGACGTTGTTGATGAGTTCCATGATGACGACGGTCTTGCCGACCCCGGCGCCGCCGAACAGGCCGATCTTGCCGCCCTTCAAGAAGGGCTGGATGAGATCGATAACCTTGATGCCGGTCTCGAACATCTCTTCGTGGGTAGACTGCTCGTCGAAGAGCGGCGCGGGCCGGTGAATGGGCATGCGCGTCTTTTCGCCGATGGGGCCAAGGTTGTCGACCGGCTCGCCGATGACGTTGAGCACGCGGCCCAGCGTCTCCTTGCCCACGGGCATGCTGATAGGGCCGCCGAGGTCGATGGCTTTCATGCCGCGGACCATGCCGTCGGTGGCTTCCATGGCCACGGTGCGCACGCGGCCCTCGCCCAGGTGCTGCTGCACTTCCAGGATGACGCTGATGGGCGTGGGCACGGTGAAGCCCTCGCTGGTGACGCGCAGCGCCTGATAGATGGGCGGCATCTTCGCTTCTTCAAACTGAACGTCTACGGCGGGGCCGGAGATTTGGATTACTTTGCCGATGTTTTCTGCCATTGTTCTTTGCCTTCTTTGCAGAGGTTGCTTTACCTCAGGGGCTAAAGCCCGGTGATTCTTAATCCGTTTTTGACACGGCTAAAACCGCGCCCTTTCAAAACTCGATTCGAACCCAACGTTTCCGCAGGGGCTAAAGCCCAGTGAACTTTTTTGAGATCTTCTTCGGCACGACTAAAGTCCTGCCCTGTTACAAAACAATTCTCCGGACGCGGTGCGTTACAGCGCTGCGGCGCCGGAAACAATCTCGATGATTTCCTTGGTGATGGCCGCCTGGCGCACGCGGTTCATGTGCAGCGTGAGCGAGTCGATCATATCCGAGGCGTTGTTGGTTGCTGAATCCATCGCCGTCATGCGGGCCGCGTGTTCGGCGGCAACCGACTCCGTCATGGCGTGGTAAAGAACTGAGAAAACGAATTGCGGCAGCAGGCCGTTGAAAAGTTCCTCGGCCGGCTGCTCGTAGATGTAGTCCACATTTGCGGTGCCGAATTTCTTGGCTTCTTCATCGGCTTCGGCGGTATCTGCTGCCTCAAGCTCGATGCCCGCGGAGAGAGCGGCCTCGGCGGCACGCTCGCGCTCGGCTGTGGTGGGCTCGACGGCGCCGGTAATCTGTGGGCTGCTGATATCGATAAGCGGCAGCAGCCGTTCGACCACCAGGCGTTGCGCGATCACCGACTTGAATTCGTTGTAGACGATGTAGACGGCGTCGATCTCTTCGTGCACGTAGCGGGTGATGACGCTCTCGGCCAGCTCGAACACCCGGCCCTGTTCAAGCTTCAACAGCATGCCCGGGTGGTCGCCCGTGACCTCGACCGGTGCCTTGCGCTCGCGCACCTGCCGGGTGACGCCGTGCTCGTCAGTCTGTTCCATGTAGACGGCGGCGGGGTAGCGGCGGCGCATCATGTCGCGGCCCTTGCGGCCCACGGCTTCGACGTCGATCTGCTTGTCCGTGTTGCCGGAGATGAACTGGAAGGCGGTCTTGAGAATGTTGGCGTTGAACGCACCGGCAAAGCCCTTGTCGCCGCTGACGATGATGAGCAGCACGCGCTTCTCGGGCCGGGTAACAAAGAGCGGATGCTTGAGGTTGCCGGTCTGATCGTCGTAGAGATCGACACGGCGGGTGAGCGACTCCAGCACGCTGGTGATCATCTTGGTGTAAGGCCGGGCCTGGAGCGCCCGCTCCTGCGCACGCCGCAGCTTGGCCGCCGAGACCATCTTCATGGCCTTGGTGATCTGCCGCGTGTTCTTCACGCTTCTGATGCGGCGCCGTAAGTCTAAGACATTTGCCATAATGCTTTCCGTTACCGAGCTTCTAGCTGCTAGCTCCTAGCTTTTCTTGCTCAGTTTTCAAATTCCGTTTCAGCATTCGGCCTCCGGTCTTTAGCTAAGAGCTGGAAGCTAGAGGCTAGAAGCTGTTCTTACGCAGTTGCTGCCACCAGCTCCGCCTTGAAGTTTGCGGAGTACTCTTTCAGCGCCGCGTGCAGGCGGCTGCGCATGTCGTCGTCGAGCTGCTTCTTCGTGGTCAGGTCGGAGATGAGTGCGGACTGCGCGCTATCCAAATACTTGTACAGGCCGTCCTCGAAGCCGCGAATGTCCGTTATCTTCAGGTCGTCCAGATAGCCTTGCGTGCCGGCAAACAGAACCACCGCCTGCTGCTGCCAACTGAGCGGCTGGAACTGCGGCTGCTTCAACAATTCAGTGAGGCGCTGGCCGCGGTTGAGCTGTTTCAGCGTGAGCGGATCGAGATCCGAACCGAACTGTGCGAATGCGGCAAGCTCACGGTACTGGGCCAGGTCGAGCTTGAGGGTCGAGCCTACCTGCTTGACCGCCTTGATGGCCGCCGAGAAGCCTACGCGCGAAACCGAAAGGCCCACGTTCACGGCTGGGCGTACGCCGGAGTTGAACAGATCGGTTTCCAAAAAGATCTGGCCGTCGGTGATGGAGATAACGTTGGTGGGAATGTAGGCCGAGACGTCGCCGGCCTGGGTCTCGATGACCGGCAGAGCGGTGAGCGAACCGCCGCCCTTCTCCTTGCTCATCTTCGACGAGCGCTCGAGGAGACGGGAGTGGAGATAGAAGACGTCGCCCGGATAGGCTTCGCGGCCCGGCGGGCGGCGCAGCAGCAGAGATATCTCGCGGTAGGCCATGGCGTGCTTGGAGAGATCGTCGTACATCACCAACGCGTGGCGGCCGGAGTCGCGGAAATACTCGCCCATGGCAGTGGCCGCGTAGGGCGCGAGATACAGCATGGGCGCGGGCTCAGAGGCCGATGCGGCCACGATGATGGTGTGGCCCATGGCGCCGGCTTCAGTCAGCGTCTGCACGACCTGAGCGATGGAAGACCGCTTCTGCCCGATGGCGCAGTAAATGCAGATCAGATCGTTCTTGGCGTTGTTGATGATGGTGTCAAGCAGGACGGCAGTCTTGCCGGTCTGGCGGTCGCCAATGATCAGCTCGCGCTGGCCGCGGCCGATCGGAATCATGGCGTCGATGGCCTTGAGTCCGGTGGCCATGGGCTCGCGCACGCCCTGGCGATCGATGATGCCGGGGGCCAGGCGCTCGACGGGCAGTAACTGCGTGGTGGCGATGGGGCCCTTGTCGTCAATAGGCATGCCGAGCGCGTTGACCACGCGGCCGATCATGGCCTCGCCCACCGGCACGGAGAGAATCTTGCCGGTGCGCTTGACCTCGTTGCCTTCGCTGAGGTCGGTGTAGTCGCCCAGAATTACCGCGCCCACCTGGTCTTCTTCAAGACTTAGGGCCAAACCGGCGATATTGTGCGGAAAGGCGAGCAACTCGCCGGCCATCACCTTGTCCAAACCGTGCAGGCGGGCAATGCCGTCGCCGAGCGATGTAATAGTCCCGACCTCGTCGACCTGGACCTTCGAATCGTAGTTCGCGATCTGCTCGCGAAGTAATTGCGTAATCTCGTCTGCCTTGATCTGAGCCATTTTCAGTGGTCAGTGATCAGTGGTCAGTGGTCAGTTCTCCGCTATCGGTGAGAGCCGCCAATTTGGAACCACTGAACGCCTGCCTCCCTTTCCAATCCTTGAATTCCGAATCAAACCCGAAATCGTCGCTGTTGCCAAATTCATGTGTTGGTCACTAGTCACTGACCATTGTTCACTGTTCACTGAGCACTGCTCTTAACCGTTCCAGGCGTCCGCGCACGGAGCCGTCGTAGACCGTGGAGCCGATGCGCACCACCGTGCCGCCGAGGATGGACTTGTCCAGCGTGAAGCTGGCCTCGATCTGCGAACCGGCCAGTTTGGCGATCTCGGCTGCCAGCGCTTCGCGTTCCTTGCTGTCGAGTTCGCGCGCGGTCACGATCTCCGCGGGGCGAATTCCCAACTGTTCCTGCAACAGCCTGCGATAGGCCTGGGCCACTTCGCTCACATGACTGATGCGATTGTTCGAGATGAGCACGGCGATCAGATTGCGCAGTTCCTTCTGCAGCTTCAGCTTCGCATTCAGCTTGTCCAGAATTTCCACTTTCTGGACCACGTGAATGGCCGGGTTCTCGAAAAACTCGCGGAGTTCCGGACTGCCGTCCCATGTAGCAAGAAAGTCGGTCAACTGCCCGTCAATCGCGGCTGTATCCAGTTTGGCGGCGGTAACCACATCGGCAAAGGCGTTTGCGTAGCGGGAAACGAAGGCGGCCATCTAGTTCTGCCCCCCTTTGGTTTTGCCTTTACCGGCCCCGTCGCTCGAAACTTGCCCGACGAATTCTGCAATCAGGGCACGATCGGTTTCTGGAGTGAGGACCAATTGCTTTGCGGCCTGCTCGACTGCCAGGTCGGCTGCAAAATGACGCAAGCCGCGCCGGGCCTGTGCGGCGGCAACGCTAAGTTCCTGCTCGGCTGCCTGGACGATGCGGGCGCTTTCCTCTGCAAGAGAAGACTTGACGCGGGCTTCGTCTTCCAGGCTTTCCTGCTCCACCTGGGCGCGAAACTTCTTGATCTCGTCATCGAGCCCGGCCAGCTTGGCTTCAACCGCACTCAGGCGGGCATTGGCCTCTTCGGTCGCCTCGCGAGCAGTCTTGAGGTTGTGAACCAGGGTCTGCGACCGCTTGCGAAACACCTTGGGCAGGATGCGCGCAACCGGAATGCCGACCAGCAGGACGATCAGGGCGAAGTTGGTGAACTCGAAGATGCCGGCCGCAGTCTCGTTGCTGAGATTGAAGGTCCTGGCCGTCCACTTCACGATCGGGCCCTCGAGCAGGAATACTTTGTTCTGTTCTTCTTGAGACTTCGGGGCTTCGGACTTGGGAGTCTCGGCGGCTGAATTGGGCGCCGGAGCGGCAGACTCGGTGACCGGCGCCGATTGCTGCGCAGCCAGCCGCAGGGGAGCGACTGCAATCCCTGCTGCCAGTACTGTCAAAAACAGGAGTCCTGAAACGCGATGGGGAAAACGGAAATGCTTAAAGCGGATATTCAACGGGAACCCCCGGCGGCCAGCGGCATCACTGCACGGACGACCTGGCTGGCCAGGTCGCTGGCCGTGCCCAGGATGGTCTGTTTTGCGGCGGCGGCCTCGGTCTCAAGCTCGGCTTTGGCTTGGCTTACCTTCACGCCGGCAGCCTTGCGGGCGGCGTCCAGCGCGGCGTCGCGCTCCGCGTTCCACTGCTTCATGCGCTGCTCACGAACCTTGTAGACTTCGGCGCGTGCCTGGCGAAGCTTGGTCGCATATTCTGCCGTCCGGGTCTCGGCCTGCGCGATTGCATTCTGCGCATCTTCCATGGCGCCTTCGGTAAGGGCGCGGCGCTTTTTAAGCGTAGCCGTCAGCGGTCCCTGAACCAGAAACTGGTAGGCCATAACCAGCAAAATGAACAGCAGAGTGGTCGGTATGGCGCCGACCAGCAGGGCTCCGAGTTGTTGGGCAATCACTTGCATGGTGGTAAGGATTCGTTGCGGCCGTCAGATGAGATTTTAATGGATGGAACACAACTTTTGTAACAGGGGCAGCCCCCCAAGTCAACGTTGATGAGACTGTTTGAGCGGGGTTCTGTGACTACTGTCACGAACATGGGAAAATAGTTCAAAAAAAGCTTGCTTTCGCTGAGAACAGGCCTAAACTAACCATACCACCTAGACCCGGACCAGGGTCCAGCGGGCAGCCGGTTTCGGGAAGTCCTTCCACTCCCGACTTCGTCTGCCCGCCTCTTAGTTTTAGGGTCCAATTCTGGGCCCTGGCTTTTGGCTCTCAGCCTTCAGCTTTCGGCTCCTTTTAACGAGTAGGGCGGAGTTGTGGACTCGGGGTATTTGGGCCGGTGCTGAACCCAGATCTGCTCTCAAGTCGATTGAACGCCCATGCGCCCTCCGTTAAAAATCAAAAAGCACCGATATCGAGTGGGCTGCTATCCCACCCTAACTGCCAAAGACACAGTTAGAATGGGGCACGCGGCTTCTAGCTCTTCCTACCCGAAACCCGCGGCACTCCCAGTGCGAACGCAAGCCCACGCTTGCATTCCAATGTTCGCTCTCCCACGAAAAGGCGCAGAGCTAGAAGCGCCTTCTACTCAGCCGCCTTGGTAATAAACCCCGCCAGATCGTCCTTCAACTGGTGCAACGCATCGACGTTGAGGTAGATCATGTGTCCTGAGGGGTAGTAGCCGAATTGCACGTTGCGCGCAGAGCCGGATCGAGATCCATGTGCGACACGTTGTACTCGGTGATGAAAAACGGCGTTGCCAGGTCGAAGTAGCCGTTGGCGGAAAAGACCTTCAGGTGCGGATTCTTGCGAATGGCGCTGGCCAGGTCCGCGGCAACATAGGGCTGGGTCTGCTCTCCGAATGCCCCGCCCATGCCGGGACCGGCGCTGGTTGGCCGGTGCTTCCAGTCCCATTGGCCGATGCTGTTGGCGCTGGGCCGGTAAGCGTCTGTGCTCTGGTACTTTAGCTCCCGTTCGAGATAGTCGTGGAAGGCGCCTACAAAGGCGCCGCTGATGTCCACGTCGGAGGCGTCGTAGCTGGGGTTTTCTCCCGTCGCGTCAAGGTCCACTCCCTCGAAGCGCATGTCGTACCGGCCCAGGGTTTTGCGGTCGTCGCGCAGCACTTCCTTGCGGAACCGGGTGGGCGAGATGCGGAGGTTGGCCTCTTTCACGTAATCCACGCTGAGCCCGGTGAACCGGCTCACCTCTTTGGCCACGGAATCCATCTCCGCAGCGGGCAGGTTGTGCCCTGCGAAGAGCGCGTGCGCGTAGGGTCCGGTGGCGAACTCGCGCGCCTGCTGCACCCAGTCCGCCACATTGGCCGGCTTGTTGGGAATCTTGTTGAAGTACCAGGCCGCCGCCGCGTAGCTGGGCAGGTTTCCCATGTAGAGAATGTCGTAGCCACTGGCGCGGATGTTGTAGTTAAGAATCGACGAGATCAGCACCACGCCGTTCAGTTGCACGCCGTCGTTGCCCAGCATGTCGGCCAGCGCCGCCGACCGCGTGGTCCCATACGACTCGCCGATCAGGAACTTCGGCGAATTCCAGCGCCGATTCAGGCTGAGGTAGCGGATGATGAAGCGGTCGAAGGCGTGCAGGTCCTGGTCGACGCCTGTAAAGTCCTTCGCGGTGGTCTTGCCAACGGCGCGCAAGTAGCCGGTCAGCGGCGCGTCGATGAATACCAGGTCGCTCTTGTCGAGAAGGGAGTATTGGTTGGGAACCAGCTTGAAGGGCGGTCCGGCGGTCGGATTGGGGCTGTCTGTCACAATGCGCACCGGCGAAAACGAACCCATGTGCAGTCATAAGGTCGCCGAGCCGGGTCCGCCGTTATAGAGAAAGCTCACCGGCCGCGCACTGGCCTCGGCGCCGTCCAACGTGTAGGCCACGTAGAACATGCTGCCGTAAGGCTTGTCCTCTTCGTCGCGAATGATCAGCGTGCCGGCGGTTGCGGTGTACTTGAGCGTTCTACCGTTCAGCGCAAGCTCGTGGTGCGTGGTGACAAGCTTCTCGGCCGGGACGGGCGTTTCCTTATCGGCCTCTTTGTCTTTGTGTTGATCGGCGCTGGACGCGTGTTGTTCGGAGTCGGGCGTCTGTGCCGGGGCGGATTGGCGCGTCTCCTGCGCACCGGCTTCGACAGTAAGATACAGCGAGGTCAGGGCAACGAAAAGGCAGACAGCAAACCTGCGAGGGATATTCATGGTTGAGAATCTCCAGGTGACCAAGATGAATGGCAATTGACTCCAGGCAGTTTGCTGGATTCCGAAAGGCCAATCTGCGGTGAGTGAAGCGCGCAGAAAAGATGCGTGTTGCAAAACAGCCTAACACGCACGCGCAGCAGATTCACTCGAATCGTCCGCTATGGTTTTGCTCCCACGGCGTCCTTGTCCACAGTCAGCAGCCCCTGGGCGCGGAGCCATTCCTCCAGCAGGCTGGGCCATTTGTCGAGAGCCGGATCGCCCTTGCCGAGGCCACTGCCGTGGGATCCGTTGGCGAAGACATGCATCTCGGCCGAGACGCCGGCTTTGACGAGGGCGTCGTAGAAGCTGAGCGCCTGCTGAATTGGAACGGTGTGGTCGTTAAAGGTGTGGTACATGAAGGTGGGAGGCGTGTCCTTGGTGACGTAGAGATCCGGCTCGTAGGCCTTGCGCAGCTCCTCACATTTATCCATCACGTTGAAGAGCTTGCAATAGCTGAGGTGCGATGTATCCGTCGAGATGGCGCCGAGCCAGGCGTAGCCGAGGACGAGATAGTCGGGGCGGCTTGAGACTCGATCGAATGGATCTTCGGCCTCGGGCTTACCGGGGACAAATTGGGTTCCGGCGAGGCCGGCCAGGTGGCCGCCGGCCGAGAAGCCGATGATGACGATGCGGTTCGGATTGATCTGGTAGTCGCGAGCTCGTGCGCGCACCAGTTGCACGGCGCGCCGTGCGTCCAGCAGCGGCACCGGCAGCAGGTAGCCGTGCGACGAGAGCCGGTAGCTGAGGATGAAGGCGCGGAAGCCGCGGGCTGCAAACCAGTCGGCCACTTCGCGTCCCTCCAGATCGCCTGCGAGGCCGCGATAAGCTCCGCCCGGCAGCACGATCACCGCGGAGCCGTTGGCGCTGCCCGTGCGCGGTCCGAGGATCGTGAGGGTAGGAATGTCGTCGCAGGTTGTGCCCGTGGCCTGTGGCGCGTTGCCGGGCCAGAGGCGGATGGTCTGGATATTCAGAAAGGCATTGTCGTTGCCGGCCGTGGCGCATGTGGTTAGTTGCGCATTCGCTGCCGAGCAGGCCAGCAGTCCGACAGCTAATGAAGCGAAAAACAATCTCATGAAAGCCCTCCGCAGGTTCGGGAGGATTATAGCCAAATCACCGTGTGCCCCGGGCAGGAATTCCCGGCCTGCCTGCTAATCGTCTCTGCCAACTCCAGGCCGTGGCGGGCGAGATAGTAGGCCGCGCCGTGGACGCGCTCCTGAAGAATGCCGTCCGGATAGAGCGCCTGGCAGATAGCGTCCGCGTGGCGGCTGAACGATACCTCTTTCTGCAACTGGAAGTTTGCGGCCAGTGTGCGCAGGCGATTCATCTGGTAGCGAATCTTGCTGGCTGCGGTCTCTGCTGAGCGGTTGAGCCCCTCATCGAGCGAGGCTGTCCACTCCAGAAGGGAAGTAAGCTCGGCGTCCAACGCGTTTCCAGCCGCTGCGAGTTTCTGCTTGCCCTCGATGGGCATGGCCCGCGCGGCGAACAACTGCGCGAGCGACGAGGAATCCTCGGCAAACACGCGTTCGAGATTGAGCTCGTGCTGGCGCAGCAACTCGGCAATGCCGGGCTCAATCAGTGTTCCAAAAAAGCGCGGCGCGGCTGCAGTTTGCCGGCCGAGAATGCGCTCGTATAGAACGGCGGACTGTGCGAGGTAAGCAATCTCCGCAGGTCCGCCGATGAACAGCGAGGTCGACAGAAGAGAGTCCTGAAACACGGGCCGCAGAAGCGCCGAGGGTGAGATGCGTTCGGGTTCGGTATCGAGAACTCCGACGAGATCGGCGGTGGAGTAATTATTGCGGCCGGCCTGCCAGAGCCCGTTGGGCTCCTGCGCAGAGGGCGGAGTACGCTTGAGCGCGAGGCGTGCGCCGGTTTGCTCGTCGATGAGAAACAGCAAGCTGTTTTGCGGCCCGACGGCCACTTGCGCGTGATAACCGGCGGCCTCCAATTCACGATTGCGTTCCAGCAAGGCAGAATGTAGTTCATCGGCGCGTTCGATACCCGCGCGCAGCACCGGCGCTCCCAGGCGGTGAAACTCCCGCCCGCTTGCATCCAGAGTCAGCAGCTCCTGCGCGGCGAAAATCCTCGCGTAGAAATCGGCAAAGGCCTGGGCCAGTGTGCGGCCCGGCTTGTAGGCAGCGGCTAATGCGTCTGTGGCGTCTGAAGACCCAAGCAGCTCCGATGCCCGATCGACCAGCGGGACAATCCTCTCGTCCAGCACCTGGCGTCCGACGGGCCGCCCGACGGCTGACTCATCGGCTTGCGCATACTGCAATTTTTCCAGCGACCGACCGGCAGGAAAAGTGACGTGATCGATCTCGTCGAAGTCGTGGTCCTCGGTAGCCAGCCAGAAGATCGCGGCATGCGGATGGCCCGCGGCAGTTGCCTGGCGCGCGCGGGCGATAGCTGTGGCGGCCTTGAACGGCGTAAACAGCGGCCCGCCGAACAACCCAACCTGCTGCCCGGTCACGATGGTTCCAGCACCCTTTGCGAGTGCCGCAAGCGCAGGTGCGGTGGCAGCCGAGGGGTTCTGCGCACCCAGCAGACGCACAATCTCCGGCCAGTGCGGCGGAATCGGAGGCCGCTCCCGACGGCCACCATCCAAGGGCAAAAAGGCGCCGAGCGCCCCGGAACAGTGGTCCAGAAACAGCCGGCTCATTCCCGGCATCACGGTCATCGGATAACAGTCTGCTGTGGGCAACTCGTTCACTTTCGGTGATTCAGTTCACCAGCGGTTTAGTTCCGTTGCTGCGGTTCCGGTATGTTTTCTTCCGGCGGAAGCCACGGCATGGGTACGGAGGTTTAATTCGGCTCAATTAAGGATGCCACGCCGGGCGGTATCGATGCAGAACTCCAGCCTGAAGACGCTTTAAGAACATTCCCCCGGCGGCACTGTGCGTATACTCGACTTGAATCGCGCCCGGGGTCCCATACTTTTGAGCGCGCACTGAGAAGAGGTCGCAATGTCCAAGAATGACAAGCCGCAAGCCGCCGCCGCAAAGGCGGCAAAGCCCAAAAAAGCAAAGACCGCCAAACTCGCGAAGGTAGCCAAAGCAGCGCCAAAGGCCGCGAAGATCCAGAAGGCGAAGAAGGTTGAAAAGAAAAAGAAGTCTGGAAAAGGGAAGAAGGGTACAAAGGCGTTTCAATCCCTAGTTATGACTGAATGTGCGGAATTGCTCAGCTCCAAGGTTGTGTATGAGGGACCGCTCTTCCGCATTCTTCACGACAAGCTGATTGAGCCCGGCGGCCACCCGAGCGAGCGCGACGTCATCCGCCACAACGGCAGCGTCGTCATCATGGCCCTGGACACCTCGAAGAGCAAGAAGAACCCCTGGATCGTGATTGAGCGCCAGTACCGCCATGCCGCCAACCAGTTTTTGTGGGAACTGCCGGCCGGTAAGCTCGATCCCGGCGAAGACGCCCTCACCGGCGCCAAGCGCGAACTTGAGGAGGAGACCGGCTATAGCGCCAAAAAGTGGAAGCCGCTGGTGGAGTATTACGCCAGCCCCGGCTTTCTGGGCGAGTCCATGAAGGTGTTTCTGGCCGAAGGACTGGTGGCCGGCGATGCGCGACCGGAGGAAGACGAGAAGATCGAGTTCCGCCTGGTCAAACTCTCCGACGTTCTCAAAATGATCGATAAGGGCGCCATTTTGGACGGCAAGACGCTCACCAGTGTGCTGCTGTATACGCGCATGACTGCGGGCAAGCGGAAGAAGTAACTTTCTGCAACAACATATTTTCCCACAGGGAATTTTTCTCGCGGGCCGGCTTTCCACGCCGGCCCGTCTCACTTTATGAACAGCTTTCTCGCAAATCCAATCAACCTTTCGTCCGGTTTCGTCGTCTTAGCAGGTATCGGCGTGAGATTCACCCCTGACTCACCCGGACTCACCGCACGAACCAAAGGAAGGCAGGAGCCTGTGGCTGCTCAGTACAAAGGTAAGGTCAAGTGGTTTAACAACGCCAAGGGCTACGGATTCATCGGACGCGAAGACGGGCCGGATGTATTCGTCCACTACTCAGCGATTCAGCTGGACGGATACAAAACGCTCAAAGAAGGCGATGAAGTCGAATTTGACATCGTCGAGGGGCAGAAAGGTCCCCAGGCGGATGCCGTTATCCGCTTCAGGGACAGCGCCCATAGCGCAGCCTAGTTGAGCGCGTACGGTCGGGCGTTACACAAAAGCCGCTACCAGGCGGCATAAGTGAATTGCGCCCAGAATCAGCGAATTCGTCACAATCGTCTTTCGGGCCCAGTAAGCATGCTATCGAGCCTCCAGGTTCGGCAGGCTAGCGTACGCCCTCTCCGCATTCAAATACCAGCTTCCGCCAATCTCTGACCCCTTATCCCTGACCCCTGTTTTACGTGATACTGTTCGCGGAGGTTCGCGCGATGGACAACGCCACCATGGCTCGTCTGCTCGAAGAGACCGCCGATCTGCTGGAGATCGACGGCGGCGACAGCTTTCGCATCCGCAGCTATCGCCGCGCAGCCGAGGCCGCCGCGCAAACCACCGTCGATTTGGTCGCCGCCGCCCCCGACACAGCTCACCTCTTGGAGATTCCCGGCATCGGCAAAGGCATGGCCGCCAACCTCCAGGCTATCGCTGCCACCGGTTCGCTGCCGCTCCGCGACGAGCTGCTGGCCATGTACGGAGCGGGACTTCTGGAACTCCTGAAGCTTCCCGGCATGGGACCCAAGACCGTCGCGCTCTTGTGGGATGCGGCCAAGATCGCCAGCATCGACGCCCTGGCCGAAGCCATTGATGCCGGCCGCCTTGCCGGCCTGCCGCGCATGGGAACCAAGCAGCTTGAAAAGCTGCGCAAAGGTATCGAAGACTACCGCCGCAGCGCCGGCCGCTTCCGCATCGACGTGGCCGAGGAGGAAGCAAAGCGCATTGCCGCTTACCTGCTGGCCTTCAAGGAAATTGAGCGAGTCACGCCAGCCGGCTCCCTGCGCCGTGGACGCGAGACCGCCGGGGACCTGGATCTGCTGGCCACCGGTCCGGCCTGCGCGCCGGAGCATACTGCTGCCGCGGTAGAATACGTGGCCGCCTACCCCGGCATTCTCGACATGATTGCCAAAGGCGAGAACAAGGTGAGCTTCCACGTAGGCCAAGGCTTGCAGGTGGACGTGCGTCTGCTGCCGACAGCATCCTATGGCGCCGCGCTGCAATACTTCACTGGCTCCAAGGCGCACAATGTTTCGCTGCGCCAGCGCGCTCTTAAGATGGGCTACACGCTCAGCGAATGGGCCCTGGCCCGGCTCGACGACGAATCCGTTGTTGCTGCCGCTACCGAAGAGGACATCTACGCTGCGCTAGGCATGGACTGGATGCCGCCCGAGATGCGCGAGAACCTGGGCGAGATTGAGGCCGCGGCCCGTCATGAACTGCCCCGGCTCATCGAGAGCGCCGACCTCAAGGGCGATTTGCACATGCACACCACGGCCAGCGACGGCCGTAATTCAATCCTCGAAATGGCCGAGGCAGCCCTGGCCTGCGGCTACCGGTACATCGCCATTACCGACCACTCCAAGATTCTGGCCATGACCGGGGGACTCGACGAGAAGCGGGCGCTCGAGCACATCAAAAATATTAGCGAAGTGGACCGCCGCATGGAGGGCCGCATCCGTGTATTCACCGGCATCGAGGTGGATATTCTGGCCGACGGCGCGCTCGATCTGGACGACGAAGTCCTCGCGCAGATGGATGTGGTCATCGCCAGCGTACACACCCGATTCGAGCAGAGCCGCGAGGAGATGACCGCGCGCGTGTTAAAGGCCATCGAGAACCCCAACGTGCGCATACTGGGTCATCCCACCGGCCGTCTGCTGCTACGTCGCGAGCCCTTTGCCCTGGACATGGGTTCAGTGCTCCGCCGTGCCGTCGAACTGGGTGTCGCCGTCGAGCACAATGCCGCTCCCGAGCGCCTTGATCTGAACGACCGCGACCTGCGCCTGGCCAAGGAACTTGGTTGCCGCATCGCCATCAACTCCGATTCCCACGACAGCCGCAACCTGGGCAAAATGGACTACGGCATCCGTCAACTGCGCCGCGCCTGGCTGGGGCCAGACGACGTGCTGAACACGCTGGGGGCGGAGGAATTGCTGGCTGCGCTGAGGCCGCGGTGATGGAGGATTTGCTCGAATTCCGTTGGTCGCAATTTCAGTTCTCCGCGTTGGTTCGGCGTGGCGGGGTTCGTGTTGGCGTGCGGGATGGTGGTGACGGTGGTGCTGACGGCCGCGGATTTTGCGACGCGGGCGAAGGGTATCCCGAACTTCGAGGTGCTGCTTGGTCTTCTCGTTGTGCCGTTTACGGATGCTTTCACATTCGCCGTGCTTGCGGGGTTCGCCTACGCGCTGCGGAAGAATGCGGCGGCGCACAAGCGACTGATTATTATTGCCGCTGCCGGAATCACCAGGGCGGCGCTGGTTCGCTGGCACATTCCGATTCTGTTTCATCATATGTACGCAGCCTATACCGCGACGTAGGTCTTTCTTGTATTGCTGGCCGCATACGACCTATGGTCCACGCGCAGGATTCATCGCGCGACGATTTGGGGCGGCGTGTTTCTGATTCTGATGGGATAGATCGGCGGCTTCATTGGACCAACCGCGGCCTGGCATGCCTTCGCGCACTGGGTGCAGAGTTGGGGAGTGTGAGGGATGGCGGCTGCCTGCGAAGTGGCGGCAGCGAAGGCGGTGGCTCCTGGAATACGGCGCTTACTTCTTTTCCATTTCCTGGAGCTTTTCTACGCGACGCCTCAAGTCTGGATCTTCGCTAGCGAATCTGGCGTTGAGATAAGTTTTCACAACGTCTTCGGCGAGCTTGGGTCCGATGATCCAGGCGCCCATACATAGTACGTTGACGTTGTCGTGTTCAACGCACTGGTGCGCGCAGTATGTGTCGTGACACAGTGCCGCGCGCATTCCGCGTACTTTGTTGACGGCAATCGCTGCGCCAACCCCGGTACCGCAGACCATGATGCCGCGCTGACATCTTCCGGACAGGATTTCGTTGGAGAGGGTTTGGGCGACATCGGGAAAATCGACCGGGTCAGTGTTGTATACGCCGATATCTTTCACTGTGTGTCCCCAGGATTGAAGAGCCTGCATCAGAGGGCCCTTCAGCGGGAATCCGGCATGGTCGCAGCCTACTACCAGCTTCCATTTCGTGGGGCTGTCTGTGGTTGCTTGAGCGTCCATGGTAAGCAGAGGAGCGGCCGCCACGCTGCTGATAAAGCGGCGTCGTGTAATGACTTTGTGGTTCATTCGATTTCCCTCGAGGAGTTCCATTCACGGGTTCGGCGTATCCATTGCGCGTTTTGCGAGTCTTCCGCCCAACGCACCGGAGGCTGATTGAATGGACGCTGGTAGGCTACCACTTTCAGAGTTGATGGTGGATGGGTGGTAGTGGGTCAATTTAAGGGAGCATTCCCTCAGGGGCTAAAGCCCACGTCGATCTTGCGAAGTTTACGCACGGGCTGAAGCCCGTAACCTTCAAACTGATGCACTACCGAATTTTGAGGCAAATCCCTGCGTTGGCTTGCACTGCGGCACTGGGGCTCTGCGGTCTATACTCTCTTCTGTCTGATTTGGAAGGGAGTATTTCCTATGTCTTCGTCTGCGGTTGATTTTGCGCGAAAGAATTATCCTCGTTTTCTTGATGAGTTGAAGGCGCTGTTGCGTATTCCTTCGATCTCCACATTGCCCGAGCACAAGGGCGACTGCCGTCATGCTGCCGAGGTGCTGGCGACAGAACTGAAACGCATCGGCATGGAAAACGGGCGGCTGATTGAAACCAAAGGCCACCCGCTGGTGTATGCAGACTGGCTGCATGCCGCGGGCAAGCCCACGGTGCTGGTGTATGGACACTACGACGTACAGCCACCGGATCCGCTGGACGAATGGCTCTCGCCGCCATTTGAGCCTACGGAGCGGGATGGCAACATCTATGCGCGTGGCGCTGTGGACGACAAGGGGCAGGTGGTGGCGCAGGTAAAGGCGCTGGAGTCGTTGCTGGCCGCGACCGGCAAGCTGCCGTTGAACGTGCGCGTGCTGCTGGAAGGCGAAGAAGAAGTGGGCGGGGAGGGAATTGCGAGCTTTGTGGGTTCAAAACCGCCGGAGTTGAAGGCGGACTTTGCGCTGGTATCCGATACTGAGTTGTTCGCGCCCGGCCTGCCGACCTTGTGCGTGGGGCTGCGGGGCATGATCTACACGGAGCTTGAGGTGCGCAGTGCGCGGTCCGATCTGCACTCCGGCATGTATGGCGGCGCGGCGCCGAACTCGTTCGTTTCGCTGGCGCAGATTCTGGCCAAACTCAAGGATGAAGACGGACACATCCTTATCCCCGGCTTCTACGACGACATTATTCCGCCGAGCCCGGAAGAGCTGGCGGCGTGGAAGAGCCTGCCGTTCGACGAAGAAGAGTATCGCGCCAAGGAAGTGGGATCGAAACAACTGGTTGGCGAGAAGGGATACAGCGTGCTGGAGCGGACCTGGGCCCGGCCGACGGTGGACGTACACGGGATTCCCGGAGGCTTTATTGGCGCGGGCGCAAAAACGGTGATTCCAGCCAAGGCGACGGCCAAGGTTTCAATGCGCCTGGTTCCCGGCATGACTCCGGCGAAGGCATTTGCGCTCTACAAAAGCTACGTGGAGAAGATTGCGCCGGATGGAGTGGATGTTGACGTAAGGTTGATTCACTCGGGCGATCCCTGCCTGATTCCAGTGAACAACAAATACATCCAGGCGGCTACGCGGGCACTGCACGAGGTGTGGGGCAAGGACACGGTGTTCATCCGCTCCGGCGGGTCGATCCCGATTGTGGGTGACTTTGACCGTCACCTGGGGCTGCCCAGCGTGATGATGGGCTTCGGATTGCCCGACGACAACCTGCACGCGCCTAACGAGAAGTTTCACCTGAAGAACTTCTCGCTGGGAATCGAATCGCTGATTCGGTTCCTGGAGGAGGCGGGCAACTGAGCGGAACCCAGGGCAAGCCGGAGGCGGACGCCGCGGGTTTTGTGCTCGCCGGGGGACAGTCCAGCCGCATGGGCAGGGACAAGGCGCTGGTCGAGTTTCGCGGGCAGCCGCTAGTGGTGCATGCGCTGGAGACTCTGCGCGGGGCGGGGCTGGTTGCGTCGATCGCCGGCGCGCGCTCGACTTTGTGCGCGTTTGCGGCGGTGGTTGAAGATAGCGAACCAGGATTGGGGCCACTGAGCGGCATCTGCGCTGCGTTGAATTCGAGCACGGCGCGGTGGGCGCTGTTTGTGCCGGTGGATTTGCCGCTGCTGCCTGCGTCGCTGGTTAGATATCTGCTGGATCATGCGCAGACTACGGGTAGTGCCGTGACGCTTGTTTCAGTTGGCGGATTTGTGCAGACCTTTCCCGCTGTGCTGGACCGGGTTGTTCTTCCGCTGGTGCAATCTGAACTTGATGCAGGGCGCGGTGGGTGTTTTGCAGCGTTCAAGTCCGCAGCGGCCGGCCTGGGTCAGCAGGTGAACGTCATTGCGACTGAGTTGCTGGTTCAGGCCGGGCAGGTTGGTCATCCAGACGGGCTGCCTGCGGCAAGGTGGTTTTTCAACGTCAACTCCCCGGACGATCTGTCGGCTCCCACCGGACAGGGCTTTTCGCGTAAGCTGAACTCGTAGCTTGCATTTGCCGCCATGTCAGATTTCTCATCCAATCCGGAGTTGCCGGAGGCCTTCGTCGAAGCCTTCAATAATGGCGAGATAGGGGGAGGCCCTGCGGAAACCGCAGCGCCAGGGGATGGCCACTCGATGGCCGAGCCATTCATCTCATTCAGCCACGTAAATATCTCGTTCGATGGCCGGCCCGTTCTGGAGGACGTGAGCTTTTATGTGGAACGAGGCCAAACGCTTTGCATTCTTGGTCGCAGCGGCGTGGGCAAATCAGTCTCGCTCCGGCTGCTGATGGGCTTCTTGAAGCCGGACTCAGGGTCGATTCGCGTCGAAGATGAGGAGATCACGGACCTCGACGAAGAGGGGATGAACGCTATCCGCAAGCGCATCACGATGGTCTTCCAGAATGGCGCGTTGTTTGACTCAATGAGCGTGCGGGAGAACGTTGCTTTTGCCTTGCGGGAGCGCGGTGGGCTGGCCGAGGACCAAGTGGTTCAGATTGTGGAACGGTTGATCGGCATGGTGGGCGCTGATGACGTGGCGGACGGCTTGCCTGCCAGCCTATCGACAGGGCGCAAGCGCGCTGTCGCGATTGCGCGCGCACTGGCTGCGCAGCCCGATGTTGTACTTTATGACGAGCCAACGACGATGGTGGACCCGATCATTGCCCGTCACCTGGGCAACCTGATCCAGCGACTCAAAAAGCAGCTTGGATTCACCAGCATAGTGGTGACGCATGACATGCGCTTTGCCGAGCGGCTTGCGGACACAGTGCTTTTCCTTCACCAGGGCCGGGCGAGCTATTTTGGGCCCTTGAGCGGATTCCTGGCCTCGACGGATCCGAACATCCAACAATTTCTAACTCTTGATGCTTACCTGTTGCCCTCGTAGTTACGGCGTAACCAATATGTAACTAAAGTTGCAGACGATTTCCCTTGCGATCAACTTGTAACCGGGGTGATGCTTAACATGTCAGGGCTTCCCGTTGAAGTTCTATGTCAAAAAGCAGGGAAGCACCTTTCACGGCCCGTTGACAGAGCACAAGTGATGGTCGCTATAATTGCTCTATTGTCACTAAATTCCGTCCTCGTTCGCTTGGTGAGGCACGGCAGAAATAGTTCGCTTTCATACGTCAAGTCGTGTACACTTACGGCCGCTATCTGATCGCTGCTATTCGCTGATGCGGTTTCCACGACTAGGATGATGGCGCTTGCACCACGCGACGCGGAGTGAGAGTTACGTGATGGCATAACCAGGACGACAGGGGCTCATAGTAAGTTTTGGGGTGGGTTGCTAGAGGTGGCAATCCATAGCCAACAAGACGGCATCAAATTCGGCAATAGCGACTGATGTAAACAAACTTTGGACATCGCTATCATTGCGCGGGGAGTTGATCCCTGCCCTATCCCTTAGTTTTTGAAGAACTTGAGGTCTGCGGACACAAATGGCGACTTCGGAATTCTGGCAAAGACTATCAGCTACGATGGCTTCCTCCCATGAATGGGAGGGAGGCGTGGCAGGAGAGCCTATGCGCGGGGTTCGGGGCACGGCAAAACTATGGATGGTAATGGATGTAATTTCAATTGCAGGTGCAGCGACTCTCGCCACAATATACAAGTTGCATACCGACGAAGGCGACGGGGTTCAGGGCCTGTGGTACGGCGCCTTGGTGCACGGCCGCTCGGTGTGGATTCTGCTGGCGCTTTTGTGCGGGTTTGCCATCGCGCTGATGATTACGAGCAGGCGGTTACATCTGTATTCTCCGACGCGGCTGACCGGTATATTGCATGAGCAGAGGTTGAGCATGCAGGCCTGCTTCACTTCCGGCTTGCTGCTCACTGGCGCGCTCTACATCCTTCGTGTCGACGACATTCCGCGCAGCGTAGTGCTGATTACCGTGGGGCTGGTAGCCATTTCGCTGGGCCTGCGCAGGCTTTTGCATCGGGTCCTGCTTTATAGCCGCTACGATCGCGGCGTGGGAACGCGCAATGTGCTGATCCTCGGGACCGGGCCAGAGGCGCATGCCCTGCGCCACCATCTTGAGAGTATCCGGCATCTTGGCTATACCTTTAAAGGATTCATCGACTTCCCTGGATCGAGTCCTCGCGTATCGTCGGCTTCTGGTGACGTAGTGGGCACACTCGACACTCTCTTCCAGCACGCGCGCACACTGTTTGTGGACGAGATATTCGTTACCTCGCCATGCGAACGCGAACTGGTGCAGAACGTGCTCGAACAGGCACGCGTCCACGGAGTGGATCTGCGCATCGTTCCCGACATGTACAACGGGTTGCCCTGGAATAGCCCGATCGAGTTTATTGGGCAGTTTCCGACCATCCCTCTGCACTGCGGCCACGTGCCCGAAGTGGGGCTGCTGTTCAAGCGCGCGTTCGATATTGTGTTCTCCGCCCTGTTGCTGATCCTTTTTGCACCGCTGCTTCTGATCATCGCGATCGCGGTGAAGCTGGATTCGCCGGGGCCGGCTCTGTACAGGTCGGAGCGTATTGGAAAGAAGGGCCGCGTCTTCGGTTGCATCAAGTTTCGGACGATGGTGCGAGATGCGGAAACACGCCGCGCCGACGTGATGCACATGAACGAGCGCGACGGCGTGCTGTTCAAAATCTCAAACGATCCCCGTATCACCAAGCTGGGCCACTTCCTGCGCAAGTATTCGCTGGACGAATTACCTCAATTCATTAATGTATTGAAGGGCGAAATGAGCATAGTGGGCCCGCGTCCACCGATTGCCAGCGAGGTGAAGGCGTATAAGCTCAGCCACCTGCGGCGGTTGGATGTGACGCCTGGAATCACCGGCCTGTGGCAGGTGCAGGGACGCCAGGATCCGTCGTTCGACAGCTATGTTTCGCTGGACGTGACCTACATCGACAACTGGAGCTTTTGGCTGGATTTCAATATCATCCTGAGAACGATCGGCGTGGTCTTTGCCGGGACGGGGACTTAGGCAATCGATAAGTCGTTGAAGAAAAGAATGGGCCGCCTCCGAATGAGGCGGCCCATTTGTCTGCCGCTGTAAACTGGAAGAGTGAAGATTGCATTGGCCCAGATCGACCCGACGGTCGGGGATTTTACCGGAAATCTGGAAAAGATCGTCGCTGCAAGTGGGCGCGCAGCCGCTCTGGGCGCACGTCTTACCGTGTTTTCAGAGCTAGCGATTTGCGGCTATCCGCCGGCGGATTTCCTTGAAAAACCTAGCTTTCTGGCGCGCTGCCGCTCAGCTGTTGACGAACTGGCCGAGGCTGCGTGCGGCCTGTCGACAGCGGTGCTGGCCGGGGTGGCTCTGCCTGCTATCGGTGATAGCGGCAAGCCGGCGGTAAATGCCGCTGTCCTGCTGGATGGCGGCCGGCTGCTGCTCGAACAGCACAAGCGGCTGCTGCCGTTTTACGACGTGTTCGATGAGCAGCGCTACTTTATGCCGTCGCGGCCGCAGCAGGTGGTGGAACTGGACGGCATCCGGGTGGCAATTACTATTTGCGAAGACGCGTGGAACGATAAGAACTTCTGGCCGCGCAGGCTTTACACGGTGGATCCGGTGGAAGAGCTGATGCGCCAGCATCCGGCCGTGCACATCAACCTGTCGTCTTCACCGTTCTGGCACTCGAAGCGCGCCATTCGGCGCGAGATGCTGGCGGCGATTGCGCGGCGGGACGGCATACCTGTGCTGATGTCGAACCAGGTAGGCGGCAACGACAGCCTGATTTTCGATGGCTCGTCGCTGGCCCTCAATGCGCACGGAGAATTGATTGCGCAGGCCGCCTCGTTCGAGGAGGACCTGGTGGTGCTCGATCCATTTGATGCGCCACCAATACCTGTAGCCGAGGAAGACGATACTGAGGCGGCCTACCGAGCCCTAGTTTTGGGCACACGCGATTACGTGCGCAAATGCGGCTTCAGAAAGGCCCTGGTGGGCCTCAGCGGCGGCATTGACTCAGCACTGGTTGCTGCCATTGCGAAAGACGCACTGGGCGCGGAGAACGTGATTGGCGTGGGTATGCCCAGCCCCTACTCCTCGGCGGGATCGATCGACGACAGCCGGCAGTTGGCCGCGAACCTCGGCATCCGATTTGAAGTGATCGGAATCAGCGGACTTTTCGGGGAATTTACACGTGCGCTCGAGCCCCTGTTTGCCGGAACGAAGCCGGATACAACCGAGGAAAATATTCAGTCGCGGATTCGCGGATCGCTGCTGATGGCGCTTTCAAACAAGTTCTCGGCACTAGTGCTTACCACCGGCAACAAATCGGAGATGGCGGTAGGATACTGCACGCTTTACGGGGATATGGTGGGCGCGCTCGCGGTGATAGGGGACCTGGTGAAGACGCGGGTGTATGCGGTGTGCCGCTGGCTGAACCGTGATGGCGAAGTGATTCCGGCTCCGATTCTGGAAAAGCCGCCCTCCGCGGAGCTGCGCCCGGACCAGAAGGACACTGACTCGCTGCCTCCTTACGATGTGCTGGACCCGATTCTGGAAGCTTATGTGGAGCGCTACGAGACCCCTGAGCGAATTGCAGAGGAAAACGGATTTCCCCTTGCGCTCGTCCAACAGGTGGTGCGGCTGGTGGAGCGGTCAGAGTACAAACGCCAGCAGGCTGCCCCAGTCCTGAAGGTTACGCGTAAATCGTTTGGAATGGGGCGCAGGTTCCCCATTGCCGTCAAGGTCCAAGCATAAGCAAGAGTGAAAGTAGCGGTATAAGCTAGTATCTGGGAAGATTCCCGCGAAATAAGGAGAAATAGCTTGATTCGTCCGTCCGTCCGATTTGCCAGCACTGCCGTGCTGGTCGCAATGTCCCTGTTCCTGATGAAGGCTTCTGCGCAGACCCAGGTTCCGGCCGCGCCGGCGCAAACGCCAGTCGCCCCGGCTCCTGCAGCCGCGCCTGTGTTTCCCAAGCCAGATCCGCAGTACTTTACTGCTTCGCTACCCACGAAGGAGACCATCAATGCGTTCCTCGATGCCAGTTGGGGCTACGAGGAAGACCGCATATGGCAGGTGCAGGCCATCCTGAAGACCCCGGTGGATGGGATCAGCAAGGTGATTGTTTTTGTCGGCGACAAGTCCGGCAAGGAAAAGCCCTCGGCGCTTGAGTTCTTTGCTCTTCCCGACGGCAAGCACATCATCACCGGTGACCAGATCGTTGCCTTCGGGGAACACCCGTTTGCCGACTATCGGACGCAGATGCAGCAGAAGGCGAACGGTCCTTATCGTGGTGCGGCGGCCAAGGATCTGGAACTGGTCGAGTTCGCGGATTTCCAGTGCCCGCATTGCAAAGAGGCGCAAGCCAATATGGACAAGCTGCTGGTGGATTTTCCCAAGGCCCGCATTGTTTTCGAGAACGACCCGATTGCCTCGATCCATCCCCAGGCTGCGATAGCCGCTTCCTATGGCGCGTGCGTGTCCAAGCTGGGCGGCAGCACCGCATTCTTCCAGTTTGCTTCGGTTGTGTTTGAAGGCCAGGATGGCCTGGCGACTGCCGATGGCGCCACACTGACTCTGAACAGCGCCGTTACGAAGGCCGGATTGGATCCGGTAAAGGTTACTGCCTGCGCCGCGACTCCGGAGACCAAGGCGGACGTGGATGCGTCGACCAAGCTGGCCAGCGATATCGGTATTGGGCAGGTACCCACGCTGGTGGTCAACGGCCGCGAGGTTCCTGCGAACGCACCGTACGAGACCTTGAAGAAGATCATCACGTACCAGGCCAAGCTGGACGGGATTACGCTGTAGATATTCGGCGGGGATCAGGAAAGCCGCTCGATTGAGGTTCGTGGTATCCCACCCTTTCCGCAGAAAGAAGCGGAAAGGATGGGGCACCCAATCGTTTAGCCATTCGTAGAAGGCTCTAAGGTGTTTGCGCGGCGTGCTCCACGCGCATCATCGGCGAGTGGCCACTGGCCTGCGTGCCTCGAATCACGTGGGGCGTGATGATGATCAGCAGGGTGGCGTAATTCTCCTGCACGTCTTTATTGGTCAGGTTGTTGAGGCCCGGAATCTCGCTGATTCCGGGAGTTCCGCTGATGTTGCGGCTCTCTGATTTGTCCAGTTGGCTGGCCACCACTACAGCTTCGCCCTGCTTGATGGTGACCACCCCGGAATAGGCGCGGTTGTTGAGAATCGGGTTGCCGTTGATTGAACCTCCGGAGAGCGCCGTAATCTTCATGTCGACGGTGAGCGCGACATCGTTGTTGCGCATCACGTTGGCGGTTGTCTTCAAGGTCAGTCCCAGGTCCTGATATTCCACCTGCGGAACTGAGGGAACCGCTCCTTCGAGAGACGCGAGCAGCGAAGACAAGCCGCCAGAGGCTCCCGCGCCGGTCAGACCCGGAATATTGGGAACGCTGGCGGACAAGCTCGAAAAGGACGAGGTCTGGATGGGATAGCGCTCGCCCTGCTTGATCGATCCCGCCTCGCCATCGCCGAGGCGCAACTGAATCTGGTCCAGCTCGCGCGAATCAGAGGAGTTCAGGTTGAAGTTTGCCGTTGCTCCGCCCGGGGACAACGCGGATTGAGTGAGCCCACCTCCAAACAGAGCGATTCCATTTGAGAACAGGGAACTGGATACCTGGCCGGAAGCGAGCAGAATGCCAAGAATCGCCAGTATATCGCCGGGAGCGGCAAGGCCCGAGGAGATGATCTGCTGGACGAGAGCCTGGTTCGCATTAAGGATGGATTGTTCTTCGGCATAGACGTTGAACGCTGAAAAACTCTGCGGCGGTTGGACGCCGGTGTTGCGTCCGTTTATGTGTGCGATCTGAATCAGGCGTACGTCGAGCAGCACCTGGTTGTGCCCGTCGATCAGGTCATGGACGGTGGAGTTGAAGGCCTTCACAGTATCTGCGGGAGCGCGGATCGTGATGGTGCGCGCGGCGGGCTCCGGCACCACCTGCTGTACATTGAAGACCTGCTTGGCGAGGTTGCTGACTTCGGTCATCTCAGCCGCATTCAGGCCGGAGAGATAGACGGTCTCCATCTCCTGACGGGTGAACAACTGGCGATTTGCCGTGGTGTCGCGCGCCACCAGAACGCGGTGCGCATCGATTGGTACGTAGAAGCTGTTGGTGACCAGGGCCAGGGCTCGCGTGGCCTGTTCGAAATTTACATCGTCAATGTCCAGCGGGGTCCGCGTGGGTTGGATGCTGTCGTCCATCGTGGCCGCGATGCCATAGGCTTTGAAGACCTGCTGGATGGTCTGGCGCTGGTCGGTGCGGAGGTGGAAGCTATGGGGTCCGGCCACTGGCGCAAGCGGCACCGCTTCGCCGGCGGTGACTGCGACCTGCTCGTAGAGCGGCATTGACTGGCCACGTATGGCGTCGTCGCCCAGTTCGTATAGGTGCTGGGTGGCTTCAATGCTTTTGGGGTCCAGTTCCAACGCGTGGGCCAGTGCGGCGCGGGCAGTGTCCGCATCGCCGCGCAGGCGAGCTTTGGCTGCGGATTGAATGAGTGCCGTTACCGCGTGGCTGCGGGCAACCTCGCCCGCCAGCCGGTAATTCGGATTGGTGGGGTCGAGCTTAGCGGCCTGTTCGTAGTCCTGGATCGCTTCTTCAAAGTGCTCGTCCATGAAGAGCTTGCTGGCAGCAAGGTATAGCCTGGCTGCGCGGCGGCGATCGCTGTTGCGCGGCTGTTTTGCGTCACTGGCTTGAGCGGGGGCAGGCTGAGCAGTTTGGGCGGGGGTTGGCGAGTTTGGAGTCTGGGCTTGCAAAAGGCTTGCAGCCAGCGCGAACAGGCCCGCTGCCGCCAATGAGTACGCCTTGGAGCGTTGCTCTATCACGATGCGATCCGCGTGAACGCGAGGAGGTCTGCCAGCGAGGAGGCGCAGACCTCAGGCTGAAGTTTGTGCAGCTCGTCGAAGGTGTAGTTGCCTGTGGCGACGGCAATGACCGACAGAAAGTTGGCTCGTGCGGCCTCGATGTCGCGCGGCGTGTCGCCAACTACGCAGATGCTGGCACCTTTGCCGGCCATCTCTCGTGCCTTGGATGCCGCGTGGCCAATGAGTTCTGAGCGGATGGAAAAGTGATCGCTGAAGCCGCCGAAGCGGAACCATTCGCGCAAACCGGCCTGCTCGATCTTGATCCAGCCAATGGCTTCAAGATTGCCGGTGGCCACGCCCAGCAGCGCGCCTTTCCCGGCCAGGTAATCAAGCACCTTCTCCACTCCCGGCATGCGAAAGATGTCCATCTCGTTGCGCTGTTTGGCAACGGCGTGGCGCATCGCTTCCAGGATGGCTTCCGTGCGCTGTTCCATGATTTCGGCGGGGATGCCGGCCTGTTGGCAGGCTTCGCGGAGAATAGCTGTGTCGGTGCTGCCGTGAAGCAGGATTCCGGCCAATGTAATTTCAAATCCCGTAACCCGTTGAACGCTGGAGGCGAAGGAGTTGAAGTGGATGCGGTCACGGCTACGGAGCAGCGTGCCGTCTATGTCAAATAAATAGGCATCCTGCGCATCCCAGGCAAAACCCGGCTCGATGGCAACGCGCGCTTCCTGGCTCGGTGGAGTTGTTGGCATGTTTGATCAAGCTGCGCTGTCGGCCCTGGCGGAGGTTCTAACGGTAGCCCTGACGGAAGGCGCTGAATACTGGACGTTCGCTGCGGACCGGACGCTTGAGCCCGGTGCGCACTTCGGCCAATTCCAAGCCGAGTTCTGCCATGGCGCGGCTCAGGGTATTGCGGTGCATCCCCAGTTCTTCGGCGGCCTTGCACTGGTTGCCGCGGTGCGCCACCAGAACTTCGCGCAGGTATTGTTTTTTAAACTCGCGCACGGCCTCCTCGTAGGGAATGCCGCTGGAGTGCATTTGCGTAACCAGGCTGTCCAGTTCTCGTTTCACGTCCACCTCTTGAATCTACACCAACTTGATTTTTTCTTTTTCCGCCGCGTCATTGTTTATATCAAACTTAGGCGGCTGGCGGATGTAACCATTCGGGAGCATGCTCTTCCATGAGGTGCAAACCGTTGCGTACACGGTCGGCAAGATCTGCGGGTGTCACGCGCGTGCTCAGATGACAGACCCCGAAAAACAACTTCGGCAGTTTGGCATCCGCGAGCCAGTGGGCCTTTGGAAAGAAGGCTAAAACCACCAGGATTCCGAGCGTGATCAGCAGCGCGCCCTGCAGAAATCCAAAGACGGCGCCGGCGAGCCGGTCAAGGCAGCCTAACCCCATGCGGTGCAGCGTCTTGGAAATAATCGCGCCAATTACATTTGCAACCGCCATCACCAGCAGGGCGATAAGCAAGAATCCGATGGCATCGGCGACAGTTTCAATGCGCACGATGGGCAGCAGGAGAGCGGCAATGCGGGCATAGTTCCATGCGGCGAGCATGAGGCCGAAGATCAGGCCGCACAGCGAGCAGACGGAGCGGAAGAGGCCCTGCGAGAGCCCTCCCAGCACCGACACCACCAACACGATCACGATGGCCCAATCTAGCCACGTCATACTGCACTCCGCACTTCTGTTACAAACTAAGTTCGCGCCCCGTCAGGCGGCGGAAGGCCTCAAGATACTTGGCCTGTGTTCGCTCGGCAACTTCGCCAGGCAGGCTGGGTGCGGGAGCCTGCTTGTTCCAGTGGATTGATTCAAGATAATCGCGCACGAACTGTTTGTCGAAGGATGCCTGTGCGCCACCCGGCTTCCAGGCCGAAGCCTCCCAGAAACGCGAGGAGTCAGGCGTCAAGACCTCATCGGCCAGAATAATTCCTTCTTGCGTTCTGCCAAACTCAAATTTCGTGTCGGCAAGAATCAGCCCACAGGAATTGGCGTGCTTGTGAGCCTTGCCGTAGAGTTCCAGGGTCAGGCGGCGCAGCTCGGCGGCATCTGCTTCGCCCAGCAGCTTTTCTGTTTCGGCAAAGGAGATGTTCTCGTCGTGGGCTCCGTCCTGGCTCTTGGTGGCGGGTGTAAACACCGGCTCAGGCAGGCGAGAGCCATCCAGCAGTCCGGCAGGAAGAGCGATGCCACAGACGGTTCCGGCGGCCTTGTACTCTTTCCATCCCGAACCGGCCAGGTAGCCGCGGGCTACACACTCTACCGGAAACATGTTTGCGCGTCTGACCAGCATGGAGCGGCCTTCCAACTGATCGGCAAAGGGCTGCAGGGAGGCGGGGAACTCGCTGACTTGTGCGGTAATCAGGTGGTTGGGCGCCAGATCCTTGAGCAGGTCGAACCAGAACAGCGAAATCTGGGTGAGGATTTTGCCTTTGCCCGGAATACCGGTGCCAAGCACATGATCGAAGGCCGAAATTCGGTCCGTGGCCACCAGTAGCAAGGCGTCTCCAACGGCGTAGAGATCGCGCACCTTGCCCCGTCCAAGCAGGGGCGTGGCGCCAAGATTCGTCGTGAGCAGTGCGGTCACGGGGGTTTTTACCTCTTAGGGAGTTGAATCTCCGATTGTCGAGCGATGGAGGCGCTTTGTCAATTCAATGTTGCCTGGCAGCTAAAAGTGAGCAAAACTGAGCAGAATGCGAGGCGGGAAGGGAGTATCGTAACGCCTAAAGCCAGGTCAAGAAACTGAACTGACAGGTGTGATGGCCATCACGGACTGCCTTTTCCGCATGGGAGACACTTCGGTTGTCAACATGGTTCAGAGAGTGAGTAAGAAAACTCTCTTAGAGCCGGGCGACACGAGGCAGCAGTGGAAAGGGGAAGCCGCGGCTAGCTTCGTTAGTGCAGGGATCACCAGTAGCCGCATGCTACCGACCTCCAGCGTAGGCTACTGGTCCCCCTCTTTATCTTGTTCTTATACAAGGGCCTCCGAAGAGACGTTTTCCTTCGGGGGCGTTTTCTTGCCCTGAGCGGGCTCGATAAACCGTCCACCTGCCTTGTCGAAACCTCAGCAATCTCCGGATAGGCGGTGATCCGAGCGGAGTGCTGCGTCCGGGAACCCGCTGCGTGGACGTTCTTCGATGACTACAGCATTTCCGAGTTGGGTGTTAACACAACTTTGCGTGCCCCATCCATTCCGCGCCCTTTGCGGAATGGGGGGAGACCACTGACATCCATCGCAACTGTAAACACCCCGGTCGAGTGCCCCATGTCCCGCTTTTAGGACATGGGAATACAATCACGCCCGCCCTACGCCGTGGCCCGCTGCTGTTCGTGGCCGCCGAGGCGCACGCTCACAACCTTCGAGACGCCAGGCTCCTGCATAGTTACGCCGTAGATCATGTCGGCGGACTGCATCATGCGCTTGGAGTGGGTGACGAGCAAGAATTGAGTTTCCTTGCTGAGAGAATGCAATAGCTCGGCGAGACGGCCGACGTTGGTTTCGTCCAGAGCCGCGTCCACTTCGTCGAGCACACAGAAGGGGCTGGGTTGAAATTCGAAGATGCCCACCAGCAGCGCCAAAGCCGTCAGCGCCTTTTCGCCGCCGGAGAGCAGAAGGACATTTTGCAGCTTCTTTCCCGGCGGCGAGGCCACGATTTCCAGACCGCTCTCGGCCTGGTTCTCCACGTCGGTGAGGCGCAGGAAGGCCTGGCCGCCATGGAAGAGCCGCGTGAACACCTGGCCGAAGTTTTCGTTGATTCTGGCGAAGGCTTCGTCGAACTTGGTGCGCGAAATCTGATCGATCTCCTTGATGGTCTCCATGGTGTTTTCGATGGACTCCATCAGATCCTTGCGCTGGGTTTCGAGGAATCCGTGGCGCTCGGCGGTTTCCTTGTATTCATCGAGGGCCATCATGTTTACCGGGCCCATCTGCTCGATGCGCTGTTTCAGCGTGCGGCAGGTTTCTTCTTCGGCAGCGAGTTCTTCGCCGAGCAGACGAACGATCTCCGCATCGTCGCGCAGCACCTGGGCCTCGACGTTGACTTCGGCAAGACAGCTTGCTTCAAGGTACTCGAGATCGGAGTGCAGCTTGGCCAGTTCGCTGGATCGGCCGGCACGATTCTCGCGCAGTTGGTCGAGCGCGGCGCGTCCGGTCTTGAGCTGCGTCTCCATCTCCGCCAACTGCTGGCGCAGCGCCTGCGATTGCGCAGCGATAGTCTGAGTGAGAGCCAGCGCTTCAGCACGTGCGTCTGCCAACTCCTTTTGCCGGTCGACAAGCGTGGCGCTCTCGGCGATGCGCTGTTCGCGCTCTGCCGTGGCTGTGGCCCGCTGCTGCTCGATGGATTGCACGCGGCGATCCAGGTCGGCATGGAGCCGGTCGATGCGCTGGAAGGCAGCCTCCGCTCCGCGGCGCCGCTCTTCAAGGCCGGCCAGTTCCGCCGTGACCTGCGCGGCTTCCTGCTGCAAGCCTTCGCGCTTCTGTCGCATCAGGGCCAACTGGGCTTGGAGTTCATCCAGGCCGGCCTCGGCCTGCGCGTGTTCGGACTCAAGGCGTGCAGCTTCCTCGCGCTTCTGGTCGATAGACTGGCGCTTGGCCTCGCAGGCGTCCTTATTGCGGGCTGCCTGTAAAGTCCAGTCCTGCAGCCGGCGCTCGATGCGCTGCGCCTCGCCTTCCATCTGCTTGAGAGCCGCGCCCATGTTGGCCGCGTCAGTCTCTGCCGTGCGCCGCTGCTCGCTGCGGGCTTCAAGCTGCGCGGTCAACTCTTCGATGGTCCTGGTGAGGATTGCCGCTTCTGTCTCCGCCTGTGCCAGGTCGACTTCGAGTTTCGCCAACCGGATCTCGGCTTCGCGCAACTCCCGCTTCAACGCGAGAGGGCCTTCGCTGGCGGGCTTGCCGCCGGTCACGGTGGCGTTGTGGAAGCACTCGCCCTCGGGAGTAAGAAAATATGCGTGAGCGTAGCGCGAGGTCAGGCGCAACGCGTCCTGCGAGTCTCCGACCAAGTAACTGTGCCGCAGCTTGGGCAGGATGGATTCAAGCGTGCGGCCAAAGCCGTTGAGCACCTTGATGGCTTCTCTGAGCGGAGTCAAGCCGGGTTCGTCGACCACGCCTGCGCCATCGTTGAAGAGCACACCCTGCTCATCAGAGTGGATCAGGAAAGTCGCTCGTCCATCTCCGGTTTTCAGAAGGCGTACGCCCTCTTCGGCAGCACCCCAACTCTCTACAACTACATAATTGAGTTCTTCGCGCAGAAATTCGTCGACCACGCCTTCGTGCTCGCCGCTCACTTCAAGAAAGTCCGCGAGTGTTCCCACTGGCGATCGGCCCTGGCCAAGAGCACCGGGCTTCAGCAGCTTGCGCACAGAGTCAGTGGAGTAGCTGTGGTTGCGAATCAATGATTCGAGAGAGTCGCGGCGGCCGGCAACGGCGGCTTGCTCGCCGCGCAGCTGATTGGCGCGCGTGCGCTGTGCGCTTTCTTCCGAGCGCTTTGTCTGCACAGTTTCGCGCAGGGTGGCGATCTCACATTCAAGGCGCTTGAGTTCATCGGCCGCGGACTCAAAGCGCAGGCGCGCTTGTCCGCTCTCAACACCAAGGTTCTCCTGCTCGTTGCGTGCCTGGCCCATCTCCGCATGGAGCCGCTCCGCTTCGCGCTCGAGCGAAGCCAGGCTCTCTTCGCCCTGGGCAGTAAAGTTGCGGGCATTGCCGGCCAGGGTGAGCAGGTGCATGACGTGGCGGCGGCCAGACTCCAATTGCCGCTCGGCGTTGAAGACCTCTTCTGCAGCCGTGCGCGCTTCGTGCTGGCGCGCCTCCACTTTCTGGCGAAACTCCCTTGCTTCTCCTGCCGCGGACTCAAGAAAGGTGTGCTGCTGCGCGCGCTCTTCGGCGATGCCGGCCAACTGCGTGCGCGTCTGCTCGAGATCCACTCCGGCCGCGGCAATGCGCGCTTCGAGTTCGCCTACGCGCTCTGTGTTGCTGCGCTCACGGGCGGTGGCGCGCTCCAGTTCGACGGCGGCTTCATTGGCGCGGTCTTGCGCTTCGTGTCCGCTGCGGTCCAGCTCATAGCCGCGCTCGGTGAGCGAGTGCTGGCTGGATTCAAGTGTGCCGATCTCGACGGCCGATGTGTTGATGTGCTCGGAAAGGGAAGAGATCTCCTGCTCCAGGCGCGCCTGGTCTGCGTCCATGAGCGCCATGCGGCTGGCAAGCACTACGCGCAGCCGTCCGCGCAGTTCGTCGCGCACCGCGGCAAACCGTTCTGCCTTGGCTGCCTGGCGCTTGAGCGAGTTCATCTGACGCATGACTTCTTCAAAGATGTCGTCGACGCGAGCAAGGTTCTGACGTGCACTCTCAAGACGCAGTTCGGCCAGGCGTTTTTTGGTTTTGAAACGCGTAATGCCCGCGGCCTCTTCAATGATGGCGCGGCGGTCGTGGGGCTTGGAGCTGAGCAATTGCCCGATGCGCTCCTGGCCGATGATGGCGTAGCTCTCCGGGCCCAGGCCGGTGCCCATGAAGATGTCCTGAATGTCGCGCAGGCGGCAGAGCTTGCCGTTGAGCAGGTATTCGCTCTCGCCGGTGCGGAACAGCCGCCGGGTGATAACGATTTCGCCTTTCTGAGGTGTGCGCTGGAAACGGCGGCGGCGAATCTTGAGGACTACGGCCTGCGGACCTTCGACTGTGGAGTGCGATTCCTCGGGCTCGTCATCCTCAACCACCTGGCCGGGCTGCTCGTTGGCGATGATTTCCTCGGCCTCGGCTGCGCGGCGGCGGCGCACTTCGTCTTCATCCCAGTCGGTGGGTCCGTCGTGTTCGACCACCACCTCCGGCTCCACGGGCACGGGCCCCTCGAAGGCCTCGGGATCGACCATGGTCAGGGTTACTTCCGCCATGCCGAGAGCCTTGCGGTCGCGGGTTCCGGCGAAGATGACGTCCTGCATGTTTGTGCCGCGCAAGCTCTTGGCGCTCTGCTCGCCGAGCACCCAACTGACTCCATCGAGGATGTTTGACTTGCCGCACCCGTTAGGCCCCACCACCACGGCAATGCCCGTTCCCGGCACTGCCAGCTCCGTGCGGTCGCAGAAGCTTTTAAAGCCGAGAATGTGTATCTTCTTTAGTTTCAGCATTTCTACTCCAGGATTAAGGGGCTGCGTGCGACTGCTGTTTTATTGGATGTCGGCGGCTCTTTTATGCCGTTCGGGTGGAATCAAACTAGCCACCCGTCTACAGACTCTAAGGAGCTAGAGATGCAGGGTCAACGGCGGGTGCGGGGGTTTTTGTGGATAAGGGAGGCCGGAATTCCTGTTCTTGGAAAATGATTAGAATTCGGTCCAAAATGAGGAATTTCTAAAGGTGGCTGGGGTTATTTAGCAAGGGTTTTGGAGTGGGGCCTTCCGTTTTGATTTCGCCGCGATCCTACGGGGCGCGGAGGACTTTGGGGGACCTTGACCCAAGGTTCCGCTACGCTTCACCCTGGGCTATTCTCTGTTCTCCCTAACGGGAGAAGGTGCATCGCACTCTCTCAAGACAGCTTCGAGGCGAATTTCAGTTTCCTGGGAGGATTTCGGGTGGGCTTTGATGCACCCACTGTTGATACGATAGCGCGCGGCCGAGGATCTAGTTGCTGACGAGAGCGGCAGACACGGCTTTGCAGATTACCTTCTCGAGGGCGCGTAATGCCTGCGGGCGCGGGAAGCCTGGGCGGCTGGCCAGGCGGATGGTCCGGGAGGACTGCCCGGCAAGAGGCAGTATGTGAATTTCGCGGCGGCGGAACGAGTCCGCGGCCAACGCCGGCAGCAGGGTGGCGCCGTAGCCTGCGGCGACCAGGTTTACGAGCGTTTCCAGTGTGGCAGCCTGCATGGAACTATGGAACGCGCCGCGCGTTGCCGCGGCTTTTCTTCCGCATGCGGCAAGCGCATGGTTGGCAAGACAGTGGCCGTCTGCAAGAACCATCAGTTCGTCGGCCAGGTCTTCTTCGGTGACGGTTTCTGACTCGGCCAGGGGATGGTTGTAGGGTAGAGCGGCCAACAGGGGCTCGTCGAAGAGTGCGATCTCGGTAATTTCGGGTGCGTCTGGCGGGGTAGCCAGCAAGGCAGCGTCTAGGCGGTGATTGCGCAGGCCGTCGATGAGAGAGCGGGTCTGATCCTCCCACAACTCGATCGCGAGTCCCGGATAGGCCTGGCGCAGAGGCTTGAGGATTATCGGCATCAAGTAGGGAGCGAGAGTGGGGATCACGCCCAGCTTAAGCGGGCCTACCAAAGGGTCGCGTGCCGCGCGCGCCACGGCCTCCATCTGCCGGGCTTCGGCAAGGGCCTGCTGGGCATGGATCAGAATCTGGCTGCCTACGGGAGTGATATCCACGCGCTTATTGGTCCGCTCCAGCAGCGTGACTCCAAGCTCGCTCTCCAGCTTGCGTATCTGGCTGCTCAGCGTCGGCTGGCTCACATTGCAGGCCTCTGCGGCCCGTCCAAAATGCCGGTGTTCGGCGACGGCGACGAGGTAACGGATGTCCTGAAGGTTCATGGCTGTGTCGGTCTGGCCAGACGGCGCTACACTGGTGTGCGCCTAGCCTGGAGGTCATTCCGGAGTGCTTCACCCTGGAATGCTCTTATCAAGTATTCGTATCATAGACCAGGAGAATCGTCATCGTAGAAACAATTCATTTTACTTATGGAAGCGGCGAGACTAGTTTGAGTGAGTGGACCGGTTCTTGAGGTGCGCCCGGCCGCGAGTGAGCCGCGATCCAGAATTTCAAACAACGACGCAGGCTGCGAGAAGCAGCCCGGCGCGAAACCCAAACGACATTCACATATACCTCAAGGAGATGCGCCCATGTCTGAAAGCGAGACAAAGACCCCCGGACCACCGATAGTCGAAGATCAGAACGCCATGTCAGGCGATGCAAAATGCCCGTTTTCGAACGGCGCCCGCAAGCACACAGTGGGTGGAGCCCAATCGAACGCAAACTGGTGGCCAGATCAACTGAACCTGAAGATACTTCACCAGCACTCGCAACTGTCCAATCCCATGGGCGAGGGATTCAATTACGCGAAGGAGTTCAAGAGCCTCGACCTGAATGCCGTGATCAAGGATCTGCATGCCTTGATGACAACCTCGCAGGACTGGTGGCCTGCGGACTATGGCCACTATGGGCCGTTCTTCATCCGTATGGCGTGGCACAGCGCAGGCACTTATCGCATCGCCGATGGCCGCGGCGGCGCGGGTAACGGAACACAGCGATTTGCTCCCCTCAACAGCTGGCCCGACAACGTGAGCCTCGACAAGGCACGCCGGTTGATCTGGCCGATCAAGCAGAAGTACGGCCGGAAACTCTCCTGGGCCGACCTGATGATTCTTGCTGGTAACGTTGCGCTGGATTCGATGGGATTGAAGACCTTTGGTTTCGGCGGTGGGCGCGAGGACGTGTGGGAGCCGGATGAGGACATTTACTGGGGATCGGAAACCAAGTGGCTTGGAGACGAACGCTACAAGGGTGATCGCCAGCTCGATAATCCACTCGGTGCTGTTCAGATGGGGCTGATTTATGTAAATCCGGAAGGGCCGAATGGCAAGCCGGATCCTGTGGAGGCGGCACGGGATATTCGGGAGACGTTCGCGCGCATGGCGATGAATGATGAGGAGACTGTTGCCCTCATTGCCGGCGGGCACACGTTCGGCAAAGCTCATGGCGCTGCCGATCCGAACAAGTATGTCGGTCGAGAGCCCGAAGGCGCCGGCATCGAAGAGCAGGGCCTGGGCTGGAAGAACAGCTTTGGCAGTGGCAAAGGCGTCGATACGATCAGCAGCGGGCTGGAGGGCGCATGGACCACAAACCCAGTGAAGTGGGATAACAATTATCTCGAAAACCTGTTCGGACACGAATGGGAACTCACGAAGAGCCCCGCCGGCGCTCAACAATGGACGCCCAAGAACGGAGCTGCAGCCGGTACCGTGCCGGATGCCCACGACCACAAGAAGAAGCACGCCCCCATCATGTTCACGACGGACCTCTCGCTGATCATGGACCCGAGCTACAAGAAGATTTCGAAGCACTACCTCGATAATCCGAAGGAGTTCGCAGACGCCTTCGCCAAGGCCTGGTTCAAGCTGACGCACCGCGACATGGGGCCTATCGCGCGGTACCTTGGCCCGCTCGTTCCCGCGGAGCCGCTGATTTGGCAGGATCCCGTTCCAGCGGTGGATCACAAATTGATAGAGGAGCAGGATATTGCTGCTTTGAAGGCCAAAATACTCTCGTCTTCGCTTTCCATCCCACAACTGGTCTCGACAGCCTGGGCGTCGGCAGCAACGTTTCGCGGCAGCGACAAGCGCGGCGGGGCTAACGGGGCGCGTATTCGCCTCGCGCCGCAGAAGGATTGGGAAGCGAACCAGCCGGCCGAACTGGCAAAGGTTCTCAAGACGCTGGAAGCGATCCAGAAGGATTTCAACGGGGCGCAATCTGGCGGAAAGAAGGTCTCGCTTGCCGACCTCATCGTTCTGGGCGGCTGCGCAGCGGTCGAGGTAGCTGCGAAGAAGGCCGGCCACGACGTGAAGGTCCCCTTCTCGCCAGGGCGTACGGATGCGTCACAGGAGCAGACCGACGTGGCCTCCTTTGCCGTACTGGAGCCAACTGCAGACGGTTTCCGCAACTACCTCCGCAAGGGACTCGAGGATTCGGCGGCGGAGCTGCTGGTGGACCGCGCGAACCTGCTGACGCTGACCGCTCCCGAGATGACGGTTCTGATCGGTGGCCTGCGCGTGCTGAATGCAAACTTTGGGCACTCGAAGCATGGCGTCTTCACCAACCGGCCCGAAGCATTGACCAATGATTTCTTCGTGAATCTCCTCGACATGAATACGAAGTGGCAGAAGTCCGCTACGTCGGAAGGCGTGCTTGAGGGGCATGATCGGGCGACTGGCGCGCTCAAGGCAACGGGCACCATAGTCGATCTTGTCTTCGGATCGAACTCCCAGCTCCGAGCGCTCGCGGAAGTCTATGCGAGCGGCGACGGGCAGCAGGCGTTTGTGCGTGATTTTGTAGCGGCCTGGAGCAAGGTGATGAACCTTGATCGCTTCGACCTCGCGTGATCTAAGAGGAAAGGTTCTATAGTGCGCAGCCCCGACGGGGCATCGGGTCATCCAGGGCGAGGTGGAGGCTGCGTTTGGGATTGATGTTCTAATTCGCGGCAACGCCAAAACAACGAGGGCGCGCATCATGCGCGCCCTCGTTGTTTGCTTTCAGCCGGCTTAGTTCGCCAGCACGACTCTGTAGCGGACCTTGTTTTTCTTCAGCTTCTCGATGGCTTCATTGGCCTTGTTCATGGCGAACAACTCGGTTGTGGCCTTGACGTCGTGACGCGCGGCCACGTCCAGCATTTCGCGGAGCCGGAAGGGGCTACCGACGGGGCTTCCGCTGATGGTGCGTTGGCCGGAGATGAGCGGAAAAGCATGCACGCACACGGGCGATGGGGGTACGCCGACAAAGCACAGCGTTCCGGTGGGCCGCAGGGCCTGGAGATAGATTCCCCAGTCCTGGTCAGCATTCGCGGTGTTCAAAATAAAATCCATGGACCCCGCTACTTCCTTCATGGCCTTCGATTCGCGGCTATTGACGAAGTTGTGCGCGCCCAGTTCGCGGGCTTCCTGTTCCTTGCCGGCCGAAGTGGAGAAGGCAGTGACCTCCGCTCCAAAGACGCGGGCAAATTGGATGGCGATGTGCCCGAGTCCACCTATGCCCACGATGCCAACACGCGACGAGGGGTTGATGCCATGGGTGCGAATCGGATTGTAGACCGTGATGCCACCGCACAACAGGGGCGCCGCGTGTTCGCTTTCAATGCCTTCGGGAATCGGAATCACGAAGCGCGCATTGGCGCGGACGCGGTCGGCGTAACCACCGTGGCGATGAACACATGTCCCTTCGGCCTCGGGGCAAAGGTTTTCCAGGCCCCGCATGCACCACTCGCACTGACCACAGGAATTCGATTGCCATCCCAGGCCGACTCGCTGGCCTACCTGGAGGGAGCGCACCTCGCCGCCCACGGCGGCGACGGTCCCAACGATCTCATGGCCCGGAATAAACGGATAATGGCTGATGCCCCAATCGTTGGAGATAAGGTGGAGATCGCTGTGGCAGACGCCGCAGTGCGTAATTTCGATCTCAACTTCCTGCGAACCCAACTTCCCGGGATCATAGTGGAAGGGCAACAACTCTGCCCCTGCTGCGTGCGCTGCAAGTCCTTGAATTTGTGCCATGGCCTGTCTGTATTCCTCTTTGGGAGTTTTAGTAATGTGCCGGCTAGATTCACCAAGGCGCCGGAATGGAACAATTTGGCAGCAAGAAGCCTGCCAACTCTAGTTTAAACCGCCACCGGGCTCAATGTGGAGGGTGATCACCTGAAAGCCGTAGAGCATACCACCTGCCGGGGCATCACCGGCGACTACTGCCGATTCCCCATTCAGCCCGGCTTCCTGCACGGAACGCATCGGCTCAAGTGCATTGGCCATGGAAAGGGGCAGACTGGCAAGGGTCTTGCCAGAGACCCCTGCCTGGGTTTCGGGTACCAGGAGGCTTACATAAATGCGATCCGCGGGATGTTGGCGGCGGTTTTCGGCAAGCGCAGCATCGAGGTCGGGCTGGTGGCCTGAAAAGCGCGGTTGGTTCATAGTCCGGTCCAATGTACCGGCGTCCGAGACCAAAAGGCGCAGATTTCCCGCATCCAGCCTGGCCGGAAGCGCGACGGAAATGCGGACGTTTCGTGCCGGCTGCTGCCATGGACGGATGGTTGCCTCCACTACGACTGTGTCTCCGGCGTGAGCAGCATCGTTTGAAACCATTCGGGCAGTTACCAGATCAACCTGCATGCGACCGGGAACCACTTCGACGTGGAGGTTGATGGCTCGCACACTACTTTGCCGGGCGCCGTTCGAGTAGAGCCGCGTAAAGTTGTCGCCGGCCAGCAGGGCAGCCTGCATCGGCGCGGGCATGGCTTCGCCGGGCGAGGCCCACATGTCGATTGGCGAGGGTGCGTAGCCATCGATATCGATGCTGCCGGTGACGTGATAGCTGGAGGAGGCGGTGCTGTCGTTCGATTGAAGCAATGAGTCGTAGAGAACCACTTCCATGGCCTGCGGGGTGAGCGAAGGGATGTCCATAATCTCCGCGTTGACCGCTCGCTTGCCTTGGGGCCCATCGATTGCAATATGCATGGGGATCATGTGCGCGCGAGCGCCAAGCAGGCCGCTGATGGCTGCGCCGCGATCCTCGGTAAAGGCGCCGATGGTAGCGCCGGTATTGATGATCTTGAAGGCGTTCAATGGCGAGGCCAGCGTAGCCACCACATCGGCAGTGGTCATGGGCAGCGAAACCGGCCCGGCCTGGAGGATGGGATGACCGCAGGCCAGCAGTCGCTTCGGATCGACGTAGGTGACGGTGCAGGTGGCCGAAACCTCTACATCGCCGCGAACCAACTGCGCACTGACGGCCGATCCGGGTACAACGCCGGCCAGAGCGGCGGCCGAGGGCTCGGTGTTTGCCAGGGAAGCTCCGCTCATTCCGCCAGCCGCCACCTGCTCCAGGCTGGTTCCGGCCATCTTTTGTTGCCACAGACGAATCGCTTCAGGCCGGAATCCGCTCATTACCAGAGGGGTTTCCATCAACTGGAAGTTCATGGTTGATGTGGGCTGGCTACCTGGCGAGGCAGAAAAGGCCGACTCTCTTGCCCCGGGGGCGGTGATTTGGCCGGCAGAGGCGGACTGCATGGTGGCGGTTGGGAGGTCGCGCACCTCCAGCATGTCTTCAATGGGCGTGATGCCTGCAATCGGCTCTTTGCTGAATTGGCCGATGCGATAGGAGAGTGCCCCCAGCAGCTTGTCGCCGATGTACACGGGGCTGCCGCTCATGCCCTCAACCACGCCGGTATACTCTGGCTTTGCGCCATGGAGCCGGGCGAGGATCATGTCCTGGCCAGGGCCGCGCGCTCCGCGCAAGACGCCCAGGATCTCCACTTCCATCGGCTCCGGCTTGCTACCTGAAAAGACCGTCCACGCGGTACCCTTCAGGCCGGCATGTACCTGGCTAAGGGGAAAGATGCCGCCACTCGACGGCGGGGGCCCTGCCTGTCCTTGTTCGTGGAGTGCAGAATCTGTGGCAGCAGTAGCGTTTTGTGCCCGGAGCGAGGCTGGACACAGGAGTGCAGCCTGGATACCGGCTAGCGTGACGGCGGCCGCTGCCAGACACAAAATGGTTTGCTTCAGACGAGATTCCACGTCTATAAGAGTACAGCGGGAGGGCTGGCCGCGAGCTTCCAGCTTTAAGCCTCTAGTTTCCAGCTCTTTCGTGCTTGCGTTTGCAGTCTCGCAAGGCGGGCTCGGCCGGCAGTCGAAGCGAAGAGCTAGAAGTTAGTAGCTGCTTTTGAAAGCTGTTGTTCCCTTCGGTTGATCCCGTATGCTGTTCAATACAGAGGTTGCCATGTTCAAGCCGCGCCGATCCGTTCCAATTGCACGCAGTCTTTCCCTTGCCGTGCTGCTTTTTGCTCTGGCAGCGCTGGCTGTAGCCCCAATAGGCCGGGCCCAGTCCCAGTCCGCTGGTCAGCAGACTCAGCAACCCGATCAGACCGGGCCGGCATCCGGCGGTCCGACAGGCGACACCGGGGTCATCGCCGTTCCCAAGAAAAAGGAAGCGCCCGAGGAAGCCCCTCCGCCCGCTCCGGCCGCGCCCAAGATGATCAAGAATCCTGAGGAACTCGGCAATGTTTCGATACGCCTAGACGTTCCGGAGGTCACAGTGGACGTGGGCGTGCTGCTGGAAAAGACACACCAGTTCATGCCGGGCCTCAAGCCTGACAACTTCCGCGTTTATGAGGATGGCGTGGAGCAGAAAGTCATCGGGTTCAAGCGCGTCGAGGCTCCAATTACGGCCCTGATGTTGTGCGAATTTGCCGCCAACGGCTACTGGTGGATCAAGGGCGATGACATGGTCAACGCTGCATATGCATTTACGCAGCAGTTACGTCCCCAGGACTATGTGGCGCTGATGACCTTCGACATGCATACCCAGATCATTACGGACTTTACCCAAGACAAGCAGCAGATCATTCAGGGTATCAACATGCTGCAGGTCCCCGGTTTCCAGGAGACAAACGTCTTTGACGCGCTCTATGAGGCTCTGGACCGGCTCGATCGCATTGACGGTCAAAAATACATCATTCTCATTGCTACGGGCCGCGATACGTTCTCAAAGCTTACCTTTGACAAGATTTTGGCCAGGGTGAAGGCCAGCCACAACATCACAATATTCACAGTTTCTACTGGCGGCATGTTGCGGGCGATGACCGAAGGCCGGGGAGGAATGGAGGGATCCATACGCGACATGGATTACCTGCAGGCCGACAATGAAATGAAGACCTTCTCGAATTTGACCGGAGGCATGAGCTTCTTCCCTCGCTTTGCAGGGGAGATGCCGGATATTTTCGCGAACATCAATGCGAACATACGCTCGAAATACGAGCTGGTTTACCGGCCCACAAATCCCAAGCAGGACGGCACGTACCGCAAATTGCGCGTGACGCTGGTTGATGCCGAGGGGCAGCCGTTGCGCTTCCAGGACCAGAAGCATAAGCCGCTGAAGTACGACATCATTGCCAGGGACGGCTACCGGGCCAAGCAGGTAGTGGAGTAGCCGGAATCCGGAGCCACTGAGAATCAGGCCCTAACGGCATATCGGAACCCTCGGGTGGTAGCCTGTCCGTAGAATCACAGGAATCCTGAGGGGTGTATCAATATGTTTGCGTCGTCGTCTGCGTCTTCATTCCAAACTCCCGCTCAGCCGCTTCGCGTAGGCGTTGTAGGCCTTGGCCGCATGGGGATGATCCATGCGCTGCATATTCACGAGCTGGCGCAGGAGTCCGATCTTTGCCGGTTTAGCTGCGTCTCCACGACCGACAGGCACGCCGCCGATGCATTTCTTACGATGACTCGTACTTCGATGCCTGTCTTCGACAACATCGACGGGCTTGCGAAATCGGGGCTGTGCGACGTCACGGTAATCGCTACGAATACACCGCTACACCGCGAACATACGTTGATGATGATTCATGCCGGGCAGAGGACCTTTCTCGAGAAGCCTCTTACCGGCACGTTGCAGGGTGATCGCGATTTTGCGGAGCTGCTTCAGCGCGAGCATCCTCAGGCGTTGATGCTCGGATTCCAACGGCGCTTCGATGCGCCCACGCTCTATGCGAAGCAACTGATCGATCAGGGCGCGATAGGACGGATATTCAAGATTTATTCTGCGCTCGAGGACTCTGGCCCGGCTCCGAATGGATTCTCGAGCCCCGGCATTCTGGCGGACATGGCGGTTCACAATGTCGATGAGGTCGTGTGGCTTTCAGGCCGCAAGCCGAAGTCGGCTATGGCGATCGGCTCGCGAATATTCAGTCATCGGCTTACTACCTGCCAGGAAGATTTCGACGACGCGTTGATGCTGCTGGATTTTGGCGATGAGCTTATTGGGCAGATTCAGGTCGGGCGCAATCATGTGTCGGGTTATCGCGGCGAGACAGTGATCTACGGCGAACGAGGGCTGATTCGCGTTGGATGCTTCGATCAGAAACTTCTTGAAGTGACTGTTGGAGCATATGGGATGCGAGAAGCAAAGCAGCCTATCGCATTCAAGACCTTTGCAATGCGCCGGTACGATCAGCCTCTTCCGGAATTCATCGATCGTTATGGTGCGGCTTATAAGGAAGAGCTCAGAACCTTCCTGGAGTGTTGCCGCGGCGGGCAGGCGTTTCCGATTACGCATCTTGATGGCTTGCGTGCGCAGGAGATTGTTGCGGGCGCCATGAATGCTTCGATCCGGAAGGAAGACATGTCCGCAATCAACTATCTGGAACTATCGAGGGAAGCGTAGTCCAAGCGCTGAGTGCGTGAAGGTTTTGTAGCTGGCACGGATTTAGAGTCAGTATAAAACTCGATATTTCAGGTGAAATCGGCCCTCCGGGGCTAAAGCCCGCGCAGATTCTTTAGGTTATATGCGAGGTTGAACCCCCCGCCTCCCTCCGCTCCGAGTTTTTCCGCAGCCTTTAAGTTTGCCGGCTGCCAGTCTTGTTATTGCGGGTGTATGATTCTTCCGCCGCGTCCCCTTCGTGGCTTACCGCTCGCTGTCGTTCTTAAGCCATTCAAGAAGAGGGAACCCTTTCTCCAACGGAAGGCGCTCGCCGTCGTGTCGGCGAGGTTGCCTGGTTAGAGGACCGTTCGCGGGATAGCGGCGTGGAATCTCCGAGGAGGAACAAACCATGGCGACATCGATGGAAGTGCATCCGGGCAAGCTCGGCGACAAGGCGAATTTTCGCGCGCGGTACGGCAACTACATTGGCGGCAAGTGGGTCGAGTCCGCTTCCGGCCAGTACTTTGAGAACATCACACCCATTACCGGGAGAACTTTCTGCGAGATTCCGCGCTCGAATGCGCAGGATATTGATCGGGCGCTGGATGCAGCGCACGCGGCGCGCGAGAGCTGGGGACACACCAGTCCCACACATCGCGCGGTAATCATGAACCAGATTGCGCAGCGCATGGAAGACAACCTGGATATGCTAGCGCTGGCCGAAACCTGGGACAACGGCAAGCCGATCCGCGAGACTACGGCTGCCGATCTGCCGCTGGCAGTTGATCACTGGCGTTATTTTGCCGGCTGCATCCGCGCGCAGGAGGGAGCAATTTCAGAGATCGACCACGACACCGTGGCATATCACTTCCACGAGCCGCTGGGCGTAGTGGGCCAGATCATTCCCTGGAACTTTCCGATTCTGATGGCTACATGGAAGCTGGCGCCGGCGCTTGCCGCGGGCAACTGCGTGGTGCTGAAGCCGGCCGAGCAGACACCGGCCAGTATCCTGGTGTGGGCTGAGCTGGTGGGCGACCTGCTGCCTCCCGGCGTTCTGAATATTGTGAACGGCTTTGGACTCGAAGCAGGCAAGCCGCTGGCCTCCAGTTCGCGCGTCGCCAAGATCGCATTCACCGGAGAAACCACGACCGGGCGCCTGATCATGCAATATGCCAGCCAGAACCTGATTCCTGTAACGCTGGAGCTGGGCGGAAAGTCGCCGAATATCTTCTTTGCCGATGTGCTGGAAGAGGACGACGACTTCTTCGACAAGGCCATCGAAGGGTTTGTGATGTTCGCGCTCAACCAGGGCGAGGTGTGCACGTGTCCCAGCAGGGCGCTCATCCAGGAGAGCATCTACGACCGGTTCATGGAACGGGCGCTGAAGCGCGTCAAAGCTATCAAGCAGGCCAATCCTCTGGATAGTTCGACCATGATCGGTGCGCAGGTTTCCAGTGAGCAGTTAGAGAAGATTCTGAGTTACATCGACATAGGCCACAAGGAAGGCGCGGAGTTACTAACGGGCGGCGGGCGCGCGCACCTTGGCGGAGAACTGGAAGAGGGCTTCTATGTGCAGCCGACGGTTTTTCGCGGTCACAACCGCATGAGGATTTTCCAGGAAGAGATCTTCGGGCCGGTGGTTTCAGTTACTACGTTCAAGACCGAAGAGGATGCGCTGGCTATCGCCAACGACACGCTCTACGGGCTTGGAGCGGGCCTCTGGAGCCGAGATGCCAATCGCTGCTATCGCCTTGGGCGCGGCATACAGGCCGGACGCGTATGGGTGAATTGCTACCATGCCTATCCGGCGCACGCGGCCTTCGGCGGCTACAAGCAATCCGGCATCGGGCGCGAAACGCACGCCATGATGCTGGACCACTATCAGCAGACGAAGAACCTGCTGGTAAGTTACAGCCCGAAGAAGCTGGGCTTCTTTTAGAGTGGGTTGCATAAATGCCTTCGGACCAGCGTGGGGATGCTCCTCAGAGGCTAAATCCCCAGGTTTTATGCGCCTGTTGCGGCGCGACTAAAGCCGCGCCTTTTCAAAACCCGATCTATGCAACCAGCTTCAGGGAGTCGTTATGGCGGAGTTACCTGCACAGGTGTTGGCGACCGATCTTGCCATTCACCTGACAAGAGTCTTGCGCCACAAGCATGGGCCGCTCATGTTCCACCAGTCAGGGGGTTGCTGCGACGGCAGTTCCCCGATGTGCTATCCGCGCGGCGAATTCATCACCGGCGACTCGGATGTGCAGTTGGGCGAGGTGGACGGTGAGCCGTTCTATATGAGCCGCAGTCAGTTTGAGTATTGGAAGCACACGCAATTGATCCTCGACGTGGTGCCGGGCCGCGGCGGCATGTTCTCACTGGATGGACCGGAGGGACTCAGGTTCCTGATCCGTTCTCGAGTCTTTGAGGCCGACGAAATTCGCGATCTGCGGGCTGCGGGGCGAATTTAGAAGTGGGGTACTACAGGGCGACCCCGTCGTTGATCTGTGCGCAATCCATCCGCAATGTCCCGTTGTCGTTGAACACCAAACCATTGAAGCGCAGGACGCTTCCCGCAGCCGGGGGATTTGTGTTGAGCTTTTGCGTGTTGCTGTCTGCATAGACTACGACGGTGTTTGGCTTCGTAAGCAAGGTGGTTTGACCGGCCTGCACGGCGAGATTCGGAAACAGGTCGTAGGGAGCAAGCGTGACCGTATAGGTCGTAAAGCTTCCTTCGTTGGAAACCGCGCTCACCGTACCGTCGATGGTCTGCGGTATCAAAGTCATCGTGGTTACCGGCATGGGGAGAGGAGGAAAGCCGTTCACAAGCTGCGCATGACTACTGACAAAAACGTTCTGACCGTCAACCATATTGGTTGCAGTGAACGTGGCGGCAAAGGGAAGGCTTTGCAGGTTTGTAAACCGGCTCGATATTTGGAAAGAGGCGTTTGAAAAGTCGAATTCGTCAAACGTCGATGAAATCATGCCCTGAAATCCGTTCACAAGAGCCATAGCGGCCGATTTGGAAGAAGGCATGGACAGCAGTGGCCCGTGTGAGACGCTGAGGTTGGTTGCGTCGGTGTCCAGGACTGCAACTCGTGTGGCCAGCAACGTTCCATCCGATTGAATCGCCACGTCCATATCGATTGGCATTCCGGCCGCGAGCTGTGACGAATCGCCTACGCCTTGAAATAGCGTGCTACCGTTGACAGCTACCTGCCACTTGGGGGGGATACCGCCATTCATGCTGTAGAGGGCATTCACACTGAAGCCGGTTCTGCTCGCATCAATGGAGCTGATCAACCCCTCGAGGCCCAGCGCCTTGCCGTTGGTTCTGTTTGTCGGCTGGGCCGCGATGACCACTGGAGTCAGATTGAAGACCGGCGCAACCGGGACCGAGTTTGTAAGACTCTGCGTGCAACCTCCAGAAAAAAGCGCCGACTTGGAAACCTGCAAGTCCAGAGCGAGTCCCATGGTGGCGCCAGTAACCGTGATCGCCTGCGGCAGGTTCACGGTGACACTCGACCCGCCCGGCCCATTGAGCGCTTCATCGACGAGCAGCGTCCCTGCGCCCTGGCCAGCGCATGCAGGGTAGGCACTGCTGACGGTCGCTGTGGCGGAGGTGTAAATGCCTTGTGGAACAACCGCACTGGCCAGCGGTTCTACGTTGCCGTTGACGTGAATGAACTCTTCGCCCTGCACTGCGGACAACAGGGTTACAGTCTTGCCAGATTGGCTTGTCAACGTCAGGCTCTGCAATGTCAGGGAGAATTGCCAAAGCTGATCGTTTGCGGTGCTCGATGCCAGGATGATGACATTTGTGCTGCCGCTCAAGGCCGTAGCCGTTCCGCCTCCGCTTCCGCCGCACCCGGAGGTGAAGGCAGCGCTCAGAGTCAGGATGGATGCCGATAGCACGGAGAGGATGGGGAACTCAAACTGATGATGAAGACGGGGCAAAGGGGAATTCATGTACGGTCCCTTCGAACAGTTAGACCCCGGGGAAGTTTTGTAGTGGAAGTATACTCCCATTTTCGGGTTGGAGCTACGGCGCATCCGAGAACGAAGTAAACTCAAAGCCTTCAAAGAATGAGGCCAAGGAAAGCGTGAAAGAGCCATCCGGATCGGGATGCGAGCCCCAGGGGTTACGCATGCTGACGGTCTGATTGGTCTCGTCGTAATCCAGCACCGAGTACGCGTGGTTGCTCACCCACCAGTTGGCGTCGGCGAGCGCGGGCGGCGCTTCGCTTAAAGTTCCGGCCACCATGGCCGAGTTGTCCCGGTGCAGGCGGCGCAAGTGATCGATCGTTTTCTCTTGGTTGGTGGTAAATAAAGTGTGTGCAGAACCCATAAACGCTTCGATGACGCGCGTCGGCATTCCGCCCTGTCCTACGGAGATGAAGAGGACTACGGCAACAATGACCACGATCAGGATGATCAGGCGCTTGTTCGATTGCCGGGGCGGAATTGGACTCTCAGCCGGAACAGTACCGGCGCCAGTGGGGCTACGTCGACGAGCGGCAGATTGAGAGCATCGTTGCCAATCACGCTCTCACGGTGCTGGCGGCATCGCGGGCGCTGCTTGATCGGGCTCTCGATGCCAGCGGGCACGACAACATCGGAATTGAGTTGGCGCGGCTCAGTGTGGCCTCCCCGTTTGCTTCGCCGCTGCTGCAACGGCGTCCCCGGTTCATGGAAATCCTTGCTGTTTGCCTACTGGCCTTCGTCGGGCTGGGCGCGCTGATTGCGTTAGGGCTGCGGCAACACTGGCTCTACGCGCTGCGGCATTTGCGCTAAAGCCTTTGAATGTTATCCCAGGTTCAAAGTCGAGACCTGGGGCACTCGGCTAAAGCCGCATTCAATTTGCTGACACAATGCCAGCCGGTTTGGTATTTACCAAACGCCACCTAGCACTGCAGACTGTCCGATATCGAACAGTGCGACGCGGTAAACGGTCACCCTTGCGCCCGTCCTGCGTTGTATTTACTCCTTCAAGTTCTTTGTTTTCAGTGCGCACAGACGAGGGCCCTGTGGCACCCCACGTGCAAGTACAGGGCGTGATGGATATAGCACGCCCAGACTTGAAGCAGAAGAGGAAGCGTCAGTTGATTGTTGGGGCTGGCGCCGCGGTGGTGGTTTTAGCGTTGCTGGGTTTTGCGGTTTCGCGGCTCAAGCCGGCCGCACCCACAGTTGATCGCTCCACCATCTGGACTGACACGGTGAAGCGCGGACCGCTGGTGCGCCAGGTGCGTGCGTCAACGGGCAGTTTGGTTCCGCGCGAGGACTCGATCGAGCTGATTCCTGCGCAGACCGACGCGACTGTGGTTCGCATTCGCGTATTGCCCGGCGCGCGTGTCACTCCGGACACCATTCTGCTGGACCTGGCCGATCCGCAGCTCGAGCAGGAGTTGCTGAACGCGCAGTTGGCGCTCAAGGCCGCACAGGCCGACTACAAGAGCCTTCAGGCCACGCTGCAAAGCACCTTGATGGACAAGAAGACGGCTGCGGCGCAGGTAAACTCCGACTACACACAAGACCAACTGCAGGCGCAGACCGACAAGGCGCTCTACGATCTGGGCGTGATCTCCGGGCTTGCCTATAGCAAGTCGAAGAGCACGGCCGACCAGTTGGCCGCGCAGCACCAGCTAAGCGGCGAGCAACTGGACGTGAATCAGAAAGCGATCGAAGTGCAGCTTGCCTCGCAGCAGACCAAGATCGACCAGGCCAAGGCGCTGCTGAATCTCTATCAGCGGCAGGCGGCGGCGCTGCAGGTGAGGGCGGGCATCTCGGGTTCGCTGGCGCCGCTCACCACTCCGCTGCAGGTGGGTCAGCATGTGACCGCTGGAACTTCGGTGGCCGAGGTGATTCAGCTCGACAAGCTCAAGGCCGCCTTGCAGATTGCTGAAACGCAGGCGCGCGACATCCAGATAGGCCAGCCTGCCTCAATCGACACACACAACGGCGTTATTCCCGGCCACGTTACCAGAATTGATCCTTCTGTCGTGAACGGAACGCGCACGGTTGACGTAGATCTTGATGGACCGCTGCCTGCGGGGGCGGTGCCGCAGTTGAGCGTGGACGGAACCATCGACCTGGAGCGTATGACCGATGTGCTCTTTGTCGGCCGGCCAGCTCTGGGTAATGAAAACTCGACGCTGAGCCTGTTCAAGATCGATTCCGAGGGCAAAGGCGCAACTCGCGTACCGGTGAAGGTCGGCCGCGCGTCGGTCAACGACATCCAGGTGCTCGAAGGTTTGAGGGAAGGCGATACGGTGATTCTCTCCGACATGTCGCGCTGGGACAGCGTCGATCGGATACGGCTTGAGTAGGTAAGGCACTTCCAGCTTTCAGCTAAAAGCCAAGAGCTCGGAGCTAGAGGCTAGAAGCTCGGTAACCAAAAAGAGGGGGAACGAATGGCATCGAATGACACACTGATTGAGATCGAGGACCTGACAAAGATCTTCTACACCGACGAAGTGGAGACGCATGCGCTCTCCGGAATTCACCTGACCATCGCGCGCGGCGAGTATGTGGCCATGTCCGGGCCGTCGGGCTGCGGCAAGTCCACGCTGCTGTCGATTCTCGGCCTGCTGGACACGCCGACGGGCGGGCGGTATCTGCTCAACGGCAGTCCGGTCGAGAACCTGAGCTTTGCGGACCGCTCGCGCATCCGCAACCAGGAGATCGGTTTCATCTTTCAGAGCTTCAACCTGATCGGCGATCTCACGGTTGAGGAAAATGTTGAACTGCCGCTAACCTATCGGGCCGGCATGCCTTCAGCGGAACGCAAGAAGCGCGTGAAGGAAGCGCTGGAACGCGTGAACATGGCGCATCGCATGAAGCACTATCCGGCGCAGCTCTCCGGCGGTCAGCAGCAGCGCGTGGCTGTGGCGCGCGCATTGGCAGGCTCGCCTTCCATCCTGCTGGCAGACGAGCCTACCGGCAACCTGGATTCGAAGAACGGCGAAGCGGTGATGCACCTGCTCGCAGATCTGCATCGCGAGGGTTCGACGATTTGCATGGTCACTCACGATCCTCGTTTTGCCCGCCACGCCGAGCGCGAAGTGCATCTCTTCGACGGAAAGGTGGTTTCCGAAGACGAGCGCAAGAAGCTTGAAGCAGAAGCGGAGGCGTAGTCATGCTGCTCCAGAACGCAATGCACGACCTGCGTTACGCCTTGCGGCAGCTTCGCAAGAATCCGGGATTCACCGCGCTGGCAGTAGGTACGCTGGCCCTGGGAATCACGGCCAACATCACTATCTTCAGTTGGATCAATTCGACGCTGCTCACGCCTATTCCAGGGGCCGCCGGCACCGGGGACATGATCGCTCTGCAGCGCGGCGAAAGAAGCGAGCATCCCTTGCCCCCGCTCTCTTACCCGGACTACGTGGATCTGCGCAACAACGCCCGCACGCTCTCGGGGTTCCTTGCCTATCACGAGGATTACATGTCCTTCACCGGCTTTGGCAAGCCGGAACGTATCTTTGGCGTGCTTACCTCGTCGAATTACTTCGAGGTGCTCGGCGTCCGGCCCATTCTCGGCCGGACCCTTCTGCCCACGGCCGCAAACGAACGCGAGGGCGCCGCGGAAATCGTTCTCGGATACGACTTGTGGCAGAACCGCTTCGCCGGCGATACCTCTATTGTGGGCAAGACGGTCCAGATCAATTTTCATCCCTACACCGTTGTTGGCGTTGCGCCGCGAGGATTTCAGGGATGCAGTTCGGGCGTGCGCGCCGACGCGTGGGTTCCGCTGGGCATGGCCGGGCAGATGTGGGGCTGGCCTCAAGTCGACGACCGGAGCCAGTCGTGGCTCAACGCTTTGGGCAAGCTCGCACCCGGAGCCGGCCAGCGCCAGGCCGCAGGCGAATTGAACACGATCATGCAGCGGATTGTTGCCGACTACCCGGAGCAGCACAAGGGTGCAAACACGATTTCGACCGACCCGCTCTGGCGGTCGCCCTTCGGAGCCAATGTCTATCTAGCCGGAACGCTGTCAATCCTGATGGCACTGGCTGGTGTTCTGTTGTTGTTGGCTTGCGCCAATGTGGCAAATTTACTGCTGGTACGCTCTGTCGGGAGGCGGCGCGAATTCGCGATTCGCATATCGATGGGGGCGAGCCGCTGGAGAATCGTGAGGCAACTCATGATCGAGAACCTGCTCATTGCTCTGGCCGGGGGCGGGCTGGCGTTGTTGTGCACTTTGTGGACCTCAAAAACCCTGGCCGCATTTCTGCCTCCCACAACCCTTCCCCTGACCATCAACGGAAGCGTGGATCGCACGGTACTGCTGGCAACTATGCTTGTCTCGATTCTCACCGCGGTCATTTCCGGTGTTGTTCCGGCGCTTCGCGCTTCCGGTCTCTCTCCCGTCACGGTCTTGAAGGACGAGGCGCTGAGCACCTCCGGGGGGCTTCGCAAGTCGCGCCTCTCGGGCGGACTCGTAGTTGCGCAGGTTGCTTTGTCGCTGTTGCTGCTGGCGTGCGCCGGACTGTTTGTCCGCAGTCTTCAAAGGGCGCAGCAAGCCGACCCCGGATTCGATCCCAGCCATGTCTTTCTAGCCACGTATGACCTCGGTCCAATGGGCTATACCGACAAAACAGGACTCGAGTTTGACCGGCAGTTGCTGGAGAGGCTGCAAGCGCTGCCTGGTGTCCAGTCCGCAACTCTGGCGGATTTTTCGCCGCTCAGCTTCACCATTCATTCCGATGGCGTATTGCCTGAAGGCTTCGTTCCGCGCCCGCATGAGTACATCGAGATGGACCGGGGCAAGGTAGGGCCAGGATATCTTCAGACGTTGCGGACTCCGCTGATCGCGGGGCGCGATTTTACTGCGCAGGACAATGCCGCCACACAACTTGTTGCGATTGTTAACCAGGCCTTTGTATACCGCTTCTGGCCAGGCCAGAATGCAATCGGGAAGCGCTTTCAGAGGAATGGAAAGTGGTACACGGTGGTGGGCGTGGCGGCCAATGGCAAGTACCGGCGCTTAGTCTACGATCCCGCTCCCCTCATCCTTTATCCCTTGATGCAACAATACGACAGCGAGGTCATCCTGCACGTGCGCACGGCCGGCGATCCGCAGGCGCTCGCCTTCGCCGTTGAACAAACCGTGCGCAATATGAATCCCGATCTGCCTCTGTTCAACCAGACCACGCTGAAGCAGAACATGTTGATGGGGAGTGTCTTTGAGCGTATTGCCGCGGCCTTTGCAGGGGCGTTCGGATTCCTGGCGCTGGTGCTGGCGGCGGTTGGAATCTATGGTGTAGTGGCCTACACGACGCGGCAGCGCACGCATGAGATCGGCATTCGCATGGCGCTTGGGGCAGGGCAGGGAGACGTATTTCGCCAGGTACTAGGGCAAGGGGCGCGGCTTGCGCTGTTGGGGTTAACCGCAGGTCTTGCGGTCTCATTTGCATTCACTCGTTTTTTGCGCGGCATGCTGTTCGGTGTCGGAGCGGTTGATTGGATCACCTTTGCTTCGGTTGCGGCCGTCCTCTTTCTGGTTACATTGACCGCATGCTTTGTTCCTGCGCGACGGGCATCTTCTGTCGATCCCATGCAGGCTCTCAGGGCTGAGTAGTTGAACTGCCGGAGACGGCAATGAAGAGGAACACGATGATCAACTTTTGGCTCGACATTCGTTATGCGCTGCGGCAGTTGCGCAAGTCGCCGGGCTTCACGCTTACCGCCGTGCTTACGCTGGCGCTGGGCATCGGCGCCAACACAGCTATCTTCACGCTGGTTCACGCGATCCTGATGCGGTCGCTGCCGGTGGCCGACCCTGCTCGGCTTTACCGCATCGGCGACGACAACAAGTGCTGCGTCGAAGGCGGATTTCCCGACGACGCCGCTACTACCGGGGATTTCTCAATCTTTTCCTTCGATCTGTATCAATACCTTAAGAGCTCCGCCCCTGAGTTCGAACAACTGGCTGCGGTACAGGCAGGCCAGTGGCGGTGGAATGTGCGCCGCGGAAATGCGCTCGCGAAGTCGCTTATCGGCGAATTCGTTTCAGGCAATTACTTCACTACACTTGGGCTTGGCGCCTACGCAGGTCGCGTATTCCAAGACAGTGACGACACGCCTGCAGCCGCACCTACGGCTGTGATCAGCTACCAGGCGTGGCAGGGCGAGTACGCTGCCGATCCTGCGATCGTTGGCTCCACAATTTTCATTCAGGCACGGCCGTTTACTGTAATCGGCATTGCACCGCCAGGTTTCTTCGGTGATCGTATTGCCGACTCTCCGGCCGAGTTCTGGGTACCTATTCAGACAGAGCCATACATCCGGCAAGACAGCTCAATCCTGCATCACGCCGAGTCCCATTGGCTTTATTCGTTAGGCAGAGTCCGGCCCGGAACGAATATCAGCGCGTTGCAGGCGAAGCTCTCGACCGCGCTACGCCAGTGGCTTTACTCGCGTCCAATTCTTAACGCCAACGGCGGCTCATCCGTGATTCCAAAGCAGCATGTTGTTCTCACGCCGGGTGGAAGCGGAATCCAGCACCTGCAAATTGAAGCGGGCAAGAGTTTGAAGATGCTGATGATTCTTTCTTCAATCGTGCTACTCATCGCCTGTGCCAATATCGCCAACCTGCTATTGGCGCGGGCCACGTCGCGGCGTTCTGCAATCTCATTGCGCATGGCTCTCGGCGCAGGGCGCACTCGCGTAATTAGCCAGACCCTTACAGAAAGCATTCTGCTTGGCTGCATTGGCGGTTTAGCCGGCCTGGGTGTTGCCTATGCCGGATGCCGCACCATTCTCGCCCTGGCATTTCCCGATGCGCACAACATGGCCATCGATCCGAGTCCGTCTCTGCCGATTCTGGGCTTTGCATTTCTTGTCTCACTTCTAACCGGAATCCTGTTTGGTGTTGGGCCTGCGTGGCTTTCTTCTCATGCCCAGCCGGCTGAAGCGTTGCGCGGAATCGGCCGCGCCACTAGAGACCGTTCTTCGCTGCCGCAGAAGTCTCTTGTAGTCTTTCAGGCTGCGCTATCAGTGGTGCTGCTGGCCACGGCTATCCTGACGACCAAGTCGCTTGCCAAGCTTGAGCACCAGGACTTCGGCGTGACTACAACCAATCGCTACGTCCTTCATTTTGATCCCGCAGGTGCAGGCTACACCACCAGTCGCCTGCCCGCGCTCTACCGCCAGATGGAGGATCGCTTCTCCGCGATACCCGGCGTGACCAGCTTCAGCATGTCAATGTACAGTCCGCTCGAGGGCGACAACTGGGGCGAGTGCGTTATTCAGCAGGGCCATCCCGCTCCGGGGCCGAACTCCCGCTGTGGCTCTACGTGGGATCGAGTGAGTACGCACTTCCTTGAGTCGATCGGTGTGCCGATTGTTCGCGGCCGCAATTTCTCCGACCAGGACACAGAGGGCTCGCCTCAGGTTGCCGTCGTCAACCAGGCGTTTGTGAAAAGGTTCTTCCCTGACAAGGAACCGATTGGGCAGCACTTCGGCATCGATCGTCCGCAGTATTCGGGCAGCTTTGAGATTGTGGGTATCTTCGCGGATTTCAAGATGAACAATCCGCGCAGCCCGGTTCGCCCCGTGTTTCTTCGTCCGCTCAGACAGCCATTTACCGGTTACAAGGAACCGGACATGACTTCGACAGAGACGCAATCGATGTTTATGAACGCGATGATCATCGGTTTCAATGCACCACAGCAGAATGTTGACGCGCTCATTCGCCGCACCCTGGCCAGCGTGGATCCGAATCTCACTGTGAGCGGTCTGCGGTCCTTCGAATCTCAAGTGGCCGGCAACTTCAACCAGGAGCGGCTTATCGCACGCCTCACCAGCCTGTTTGGGATTCTTGCGCTGATTCTCGCGTCCGTGGGTCTCTACGGAGTGATGTCGTATTTTGTGGCTCGCCGCACTGGCGAAATCGGCATCCGCATGGCGCTGGGTGCAACGCGGAGGAGCGTAGTGGCGATGGTGATGCGCGGAGCGCTCTGGCAGATTCTCATTGGCCTCGCTCTGGGTATTCCTGCCGCACTCTATGCCGGCTACCTGATGAAGAGCCTGCTGTTCGGAGTAGTAAGTTACGACGCGATGGCACTCGCAGGCGCACCGCTGCTGTTGGTTCTCTGCGCCGCTTTGGCTGGCTTCATCCCCGCTCGCCGCGCCGCTTCAATTGAACCGATGAATGCATTGCGAACGGAATAGCTCGAACGGATGGAATGGACCCTGAGATTGGAGTAACCCGAACATCATGATTGAACTGAAAAATGTTGAACGCAGTTATAAAACCGGACACACGGAAACGTGGGTGTTGCGTCGTGTCGAGCTGACCATCAAGGAAGGTGAATTCGTCACCGTGATGGGGCCTTCGGGGGCAGGGAAGTCGTCGCTGCTGAATGTGCTGGCGCTGCTTGATGACGGCTGGATTGGCGAGTACTGGTTTGGCGAAACGCCCGCGCATTTGCTCAACCGCAAGCAGCGTGCAGATCTGGCACGTCAGCGCATCGGCATGGTTTTCCAGAGCTATCATCTGCTGGATGATCTCACGGTGGCGGAGAACATCGACCTGCCGCTCTCATACAAGAACCTGCCTGCGAAAGAGCGCCAGGGGATGGTGGCCGACATTCTCGACCGCTTCCAGATCGTGGCCAAGAAGGACCTATTTCCTTCGCAGCTCTCGGGCGGCCAGCAGCAACTGGTGGGCATTGCGCGCGCCGTGGTGCATGCGCCCAGGCTGCTGCTGGCCGACGAGCCGACGGGCAACCTGCACTCATCACAGGCGCGCGAGATCATGGAACTCTTCTGCCAACTCAACCGGGCCGGCACCACCATTGTGCAGGTGACGCATTCTGAAGAAAACGCGCGTTACGGCAAGCGCATTGTGGAACTGCACGACGGCTGGCTCACGCGCGATGAGACCATGGCGGCAAAGACAACGGAGGTTGGCTCCCAGTGAACCATTCCCAAACGAATTTTCATAAATCGAGCTCGGCCCGTCGGATCCAGGCCTTGGCGACAATTCTCTTGCTGCAGGTGAACCTGGCTATGGCGGCGGAGCCTTCCGGACCTTCCGCGGCTTCGGTCCAATCGGCTCAAGCGGCTGCGCAGCAGGCACAAACGACGCCCTTGCAGACGCACGAGGACAGCATTCCGTTCGACAAGTTGCAGCATGCTTCGCGCAATCCGTTCGATGCGTATCGGGGAAAGACCGTTCCTCCGCCAAGCCTGGAGAATTCCGCGCGCCTCGATTCTCTGATTCGCGACGGCAAGCTTTATCTGACGTTGCAAAATGCCATTGACCTGGCGATTGAGAACAACCTTGACCTGGTGATTGCTCGCTACAATCTGCCCATTGCACAGATGGACGTGCTGCGCACACAGGCGGGCGGCTCAGTCCGCGGCGTGAATACGGGCGTGGTATCGGGCACGCCGGGTGGCGCCGGCGGCGTCTTCGGTAGCAGTTCCGGCGCGGGCGCCGGCGGCACTTCAGGCGGCGCAGGTGGTGCGGGTGCGGGCGCTTCGGGACTGGTGCAGTCCACCCTGGGTACAGGTTCCGCGGTGTCCTCCTACGATCCTTACATCAATGCGAAATCCTCTGTGGATCACACCACGCAACTGCTGCCCAACCGGATTCTGTACGGCGTGCCTGTCATCCACCAGAACACGATCCTGGGCGATATTACTTATTCGCAGGCATTCCCCACTGGAGGCGCCATCCAGGTGGCATGGAACAACAATCGGCAAACCACGAACAGCCCCAACAACACGCTCAACCCACAGCTCAACTCCTATTTTGAGTTCTATGCGAATCAGCAGTTGCTGGCCGGCTTTGGGTTGGGGCCAAATTTGCGCTTTTTGCGCATTGCCAAGACCAACCAGAAGGTCTCTGACATTGCCTTCCGCGCGCAGCTGATCGCCACCGTAACCCAGATCTGCGATCTGTACTGGGACCTGGTGAACGCATATGATAACGAGCAAGTAGGAGAGCGGTCGGTGGCGTTTGCCACTGAGACTCTAAACACCGCCCGCAAACAGCTTTCACTGCAGGCGATTCCGGAGATGGATGTATTGAAAGCGGAGGCGGATGTGGCCACTCGCCAGCAGGACCTGACCATAGCCCGCACCAATCTCGAACTGCAAGAGCTTTACATGAAGAACGCTATCAGCCGCTCGCTCGACGATCCAGTGTTGCAGGATATGCAGGTGGTTCCTGTGGACCATATCGGTACGCAGGTGCAGCCGGATACCGCGGCTGCGCAGCAGATGATTGCCGATGCGCTCAAGAATCGCACCGAGTTGCAGGAGTCGAGCCTGGTTCTGGAAAACAGCGAGTTGAGCCGCAAGACCGCGCGTAACGCGCTGCTGCCATCGCTATCGGTGTATGGCTTTTATGCCGGCACCGGATACGGCGGTACGCCTAACCCGCTGAACAGCACCGGCTCCAACGTGCCGGCAGGATTTACGGGAGCGGTAGACAACGCGTTCAACTACTCCTCTCCCGAATATCAGATGGGATTTCAATTGAGCGTCCCGCTGCGCAACCGCATTGCAAAGGCCGACCAGTACCGCACGGAGCTCGAATACCGGCAGTCGCAGGTTTATCTTGAAGAGTTGAAGAAGCGCATCCGCATTGAAGTGCGCAATGCGCGTTTTGCCCTGGAGCAAGGCGCGAGCCGCGTGGATGCAGCACGCCATGCCCGCGACCTGGCCCAGAAGACGCTCGATATCACGCAGCAGGAGCAGAAGCTGGGCGCCGGATCGAATCAGCAGACGCTTTCGGCCGAGCACGATCTGGCGCTGGCCGAGTCGGCCCTGGTGACAGCCGAGACAGATTATGAAAAAGCGCGCATTGAGGTACGGCGCGCAACCGGCTCGGTGCTTGAGGACTACGGCATCTCGATCGCCAATGCCAGAACCGGTGTTGTGGAGGCAAGCCATTCCCAGTAAGCAAGAAAGAATCCGAGTATTGGCGGCCGACGATCAGCCTTCCATTCTGGAGGCCGTGGAGTTGTTGCTGGCTCCGCAGGGGATTGATGTGGACTGCGTGCGCTCGCCGCAGTTGCTGATGGAAGCGCTGAGCCAACGCGACTACGACGTGCTTCTCATCGACCTGAACTACACGCGCGACACGACCTCCGGCCAGGAGGGCCTGGACCTGTTGGCCCGCATCCAGGAGTATGACTCGCGGCTGCCGGTGATCGTGATGACCGCATGGGGCAACATAGGCCTCGCGGTTGAATCCATCAAGCGCGGCGCTCGCGACTTTGTGCAGAAGCCGTGGGAGAACGAGCGGCTGCTCTCGCTGATTCGCGTCCATGCGGAGCTGCGCCAGGCGCTGCGTCGAGCACGACAACTGGAACTGGAAAATCGGTTGTTGCGCGCTGAAGGAATGCCGGAGTTTATCGCCTCCGCGCCCACGATGCAGCCGGTGCTGGAACTCATTGCCCAGGTGGGACCATCCGATGCCAACGTACTGATCACCGGCGAACATGGCACAGGAAAGGAGATCGTCGCCAGGCTACTGCACGATGCATCGCCGCGCGCGCGCATGGCGCTGGTAACCGTGAACGCCGGCGGGCTGCCGGAGGGGACTTTCGAGAGTGAGATTTTCGGCCATGTGAAGGGCGCATTCACCGACGCACGCTCGGACCGCATCGGCCGCTTCGAGCTGGCCAACGGTGGCACGCTCTTTCTGGACGAGATAGCCAACGTTCCGATGCGGCAGCAAGCCAAGTTGTTGCGAGTTCTGGAGACCGGCGAGCTGGAGCGCGTGGGCTCATCGCAAACCCGGCGCGTTGACGTGCGAGTTCTGTGCGCTACCAACGCCCGGCTCGACGAAGAGGCCAAGGCAGGCAACTTCCGCGAGGATTTGCTCTTCCGCATCAACACCGTGGAGATTCATCTGCCCGCGCTACGCGACAGGCGCGAAGACATTCCGCTGCTTGCCGCACACTTTCTGAACCGCAACCGCGCTCGCTATCGCAAGCAAGTGATAGGCTTCTCGCCCGCCGCGATGCAGCAGTTGATGCAGTATCCCTGGCCGGGCAACGTGCGCGAACTCGAGCACACGGTGGAGCGCGCTGTGCTGCTTTGCCGCGGCGAGGAAGTGGAACCGGCCAACCTGGCTATCGCGGCCTCGCGAACCGCGGCGACCTCGTTTGAGAACATGAGCATCGACGAGGTTGAATCCCAGCTCATACGCAAGGTTCTTCGCCGCTGCGACGGCAACATCTCGCAGGCCGCCGAGGCCCTGGGACTAAGCCGCGCCGCACTCTATCGGCGCATCGAAAAATATGGAATCTAGGCAAATGGCACGCCAGCGCCGGCGCTCGGCTATTCGCCGGGCGTGGCTCCATTGCCTGTTCCTGGTGTTGCCGGCGCTGGTTCTGGCGACTGTTATTCTCTATAGAAGCAATGTGAGCCTTGGGCCTGCACTGATGATGGTTGGCTGCCTGCTCTTGTACCTGTTGCTCGTAGCCACCGCGCTCATTGAAGGACTGATCCGGCCGCTACAGACGCTTTCAAACGTGGTCTCGTCGCTGCGCGAGGGAGACTATTCCTTCCGTGCACGCGGGGCAAGCGCTCCGGATGCGTTGGGAGAGTTGGCCGGAGAGGTGAACGCGCTGGCCGACCTGCTGCAAAAACAGCGAGTGCGTTCTCTTGAGGCAACAGCGCTGCTGGCCCGCATTCTGGAAGTGATGCACGCGCCGCTGTTTGCCTTCGATCGCGAAGACACGCTGCAACTGGTGAATAATGCGGGGCTCAAGCTACTGGGTCTGCCTCATGCCCGCAGCTTTGGCCGCACCGCGCGTGAACTTGGCCTCGAAGATCTGCTCCAGGCACCCGATCAAACTATTCACACATTCAACTCCGATCAGAAAGCTTTCGCGGGCGCTGTGCGGTGGCTGCTGCGCAAAGCATCGTTCCGGCAGGATGGCGCGCCGCACACGCTGCTTCTTCTCGCGGATGTGAGTCAATCTCTGCAAGAAGAGGAGCAGATTGCATGGAAGCGGCTGATCCGGGTTCTGGGGCACGAGCTTTCGAATTCGCTGGCTCCGATCAAGTCGATCGCAGGCAGCCTGTTGCAACGCGTGGACACATTACAGGGGAATGATGGCACGCTGAATGACTTTCGTCGCGGGCTTGGGGTGGTAGAGAGCCGCGCGGACTCTCTGCATCGCTTTGTTCAGTCTTACCGGCAGCTTGCCCAGTTGCCTCCGCCACGGCTCAGGCCGGTTGCGCTGGCGCCGCTGCTGGAGCGCGTGGTGCTACTGGAGCAGCGGCTGCCCGTGCAGCTCGATCCCGGGCCAGCGGCGGTGGTGAATGCGGACCCCGACCAGTTGGAGCAGATGTTCATCAACCTGCTGGCCAACGCCGTGGATGCTTCGCTGGCCGGGGATTCGGAGCCGGTGCGCGTCAGCTCGAAACTAGCCGGCTCTTCTCTGCTGGTCTCGATTGAAGATCGCGGCCTGGGCATCGCCAACTCTGAAAATCTGTTCGTCCCCTTCTATACGACCAAGCCTTCTGGCAGCGGCGTAGGACTGGCGCTGGCGCAGCAGATCGCGCGCGCCCACGGCGGCGAGATTCAGCTTGTCAACCGCGAAGACGGCGAAGGCGCGCGCGCTACGATACGCCTGCCGCTGGAGCAGCCGGAGGACTCAGAAGAGGGCTGAGATATTTGTTATGGAACATTTTCAATTTGAGCAGGCGTACCGAGTTAGAAGCTAGCGTCCTGAGTCAGAAATTTGCAGCGTTGTTCTCCAGCAAGTAATAGTGGGCAGCACGGACGAAATGCAGGTCCTTCGACTCCCTTAGCTGCGCTACGGTCACTCAGGATGACAGCATTCATAAAAAGAACTTTGGAGTCAGCACACCAGAACTGGTTACATAAATGTTGTCCGACCAGCCATGGGATGTCCCTCAGGGGCTAAAGCCTAAAGCCCCAGATTTTATGCGCCTGTGACTGTGCGGCTAAAGCAGCGTCCTTTCAAAACCCGATTAAGCAATCAGATCTAGAAGCAGAGATGCAATCCTTCATCCTCACGGTCGCGCAGAATTTGCCTTTGCGTCAATCTCAATTGCAAAGACGCAATTCCGGCCATTGTCCTTGGCGCGATAGAGAGCCATGTCGGCGGCATGAAGGAGAGATTCGTAGTCCGATGGGAAACCGGAGGCTACGCCGAAGCTGGCAGTAACCTTGATATTCGCATTGTCACTGGGGATAAGCGCCACCTGCACTGCCAACCGCAGATGCTCGGCGCGGATGCGTGCGCTTGCGAGATTCGAGCCCGGAAGGATGAGCAGGAACTCCTCGCCGCCATAACGGCCCACCCAGTCGTAGGAGCGTACCGAACGCTGAAACACCGCACTGATCTCCTTCAGAGTCAAATCTCCAGAGGGATGGCCGAAGGTATCGTTGATGTGCTTGAAATGATCCAGATCGACCAGGATGAGGCTCAGCGGCACACCCTCGCGGCGGGAACGGTCCACCTCGCCGCGCAGGCGCTCGATGATGATGCGATGATTCCACAGGCCGGTGAGGTCGTCGTGTTCGGCATAGTGGCGCATCTGCTCGCGGGCGCGCAGCAACTCCAACTTCTCGCGCTCTAAGTCGTCGGTCCGGCGCTGTACAGCCAGTTCGAGCTGGTGCGTTTGTCCAACCAGCAGATGCACGCGCCAGCGCCACAACATTGCTACTAAAAATCCGGCCAGCAACGCCAGGGCGATCCGCAACTCAAAGCTCTGCCACCAGCGGGGAACGATGCGAAAGTCGATCTCCTTGACCGCGGAAACGGCTCCTCCCGCAACATCCACGGCTTCAGCCTGAAACCGGTAGCTTCCAGGGTCGAGGCGCGGGTAGCGGACATTTTCTTCTGCCGTCTCCACCCAATCCGATTCCAGCCCGAGCAGACGATAGCGAAGGAGGATGTGATGCGCATCGCGAAAGCTGAAGGCGGCCATAGAAACGGCCAGAGAGCTTGCGCTCCATGGGATCTGGGCCCCATTGGTGATAGCCGTGGTCCCGAAAGCAATCTGAGGTATGGCAGGCATTTGCGGAGTGATGGCCGGAACAGTCTCTGGCTTCATCAGGTGGGAGAGCCCGCCTGAAGTGCCGATCCACATACTTCCGTCCGTATCTTCAGCCAGGCCATTGCTGTCGAGATCGTTCCAGATAAGGCCGTCATCCTGGGTAAAGCTGCGCCAGATACGGCCGTCGTAGACGGTCACGCCTGCGTCCTGGCCCACCCAGAGCCAGCCCCGTCTGTCCACAAACATCGATACCACTTGTTCCGACAGCAGACGCGGCTCGACAAAGTGTTCCGATTCGACGATCTTGTCGCCGGCGATGCGCAGCCGAATAATTCCCGGAAAGTTTCCTGAAGCCCACAGGTTGCCCTGCCGGTCGGCGGCGATCAGAGAGGGATTGACGCCTGAGAGCCCGGGATCGATGCGCCGCCAGCCGCTCCCATCCAGTCGGTAAAGGCCCAGGTCGGATGCGGCCCACAGGTTTTTGGCGCTGTCCAGGCTCAGGTCGCTGAAGCGCGTCGCGGGGTGCGCAAAGGAGGCATCTTCAACGAAGTGCGGAGTGTGGTCTCCGGCCGCGGTGTCCACCACGTAAAGCCCGGCTACCGTTGCCAACCACAGACTATGTGCGCCGTCGTACAGCGTGCGAAAGATCTCCGGCGTCTTCCACGCGCGCCCGGCCAGCGTCTTCTCATCAATGCGCACCAGGCTGCCGGCTGCTCGACCCAACCAGATGCTGCCGTCGGCGCTCTCGGCCAATGAAACGGCTCGCGGCGTCTCAATGCCGGCGCTCTTCCATGGCCTAGCGGCGCTCGCTCCAGCCGGAACCAAGTCGAGGCCGGACTCGGTACCAACCCATAGACGTCCGCTCCGGTCCCGCAGCGACGTCCAGATGATGTTGTTGCTCAGTCCCTCGGCGGTGGTGAGGGCCTCCCAGCGATCCTGTCCTACCCAGCGCATCAGGCCATGGCCGACAGCGCCGATCCAGAGCGAACCCTCGCGGTCGGCAAAGAGCGCGGAAATATCGAAGTTGGTGAGGCCGTTCTGCGCAGTCACCATGAGCCACTGCCCGTTCTCCCAGAGCCCGAAGGCAGGCCCCTGTGAGGCGGCTATGCGACCCTCGCGGTCCATCACCAACGCATCGTAGGGTTCGGCATTGGAATGGCCGGGAAGGTCGTGGGCCTGATAGCGGCCCTCGGCCGGGAAAACTTCGCCCAGGTGCGATGCGCCTCGTATCCAAAGGTGGCCGTCGCGCGCAAGCAGAAGATGTTGCCACTGCTCGGCGGGAAGATGCAGGGCAGCGCCCATGTGCGTTGTCTTGCCACCCTCAAAGTGGCAGAGATCGGAACCGCAGCCGTACCACAACACTCCGCTGGGCCCGGAGAGCACGCTCCAAATTGGCCCGTCTTCGAGGTGGAGTGGCTCGGCGATCCACCGCTCCGGATCGGTGCGACGGAGCATATAGGCGCCGTTTCTGTCCGCGGTGACCACCTGGCCCGGCGCAACGGCGGTGAATACGGTTCCGATCCGCTGGGAAAGCCGGGTTAATGGATCGGAAGGGTGGATCTCGGCAAAGCTGCCGTCGCGCTTTTGGAAGTAGATGCCGGCCGTTGTTCCTACCAGAAGCGTCCCATCGCTGCCTGTGTACAGGTTCTGGATGGTGCGGTGCAACCCATCGGCCATACCGAACTTCCTGAACTGGCTTCCGTCATAGCGGTACAGCCCATTTTCCGTCCCCACCCAGAGGTAGCCGGAATTGTCCTGCGCAATGCAGTCCACGTTCAGGTTGTCCATGCCCGGGGCAGCTTCACTGAAGGTGTAGTGCTGGGCCAGGCACACGGGCGCGCCAAGCACCAGTGCGACGATGCCGCACAGCAGGGGCCTCAGATTGCATTTCAGCGACTGCGAAGTCGGCGGCAAAGCAGATCCTTCAGATGAGGATGAGTTCACTATACCCGGTCGATGGGGTGGGAATGCAATGAGAACCGGATGGAATCGTGCCGGCTTGAGCAGGACTGAAGGGTGCCTCTAATCGCAGAGGAGCGCGGCTTCAGGGAAGGCCTGCGCATTGTCTTCAAGTGCGGAACCTAAGTCCTGCTTCAGGGCCTCGCCGTCCGCGAGCCGGGACACAAAGAATCGCTCCACTTCAACCAGGACATCGGCCCCGGAGCGGGCCTGGTAGATGGCCGCGCGTAGCTTTGCACCGCCGGGTACGCCGTGAGTGAACCACGTGGCAAACTGTTTCATCTTGCCGGCCGGGTCGCCCATGCGAGCGTCGCGCGGCAGGTCCTTTGTCGCTTCCACCTCGACCAGCAACATCTCGAAGTACGCACGGATCATCCGGTAGCGGTCTTCCATTGTTGGGCGCTCGTAACTGCCTGTCGCGGAGTACTGGGCGATCTGCCGGAAGATCCAGGGATTCGCGGGGGCGGCGCGCCCGATCATCACCGCGTCGCAACCGGTCTTTTCCACCATGGCGGCCGCATCCTCCGGGGTGCGAATGTCGCCATTACCGATGACCGGAATCCCGACCGCCTGCTTGATCTCTGCAATCCATTGCCACTGCGCCTGGCCACTGTATCCCTGCTCGCGGGTGCGTGCGTGCAGCGCCACGGCGTTCAGCCCTTCAGCTTCAGCCATGCGCGCCAGTTCCACGCACACAATCTGCTTTTCGTTCCAGCCCATGCGGAATTTGACGGTGAAGGGAATCGTAACCGACTTGCGCACGGCACGAAAGATATCGCCGATCTTGGGCAGGTCACGCAGCAGGCCGGAGCCGCCATTGCATCCCACCACACGCTTGGCGGGGCAACCGAGGTTGAGGTCAACGGTGTCGAAGCCGGTTTCCTCGACAATGCGCGCCGCATCGGCGAGAGTTTCAGGATTCGATCCGAAAAGCTGCGCGCCGATGGGGTGCTCATCGTCGTAGAAGGTGAGATAGCGGCGGCGCTTGGTTTCGCGCATGCGGGCCAGACCGTCGGCGGAAGTGAATTCGGTCATCAGCAGGCCGCAGCCGGACTGGGCGTTGGTAACTTCGGAGTCGATCGAGTTTGGCGAACTCGAGCCAGACGAACCTGGGCAGGAATCGTGCGGAGCGGCGGAACTGAACAGGCTGGCATGGCGAATGAAGCGTCGGAAGACTGTATCGGTGACGCCGGCCATCGGCGCCAGCACGGTGGCAGGAGTTACAGCGACAGAGCCGAGGCGCACCTCCGCGGGCACCCGGGCCTCTGCAGGCATGGCGTGCTCAATGGGGTTGTCCCAATCCTTCTTTACAGTGAAAGCTTTGCCCGCCATAGAACCTCTTAGCTACTAGCTCCTAGCCTCCAGCACTTCTGTGCCGTTACCGACCTGGTCTGCTGACCGAAAGTCGAAACGATCATACGAAAGAGCTAAAAGCCAGAAGCTGGCAGCTCGAAGCTGCCTTTATAACGAAGTTGGGCCTCCGCCGTAGCGGAGGCCCAATCGCGCTAACCGATTGCTGCTGCGGCGGTTACTTGGTTGCGGCCGCTGCCTGCGCCCCGTCGGATTTGGCATACTTGCGGCGGAACCGCTCGACGCGGCCTGCGGTATCGACCAACCGCTGCTTGCCCGTAAAGAACGGGTGGCATGCCGAGCAGATTTCCACGTGAATGTCACCCTTGTGGGTCGACCGGGTCTCGAAGTGGTTCCCGCAGGCGCACTTAACCTGCACTGCGGCGTAATTGGGATGAATCTTTTCCTTGGGCATCGCTTGAAGACAAACCTTTCCTGCAATCGTTCTCTTCCATTGTAGGGGGATTCGGGCGGTTTAGCAATTGCAGGACGCAGTGGACAGTAGATAGTGAACGGAAGACAGGAAAAGCCCGCTGGTGAGACTCTTGCTATCCCGGGTCTCAAAATCGAGACCCGGGGCACCCAACTCACTTTCGACTGACCATGACTACTGCTTCACCGCCTTTTCAATACCGGCTTCCGCCAGCGGCGCCATTATTGCATAGCCGGCGGGGAGCGGATGTACACCGTCCTTGCTCAACGTTGGTGGCAGGCCGCCGCGGTCGTCCTTCATGGGTGAGTAGAAGTTGACATAGACAAAGCCCTTGGCCTCGGCATAGGTTTTGATCCAATCGTTAAGCGCCACGACTTTGTGCGCCGGGTATTGTCCGGGACTCCAGGGAAAATCGAAGGCGGGAAGAACCGAGCACAACACAACCTTGATCTGGTTGGCCGTTGCAATCTCCGCCATCGAGGCCAGGTTGTCTTCTGTCTCTTCGAGCGTCATGGGTCCTGTGTTTCCGGCGATGTCGTTGATGCCGGCCAGAATGATCACCACCTTCGGCTTGAGCTGGATCACGTCCTGATGAAACCGCAACACCATCTGCGGCGTCGTCTGCCCGCTGATTCCGCGGTTAATGTATGGCTTGCCGGGGAAAGAGACATCAAGATGCCAGCCTTGCGTGATGGAGTCGCCCATGAAGACCACGCGATCTTCGCCTGGGGCCGGTGGGCCCAGCTTCAAATCGTCCTCCTTGAACCTTGCCAGCCAGGGAAAATCCGTCAGCAGTTGCTGATCGTGCTTCCGCCAGTAGTCGTCGTTGGGATGCCCCGAAGCGGTTGTCGCCGGGGTTGCCGGGGAGGCCTGGGCTGGAGCTGGCGCGGTTTGTGCTGCAGCTGTCGCCTGCGGGGTCTTTGTCTCGGGCAAACTCGCCGTTTCTTTTCCTGCATTTTGTGCGGAGAGCAAAGACGGAGCCAGCAGCCCGAAAAGGGCCATCGTAAACAGGGCAGTGCGAAGTTTCATTCGATTCACCTGAGCCTGAATTTTCCATGCGGAAAGAAATTGGCAGAGCAAGATCGCCCCTTGCCGCCCGCGAAGTCGATTGTAGGCAATCGGGCCCTGATCCGGCCACCGGTGAATCTGAAACGGGGAACTGAATGGCAGCGCCCGCCGCTAATCTGTTTGGTAAAAGAGAAAGGCGGCCAACCGGAAGGTTGGCCGCCTTTCTCTTCGGTCAAGCGTGTATCTTACGGCTGGTACCAGGTCTGCGCTTGCGCCGAGTTGCCGTTGCTGTCCTGGACCTGAATCTGCCAGTTGTATTGCGTGGATAGGTTCAGGTTGCCTGACGGCGTGCTGTTGTCTCCAGGTATCGGATCGACGCCCCAGGTAAGGGTGCCGGAAGTATCCTGTGCGTAAGTGAAGCCGTTGGCATTGGAGTAGTTCCCCGGTATCTGCCAGACGGTGTTGCCGTTGTTATCCGACATGTAGAACGTGTAGACGTAGTTGGCCGAGCTGGCGCCGACCGGGTAGGTCCAGCTAAGCGTAGGCGTCACGCTGGTGCTGCTGGTTCCACTCGGTGAAAGATTGGTGACCAGGTTACTTGCTCCCACAATCGCGCCCGTGCTTCCAAACGCGGTTACGGCGCCATTGACGGTGCCGCCGGTATCCTGGCTTCCGTCGCTGTAGGTGACCGTGAAGGTATAGGTGTCGCCTATGGTCGGCACGGTACTGCCGATACTTGAATTGTATTGAAACTGCGTGGTGCCGCAGTATGTGCACGCGCTGATGTCGATGGGGTTGATCATATTCGGGCCCGAACTCAGCGTAACCGCCACCGGCAGTTTGTTGGCCTTCCGCACGTCAAAATTCAGGTTGTAACCGCTGAAACTTCCACCCTGGTTAGTGCCCTGGTAGTAGCTCGTAGCCACCTTGGCTGTGCCGTTGACGGTGGGCAGGGCTGGGTTTTGCCCCGTGAGCGGCGCGGTGATGGCCACGCCGGTGGAGTTGTTGTCTCCGGTGTTCGACACATCGCCCGCGTCGATCAGGCCGTTGTTGTTCTGGTCGAGGATCGCAAAGTTGATGTAATCGGGATTGGAATCGCTGGGAACATAAACCGTGTAAGCGTTCGCGCCAGCCACTGGGGCAGCGATGCGCGTGCCATAGATCGTATTCGTGTTCTGGTTGTAGAACCCGACATATAGCGGTCCGGCAGGCGTGATGCCTGTGGGAATGGTAACCGTGCCCTGCACCTGAATGCCAGTTGTTGACGCGCCAGGGGACACACTGGTGGGTGTGCCGCCACCGTAAACCGTCCAGCCCGAGGCGGGTCCAGCCGCGTTCCGTGCACGGGCCTGGAAGTAGTAAGGTGTGCCGTTGGTGAACGGGCTGCCGGATAGGCCGGAGGTTCCGTTGTTCAGGACCCAGACATTGGCGCCTTTCGCGCCGGTTGCCTTGAAGTTGTAAGTAACGGGGGATGTGGTGAACGTCGAACTCGTGCTCAATTGCACGTCGTAAGAAGTGGCCGCCTCCACCGTATTGCCGTTAACGTTAACCGTGACCGCCTTGAAGCTGATTATGACACCCTGGTCGGTTGGGGTAATGGCTTTGATGCCCGGATTGGAGCTTGGAACACTGGTCGGCGTGTTATCGGTCAGCGTCACGCTGGCGGTGGTTACGTTGGAACTTGTGACCGTCACAGTGGAAGTGCCCGCTGGGTCGGACGCGTTCGGAGAGCCGTTACCCAGTGTGGAGGGGTCCATCCATGCCAGCAGGTTGTAGCTGCCGGGCGGTACGCCGCGGATGGTAAATGCGCCCGAAGTGGTGATGCTGGTTCCCGGTCCGCCGTTCCCGCCGCAGTTGGTGCTGTTCAGCGCCAGGTAGGTATGCCCGGTGTTCGATCCGGCGTAGCTCACAGTGCCGGAGACCGTGTATCCCAGTGAAACCTGGAAGTTCTCTCCGGTGACTGCGCCGTTATTCACAGTGACACTGTTGGTTGCCGGGAAGAACACGGAACTCGGCCCCGAGATTGACGGAGAGATGGTGTAGGTACCGTTGGGAATGGCCGTGAATGTGTAGTTTCCGCTACTGTCGGTGGTCTGCGTCTGGACGATAGTTCCGCCCGGACTGGTGAGCAGGCTGAGCGTAATTGTTGGTACGGTTCCGCCGCCGCCGCAGTTGTTGTTCAAGAATATCTGGCCGCTCACATTCGATCCGGCGCTGTTGACCGCGATGCTGTAGGAGTTGGTCTGATTGGAGCCGATGCTGTCCGTCACCTTCACACTGGTCAGGTTCACCGTTGTGGTGGTCGATGGTGTTCCGGTGATGGTGAGCGAAGTACCGCCGGAACTGGTGGCAGTCAGGTTGTTTCCCAGAGCGATGCCGGAGCCGGTGACCGTGACTCCGTTGATTGACCAGGTATAGGGAGGGACGCCGCCCGTTACGGTGATAGACCCGTTGTAGCTTTGGTTCTGTGTCGCCGATCCAGGAACGGTGGCGCTCGGTACAGGCAGACTCACCGTTGTCGGGGTGCTGATGACGATGCTGTAGCCGGTATGGGTGACAGAGGCGCTGGTGGTGGTATCGGTCAACGTGACGTTGAACGTGACCGTGGTAGGTGTTGCCCCCGGTGTTCCGCTGATGGTCAGTGTGCCGCCGGCGGGGGTTGCGCTCAGGTTATCGGAAAGGCCCGTTACCTGCCAGGAATAGTTGCCGCTGCCGCCTGAAGCGTTGATCGTTCCGGTGTAGGCAACATTGGTATATCCGGTGGAAGGCAGACTGGATGGATTGGGCACGGGCAGAGAGAGGGCGGCGTAAACCGTAATCGTCAATGCCTGGGTTGCCGTGTTGTTGCTCGAGTCCTTCACATTTGCAGTGAAGCTGGCGGTTCCCGCTTGAGTTGGCGTGCCGGTAACAACACCCGCAGTCGACAGGCTCAGACCATACGTTGCCAGGTTGCTGGAGGTGACGGTCCACGTGTAGCCCGTGCCTGTGCCGCCTGCGGCCGCTAGTGTCTGCGAATAGGCCGCTCCCACATTTGCTGCGGGAAGCGTGGTTGTTGTCACGGTCAAGCCCGCGTAAATCGTAACGGAGAAGTTGGCCGTTGCGGTGCGGCTTTGCGAGTCGGTTACCTGCGCCGTGAAGGCGGCGCTGCCATTGGTAGCAGGCGTGCCCGACAGGACGCCGCCCGCGGAGAGGCTCAGGTTGATGGCCGCCAGTTGGGTGCCTCCCGCGGTAACCGTCCAGGTGTATCCAGTGTTGGAGCCGCCTGTAGCTGCCAGCGATTGCGAATAAACGGCACTGACGGTACCCGACGGGAGCGTAGTGGGGGTGGTGATGCTCAACCCTGGATTGACCGTGAAACTGGTAGACGCGGTCGCTGTGCCGTAGTTGCCGCTGGCTGCCTGGCTGGCGCCGAGCACAACCGTGCCAGAGCCAGTCAGCGTCACCGTGTTACCGAGGATGGTTGCCGGCCCGCTTGTCACCGAGTAAGTGACCGCACCGCTCGAAGCCGAGGTTGCGCTCACGGTAAACGGCGCGTCGCCGTACACTTGGGTCGGAATCGCCCCGAAGGTCAGCGTCGGGGTCTGCGGGTTAACCGTGAAGCTGGTGCTCGCAGTAGCGGAAGTGTAGTTGGTGGTGGCTGCCTGGCTGGCGCCCAATACTACCGTGCCCACACCAGTAATCGTTACCGAGTTGCCGACTATGGTTGCCGGACCGCTGGTTACAGAATATGTGACTGCGCCGCTCGAAGCCGAGGATGCGCTCACGGTGAATGCCGCGTCGCCATAAGTGTGGGCAGCAATCGCCGTAAAGGCCAATGTGGGCGTCGCCGGATTCACTGTGATCGAGTAGGCATGGGTTGCGGAGTCTCCAAAGGTGTCGCCAGCCGTGATCGTGAAGGCAAATGTGCCGGCTGCTGTGGGCGTCCCGGTAATTGCGCCGCTGGCCGCGTTCAGGACCAGCCCGGCAGGCAGGGAACCGCCGGTAAGGCTGTAAGCGAGCGCACCTGCGCCGCCGCTGGCTGCCGCGCTGCCTGCGTAGGCCGCGTTATAGGTCGCTGTGGCAGGAACCGCGCCGGTAAACCCGATCGCCGGAGCCGCTGCAATCGTAACGTTCAGGGTCGTAGTCGCGGTTAGCTTTGTCGGCGTCCCGGAGTCCGTCATGGTGAAGACCGGGCTGTATGTCCCTGCGCAGGCTGCTGTGACGGTGCCGGTAATCAAGCCGCCCGTGCTCATGCTCAGGCACGGAGCCAGCGTCCCGGAGGCCACGGTCCACGTGTAGGGGCTGATGCCGCCGCTGCCCGCCAGTTGAACCGAATAAGCCGCACCGACCGACCCCGCAAGGCTGGTGCCGCTGGTTGTAACGGTTGGCTTCGCCGGCACCGTTATCGTCGCGGTTCCTGTCTTTGTCGCGTCTGCTACGGAAGTTGCAGTTACTGTAACGGTAAGAGCAGTGCTTGAGGAGGCCGGCGCGGTATAGGTCGCCCCGGTTGTCGTCGAGTTCGACAGGGTGCCTCCGCCGCTCACGCTCCAGGCCACTCCGGCAGCGTTTTTGTCATTCGTCACTGCGGCGCTTAGCGTAACCGCATCGGTAGCATCCACCGTACTGGCCGATGCTGTTACAGCGACGCTAATCGTTGCCGGGGCGCTGCTTCCTCCACAACCAGACAAACAAAAAGTCGCAATTAGCGAAAAACACAAAACAACCAAAGCCTTCCGTGACATAGAGTCCCCTTAGATATGGTTTTTTGAAGACGATTCAACTTAGCATTGGTAAATCAGTATGTCCATACGTCCTGTGTACATCCTTGGTGCTATGACGACATTTTCATCTCAAATTTGTTGAGCGTTCCGAATCGGCACGGGCGGTTCCGCAACGGGCCGGTTTTGCCCGCCTGAGCCATTAACTCGCGGCTGCCGAAATTCCGGTTTTTCCACATTCAGATACTGGCGACGCACTGGCTCGTTCACCGTACCCGGTGCGCTAGGCTTGAATCAGATGAGCAATTGCGCGATCTGCGATGGAATCGGGCTGGTGCGGGTGGTCGACGGCGCCGGAAGATGGGTTTCCCGTCCCTGCGAGTGCCAGGAGATGGAACGGGAGCTGCGGCGGATGGCGGCGGCGCATATTCCTGAACGCTACCGGCAGTACACTCTCGACGGCTACGAGACTGCCTTTCGCGGTGCGCACGCCTCGCTCGGCCAGGCTCACCTTACTGCGCGAAGATTCGTCGAGGCCTACCCCGTCGATACCGCTGGAAAGGGCCTACTATTCACCGGCTCCATTGGCGTTGGCAAAACTCATCTGGCCGTCGGCGTACTCCGCCGGCTGGTGCAGGAGCGCGGCGTCAAGGGCCTGTTCTGCGACTACCGCGAACTGCTCAAGAGCATCCAGAACAGCTACAACCAGCAGGTTCAAACAACAGAACTCGAATTGCTGAAGCCGGTGTTTGCGGCCGAGGTACTGGTCTTGGACGACCTGGGAGCGCAAAAGCCCAACGAGTGGGTCTGGGATACGGTCGCCCTCATCCTCAACTCCCGCTATAACGACAAACTGACCACCATCATTACCACGAATTATCCCGACCTGCCGGCAGGCGCCGGTTTCAAGGTCGATAAGGAAGGCGCCAAGCCCGCCAGAGGAGAAGATACGCTCGGGGACCGGATCGGCGACAGGATGCGCTCCCGCCTCGCGGAAATGTGCGTCCGCGTTGAAATGACCGGCGAAGACTTCAGGCAGACGGTGAAGCGCGCACGCTTCGGCTAACTCAGGACCGTCAGTAAGCTGTATCGTTTCGATAACGCCGGGGCGCTAAACGGTGTATCGTTTTCATACAACGGGCCCCTCGGAAAGGTTCCCCATGCGCAAGTTTCTTGAAGCTATGGCCTTGGCAACCCTGGCCGTTCAAATCTGGATTACGTATCGCGCACTCGTCGGCCCCGAGCGACTTCCGGAGCGCATCCCCACCCACTTTGACGCGGCCGGCAACCCCAATGGCTGGAGTACGCCAACCATGCTGCTGCTTTTGCCGGCCATTGCCGTTTCCATCTATCTGCTGTTTACCGTGGTGACGAGATTTCCCTCTGCTTTCAACTATCCGGTACGAGTTACTATGCAAAACCGGTCGCAACTCCAGGCACTAGCGCTCAACATGATCGCGTGGCTCAAAGTGGAGTTGGTTTGCCTCTTTACGTGGATTCAGTGGGCAACAATTGAGGTGGCACGTCATCCGCAGCAGGGGTTGCCCGGCATGCTGATGCCCATAGCGCTGGTTGCGGTGTTTGCCACCATTGCCTGGCACATCGTCGCGATGTTCAGGGCAGCACAGCAATCGGGGTGATAGTCTCCCGGCCTATTGCGCGGCCGTTCAGAATACCCACAGGCTGCAGAGCAGCAACAGCATCGCGGCGATGGTTACGCCCTGATACACCATGGTTGCCGCCTGAGCGGGCTTCTGAAGTCCGCTTGCGGATGTGGGCATTGGATTGGATGAGAACTCAGGGGAGCGTTGCATTGCGGGCCTGCCTTTCCATGCCTTTCAGCGAGTGTTACGAATTGTTCGGCGTGCCGGTTCCCAGCGCGCTCGGGTCATTACGCTTGCATCCTTAGACGCAATTTACTCTGCGGAGATGCAACAGAAGATTAAGATCCAGACAAAATGCTTAACACTGCTTCCTTTATCGCCGTTCTGCGGAAAATGCTGCGCCTTCCAGATGGAATTTTGTCGACGCAGGTATTCCTTCGGTAACGGGTGTAGAATTTCGCTCGTGAGCACTGGTCCCCAACTGATTCGTCCCGCAGAAGCGCAAGAGCGTAACTGGCTGCCGATAGCTGCCGCCGCCGCCATCGTTGTCGCAGTGGCAGTTGGCCTCGTAGTTATCTACGGACATGGCAAGCACGGAGCCCAGGTGATGCCCGCCTCCACCACGACAGACCCCTACGCGTCTAACCTCCCCATCAGCGGACTGGCCATGAGCGAGTCCGCGAATCTTGCCGGCGGCAAGGTGACCTATCTTGACGGGCACATCGCCAATAAAGGCGACCGCACCGTCACCGGGATCACCGTCCAGATTCTTTTCCGCAACATAGCGCACGAGGTTGCCCAAAACGAGACTCAGTCGCTCAAAGTTATTCGGATGCGCGATCCATATATCGATGTCGAGCCAGTATCTGCCGCTCCCCTCAAGCCCGGCGACGAACGGGACTTCCGTCTGATCTTTGACGCGGTGACCCCGAACTGGGACGGGGCATACCCTGAGCTCCGAATCATTCACATCGATACAAAGTAGGGGCGGAACCAGGGTCATAACCTCTTTACCGGGTAGAAAGTACCGGTCAATGCAAAATTTACATGGCCGTCGGCCCGTTCAGTGGCTGTTGTCCCCTGTCTCAGTCCAAATGCATCCCCATAAAATATTCATTATAAAGAAGATAAATATTACGCTGCGGGGCCTTCTGCTTTGGCATGGGCATTGCAATAGGTATGGGCGAGCAGACATAACCGCTCAGCCCGCTGAACCAAGTGCGGAGAAAGCTTCCAAGAGGGATCTCAACCCATGAAAATGAATGCTATTGTTCGGAACTTGTTCCCTAGCCAGATCGCGATACTCGTGCTGGCATCCGCAGTCGGAATCCCCGCGTGGGGTCAGCAGACCCAGCCCGCAGGCAGCTCTTCTCAGAGCGCTCAACCATCGAATACCCCCCCCCAGAATTACACCCCGGCCGCTCCCTATGTTGCCCCTGCAAGAGAGGGATTTTGGGGCCGTGTGAACCCCTTCGCCCGCAAAGTATGGGTCAGGAAGCAGACCGATCCCATCAACAATCGGCTCAGTGAGCTCGATGAAGTGAACGCGAAGAACGCCCGCGACATTCAGGATGTGGATGCCAGGGCGCAGGCCGGAATCAGCAAGGCGCAGGCTGCGGCGGACGCAGCCAATCAGTTGGCAACCACAGCGGGCACCCAGGCACAAAATGCCAGTGGCATTGCCCAGGGCGCAAGCGGCCATGTGGACCAACTGAACTCGACCGTCAACGGTCTCGACAAGTATCACCAGGTCACTGACGTCGATATCGCCTTCCGCGCAGGAAGCCCGGTATTGTCGGCAGCAGCCAAGAAGCAACTCGACGACCTGGCAGCAGGCGTCGTCGGCCAGAATGGATACATTCTGGAATTGGAAGCTCATTCACCTCGCACAGGCAGCGTCGGCATCCAGAACTCGCAGCGTCTTGCTGAATCCGTCGAGCGCTACCTTGTGACGGAACATCAGATTCCCGTCTACCGTATGCACTATGTAGCCCTCGGCAATGTCGAGGTAGCTTCAGCCGGCGATGAAGACACCAAGCCGGTGAAGACAAGCGATGTGCATGTTCGGTTGATGGCAAACAGTTTGGCGGCCCAGGTAGCAGCACCACCCCAGGGTGTTGCTTCCTCGACTGGCGCGGATAGGCCGTAATAAGGCCTTAGTCCTTCCTCCGAGGCATCCGTGCGCCAACGGCCACCCCGCCGAGGCCGCCAACCAAGCTCTCGCAAAGCGAGAGAACCAAGGCAACTTGGCCCCCGTTAAAACGGGGGCCGTTTTTTTTGGGTGCGGCAGCCTGCTATCCCCGCCCGAGCAATGCTCTGTGCCCCATTCATCGCAGCTTTACCGCGATGAGTGGGATCTCAACGCCACCGACCAAGGTTTCTCGTTCCAGGAATTCGCTGGCTACAACGGAATGCCACAGCCCCAGGCAATATCGAATGCCGCAGTTGATACCCGCTTCGGTACACTGGAAATCCGTCACCAGATTCAATCCAATGTCGCCGAAGGAAACGCCGTTTATCGAGTAGTTTCCGGTTAGGCGACAATACGCTCAGGATATCAATACCGGCTCCTTGGACACACAGAATACTGTCAATCACTCGCCCTGTTGTTCCCAGTAACTGACGGCCTCTGTTGCAAGAATGACAAGGGCATGCATGCGGCGCCGCTATTTTGGGTTCGTATATACTCTCGTACATTCCCATATCATCTCTTCTGAAATTTGGAGGTGTACATGAAAGAGTCAGCACGGGACAGCCCGATCACGCGCCGTAACTTCATCGAACTCGCCTCTGCAGTCTTGGCCAGTGCCGGACTTGCAGCTAAAGGAAACGCCGAAACCACTGCACGTGACATGCAGACTACCGCGCTCGCCGGGGATTCCAACGCATCCTCGCTCCATGGGAAGATCGCCCTGGAAGAACACTTCGCGCTGGCCGAAATCTTCGAACAGAACCACGCGGCCAAAAATCTGCCTCCTGAATTCCGCACGAAAATCCTCGATCTTGGCGAAGTCCGCATTGCAGACATGGATCGCGGTGGTCTCGAATTGTGCATCCTCTCCCTCGACTCGCCCGCCGTACAGGCCGTTTCCGACACGTCCAACGCCATCGCCCTGGCTCGGCGCGCAAACGACCATCTTGCTGAAAATATCGCGAAGAATCCCAAACGCCTCAAAGGCTTTGCTGCCCTGCCCATGCAGGATCCGCTGGCCGCTGCGCAGGAGCTGACGCGCTGTGTCAGAGAGCTTGGCTTTCTTGGGGCGCTTGTGAATGGGTTTTCGCAAGTGGGATCGGCAGATTCAGTCGTGTTCTACGATCTGCCGCAATACAGGCCCTTTTGGGCCACGGTTCAGGACCTCGATGTCCCGTTTTATCTTCATCCCCGCCGGTCCCTGGAAAATGGCCTGCCGGCCTACGAAGGGCACGCATGGCTCGCCGGCGCGCCATGGGGATTCGCGGCCGAGACTTCCATTCACGCATTGCGGCTCATGAGCAGTGGCCTGTTTGACGAATATCCGAAACTCAAGATCATTCTGGGACATCTGGGCGAAGGCATTCCCAAGGCATCTGGCGCATCGACAATCGCATACGCCGAGGCGGCATAAGACTCAAGGCGCAGCATCCGCTTGCCTCCTATCTCCATGAGAATTTTTACATCACCACCAGCGGCAATTTCCGCACCCAGGCGCTCACAAATGTCATTCTCGAAATCGGAGCCGACCACGTACTGTATTCAGTCGACTACCCGTTTGAGGACGTCGTCGAAGCCCAGACCTGGCTGGACCACTGTGCCATCAGCGATGCCGACCGCATAAAGATTGCTCGCGTCAACGCACATAAGCTCTTCCACCTTTAGCAGCTGAACCAACAATTCGAGCACAATGGAAAATCTCAACAGCACTCACCGAGTCTCAAAAACAGGTTCCGGGCGGATTACCGGCACCGGTCAGTAACCCCGGAGTACTCAGTTGTTTGACATATTGCTCAATAAGTAATTTTCCAATGGCTGACCATCCTCCCGGAATGGTTAATTAAAAATGGGCTCCTCATGGAAAAGCTCTGGAGGAGGACGTTTGGACTATTCAGTTGGCACATCCTCTTTTGGGTGTCGTGCTCGATTGCTGGAATCTTGATGTTCGCTTTGGGAAGGCTGCAGAAGGCCGAGATTCATTGGCTTTTTGGATTCTTCGTAACACAGCGTTCCGTATTGGGCGGGATGGTGCCTTTGTCGGACTTGTCCCAGGTGCAGCATCAAGTGATGATGGTTATGTATCCACAAGGGGTCCTCAAACAGCTTCTGGAGGTTTGCCTCTTTGTGGTGGCGCTTGCAACCACAAAGAACCTGGTGAAGATGATTCTCGAAGCGCAGAGGCCGGACATGGTTGCTGCCGTGCGAGCTCTTGTGCCGGAATATCGGGAGATACTCCTGTTTTCGCTCAAGTACATGGTGGTGATGGCTTTCTTCGGAGGAGTCATTGTCCTGATTAGTTATGTGCTGACGCAAGAGCACTTTCGAGAATTTGCTTTCTCCAAAATATTCGTCGCCGTTTATGGTCTCGTGGCGGAGGGTTGCCTTGCATGGCTGCTCGTACCTTCTGCAATTCGATTGTTGCGTGACCCAGGCAGTCACACTGTCTCGACCCGCGACCGACAAACGGGAACGATTTTTTGCAGTTGTCACTTCCGCAGCCATTTTCGGTTTGGAATTTCTGGTTGGCAGGGCCGAGAGCACACTTATTCTCAACAACCAATTGGAAAGCGACGCAATAGCGTTGGCGAACACGGTTATCGTCAACACGCCGCAGATTCTGATCTTCATCGCGCTGGCTTTGCTGGCCATTCAGACGATGGACGAGGGAACATTTATAGCTGCATTGCCGGAGATGAACCGGGGTAGGCGGCTTTCCGACTGGGTGCGGAGAGCCCGCGAGTGGAGGGGCAGCTCCTCCTGAGAAATCGCCCTCTCGGTGCCAAACAAATGAAGGACAGTTGCAGGTCAGACAGCTATGCCCGTATCACCGGCTACCCGGCAGTTACTGTTTTCGTCAACATTCTGCACGCCTTCGGTGTCGATGATGCTGCCTCCATTGCCAACTCATCCAGTGGAGGAATTCCGGAGCACCGGGTGGCGGCATAGCAATCCATCAGATGGCGGACTTGACTGCCTTCAGCACGGGAATTCGCCGATCTAGAGTAGGATGGACTGTCAGCTCGCCGGAGACATTTTGGGGCTGTCTACCATTGCCCCGAGGTCGCTGCCTTTCGAGGAGAAATCAACGTGCCTATCGATCGCCGTGAATTCATGAAGACAGGCGGCGTAGCGCTCACCGCACTTAAAACTCTAGGTCCGCGGACCGCCTTTGCAGACACCGCCGCTTCTCCCGCCGCCACCGCAAAGCCGCTCGGCCGCATGGCCTGGGGCGCAGGTACCTGGTATCGGCCTTACACATCCAAAGCTGCGCACGATCCCGCCACAACAACCTGGATTCAGATTGATCTTGGAATTCCGCAGGCAATCGAGAGCGTGCAGCTCTATCCCGCCTTCACCCCCGGCGACGAGTTCGCAAAGGGTTTTGGATTCCCATCCCGCTTCCGCATTGAGGCCGCAGATGACCCATCCTTCAACGCGACGAAGATGATTGCGGATCTCACCGGCACTGACTTTGCCGAACCTCACGACCAGATTACCGAGTTTGTCGCGGAGGGCGTGTCTGGCCGCTACCTCCGCTTGACGGCTACGCGGTTACGGGCCGCCCAGGATGGCGTGGGCTACAAACTCGCGCTTGCCAAGATCGATGTCGTTTCAGGCGGCAGAGACGTTGCGATGGGCTGCCCAGTCACTGGCGACCCTGACCTTGGGAATCCCAATGACCTGCCGCAGATAACACGCCCTCCGCGCCCGATGGGCGAGGGTATCGTCACGGACAATCCAAAAAATATCACTTCCGCCGCACAGTGGCGCACGGTTCCGTTTCAGGCAAGCGTGCCTCTCTCTGGCGTTACAGTGCGCGAAGGGCAGGGGCTCTTCTGGCGCGCAATGGAAAACAACATCACCTATCTGCTCGGTTCGTTCTCTGTGGAGGAGATGCTTCGCCCCTTCCGCGTGCGGGCAGGCAAGCCTGTTCGCTCCGGAATGCGCCAGCCGATTGCCTTCTGGGATACGACGCTGCCCGGTTCCAGTGCAGGCCGTTTCATGATGGGCGCCGGCAACACGCTGCGCTGGATCGATCACCCCGAGTTGCGCGCCTGGCTGAATGCAGTCGTGGATGGAATTGAAGAGTGCCGTGCACCCAACGGTTACATCATGGCCTATCCCGAAGAGATGATTCTTAATTCGGAACGCGGCGGCTACACACGCGCCTGGGTGACGCACGGACTCATCGAAGCAGGCTACGCCGGCAATCCCAAGGCGTTTGAACTGCTGAGGGGATTCTACGACTGGTTCGATCAGTGTTCATATCTGCCCAGGATGATGCGCGGAGGAACCCAGGGCGTCCAGGGCATGATCGCCAACACGCGCATGTACTTTACCCCGGTTGGGAAGCCGGAAGATATCCAGGTAATTCAGCGCTACTATCAGGAAAATTACTGGCTGGACGGGCTTGCGGGGCATAACACTGAGGTTGTCTGGCAGTATCCTTACGACCGCCCGCATAACTACCTGATAACTGACTTCGAAGCGTATCTCGATGTTTACCGCGCCACCGGTGACAAGCGCTATCTCGATGCAATGAACGGCGCGTGGGACTTATATCACGATCATTGGGAACATGTGGGCGGATCGATCGCAATTACCGAGTTTGGAGAATTTCCACCTGGTTCTTACCGTCTTAATGCACAATTTCCATTCTGCGAAACAGGCGAGACATGCGGAAGCGTCTTTTGGGCGCGCTTCAATCAGCGTTTTCAGCTTATGCATCCCGAAGAGGAGAAGTACGCAAACGAGATTGAAAAGTCGATCTACAATGTTGGCCTCGCCAACCAGGTGGGCTCTCGCGGAATCATCTACCACGCGCGGCTCGTCGGCATGAAGGGCGATCTTCCTGTGCCGCTGTGTACCAATTCCTGCTGCGAGGGTCAGGGCACGCGCATGCTTGGTTCGCTGCCTGAGTATATCTTCTCTATAGCGCAGGACGGTCTCTACGTGCATCTCTTCGAGCCGTCTACAATCCAGTGGTCGCAGGCCGGTGCGCAGATGAAAGCTACCATGTTGGGTAACTTTCCCATGAGTCCCGATGTAAGACTGGAGATTACTTCATCGCAGCCGGCGCAGGTCAAAATCAGGATTCGCGTTCCTTCCTGGGCTGCGGGTCCCATGCAGATCAGCGTCAATAAGGAAGCCGCTGGTTCCGGCAAACCGGGAAGTTATGTAACTCTCGACCGTACCTGGTCTACGGGCGATACCGTTGCCTTTACTCTGCCTATGCAACTGAAGCTCACCCATTACAGCGGTCTCGACAAGATTGAAGGGCACCAGCGATTCGCACTTGAATACGGGCCTATTCTGTTGGCGCTAATCGGTTCGGACAGCGCCGTGCTCAAAGTTCCCGGTGGCAAGCGGCACGAAGATATCCTGCAGCGCATCAAGCAGGACCCGTTTCGCCCTCTGCATTTCAGCATCGAAGGTCATCCGGAGTTCACTTACATTCCTTACTGGCAGGTGGTTACCGAGCCATTTACCTGTTACCCGGCTATTGATCTCGCTTGAGCGACGTTTTCCGCCAGCTGTTTCTCTTGCCCGACAATGCCGGCCAAATCAGCTATTGGAAAATTGCGATTTCAGTTGGCGGCGGCGCGGCAGGCGGCACAAACGCCCTGCGGTAATGGTGCAGAATTGCCATAATTGTGAGGAGAACCAAGATCCCGAACCCAAACGACGCGCTGTAAACGATGGCCTGAAATTGCGGTGACAATTGCTGCGCTTGCGCGAGATTCATCGAACGGCCAACCTCCTCACTATAGCGTGTCATCAGCGACGGCCGCATCAGAAACACAACGTACTGGGCCAGCCCGAGCGCTTGAACTGCGAGCGCCAGCCGCCTTCCCCACTGATGCAACCGCCACAAGCCCACGCCCGACGCAGCCAGCAGCGCAGCCCACGCAAGCATGGCTGTCACTTTTCCCCAGCCTTGCAGAATCCATCCGAAAAAGCCTCCCGGCATGGGGAGAATCGCGACCAGCAGACATATTACCGCCCCAATCAGACTGAGCACCGCAATTGTCGAGATCAGGAATGGCCGGCGGCCGTGTGCGGGCAGGCCCGCCGCATCAGCGAAGAGTCCGCGCACCTTCTTGAGATTGAAATAGACGAGCCATGAAATACCCACGGCGCAGACGAGCCCATAGAACGCTGCGCCAGCTCCAAGAACGATGCATGTCACGGTTTGCGCGGTGTGTACGTGGGTTACATCCACGGTGGCGGGCACCGGCAGGGGAACCGCCGTCAAAACCACCATCATTACCATCGACGGCAACCCGATCAACGCCAGACAGCCGCCGATGATGAGCACCGAATAGCGCGCCCAGCGGCGCACCCTGAACAGACCCACTGCGGTCAGGATTCCCCACGCGGCCAGCGAAACAAAGAGCGTGCTAAGTACATACGTGAAGATCGGCAGCCATGCCGGAGTTGACGCAGCCGCAGCCCCTGGCAGATGTCCGCCGGAATGAATCTGGCTTTGTTCGACGATTCCGCCCAACCCCATCAGGATGGCCATCAGCAATTGAAACAGTGACCCAAGAAGCAAGACAATTGCGGAAACGATCATTCCAGGCAAACGCTTCATGGTTTCACCTATGCGGCCGGACGATGCCGACGGTTCCCGCCGGCGAAGTTGGACCAGAACCGCTCCGTCGCTCTTTCGGTTACGGAGCACTATACCACTGCCAGCATTCATTGAAATCCCGCCGATGACTTTGTGCAAGACATCAACAGTATTCCAATTCCTGCGACCAGCCCTCCGCGGTCCGACTACAAGTTGCATACCGCGGGTATAAAAGGATACTGTCCAAGACAGGTTGGAGCCATCAATGCGTCCGTCTGATTCCCCGGAACAGGCCGCTGCGGCTACGCCTGCGCACGATCGGGCCGAGCTTGCTCAATCCGCGTTGGAGAATTTGTTTGATGTTTCTCCAGACGCGATATTTGTAACGGATGCCCAGGGGGTGATCCGTGGCGCCAACCCGCGCGCCGAAGAATTGTTTGGTCACACGCAGGCTGAGCTCTTCGGTCAGCCGATTGAGAACCTGGTCCCCGCCCGCTTTCGTGGGCGCCACCCCAGCCATCGCGAAAACTACAATGCCCACCCCAGAGCCCGCCAGATGGGCGCGGCCTTAAACCTCTTTGGGCTCCGCAAGGATGGCACAGAGTTTCCGGTCGACATCATGCTCAAGCCGATGGAGACTGCCTCCGGTCCGGTGGTGCTGAGCTTTGTGCGCGATGTAACCGAGCAGCGAGAAGCGCTGGAAGCGCTGCGGCGTAACGACGTGCAACTGCGCTCGATTGTGGAAGGCGTCCGCGACTACGCCATCTATCTCCTTGACCGCGACGGATGCGTGGTGACCTGGAACCCCGGGGCGGAGCGCATCAAGCAATATACCGCAGACGAAATTCTGGGAAGGCATTTTTCCCGCTTCTTTACGCAAGAGGACATGGACCGCGGCCGCCCCATCGAATTGATGCGCCTAGCCGCGGAGCGTAGCCGCATTGAAGAAGAAGGTTGGCGCGTGCGCAAGGACGGTTCGCGCTTCTGGGCCGATACGATTCTCACTGCCATCCGTGACGACGCTGGCCAGGTTACCGGCTACGCGAAGGTGACGCGCGACTTTACGGACCGCAAGCGCGCTGAAGAAGCGGTGATGCTGCAGTTGAGCAATGCGCTTTTGGCCAATTTGGATGTCGGGAAGCTGTTGACCGCAATTTCTGCGAGCATTCACGAGGTAATCCCGCACGACACGTCTGCATTGGCTCTCTTTGATCCGGCAAATGGCGATATGGTTGTGCAGTTCATGGGGCCATATGACCCGGATGTGTTCCCCGGCGATGCGCGTGTTCCGGTCGAAGGCACTGTTTCAGGGATTGTTTTTCGAAGCGGAGAGCCTTTCCTGATGTCGCGATTGTCGGATATCGAGTTTGCCCCTGACACCGTTCGTAGCCTCACACGGATGGGAATGCATTCAGGTTGCTGGGTTCCGCTCACGCATCACGGCAAAGCCGTTGGGACCCTGGGGATATTCAGTCAGCTTGAAGGCAGTATCGACGCGCAGGAAGTGGATATTCTGGCTAAGATTGCGGTTCAGGTGGCAATGGCGGTCGACAACGCAATGGCGTTCCGGCGCATTGCCGAACTCAGGGACCAGCTACGCCAGGAGAAGCAGTACCTAGAATCCGAGATCAATCTCGAGAATCGATACGAAGACATTGTGGGTGAAAGCAAAGGGCTGCGACAGGTGCTCCTCGAGATTGAAACGGTCGCGCCCACCGATGCCACTGTGCTGATTCAGGGAGAATCAGGAACCGGCAAAGAACTGCTGGCGCGCGCCATTCATCGCCTCAGCCCACGCAGCGAACGTACGTTCATCAAGCTGAATTGCGCAGCTATTCCCGCCGGGCTGCTGGAGAGCGAATTGTTCGGGCATGAGAAGGGCGCGTTCACCGGCGCCATTGCACGCAAGATCGGCCGCCTGGAACTGGCCCACGAAGGCACGCTCTTTCTTGACGAGGTGGGCGAGCTGCCGCTCGACCTGCAACCAAAGCTGCTGCGCGCACTGCAGGAGCGGGAGATTGAGCGCGTGGGGGGCAACCGCGCCATTCCAGTCAACATGCGCCTCATTGCCGCTACTAATCGCGACCTGGGCAAGATGGTTGCGGAGAAAACGTTCCGTAATGATCTCTTCTACCGGCTCAAGGTCTTTCCGGTATTTGCTCCGCCGCTGCGGGATCGAGCCAGCGACATTCCAATCCTGGTCCGCCATTTTGTGGCTACCCATAGCAGGCGGATGGGCAAGACCATCGAATCCATTCCCGACGAGACCATGGAGGCGCTGGTTCGCTGGAGCTGGCCGGGCAATATCCGCGAGCTCGAGAATTTCCTGGAACGTGCGGTGATCCTGACTCGCGGCCCGGTGCTTTACGTTCCGCTGGCCGAGCTGGAGATGGAGGAAGAATCCCAGGACGCAGCATCACAGAATCCCACGCTCCAGATAGCCGAGCGGGAGCACATTCTTCGCGTGCTGCGCGAGACCAAGGGGCAGATTGGTGGCGACGACGGGGCAGCAGCGCGCCTGGGCCTGAAACGCACCACCCTGAACTCGAAATTGAAGAAGCTAGGTATCGCGCGAAGTGACTATATGTAGTCACGGTGACGAGATTTCGTCATCGTCACTTCGTCACCTGGCATTTCGTCATCACATCCCACCTTGCCACTATTCCGGCTAACTCTTTTCTCTTCAATTTGAAACTCCACGGGCTCGGAACCTCGCCGGGTTTGGCGCATGACGTGCTTTAGTCATTGCGTGGTGCAAGGCGAGCCAGCATATGTTACGAATCTCGATTCAGGAAAACGTGGAAGAAGTAGAGCTCAAATTAGAGGGGCGAATCGCGGGGCTGTGGGTGGCAGAACTTGGCCGTGTCTGGGTGGAAACGGCTCCGCATTTAGCTTCAAGAAAGCTCGTACTCGATTTAAGCAGCGTAACTTATGCAGACGCTGGCGGTACGCAACTGCTCAGCGAGATCTATGCACAGACATGCGCCGAGTTGCTTGCCGGAACTCTGTGGACGCAATCTCTAGCCGAACAAATCACGCACGGCAACGTGCAAACCGGAAGCCAGGAGCTTTGATATGGGGATGATTCAGAACGCAGTCAGCGGTTGCAGTAGCCAGACCAGACTGGTTAGCGATTTCTTTAACAAGTTGTCGCCACTGGCGCTCAAGGATATTGGCTCGATGGCTTTTTCTTCAAGCTATCCAGCGGGCATGATTCTGTTTTCTGAGAAGGATCCGGCTCCGGGTGTCTACATCGTCCTTGACGGCGAAGTGAAGCTCTCCATGAACTCGACCGACGGTCGCCGCCTGATCCTGCGCATTGCCAGGAAAGGCGAAATCCTGGGGCTTGCCTCCGCGCTCTCCGGCAAACCATGCGAGATGACAGCAGAGACAATTCATCCGGCGAAGATCGCGCCCATCGTGCGGCGGGATTTTCTCAACTTCCTCATGCGCCACCCCGAGGCCTACCAGACCGTGACCGAGGAGTTGAGCCGCGATTACGCCATGGCCTGCGAACAACTGCGCACTGTGGGCCTCTCTAATTCGGCGCCCGAGAAACTCGCTCGTCTGCTGCTGGAGTGGAGTGAGAACGGCAAGACCACCGAGTTTGGCACGCATTTTCGCTTTCCGCTCACCCATGGAGAGATTGGGGAATTCATCGGCGCCTCGCGCGAGACGGTCACGCGTACGCTAAGCGTCTTCAAGAGCCGTCACCTGGTAATGTTCAACGGCTCCACCCTCACCATCCCAAGCAAGACCGCTCTGGAAAGTTACGCGCGCTGCTAGAGGTTTTTGGGGGATCAATGGCGCAGTTAGTTCATGGGTTACACTTTCATACCCCCGGCTGCACTCATCCACTCGCGCCGGGGGATTCTTGTTTCTGCAAGTCCCGCTTGCCGGCAAGCCTCCGCAGTACAATGGCAACTATCTAGATCGTGGAGGCTCCTATGCGCAGATTTCTTCTCGCCGTTCTCGCCGTCGTTTTTGCAGCTTCGCTCGCCGCGCCGCTGAAGGCACAGGGCGCACCGCCCCAAGGCGCAGCCGGCCAGCCATACGCCGTCGAGTACTACTACAAGTGCCAGTGGGGCCATCAGGAAGAGTTCCTCCACCTGTTCCTCAAGAACCATTTTCCGCTGCTTCAAAAGGTTCAGTCCACGGGACGAATTTTGTCGCTCAAGATCGAGACCCCGGCGTATCACACAACCGAAGACGGCCGCTGGGATTATCGCGTGACCATTGTCTTCAAGAACTCGACATTGGCGACGAGCGCGAACCCAGATGAAGCAGCATTCATGAAGGAGCTATGGCCCGACCAGGCGACTTATCAAAAGGAAGAACAGCGGCGCTTTGAAATTCTGGTTGCGCACTGGGATCTGCCCTTAACGGACATTACGCCAGCAAAACAGTGAACAGGGAACAGGGACCTTACTCCCTGTTTTTCCATTGCCGCACCAGGTCGTCCGCGGCTTCGGGCCACTGGGAGAACTCGAACTCGAATCCAGCCTCGAGGAGCCGGCCTGGAACAACGCGGCGGCTCTTCAAAACCAACTCGGATTCGGTGCGCATCAGGAACGTGCCAATCTCCAGCAACGGCCACGGCACGGGTAGTCCGTTTGGCATGCCCCACGCATCGCGTATCGTCTCCATGAACTCGCGGTTCGGCAGCGGATGGGGCGCAGAGATGTTGACGGGACCAGCCAGGTCTTCGCGGTCGATCAGAAACTCCATGGCGCGGGCGAAGTCTGTCTCATGAATCCAGGAGACAAACTGGCGACCATTGCCCTGTGTCCCACCCAGCCCCACGCGTACCAGGTTCAGGAATGTCGCGAAGATGCTGCCGGGCACTGGGCTGAGGACGATTGCGCTGCGCATTGCCACCTTGCGCGTTCGCGGCGTCGGGGTCTCAAAGAACGCGGCCTCCCAGTCCTTTGCCACGCCAATCGAAAAATCCCACGTCTCTGGCGCTCGGCGTCTCTTTGAAATCAGCTCGTGTCCGCCCAGCTCGCCCGTGGCTTCATCCATGGGCCGGTCGAGCGCATAGCGATAAATGGTGGCCGTCGATGCATTCAGCCATACCCGCGGGGGATAGTCGAGCCCTGCAATCACGCGATTTAGAAGCCTGGTTGTTCCGATGCGCGAAGAGTAGATCTTCCACCGATTCTCCGCGTGGTAACGGCAGTTCACGCTGCGTCCCGCCAGGTTGATGCAGACGTCCGCACCTTCAAGGGTTTCGATCCACGGCCCAATCTGTTCGCCGTCCCAGTGAACCGTTTGCCACGGCGCGGTGTAGGGGCCGCGCGTAAGAACCGTTACATGGTGGCCACGCTCTTGAAAGTGGCGCGCCAGCATCCGCCCGACCTGTCCGCTGCCGCCGGGCAGCACAATGCGTAGCGGGCGCGTTGTCATCGTCAAGCCTCTCCGTATATGGTTTTCAGCAGTTCTCTAGCGGGCCGGTAAAGCGGCTTCAGCAGTGGAATTCCAGCCAACTTGAGTACAAGAAGCATCATAGAGAGGGTTTTGTCGAAAAGCAGCCCGGTGTGCGCCTGCTTCGGCGAACGGTCGTAAACCCAGAACAGCATCAGGCCCATCTGATAGAGCCAGAGAAGCCGCGGCAGGTAGGGAAGGATGGACGGCGGAAGCTTCACCTTGGAATCAATAACCGCGCGCTGAAAGAAGGCGATGTCCCGGTCGCGAATTGGCGCGGTCGCTGCGCTGAAGGGCGAAAGCGGATGATTGGGGTCGATATGCGCGGATAGAGCGCCCATCAACGCCCGGTTGGGCCCGAAATACGCGAGCTTCTGGCCGATGAGGCCGCGCAGCCGCTGCTCGAGCGTGCCGCTGTCAGTCAGAATGCGTTCGAGATCCTTTGCCATCTCCTGCTGCGCCTGCACATAGAAGGCCATGACCAGCGCATCCTTCGAGTCGAAGTAATAGTATGCTGCGCCAAGCGACATGCCGGCCGCGGCGGCGATCTCGCGCATAGTGGCCGCATCGAATCCACGCTCGCGAAATATGCTCAACGCCGCTGCCAGAATCCGGCTGCGAGTCGCCTCGGATTTGGGAGTCAATTGTTGTTCCATGGCTGTCATGATGCCGCCGCCCCGTTCACTGGGTTTCCGCGCCGCCTGAAGAGGGCCAGCAGAAGCAGGTTGAATAAATGTGCAAACCCCAGCAGGAGCAAAAAGCCCCCCACCTTGGCACTAACAGTCTGGGCTACCATCTCATAGCTGTTGATTTGCTGCCAGAAAGTCTGATACGAGACTCCGATATATCCAATGCTCACCAGATAGAAACCCACGTCCAGCAAGTGTGCGACAGCTCGAACTAGCGTTGCATTATCCCCGAATGCGTCGCTGAGAAATACCGATCCGGCGCGATGAAGAGTCCACCCAAGCCAGAAGATCAGCGCCGCGCATAATCCAAGATAGGATGCGTAGTAGGCTTCCAGATACATATTCGACCTCCGGTCCGTATTGAGTATTTGAACATGTTCAGAAGAAAGATAAACCAGCTTCCTGCTCAGGTCAAGAGGGAAAATGAACAAGTTCAAAAAATAGTGCAAGAACGGCCTTTTGCCGCCTTCTTGGGAATGCAAAGTTGGGTATTTTCAGGCTTTGGAGCGCGTTACTGACGGGTCTGGTAAGGATGCACGCGCAGCAACTGCCTTCTGCGGTAGGCATGGACTTGCTCGACGATCAGGATGATGATCAGCATGAGGACCGCCAGCGGAACCAAGGCGATCCAGGCCGGCTGTACGACCCGGTCTCCGCCCACGCTCGCAGATTCCGGGGCGTGCAGGGAACCAAACACCACTACGAGGTCCTTGCTGACGGTGACATGCTCTCCCAGCCGGATGGAGCTGAAGATACTGACCATGTCGCCACTGATGGATGAGTTGTCCGCTGCCGTGATGTTGCCGAAGAAGTTCACTACGTCATGATGGGCGTTGCCGGCGACGTGGACGTTTCCGAAGAACACCACGATGTCGCCTTTGACTTCGCCGTCAACGTGTACGCTACAAAAGAAGCACACGGCGTCGGCAATTGGGTTGCCGGCGGTCGCGTTGATGTTGTTGCCGAACTGGACCACGTCGCGGTCTGCGTGGGCTGGAGTGGGGGTGACCGCAAGAGTGACTGCCAGCAGGAAAGTAAAGAGAGCTCGTCGCATCGTTATGGGCTCCTACCTCATCGTACGCAGGGGCGGAAGGAAAAGTTCCGGAGGAAATTCCTTATTGCAGAGCCGAGTTCCCCTCCGGGGCCAAAGCCCGCACTTTTTGTGCCCTAATGCGGGGTTGACCCCCCCTCCCTCCGGATTGAGTTTTTCGGCGGGCTGTAATGCCCGTGTTCTTCAAGACGTACGCACAATCAGGATTCCCTAGAACTGGAACCGCATTCCCAGTTGCACGCGCCGGGCTGGGGCCGCCGCAGTAATCTGCCCGAATGAGGTGGACGTTTCCACCTGGTCGATGCCGGACCCGTTTACATTGTTGAGTACGTTGAATGCGCCCGCCGAAAATCCAATACGCGGCGCTTCATCAGCCTTGTTCCTGGTAAAGGCGAAGTCGTGACCCCAGCGCACGTCCAGGTCCGCGCTCGATGGGTTGGTTTCGGTATTGCGCCCTACACCGTCCGGCCGGGTGTTGAACAAACTGTCGCCGAAATAGTCGGTTCCGGTCAGCACTGTCCACGGAGTGCCGGTGTTGGCAAACATGCCCACGGCCAGGTTCAGCACTCCCTGGGGATTGAACATTGCATAAATGTTTAACTGATGGCGCCGGTCGTAGCCGGAGTTGGACCACTCGTTGTTGGGCTCGAGTTGGTTCTCCGGATACCAGTAGATTCCGCCGGTATTCGACTCGTAGTGCGACCAGGTATAGCGGCCAAAGCCGGAGAAGTATTTGTTGAACCGGCCGCGATAGGAGATGTCCATCCCACTGCCTTCATAAAAGCCCGCCGGCTGCATCTGGCGGATACGTCCATAGGCAGGATTGGGCCGCAGTAAGTAGCCGGATTGCTGGGTGGGCGCGTTGATGTCGATGGAGCGGAACATGTCTATGCCACGCAACGAGTAAACGCTCACCGTTCCGGTGGCGCGCTCGCCCAGTTGTCGCTCGATAGAAAGACCGTATTGAATCGAGTAAGGGAGCTTGGCGTTCGGTTGCAACTGCACCAGCGACGCAGGCCGGGCGCTGAGGGCGACGCACTGGCTGATCGGCACGCAGCCTGAAGTGGGCAGGGTCGAAGGGTTCAGCGATACAACCACCGAGTGGCGGCGCGCATGCTCATAGCGGGCAAGGTCCAGCAGCGATCCACCGCCGAAGCGGTCGTAGTATATGCCGCCGCCGCCGCGCACGATGGTCTTCGAGGCGGGACTGAGCACCCACGCGAATGAGGCACGCGGAGAAAACCCGAGCCTGTCGGTGGCCAGAAAATTCTGCCAGTCGTAGCGAATGCCGGGCGTGATCGAGAAACGGTTGCTGATCTTGACCTGGTCCTGCACGAACGCGCCCATCTCTTGCTGGTGGTAGATGAAATGCGTGTCGCCGGTGTTCTCTGAAAAGGCCGATGGCAGATTAGCGGCGTAATTCTGAAAGGTTGTTTTCAGCACAGTGACGCCGTCGGCGGCCAGCGTGGGGCCGAAGGTGTAGGTTCCCAGCTCGTTGGTATGGTCGTCGTAAGCGCGGCGGCCTATGTGTGGTAAGCCTATGCCGGCCTTGAGCAGGTGGCGTCCACTCGTCCAGCTCAGAACGTCGGACAAGCGGAAGTTGTACTCCGTCCCGAACGAGTCGCTCTGCGCGGAACCGGAAAGAAAATAGCCGGGCAGGCTGATGCGCGCGTTCTCAGCTGTGTTGCTGTTGCGGCTTGAAGTGTGCTCGCCGACCAGAGAGACCTGATTTAGAAGTACCGCCGAATAGGTTGCGTCTACGTGCGCAGTGAGGTCGTCTTCGCGATACTCGGAGTTGTATCCGCCCGTGGTCAGCGTCTGTCCGCCCACACCCTGGTTCTGGCCGGTCCAGTCTTCGTAGCTGTACTGCACGTAGCTGGAATATCGGTCGCCGAACTGGTGGCCCACACGGGTACTGAACTCAGTGTCGCGCGTGGGTGTGGGCACGTTGGCACTGTAGGCACCGGTGGGGTTGGATGTGGTGGGCACAATGGTTGCGGTCACTACAGCATCACGGTCTTCCTCGGCGCGGTTGAATGAAGCCAGGAAGCTGCTCTTTTTTGCATGCGGAATCGGTCCGGTGGTATAGCCCTCGTAAATGCGCCGCTGCTCGTAAGGCTTAGAGGGTGCCAGCGCGTTCTTCGCATTCAGTGTGGAATCGCGAAAATAGAAATTGAATTGTCCGTGGTAGTTGTCGGCGGCGGACTTGGTCATGATCTCCATTTGCCCACGACCCGGATAGTAGTAGCGCGCCGAATAGGGGTCCTGGTTGATCTGCACTTCCTGGACGGCAGAGGCGGAAACCGTAGACCGGTTGGCCTCAACGCCGTCGACTATGAGACCGCTGCCGCCGGTCGAGGTCACGTTGCTATCAAGGAAGGCGCTCATCGCGGCCACGTAGTCGTTATCGAAGATAGGCAGAGCTTTCAGATCCTGCGTGGTGAGCGTTGAGGCATCGCTGTTTGCGTCGGTCGAGGTCAGGTCCTGGTTTGCTTCCGCGTTGACTTCGACATTGGTGGCCACCGATGCAATGGGAAGGACCACGTGGACTAGCGCCGGCACCTTGGTTGGAATCGTGGGACCTCCCGGCGCCGCAATCGTTACGGAGATCTGCACGGTCTTGAATCCCGGCTCGGAGATCACCAGCGTGTAGCGGCCCGGGCGTGGGGCTGTCACCTGAAAGTTGCCGCTGTCATCGGAGTGATATTTGCCGGCTACCGCGCCGCCCTGGTCCATCAGGTCGATCTCGGCGCCGGGAATGATGGCGCCAGTGCCGTCGGCAACGACGCCGCGCAGAGATGCGGATGGCTGGGTTACGGGAGCGGCCGGTTCAGGGGCGAAAGCGCCTGCAGAGGAAGCGAGAGGAAAGAAGGAAAGAATGGATGAAAGTGCAAGAATACGACCTGACAAACCCATAACAAACATCTCCAGGCAAAGCAATGTGAAACGAGAAACAGCAAGTGTGGTTCAACTGCAAAAGCGATGCATCCACTGGAAATGCGTCCGAAGCCATGCCGGATTCCGTGGAGCGATGACCTTTTTCTCTTGCACAGTCGAGCATCCAATTGACAAAGTCACGGGCAAAAAACGCGCATCAAGTCAAAAAAGTGTTCCGGCTCATGTCCGGAAGACCAAGATAAGAATCGTTCGCTACGGCTGCATACCAATTTTCGCAGGCGCAAGCGCCACCGTCCAGTCGGCAGCCCGGTCCACAAGGATGTCGGGCTTTGTCTCCAGAATTGTCTGCGGGCCGAACCCGAACGCGCACCCAATGGACCAGGCTCCGGCGTTGCGCGCGGTTTCCACGTCCACCTCGCTGTCGCCGATCATCACCGTCTCTTCCGGTGTTGCGCCGGTTTCTTCCATGAGCGCGCGCAGTCCCATCGGATCGGGCTTTTTCAACGGAAAACTGTCGCCGCCGTAGATGTGCAGAAAGTAGTCCGCCATCCCCAGCCCCTCGCAGATGCCGCGCGCCGGCCGCACCGGCTTGTTGGTCAGGACAGCCATGATGCGTGGAGTTCCGCCGGGAGCGTCATGCAGGTCCTTCAGAGCCGCCAGCGCTTCCAAAACCCCCTCGTAGGCGTAGGTAAAGTCCAGCTTGTGTTCGCGGTAGTACTTGAGGAAAAAGGCATACGCGTCGGCCAGCAGGTTTTCGTCTACTTGTTCCGGGGTGACGCAGCCAGCCATCGCCAGCGACCGCCGCATCAGCATCGGCGCTCCGTTGCCGACAAAGCTCGCGATAGCCGGATCCGGGAGAGGTCCGCGGCCAAACTCAGCCAGCGCAGCGTTCACGCTGTTGCACAAATCCTGAGCAGAGTCGATCAGGGTCCCATCCAGATCGAAAACCAGCAATTTCAACCGTTCCACGGGCAGCGGGCGAAAGACATGAACCATACTTCCAGTGTATCGAAAGAGAGACCGAATCTCCCGTTACTCCGGGTGCTCCAGATCTCGCTTTGATGCCTGGCAACAGTAATCTCCGTCCCATCCTTCTTGGGCTCGCCGCCTCTGGAATGCGATGATGTTTTGGGAGCCGAACTGATTGAACCGCGCACTTCCGCTTTCGTGAAAGGACGTCGACCGGTGAAGAAGCACTTCTCATTACTCGCCGTAATTCTGTCCATTACCACCGCACCCATCTACTCGGTTGCCCAGCAATCCGCCGGGCAACAATCCGTGGTGCATAAGCCGGAGCAGCCGGTCTTCAGCGTCAATGCCCCAGCCGAGCGCATCCCTAATCTTGACGTCCTCAAGAAGCAGCTCGAGCACTATCACGACTGCACCTGCAAATGCGGCTGCTACTCGCACGACATCGACATTCAGGCCGATCGCGCCATCGTATTCCTGCGCCGCCGCGCCGTGCATCATAATCCGCAGGAAAAACTGGCAATGGTCTTCGACATCGACGAAACCACGCTCTCCAACTACCCGGAGATGCTGGCCGCCGGCTTCGCTTACGAAAGCAACGCGTTCGACACATGGGTCCAGACCGCCAAGGCGCCGGCCATCTCCGGAAGTCTGCGTGTTTTCAAGGAGGCCCAGCGGCTCGGCGTCAGCGTTTTCTTTATCACAGGCCGGCATGAGAACGAGCGCGACGCTACCGAGCGCAATCTGCGCGAGCAGGGATTTGAAAACTGGCAGCAGTTGACGTTACGTCCGGCCTCGGGAGGTCCAGGAACCACGAGCGAATACAAATCGGCTGAGCGCGGAAAGATTGTTGCGCAGGGATACAAGATTGTGCTCAACGTCGGAGACCAGTGGAGCGATCTGAAGGGCAAGCCCGAAGCCGAGTTCTCCGTAAAGTATCCGGATCCCTATTACTTCCTGCCGTAGACGCGATCCGCTGGGTACCCCATCCTTGCAGCATTTCGGGTAGCTGCGCTGAACCGCGGGAGCGATGAGTAGTGAAGAGAATCGAACCTTGCGAGAAGAAATCTGGAGGAGAAGGGAATTGCAGGATGGAAGAAAGAATCAGGCGAGGCCCTCCCATGAGCATTTCGAGCCTCGCTTGAAAAACAAACGTCTGAGAGCTGCACTGGCACAAGCAGCTGGAGAATCTGAGAACTGACAGCTTTTGTCAATGCACCCGAATGCTGCCTGAGCCCGTTTCGATGCGCACCGTAGGTCCGCCGCCGTTGATCTTGCCCGTGACATGATGCCGATTGGAGGTCCCCTGCGTCGTCATCTCCCGGTCTGTGTGAACGCTGCCTGAGCCAGTCTCGGCGTCAAGCGTCATCCCAGCATCGCCGGGCCAGACTTCCACGCTGCCAGAGCCGGTCTCCAACTTCCAGGCAGCGGCCGGCGTTCCACCTGCCTTGATCGAGCCCGATCCGGTCTCGGCGTGCAATCCGCCGTGCAGGTTGCGCAGCTCGATCGAGCCCGAGCCCGTCTCGGCCTTCACGTCTCCGTCGCCGATCTGTTCAGCGTAGATGTTGCCCGAGCCTGTATCCACGGAGAAGCTGCCGTGCAATCCGGTCGCATGAATACTGCCCGAACCGGTGCTCAGCTTGGCGTTCTCGCCCACGCCGTCATCCGTAACCTCGCCGGAGCCCGAGGCCGCGTTCAGATAGGCATCCACCGGGGCCTCAATCTCATAGTCGATGCTGATGTTGTGCAGGTTTTCATGCCGAGCGCCGATGCGCACGATGTTGCCTGTTTGCTCGATGGGCGGATTGGCCGCAATCTGCTTGACCTGCTCTTCGTTCGCGCCCCAGCTGGACCGCACCTTTCCGAAGATATGGACTTGATTGCCGGAGCCGTGGGTAATGTGGATGCTTCCCGAGCCCGTTGCAACCGTCAACTCGGCTTTCCCCTTCAACGTCAGGTTTCGCTCGAAGGTAGCCTCAGAGCCCAGCGCCGGAACAGCCACCATGATCAGCGCCGCTGTTCCAATGAGCGCCGCAGTTCCAACAAGAAGATTCTTCATTTCTTACCTCACTTCCTAAATGACCAGGGAACGGTGAACCGTGGACCGGCATTCCCAGCAAACGTTATGCACCCCGCCTGCCAAACCGACTCAAACGGCAAGTCTAATGGTTTCAGCGGTATCGCCTCTGAATACTTACCCGGGACCGCCGCTCCGTGTCCGCTTCTGAACACACGTGTACGCAGCCGGACAAGCAAACGCCTGTACCTGGCACAGGCGTTTGCTTCAAAGCGGTACGCTACCCGACCGCTTGCCGTTCCATTTCTCGCGCGGTTGCTGATTGATTGCGCTCCAACTGCCCCCTGATGCCTGATCTCCGAAGTGCTATGCTCACACCCAGATGCAAGGGCTTTCGCTGCTCAAATTTGTCGCTGTGGCTATGCTGATCCTGGCCAATGCCTTTTTTGTGGCTGCAGAGTTCGCGCTGGTCTCCATTCGCGAGACGCGCATCGAGCAGATGCTTGCTGCCCGCGTCGCCGGCGCCCGCGCCGTTCGCCGTCTGCAGCGTGGCCTCGACGAACTTCTCCCCGCCGTCCAGCTTGGCGTAACCCTTTGCTCGTTGGCTCTCGGTTGGCTCGGCGAACCACTCGCAGCCTCAATTCTCATGGGCTGGTTTGGTCGTCTGCCTCACGCCAACCTCTACGCCCAGATTGTTGCCGTTACTCTTGGCTTTGCACTCATCACCTACTTCCATGTTGTCGTTGGCGAACTGGTGCCCAAGTCCCTCGCGCTGCGCCGTGCTGAGGCTCTGGCCGTCGCAGTCGCCCCGCCAATGCTGGTTTTCATGGCCCTGGCGCGGCCGGCGGTCCGCTTGCTCAAGGTGTCTGCTGCCGCCGTGCTGCGCGGCTTCGATGTACCGCTCACCGAGCGCTCCGCTGTCCACTCTTCCGACGAACTCAAGCTCATCGCTACTGCTGCACGCCGCATGGGCCTGCTGCCCAAATTCCAGGAAATCCTAGTGCACCGCGCCCTCGAACTCGATGACGTTTCGATCCGCGAGATCATGACACCGCGCCAGAAAATCTTCTCGTTGCCTTCAAACATGCTGCTTGAGGAAGCAAGCGCCAAGGTCATCGCTCGCCATCGCTCGCGCGTCCCTGTCTACGACGAATCCCGCGGCCCGGAGCACATCATCGGCGTCCTCTATGCCCGCGACCTCGCCCGCCTTATCTTCTTTCATTCCACTCCCGAACGGAGTGAATCCGAAACAAAGCAGCTTGAGATCTGGGAAGCCTCGAATCCGGCGGCGCGACTTACCACGCCCTTCGTTGAACTGCGCGTACGCCAGGTCATGCGCGACGTGCTGGTTGTTCCGGAAACCAAATCGGTTCTCGATCTGATTCGTGACTTCCAGCAGCGCCGCCGCCACATGGCTGTCGTCGTGGACGAGTACGGTTCCGTCGTCGGCCTGGTCACAGCCGAGGATGCAATCGAACAGCTTACCGGAGAACTCGAAGACGAATTTGACTCGCCGGCCGTACCGGTTCTCACAACTGCATCGGGCGCACTACTGATGGACGGAGGCGTGAACCTGCGCGACCTGGAGACGCAGATGCAGTGGAGCCTGCCACGCGACGGTGGTGTTGAGACTCTGGCCGGATTTTTGCTGGTGCGGCTCGCGCATATTCCTACGCCCGGTGAGTTCATCGTCCATGACGGCCGCCGCCTTACGGTCGTAGAGATGGACAATCGCCGCATCGCCAAGATTCGAGTCGAGCCGCTGGACGAGCCGGCCGCAAGCAACGACTGAATCCAATTGCTTCTGTAACCTTTGCCACAGCCCCATTCATGCGCTTCCGGCGTATACTGGCGCGGGCCGAAAAGGCGGCATCGAAAGTCGCGCCTGCACAGCTAGGCGGGAAGAAATTTATTCAGACACGCCACAGAGAGAGAACAGACACATGAAGAGACGAGCATTTCTTTTGCAGTCAGGAGCCGGGCTGGCCGCGGCTGCATTGCCTGGTTTGACGCAGGTTCCAGGAGCTTCGAAGGATGGCGCCGTTCAACATACAGAGCCTGCTGCTTCCGGCAACGCCGATGCTTCGCATCGATCCATCGTTCATCCAGGAATTTTACAGACGCATGCGGATCTGGAGTTCATGAAGGCCAAAGTGAAAGCCGGCGAAGAACCTTGGAAGTCCGCATGGGACCGCTTACAGGCCGAGCCGAACTCCTCGCTCGACTTCAAGCCCACTGCCTTCGCGCACATCATTCGCGGTGCATATGGGGCGGGACAAAAGGGGGGAGCGGAACTCTCGGCCAGTGCAGCCGCCGCCAACGCTCACGTGATTCAGTGGTATGTGACCGGCAACGAGGCCTATGCACGCAAAGTCATCGTGATCTTCGACGCATGGTCCGGCATGCTGGGAGATTTTTTTGAGAACGACGCCATGCTGCTGGCCGGATGGACCGGCGGCGAATTTTGCAATGCCGCAGAAATTCTGCGCGCCACATATCCGGCATGGAACGGCGAATCGTTGGCCCAGTTCAAGCGCATGCTGCTCACCATTTATGTGCCTCTGTTGCGGATGTACTATCCCGAGGCAAACGGCAACTGGGACTCGGCGATCATGTTTACGCTGCTTGCCATTGGCATTTTCTGCAATGATCGCAAGCTGATGGACGAGGTTTACCATCACTACCGTGTGGGACCGGTCAACAGCGGCATCACACGCTATATCTATCCCAGCGGCCAGTGTGAAGAAACATGTCGCGATCAGGGCCACGTGCAACTAGGTCTTGGCTACCTGGCACGCACCTCGATCGCTGCGTGGAACCAGGGGGTCGACCTCTTTGCTGAAGCCGACAACCGGCTCGCACTCGGCTATGAATACACCGCGAGTCTTCTGCTCGGCGAGAAGGTCCATGCCTACGGAAAAATCCAGGATACGCGTGCCCGCTTCAGCGATATCTATGAGGGCGTGTTGCAGCACTACATGTACGTGAAGCACATCGACCTGCCGTTCACGGAAAAGGCGGCCATGCACGTACGCGATCATTCGCGCGACGTTCTCACGTCCTTCAAGGGCGGTCCCGCTCCCGCCAAGCTGCAGCCCGCGCCGGTACCTTCAAAAATTGCCGCTACTGCTGGACCGCGGGAAAGCCCGACGGCTCCGGTGCCTGCGGGTTCCATCGCCGTCGCGCCTGGTCAATCAATACAGGCTGCGCTCGACAAGCTGAAGGCAAATGGCGGAGGCACGGTGAGTCTCGCGGCTGGCCTGCACACGCTGCCTGCTACACTGCGCCTGCCCAGCGGAGTCACGATTGCAGGCACCGGCATCGACTGCGAACTTTTTCTCGATCCGGCAAGTACTCAGTATGAAGCGGCAATCGTCAACGCTGAGTCCGAAATGCACGATGTTGTGCTGCGCGATTTTGTGATCGAAGGCGCGATAACGGCGCGAGCATCAAAAGACCCCAATGGCGACGTGCAGAGGCGCCGCACGCAGCACGGACCTATTCGTGCCGGCATTCTGTTTCTCGCAGAAGACAAGGCCGTGCAGCGCAACCTTCGCTTTGAGCACATCACCGTGCGCAACTGCATCTTCTCCGGCGTGTATATTTATGGCGTCGACAAGCTCGACATCGTCAATTGCGATTTTTCGGCGAACGGTGGTGCGCCTCCACCTGGTATCGGCAAGAACCACAACCTCAAACTCGACCATGTTTCACACGTCACCATCAGCGGCTCGCGGCTGTGCGATTCGATGTTTGGCAATGGTGTTGCTGTCAGCTTTGGGCGCGAGGTTGCGATCCGTCATTGCGAAATTGCACGCAATGCTCTCGACGGCGCCCGCATTGCAGAGTCCCGGCAAGTGATAGTCGAAGCCAGCCTCGCCGAAGGCAATGGCGGCGCAGGCATTGCACAGCAAATCTGGATGGAACCTAACCAGGGCATCGTAACGCGCAATAACACCCTCCGCAACAACGCTAACCCCGGCTAAGCAGAGCGGGCCATTGCAGGATTTCGGTAACGCGCCCCCCGAATCCCGCCGATAAGCCAGCCACCCCCAGCGGCAAGGCCTTCGTCGCCGGGGTAGCTGGCCTCTGATTTATCTTTGTACCCAGCCCATGAAGCAGATTCTCACACGCCTCGTCCTCACTCTGCCCGTCGTCTGGTTGGTGGTTTCGCTCGTTTTTTTGCTGATTCATCTCGTCCCAGGCGACCCGATTCTCCAGATGCTCGGCGAGGGCGCAACGCCGGCGGACATAGGCGCTCTGCGGCATCAATATGGGCTCGACCTGCCACTGCATACGCAGTACATCCGGTACTGGACGGGCGTGGTGCACGGTGACCTGGGCAGCTCGATTCGTTTGCACGATACGGTCGGCCACCTGATCTCGCAGCGATATCCGTATACGCTTGCACTGACGCTGGTGGCATTGGGATTTGGGCTCGTGCTGGCGCTTCCTGCGGGGATTGTGGCCGCGGTGCGGCGCGGGCGCTGGCTCGATCAACTGCTCTCAGTGGTTTCGCTTTTCGGGCTCTCCGTTCCCGGCATTGCGCTTGGGCCGGTGCTGATCCTGGTCTTCTCCATTGGTCTCGGGTGGCTTCCGGTATCAGGGGCGAACTCGGGCGGGACCAACTCGATTGACTGGCGCTATCTGATTCTCCCTTCGGTGGCCATGGGTGCGTCGCTGGCGGCCATTCTTACGCGCATGGTGCGCACGGCGATGCTTGAAGAGCTGGGACAGGACTACATTCGCACGGCGCGAGCCAAGGGGCTCAGCGAGACCGCTGTCGTGTGCCGACACGCGCTGCCTAATGCCCTTGTGCCGATCGTGACCGTGGTGGGACTGCAGTTTGGCGCACTGCTGGCAGGGGCGATTGTGACCGAGACGATCTTCAGTTGGCCGGGGCTGGGGCGGCTTACGGTGAGCGCGATTTCGAATCGGGATTATGCGCTGGTGCAGGGGTGCCTGCTGTCGATCGGGCTGACGTATGTGCTGGTGAACCTGCTGACAGATGTGGTCTATCGGTGGATCAATCCGCGGATGCGGGGGTAGCCGGGCGCGGAAGAGCTCGAGCTTTCGAGTGGAATTGAAAGAAGACGCGGTTCCGGGGCTAAAGCCCTCATTGCTTTTGAGAACTTTTGCGGAAGTTGACCCCCCGCCTCCCTCCGGGCTGAGTTTCTTAGCAGGCTGCTAGCTAAGGGGGACGATCTTCGCTTCGAGCTTGCCGTCAGCGCCGATGGTCAGCAGGCCGACTGTCACCGGCAGTTCAAACCTACGCGGGCCGCAGGAGCCGGGATTGAAGTAGAGGACTCCCTTTTTTGTGAAGTAGTTGGGGACGTGCGTGTGGCCGTGGAGGACGGCGGCGAATTTGCCTGCGGCGGGGTCAAGGTGCAGTGTCTTGAGGTCGTGGAGCATGTAGATGTAGCGGCCCTCGATGAGCGCGACTTCGGTTTCGGGGAGTTTGCTGCAGAGGCCTTCGCGGTCTACATTGCCGCGGACGGCGGTGACGGGGGCGATGGCTTCGAGCTCCTTGAGGATGGAAGGCTTGCCGACGTCGCCGAGGTGTAGGATGCGTTCGACACCCTTGAAAGCGGGGAGGACTTCGGGGCGGAGGAGGCCGTGGGTGTCGCTGATTACGCCGATCTTCATTTTGGTTCAGCTTGCCTCCTGCTCTTTTGCTTTGCTGTCGAATGCCGTCGATTCCCAGGTCTCAAAAGCGAGACCTGGGGCCCCCGGAGGTCTTGGTATCCCACTCATGCGACAAAGTCGTCGCATCCATGGGGCACGCAGATTTGGTTCGATATCGGAGGGGACGGAGTTGATTCGGGGGACACGCGGCATATTAAAGGCCGAGCTCGATGCGGGTTCTTGGGTCTAGTTGGTCGCGGAGAGCGTCGCCCAGGAAGTTGAAGCCGAGGACTGCGCCGGCTACGGCCATGGCTGGGAACAGGACCAGGTGCGGCGAATCGAACAAGTGCGAACGTGCGTCGTTGAGCATCGATCCCCAACTGGGCGCGGGCGCCGGAATTCCGAGTCCGAGAAATGACAGAGTGGCCTCGGCCAGAATTACGCCGGCCATGCCGATGGCGGCCTGCACCAGAATCGGCTGGACGATGTTGGGGAGTATGTGGCGGAAGAAGATGCGGAAGCCACAGGCACCGAGCGCGCGCGCCGCGTCAACGTACTCGCGATCACGTACGGACATGACCTGTGCGCGCACCAGGCGCGCATAGCCGGCCCAGCCGCCGATGGCCAAGGCCAGCACCAGGTTAGTGAAGCCCGGCCCCAGAAACGCGGCAAAGGCAATGGCCAGCAGAATTCCCGGCAGCGCCAGAAAAGTATTCATGGCGAAAGTGGTGAGAGCGGTGTCGATCCAGCCGCCGAGGTAGCCGGCCAGGCCGCCCACGGCCAGCCCCAGCGCGAGCGAAACCGTTACCACGCTGACGGAGATGGTGAGCGAGAGGCGCGCGCCCCACATGAGGCGCGAAAGCGTGTCACGGCCTAGCTCGTCGGTTCCTGCGAGGTGCGCGGTGGAGGGGCCTTCGAGGCGATGTACCAGGTCGATGGCTGCTGGGTTGCGGGGCGCCAGCCACGGCGCAGACAGACCGCACAGGACGAACCCGGTGAGCAATACGACTCCAGCGACGGCCAGCGGCTGGCGGCGCAGGCGTTGGCGCAGGGCGTGGAGCGTATTTGTGGAGAGAAAAGGCACTGACACTGCAAGAATACCGCGACTCACACGGCCAATTGGGGTCTAATTAGGTATGAGATTTTTCGGTAAGGGGTCGCTTTTTTCTCTGGCGCTAGTTGCGCTGTTGATTGCAAGGCAACCGCAGGCGTATTCGCAGGGCGAGAACCAGACAAACATCCAGACCGCGGACGAGCAGTTGCTTGCCCGTGCCAACCAGGAACGCGCGCAGGTTGGTGCAGGCCGCCTGCAATGGGATCCGGCATTGGCCGCCGCCGCTCTGTACCACTGCAGGCGCATGGCCGCCGAAGGACCGATTGCTCACCAATACCGGGGCGAGCCGGATCTGGCCTCCCGCGCTGGAGAGGCTGGCGCGCACTTCAGCTTGATTGAAGAGAATGTGGCGGTCGGGTCTTCAGCGGACATTATTCACGACAGTTGGATGCACTCGCCTGGGCATCGCACCAACCTGCTGAATCCCGAGGTCAATCGAGTTGGAATAGCCGTGGTGGCCAGCCGCGGCGTACTGTACGCGGTGGCCGACTATTCTCAGGTTGTGCAATCGCTGACCGCAATCCAGGTGGAGAGTCGCGTGGCGGCATTGATCCGCCAAAGTGGGCTTTCGATTCTCGCCGATCCGTCGCTGGCACGGGCGGCGTGCGCGACCAACGAAGGTGTGCCCCGCTCCCCGAACAGCCCACAACCCGGCTTTGTGATGCGCTGGCAGGGGTCCGATTTGACGCGGTTGCCACCGGCGCTGGTGAATCGCATGGACACGAGGCGCTATCACCGCGCGGCAGTTGGCAGTTGCCCTGCACAGGGTCTTGATGGCTCGTTTACGGCTTACCGCGTGGCCGTGCTGCTGTTTTGATGCGCCGCGGAAAAACTCAACCATACCTCTGATTGTCGGTCCAAAACTGAGGCCAGGGCTTGCGCGGTGCGCCGCACACGAAGATGTCGGGATGATACTGGCTCTCTTCGTTCCTGATGCCTTCAGAGTTGATGTTGTGTCCGGCCAGGCGGCAGCCGGTAAAGGCGCGGTCGACAGACTCGCTTGAAAATCCGAGGACGATCAGCGTAGTCGGCGGCGGGGTTGGATAGCCGCGCAGCCATGCTGAATTGGTCATGCTGATGGGTTGGGGCAGGTGATAAGCTGGGCCGAGAATCTCAATTGCGCCTTGCTCGCCGTAGTTGCCTGTTAGTACGCCAACGCTCGCCTGCTGATCAGGGGGCAGGGAATCGCGAACGTCGGCAACCGTCTTCACCATCTGGTTCCAGCCGAACTCTTCGCGCAGATCGCCATTCCTTTTGAGGGAGAAGTCGCGGAGAGGGCCGCTTGCTGCAAGGGGAACGATCAGCGCGATGATGTAGGCTGCGCAGACTGCGAATCCAGCGAAGTAAGCGGCTTCTATCGTGCGCCGGCCGTACCGGGGCAGGGAACGGAGCCAGCGCTCGCCCATGACAGCGCCCATTGCCATCAGCATGGGATAGGCGGCGGACATGTAGTAACCGCGGCCCTTGCCAAAGAAGAAGAGGGCAAGAGGAATCAGATACATGAATGCGAGCATCCGGTAGCGCCGGTTGAGTAGATAGCCCGCCAGGCCGACGAGCCAAAGTGGCGCGGTAAACAGATTTGTGCAGATGAGGAATTGGTGCAGCAGAAATCCGTCGGCTCGACCCTCACCCACATCACGCACATGAATGTGCTGGAGAAAGTGGTATGAGATGAAGTCGTGACGCACCAACCAAAGAAAGTTGGGCGAGAACATTGCGAGGGCCAGGACGATTCCGCACCAGAACCAGCCGGTCTTGAGATAACGGCGCGCGGGCGTGAGAACAATGCCGGTGAGAATTCCTGCGATGTAAAACACGATTGAATACTTGGTGAGGAGCCCCATGCCGACTGCGGCACCGATTGCAAGCCACCAGCGCGGATTCTCGGTCGTCAACAGGCGAATCGTAAAGTAGGCGATCAGCACCCACCACAGGAAATCGAAGGAGGTGTACTGAAACTCCGTTCCGCTGAAGAGCGGCAACGGCGAGAGGGCCACTGCGAGAGCTGCGGTTATTTGCGCAAGCCGTCCGCCGCCAAGCTCCTTGGCCATCAATCCGGTGACGACGATGGCCGCTGCCTGCACAAGGACCGAGAAAAGCCGCAACCCGACGAGCGAGATGCCGAAGATTTCAAGCCCGATGCGTTCGAGAAAGGGAGTCAACGGCGGATAGGCTACGAATCCCCAGTCAAGGTGGCGCGCGTCGCTCAAAAACTGGAATTCATCGCGGTGAAATCCGTAGCGACCGTTGGTGAGGATGTGAAGCAACGCGATTGCGGTTGCAATGCCGATGAGAATTGCCCATGCGGGCCGCCTTTGGACGGCGATCAGGTGTGAACGATCATCTCTTGAGATTGAAGGTTTTGTGATTGCAGGCAAAATCTACCCCCTCACCCCATTTGCAGTATTTTACGCGGTGAGCGGGGCTTCGGTTCCCTAGAGCGTGTTTCAAAAATAGGTTCGGCCTCAAACCACGTACTTACGTGTGAGGCGGTTGAACTGTTGAGCTTCTGTCATGAAGAAGCGACAGAGGCTTTTGACGGAAGCGCAGTGGGAGTTGATTGGCCCGCTGTTGCC
>DASYZU010000126.1:0-20895 GCA_035945795.1 Occallatibacter sp.
CCGGCGAACCAGGCGTCGTGGCTGGTGCCGGTCTTTCCCGCCGCGGGAGATACGAATCCCATGTTGCGCACCCCGGCGCCTGTTCCTTCGCCCCGCAGCACATTTTCCATCATGCTGGTTGTCAGATAGGCGACGCGCGGGTCCAGAACCTGTCTGGAAGCGGGCGTGTAGTCGGTGATGATGTCGCCTGTAGGCGTGCGCACGCTGGCCAGCATCCAGGGTTCAAGGTGCACTCCGTTGTTGGCGAAGATGGTGTAGGCGCCGGCCATATCCAGCGGCGTAGCGTCATACGAGCCAATCGCCACCGATGGAGTTCCACGCGCGTTCTTGACGCCCGCATCGCGAGCCAGTGCGGCCACCTGATCGAAACCCACCATGGCGGCCAGCCCGATGGTGGCGTTGTTCAACGACCGCATCAGCGCATATCGCGCCGTCACCTGGTCGTGGTACTCGCCTTGAAAGTTGCGCGGCGTATACTCCTGGCCGCCGACGTCGTAGGTGGTTTGCTGATCGCTCAGCATCATGACCGGCGAAAATAGCTGTTTCTGCCCCGGCAGCATGGTGCCCTGAGCAGCCGTGTTGAATGCCGCGGCGTAGACAAACGGTTTGAAGATGGAGCCGGTGGGCCGGTTGGCCACCGCGTGATTCAATTGCGAGTTGCCATAACTGCGTCCGCCCACCATGGCCAGCACCTGGCCAGTGTGCGGATTGAGCGCTACCAGCGCCACTTGGGGATAGGTGATGCTTTGGCCCAGCTTCTTGCGGCGGGCGTACAGCCTGTCGACCTGCTCGTCCACTACGTGAATGGTGGAGTCAACCGCGGCTGTGGCGAGGCGTTGCAGATCGGGATCGAGCGACGTGTAGATGCGCAGCCCCTCCTGGTTGAAGTCGCGGTCGCCAAGTTTTTGCACGAGCTGATCGCGCACCAGGTCCACAAAGTAGGGCGCTTCGCTGGCATCCACGCTGCCGGGAACCAGATGCAACGGTTCCGCCTTGGCGGACTCGGCGCGGTCCTTGGTAATGGCCCCAGTCTCCACCATTGCATCCAGCACCAGGTTGCGCCGATCGAGCGCCCGGTCGGGATGACGGAACGGATTCAACCGGTTCGGGCTCTGGATAATACCCGCAAGCAGTGCGCATTCTGACAGGGTGAGCTGGCGCATGTCCTTGCCGAAGTAGGCCTCCGAGGCCTCACCAAAGCCATTGATGGAAAAGCTGCCGCGCTGCCCAAGGTTGATCTGGTTGGCGTACATTGTAAAGATCTGCTGCTTGGTGAAGCGGTGCTCAAGCTGGAAGGTAATGAGAATTTCAATAAGCTTGCGCTTCACGCGCCGCTCCGGCGACAGGAAGAATCCGCGCGCCAGTTGCATGGTCAGCGTGGAGCCGCCTTCCACAAAGCGACGCCCCGGCGTCATGTCGTTGCGCAGCGCGCCCAGTATGCGGATGTAGTCCACGCCGCCGTGCTCGAAGAAACGGCGGTCCTCGATTGCCACTACCGCCTGTACCAGGTTCTGCGGAATCTCGTCGTAAGTAACCAGGCGCCGCTTGGTGCGGTTTGCGTCCTCGCTCAGTCCGGTAATAAGCATGGGCTCCAGCTCATAGCTTGACAATGGCTGCCCGTGAGCGTCGCTGATGGAGTCCACTACGCCGCCGCTGATATGAATGGTCGCTGGATCCTCGGAGTGGTAGGACTGCGGGCCGGGGCGCACGGTGATGGTCTGCACGCCTTCACTGAACGTTCCCAGGGGAGAAGCCTGAGCAGCGCCGTCGGCGCTGTAGCCGGACTCGCGCAGTTCAGTCGCAATGAGGTGGATGGAAAACTTCTGTCCGGGACGGACCTCACGGGGGGCGGCAAATATCTTGGCAGTGTTGGCAAACAGAGGCTCTTTCAGGCGCGCATCCACAATGCCTTGATACCTGAAGTAGTAGAAGCCGCCGACGACAACGAACACCAGTGCAAAAGCTGCTATCGCAACCAGCGCGACGCGCAGCGCAAGCGATGACAAGGGATGCTTTCCCGTGCGTTTTGCCAGCTTGATTTTCAACGCCATCGCTGCTCCTTGTAAATCGGCTTCCAACTGCTAGCCTCTAGCTCTTCCGCGCCTGGATAAGCTTAAGCTCGAACGCAAAACCGCGAATGCAAGCCGTAAGTTTAAGAACCTGGCAGTTAGAAGCTCGTAGTTAAAATCTGCTTTCAGACTCCAACGGCCGTCAGCAACGCATCTTCCTCCACATGTTCTTTCAACAGCACCAGCGCTTCATTCAACGGGACGTCGACGCTGGTTGACGTCGCACGCGTCACCAGTTCAACTACGCCGTCGGCGGCCTTCTTGCCTACATTTATACGGTAAGGAATGCCGACCAGATCCGCATCTTTGAATTTGACTCCGGCGCGCTCGTCTCTGTCATCCAGAAGCACGTCGAGTCCGGCGGCTTCGAGCTCGGCGGCCAGCTTTTCGCCGGTTTCCTTGAGCGCCGCGTCGGCCATATTGGTCACCGTCACCACAACGGCGAAGGGCGCAATCGAGGCCGGCAGCCAGAATCCGTTCTTGTCGTTCGATTGCTCGATGGCGGCGGTGAGAATGCGCTCGATGCCGATGCCGTAGCTTCCCATGATCGGCGTGATTTCCTTGCCGTTCACGTCAAGCACCTTGGCGCCCATGCTTTCAGAGTATTTGTAGCCGAGCTTAAAGATGTGGCCGACTTCGACTGCCTTGCCGACGACGAGCTTGCCGGTACATGAACTGACGGGGCAGCCTTCGTCTTCGTTTACGCTGCGGATGTCGGCCGTGAGCGTCCACGAGAAATCGCGGCCCGGCACTACGTTGCGCAGGTGGTAGTCCAGCTTGTTTGCGCCGGCTACGAGGTTCTTGCGGCCTTCGAGAGATTTGTCTACCACGACCGTGAGGCCCGCTTCAAGCGGCTTGGCGTCTGGCTTGAGGCCGACCGGGCCCAGGAAGCCGGCGGGTCCGTTGAAATATTGCGACAGCTCTTCGGTCTGCATGGTGCGGAGCTCGCTCGCGCCCAACGCGCCCATCAGCTTGGTTTCGTTTACCTGGTGGTCGCCGCGCAGAAAGGCTGCAACGCCGTGCCATGTGTCGGGTTTGCCCGCCGTGCCGAGTTTGCGAGCCATGTAGGCCACGCACTTGATGTCCGAGGCTGGCGAAATCTTGAAGAACTCAGCTACGTCCGCAATGGCTGCGCAGCCCGGCGTCGAGACAAGCTCCGGCATGCCGTCTCCGGTCGGCTCCATCTCGACAACGGGATCGAGGCGCGAAGTGCCTTTCTCCAGATTGGCAGCGTATCCGCACACCGGGCAGCTTGCGATTAGATCTTCGCCTGCGTCGGTGTAGACCATGAACTCCTGCGACTGCGAGCCGCCCATTGAGCCCGAGTCCGCATCGACTGCGACGAACTTAAGTCCGCAGCGGGAGAAAATCTTGCGGTAGACGGCATCGTGCAGGTCGAAGCTCTTGTCGAGGCCGGCCTTGTCGATGTCGAAGGAGTAACTGTCTTTCATGGTGAACTGGCGCACGCGCAGCAGACCGGATTTGGGGCGCGGCTCGTCGCGGAACTTGGCCTGAATCTGGTACCAGATCTGCGGCAACTGCTTGTAGCTGCGCAGTTCATTGCGCGCAATCGAAGTCATGATCTCTTCGTGCGTCATGCCGAGGCAGAGGTCGGCGCCCTTGCGGTCCTTGAGGCGGAACATGTTGTCGCCCATGCCAGCCCAGCGGCCGCTCTGCTCCCACACTTCGCGGGGATGGATGGCGGGCAGGTAGAATTCCTGGCCGATCTGGTCCATCTCCTCGCGGACGATGCCGATGATCTTGTTGATGGCCCGCTGGCCGAGAAAGAGGTAGTTGTAGATGCCTGCGCCGAGCTGCCGGATGTAGCCTGCGCGGACGAGAAAGCGGTGGCTGGCCACTTCGGCGTCTGCCGGGGCCTCGCGAAGAGTGGGAATAAACAGTTTGGACCAGCGATGCATTGAAATGATGGCTTACTTTCCCGTCCGCCGCGGCGGACGCAAGACAGAATATCGACAGGATTCATTCTAAATGTTCGGGGGAGTTGGAGAGCTTCGGGCGCCCCAGGTCCAGGGCAATCGCATGAACAAAAAAGACGGAGCGACAATCGTGGTTTGCATCGCCCCTACGGGGCTGAATGGCTATTGTTGACCACATTTCCCACGCTAAAGCGCGGGGCTAACGGCCGTTGCGCCTCCGGCGCGATAGAAATCGTAATCAGCCAGGTTAACAATATGGATTCATGCGATTGCCGTGGCCCCAGGTCTCGATCTTAAGACCTGGGATCGCACAGCTTTGAGCGGGCGGGCATTTCTGATCCCTGACCCCTGATCCCTGTTTTTAAATCAGTTCCACGCCCCACAGATCATGCAGATGCAAGACGCCTTCTACGCGCTGCTCGGCGTCTACGACAATCAGCGAAGTAATCTTGCGCTCCTCGAGAATTGCGAGTGCCTTGGCGGCCAGTTCCTGCGCGCTTATTGTTCGCGGATGGGCATTCATTGCTTCGCCGGCGTTGCGACCCAGGGCTGCGCCGCCTTCACGTTCGAGAAGCCTGCGGAGATCGCCATCGCTGATTACGCCGCGCAGACGCCCTGCTTCCTGCACCGTGGTAATGCCGAGCTTCTTGGATGACATCTCGTATATCACGTCGGTCATGGGCGTGGCAGGCGATACAACGGGCACATTGTCGCCAGTGTGCATCAGGTCGCGTACCTTGGCGAGGCGCTTGCCCAACTTGCCGCCGGGATGCAGTTCGGCAAAGTCCTCGGCGCGGAATCCCTTGCGCAGGCTGACCGCGATGGCCAGGGCATCGCCGAGGGCGAGCATGGTAGTGGTGGAGGCGGTGGGCGCGAGATTCAGGCCGCAGGCTTCCCGCTCCACGCCGCAGTCGAGAGCTACATCGCTGGCCTGGGCAAGGGTCGAGTTGAGATTGCAGCAGAAGCTGACCAGCGCGTCGCCCTTGCGCTTGAGGGTGGCAAGCAGGCGGAGAATTTCTTCCGTCTCGCCGCTGACCGAGAGCGCCACCACCACATCGCCGGGCATGAGCACGCCCAGGTCACCATGTACCGCCTCGGCCGGATGCAGGAACAGGGCCGGGCTCCCGGTTGAGCTGAGGGTGGCCGCGATCTTTTGGGCAATGATGCCGCTCTTGCCCATGCCGGTCACCACGACGCGGCCGTTTCCCTGACCGCAGCCGAGGATCAACTCGACGGCGCGCGCAAATGGTTCAGCCATCGGACCTTCCAGGCGCGTGGCCAGAGCTTCGAGGGCTGCGGCCTCCGTTCTGACCAGTGCCGCCGGCTGCAGAGCGGCGGCTTCGGGATTGCTGGGATTGGGCTGGTTCATCGGCTTTTGATGGTAACAGTTTACGGCCCGATCTTCAGGCTCCGCCACAGCAAGGGAGGTTTCAAAACGGGTGGCAAGCCCCGTACAATAGAGGGGAAGAGGTCAATTCCCTTGAAGCGCAACACGATCGTTCTCACCGTAGTTCTGTTCATTCTGGCCGTCTTTGCCTGGGCGGGATGGGCCAACTGGGAGTATCGCCAGCAGGCCGCTGAAAAGATGCTGGCCTCGGCCGCCAAGGGCGAACTGGTACCCGATCCGGCAGGCGGCATGCCGAAATACAATTCGCCGTTCATGGGCAAGCCTGCGCCGGCCTTTGCCCTGGAAGATTTGAGCGGCAAAAAGGTCTCGCTCGAGAGCTACAAAGGCAAGGCCGTGCTCATCAACTTCTGGGCAACGTGGTGCGGTCCCTGCAAGATCGAGACGCCCTGGCTGATTGAGCTGCGCAACAAGTACGCGGGGCAGGGCTTTGAGATTCTAGGCATCTCCACTGAAGGCGATGACCTGAAGAAGGACGACAAGGCGGGATGGGCCAAGGACAAGGCCGCCATTGCCAAGTTTGTTGCGCAGGAGAAGATGCCGTACCCGGTACTGATTGATGGCGACAGTCTGAGCCAGTCGTATGGCGGGCTTGATGCGATGCCGACGTCGTTCTTTGTGGATCGCAAGGGCAACGTAGTCGCAGCGCAGATGGGGCTGACTTCGGAGAGCGATATCGAGGCCAATATCAAGAAGGCGCTGGGGGAGTGAAAGGCAGCTTCTAGCTGCTAGCTTCTAGCTTTCAGTTTTGGCGAGTGGGGAAGTTAGAGGGAGTGGGCTGCGGGATGGGTAGATCATGGGATTGGAACTGATGATGGAAGTGATGAAACGATCATGTGCGGCTGTGTTGGCAGTTGGAATCCTGGCTCTGGGTGCGCATGCGCAGATCGACGGTGGGGGCCGGTCGGTTGCTAAGGTCGAGGCTGTGCAATATCTGTTTCCAGAGCAGGTGACTGTTGCTGCCGGCAAGGCGAGTCCAGTGACGCTGCACTTTCGCATCGCGCAGGGGCTGCACATCAACTCCCACACGCCCAGCGAAGACTATCTGATTCCGACTACTTTCTCGATTCCCGAGGGAGCAGGCGTGCGGCTTGATAAAGCGAGCTACCCGGCCGGCGCCGACCTGACTTTGCCTGCAGACCCCAAGACGAAGCTCAGCGTCTATACCGGAGAGTTCGCAATCCAGACGCTGATTGTGTCTTCATCGGGCAATCACCTGGTGGAGGCGAAGCTGCGCTACCAGGCATGCAACCTAAGCCAATGCCTGCCGCCCAGGACGATCACTGTGCCGATTGATGTGATTGGGAAGTAAGAGCCAATATTCCAGGTCCCAAAATCGCGACCTAGGGCCCGCCGTTTTCAGAGCCTATCGGACGTGGACACCCCTCACTCGTGATTTGAAGAGGAGAACGATGCTCGACCACATCATTCTGACTGTCAGCGATGTCGAACGTTCGCTAGCCTTTTATGAAGCGGCGCTGAAGCCACTTAATATCAAATTCTTCATGCCGTACAAGGGCGAAGACGGTCATCCTGATCTGTGGGGATTTGGTGATGGCAAAAGGGCGTTCTTCTGGATAAAGCAAGGGAAACCTCATCCAGCGGCCATTCACTGGGGCTTTATGGCCGAAGATGAGGATAAGGTCGATCAATTCTACAAGGCTGCAATGTCCGCTGGTGCCAGGGACAACATTTCGCCACGTGCACGACTGGAATACTATCCCGGATACTACGCCGCTGATGTATTCGACCCAGACGGATATTCATTCGAGGTCGTCCATAAAAGCTAATGATGGAACAGCCGGGTGCCCAGTTCCCGCTTTTGGGACCTGGGATAGCACAGGAGCCTATGCGAGTGATTAGCGAGCGTCTGCCCCATCGCAGGTGGCTACGCTCCTGACTTCTTCTCGATCTTGGTCCAGGAGTCTTTTAGCGGGAGGGTACGGTTGAAGACCAGATTGCCGGAAGTGGAATCCGGATCGAGGCAGAAGTAGCCGACGCGTTCGAACTGGAAGTGGTCCTCGAGTTTGGCGTTGGCAAGAGAGGGCTCGAGCTTGGCGCCGGTGAGGATCTCGAGGGAGTTGGGGTTGAGATTGCTGACGACGCTCTCGCCTTCTGCAAAGTCGCCGGGATTGGCCTTGGTGAAGAGCTTGTCATAGAGACGGATTTCGGCGGAGATGGCGTGGGCGGCCGAGACCCAGTGCATGGTGGCCTTGACCTTGCGGCCGTCGGGCGAGTTGCCGCCGCGGCTGGCTGGATCGTAGGTGCAGTGCACCTCGACGATGTTGCCGGTCGAGTCTTTGACTACGCGCTGCGCGGTGACGAAGTAGGCGTTGCGCAGGCGGACTTCCTTACCGGGCGAGAGGCGGTAGTACTTGGGTGGAGGAACCTCACGGAAGTCGTCCTGCTCAATATAGATTTCGCCGGAGAAGGGGACCTGGCGGGTGCCTGCGCTCGGGTCTTCGGGGTTGTTGGCGACCTCGACGAACTCATGCTGGCCGGCGGGATAGTTGTCGATGACCAGCTTGAGGGGGCGAAGAACGGCCATGGCGCGGGAAGCGCGGCGGTTAAGGTCGTCGCGCTGGAAGTGCTCGAGCATCTCGATGTCGGTGCTGCCGTTGGTGCGCGAGACGCCGGTGGAGGTGGTGAAGGTGCGGATGGCTTCGGGGGTAAAGCCGCGGCGGCGGAAAGCAGAGAGGGTGGGCATACGTGGATCGTCCCAGCCGTGGACATGCTTTTCCTGCACGAGTTGGAGTAGCTTGCGCTTGCTGAGCAGGGTGTAAGTGATGTTGAGACGATCGAATTCAATTTGCTGAGAGGGGAAGATGCCCAACTGCTCGATATACCACCGGTAGAGGGGCTGGTGGTCAGTGAACTCGAGGGTGCACATGGAGTGGGTGACGCACTCGATCGAGTCGGACTGGCCGTGGGCGTAGTCGTACATCGGGTAGATGCACCACTCGTCGCCGGTGCGGTGGTGCGTGGCGTGGAGAATGCGGTACATGACCGGATCGCGCATGTTGAGGTTGGGCGAGGCCATGTCGATTTTGGCGCGGAGAACGCGGCTGCCATCGGGGAACTCGCCGGCCTTCATGCGAGTGAACAGGTCGAGATTTTCTTCGATAGTGCGGTTGCGATAGGGGCTGTCAATGCCGGGTTCGGTTAGCGTGCCGCGGTGCTGGCGGATCTCGTCGGCTGTAAGGTCATCGACGTAAGCTTTACCGGCCTTGATGAGCTGCAAAGCCCACTCGTAGAGCTGGCCGAAATAGTCGGAGGCGTAGCAAATGCGGTCCCACTCGAAGCCGAGCCAGCGAACGTCTTTTTGAATTGAGTCGACGTACTCCTGCTCTTCTTTTTCAGGATTGGTGTCGTCGAAGCGGAGGTTGGTTTTGCCGCCGAACTCGTCGGCGAGGCTGAAGTCGATGCAGATGGCTTTGGCGTGGCCGATGTGGAGGTAGCCGTTGGGCTCGGGAGGAAAGCGCGTCTGGATGACGGCATCGCCGTACTTTTTGGTACGCACATCCTCGGCGATGATGTCGCGGAGGAAGTTGGAGGGAGTGTGAGCGTCTTGAGTTTCGGAATTTGAGTTGGTCATAGCTGCGTTTCCTGACTGGCTGTAGTCAACCGAGTGATTCAAGCGAGCGATTGGAGGCTTTCTTCGGCCTGGCGGATGCGGGCGATGCAGAGCTCGCGGCCGAGAACGGCCATGGTTTCAAAGAGCGGCGGCGCGTTCTTGCGTCCGCAGACGGCGACCCGGATCGGCTGAAACATGGGACCGGCCTTGAGACCGAGCGAAGCTGCGGCCTGGCGCAGGGCCTGGTCAAGCGAATCGTGATCGAAAGACGTTGTGGCGAGGACCTGCCGGGCGTGCTGGAGGACGCGGATTGCGAGGGCGGCATCGCCCTTTTGAGGGATGAGTTCGGCGGGGTCGTAGGGCGCAAGCTGCGGGACGAAGAAGAAGTCGGCGGCGGAGACGGCATCGCGCAGGAGCTTGATGCGTTCGCGGATGAGCGGGGTGACGGCAAGGACTTTTTCCGGTGAGGCGTGGAGGCCGGCCTGGGCGAGAAAGGCGTACAGGAAGGGCTCGACGCTGCGACTGAGCTGCTCGATCGGCAGGGCGCGGATGTGCTCGGCGTTAAGCCACTGGGCCTTGGGATCGAATGGGTCGTCCTCAGTAAAGTTGATGACGGCGTTGGCGCGGTTGACGCCCTCGAAGGTGAATGCAGCGGTGAGCTCGTCGTCAGTGAGGAACTCGCGGTCGTTTTTGGGCGACCAGCCGAGGAGGCAGAAGAAGTTGACGAAAGCCTGGGGGAGGAAGCCGGCATCGCGATAGGTGGTGACGCTGACGACGGGGCCGTGGCGGCGCTTGGAGAGTTTGGTGCCATCGGGGGCGACGAGCAGGGGAAGATGGGCGAACTGTGGTGGCGGAACGCCAAGGGCATCAAAGATCAGCAGGTGCTTGAATGTGTTGGTGAGGTGATCCTGGCCGCGGATGATGTGGCTGATGCGCAGGTCGGCGTCGTCGACGCACGAGGCGAGGTGATAGGTGGGCATGCCGTCAGACCGCAGCAGGGCGAAGTCTTCAACCTCGTCGGCTAGCTTGGACTGTTCTCCGTAGACACCGTCTCTGAAGCGCAAAGTGCGACCGTCGCCTCGGGGTACGCGATAGCGGAGTGCGAACGGCTCGCCACCGGTGGCGCGTCGGTCACTTTCTTCGCGGGAGAGCTCGCGCATGCCGGGGTTGCATAGCCAGGCGCCCTGAGCGGAGGATATTTCACCTTCCGCAGCATGGGCCGGGGTGAAGTCGCGATAGGCAAGGCCCTTGGCGAAGATGGCTTCGGCGGCCTCGCGGTGAAGGGCGAGTCGCTCAGATTGCTTGTACTCCTCGTCCCAGGAGAGGCCCAGCCAGCGCAGTCCCTCGAAGATGGACTGGACGCTGGCATCGGTGTTGCGCTCTACATCGGTGTCGTCGAGGCGCAGCACCATGGTTCCGTTGTTGTGGCGGGCATAGAGCCAATTGAAGATATAGGTGCGGGCGCTGCCGACGTGGAGGAAGCCGGTGGGCGAAGGGGCAAAACGAACGCGAGGGGTTTTCGCGGGAGTTGAATCTGGCATCGTGTGAATTGCTTTCCTCTCACGATGCTATCGCATTCGACCGATCGACCGTCTCAGGCCTGCGGCGGAAACACCGGCGGCACGGGGGGCTGCGGCTGCCAGTAGGCCAGGGGCGCCGGCATCACCTTCCAGTCAGAGAAGGCGAGGACGTAAATCAGGACCAGGTTGCCCAATGGAATGATGTTCAGCAGCGAGAGCCAGGGCGAGAAGCCGGCCTTCTTGCAGATGAACCAGAAGGGTATAACAACGATGGCAAGCACCGCCAGGATGATGAACGGCAGGATGGCGAGTATCGCCATAGCCATGTGCCGGATGGCTTCAGGATTGGGTTCTTCCTGCAAGATCAGCGCTAAACCAAACATAGGGAACGCTCCGGAGTGGGATGCGAACTCGGAGCAAAGGTAATGCCAAACCTGCCAATCTGCAATAGAAAAACCAACGCCAAAGCAAGAAAATATGAATTGAAGGCAGCCGGACGACCAAGCGAGACGCTTCGGAAGCAACTTGACCAACTTGACCAACTTGCCGATTCGGACCATAATAGAGAGCATTGAGACGGAGATGGAGGCGGACATGGCCGGCACACAGGTAAATCTTTACGAGGCCAAGACGCAGCTTTCCAGCCTCGTAGACAGGGTCGCAAAGGGCGAGGAGATCGTGATTGCCAAAGCAGGCAAGCCTATGGCCAAACTGTCTCCAGTGGTGCCGGAGAAGAAGGCTTCCGTGCCGGAGCCTCTACCTTTTGGGAAAAACCTGCTGGGAATCACGTTTATTTCGGACGATTTTTATGAGGACCTCCCACCCGAGCTTTTTGAGAACGGCGAGAGTGACTATCTTCTGTTTCCGGAGAAAGCGAAGTGAGCGGAGAACGGTTTCTGCTGGATTCGCATATCTTGATTTGGCTCGACACTGGAGACGAGAGGATTACGCCTGCCGTACTAAAAACGCTCCGCCGTGGAGAGCAAAGGTATTTGAGCGCCGCATCCGCCTGGGAGCTTAGTCTCAAGCAGGCAGCAGGCAAGCTGCGATTGCGGGCTCCCATTGGCACGATGCTCAAAGCATTTGGGCTATTAGAGCTTCCCGTTACGATTTGCCATGGAGATCAGGCAGCCATTCTGCCGCTCTTTCATCGCGATCCATTCGACCGTCTGTTGCTGGCGCAAGCCTTGGTGGAAGGCTTGATCCTGGTAACAGCCGACAAGCAGCTTGCCCAGTATGGGGTTCCCGTCCTTCTGGTTTGAACAGGTAACTCCAGCGGCAACGCGTCCCGCGAGACGGGCTGATGAGTCCACTGCTCCGAAAACTGATCACAGACAACTGCCTACGTAATGTCCTCCGTGTCGTAGACCGGTGCGACGCGCTTTTTCGGAACGCCGTGTACTGAGCTGAGCAGGTCTTCGACCACGTCTTCAAGCTGGCGCTGGCTCTCGATCACTTCGCTCATGCTCTTCAGATCGTCGGACTCCTGCACACGCTCCACCAGGGCAATGGCGTGGCACTGGGCCACGTGGTCCAGGTTCAGGCCCTCGGGAGTTTTGGCCTTGATGCTCACCTGGTCGATGTCGATGCCGAGCAGGTCTGCGACCCGGGCGCGCATCTCTCCAGCGACAGGGCCGATCTTTGGTGCGGTCAGGATCAGTGTCGTATCGATGTTGACGATGCGGTAGCCGGCGTTTTGCAGCTCCTCCATGGCAAGGTTCAGGAAGATGGCGGAGTCAGCATCTTTCCAGCGCGGATCGCCGGGCGGAAAGAAGCTGCCGATATCGCCCGCGGCCACCGCTCCCAGCAGTGCGTCGGTAATGGCGTGCAGCAGCACGTCGCCATCGGAGTGGCCGGCAAGCCCTTCCGGGTGCTTGAGGGTCAGCCCGCCAATGCGCAGGGGTACGTCCGGCTTGAATGCGTGCGAGTCATAGCCAAATCCGATGCGTGTATCCATGGTCTCTGTGGGTCTCCGTGACCTTTCTTTGGACCCCTGCCTTTTTGGACCCTTCCGGCGACGATCTCAACTACTGAGTCGAGCCGTCTTTAGCGTCCGCGCTGGCGCAGGTAGAACTCGGCCAACTCCAGGTCGCCAGGCTGAGTAATCTTCAGATTAACCTGAGAACCGTGGACTACGGCTACAGGATTCCCGGCCCGCTCCACTACTGAGGCCTCATCGGTGCCTATAAATCCATCCGCCGTGGCCTCCGCAAAGGCGCGCTTCAGCAGTCCGTAGCGGAAGCCCTGCGGCGTTTGCGCCAGCACAACGTACTCGCGAGGGATGGTCGAAGTAATCAGCGCGCCGTGGGCGGTTCGCTCCACCTGCTTGATGGTGTCCACCGCCGGCAAGCCCACAATGGCCGCGCCGTACTCAGCAACTGCGTCGATGGTGCGGTCGATGGTGGCCACGTCGATGAGCGGCCGCACTGCGTCGTGCACCAGCACGATGTCGTCGGTCTCAGCGGGCAGAGCGGCCAGGGCGTGGGATACCGACTCCTGGCGATTGTCGCCTCCCTCCACAACACGAACTCGATCGGCAAAGCCGTACTCGGCAATCTGTGCCTGGACGCGCTCCATCTCGGTATTGCGCACTGCCACATAAATTGCCGTCACCCGATCCACCGCCGCGAAAGCGCGTAGCGAATGAACGAGGATCGGCAGTCCATCGAGGATGAGAAATTGCTTGGGCTGCGGACCGGCCATCCGCGTGCCTAGTCCGGCTGCGGGGAGGATTACAAATACGTGCATAACTCGTGGAGTATACATCGGAAGGCAGTGTATACGGCAGACTGTACGCATCAGGTTTTGTGGCAGGGTGCCACAACCCCGGAACAGCTATATCATTTTGGGATGCGCCGAGCGGTTCCTGTAAAGCGGGCTCCAATGCTGCCTATCGACATTTCGCTGCTCAAACCGGGCCTGCGCCTGGCAGTGGGACTCTCCGGCGGAGCAGATTCCGTAGCCCTGGTGCGCGCCCTTGCCGCGCACAGCAGGGAACTTGGGTTAGTGCTCCATGTAGCCCACCTGCACCACGGCCTGCGCGGTGAGGAGGCTGACGCCGATCTGGCATTTGCACTCGAGCTTGCGGCTGGGCTCGGTATGCCGTTCCACGAGGGCCGCGTTGACGTTACATCTGAGGCGCAAGCCAACCCCGCTTCGGGCAAAGCTGCGGAAACCATTGAGGAGGCCGCGCGGCGGGTGCGCTACGCATGGTTCCGGCAACTGATGGCTGCGGGCGAGGTTGATGCTGTGGCCACAGCCCATACCCTGGATGACCAGGCCGAGACGGTGCTGGCCAAATTCCTGCGTGGTGCGTGGACGGAGGGCTTGTCGGGAATTCATCCTGTCATTGAGTTTCCCGAGGGGCGGATTTTACGTCCGCTGCTTTGGACGAGCCGCAGGGACGTTGAGGTCTACCTCGGCGAACTGGGTCAAGGATGGTGCGAAGACTCGTCCAATCGCCACCTCACCTTTACGCGCAATCGCATCCGTCACGAGCTGCTGCCTCTGCTGGAGGGCTGGAACCCGCGTTTGCGCGAGCACATGGCGCAGATGGCCGAGCTGGCCCGCGATGAGGAGGCATGGTGGGAGGGGGAATTGGTTCGCCTGGCACCGCAAATTCTCTTGCCGGGCCGTCCGGTGCGCGGTGGCGGCCGCGCAGCCGGACATGGCCTATATATTGACGTTACCAGGCTGGCTGCGCTCCCCGTGGCGCTGCAGCGCAGACTGCTGCGATATGCTGCTGGACAACTTGGCGCTGCACCCGATTTTGCCGCCACTGAGTCGATGCGGACACTCGCTTTGGGAGGCCGCGCCAGCCAGAAGCTGGAGATGGCGCAGGGATTGCGCGCCGAGCGAACACACCGCGAGTTGCACCTGTCAGTGGGGCCAATTCGCGAGGCTGGAATGCCCGGGACTGGGAGAGACCCGGCAGAACCGCCTCCCGAGTACGCGGGAACGATTCCTGGGGAAATCGACGCTCCTGCATTCGGTCTTCAACTGAGCATTAACTTGTCAGTCAATGGGGTGGCCGGGGAGGGGCAGGGAGGCGCCTGCGGTCAGCGCGCCACCCTGCGCAACTGGAGGCCCGGAGACCGGGTAACGCTGCGCTACTCGAATGGCCCGCGAAAAGTGAAGGAAGTTCTTGAGCGTCTGAGAGTTACTGGAACCAGCCGGTCGCTTTGGCCAGTGCTCGAACTGGGCGGCCGAATCGTGTGGATGAGGGGCGTAGAACTGCAGCCGGAGGCGGGGATTTCGTTTGAAGCGAGGTTTTTTGAAGGCACTAACAACCAGCCTGCGCAGCAAGGTGGATCAGGGGACGTTTGACGTCTGAATCGCCGTGTTTTCAGACGTTTATCCCACTGCAACTTTTGAAGCATATCTGGGAGGTCGCCGGGCGTTCATATTGCTGTAACTCTCACGGCCTTGGGAGTACAATTTGGGTTACTGCTCATCCAGGCGGCAGGATATATGTGTCTGTCGTGAGGGGGTCGTGTACTTTCTGACACTTTAAGGAAGGCAACGGCGTCTAAAGGATGATGCATTGTTTGACGGAGGTCTGGCCGGCAGCATCTTGCAAGGCTGGAAAGAGGAGTTCTGGTGAATTCAAGCGTTAAGACGATCATGTTCTGGGTGTTCATTCTCATCTGCCTCTTGATGTTGTGGACGGTCGTCCAGAAGAGCGCAACCATGAGCAAGGATGCGGAGATTCCCTACTCCGATCTCTTTGATAAGGTGCAAAGCCAGCAGGTTATGGATGCGAGTATTCAGGGCAACGAGCTGCGCGGTCACCTGAAGTCCTCGCCCAAGGACCAGTTCCACACCACGATTCCTGCAAACTATGAGGATCTTGAGAAGGCGATGCTTGCCGCCAGGGTCAATTTCTCCATCAAGGAGCCGCAGAGCAACATTCTGCTTCCGCTCTTGTTTAACGTGGGGCCCTTCGTCCTGCTGGGCGCAATCTGGTTCTTTATGCTTCGCCAGATGCAGTCCGGCGGCAACAAGGCCTTGTCGTTCGGCAAGAGCCGCGCGCGTCTGCTCTCGATGCAGCAAAAGAAGATCACCTTCAAAGATGTGGCCGGAGTGGATGAGGCCAAGGAAGAACTGAAGGAGATCATTGAATATCTGCGCGAGCCGCAGAAGTTCCAGAAGCTCGGTGGGCGCATTCCCAAGGGCGTGCTGCTGGTGGGGCCTCCGGGAACCGGCAAGACTTTACTGGCCCGCGCCGTTGCCGGCGAAGCCAATGTTCCGTTCTTCTCCATCTCCGGTTCCGACTTTGTTGAGATGTTTGTCGGCGTTGGTGCTAGCCGCGTCCGCGACCTGTTCGAACAGGGAAAGAAGAACGCTCCCTGCATCATCTTCATCGACGAAATCGACGCTGTGGGCCGCCATCGCGGCGCCGGCCTGGGCGGCGGACACGACGAGCGTGAACAGACGCTGAATCAGTTGCTCGTCGAGATGGACGGATTTGAATCGAACGACGGTGTGATCCTGGTCGCGGCCACCAACCGGCCCGACGTTCTCGATCCCGCATTGCTGCGCCCCGGCCGCTTTGACCGTCGCGTTGTGGTGGGCCTGCCCGATGTGCGTGGCCGCGAGGAGATCCTCCGCGTGCACGTCAAGAAGGTTCCTATCTCCGAAGACACCAATCTCAACGTGCTGGCCCGCGGAACACCGGGCTTCAGTGGAGCCGACCTGGCCAATATGGTGAACGAGGCCGCGCTGAACGCTGCTCGCGTCAATCGCAAGCAGGTCACCATGTACGACTTCGAACTGGCCAAGGACAAGGTGCTCATGGGCGCCGAGCGCAAGTCCATGCTGCTCACGGACGAGGAGAAGCGTGTGACTGCGTATCACGAGGCTGGCCACGCGCTGGTTTCGTTCTTCCGCGACCACTCGGACCCCATTCACAAGGTCACCATCATTCCGCGTGGAATGGCGCTGGGCGTCACGATCTTCCTGCCCGGCGACCGGCACAACTACACGCGCGAATATCTTGAGGCCAAACTGGCCATGTCTTATGGCGGACGCGTGGCTGAAGAGATATTCCTCAACCAGATGTCCACGGGCGCAGGCAGCGATATTGAAGTCGCCACCGATCTGGCCCGGCGCATGGTCTGCGAGTACGGCATGAGCCGCCTGGGTCCGCTCACCTTCGGCAAGAAGGAGGAACAGATCTTCCTGGGCCGCGAGATTGCACAGCATCGCGACTTCAGCGAGGAGACGGCGCGGCAAATCGATCTCGAAGTACGCCGCCTGATCGACGAGGCCTATCAGACCGCTCACTCCATCCTTGAATCGAACAAGGATCCGATGCACCGCATTGCCGCCGCGTTGCTGGAACGCGAGACCATCGATGCAGAAGAGGTGCGGATGCTGATCGAGGGCAAGGAGCTGCCTCCACTGCGCTCCATCCTCGCCTCGCCAAGCGACACCGACGGCACTCCGCAGCAGGTCCTCAAGCCCGAGAGCCGCAGCGGTCCCGGCTTCCCCGAAGGCTCGCCCTCACCGGCATAACGCAGTTCAACGTCGCTTCGAATCGAAAGGGCCACTCAATGCGAGTGGCCCTTTTGCGTGCGAACAGGTTTGATCGGCGTAGATTGAACTTTGCGCGCTTTTGCCCCGACATAGGTAATGAAAGCAGATGGACAGCGAGATTAGAACGCGGTACGAATGGCTGGCGCTCCGTTGCCAGTCGGGCGAAACGGGTGCATTTGAGGACCTGATTGCCGTTATGGAGCGGCCTTTGCTCTATTACGCAGCCAGTCTGACAGGCAACGCGGATAGCGCGCTCGACTACAAGCCTGCATTCATGACCATCCATCTCAGCTCGCTCGATGACGCGCAGCACGCTCACGCACCCTTTAGCGCGGAAGCGAACCGGACGCTGGAAGCGATTGATGGAATGGTGGCGCGACTTGGAGCGGCGGCCGTTGCAAACGACCCGTCCGCTGTGCTGGTGGTGGTTTCCGATCATGGCTTCATGAAAATCTCGCACCTGGTCAATCTCTACATTCCGTTTCTGCAGGCGGGGCTGATCCATTCAACGGTCATTCCGCAAACCAACGTGCCCATGATCGGCTCATGGAAGGCCGAGCCGTGGCTCGCGGGCGGCATGGCTGCTATTGTGCTTCACGATCCGAACGATAGTGAGACGGCTGGGAAGGTACGCGCATTTCTCGATAAGCTGGCTGCGGATCCCGACAACGGCATTGCGGAGGTTCTTGATCGCAACGCAATGGCGAAGCGCGAAGCCTTCCCGGATGCGGCCTTCCTCGTTGTTCTCAAGCCTGGCTATTACTGCGGTCCCGCAACGAGCGGAAGCCTGGTGACTGAGGTTCCGGGCAGCAGAGGTTCGCACGGCTTCTCGCCGGAGTATCCGGAGATGCGTGCGTCCTTCTTTGCCATGGGGGCAGGGATCGCCCATCGTCGCGATCTTGGAGTGTTCGATATGCGACGGATTGCACCGACTGTGGCGAAGATTCTGAATGTGCCCATGTCTACGGCAAAGGCTGCGCCGCTAGAGGTCCAGCCGTAAGGAAGAGCAACGCCTCAGAAGATCTTGTAACCGATGCCCACGCTGCCGCCGTAAGGATGCAGTTGGGGTGTTAGCAACCACTGCTGGTATTCGAAGTCAAAGGCGCGCAACGTGAATTTCTTGCTGAGCCGGTAGTCCACGCCGCCGCCGTAAGCAAGGACGGTAGAGTGCCCGTTGAGGAAACTCCCGCTGCCAAGACCGACAAGGAACTTACCGTAGGGAGTGAAGCCGCCGTAGGTGCGGATTGGGACTTTGGGGCCGATCAGGTAGGTGTCCTCGTTGATGCCCAGATACTCGTTGAAGCGGAGCCAGCGGCCCTCGGCCTCAGCCCCCACCCAGCGATTGATCTTCACGTCCACGTAAGCGCCGACGCCGTAGATGCGGTTGGGACTGGTCTGGGCGATTCCATTGCCGGCGTAATCGGGCTGAAACATGGAGCCGAAGCCGCCGGCGGTCACCGTAGGCTGATGCGCGGAGGCCGAAGGAGCCACTTGTCCGCGGACAGAAAAGGCCGTGGACGCAAGCAAAATACAAATCAGGAGATTAATCGATTGTTTCATGGCCACAAGGTACGTCCAGTTCTCATTAATCTGAGCTCCTGCGGACAATTCTAACCGGTTCTACCGGTAAGTCCCTGGCCATGACGAGGAGCACGAGGTGCGTCGGCCAGGGGCTTAACGTTATTGGATTTACTGCGGGTTTGGCGGGTTGGCTGCGGGCTGCGTCCGAGTTGCTGCTGCATCCGCAGGAGCGGGCTGGGCCGGTGGCGCAGCCGTTTGGGTGGTTTGGGTGCCGGGGTCCGCAGCAGTGGCCGGAGCGCCTGCAGCCGGTGCGGGAGCTACCGGCGGTTCAACGTGGGCGGTCTCATAGCGTTGCAGCTTGTAGAAGACTGGCGTTACCTCGAACGGCATCTTGTCGCGCGCGTTCATCGGCGCATAGCGCTTGGCGTCGAGCATGTGTACCGAGTCGTCCCAGGGGTCGACCTTGAGCCAGCTTCCCAGTGGTAATGCCGCCGTCTGGGTCAGATCGTCCCAGTTCAGCTTGGGCGCCATGCGTGCCAGATCTCCCATCCACGGCGTTCCATCTGTCTTCAGCAGCGAATCGCCGAGCTTGGGTGTGTTAAGCGACTTCAGCTCCTTTGACCGGTCCACCAACTGAGCATAGTACAGGCCAGCGTTCGGCAGCCTGTCCTTGTACATCGAGGCCTGCAGGTACTGCATCGCCGTCTTGGCGGCTTCCTCGTTGTCGTGGTCCGTGTGGTACATGTTGATGCGCTGGAATGAGGACTCGTCTGGGAACAGTAGCCGGTCGTTGAAGGCGTAACGGGTGTCGATATGGTGGCCCATTGCGATGTGGGCCAGTTCCATTGCGATGACCGATGCGATCGCCTCTTCACTCGGGAGGCTGTCCACAAGTCCCTTGCTCAGAATGATTGTGTTGCCGACCGTGGTTGCTTCAATGGTATCGGTAAGCATGACGCGCGTATGAATCTGATCGGTGAACGCCAGGTTGTTGGGAACCACGAGGTTCACCACAATCTGGTCAAGCACCTTGTTTTCGTATCCGCCGTTCTCAAGCGGGGCCACTAGCCCTGCTTCCACAAGCCGGTCGATTATGTTGTTCTCCGCCTGCGTGATCCACATGTGCGAAGCCTGGAGCGGACCCACATCCTGCGAGTCGTTGCTTCTGTCAACAGCGTCGTCGACCTTCACACTCACATTCTCGCTGTCCCGCGTGGGCAGCTTCAATGAATAACCCCAGAAGTGCGTCTGGGCCTTCAGTCCGACTGACTTCGAACCTTCAGTGCGCTGTGTTTCCTCCACGTAGACCGCCACCGGAAGCCAGATGCCCGGCTGTACATTCATTCGCCAACTGTCGAAGTGGAAATAGTACTTTGAAGAGTCCTCGGAGCCGGGTCCGGTGTAGGTGCCGTTGAACCGCACCACGTTGGAGCCTTGATCCTCAATCCAGATCCTGCCATAGAACCGGCCCATGCCGGACACGCGGGGATGCACGTCGAAGACCCATGTCCTGACGGTGCCCAGAAACTCCCGACGCACAAAGCTGAACACGTAGTGCTGTTGATCAAAGCCTGTCGGGTCGATGAACATCATCTCCATGAAGCCGGCGTCTGAATACGTGAATTTCTCCAGACCGAGCAACTTGGTGAGGCCGGTGACTGCCCCAAGCGAGCCCTTGAAGAAACCGTGCTTGACCTCTGATCTCGGCTCGTAGGTCTTGTCGAAGAAGGCCTTGCCAAAGTCCACGCGGCTCAAAATGTATTGGTCGTCGGTTGGCACTTCGTACAGCTTCTGATCCGGTTTCGTGTTCTGGATATAAGTCTCCACAAGGGGCGTGCGCATCTTGATGTCCTTGATCAGCACTTTCTCTTGTAGTACGGCCCTATCCACGAGGGCGGACTGTTCTGGGGTAAGCAGGCGTGCCTGTTCGTATTTTGGTTGCTTCTTCGCGTACGCGCAGGCCACACCCAGAGTAATGATCAGGAAGGTGAGGGGGATCTTCCGAAAAGTCATGTCAAGCTCCTAGATGGCTTCGTCCAGTTCATGCTTCTGCCTCTTGCGCCTGCTTCGGCGCTTCGTGGCTGGTTGCGGCTTTTGTTCTTTACTGCAAAATTGATGCTACGCCAATTGAAACGTAATGGTGATTGTAGTCGTCAAGTCCACCGGTCGGCCGTCGCGCGTTGCCGGACGGAAGCGTATCTGTTGCGCCACCCGGCGCGCTTCCTCGTCCAGTCCGTGGCCCAGTCCATGCACCACTCCTTGTACTACCACTTGGCCGGTGGCAAAAAAGGTTACACGCAGCACCACATCTCCCTGCACTTTCAGTTGCCGG
>DASYZU010000127.1:0-101378 GCA_035945795.1 Occallatibacter sp.
ACCAGCCACGACGCCTGGTTCGCCGGCTTTACCAGCAACCTGCTGTGCATTGTATGGGTGGGCAACGACGACTATACCAATTTGAATCTCGAAGGCGCACACGCCGCCGCGCCCATCTGGGCGGAGTTTATGAAGAAGGCCGTGCTGCTGCCGCAGTACTCCGACACCAACGAATTCTCGGCGCCAGACGGCGTTGAGATCGTGAAGATCGACAAGGTGAGCAACCTGCTCAGCGACGAAACCTGTCCGGACAGCTACGATGCTGCCTTCCTCGCCGGCACCGCGCCCACCTTCCCCTGCGACCACCCTGCGGACCGCCGCAACATTTTCCAAAAGATCTTCGGGCTGGGCAAGAGCGGAAACTGATTCGAGCGCCAATCACCCATCAACATCTGTGCCATCCGGCATCGGCTGACACCTGGCGCACCAGAATGTGACGCGCGCGTCCGGCCCTTGTATCCGGCGGCGAATCGGCTCCCCGCATCGGCGGCACGGTTCTCCGTTGCGCCCATAAACCCACAGGCTGGCGCCGGGATCTGATTCATGCGTGGTGCGGCGCTTGCGGCCGCCGTAGGTCACTATGGAGTCGCCGGAATCTTCTAGCACATTTGCGCGCACGAGTTTTTGCGCAGCGGCGATCGAGGCCTGCAACTGACCCTGGCTGAGCGCGGAGACTTTGCAAAACGGATTAATGCCGGTCACAAAACAAATCTCCGACTTGAAGACATTGCCCGCGCCCGCCAGCACTTCCTGGTGAAGCAGCACATCGGCAATCTCTTCGCCGCCATGCGCCCGCACCCGCCGTTCTGCCTCTGCCGCATTGAAGCCCGCGCTCAGCACGTCGATTTGCTCGCACGGTATTCTCGTGTGCCGCGCCAGTGACTGCGCTGTGTGCATCTCGGCCACCGGCACGCGAAAGCCTACAGCGATGTAGTCGCCGTTCTCGATGACGATGCGCATGTTGGTTCGCGGCTGCTGCCATCGCTCGCCGTGCCGGTAGATGTGCCAACTGCCGCTCATGAGCATATGAGTAGTAAGGGTTGCACCGCCCGAAAAATGAATTAGAAGCCATTTTCCGCGCGCTTCCACGCGTTCCACAGTCTGCCCGGCAAGTGGCGTATCGTCGTTGAAGCGCGTGAGCAATGGATAGGTGGAGCGGAAGGCCGTGATCTGCTGTCCGGCGAGTGCGCGGCTGAGAGAGCGCGCGGTGCGAAAGATGGTATCGCCTTCAGGCATTCGCCTTTACTGCACCTCTCCTGCATGAGGCTCGGGCGCATGCTGCCCCATCGCCAGCGGAATGCGCCGCAGGTGCATACCGAGCGGGCCGGGATGAAAGCCTGCATCCATCAGGAAGCGCGCCATCGGATGCGCGGCCACCGGCTGGCCGTTGATGGTCGTGATCAACACACCCTGGTGGCTGCTCAACCGCATCCGCTCCTGCCCACGCGAACAGAGAAAATGCGCAAGCCCAGCGGCTGTTTGCGTGCGCTCCGGCTCTTCGGCGGGCAGAAAGACAAGAATGTTGGGATTGCCGCGGCGAAGCCACGCGACCAACTGCCCATTGCGTAGAATCACTTCAGCATAAGCGGCGCGAGTAAGGATGCGCGGCGCAGTTTCAGAATCTTCTTCGGCAACGGGAAGATCGGGCCAGCGCAGGACCGAGCCATAAGGATTGGCCGGATCGGTCGCGGCCAATTGCACAAACTCCGGTTTCTCTTCGGGCGGCGCAGTGCGCAACTGGCGCAGTAGGTCCACGGCGGCTGGCAACGCAAACTGCGTGGCTCCGAGTCCGGCAACAAAGTAGCCGCGGCGAATGCGGCCGCTCTCTTCCAGCGCCTTGAGCACGTCATAGACGGCGCTGAATCCGCCTGGAACATTCTCTGCCGCAACCGACTCACGCAGTAAAACGCCGTAGCGATTAAGCAGTTGCAAAGCAAGAGCGTGACTGGCTTCAGTGGCGGAAGGCGCGAGGGGACGTCCCTCAGGGGCTAAAGCACCGACCGATTGGGAGGAATTGATGTACGGACTAAAGCTCGTACCCTTCACACCGGAGCACGCGCGCAGCGGCAGAAGCGACCATCGCCCCTGAGCAGTGGGGGGTGTCGTGCGGCGCGAACGAAACACTGCGCCCGTTTGCAGCCGTCGCGGCGTGCGCGCGCTCTCCGGCCGAGCGATGTATGCACGCAGCGCGTGCAGTGAATCGTTAGTGATGAGGCCGCGCCAGACCAGACTCCACAGCGCCTCGATGGTCTCGCCTGGGTAGCCTCCACCAGCGGCCTGATGCAGCGGGTCGAAGAAACTGGCACCGGTAGATTCGAGAACGGCAAGCAGCTTTTCTTCACGCTCCGTCAACGGTTCCGCCAGAGGCCGCTGCTGCGCTAGCAGTGGCAGCTTGTCGGCGAGAAAGAGCGCGATGCGCCCGTCGCGTTCGCCGATCGGTTCCACTCCGGCCCAGGCAACTTCGCCGGCTGCGATGAGCGTGTCGAGGCCCGAGGAACCATAATCCGCGATGCGGGCTGGGAGAATCGAAGACTCCACAAGCGACGCGGGCAGGGGCGCGCCCTGCAAGTTTTCAATCGTATCTAGCAGCGCGTCGAGGTTTGCGTGACCTGACCGGCGCGGCATAAGCAGCCCCTGCCAGTGCGTGAGGAAGCGCGCCAGTGTGTGCTGCTCCACCGGCTCAACTTCGCGGCGCAGCCTGGCGAGCGACTTGCGTCGAATCTGGCGCAAGATCTCCGCGTCGCACCACTCGCGATGCAGGCCGCCGGGACGGAATCCGCCCTCAAGTACGCGGCCCTCGCCGGCAAGCTGGCGCAGCGCATTTTCCACGGCAACAGCACCCAGCGCAAATCGATCCGCAGCTTCGCGTTGCGTGAAAGGCCCGCGTGTGCGCGCGTATCGGCGGACGAGTTCGAGGACGGGATGCGCCACCGGCTCAAGCAGCGCCGCCGCGAGACCTGGCGGCAACGGAATTCCCAGGCCGTCACGGTAGCGGGCCGCATCCTCTGCAGCAACCAGGCGGCGCTCGCCACCAATGCGCAACTCAAGCAACCGCCGAGAACGAATGAGCCGGTCAACATGCTGCAAAAGATCCGGCGAAACCACGCGCCGCGCCAGTTCGTCGCGCGAAAGATCGCCGAGTCGCAGGCAGAGATCGTGAACGCCGTCGGCAGAGCGCGCACGATAATTCTCCGCGAGGCACTGCGCGGCCTCTTCCACCTCTGCGATTGCATCGGCGTCGAGCAGTTCACGCAGATCGGCCTCGCCGAGCAACTCGCGCAACTGATCCTGATCGATGGTGAGGGCCTGTGCGCGGCGTTCGGCGAGCGGCGCATCGCCGTCGTAGAGGAAATTCGCTACATAACTGAACAACAGTGAGGCGGCAAACGGTGAAGGCTTGCGCGTCTCTACGACGTGGACACGCAACTGCCTCTGCTCGATGGCGCGCAGCGTTTCAATCAGCGCGGGCATGTCAAACACATCGCGCAAACATTCGCGATAAGCCTCAAGCAGCAGCGGGAACGAAGGATAACGCGAGGCGACGCTGAGCAGATCGTACGAACGCTTGCGCAACTGCCACAGCGGCGAACGCGCATCGGCGCGCCGGCGCGGCAGCAGAAGCGCGCGACCCGCCGCCTCGCGAAAGCGGCCTGCAAACAGCGCCGTCGAACCCAGCTGCCGCAGCACAAGTTGCATCGCTTCAGCCGACTCAACGAGGAACCAGTCCGAATCAGGCGGCTTGTCAGTGTCCGGAAAGCGTAGAATGAATCCGTCGTCGCCCCACAGCGTTTCCACTTCCGGCCCGCCTGCTGCGCGTATGCGCGCACTCACCGCCATGGCCCAGGGAATGTGGATGCGGCTTCCAAACGGCGTAAGCACGCAGACTCGCCAGTCGCCCAACTCGTCGCGGCAGCGTTCGATGACAACCGTGCGATCGTCAGGCACCGAGTCTGTCGCGGCCTCCTGGTCGGCAAGGAACTGCATTAAATTTTCCGCAGCACCGAGATCGAGATCGTGTTCCGCGACAAGCCGAGTCAGCGCAGCGGGCTTGGGTAGCGCGCGAAGCTCGCGGACCAGCGCGCCAATGCGGCGGCCAAATTCGAGAGGCCGGCCGGGCCCGTCGCCCTTCCAGAAAGGCATTTTCCCAGGCTCGCCGGGAGCGGGGGTCACGAGCACGCGATCATGCGTGATCTCGACGATGCGCCATGTGGAGGCGCCGAGTATGAATGTTTCGCCGGGATGGCTCTCAAACACCATCTCTTCGTCGAGTTCGCCGACGCGCACGGCCTTGCCTTCGCTATATGCGAGGAAGACGCCGTACAGACCACGGTCGGGAATAGTGCCCGCATTGAGAATGGCAAGGCGTGCAGCTCCATCGCGCGCAGTAACGGCGTTGCGTATGCGGTCCCACGTGAGCCGCGGCCGGAGCTCAGCAAATTCGTCGGATGGATATCGGCCGCTGAGCAGATCGAGAACGCCCTCGAAAGCCGAGCGCGTAAGGCCGCCGAAGGGCGCGGCGCGGCGGACAAGGTCGAAGAGAGCGTCGACGCTGACTTCGGGCTTCGGCGCTTCTTCCTCCTTCTTCGCGGAATCCCAATCGGCAAACTTCAACTCCGCGGTGAGATTCTTCGCTTTCCGAGCGCTCTTAAGCACTCTTGCCTTGCGCAAAGGCGTCGCGGCCGACGGCGGGTGGGCCACAATCGCCACCAACTGCTGCGCCAGAACATCGAGCGGGTTGCGCAGAAATCGCGTGGACTCGATATGGCCTTCGTGCATTGCGCGCGTGACTGCTGCGCAGGCCACGAGGTCGGCGCGATATTTTGGAAAGAGAATGCCCTCGCTGACCGCGTCCACATGGTGGCCGGCGCGGCCGATGCGTTGCATGCCGCTGGCCACCGAGGGCGGAGCTTCGATCTGGATTACGAGATCTACGGCGCCCATGTCGATGCCGAGTTCCAGCGTCGATGTGGCGCAGAGGGCGCGAATCTGGCCGGCTTTCAACTGCTCCTCGATAACGGAGCGCTGCGCGGCAGCAAGTGAGCCGTGATGGGCACGTGCAATAGGCTCGCCGGCCAGTTCGTTCAGCGCGCCTGCCAGTCGTTCAGCCACCTGGCGGCTGTTGACGAACAAGATAGTCGAATTGCGCTCGCGGATGATCTCCAGCAGGCGCGGATGAATCGCATTCCAGATCGACACGCGGCGCGGCATCTGCGAGGCCGGCCCCGAAGGAATCTCCTCCATCTCGCCGAGCCGCGCCATGTCTTCGACCGGAACTTCAATGTGCAACTTGAGCTGCTTGCGCGCGCTGGCGTTGACGATGGTGATGGGACGATAGCGAAGCGGCGCAATGTCCAATGCGTCGGAGGACCATAAGGCTGGAGTCTCCGCCGCCAAAGCGGTCTGCGCCAATTCTCCTGCCGAGCCTGGAAAAGTGTCAGGGCACGACTTCGGTCGTGCCGCCAGCGGTGCGAAATCATTGTGGGCTTCAGCCTCTGAGACGGGCCCTGCTTGAATATCCACACCACCAAGGAATCGAGCCACTTCCTCAAGCGGACGCTGCGTAGCAGAGAGCCCGATACGCTGCAATGGGCGTTTCGTCAGCGCTTGCAGCCGCTCGAGCGAGAGAGCCAAATGCGCGCCACGCTTGGTCGGCACGAGTGCATGAATCTCGTCGATGATGACCGTATCAACCGTGCGCAGCGCCTCTGCCGCCTGCGAGGTTAGCAGCAGGTAAAGCGACTCCGGCGTAGTGATCAGAATCTCGGCCGGATGCCGCGCAAAACGCGCGCGCTCCCGCTGCGGCGTGTCGCCGGTGCGAACGCTGATGGCGGGTTCGCGGAAGGCAACGTCCATGCGGCGTGCCATGTTGGCCATGCCGGCCAGCGGCGAGCGCAGGTTGCGCTCCACATCGACAGCGAGCGCCTTGAGCGGCGAAACGTAAACGATCCGGCACCCTTTTCCGCGCGCTGCCGGCGACGAATGGAGCATCAAACGATCCAGGCACCACAGAAACGCAGCAAGAGTCTTGCCGGTGCCTGTCGGAGCCAGGATGAGCGCGCTCTCTCCGCGCGCAATCACCGGCCAGCCCATCCGCTGCGGTGCGGTGGGCGCGTCAAAGACGGCGCGGAACCATTCGGCCGTAACCGGATGAAAACAGGCGAACGGATCGGTCGCCGGAACCTGGGCGGCGGAGGGGTCCGGGTTGGGCCGATCTGAACTGGGCCGGTTTGGGCTGGGGCGGTCGGGAGACATCGTGTTTCTCAGAATAGCGCGTAAGAGCAGCGAAGAGGAAGCGAAAACGCAGATCAATGATCCGCGGTCAGAGAGCACGGATCAAGTCAATATCTGCAATGGTCCCCGGCGAAGACGAAATGACTCCAATCAGTGCATCAAGTTCTGCGGTTTCACATCCATACACAAGATGAAGCATCCACATCGCTTACCATGATGCTTGCTGGAGCGCCCATGCGAGACCATTTGGCTACAATCCTCGACGACTTCCGCCGCTTTGATCGCGAGGTCGCCGTGGTTCGCTATCAGGGAAACCGGCGGCGGGTAACTACCTACGCGAAGTTGGCGCGGCTGGCGGGGCGATTTGCAGCGTTGCTCGCCCAGCGCAAAATCGGGCCGGGCGACCGGGTGCTTCTGTGGGCGGAGAACAGCGCGGAGTGGATCGCGGCCTTCCACGGATGCATGCTGCGCGGGGTGCTGGCAGTTCCGCTCGACGCAATCGGGACGGTGGAGTTTGCGGCGCGGGTAGCTGCTGACGTAAAGCCGAAATTGGCCGTGGGCGATGCAGTGCTGTTGGGGCAATTATCTGCCGACGTGCCGCAACTCTCTTTCGAAGATTGGCTGGGTGTTCTGCCGTTGGAAGAAACAGGCCCCGTGCAGGGGCTCTCCGCCGAGACGCCACTCGAGATACTGTTTACCTCCGGCACCACCGGCGATCCCAAGGGGATTGTGCTGACCCATGGTAACGTGCTGGCCAGCGTGGGGCCCATCGAGAACGGAGCACAGCCCTACATGCGCTGGGAGCGGCTGGTGCATCCGCTGCGGATTCTGAACACGCTGCCGCTTAGTCATGTCTTCGGGCAGACGATGGGGCTATGGGTTCCACCGATCTTTGCCGGTGAGCTGCACTTTGAAGAGCGCTTGGTGGCACCGAGGTTGGTGGAGACAATTCGCCGCGAGCGCATCTCCGTGCTGACCGCTGTGCCCAGGGTCCTGGCGCTACTCAAGACTCATTTGGAGATTAGCCATCCATGGCTTGCGGAGCAGGCAGCCCACTCGCGGGACATAGGGGCGGCGCGGCGCTGGTGGCGCTTTCGCAAAATTCATCGCGCATTCGGGCTCAAATTCTGGGCGCTCATCTCGGGAGGCGGTGCGCTGTCCGGTCCGCTGGAACAATTCTGGAACGCACTGGGATTCGTCCTGGTGCAGGGCTACGGAATGACGGAAACGACCGCGCTGATCACGCTAAACCACCCGTTTCATGTAGCCGAGGGAACTATTGGAAAACCTCTTGCAGGGCGCGAGGTAAAGCTCGGTCCGGATGGCGAAGTGCTGGTCCGTGGCGCGGCCATCTCCGGGGCCACGTGGTCGGGCGGAAAGCTGCATCGGCGCAAGGATGAGTGGCTGGCTACCGGCGATGTGGCGGAGACGGAGCCATCCGGTGAGCTGCGCTTTCTGGGTCGTAAGAGCGAAGTGATTGTGACTGCCGCGGGTGTGAACATTCATCCCGAAGATCTTGAAGCGGCCATAGAAGAGCAGCCGGGCGTTGCGGCGTGCGCGGTGGTGGCGATAGAGACGGCTGAGGGGCCGGAGCCGTGTGCTGTGCTGGCCTGCCGAGGAGCGGGCGACCAGGCCGCGGCGGCCATTGAAGGCGCGAATGCGCGGCTTGCGGAGTTTCAGCGAGTGCGGCGCTGGGTAATGTGGCCGGAGCCGGACCTGCCGCGCACGTCGACCGGCAAGGTACGGCGCAAAGCGGTGGCCGCGTGGCTCCAGAGAATCAAGTCGGCTGCAACATCGGCGGGCAACGGCACGGCAAAGCCCAACGGCATTGATACAACTGGGGTGTCGGAGGATTGGCTGTTGGCGCTGATCGCGCAGATATCTGGCGAGCCTCACCCTGGCGTCGGCGATGAACTGCACCTGACTGAGGACCTGCATCTGGACAGCCTGGGCCGCGTGCAGTTGGCCGGGGCCATCGAAGATCGACTGGGCATTGTTTCCGAAGATGGGATGCTTGACCGGGTAGAGACCTTGGGCGAGCTGCGGCGGCTGGTGGCGGGCGAGGAGAATGGAACGCAGGCTTGGCCCTCATCCACCTTTGCGCCAGAGTTGCAAAGTACAGTTTCCCCTCGGGAACCACAGGAGGAACCTTCGACTCCGCTGCGCCCTGCTCAGAAAGACAACAAAAATGGGCCGCAAGCCGCGAGCGAGAGTGATGAGGTTGCGCCTGCGCGGACGCCGTACATTTACCCGCTCTGGCCCTGGCTGAAGCCCTTCCAATGGATGCGTTCGGCGTTTATTGAAGCGGTGATGCGGCCGCTGGTATGGCTGCTGGCTGCTCCGCGCGTCGTTGCGCCATACGCGCTCAATGCCGGTGCACCAATGCTGATCATCGCCAATCACGTCTCCGCGTTCGACGGACCGCTGGTGCAATACGCATTGCCTGGGGCACTGCGTCGTCGGATGGCAATGGTGATGTCGGGCGAGATGCTGGAAGGCTACCGGCATTTCCGTGACCCGGAGCCACTGCATCCCAGCGGACGCTTTTTCCTGCCAGGTCCGTTGTTCTACTACCTCCTGACGGCGCTGTTCAATGTGTTTCCGTTGCCGCGACGCCGCGACTTTCAGCCCAGCTTCGCCCACGCGGGCAGGGCGATGGATCGCGGGTTCAACGTGCTGGTGTTCCCTGAAGGTACGCGATCGGCAGGCGGCAAGCTTGCGCCGTTCCGTCCCGGCATCGGCCTGCTGGCAAAGCAATGCGGCGCGATGGTGCTGCCGGTTGCCCTGCTCGGTCTGGGCGAGCTCAAGGCAGGCGACCAGCGCTGGTTCCGCTCCGGCACCATCGAGGTGCGCGTAGGGCAGCCGATGCGCCTCTTGCCTGGAGAAACCGAGGCCGCCATCACGGCGCGCCTGCATGATGAGGTGGAACGGCTGTTGGAAGAGGCAGGGACGTAGAGACCAGGTGCCTGTTACCTTATCCCTTTCCCCTATTCCCTTGTTCGCTGTTTGCTGCTCACCGATTTCAGCTTGGCTGACGCGGCATGAAGTAGCAGGTGCCACCGGCGAGGACGGAGGTCCAGATGGAAGGATCGGCCGGTTGCTCACTGGAGCCGAGGAAAAGGATGCCATCAGGAGCCAGCAGCCGATGAACGCCTGCCAGCAGCTTCCTGCGGGTCTCCTGCGAGAAGTAGAGCATCACGTTGCGCAGGAAGATGACGTCAAACTTGTCGCTGGCGCGATTGAATGGAAGAACCGGCGCACATAAGTTGGCCTGGCGAAAGTTGCAGAGCTTGCGCACCTCGGGCTTGATGACCCAGTCCTCGCTCACACGATCGAAGTAGCGAACCACAAAGCGCGCGGGCAGGCCGCGATTGATCTCGATGCGGTGGTAGAGCCCGGCCTGTGCACGCTCGATAACCTCTGCGCAGAGGTCGGTGCCCTCAATGCGAAGCGCCCAATTGACGAGCATCGGAAAATGCTCCTGCATCAGCATTGCAATGCTGTAGCCCTCCTGGCCTGTCGAGCAGGCGGCGCTCCAAAAGCGCAGGCTGCGCGAGTGTTTGCGCGCTTCAATCAATTTCGGCAGCAGCTCGGTGCGCAACAACTCGAAGGGGCGCGTGTCGCGAAAGAAGCTGGTTTCATTGATGGTCATGGCCTCGGCGATGGCGCGCTCGAGCGCCGGGTCTTTCCTTAGTCGCAGATGGCGGACGAGTTCGTCCACGCGGCTCATGCCCTGGTTGCGCAATAGCTTGGTAAGGCGCGTATCAAAGAGATAGTCACGCGAAGGATCGAGTACATTCTGCGAATGGCCGAAGACCAGTTGACGAAGGTAGCTGTAGTCGGCGCTGGTAACCTGGTCAATCGCGGGTCGCTCCATCACGATAACCCCTGGCGAACAAGATCGCGGGGAAGCTGGCGGACTTCAGTACGTGCGCGGCCGGCGATGCGCAGAATTTCAGGAGCGATGGCATCGAGTGGGAGCACTCTGTGTGCCAGGCCAGCGCGGGTTACAGCGCCGGGCATTCCCCACACCGTGCTGGACGCCTCGTCCTGGGCCAGCACGCTGCCTCCCTGCTCGCGAACCTTGCGGCAACCGAGCATTCCATCGGAACCCATACCGGTAAGCACCACGGCCAGAACACCGAATCCGTAAACTTTGGCCACGGAGCGAAACAAAACATCGACGGCCGGGCGGCAGTGATTCTCAAGCGGACCCTGGTTGAGGCGCAGCGTAGGCGGCGCGTTGTGAAGCGAGGCAGCCTGCGCCTCCAAATGCCAGTTGCCACGAGCGATGTAGATGTTTCCGGCGCACACCGGATCGCCTTCGGAAGCTTCGCGCACACGCAGGTTGCAACGGCCGTTGAGGCGCTCGGCGAACAGGCGCGTAAACAGCTCAGGCATGTGCTGAACGATAAGGACCGGAAGCGGAAAGTGGGCGGGAAGCATCGGGAGCAGAACGTCGAGGGCAGCGGGGCCTCCGGTGGAAACGCCGATGGCAACCACAGCCGGAGTTGCGGAGATCGGCTGCGGCCTCGACAGCGCGTTGGCAGGCAGCGCAATTGGCGGAAACTGCGGGGTGCGCGCTATGCCCGGAAAGACCGGCTGCGGCTGCAACAGCGATTGATAGCGCGGCTGGCCTGACGATGAACTCTCCGATGAATTGGTGAGGGCATGAATTTTTGGAATCAGTTCCTGGGCCAGGGTGTGGAGTGCAGCCTCGCGTCCGGATTGTCCAGCCGGCTTGGTTACGTAGTCTGAAGCGCCGCCGGCCAGGGCTTCAATGGTGACCTTGGCGCCGCGCTGGGTAAGCGAACTGCACATGATCACTGGCATCCTGTTCCCTCGTCTCCGCAACTCACGCAATGTCACCAATCCGTCCATCACCGGCATCTCCACATCGAGCAGAATCAGGTCGGGGTGATTCAGCGCCAGGCTGCTCAGGGCCGATGCACCGTCGGCGGCGGTTCCGGCCACTTCAAGGTTGGCATCCGAGCAAACGACGGAGCGTAGCAGGCTACGCATCACGGCAGAATCGTCCACGATGAGAATGCGAGTCCGGCGAGCGGAAGCCATGGCTCAGACCTCAACCAGGCCGAGCATGGCGAGTTTTTCTTTGAGTGCCTCATCGTCGAAGGGTTTCATCAGGTATTCGTCGGCGCCTGCCTCAAGGGCGCGCAGAATAAAATCGTTCTCGGCCTCGGTGGTTACCATCATTACCTTGATGCCGTTGAACCCCTCGGCACGCAATTTCTTGAGCATCTCCAGCCCGTTCATCACCGGCATGTTCCAATCCAGCAGCGCAAGGTCGAAGGCGTGTTCGCCATGCAGTCGGTCCAGCCCGGCCTGTCCATCAGCCGCCTCCTCGCACTCGATTCCCTTCTCCTGGAGCAGGCCGCGCAGAAAACCCCTGACGAAGCGGGAATCGTCGACAATGAGCGCTCGCATGGTTACCTCCGTGGAACCCAGCTTCTAGCCGCTAGCTAGTGATTGCTACCGCGCGGCTGCCAAGCCTCAATGGCTCTCAACTGCTCTCAACTGCCCGGTAAATACAACGCCAAAAAATTGGAAGACAAGGGCTAACTCGCCTGTGCCTGACTCAGCCGCAGCGGGTCAAGCCGCTCGGGATCCAACATGACCAGCAACTTGTTTTTAAGCTTGTAGGCGCCGGCAAACAAGGCCTTGCGGTGCTGGTCGAGAATTGAGGGGTTGGGTTCGTGATCGGCCGAGGAAACGGTGAGAACCTCGCCCACCGCATCCACCAGCAGGCCGAAGCATCCGCCCGCGGACTCCAGCACAAGGATGTCCTGGGCGCCTCCTTTGGCAGGCATGGCCAGCAACTGGCGCAGACTCACGGTGGTGAGCACATCGCCGCGATAGTGGACCAAGCCGCCCACGTAGGCGGGGGCGAGAGGAACAGGCTGCGGCCGCGCTGAGCCCACGATCTCAAGAATGTGTGTGATCGGCACGCCGAACCATGTCTCCGCCAGGCGCACCGAGCAAACTTCCAGAAGTGCCGACGCCTTTTCGTTCCGATTCAAAATCGCCGCTGTGCTCATGCTTCTGTCTCCACAATCCGGTTCCAATCCATGGGCGCGTGCTCGGCTGCCGGCAGGGCTTGCACGCCGCCAAGGTCGACCACGCCGGTAACGCGCTCCTTGAGCAGCGTGACGCCTCCAGTTCGTTGACTGGTTCCTGCTTCGAACAAATCGCGGCCAGATGCCACATCGAGGACGTGCGACACCGCGATGCCCACATGACGAATGCCTTCGCGGCAGACGACCACAATGATCTGGGCTTCATCGTCGCTCTGCGCGGCAGAATCTCCCTGGGCCGCGGCCAGCACGCCGCCCGAATCTTCGACTGGCATCAGCTGTCCTTCGAAATTAAGAACTGGGCGGTAGCCGATGTACTCGATGCGCGAGAGCGGCAGTTGTTCGATGCGCAGCACGTCGGCGAGCGGCACGGCAGCACGGCGCCCGGCAGCCTCGACCAGAAGGTACTCCATTCCCTTGGCGCCGCCGGCCTCTTCTTCCGCTCCCAGTGCAAGCGTGGCATCTTCATCAGCTGTCATGGTCACTCCAGCTTTCATCGCGATGGCTCCGGGGTCGAGAATTAAGGCCAGATCGGCATTACCCAAAACGGTTGCACCGGAGTAGAGACCAATGTCCTTGAGCACGGCGGAGAGCGGTTTGACTACGATCTCTTCCGGGTCGGCGAGTCCGTCCACCACCAGGCCGAAGCGGCGGCCCTCAGCGTCCAGCACGGCGATAAAGTTGTCCCGCTCGGAAGTTGGATTATGGTCCGCAGCAGGCATCAGCAGCCGGTCAAGAAACACCAGTGGGAGCAATTTTCCACGTAGCCGATAGAGCGGAGCGCCTTCCATCCATTCGATGGCCCTGGCGGCCTGATCCGGAGGAATGTGAACCAGTTCAGAGAGCGATCCCTGGGGCAATGCAAAGCTCTGATTCACGCTGCGCACGATGAGGGCGGGAATAATGGCCAGCGTGAGTGGAATGCGCAGTCGCAGCGTTGTCCCCTTGCCGGTGCGGGAGTCGATCTCGACCTTGCCGCCGATCTTTTCCACGTTGGTGCGAACCACGTCCATGCCAACGCCGCGGCCGCTTACGTTTGTCACGGTAGCGGCGGTTGAGAAGCCGGGCAGAAAGACAAGTTGCAGCAGTTCGCGCTCGCCAAGTTGAGCAGCGCGCTCAGGTGTAATGACGCCGCGTTCGATGGCCTTTTGGCGCACCTTTTCGACAGCAATGCCGGCACCATCGTCAGAGACTTCGATGATGACGTGACTACCTTCGTGGCTCGCGCGCAGCTTGAGAATTCCCTCGGGATCCTTTCCCGCGGCCTGGCGCACCTCCGGCAGTTCAATACCGTGGTCGAGCGAATTTCTTACCGCGTGGGTCAGCGGATCCTTGATGGCTTCGAGCAGGCTCTTGTCGAGTTCGGTGTCCTGACCCTCCACTTGGAGGCGCACACGACGGCCGAGCGACTGGGAGAGGTCGCGCACGATGCGCGGCATCTTGGAAAAGATGTTCGAGACCGGCTGCATGCGCGCCTTCATGACGCTCTCGCGCAAGTCGGCCGTCACCATGTCGAGGCGGCGCGACAGCAGGGTCATGTTGGGGTCGACCGCGGTAGCCTGCAGTACCTGGTTGCGCGTAAGCACAAGTTCGCCAACCAGGTTCATCATGCGGTTGAGCAGAATGACGTCGACGCGGAGGGTGCTTTCGGCGGCGGTACCGGCTGTCTGAGCGCGCGGGCGGGAGGCATCGGTTTCGGCAACAGGCGATTCGGCGGCAGCGGCTGGAGCGACTCGAGTTGGTACTGGTGCAGCAGACACTGGCGCGGGCACGGCAGGCGCCGATGGAGCGAGCTGCGGAGGAGGTGCGGTTGAAGACGAGGATGCTGAGTGCGCACCGGCTTTCATCCGAAGCGGCTTCATTGTCTGGGCCGGGGTCTCCGGCGGTAGGTCTTGGCCGCTGGTGTGGTGGGCTGGGGCTTGTAACTCTTCCAGTTGTTCGATCAGGGCGATGTCTTCGCCGTCGCCCTCGCTGGCCTCGGTCTCAATGGACTTGAGGATGGAACGCAGCCCGTCGAGCAGTTGCAGAAGACATGTAATGATGGGCCGGTCGGCGGCCAGTTTTCCATCGCGCAAGAGGCCAAGCAGGTTTTCGCCGCAGTGAGCCAGCTTTTCCAGCCGCTTGAAGCCCAGAAATCCAGTGGTTCCCTTGATCGTGTGCACGGAGCGAAATATGTCGCCCAGCAAGGCGGCATCGTGCGGCCGCGCCTCAAGATCCGTCAGGCACCGCTCCATGCGGTCCAGACCTTCCTGGCTCTCGATCAGGAACTCCCTAGTCAATTCATCCATTGCGTCCACTCATCCGGCTGGCCGGGATCCAAGCTCCCGGCGCAGCGAGCACATAAGGCCTTTATCGGAAAGAAAAGGCTCAACTTGAGAAGACAGGGAATAGGGAGGAGAGAACAGGGAATAGGCCGCTCGTCTATGTGGACCATCCCCGATGTACAGAAGCGGTACAAATGCTTTAGCCTCAAGTCTCAGGCATTTGGGGAATGGGAAACACGATGAATGCGAAGAACTCGCCGGGGCTAGAGCATCTTCTTGAACAGGCGCGGCTGGCCGCGCAGCACTCCTATTCACCTTACTCAGGCTTCAGGGTGGGCGCGGCGCTGCGCTTGACCAATGGCGAAGTGGTTACCGGTACGAACGTGGAAAATATCAGCTACGGACTGACCATCTGCGCGGAGCGGTCGGCGCTGGTGAGCGGTGTTTCCCAATTCGGGCCGGAGATTCGGATTGAGGCGGTTGCCGTGGCCAACCTGAACGACGAGGCCAGCCCGCCTTGCGGCGCCTGCCGGCAGATGCTATCCGAATTCATATTGCCTGATGCGCCCGTGGTGTTCCCGGCCGCCGACGGAATGCGCACGATGGCGTTTTCCGGCCTGCTGCCGATGGCCTTCGAGATGAAGCTCAAGTAAGGCGGAGTCGAGCGGCTACTTTGCGTAGAAGCGATAGCGGATGGTCCAATGCGCGGTTTCGCCTGGAGCAACTTTGAGGTGAACGTAGGCCTCCGGGCAGATGGTTGTGCGAATCGACCAGAAGTTGATGCGAGAGATGGGCTGATCGCCGGTTTGCTCGACTCCGACGCCGGTCTTGCTGTTTTCAACAACAAAATCATAGCTGGACACATCGCTCGAGTAGCCGGTGATGAAGCTTGAGGCGCTTTGTCCGGTTTGCAACTCGCGGTCATACACAATCTGCTTGCCTTCTACCCTTGCGCCGTTGCCCAGGTCTTTTTCCGCCTTGACCTCAAATGGAAAGCGCACCACCATATCCGGACCCGTCGGAGCACCATCGAGCACGTAGAAGTCGTGATCGTAAACCTGGGTGTCGATGGTTTCGGTTCCAGTGTTCTTCAACTCATGCCGAAGAATCAGAACGGGGGCGTGCTTGTCGAGTTCCAGAGTCTTCTTGTAGACATAGGCGATACCGATCGGCGACTTGAGGTCCTGTTCGAATGAGACGCTGGTCCGTCCGGCGTGAATGGTCCACTTACCTGCATCGATCAACGGATAGGTAGTGCTGAATTTGAAGGGCGCATCGTCAATCCTGCGAAGGACGCCGACGCCGATCTTGACGAATGGGTCGCCGGGCTTTGTGCTGTCGTAGTTCAAAGCGCTGTCGCCGTTGGCGGAACGAAACTCTTCGACGGGGCCGGAGATGGCGTCGTGCAACAGCGGGTCGTAGTGCGGAAACCAGACACCAAAGTAGTTGTGGCCCTTGTAGGAAAGGCAGCCGACGACGCCCGACCAGTCGAAGCGCGTACCGCGGTAGTAGCCGTTCTTCGCGCCCGGCAAATAGAGGACGGCGTTTACAGCGCCATTCGAGATGGCGGCCGTTGGATAGCTCGTTTGCTCATTTGAGGGGCAACCGAGTGAAGGTGGGTTCGGCGTGGCGCCGTTCTGCGCGGCACACGCTGCGCCGGCGGACAGAACGAAAAAAGACGCTGTAAGTAAGGCAAAGAGACGTGTGCGTACTGCTTTCAATTCATTCATTGAACCCAGCTTTCTTCGTTGCCAAACGATCTTAGAGAAACCCACTATTATCGATTTCGCATTCGATTTGAAACGCAATACAGCTGCGGCTTCGGATTCTTCCACAATGGAACACTTCGGTCAATGCAGTCGCATGTTTTTTGTTGGTGACGAGCGGTCTTTCGAGAAACAGGCGCGCTTGCGATAATCTCTATTGTCATTAAATTGAGGTTCCGACTGTCATGCCTACTTCTGCCCTCCCCCCTCTTCACACCGTGGACCTGATACGCAAGAAGCGCGACGGCGGCACGCTGGACGCGCGCGAGCTCGGCTTTTTGTCAGCCGGAGCGGCGTCGGGATCGATTCCGCTGGAGCAGCTTTCCGCGTGGTTGATGGCGGCCTGGTTGCGCGGGCTGTCGCTCGAAGAGACGCGCGCGCTGACACTGGCCATGCGCGATTCTGGCGAAAAGTTTTCGCCGGAGCGGCTGGGCAAGCAGGCCGTGGACAAGCACTCGACCGGCGGCGTGGGCGACAAGACGAGCTTTCTGATCGCGCCACTCGCGGCGGCCTGCGGCGTGGCTGTACCCATGATCAGCGGACGCGCACTGGGCCACACCGGCGGGACACTGGATAAATTGGAGTCGATCCCCGGTTTCCGCACCGCGCTCTCGCTGGAGGGATTTGAAAACGTGCTGGCCCTGTGCGGAGTTTCGATCGTGAGCCAGACGCCTAGGCTAGTGCCGGCCGACCGCGTGCTTTATGCGCTGCGAGACCGCACCGCGACAGTCGAAAGCCCTGGGTTGATCTGCGCATCGATTCTGAGCAAGAAGCTTGCGGCGGGACTGGACGCACTGGTGCTGGATGTGAAGACGGGCTCGGGAGCCTTCATGCGCAAGCAGGAAGACTCTGAATATCTCGCGGCCCTGATGGTGGCTACAGCCGAGGCAGCCGGAACTCGCACTGTGGCCCTGCTGACCGACATGGGCCAGCCTCTGGGCTCGACGGCCGGCAATTGGATCGAGGTGGCCGAGTCAGTGGAGCTGCTGCGCGGCAAGCGGCCCGCCGAGAGCCATGAAAGCAATAACGACCTGCGCGAGCTTTCGCTGATCCTGGCCGGATGGATGATCCACCTGGGCGGCCAGGCAGCGACGCCGGGAGACGGATATGTGCGTGCGGAAACGGCGCTGGCCGACGGCTCCGCTTTACGCATTTTCTTGAGGATGATCAAGGCCCAGGACGGCGACGTCTCGGTCTTCGATGATCCGGCAGGTTTTCACAAGCCGGGAGCGACCGAAGTGGTGGCCGCATGGCAGAGCGGCTACGTCGCCCAGATGGATACGACCGCGCTGGGCTGGGCGGTACAGAGGACCGGCGCAGGCCGCGAGCATGCCGGCGAACCCGTGGATCCGCACGCCGGCATCGTGTTCCATGCAAGGCGTGGCGCGCGTGTTGAGAAGGGGCAGCCGTTGGCTACCGTGTACGCGACAAACGCGGAACTACTTGCGGAACCGATAGAAATCCTGAAGCAGGCGATTCTGTTCTCTCAGAACCCTCCCGCACCCGTTGACCTGGTGGGCCGCATCTTTACCCGCGAATCGGCAGGGGAATATCTGCACAATGCTGTAAGGTAGTCGGATAAGGCCAGTTGTCAGTGTTCAGTCTTCAGTTTCTGACATCAAGAGTCATCCGAAGGAAATTTGGTTTTGGAAACGAACTGCGACACCGTTTGAACGGCATGGCGCCGGACGATGATGGGCCACACACATCGCTTCCTCGCCACACATGATCGACGGGAAACTGATAACTGATCACTGACAGCTGTTTTTCAAGGAGGGACCGCTTTGGTTCGATTTACGGGAGTGCTGGGAATTCTGGCGGTGCTGCTTGCAGCTTGGCTCGGCTCGACCGATCGCAGACGCATCCGCTGGCGCACCGTTGCCTGGGGCCTGGGTCTGCAGATCACTTTCGCATTTCTGGTTCTGCGCTTCGACTACGGGCAGCGGGCGATGACCTGGGCCGGCGGGGTGGTCAACAATATGCTCGCTGCCACCTTCGCTGGAACGAGGGTTCTGTTTGGCCAATTCGGGCTTCCCAACTCCGGGGCGTTCGGAAATCTGCTTTCTCCCAACTCTGGCTCCATCTTCGCCTTTCAGGTGCTGCCGACCATTATCTTCATCTCCGCATTTTTCGCGGTGCTCTATCACATCGGATTAATGCAGATCATCATTCGCGGCATGGCGTGGGTGATGCTGAAGACGATGCGCATTTCGGGCGCGGAGAGCATGAACGTGGCGGCAAGTATCTTCATGGGTCAGACCGAGGCGCCGCTCACCATTCGGCCGTTCCTGTCGAAGGCCACGCGCAGCGAGCTGATGGTGATCATGACCAGCGGCATGGCGCATGTGTCTGGTGGAATCATGGCGATGTACATTTCGCAGGGTGTGGAGGCGCGGCATTTGCTCTCGGCCGTGATCATGACCTCGCCGGGCACAATTCTGGTTGCTAAGATGCTGGTGCCGGAGACTGAAGTGCCCGCCACCGAAGGTAAGGTCGTGATCCCCAAGGACGAGCTGCACGCCGATGAGAACCTGATTGGGGCAATTGCTCGCGGCACCATCGACGGCGGCAAGCTGGCGATGAACGTGGCCATCATGCTGATTAGCTTTCTGGCGCTTGTGGCGCTGCTGGACAACATTTTGGGATGGGTCCATGGCGGCGTGCCGTGGGTTCCCGGATCGCTTGGCCAAATTCTTGGCTACTTGTTTGCGCCGGTGGCGTGGCTGATTGGCGTTCCATGGCACGACTGCATGGCCATCGGCAATCTGCTGGGAACACGCATGGCACTGAACGAGGTGATTGCATACATCTCGCTTGGGGCGCAGCGGGCCACACTGGCTCCTCGTTCCTTCACCATTGCCACGTTTGCGCTGTGCGGGTTTGCGAACCTGGGATCGATCGGCATGCAGATCGGCGGGATTGGCGCACTGGTTCCGGAACGGCGCAACGACCTTGCAAAGTTAGGCGTGCGGGCGATGCTGGCAGGAACGATGGCGAACCTGATCTCGGCGTCGATTGCCGGGATATTTCTGGGGTGATTGCGAGCAATGACACTGAAATACGCTGGCATGCTGGCCGCGCTGCTGTTGATCGGTGCGGCGTCTGAAAGCGGCGCGCAGCATGCGGCTCCACGCTCGTATCTCGGCTTCGACAGGAACGATTATCCCGGTGACGCTGCGCTTCCCGCACTGCGCAAGAGCTTTCGCTACACAAGCTACTGGCTGAACAATCCGCCGGGAGAGCAGCGGAACAGTTGGACAGGCAAGCGTGCGCTGCTCAAGAAAAACGGCTTCGGGTTTCTGGTTCTGTTCAACGGGCGGACTTACGCGAAACTAAAAGGCACAGACGCTACTGCTTTGGGAACCGCAGATGGGAAGGCCGCCGCGGCAGCAGCGGCGCGGGAAGGCTTTCCGGCGAACGTGCTTATCTTCCTGGACCAGGAAGAAGGCGGACGGTTGCTGCCGGAACAGGCTGCTTATCTTTTTGCATGGGCTGATGCGGTGCGGGCAGGCGGCGCACGCGCTGGAGTCTATTGTTCCGGCATCGATGTGCCGGAGGGAAGCGGCACCATCAGCACGGCACAGAACATTATTGAGTTGGAAAGCGCGCGGACGGCGCATTCATCTAAAAGTAAAAGCGCGGAGCGCCGCCTGAAGCTCTGGATCGCAAATGACCAATGCCCGCCTTCGCCGGGATGCACGCTTGCGAACCCTATGACGACGGGTGAGGCGTTTTCTGCGGCGCTTGCGGGATCGGCAGTGGTCTGGCAATACGCTCAGTCTCCGCGGCGGACGCAGTTCAGCGCGGGCTGCCCCGCGAATCAAGCACCAGATGGCAAATGTTACGCGCCGGGACATGCGCACAGTGCGGACACGTTTGTCGACCTCAACACGGCAGATTCACCTGATCCGTCCGAGGCGCGATGAGCGGGCGCGGATTCGTTCAGCACTGCTTGCGAAAAGTGGGAGGGCTAACGTCCGTGGGCACCATTACCCGCGCAAACGCCGCACACGATAGTAAAGCGTGAGAGCAGTTACGGTGCCGCAGGTAAGCAGGCTCGCTGCCATGCCAAGAGTGAGTGAGAGGTCCTGCTGGTAGAGACCGTGAACGATGCCGATGGCCTGCAGGACGCTGAAGCCGCCGAAGGTGATGAGCGAGATGCCTTCATCGCTCTTCTTGCGCCAGACGGCGATGATTTGCGGGACGAAGAGCAGCGCGTTGCAGGCCAGGCCCAAGCCAAAGATGATGGCGACTATCTGCTTCATGCGGTCTGCCCCTCCCTCGGGAATCTCTCCGCATTGCGCGCCTTCGCCTTCGCGGCTACTTCTTCTCGGCTGCGCGGAGGCGCATTGGTTTTAAGCGAACTGAGAAGCCGCGCCGCGACCGCAGCAATTTCATCTACGGCCGAGAGAAACGCTGGTTCGTTGGCTTTTGACGGTTTGTTGAAGCCGCTGACTTTGCGCACGAACTGCAGCGACGCGGCTCGAATCTCCTCGTCCGTTACTGGAGGATCGAAGTTGAACAGCATTTTGATGTTGCGGCACATCGCGAAGGACCTCTGCAGCTATTCTCGCGCATTGACGGCAAAAGCTCTAAGAACAGCGTCCTGGCCGTTGATGCCTCCGGCGTCACAGGTCGAGTCATTCCCACTTTGTTATCCTGTTGCGTGCATTACGAAAGCCTGATCTACCCTCCTTACGACGCACCCCTTCTTAAGGCATACAACGGCCAATTCGAATCCGTCTATGTAATCCTCCACCCGTTTGTCAGCGTGCCGGATGAACTTTCCTGGAAGGTGACGAAGCAATATCCGACCGACGAGCTGATTTTAAGCGCCGGCGCGAAATGCACGTGGGCTCAGGTTGCCGCTGAAACAAGACTGAGCTCATGCGCGAAACTGAACCAGGCGTTGCTGACGTCAATCGGATCGATCAACGAAGATTTGCGCGACTATGCGGCGTGCGATGCGCTCAAGAGCTTTCTGGAATCGGGCTCTGTATGGATGCCAGGAGAGGGCAGGTTCGAGCCGCTGCTGCAAATGGATCTTCTGAACCTGTTCGAGGCTGCGGGTCGAGGTGAGCTGATCTATGTGCCCGAGTTTCCGAACGTTGATCCTGTGCAGCGGCTCAGTGTACCAAGGCTCAGGAGCTGCAAAGAGACATTTCCGAATCGTGGCACCCTGACAGCGCTGGATTCATCCTTCCTGCTGACTGTGGACTGGGACAGTTTTTTCACGCTCTTCTATGGCCCTCGTGCATTCCTGACTGAAGTGGTTCGCCGGCACAATCTGGAAGGCTTCTTCGCAACTCCGACGACGGAACACTCCTGGTTCAACTATTCATACGGATGTTCCGCGGTCACGATCTATCCGGATAGCTGGGTGGCCGGTTGAAAAGGACGAGCGCAGGCTGAGAGCCGCGCACACTGAACAACTCGGCAAGTACTGCAGGCCGCTTTTCTTCCCTTCCCTCTTACGCCTGCGCCTGTAGAATGTCGAAAGCGCACCGCCAGAATCCGATATGACTTACTACGAACAAGTGACTGAAGCAGCAGAGTTCCTTCGCGGCAGGCTGGGCTGGTTGTCTCCGCGGGTCGGCATCGTTCTTGGCTCCGGGCTGGGCGCGGTGGCCGATGCTGTCGCCAAGCCCGTCTTTGTTCCTTACGGGGAGATTCCGCACTTTCCGCAATCGACCGTCGAGGGGCACTCGGGACGAATTGTTGCCGGTCTGCTCGGCGGTGTGCCGGTTGTCGTGATGCAGGGCCGCGTGCACTCCTATGAGGGCTACACGCCGCAACAGGTGACCTTCCCCATGCGTGTGCTCGGAACGTTGGGAGTGCGAGCCGTGGTGCTGACCAATGCGGCGGGCGGCATCCAGCAGGGCTACTACGTGGGTCAGCTTCTGGCGTTGGCCGACCACATCAACCAGATGGGCTGGAACCCGCTTACTGGGCCGAACGAACCGCGTTTTGCAATGCGCAAGGGCGCGGGACTGCGCTTCTTCGATATGACGGAGGCCTACAGCATACGGCTGCGGGTTCTGGCAAAGGAGGCCGCGGCGGAAGAGGGATTTGCGCTCGATGAGGGAGTTTATCTGGCGACTCCGGGGCCGAGCTTCGAGACGCCTGCGGAGATTCGGGCCTTTCGTGCGCTGGGGGCGACGTTGGTGGGCATGTCGACGGTACCGGAGACGATTGTGGCGCGGCACATGGGGATTAAGGTGCTGGGCATCTCATGCGTGACCAACCTGGCAGCCGGGCTGGGTGTAACACCACTGAGCCACGAAGAGGTCGCAGAGACGGGGCGGCAGGTGGAGCGGCGGCTGGCCGGATTGCTGGAGAGGCTGGCGCCGAAGATCGCAGCATCCGTGGAAGCGGAAAAGTGAGCGAGAGCAACATCAAGGCCAAAAACGAAATATCCCTGGAGACACCGCGCCTGCCTTTTCCGTCCGTGGTGCTGGGAATCGCCGGCTGCTCGGGTTCGGGAAAGACTACTTTGGCGGCAGAGCTGGCGCACGCGCTGGGTGGGATTCACTTCCATCTAGACAACTACTACCGCGACCTGAGGCACATGCCTTACAGCGAGCGCATCCAGCAGAACTTCGACGACCCGGCGATGATTGAGAGCCCGCTGCTGGCGGCTCATGTGTCTGCGCTGGCGCGAGGCGAGGCTATTGAGCGGCCGCTATACGACTTCTCGACGCACACGCGAGTCTTGGACCGGACAGAACGGGTGAGGGCGAGTGCGTTTCTGGTTGTGGAAGGGCTGTTTGCCCTCTATTACCCGGAACTGCTGCCGCTTTACAGTCTGCGAATTTATGTCGACACGCCGGATGAGCTTTGCTTCGAGCGGCGACTGAAGCGCGACATTGAGCAGCGCGGGCGCACACCTGAGGCTGTGCAGCGGCAATACGAGGCCACGGTGCGGCCTTCGAGCATTGCGTATGTGCGGCCGTCTGCGGTGAACGCCGATCTGCAAGTAGACGGAACCGGCGCACTGGACTGGAAGGTGGAGCGAGTGCTGACGGAGTTGCGCTCGCGGGGGTTGCTGGTGGGGGCGGAATAAAATGCCGAGTGGGGATCATATGCAAAGAGAGATTGAAACAGTAAAGCAGCCAACGGCCGATGAGATCGCGGAACTTGCCGACAAGGGTGAGAACATTTCGCGCTTTTTCACCAGGAAGGGCAAGATAATGCCGCCAATTCAGCCCGTAAATGTGGACTTTACGCAGCCCATGCTTCAGGAACTGGATGAGAGAGCCTGGCAGCTGAAGGTCAGCCGCCAGGCGGCGATCAAGACCCTTCTGCGTCATGCATTGGACCAGCAGCATCTGGCTCGCTGGGCGCGGTAATGTAGAGTTAAATCTGTTTTGGAATCGAGCTTCGATTTATCATCTCAATTCTCTTAAAGCCCCTGACAACAGGACTTTTTGCTTCAAACTCCGAAAGAGCCTCTCGAACCTTCTTGGCGTGTTCCCAATGAGACACGGTAAAGAACAAAATGTTTGGAGTGACCCGCCCTCGCAGAACAGGTAAATCCGCGGGGCAACCGTTAATGATGAGTCTATTTCTGACTTCCTCGACGCGATCATTAGGTTTGACTTTAGCTGCGAATTGAATCGCGATAACGATCTTTCCGCGTTCATAGTAGCCTGCTGCTTCCGAATACAGCGCGTACTTATGCGTTCTGCCGGCCATTGAGTTGGGCTTGATCTCGAAGCCGTTGTCCTGATCGATGAAGATTAATCCAGCCTCTGATAGTGCGGATGTTGCCCGTTCGTGCCAAAGTGCGCGACCCTCCTGGGCGCTAAGCTTATTTTTGTAGTAAAGCGTGTTCTTTGGGAGAATCTCAGCCTGTTCAAACTCATCAAGCGTTCTGTATGCCGGGTCGCGAAAAAAATGAAGCTTGCCAAATAAATCCCTATCCAAGCGCCCCCATTCAGCGGGCTAATCCAAAAAGCCACGCTGCCCGCCATCCTCATTATTCTCCGGGTCCGTCAGGTACCAATTCACGCCAATCCTGACGTCGAGCGCCTTCTCCAAATGACGCAACAATGCGAACTTGATGTAGTCATGCACATCCCCGAGATACCGCTCTTGCATAGTGAGGATCCTTGCAAAGCAACTCTACCTCGCCGCCGTCAACGCCTCGACCGGCAGCAACATGTCTTCTTTGCGCATGACGAGGTTGGTTGCGTTCAGAGTGGCGAGTTCGAAGCCGTGGCCATGGGTGATGGCGTCGGTGGGGCAGGCTTCAACGCAGTAGCCGCAGAAGATGCAGCGGTTGTAGTCGATGTTGTAGACCTTGGCGTAGCGCTCGGAGGAGGAGATGCGGACTTCCTCGGTGTTCTCAGCTGCCTCGATGTAAATGCAGTTGGCTGGGCAGGCGGCGGCGCACAGGAAACAGGCTACGCACTTTTCCAGGCCGTTCTCGTCGCGCTGCAGAACGTGTGCGCCACGGTAGCGCTGCTCGAGGACCGCTCCGCGCAGGGGGCCGGGACCGTCAGGGTAGTTCTCTACTTGCGAGGGCTCCAGCATCTCCCCAAAGGTAATGCTCATACCCTTCACGATGCCCGCAACGTTGCGCACAATCGACATGAGCCCAGTATACGATGGAAGGCGGGAGAGGTTCACCATGCGGATGCGGGTTTGGGCAGTTTTGATGATGGGGTTGGGCTTAGGAACGGCAGGCGCGCAGAATCAGCCGCAATCGACGCCGCAGGGCCAGAGGGAAGGCATCGACATGAGCCAGGGCGCGAACCAGACCAAGAGCTCTGACCCGGGCGCGGGTATGGACATGGGCCACTGCGGTGGCATGGGCCACTGCGCGGAATTGGTGGGCAAGACATTGCCGGCCGGGGCGATGAGGATCGCTTTCGGCGGAAAATCCGCAGACTGGACACCAGCCACGCTGGCCGCGCTGCCACACAAGACCGTGACCGTCCATAACGAGCACACCAAGGCCGACGAGACCTACTCCGGCGTGCCGCTGATGGATCTGCTTACGAGGTTGGGCGTGCCTGCCAAGTCGATGGGCAAGGCAATGGGGTTTTACCTGGTAGCCGTGGGCTCCGACGGCTATAAGGCCGTTTACTCGCTGGCCGAGGTCAATCCCGACGTGCACGACGCCACGGTGATTGTGGCCGACACCCAGGACGGGAAGGTCTTGCAGACGGCAGGGCCTTTGGAACTGATTGCTACAGGAGACAAACGCCCAACCCGCTGGGTGCGCAACCTGGTGGCCGTCCGGGTTTTGACGGCGCAGTAACAGGAGCGCACCCATTGTCCTAGCATCCGCAAAATATGCTGCGGATGCGCTGCGGGATCCTACGTCTTCGGATGATCCTCATGCTTCTGCTGAGAATCTTGCCGTTGCTGAGGAGCCGGCCGCTGCTGCTGTTGCTGTTGTGGAACCGCCTGGCGCTGCTGCTGCTGAGGAAATCCCTGACGCTGTTGTTCTTGCGGAAACGCCTGGCGCTGTTGGTCTTGTTGAACCGCTTGGCGTTGTTGCTGCTGCGGAGACACCTGATTGCGCATCCGCGATACCGCTGGGGCTCTCATGTTGCGATCGGCTGCAAGCGGCTGGCTGACGGCCCGCTGGCCGGGCGGCCATGATTGACTTTGGCAAACTGAGCCCTGTTGGTGCTGGCAGTTAGTTCGTTCGTTCTGAACCTGTGTACTCATGGGTGCAGCATGTTGCTCGCGCAGCGCCGATAGTTCCGCGGGTCTGGCTCGCATCTGAACACCACCCGCTCCGCCGTTGAAGCTTATACGGGTGCCACCCCTGTCGTCTCCGCCAACCGAGCGGTCGTAGACGTTGTGCGAGTAGGACATGTTGATGTTATCGACTGCTGTTGTAGTTAAAGTGGCCGCCACCCCAGTAACCGCCCTCGTAGCCCAAGCCTATATACCTATATCCGTAATCGATGCCGCCATAATAGCCGACGTGCCTGCCCCAATAGCCGCGGTAAAAGCCGTAGCGGTTATGCCAGAAGCCCCAGTATCCGGGGGTCCATAGCGCGCCCTCGTAGGGAGCCTCAACCCAGGCGCCGGGTAGGCGAGGTGTGCGAGGCATGACTGCCCACTATTGACCATCACGGGCTTGGAGCTAATGCCGGGCGCGAGGAGGGGCGGACTGTCCGTGGTTGTTGGCCGGGGGTGTTGTCACAGGCTTGCGCTCCTGAACTGGCTTGACCAGCTTCTGGCAGAGCTGCGAGTCCTGCCCGCGCTGCAAGTCCGGCACAGCATCCTGGGCGCGGCACAGGCGCAATTCCATGTCGTCTGCATCCTTGCCCAGCAGTTGCAGGGTCCGCTCCAGACCGCTGAAAGGGTCGACGTCGTAGCGGAAGACGATGTCGTCGGGCGACTTCTTCTTGTTGTCGTAGTCGAAGTGGCTCCAGGTGGCGATGAGTTCGCGCCCATTGGGCTCTGCGATGCCCGCGAAAATTTGCGTCCACTCGACACCGGACGGCGTGTTGGCACTCCACAACGGCACGCCTTGGCCGCCATGAATCCAGCGAGCGGACCAACCGTGCTGCCTGACGTCGTAGTAAAAGGCGGTGAAGTAGGTATTTGCGACGCAATCGCGGCAGTTATCGTAGAGAACGGCCAACTCCTCGGGCGCGCCATCGGCAAAGCGCATCCAGTCGAGCCAGCGCAAGTTCACTCCCTTGATGAGCGGTGCGATGCTGTGATTGGTGAGCGATACGCTCCAGACAGCGAAGGCGTCAGCGTTGGCTGCCGACTGCGGGGTGGCGCGTTTAGTGGTGACGACCAGCGCCGCATCGTACTCAACAGCAATCTCGCGAATCGCGCTCCAATCTTCGACAGTGAGCGAACGCGTGACCCAGACGATGACGTCCTGGTCTTTGGGGGAATGAAAATCGACCCAGCGGAAGTTGTCGGGGGCCTGCTGTGCAAAGAGAGAAGATGCGGCGGCAAGTACGACTGCGATGAAACAAAGACTCCGCCGGAGAACGACACAACCCATGAGTCTAGATATAGCAGACTGTGCGACAACAGTTGTTGCATTCCTGGACTCAATATTTAGACCTCCAGCCGACGGACAAAGACCCGTCCATTGAGATCCTGGACCTGAGGCATCCGCAGTCTGTGGCTACAGGCCCAGCTTGGCCCAGAGTGCGTCGACTTTGGCTTTCGTGGCGCGGTCCATCTCGATCATCGCGGGCCATTGGCGGTCGAAGCCTTCGGCCTTCCACTTGCGCGTGGCGTCAATCCCCATCTTCGATCCGTAGTTAGGCAGCCGCGACGAGTGATCGAGCGAATCGACCGGCCCCAGCATGAATTGAATGTCGCGCTCAGGATCTATGTTGTTGGCTACGCGCAGCACCACTTCGCCCACGTTCTGCACGTCGCAGTCCTCATCAACAACGACGATGCACTTGGTAAACATGGCCTGGCCGAGCGACCAGATGGCACTCATCACCTTGCGGGCGTGGCCGGGATAACTCTTCTTGATCGATACCAGCATCAGGTTGTGGAAGACGGCTTCGACGGGGAGATGAATATCGACGATTTCGGGGATGGTCATCTTCATGGCGGGCAAGAATATGCGCTCGACGGCCTTGCCCATCCATGCGTCTTCCATGGGCGGCTTGCCGACGATGGTGGCGGCGTAGATCGGGTCTTTGCGATGAGTAATACAGGTGAGGTGGAAGACAGGGTAGTCGTCGGTGAGGGTGTAAAAGCCGGTGTGGTCGCCGAACGGACCTTCACTGCGCAGTTCGCCCAGTTCCACGTAGCCTTCCAGGATGATTTCAGCGTTTGCGGGAACTTCAAGATCGACGGTTTCGCATTTGACGATTTCAACCGGCTTGCCGCGCAGGAAGCCGGCAATGAGGAATTCTTCAACCTCGGGCGGCGCGGGCACAATGGCGGAAAAGGTAGTGGCAGGATCGGTGCCGATGGCGACGGCAACTTCGAGCCGCGAGCCTTTCAGATTGCCGAGCGCTACCTGGGGCAGGCCGCCGATGGGGCCGTCGGGAATTGAGACGGCGCCGCCGGACGACTCGGCCATGGCAGCTACGCGGGCAGTGCTCGGATCGGCGTCGGCAGCGGAAGTGGCTGCTTCGCGCATTGCATTGCGATAGTGCTCGGCAGCCACCTTCTGCCTTTGCCAGTGCATGCCGGTGGTCTGGCCGTCGTAGACCTGCATGCGGTACATGCCTATGTTGCGCTTGCCCGAGCGAGGGTCGCGGGTGTGGACGCAGGGCAGGGTGATGAACCGGCCGCCGTCGTAAGGCCAGCACTTGAGGATCGGAAATTGATTGAGATCGAAGTTGTCTTTGAGGATGACTTCCTTGCAGGGTGCGTCTTTGGCGCTGACGGTTTTAGGGAAGGTGCTGGTAAGCGCGCCGAGCTGAGGCAGCATCTTGAGCTTGTCGAGAAACCCCTCTGGAGCTTTTACGTTCATCAGGCCTTTGATGCGGTCGGCGATTTCCTCAAGATTGTCAACGCCAAGCGCCAGTGCCATGCGGCGCTCGCTACCGAACTGGTTGATGAAAACCTTGTGTCCGGGATGGCCTTTTACGTTCTCGAAGAGGAGGGCCGGGCCGCCGGGAACGTACATCCCTTCCGGCTTGGCGCCGGTGCTGCTGCGAGCGCCAATTTTTGAAATGCGGTCGGTGATCTCCGTGATTTCCAGTTCAGGCGAGACTTCGTCGCGGATGCGCTTCAGTTCGCCGTGTTTTTCGAGGGTTTTAATCCAGTCGCGCAGATCGTCGTAGGCCAAGGGCGTGCTCCCGTGCGGCGAAGGCCGCACTTAACTCTCTAGCTTATAGCCTTACGGGAGCACAAACGTGGGTTAGCGGGGATTTGTGGAATCCCACCCCGGCGACAAAGACTAAACCGTGGCGCGGGTAGGCACCGATTCCGGGCTTTAAGCGAGCCGCTGTTTAGGCGGTCGCTTCGGCTGCGCGGACGAATCCAGGGTCTGAGACGGCATCCAGCGGAAAACCCAAGCGCTTCCACTCGTCGTAGCCGCCGCGCAGCGGCCGGACGCGCTCGATGCCCAGCTTATGCAGGGCCATGGCCGTCTTCGCGGCGGTGGCCTCGCTGGGGCAGGTACAGAAGAGCACGATATCGCGATCGCGCGGAATTTCAACGTGACGGGAGGCAAGCGCCTCAGGCGAAAAATGGAGCGCTCCCGGCAGCGTGAAGGGATCGGGCAGGATTTCCAGCGGATGACGCAGGTCGACGATGAAGACCGCCTCGCCGGCATCGAGCTGGCGCTTGAGTTCCTCCGGCTCCAGGCGCGCCGCCGCGAGTTGCTTGAGGACCATGCGGCGCCTGAGGACGCGGCCAACAAAGAAGATGATGATGCCCAGGATGAGCAGCGCGCCGGAGAAACGGCCGGTCCAGTCCAGCAGGCTGGTGTCGCGCTTGAGCAGGTCGCCGAAGAAGCGTCCGGCAGCCAGCAGCGCGCCCACCCAAAGCGTGGCGCCAATTCCGTCGAAGAACAGAAACGAACCGAGGCCCATGCCGTTATCGCCGGCGACCGGCGGTGCCAACGTGGCCAGGCCGGGAACGAACTTGGCAACCATGAGTGTGACGCCACGGCGACGGCCGAAGGAGTCCTGTGTCTTGCGAACGCAAGTGGTGGGTTCGAGCGAGAGCTTGCACAGAATGCGCAGTACGTGGTGGCCATAGCGGCGGCCGATCAGGAACCAGGCGGTGTCGGCGGTGAGCGCGGCTGCGAGGCCGGCCACGAGGGCGAGGGAAAAGCTGAGCTGTCCCTCGGCCGAGAGCGCTCCGGCGGCCAGCAGCACAGGCGTTGCAGGCAGCGGGATGCCAAACTGCTCCACCAGAACCGCGCCGAAGAGCAGCAGGTAGCCGTACATGAGCAGAACGTGCATCGGTAACGCCATGGAGAAGTTCCTATAGTCGGTTGAGACAAATCAGACCACCGGACGGGCGGGCCTGCCAAGGGCGGGCTGAAATCCGGGAGGTTTCATTCTATCGGATGATTGAGACGGGAATTCGCTTCACACAATAGAAGGTCGGCCGGAATCAGGCGCGAAAAAGGCGCCCGGGGCGGCTTTTCGATGGGAACGGGGATGGACCTGAGCCGCTGCTACTGCGCGGCTGCCTGCGTGGATGCCGCCGGTGCGGAAGCCGTGGCTACTGTGGAGTCCTTCTGCGCGAAGTAGTCGTGATTCCAGAGATTCTTGTAGAATTCGCCGGTAAGCTCGGCGGCGCGGGGGCCAAAGGTGGGGCGGCCGCCCTCGAGGAAGAACACCGTGACCAAGCTGCCCTGGGGCGAGTCGGAATAGGAGGCGAACCAGCCGAAACGGGTTCCGTTGTCGGAGCAGGTTCCGGTCTTTCCGAAGACGGGCAGTTCGTTGAAGTTGGCGCGGAGGCGGCGGGCGGTTCCGTATTGGACCGCGCCGGCCATGCCGTCCTGCATATCGGGGACATACCTAGCGATGTCGAGGGTTCGCTTGATTTTGGGTTCCATCTTTGCAGCTTCGTCCGGGGTGGTGGGATGCTGCAGGTAGTAGAGCGTTCCTCCGTTAGCGATGGCGGCTACGTAGGCCCCCAGTTGCAGCGGGGTGAGGGAGACGCCCTGGCCGAAGCTGCACATGCGGGCTACGCCGCCCTCTGAGGCTGGGATGGGCTGGTCAGGATACTGGCCGAGTTGTTCGCCCGCGATGTTGTAGCCGGCCAGTTCTCCGAGGCCGAATTCGGTTGCATAATGGCGGACGCGTTCAAAGCCAAGTTCGCGGCCCAGTTCCTCAAAGTAGAGGTTGTTGCTCTTGGCCAGCGCCTGGGTCATGTTCATGCGGAAGCCGGCGAGTTGCACCGGGGTGTCGCGCGTGACCAGACCCTCGGAGAGCGCCGCCATGGCGACTGTGAGCTTGATGGTGGAGCAGGGTTCGGCGCCCGGCGACAGCGCCAGCTTCTGGTTGACCATTGCCAGGATGCGCCCGTTGGCGGGGTCTATGACAACAGCGGTACCGTTCATGTCTCCCAGGGCGTCGATGGCGGCCTGGCGGACAACGGGGTCTTCGCCGGCCGTTATGTCGCCGGCGAATTCGTCAGCGGAAGCAAAGGAACTGGCGGTGAACCGCTCGTAATAACGATGACGGCGGGAATGGAGAGCGACCTGGCGCACACTGGCTCTCGCCTTGCCTCTAGCGGTCAGCTTGGCCGGTGTGGCTTGTGCTGCAGAATGTGATGCGGAGCCATGGGCCGCTGTGGAACTTGCAGAGGAACGGGCAGAATGGGCCGTTGAGTGACGGCTGCCGGCACGATGAGTCTCAGTAAGATGAGACTGCGTGGTCTTTGCACGGTGTAGCGGATGCGGAGCGTCCAACGCCAACGCACCAGAAGATCCAGCAACAGTACCAATAAGGAATAATCCAACTACGCAAACGTAAGACAGCTTCATCCGGTAAACGTCCCCTCAACATAGGATTTCGTGCTGTACGTCTGCCCATGGGCGGCGCACTTCTTGTCTGGCTTGCCACTTGCCTGTCGGCCACCCCGCGAGCAATCCTAAGGCCATCGCCGCCAATTTGGGTTACTATGCCATACGCTCTGGCTAGTCTATGTGATACAGATCACCGGGAAGCCATCTGTTGGTTCCAAAAGTGATGCTCAAAGACAACAGTTCCGCCCGGTTCCCCCAGTGGCCCGTTCATTAAATAGAGCTATATAGCACTATACAGCCCAGGCTACCTGAATTGAAATGACACGAAAGCTGTAAATGTCTCTAGAACTGCAAGCGGCGCAGGAATGCGGGAACGTCCAGGTCCCTCTGTTGCTCCTCATTGCCTTCCGCTAACAGTGACGCCACCGCTTGGGTGCTTTGCTCGTCCTGCCTGGCCTGAACGCTCACGCCCTCACTAAGATCCCCTGCATAGTCCCTCCGCGGATGAACGGTCCCAGGCTCCCCTGCCAGTTCGTCGAATTGCGGCCTGGTGGGCATTGCCATCTCTTCCTGCACCCTTTCATACTGCGCATAAGCCTGAGTTTCCTCGTTGGCAGGCACTGCAGCGAGGGTGACGGTGGTAGCTACGGCCGGCCTTGACGAGAAGAAGAATGCTGCGTCTGCATTGCCCTTATCCGCTTGCTCATCTTCGTCCTCGCTTTTGAAGCGAGGTGGCGCGGGCGGAGTGAGTGGCGCGGCGGCCTTCTCGCTGAGCCATTTCGACGTCTCCTCCAATGGAACTGAGACCAGGGGCACCGAGACCACCGGCGCTTCCTCGACGCTCAACATGCGGGCACGGCGTTCCGGCATCTGGTCGCGGAAGCCAGTGGCGATGACGGTGATCTTGACTTCTTCGCCCATCTTTTCGTCGAGCACGGCGCCGAAGATGATGTTGGCGTCCTCGTGCGCGGAGGACTGGATGAGCGATGACGCTTCATTAACCTCAGAGAGCTTGAGCGAACTGGAACCGGTGATATTGATGAGGATGCCGCGCGCGCCGTCGATGGCGCCGGCTTCAAGCAGCGGGGACGCCATGGCCGCCTGGGCTGCTTCAATAGCGCGATTCGATCCTGAGCGTACTGCTGTGCCCATCACTGCGTGTCCCATGCCGGCCATGGTGGTTTTCACGTCGGCAAAATCGCGGTTGATGATGCCAGGGATGGTGATGATGTCGGAGATTCCCTGCACGCCCTGGCGCAGCACGTCGTCGGCAATGCGAAAACTCTCAAAGAAGCCGGCATCCTTGGCAACGGCAAGCAGCTTCTCGTTGGGAATGACGATCATGGTGTCGACGCTCTCGAGCAACTCCTTGAGGCCGCGCTCGGCCTGCTGCAGGCGGCGCTTGCCCTCAAAGGCAAAGGGGCGGGTAATAACGGCGACGGTAAGGATGCCCATCTCGCTGGCCAGCGAGGCAATGACAGGCGCTGCGCCTGTGCCAGTGCCGCCGCCGAGGCCGGCGGTGACGAAGACCATGTCCGCGCCTTCAAGCGCTTCGATGATTTTTTCAGAATCCTCAAGGGCGGCGCGGCGGCCTACATCGGGGTTGGCGCCGGCGCCCAAGCCGAGCGTGAGGCGCACACCGAGCTGGAGCTTCACAGGAGCCTGAGACAGCTTGAGGGCCTGCACATCGGTGTTGGCGGCGATAAACTCGACGCCTTCCATGTGCGCCTGGATCATGCGGTTGACGGCATTGCCACCGCCACCGCCCACGCCGATTACCTTGATGCGCGCACCGCGCACGGGTTCGTCGTGATATTGAATGCGCATCTCTCCGGCTTCGTTCCTCTGCTGTTCCATATGGTCTCAGGCCTCCTGCTTCATCGATTGATTCTGTTAGCGACTAATAACTTGCTGCAAAAATGGCGCGCAGTTTGGCGCGAATACTGTTACTCTCAGCCGCGCGCGTTACGCGGGTGCGGTGGGCGTACAGGAGCATCCCGATGGCAGCGGCAAAACCGGGGTGAACCAGTTCCCCCGGCATGTGGGATAAACGTACGGGCATGCCGGTTCTTGCAGGGACGCGCAACTGGCTCTCGGTTACATCCAGCATACCGGGCAGCAAGGCTCCGCCGCCAGTGAGCACGCATCCTGCTCCGAGAGCTTCAACCACTCCGCCCTGGCGAAGGCTCTCTTTCACGTAATACATAAGTTCGCGGGCGCGGGGCTCGAGTATCTCCGCGATCAGGCGCAGGCGCAGCATCTGCGGCTGGGGATTGGCGATTTCAATCTCCGCCAACTGGGGTACGGACGTGACCACGGCATTGCCATACTGCCGCTTGAGTTCCTCTGCCTGGGCCACGGGCATTTGCAGGCCGATCGCCAGATCGTTGGTAAAGTGCGCGCCGCCGATGGGGACCGACGCCGTGTGCGCCACAGCGCCTTCAAAGAAGACCACCAGGTCGGTGGAGTGGGCACCGATATCGAGCAGGCAAACGCCCAACTCGCGTTCGTCGGCCGAAAGCGTGCCCTCGGCGGCGGCGATGGACTCCAGGATCGCTTCTGAAACCTCGAGGCCTGCACGGTTGGCGCATGTGACGGTACTCTGCATCGCGCCGCCGGAACAGGTGGCAATATGCAGATCCACTTCAAGCCGCGCGCCTACCATGCCCACGGGATCAAAGATGCCAGGCTGCTCGTCGAGGATGAATTGGCGGGGCAGCAGATGCAGAATCTCGCGGTCGGGAGGCAGTGCGATGGCGCGCGCCCGTTCGACTGCGGTGCGCACGTCATCGCGGGTAATTTCGCGCATCCGGTTACCCAGTTCGAATCCACCATTTGTGTTGAGCCCGCGAATATGCGGTCCGCCGACGCCCACTACACACTCGTCGATGTTGATGCGCGCGATCCGCTCCGCCTGTTCGTTGGCGGCACGTACCGCCCTCGCAGCGGGACCCAGCTCACCGATGAGACCCTTGCGCATACCGGCCGATTCCACTACGCCGTGGCCGCGATAACGGGGGATACCTTCGATGAGGTCGGCAGCCAGAACACGCGTCCATGCGCTTCCGATGTCCAGCACCACGATCAGGTTGTCTTGCTTCTGGGTCATCGCGCTCACTGGCCTTGTGCCGCAGACGGGTGCGTTGCGGGAGATGGCTTCTGCTTGTTTGCGTTCTGCGCGACGGGTTTGGCCTGCGCGCGCTTCTTATCCTGTGCAGCTTTGTTTTTTGCGGCGGTTGTCTTTGCTTTCGTGGGGCTGCTGCTGGAAGACTTTGTGCCAGACTTTGTCTTGGCGCTCTTGTCTGGCGCGCCTTTGCCTTGCACGCTCTTTACGGACGGCTTGCCGGAAACAGCATTCGGAGCAGCTTTCGCGGGCGCAGTTGGCGCGTTGGCAGATGGCTTGGCGCCGTCAGCGTCCACGGCCGGTTGAGTTGCACTCACACCTGATGCCATCTCCAGAACGACCTGGCGTTCGTAGCGCAAGTCAACGGCTGCGAGCTTCGGATACTGCTGCCGCCACTCAGCGATGTGGGCCTGGTATCGCTGGTAGCGTTCGAGAAAATGGTCTTCGCCGAAGTGCGCCAGGATGTCGGCGCCCTGCGCAGGCATCAATACGCGAGCGTCTTCGGGATCGGTGAGATCGATCTCGGAGATTTGATCTGAAAAATGCTGGTTGTTGGAGTCCAACTCCGCCATCAAGCGTCCGTACATCGCCATGCGCGCCTGGCGTGAAGCGGCCTTGTCGCCGGGATCGATGCCGGTGACGACCGGAAACGAGTAGTGATGCACAGCCATGTTGGAGGCTGGCATGTCGAGCAAGACTCCATTGGCGTCGACGAGGCCGATCTGTTGCCCGTGGCGCGTAAAGGCGACCGGTTGCCGCTCAACCAGATTGACGCGAATCTGATCCGGGAGCAGGCGCATTACCGTGGCGTGCTCGACCCAGGGAATCGCTTCAAGCTCCTTACGCCGCTCGTTGAGTGGAACAAAGAAGACGTTGCGCCCGATATCTTCGCCGAAGACCGGGAGCATCTGCGCGCGGCTCACTTCAGTGAGCCCGGTGGCCTGGATGTGGCTGGCACCGGCGATGCGAAAGCGCGCGTCACGCTCGAGATAATGCTTGAACAGCACACCCGTCGTCGTGACTCCGCTGAGGACGATTACCGCGCTGAGCACAAGAAACACGCGTCCTACGGTGCTGGCCGGACGCCACCAGTTGCCGCGCGCAGCACCGAAGCGTCCCCAATCGGAGCGCGGGGGATCGTCGCCTTCGGGGTCCTGCATTTCGAGCGGCATGCCTGGCAGTGCGCGCCCGGTTCGGGGCACACCCTGCTGCATGCGCCGGAAGCGAGACTCCGCGGGCGCTTCATCCTCCCAAATCAGAGGCCGGGATGTGGTATTGCCTTGATTCATCACGCCTGAGCACGGGTCGTGAGAGTCGCCAGATTTCACTATAGCTCGGGGGTTGGTGCAGCTATTCCGCTTGAGGCGCTAGGGGAATCCGTGGGGTTACGGGCAGCACCGTTTCAAGACGGGAGGGCGGAGACATGTCCCGCCTTGACGTTTTACATATCACGCGATGCGTTATATGATGATTCCAGATGATCCAAAGCTTCAAGGACGACGAAACGAGGGCGCTCTTTGAGACCGGTGCAAGTAAGCGTTGGGCAAACATTCAGGCAGTTGCGCGCCGCAAGCTGGACCAGATTGAAACGGCTATCAATCTGAGCGATCTGCGCGTCCCTCCAGGGAATCGGCTAGAAGTGCTAAAACGTGATCGTATCGGGCAGCACAGCATCGGAATCAACGATCAATACCGCATCTGCTTCATCTGGAAGGTTGACGGGGCTTACGAGGTGGAGATTACGGATTATTACTAAACACATGGCCAATGGAGTGGCTCACATGACGATCAATAAACCAGCTGCCGGATGGAACATTCAGAGGGTTAGCATGCATCCCGGCGAGATGTTGCGGGAAGAGTTTCTCCTCCCTCTCGGCATTACACAGAATGCTCTGGCGCTGAAGATTCGTGTGCCCGCAACGCGGATCGGCGACATCATCCACGGCAGGCGTGCAATTACGCCTGATACCGCGCTACGCCTGGCCCGCTTTTTCGGCAACAGCCCGGAGTTCTGGCTGAACCTTCAGCAGATGCACGACCTTTCAAAAGCCCGGCTCGAACTGAACAAAAAGATTGAGCGCGATGTTGAGGCTTACGCCGGGGCTTGATGGGCGTGTGCAGCATGTGGGATCCCAGGCCTCAGAACCAAGACCTGGGAATTCACTTTCGCTACTTAAGACTGAGACGTCGGCGCGCGGCACCGCCGGCACCTTGATATCAACTTCTGCTTTTACTGCTTTTGTCTGGCGCGATCTAGCTCCCACTGCAGAATTGCCTATGAGACCGCTCCGTAACTTACCCTCCAAGCGATTGCGTTGCGGCCGACGTATTCAGGGCGACTATTCTCCTGTTCGTGGACCTCTTGAATACCGTTCACCAACCGCTTCTCGTGGATTGACTGCGCGCCAATCCCACAAATCACGAGGCAGATTTGCGGCCGGAGTGAAGAAGAGGCCGAACTTGGAATCGCCAGTTGGAGAGGGGATCGAACGGAATTGATGCGTGGAAAACGTAGTGTTGGCATTTTTTCTACTTGCAAGTGGCCACCAATAGGCACACCGCAGATATCGCGCCCACCATTCTTGCGCCGGAACCATTTGCCCGAACGCTCGTTTAGAGATGCCATATAAAGCACCGCACGTTACCAAATGCAAAGTTAAGTTCCACCTGCATTGGGCACCCATACTTGAGGGTACTTCCCCCTGCGTGGATGAGAAATCCCGCGTACCTTTCAGACCCCTTCCAGCGCAGCCAGAATCTGCGGAGCCAACTGGCTTACGTTGCCTGCGCCGAGGGTCATGATCAGGTCGCCTTCGCGGGCTTCGGCCGCGACGGCGGATACAGCGGCGGAAAAATCGGGGACAAATTGCACCCGCGATCCGGAGATCTTTGCAGCCAGGTTCTCGGCCGTTACGCCGGGGATGGGTTCCTCGCTGGCGGCATAGATAGGCAGCACAATGACAGTGTCTGCGTCCGCGAAGGCGCCACTGAACTGGTTCATGAGGTCGAGCGTGCGCGTGTAGCGATGGGGCTGGAAGACGACGTGAATCTTTCGATGGCCACATTCGCGAGCGGCGGCGAGCGTGGCGCGAATCTCGGTGGGATGGTGGCCGTAGTCGTCGACGATGGTGACTCCGCGAGCCGTACCGCGAAGCTGGAAGCGGCGGTCGACTCCACGAAAGTGACTGAGGCCTTCGGCAATCTTCTCCGCGGAAACCTCAAGCTGGCGGGCGATGGCGATGGCGGCGGTTGCGTTGAGCACGTTGTGGCGACCGGGTACGTGGAGTTCGAATGGGCCGAGCGGCCCTTCTGCCGTGATGACCTGGAAGCGTGCGAAGCGGCCGTCAACAGAGGCGGTGGGTGACGCAAGAAATTCGAGGCGATAGTCGGCCTCCAGGGCCACTCCGTAGGTGAAGACACGGCGGCGGACGCGGGGCAGAATGCCCTTGAGCAGCGGGTTATCAATGCAGGCAGTCACCGCGCCATAAAACGGCACGCGGTCCATGAAGTCGAGAAATGCCCGCTCCACGTCGGCCATATCGCGATAGCAATCCATGTGCTCGCGGTCGAGGTTGGTGACCACTGCAAGGATGGGCGAGAGCTTGAGGAAGGAGCGGTCGCTTTCGTCGGCCTCGGCCACCAGATACTGCGTTGTCCCGAGGCGGGCGTTGGAGCCGAGCGCGTCAACTCGGCCGCCCACAACGACGGTCGGGTCTAAACCGCCGGCAGAGAGCACCGAAGCAACCATTGAGGTAGTCGTGGTCTTGCCGTGCATGCCGGCAATGGCGATGCCGTACTTGAGGCGCATGAGCTCGGCCAGCATTTCAGCACGCTGGATGACGGGAATCTTGCGGAAGTGGGCTTCGACGACTTCAGGGTTTGCCGCGCTGACCGCGGAACTGGTAACTACGACTGTGGATCCGGCGACGTGGCTGGCCTCGTGGCCCTCGTAGATGGTGGCGCCCAGTTGGGCGAGGCGGTCGGTGACCGGGCCGCGGCGCAGATCGGAGCCCGAGACCTTCATGCCCAGGTTGAGCAGAATCTCGGCAATGCCGCTCATACCGATACCGCCGATGCCGATGAAGTGCGCGTGCTGGGAGGTGGCAAACATGGAGGATGAAACTCAACTGTAGCAGTGAACAGTGGGCAGTGAACAGTGGACAGAAGGGGACCTTGACAGACAGCACTCATAGCCGGCCCGATTGTGAGGAACGAGCCGCTTGTTCCTAATCACTGGTCACTGTCCACTGTTCACTGTTCACTGCTGAGGCAACGTGTAGTCGAAATCGTAGAAGTGCTGGCCGTTTTCGATCTTGATGGTGAATGTGCCGGCAATGCCCTTCAACTCGCCGGTACCGGCGCCCGGCACAACGATGATGGACATTTTGTACCCGTTCTGATCCATGGTGCTCGAGTGCTGCAGGGCGAAGCTGCCGTGCTTTCCGTCTAGCGTCCCGGTGACGAGTTCGATGGCAACGTAGCCCGCCGCGCCCTGCTTTGGATCACCGCCCCCGAACATTTCACCTTTTGACGTTGCCTCAAGATCGCCGTGAATCTGCTTGTCTAGGGAATATCGGCTGAGGCCTTCGGCGGGCGGTGACGGGAGTGGCTGTACTTTCACAGTGAACATTCCGTGCGCATGGTGCATCATGGGGTCTCCTTTTGCTGTGCGAGTGCAAGCGGCGAAAAAATTCGCGTGCAAGACCGATCGAAGCAAGAAATTCTGACGCGAGAAATTGCATGGACAACAGATTACGATAACGCTCGCACGTGGGAAGAATTGCGGTGAAAAATGCGGTTGATTAACACGGATTTCGGCAAAAGTTGCGGCAGTTTATTTTCTGCCGCGGCCGCAACCTTTCGAACAGGCCGTGTTTGCACAGAACATAACCGGCGGGCCGGGAAGGCAGCAAGAGACAAGCCTCAAACCGGAACAGAGCCGGGCCGGGCACTGGTCACAGCGATTTTGAACCATAGGCCGGCAGGGACGGAGGCGTTATGAGAAGCATGAAGAACTGGATGTTGGGAGCAGCGGTACTGGCTGGCGCGGCAGGCGTGGCAAGCATCCCGGCTCAAGCAGCCCAATTTGGAATTTACGTGCAGGGACCAGCCGCCTACGTTCCACCTTCCCCGGGACCGGGCTACGTCTGGAGCGCCGGCTACATGTACGACGGCTATTGGGTTCCGGGCCGTTGGGACTTCGTCGGCTACGGCTATCGCGACGGCTTTATGGGCCGCGACTTCGACCGGGACGACAGGGGCAGATACTTCGACCGCGACCTGGACTGGAACCGCGACCGTTACCGCGATCGTGACTGGGACCGGGACCGTGATCGCTACCATGATCGCTTCCGCAGGTAGCCACACTCTCTGCATGGCTGCCTGGAAAAAGCGGCCTCTCCCAACCGGAGGGGCCGCTTTTTTGTGGGTGTTGCGCTCGCTTTTCAGGGTTGCGAGGCTCCCCTATCCACCGCTAGGGCATCTAATGATGGTTGATGGCGAAAAATCTAGGGGAAAAACGTTCATTTTGCGATTGCCGCGAACGACTCTTTTTCGAAGGGACCGCAACTAAACCGCCGGAATATTGTTTGAGAGTACAGTAGCCGGTTGGGAAGAGAAACCCAAAGGCCGGCAAGTGCTGAAAACGGAGGTCTCCTCCGGTTCCCAGGTCCGAAGCAAGCAGGACGGGGCAGCACAAGGAGGACGTCATGCGGAGTTACCGCTTGGTTCTGTTAGCGATGCTTCTTGCTCTGCCGTTTACGGTAATGGCCAAGGCACAGGTGGATATTGGCGTTGGCATCGGCCCGGCGGTGGTTGCTGGTCCCGATGACTACGGCTATGATTACGGTCCGCCGGTGTGCCAATGGGGCTATTACTCTTATTACCCATATGCTTGCGCGCCCTACGGCTATTACGGACCAGAGTGGTTTACGGGCGGCCTGTTCATCGGCGCCGGACCTTGGTACGGATGGGGCTGGGGCGGCGGCGGATGGGGCCGGGGCTGGGACCATGACGGTTGGGGCCGGGGCTGGGACCATGACGGTTGGGGTCGCGGCGGATACGGACGCGGTGGATACGCTTACGGCGGACGCGGCGGATACGGTGGCCGTGGGGGCTATGGGGGACGCGCGCCCTATGCCGGTGGCGGGCGGATTGGTGGCGGATACGGTGGTCCAGCACGCGCCTTTAACGGTGGCGGCGGTTACGGCGGCGGTGGCCGTGTCGGCGGAGCCTACGGCGGTGGCCGTCCAGGCGGCGGCTTCAGCGGAGGGGCACGCGGTTATAGCGGAGCCCGCAGCTTCAGCGGTGGCGGTGGACGCAGCTTCGGCGGCGGTGGACGCAGCTTCGGCGGCGGCGGTGGTGGTGGCTTCCACGGCGGTGGGGGCGGTGGCGGTGGCTTCCACGGTGGCGGCGGCGGTGGCGGTGGCTTCCACGGTGGCGGCGGCGGCGGTGGCCGTGGCGGCGGTGGACACCGGTAACTCTATCAGTTTGAAAAGAAGGGCCCGGCTGCTTCGGCAGACGGGCCCTTCTTTTTGTTTCGAGACCTGGGGCTCTGAATGATCCCATGTCACAAAGGCGAGACATGGAAAATTGGATCTGAGGACTCCCACCCTTTGTGCAAAAAACGCACAAAGGACGGGACCCGCACATCTTACTTACCCCTTGCAACCCTCTTCTCAGCCAGCTCGGCAAGGCGGTCGGCGATCCGCTCGGCAGCGGCAGGGTGAGCCTGGGTTCGCGCCGCGGCGGACATGGCCGCCAGATGCTCCGTATCCGTGAGCAGGCCGGTGAGCGTGGCCAGTAGCCTGCCAGGTTCGTCGAGTTCCTTTTCCTGCAGCATGACCGCGGCCCCGGCAGCCACCATGGCCTCGGCATTGCTGCGCTGGTGGTGGTCGGCGGCGGCGGCAAAGGGCACCAGCAGGGCCGGCTTGCCGGCCGCGGCCAGTTCGGCCACCGTGGACGCCCCACTGCGCGACATAACGAGGTGCGCACCGGCAAAGCGCGAGGGCATGTCGTCGAAGTAGGGGCACACCTGCCAGCGAGCCGGATCGGCGCCGCTGGCGGTATAGGCAACTTCAGTGATCTCGAGATGGCGCGCACCGCACTGGTGCAGAACCGTCAGCCCGGGAACGGCATCGAGCAGCGCAGGCAGGATGGCAGGCAGATGGTTGTTGAAGATACGCGCTCCCAGCGAACCGCCAAAGACCAGCAAGTTCGGAGGAGCGCCGGTGGGCGGTTCGATAGTGAAAAAGCGGGGACGCACGGGGATGCCCGTAACCTCGCTGTTGTTGAACCACGCTGTGGCTGCGGGAAAGTTGACCGCTGCTGCCTGTACCCTCTTGCCTACGAGCCGGTTGGCGAGCCCCGGCATGGCATTCGGTTCAAAGATCATGGTGGGCACCTTGAGCCAGAGCGCTGCCGCCATGGCCGGACCCGAGGCGTAACCACCTACGCCAAATACAACATCCGGCTTGAATTCGCGAATCAGGCGTCTGCATTCGCCGATGCTGCGCGGAAGTTGCAGCAAGGTACGCAACCGGGTGGCCAGCGATACGTTTTTGAGTGGACCCACATCGATGAGGCGCAGGCGAAATCCGGCCTCTGGCACCAGGCGAAGTTCCAGACCCCGGGCTGTGCCAACAAACAGGACTTCAGCCTTGTGGCGAACAACCAACTCCTGGGCCACGGCAAGTGCTGGAATAATGTGGCCGCCGGTGCCGCCGCCGGCAATGAGAATTCGCAGTTCCGACAATCTCTTGCCTTTCTGAGAAGAAATGCAGGGCGATCATATGAAACAATTCGGTACTGGATTCACTCCCATTCGCTAGGGCCTGTTAACACTACTCAGGCGGATGGCGCCTGAGTAGTGTTAACAGGCCCTAGCGAACCAGCGTAGATTACCATAGTCAAATCCGCCGGGGCTCTCTTACTTGAGTCCTGCAATCTGAAGATAAAAAACCTTCCTGCTGTTCCCGAAATTGTTTTGCTCAATCAACTTTTCTTGAAATGTTGAGCAGGACGCCAATACTGGCCAAAGTACAGAACAGAGAGGTCCCGCCAGAAGATATTAATGGCAGCGGAATGCCCTTGGTGGGCACCAAAGACAGCACCACGCTGATGTTGAAAAATGCCTGCAGCAGGATGCTGGTCGTGATGCCGAATGCAACCAGGCGGGCAAACGGATCCTGGGAACGAAATGCGGTGCGCAAGCCGCGCCAGCCGAATACGGCGAAGAGAATTACGACGCAAATGGCTCCGATGAAGCCCAACTCCTCGGCAATGTTGGCAAAAATGAAGTCGGTGGAGGCCTCGGGCAGGTAGAACAGCTTTTGCATGCCCTCCATGTAGCCGCGACCGGTGAAGCCGCCTGTGCCTACCGCAATAAGCGACTGGTTGATATGAAAGCCTGCGCCCATGGGGTCGGAGTCCGGGTGCAAGAAGACGAGCATTCGCTGGCGGCGCCAGGCAACCATGAAAAGCAGCGCGACGAGGCCCGGCAAAGCTGCGCACACTCCGGCAAAAAGGTATTTCCACTCCATGCCCGCCAGCACCAGCATCATGGCGGTGACGCCGGCCAGAACCAGGGCCGTGCCCAGATCGGGCTGCTTAACGATTAGGAGGATGAAAACCACGGGCATGACGGCGGCCCGCAGCAGGGTGTGTTTCCAGTCCCGCATGGCGTCGAGGCGGGAATGCAGGAACCAGGCGAGAAATAGAACAAGCACCGACTTGGCGATCTCCGAGGGCTGCAAGGTGAAGTGCCCGCCGAAACGAATCCAACGATGGGTGTTGTGCGAGCCAGGAACAAAGTACACCAGGACGAGCAGCAGCGTGGTGACGCATAGGGCCGGATAGATAAAGCGTGGTGAGTTGTACACGCTGTAATCGATGTGCATGAGGACCAGCATGGCCAGTACGCCGCCCAATGCCCAGAGGGCCTGCCTGCCCAGGTCGGTAAATTCGGAGTGATAACGCGCCTCAGCCACCACCGCCGACGCTGAAAACACCATTGCCAGCCCCACCACGACCAGGACCAGTGTGGTGAAGAACATCCACTTGTCAACGCCTACGCGGGCTGCCATGCTTTCCAACCCCGCTGTTCGCTTACGAGTTCCTTGAAGACGCGGCCACGATGCTCGTAGTTTTCGAACTGGTCGTAGCTGGAGCAGGCCGGCGCCAGCAGTACCACGTGACCGGGACGCGCAGCGCTGACAGCGGCGCTCACCGCCTTTTCCAGCGTTTCGCAAGAGTGGAGGGAGACGACGCCGCGCAATTGCGACTCGATCTTGGCCGCTGCGGAGCCGATGGTGTACACCGCGCTCACGCGCTCACGCAGCAATGGGGTAAGGAGTGTGTAGTCTGAGCCTTTGTCCTTGCCGCCCAGAATGAGGTGAACACCGGAGGAGAAGGCGGCAACAGCCTTGGCCGTGGCGTCCACGTTGGTGGCCTTGGAGTCGTTGTAAAACTCGACGCCGTTGACCGTGGCCACGTACTCGAGCCGGTGCTCGACGGCCTGGAATTTTTCGATGGCACGGCGAATTATCTCCGCTGGTACGCCGGCCAGCCGGGCTGAAACGACCGCGGCCAACACGTTCTCAACATTGTGGGTGCCCTTCAGCGGGATTTCTGTCAGCGGCATCACCTGCTCGACGGCAGCGTCCTTTGCGCCACGGTAGACCACGAATCCATCTTCAAGCCAGGCGCCCTGCTCGACTGCGTGCTCGACTGAAAACCAGTAGACCCTGGCGGAGGAACGGCTAGCGGCTTGGGCGGCAGGTGCATTGTCGGCGTTCAGCACCACGTAGTCGTTTTGGTCCTGCTTGGCAAAAATCCGCTCCTTGGCCTGGGCGTAGTTCTCGAAGCTGCCGTGCCGGTCAAGATGGTCGGGCGTAATGTTCAGGATGACGGCAATGTTGGGGCGGAACTCGACGGTGCTTTCAAGCTGGAAGCTGGATACCTCGATCACCGACCAGGTTTCGGGAGTGCTTTCATCGATGAGTCCCACCACAGGCACGCCGATGTTGCCGCAGACAAGGGTGGGAACGCCGGAGTCCTTGAGAATTTCGCCCAGCAGAGCCGTGGTGGTGGTTTTTCCGTTGGAGCCGGTAATGGCCACCATCTTGCCCTCGAGAAAACGCGCGGCCAGTTCGAGCTCGCCGATGACCGGCAGTCCAAAGCTTTTTACCTGTACCAGCTCCGGCGTGTCCAGGGGAACGCCGGGGCTGACCACGATCAAGTCCTGGCGCCGGAAGGTGAGCAGGCCGTGGCCGCCGGCTTCCACCATGATGCCCTCTTCGAGGAGCGCAGGAATATCCTTGGCCAGCGCTTCTGCGCTGCGCACATCTGAGACGGTGACGTGCGCACCCCTGCGGCGCAAAAACAGGGCCGCTGCCAGACCGGACTTTCCCAGTCCCACAACCAAGACTTTTTTCCCTTTGAGTTCCATCATTCGGACCTGTCCCGAGACTTGAGTGGCCTCTCTATTGTGCACCGCGCGGGGCTTCGCGTGGGTTTTGTCTAACGCAGTTTGAGCGTGGTGAGTGCAAACAGTGCAAACACCAGGGCGCCAATCCAGAAGCGAACAATGATTTTGGATTCACTCCATCCTATCTGCTCGAAGTGATGATGCAGAGGCGCCATTTTGAAGATACGCTTTCCGTTGCGCAGTTTGTAGCTGCCTACCTGCAGCACCACGGAGAGCGCCTCGATGATGAAAATGCCGCCGATGAACGGCAGAAGCAGTTCCTGGCGGATGATAATTGCGATTGTGCCGATGGCGCCGCCCAAGGCCAGCGAGCCTACATCGCCCATGAAGATCTCAGCCGGGTGGGCGTTATACCAGAGAAAGCCGATGGAAGCGCCTACCATCGACCCGCAGAACACGGTGAGCTCTGCCACTTTGGGCATGTGCTGCAGTTCCAGGTAGTCGGCAAAAACCACATTGCCGCTGACGTAGGTAAGCACGGTGAGCGCGCCGGCGGCGATGATCGTGGAGCCAATAGCCAGCCCGTCCAGGCCGTCGGTTAGATTCACGGCATTGGAAGAACCTACGAGTACAAAGACGACAAAGATGACGAACGGCAGGAACGCGAGGAAGCCCAGATGCGGAACAGTAGTAGGCCAATGCCAGAGAAGGCCGGGGCGCCAGCTCTTGATAAATGGCACTGTCAATTGCGTGGAAAACATCCTGAACTGCGACAACACCACCAGCGCCACCGCAACAGTAGCCGCTGCAAGCCCCTGCCAGACGAGTTTGGCTCGCGCCGTCAGCCCCAGGCTGCGCCGCTTGATCACCTTGATGTAATCGTCGGCAAAGCCGATAGCCCCGAATACAAGCGTCGCGAAAACCGCGATCCAGACCAGGGGATTTGCCGGATCAGACCAAAGCACCGTTGGCAGCAAAATTGCGATGCAGATGAGTACGCCGCCCATGGTGGGCGTGCCCGTCTTCTTCAGGTGCGACTGCGGCCCGTCTTCGCGAACATACTGGCCGATCTGGAATTCGCGCAGCTTCTGAATTACGTAAGGCCCGATGAACAGCGCGATCATCAGCGCCGTCAAAGAGGCGAAGGCAGTACGAAACGTGAGATAGCGGAAGATCCGGAAAGGGTGAAAGAACGGAAACAGCTTTTCGTAAAGCAGCCAGTAAAGCAAGGAGCCTCCCATGCCGGAATGAGGCGGGTTTTCAGCTTGATTCTACAGGGCCGGGGCCAGGTACCCCTTGGGTGCGGCTGTGGAAGCATACTTCGCTCTCATCCACCTCCTTTATCTATCCTTTTCCCTTCCATGCGGCGCCCGGATGCCATCAATTTTTGGACGCGGAATCCCGCACGACAACATCGCGGTGCGAAATAGTGGGATGCGCGCTGTCGTCCGCAGCCGCGGCGATAGCCTGGAGCGAGTGGGCGCCGGGCTCTGCCGGTGTTCGTAGCGTCAAAGTGTACGATTGCGCTCCGAGCGGCGCCAGCAAGAACGGCGTCTCTGCGGCAGTGGACTCCTTGCCAGCAGCATCCGTGAAAACCAGCCGCAGCTTGCCGGTACGGGGACGGTCCTCGTCGTTGACCATCGCAACCGTATAGTCATGCGGTTCGCCGGCATTCAGCGATGGCTCCCAGAAATTCAGATACACACCCAGCGGATTGAAGGCCTGTACCATTGCCTTTTCGAAGTGCGGTTCCAGCTTGAGATTCTTCAAATCGACGAAGTGGTCGGAGGTGAACGCCTTGGGATCGCTCGCCGTTAGATAGACAAAGTGCAGCACGCCCGCATAGCGCCGGTAGGCCCGCCAGAACTCCGTCTCTCCGCCCAGCAAATAGGCCTGCAACGCAAAGCGGTTCTCCGTTGTGTTGCGGTCGCCCAGCAGGCGAGGATACAGCTTCCCAGTCAGCAGCGTCGGCGAGCCATCGCGATTGAGCCACAGCCAGCCGTACTCGTTGAGAATCATTGCGTGCGCGGATTTGCTTGTGGAGCCGCTCGGCGCAGGACCCATCATCGATTCGAGGTCAGCCATTTGGAACTCGTGACGCCCTGGCTGCGGGTCGTTCATTGCCGTTCCATAGAACAGATACTGGTGGTCCTCGACGGGATCGTCGATGCCGGCAGGCGCGTTGTAGCTGTTCTCCCACGGCCGATGTGACAGGTCTAACCCGCGCACGGCGGGAATAATCGTACTCGAGAACTCTGGCAGCCAGCTTTCGTTGGTCGCATCCCAGATGGCCACGCTGGGATGATTCCAGTTGTCGCGCATCCACTCGCTGTACTCGCCGATCATCTCCTTTGTGTCGTAGGCGGCGTGGAAGCTGCCTGCCCAGCTTGGATGGCCGGTCCACACCATGTATTCATTCTGGATGAGCAAGCCGTTCTCATCGGCGATTTCAAGCCAGCGATCCGGCACCGGGCCGATGCAGAAGCGGAAGGCGTTCCAGTGCATATGCTTCGGGATCACAACAAGCAGCCGGTGCAGCCAGGCTTCATCCCATGGCAGAGTACCGCCCTCCGGGTCTTCGAAAAAGCGATGCAGCGTGATGTTCGATCCGCGCAGAAAGTAAGGCCGCCCGTTCAGGTACGCACGCTGCGTCGCCGTGTCGAAGCGGAACTCCCGCATTCCGAAGCGCGTTGTTGTGTCGTCGCCGGCTGTGCTGGTCGCGATCTGGTAGAGAAACGGGATTTCGGGACTCCACAGGTGCGCCTTGGGAATCGGAACCATCTGCGTCACGGTTTTCTCGCCGCTGGCGGGCACTTCAACCTGCGCTGTAATTTTCTGCGAGGCCACCGTGCGCGACTTCCACTCGAACGCCTGTTGCCTGACTTCGGTTGTTACAGCGCGTTCGGAATAATTGTGAAGGACCGTTTGAATCAGGGCACTCGAACTTGCCAGTTGCGGCGCCACCTGGACAGTGAAGATGACAGGATTATTCATCGCCAACAGGGTCACGTCATCGTAAATGCCCGGCGTCCAGCGGTTCTTTTCAAAATCCGTTCCCTGCGAAACGTTGGCGGGCAGCACTCCCGGATGCGCTCCGATGCGAATCACCAACTCATTCCGCGCGCCCCAGCGAATGGCGTGCGTCACGTCGAAATACGCGGCGGTAAAACATGGATCGTGCTCGCCGATGCGCGTGCCATTCAGGTATACAACCGTGCTGAACTGTGCCTTGTTCACCTTGAGCAGAGCGACCGCGGCCTGCACGGGAGCTTTAAACGTCTTCCGGTACCAGAAGTAGTTGCGCTGCTGGTGCGAGATGCCGCGCGCGTCGCCAAGCTTGTCATAATCCGCCTGACTGTAGCGGCCCTGACGCACCAGGTTCGACAGCAGTTGGCGGGTCTGGTACTGGTCCACATCGGCAAAGGCCGGAACCGCTGAGTGCGCCAGCCCCGGGACTGGCGCCGTGTGATGGTAGGCCGAGGGAACCTGATCGCCGCCGACGGTGTCCGCTACATCCCACGTGCCGTCGAGGGAAAGAGTGGTCCGATGCGCGGTTTGAGCCCTCGTTGCGAGTGGCCAGACTACTATGCAGCAGATTACGCAGAGAATTGATCTCAGTGCTTTCATCTTTCTGCTCCTTGCCGAATACCTTGCCTAACGCGGGACTCAGGCTATTCTTCGCGCGCTTTATCTTTCACTTCGCACAAAGGCCTTGATGGTTGCCAGCGGCTTGTTCACATTTTTTGCCGGCGAGATTCTGTATCGTCCCACCCACGCGGGCACAATAAATGTCTCCGCATAGTGCACGACGAAGGGCGCGAAGGCATTCTTCGGGCTCTCTACGACGACCTCTTCGCCCTCGACCAGGTTCAGCACATTCAGCGTGCCCGCGGTGTCGTGCTCGACCGGCACGGTGAACCAGTGCCGTCGTGTCTCCAGAAACTCAAGCTCGTGCAGGCCGGTTGCCTCTTCGCGCCAACCTTCACCACACGCAATCTCGCGCACCGGGCTCACCAGGTTTTTTGCGACCCACTCCCGGTCGCGATTCCATTGGATATTGGCGAGGCCGTGTTTCAGGTGGATTGGCCGGGGCAGGTCATTCAATCCAAGCCGCGCCCAATCCCACAGCTTGAAGGTGAAGATATACGGAGTCGCGCTGATCTCCAACACCATGCTGTTCCTGCCAGAGCAGTGAATGGTTCCGGCGGGAATCGAGAAATGATCGTGCTTCTTCGCAGGCCACGCGTTCACATACTTCTCGGCTGCAAACGGCGGCCCTCCTGTCTGCGCTTCTTCAAGTTCCTGTTCCATCCGGCTTCGATCGATTTCCGGCTTAAGACCTAGATATACAAACGCATCCGGCCCCGCGTCGAGCAGATAGTAACTCTCATCCTGCGTGTACGCCATTCCGAAGTGCTCAGTTATGTAACTCCGCAATGGATGAACCTGCAGCGATAAGTTACCGCCCTCTACAGTGTCGAGAAAGTCGAAGCGTATGGGAAACTCGGCGCCGAAGCGACTTAGGATCTCGGTTCCGAGTAACTCTTGTGGGTGCTCATGCACCAATGCCAGCGAAGGCGCTTCAATAACTCTGTCGCCGAAGCCGAAGCGAACGCTGTTCTCTTCAGGAACGCAATCGAAACACCAGGCGAAGTTGGGTGCGTCTTTCGGAAGATCGAAGTGCCTACGCATCCACTCCCCGCCCCAGGGGCCGGGGTCAAAGAATGGGACGACACGAAAGGGACGCCGAACTGCCATTGCCAATGCTCCGCGATAGCTCCTCCCAGAAATCATCGCTGGTCTGTGGGCAATGTTGGTGTCGATATAGAAATCAATTGCGGAATGCAGGTGATGCTTCTCCGCGTCTGCCGCGCGCCAGTCGACGAAGTAGGACCGCTTGTATAACTCCGCAGGCGAGGCTGACGAGTTATCGGTGCCGAGATTGCCGACACGATGCGCGCGCTGGCGCTGCTGTATCTCCCACCGCGTTACATCGCAATAGACCAGCAAGTCCCATTGCCTGGCTAAGTAAGACGCGCCGGTTCCATACAGTAATACCGCGCCGCCAGCTTTCGCCATTTCGCAGCGTATCTGCGCGGTCCTATCGGAATCGAAGAATGAGGCTAGCCTCCACTCTTTCATCCTGCCAAACACGGGATCGTCGCCCAGCCAAGGAGCAAGAAGCACAGCTAACTCGCCGGGAAATTTGAGCGCGCGCTCGGCAGAGATTGCCGTCACGTCATCGGCAAATAATCCGGCGAGTCCGGCACGGACCTCCTCCACATCCACGCCCGGATAACACTCCACTACGATCACTTTGCGCTCGCTGCCGGTTATCCGCTTCCTCAACTCCTGCGCAATCGCTGCCCAGCCGATGCTGCATGCGGAGTCGTCGTCCGACACCTGGATCGTAGGTACCTTGTCGTAGTTTGAGGCCCGCGCGGTTCGCGCTTCTTGACTCATCGAACCAGTCTGATGTTCACGACGAATCGACTCGGACGACCGCAGCGTGTCTTGGCTTTCACTTGTTTCCATTGCCACAAATCATAGCTGACGCCAAGGTCATGGGCAAAAATGCAGCTTGCCCTGGCTCTGAAACAGCAGATTGGCTCATGGATTGGGGTGAATTGACATTGCGTGGCGCGGGGCATTCAAATGAGGTGCACTGTCCGCCAGTATTTGGAGCCAGGCACTCTAGGTTCTTGCCGTTTATTTTTGTACCAATGCTGGGTGCCCCAGCGTCCCGATTTTGGGACCTGGGGCAGCACGAACTTCAACTGCGAAGCACAAATTCATGCGGCCATATCACTAGCCCGCAGGAGATTCTCGCAAATTGTCTGCTCAAACTGCCTCCAGCGCCGGCTCAATCTATCGCATCGCGCTCACCGGCGCAATTTCCGGCTTGCTGTTCGGCTTCGACACTGCCGTCATCAACGGCGCACTGCTCTCTCTGCGCGCTCACTTTGCGTTGGCGGAAATTCAGGTGGAGGTGGCCGCCAGCAGCCTCCTCTACGGCTGCCTCTTTGGAGCCATGGCCGCCGGCTCGTTGAGCGACCGCTACGGGCGCCGCTCCATCCTTCGCCTTAGCGGCGTGCTGTTTCTTATCTCCGCAATTTTCGCCGCTGTGCCTCACACAATCGTGGAGTTTCTCATCGCGCGCTTCCTCGGCGGACTCGGTATCGGGCTGGCCTCCACGATTGCGCCCCTGTATCTCGCCGAAGTTTCGCCGCGGGAGAAGCGCGGCAGCATTGTGACGTTGAACCAGACCGCAATCGTCTCCGGTATCCTGGTTGCCTACTGCACGAACTGGGCGTTCTCGTTTACCGGCGCTGCGGCCTGGCGCTGGATGTTCGGCTCTGCAGCCCTGCCAGCAATCGCTTTTATCGTGTACCTGCGATTCGTTCCCGAGAGCCCACGCTGGCTCATTCAGCAGCACCGCATGGAAGAGGCCGGCGCGGCCCTGTGCGCCATTGGCGGCGACGCTCACTCCGAGGAAACGATACGCGAGATTACGACTGCGATTGCCGAGGAGGAGCCCCCGCCCGGATGGCTGAGGCGCATGCGGCGGCCGCTGGTGCTTGCCGTCGTGGTGGCTGCGTTGCAGCAAATGACCGGTATCAACACGGTGCTCTACTACGGGTCGATGCTCTTTGTCGCACACGGAAATAGCGGCAGTGACCAGCGAGCGTTTGCTGCCAACGTGTTGATCGGCGTTACGAATCTTGTTTTCACTCTGGTTGCGCTGGCGGTGATGGACCGCATCGGGCGCCGTATCCTGCTGGGCAGCTCGGCCTCCGTCATGCTCGCGGCGCTGCTGTTGCTGGTGTTTGAATTTCACCGCACGCAAGCCCACTTTGCGTTGATCGTCGGCAGCACCATGCTCTACGTAGCGGCCTTCGCCACCGGCCTTGGGCCCGGCGCATGGCTTTATATTGCGGAAATTTTTCCCACCAACATCCGCGGGCGCGCGATGTCGATCGCGACTTCGGTGCTGTGGGCAAGTTGCATCCTGGTGTCGAACTCATTCCTCACGCTGATTCGAGCTCTGACTGCGGCGGGTGCGTTCGCGGTCTATGCGAGCGTCTGCGCGGTTGCGGTTGTTTTCTTTTTCAGGCTACCGGAAACGCGGGGGCGGTCGCTGGAAGAGATCGAGCGGTCGTGGAAACGTTGATGGAAGCGGTAAACGAAAACGCCGGACGGCATCCATGCCGTCCGGCGTTTTTGATTTGGAACCAAGCTTACCGGTTCTTTGCGACTTCTTCCACGGTGACGGGATCGAGAAAGGGCATGGCGGCGCGGAGCTGCTTGCCGACGATCTCGATGGGGTGCTTGGCTTCGGCTTCGCGGAAGGCCATGAACTCCTTGCGGCCGGAGTTCTGGTCGGCGAGGAACCGCTTCGCAAAGGTGCCGTCCTGGATTTCGGTGAGGATCTGCTTCATTGCTTTCTTGCTTTCCGTGTTGATGACGCGCGGGCCGCTGACGTAGTCGCCCCACTCGGCGGTGTCGGAGATGGAGTAACGCATGTAAGCCAGACCGCCGCGATAGATGAGATCGACAATCAGCTTGAGTTCGTGCAGCACTTCGAAGTAGGCGCTCTCGGGCTGATAGCCTGCTTCGGTAAGGGTTTCGTAGCCCGCCTTGATGAGGGCGCTGACGCCGCCGCAGAGCACAGCCTGCTCGCCGAAGAGATCGGTCTCGGTCTCTTCCTTGAACGTGGTTTCGAGCACTCCGGCGCGGGTGCAGCCGATGCCCTTGAGATAGCTGAGGCAAAGCGCGTGGGCCTTGCCGGTCGCATCTTGGTGGACAGCGATGAGGCCGGGGACGCCGCCACCTTCAGTGAAGACTTCGCGCACGCGATGGCCGGGAGCCTTGGGCGCGGCCATGCCCACATCGATGCCTGCAGCGGGAACGATCGTCTTGAAATGAATGTTGAATCCGTGCGCAAACATGAGCAGCTTTCCTGCGCTCAGGTTCGGTCCAATCTCCTCCGCATACAGTTTGGCCGCAGTCTGATCTGGAACCAGAACCATGACCACGTCTCCCCATTTTGTGGCCTCTGCGACGGTTACGACTTCAAGGCCGGCTTTCTGCGCCTTGGCGATGGACTTGGATGTAGCAGCCAGGCCAACTTTTACCTGGACGCCGGAATCCTTGAGGTTAAGAGCATGGGCATGCCCCTGGGAGCCGTAGCCGATGATGGCCACCTTTTTCGCCTGGATGAGGGAGAGGTCTGCGTCGTGATCGTAGTAAGTCGTAGCCATGATTTTCTCGGTTTTCCTTTTTTAGTTGAGATTCAGTGGAGTGGGCTGTATTTTGGGGGCCCACTATCTTGAGTTGCTCGATTTCCATTTGACCGAAAAGCAACCCAGGTCCTTCGACTTCGCTGCGCTTCGCTCAGGATGACAACATTCGGAAAGCACAGGACGGCAGCACGTTAAGATTTCGGCTCGACCGCCGTTTTGTCTTCCGCAACTTCATCGGCCTGTTCGGCTTCCAGGGCGTCCATGGCCCGGAGCACGCCGCTGGTGTGCTGGCCGCGGCGCATGGTCATCTTGCCGCTGCGGCAGATTTCGAGAATGCGGCCTTCGTCTTCGCGGAGTACTTCGATAAGGCCTTCGATCTTGCTTTCGACGCCGGTCATCTCGATCATCAGCGACTCCGAGGTGAGGTCGACGATGCGGGCGCGAAAGACTTCGACCAGGTCGAATATTCCCGAACGGCTGCTTGGCGTGGCTGCCACCTTGATGAGCGCCAGTTCGCGTGTAACCGACGGCGCCTGGGCGATGTCGTCCACATCGACAACATTTTCCAGTTTAAACAGGCTGGCGCGGATGCGATGGCCAGCCTCGGAGGAGGCCTCGCAGACCAGCGTGAGCCGCGACAGGCCCGCGCGCTCACTGCGCCCCACGGTAAGCGAGTTGATATTGATGTTCAGGCGGCGGAAGAGCGAGGCGACGCGCGTGAGCACGCCCGGCAAGTCTTCAACGTAAGCTACGAATGTGTGCAACATGAACTAGCTCCTAAATTCTGGCTGCTTTAAAGGTCGTCCGGGGACTCGAGCAGCGGATCCTTCTCGGGGCGGCGGATCATCTCGTGCAGCGCGCTGCCGGCGGGAATCATCGGGTAGACCGAATCTTCCTTTTCGACCATGAAGTTGAGCAGGTATGCGCCCTTGGCGTTGCGGGCTTCTTCAACGGCAGAGGCAACATCCGCGCGAGTGCGAACCGTGCGTCCAGCGATTCCGTGCGCATCGGCCAGCTTGACGAAGTCGGGACTCACGAGCGGCGTGGCCTCGTAGTTGCTCTCGTAGAAAAACTCCTGCCACTGGCGAACCATGCCCAGATAGCCGTTGTTAATGATGGCAATGTTGATCTTGATTTTTTCCTGCACGATGGTGGAGAGCTCGGCTGCGGTCATCTGGAAGCCGCCGTCGCCGGCGATGACCCAGACCTCCGCATCAGGGCGAGCGAACTTTGCGCCGATGGCCGCGGGCAGTGCGAAGCCCATGGTTCCAAGGCCGCCAGAGGTGACCAGCGTCCGCGGATGCTCGTGGTGGAAGTACTGCGCCTCCCACATCTGGTGCTGGCCTACGTCGGTGGCTACGATTGCATTGCCGCCGGTAGCGCGCCACAGGTCGTGCATAACGTGAGCCGCATAAAGGTGGCCTGAGTCGGGCAGATTCTTGATGTCGCGCACGGCTACTGCACCCTTGCTGGCCTCAATCGACTTGATCCACGCGGAGCCGCCGCGGCCCGCGATGCGAGGCAGCAACTGCTCCAACACTTCCCGAAGATCGCCGACCAGGGCCACATCGACTTTAACGTTCTTGTTGATCTCGGCGGGGTCCACTTCGATATGAATCTTTTTGGCCTTCAGCGCATAGGTCGCAGTGGTTCCGGTCACGCGATCGTCGAAGCGCATTCCGCAGGCGATGAGCAGATCGGCTTCCTGAATTGCATGGTTGACCCAGGCCTCGCCATGCATGCCCATCATGCCCATGTTGAGGACATGCGAAGCGGGAAAGGCTCCGAGACCAAGCAGCGTAAGGGCCACGGGAATCTGCGCGCGCTCGGCGAGTGTGCGTACCTGCTCCATGGCACCGGATTCCGAGACGCCGTGACCGGCCAGGATCACTGGGCGCTTGGCGTTGCGGATCAATTCGGCTGCATGCGCGAGACCGCTGTCTTCGACGTGCAGCATGGGGTGCGGGCGATAGGGCTTTGGCTTGGCTGCTTCGAAGTCGAAGATTGCCGTGCCCTGCTGCGCATCCTTTGTGATGTCGACCAGCACTGGACCGGGACGGCCGGATTTCGCAATCTGGAAGGCCTGGCGCAGCACCTTCGCAAGATCCTCAGTGCGGCTGACGAGGAAGTTGTGCTTGGTGACGGGCAGAGTGATGCCGGTGATGTCGACTTCCTGAAACGCGTCGGTGCCCAGCACTTTGCTGGAGACGTTGCCGGTGATGCAGACAATGGGAATCGAGTCCAGCATGGCAGTGGCAATGCCGGTGACCAGGTTGGTTGCGCCGGGACCGCTGGTGGCGATGCACACGCCCACTTTGCCCGATGCGCGAGCGTAGCCGTCGGCCATGTGTGCGGCGCCTTGCTCGTGGCGCACCAGCACATGGTGAATGGGAAACTTGCGCAGCGCGTCGTAAGCGGGCAGAATGGCGCCGCCGGGATAACCGAAGACGTTAGTGACGCCCTCGCCTACCAACGTGGCCCACAGAATCTCAGCGCCGGTTAGGCGGGTAGGCGTGGTGAGGTGAGCATTCGTTTCCGGTGCCTTTGCGTTCGCATTTGATTTAGTTCCCATAAAAGCTCCTTGTTAGCTGCTAGCTTCTAGCCTCTAGCTCGTTTTCAAGTACAGCCGACTTGTTTCCGGTCCCTTAAAGTGAACCGCCAATGCACTTCTTCAGACTAAAGCGGCCCTTCTTTCAGTTATTCACTGCTAGCTTTACGCCTTTAGCTAGAGGCTAGAAGCTAGCAGCTAGAAGCTGCTTTTACGTCGTTGCTCCCTCAGAAGCGGAGCTGACGCGATCCACATATTTGCGGAAGACGCCTTGGGGCCAGCGAAGAGCCGGCGGTTTGAAACCTTTGAGTCGCGCCGCCATCTCTGCGTCGCTGATCTCGACATTCAACTTGCGATTGGGAATGTCGAAGGAAATGATGTCGCCCTCGCGGACGGCCGCGATGGGCCCGCCGACAAAAGCTTCGGGGGCAACGTGGCCGGCGGTGAAGCCGCGCGTTGCGCCACTGAAGCGGCCGTCGGTCAACAGAGCGACGTGCGCACTCAACTCGGCATTCGACGAGATGGCCGCGGTGACCTGCAACATCTCTCTCATGCCCGGACCGCCCTTGGGGCCCTCATAGCGGATAACGAGCACGTCGTTCGGCTTGATCTTGCCGGTCTGCACTGCTTCAAAGCATGCCTCTTCGGTATCGAAGACGCGAGCCGGGCCGCGATGCTCCATGCGATTGGCCGCAGCAATCTTCATCACGCAGCCCTCGGGGGCGAGATTGCCTTTGAGAATCACCAGGCCGCCATTGGGCTTGATCGGCTTCTCGAAGGTGTGAATCACAACCTGCCCCGGCGTCTCTTTGGCGAGCGCGGCTTCCTGGGCCAGCGTCTTGCCGCTGACGGTGAGCGTGGAGCCGTCGGCGTGGCCGGCGTCAATAAGCCGCTTGGCCAACAGACGCGAGCCACCCGCAGCCTGGTAGTCGGAAGCTACGTATTTGCCGGCCGGCGTGAGATCGCAGATGTACGGCGTGCGCTTGGAGATGATGTCGAAATCGTCGATGGAAAGTGCAATGCCCATTTCGCGGGCGATAGCCAGCAAGTGCAGGACCGCGTTGGTTGAGCCACCGCTGGCGGCTACGCTGGCGATGGTGTTCTCGATCGATTTGCGTGTGATGATCTGCGAGGGGCGACGATTGGCGCGGACTGCATCCATGAGGATGCGGCCGGCCTCGCGCGTAGCAGCTTGCTTGTCTTTCGATGTGGCGGGAACGCCGGAGAGATAAATCGGCGAGATGCCAAGAATCTCGCCGCTCATGGCCATGGTGTTGGCGGTGAACTGGCCGCCGCATGCACCTGCGCCAGGACAGGCGTTGGCTTCGAGAGCTTCGAGTCCTGCGTCGTCGATTTTGCCGGCGGCGTATGAGCCGATGCCTTCAAAGACATTCTGAATGGTAATGTCGACGCCATTCAATTTGCCGGGTGCGATTGATCCGCCGTAGAGCATCATGCCGGGAATGTCGAGCCGGCAGAGAGCCATGATGATACCGGGCATATTTTTGTCGCAGCCGCCGATGCCGACCAGGCCGTCGAAGAGGTTGCCGCGCGCGACGAGTTCGATGGAGTCGGCGATAACTTCACGCGAAACGAGGGAGGCCTTCATGCCCTGCGTGCCCATGGTGATGCCGTCGGAGATGGTGACGGTGTTGAACTCCATCGGCGTGCCGCCTGCTTCGCGAATGCCTTCTTTCAGGGCCTCGGCTACTTCGCGGAGATGGACGTTGCAGGTGCCGATCTCGGTCCATGTATTGGCGATGCCGATGATCGGCTTGTGCAGGTCGTCTTTCGCGAAGCCGGAGCCGCGCAGATAAGAGCGCGCGGCCGCGCGGCTGGGTCCCTCGGTCAACGGAATGCTTTGGCGCTTGCCTTCGATGGTCATTTGCTCTCTTCGTTCACTAGCTATCAGCTTTTAGCTGCTAGCTTGTTTGTGCGGCGGTTGAATGATGCTTCTTTGCTGCTCGGTATCCCAGATCTCAGAATCGAGACCTGGGCACCCGCTCATTTTGCTTTGAGCCAGCTTGCTTCGTTGTGCTTTGCTTCAAACGTGTCGAGCGCGGCTGCGTGGCGCAGGGTTAGGCCGATGTCATCGAGGCCTTCGAGCAGGCAGAACTTGCGGAAGGGATCGACTTCAAAGGTCGCGCTGAAGCCGCGGCCGTCGGTCACTGTCTGCGCTTCGAGGGAGACAGTGAGTTGGTAGTTGGGAATCGTCTTCGCATTATTGAGAAGCTCGGCGACTTGTTCTTCGCTGAGACGGACGAGGACGATGCCGTTCTTGCCGGCATTCGAAAAGAAGATGTCGGCGAATGTAGGCGCGATGACGGCGCGGAAGCCATAATCGGAGAGTGCCCAGGCCGCATGTTCGCGGCTGGAGCCGCAGGCAAAGTTCTTGCCGGCGATGAGTATTTGAGCGCCCTTGTAGCGCGGATCGTTCAACTCGAAAGACGGGTCAGGATCGCCGGAAGCCGTGCGCCGCCAGTCGAAGAACAGGAAATCACCGTAGCCGGTGCGCTCAATGCGCTTCAAAAACTGCTTGGGAATGATCTGGTCGGTGTCGACGTTGGTACGGTCGAGTGGCGCGGCCAGCGATGTTAGTGTGCGAAAGGGTTCCATTAAGCTTTCACCTCTTCACGGACTGTCCAGTTGCGAATGTCGACGAAGTGACCGGCAATGGCGGCTGCGGCGGCCATCTCCGGCGAGACTAGGTGCGTGCGTCCTCCGCGTCCCTGGCGGCCTTCGAAGTTGCGGTTGCTGGTGGAGGCGCAGCGTTCGCCCGGCGAGAGAATGTCGGGGTTCATGCCCAGGCACATGGAGCAACCGGGCTCGCGCCAATCGAAGCCGGCCTCCTTGAAGATGCGGTCCAGACCTTCAGCTTCTGCCGCGGCCTTGACGGCCTGAGAGCCGGGCACGACCATGGCGCCGACGTGGCTGGAGACCTTGTATCCAGCGGCGATGCGGGCTGCGGCGCGCAGATCTTCAAGGCGGCCGTTAGTGCAGGAGCCGATGAACACGCGATCGATGGTGACCTCTTCAAGCGGCGTGCCTGCTTTGAGATCCATGTATTCAAGAGCGCGCTCAAAAGACTTGCGGTCGAGCTCGTTGGCAGTGGCGGCGGGGTCGGGTACGTTGGCAGTGACGGGTGCAACCATACCGGGACTCGTGCCCCAACTTACATAAGGAACAAGCGTGGCGGCGTCGATGACCAGCTCGCGATCGAATTTGGCGCCGGGATCGGTGGGTAGCTTGCTCCACTCGCTGACCGCTTTGTCCCAGGCCGCGCCTTTCGGCGAGAAGCGACGGCCCTTCAAGTATGCGAAGGTCGTCGCATCGGGAGCGATCATGCCTGCGCGCGCGCCAGCCTCGATGCTCATGTTGCAAATCGTCATACGGCCTTCCATCGAGAGCGCGCGGATGGCGGCGCCGGCGTATTCAATCACACAACCGGTGGCGCCGTCGGTGCCGATCTTGCCGATGATGGCGAGGATGATGTCCTTGGCCGTAACGCCGCGCGGCAGCTCGCCTTCGACTGCAATGCGGAACGTTTGCGGCTTGGACTGCGGCAGGGTCTGCGTCGCGAGAACGTGCTCGACTTCGCTGGTGCCGATGCCGAATGCCAACGCGCCGAATGCGCCGTGCGTGGAGGTGTGCGAGTCGCCACAGACGATGGTCATACCCGGCTTGGTGATGCCCAACTCGGGGCCGATCACGTGCACAATTCCCTGTTCGCGCGAGTTGACGTCGTAGAGTTCAATGCCGAATTCGGCGCAGTTTTTGCGCAGCGTGGCAATCTGCGTGGCCGCGATCTGGTCAACGATGTTGAGCCGGCCTTCAAGGGTTGTGGGAACGTTGTGGTCCACGGTTGCGATGCAGCGATCGGGGCAGCGAACCGTGCGGTTGGCGAGCCGGAGGCCTTCAAACGCCTGCGGCGACGTGACCTCGTGCAACAACTGCAGGTCGATGTAGATCAGCGTCGGCTCGCCTTCGGGCGCGACGACAACATGCTGTTCCCATACCTTTTCAAACAGTGTCTTTGGTTCAATACTCATGAAACTCCTGTTTAGCTCTTAGCTGCTAGCTTCTAGCTCGTCTCTTGCTGGTCGAAAATTTATCGGCTCTTACGATTGCCGATGATTGTTGTTGCACTTCCGCCGTTGCCTGCAGTAGCGCTTTTAGCTAGAAGCTAGAGGCTAGTGGCTAGAAGCTGCTTTATGCGTTGACGAGCATCGCCTTTACTGTCTCGCGCACCTTGGCTCCCATCTCTCTTGTGGAGAGTACCGGGAATCCTTGAAGATTGGAGCGAGCCAGGTCGGGTGTACGGAAGCCTTGCTCCAGTACCTTGCGGACTGACGCTTCAATCGCGGCGGCCTCGGCCTCAAGTCCGCCGGAGTGGCGCAGAACTAACGCGGCGGTGAGAATGGCGCCGAGCGGATTGGCAAGGCCCTTGCCGGCGATGTCGGGCGCGGAGCCGTGGACCGGTTCGTACAAATTAACCTTGCCGCCGATGGTGGCCGAGGGCAACATGCCGAGCGAACCTGTAATTACCGCGGACTCGTCGCTGAGAATATCGCCGAACAAATTTTCCGTCAGCACCACGTCGTAGCTGCGCGGCTGATTCATCAGGTGCATGGCCATCGCATCGACATACTGATGCTCCAGTGTCACGTCCGGAAATTCCGCTGCTACTTCGATCACGGTTGCGCGCCAGAGCTGCGAAACTTCAAGCACATTGGCCTTGTCCACGCTGGTCAACTTCTTGCGGCGGCCCTGCGCTAGTTTGAAGGCGATGCGGGCCACGCGGGCAACTTCGTCGCGCGTGTAGCGCATGGTGTTCCATGCTTCGCCTGCTGTGCGATTCCATTCGCGAGGCTTGCCGAAATAAAGGCCACCCAGCAGTTCGCGGACAAAGAGAATGTCGGCGCCTTCGACGATCTCGGGACGCAGCGGGCTGTTCACCGCAAGTTCCTTGAATGCGAATGCCGGCCGCAGGTTGGCAAATCCACCCAGCGCGGCGCGAATCTGCAGCAGACCGGCCTCGGGCCGCTTGTCCGGAGGCAGCGAATTGAATTCGTTGCCGCCCACCGCGCCCAGCAAAACTGCATCGGAGTTGAGCGCGGCGTCAAGCGTGTCTTCAGGTAGCGGCGTGCCGTCCTGCACAATAGCCACGCCGCCGATGCGCCTGGCGTCGAACTCGAGCGCATGACCGCCAATTGCCGCTACTTCCTTGAGCACCGCAACTGCTTCGTTGGTGACTTCGGGGCCGATGCCGTCGCCGGCCGTAACTAGAATCTTCAGCTTCATTCGCACTCTCTTTAGTGGTCAGTGAACAGTGGTCAGTAGACGGCGATGAGCCGTGAGGTTCAGTCGAGTTCCGCGACTGCCTCGTGGCGCTTTTCGCGAATCTGGTCGGGCAGCAGGCCGACGAGGTCTTGATCGTAGATGTTTTTCTTGCGGTCCGCCAGGGCCACAAAGCGGTAGTAGACATGTTGCAACTCGTCGCGGGTGAGCGCGAAGCCCATTTGCTCAAGGCGATGGCGCAGGGCAGCGCGGCCGGAGTGCTTGCCTAGCACCAGGTGCGTTTTGGCAACGCCCACCAGCGTGGGAGTCATGATCTCGTAGCAGAGCGGGTTGGCTAACATGCCGTGCTGATGAATGCCGGACTCGTGAGCAAATGCGTTGTCGCCCACGATGGCCTTGTTGGGCGAGGGCTTGAAGGTGATGATCTGGCCCAGCACCTGGCTGGTGGGATAGAGCTGATCAAGCTTGATTGAGGTTGTTACGCCGTAGCGATCGCCGCGCACGTAAAGAGCGGCAGCAAGTTCTTCAAGCGCAGCGTTGCCCGCACGTTCGCCTATGCCGTTGATGGTGCACTCCACCTGGCGTGCGCCGGCGTTGATGGCGGCTAGTGAGTTGGCCACGGCCAGTCCCAGGTCGTCATGGCAGTGCGAGGAGAGCACGATTCCTTGTGCGTCGATGGCGGGAATGCGCTCGCGCACTTCGCGGAACATCTGGCCGTATTCTTCGGGGGTGGTGTAGCCCACCGTGTCGGGCATGTTGATGGTAGTTGCGCCGGCTTCGACGGCCACGCGCACCATCTCAACAAGAAAGTCCCGTTCCGAGCGGGTTGCGTCCTCGGGCGAAAACTCAACGTCGTCGGCAAGCGAACGCGCCAGCCGCACCGACTCTCCGGCGAGCTCGAGAGCTTCCTGGCGGCTGATCTTCAGCTTGTATTCCAGATGCAGGTCGCTCGAAGCCAGGAACACGTGGATGCGGGCGCGGTCAGCAAACTGAAGGGCGCGCGCGGCCATCTCGATGTCTTCGGTCTTCGCGCGAGCCAGGGACGCGATGCGCGGCTTGCGCACGGCCTGGGTAATTGTGGCAATGGCCGCGAAGTCGCCCTCCGAGGCCATGGCAAAGCCCGCCTCGATGATGTCCACGCCCAAATCTTCCAGGGCATGAGCCATGGTGAGCTTTTCCTGCGTGGTCATGCTGCAGCCCGGAGACTGCTCGCCGTCGCGCAAGGTGGTGTCGAAGAAGACTACATGGTTTGAATTCATGAACTCGCCTATCAGGGGAAACTCTTGTCTGACTTATCTAGTGTCTCGCATGGGGGCCATATAAGGCAAAGTTATAATTTTTGTAGAAGCGATTAGAGTTGCTTATACTACAGTTGTCAGTATCCGGCCGCGCGCCCAAGCTTCGTACCCGCCCTTGGATTTACTGACTACTGATGGCCCTCAGCAAACCACTGCCAACTGGAAACTGAGAATTGACCACTGAGAACTGAGAATTAACAACTGATATGGAACTGAATCAACTGGAAACGTTTCTGGCCGTGGCAGAGGAGCGGAGCTTCTCGCGCGCGGCGGTGCGGATGCACAGGACGCAGCCGGCTGTAAGCCAGGTGATCCGCAAGCTGGAGGAGTCGGTGGGCGAGACGCTGTTCGATCGCGCGGCTCGCGACGGCTCGCTGACCGCGGCAGGAGTGCTGCTGCGCGACTACGCACTGCGGCTGCTGGCTCTGCGCCGTGAGGCTTCCAGTGCCATGGGCGAGCTGAAGAGCCTGGAACGCGGCCACCTGCAACTGGCCGCCAACGAGTACACCTGCATGTACCTGCTGCCGGCCATCGACGCCTTTCGCCGCGAATTTCCGCATGTGAGCGTGACCGTGCAGCGGATGCTGGCCTCGCGGATTCCCGAGGAGCTGAGTCTGCGCACCTTTGAGCTGGGAGTCATTTCTTACCGGCCCGATCCGGCGCAGTTCCGCACCATCGCCGTCTACGCTGACAGCCTGGCCTTCATCGTCGGCCCGCAGCACCCCCTGGCCAAGGCCCATCGGGTCTCCATCAACGACCTGGGCAGCGAGCTGTTTGTTGCCCATAATGTGACCTCGCCGCTGCGTCGCAAGGTGATTGAGGCCTTCCAGCGCTACCGTACGCCGCTCAATATGGGCATCGAGCTGCCCACCATCGAGGCCATCAAGCGCTTTGTAGCCATGGGCAACGGCGTGGCGCTGGTTCCCCATCTCACCGTGGCACACGAACTGGAGGCCGGCCACCTGGTCCGGGTCACTGTCGACGAACTGGAAATGCGCCGGGTTCTGCGCCTGATACATCGCCGCAAGGCCACGCTTTCCTACGCGGGCAAGGCCTTTCTCCACACCCTCAAGGAGCTGGCCATAAAGCAGGGACCGCCTTTTTATTTTCATGTGGAACGGGCGGGATAAAGAGCCATTTCGGCGGTTTCTGCCCCGTCCAGTGCCGCTTTGCCTCGGCATGCGTCTATAGCCAAGGAACATTTTGAAAAAAATCGCTGTCGTACCCGTACCCGCCGTAACCCGCTCAGGCCATTTACAATGCTGAGAGCGGGGCACGGATCCAACCGGCGCGCCGGACCAGTGCGCGGAGATCGACAAGCTCGTTGCCACCCGCACGGTTGTGCAGTAGTGAGGTTCAGGACCGAATGAAGAAGATCGCCTTAATAGCATTTCTGCTGGCCGTAAGTGTGGCCGCAGGCCGCGCTCAGGAAAGCCGCCAAGACATCAGCCTCAGTGGAACGGGTCTTGTTGAGCCGTTCATGGCCTCGTCCACCACTGTTCAGGTGAGCGCGAACCGCGCCTTTGGCGCCATGCTGAGTTATCGATTCATGCTCACGCCATCAAGCGCCGTCGAGGCCAACTACCAGATGACGTACGAGAACAACATCCACTACGTGATCAGCAATACCAATCACTACGACATCAACACCCGCACCCAGGAAATTTCCGGCGCGTACGTACGCTCCTTCGTTTTCAAGAACTTGAACCCCTTTGTCGAGGCGGGACCGGGCGCTTTCATCTTCCTGCCCATCCGCAACTCCGGCACAACGTCGCTGGACGTCAAGCAGCAGACTGAAGTCGGCGGCATCTACGGGGCCGGCATCGCCTACGAGATCAGTCCCAGCTTCGACATTCGCGCTGAGTATCGTGGGTGGGTCACAAAGGTGCCCACGTTTGGCGATAGCCAGTTCGCCACCAACAGGTGGTACAACATCAGCAATCCGGTCATCGGCATCGCTTACCACTTTTAGAGCGGAGAGCGCTTGGGCTGAAAAGAGGAGACGGGCTGCGGCCCGTCCCCTCCTGATTTTGGGGTGCGCAAAATCGAACCCTCGATGGCTAAAGCCCCGCGCTTATTTTGCGTCTTTGATTCGGCACAAACATTTTTCAGCAGTCTCTTAGAGCGACGCCTCGCGGTAGCGACCCAGCTCCTTCACCATGGCGCAGTGCCGTGTAAGCGCTCCCAGCGCCCGCGAACCTTCGTCAGAAGACCCTATCTGGCAGTCCACGTAAAAAATGTACTCCCAGGGCTTGCCGTGTACGGGCCGCGACTCGATCTTGGTCAGGTTGGTGCCCAGCGCGGCGAGTTCGTTGAGTACTGCAACCAGCGATCCCGGGCGGTTCTCGAGGGAAAATGCCAGGCTGATCTTGTTCGACTCAGGATCGGCGACGGACTCGACCGAGCGGCGCACCAGGAAAAAGCGGGTAAAGTTCTCCGGATTGTCCTCGATGCCGGCCTGCAAAATCACGGCGCCGTAGTACTCAGCAGCCGCTTCGCTGGCGATGGCTCCGGCATGACGGTCGCGAAGTTCGACCAACTGCTTTACGCTCCCGGCGGTGTCGTAGAAGGCGAAGGCTTCCATCCTGGGGTGCTCAGCCAGGAACCGCCGGCACTGCGCCAAGGCAACTGGATGCGAGAAGACGCGGTCGATTTCACCGGTCGTGGCTCCTGAAATTGCGATCAGATTGTGCCGGATGCGCAGCAGGGTCTCGCGCTCCACCTTCACATCGTGGGCGAGCAACAGGTCAAAGTGCTCCGACACCGAACCCGCGAGGCTGTTCTCGATGGGAATCACCGCGGCTTCCACTTTTCCTTCAGAGAGCGCGGTAAACACCTCGGCGGACAGCGTACAGGGAACGATGGTGCCGCCCGGGACCAGCTTCAGGGCTGCCTCGTGGCTGAATGAGCCGGGTTCTCCTTGAATTGCAATGTTCATGCCTGCGCGCTTTGCTCCTGTCTGACGATGGAAGTTGGGTTCGCTGAATCATTCTCTCGCACCATATTACAGGGGGCGGCAACCTTGCAGATGGATCGTCAAGCTCATGAAATCGCTGAACAAGACTATTTGCCAGGCCAACATTCCCTCAGGGGCCAAAGCCCACATTCATTTCGCTTGATCTACGGTACGCGACCCAGAGGGCACCCCGGTCGTGCCCTTTCAAGACACCGACCTATTTTTATGTTTCTTAAAGCCGCATCCAAAGATCGGCCGCCACGAAGACGAAAAACACCATCGCGATTACGCCGTTCATGGTAAAAAACGCGGCATTCAGGCGGCGCAGGTCGTAGGGCGAAACTATTGAGTGCTCATAGGCCAGCAACAGCGCCACGGCGCCGATGCCTATCCAGCCGAGCACAAGAAAATGAAACAGTATGCCGAACCAGATCAGCAGTCCCAACATTGCCAGATGCATGGCGCGCGCTGCAATGAACGCGTTGGGGATGCCCACCGCACGGGGCAGGCTGTAGAGACCGACGGCGCGGTCGTGCTCGTAATCCTGGCAGGCGTAGAGCACGTCAAATCCGCCCGCCCACAGCGTGACCGCCGCGGTGAGCACCAGAATGCGCACATCCAGGCTGCCGCGCACCGCAATCCACGCTGCCGAGGGAGCGAGGCCCAGCGCAAGACCCAGCACCAGGTGCGACCAGCGCGTCAACCGCTTCATATAGCTGTAGCTGAGCAATACCGTCAGCACCAGCGGGGACAGGTAGAGGGTGAGCCGGTTCAGTTCGGCGGCTGCGGCTACAAAGACCAGAGCCATCACAACCGTGAAGCCGAGCACAAACTGCCGCGACAACGACCCTGCCGGAATCGCCCGATTGCTGGTGCGTGGATTGGCGGCGTCCAGGTCAGCATCGGCCCAGCGGTTGAAGGCCATAGCACAGGAGCGGGCCGCTACCATGGCCACCAGAATCCAGGCCACAGTGCGCCAGCCTGGCAGCCCATTGGCCGCCAGCAGCACCGCCGTGAGAGCAAAAGGCAGCGCGAAGATCGAGTGTTCCCACTTGATCATTTCGAGAGTAGTGCGGATTTTGGAAAGGATGCCGGGCATGCTTGGCTCTATTTAGAAGTGTAATTGAGGAGTGCAGCGTGAAAAGACTTCGACGCACCCATCTCGGGAGACGCATTCACCGATTGGACATCAGCCACTCACCCAGGGCGAAAAGCCCACCAACTACAAAGATCACGCTGAAGATCGTTTTGTTGTGCCGCGCCAGCCAGTTTGGCAGGTAGATGTCGAAGTTGTCAGTAAGCTCAGGTGTGAAGCGGGCTGCAAGATCGGTGAGCGGGCATCGCCAGCGATTCAACACCAGCACCAGGCACTCCAGCAGAACCAGCCCTGCAAGGACGGCCGCGAGCTTAAACCGATGCAAGCCGGCGGCAATCGGAACTACCACGATGCACACAACGAAGAAAAGCCATACGGCCGTGTGCAGAAGCTTGATAGCAACCACGACGTGCGCTGGCTTTAATTTGAGTTTCATGAGAAATCTCATTCTAAATCCTGCATCGATCCGCTGGCCGGCGGGTCCGGTGTTCTGCCTCAAAGCATTGGCGCAGCCTCCGAAATTGCAATTGGCCTTCCGCGACGGCGGGTATACATTGTTGAGGGATCACCTGCGTTGGGAGAACAGCATGAAGAGATCTGAGATCAACCGCTGCATTGCTGAAGCCGCTGAGTTTTTTGCGGAGAATCACTTCATGCTGCCGCCGTATGCCGAGTGGACGCTGGACACCTGGCGCCGGAGCGGCAGCGAGGCCGATGAACTGCGCACTCATAAGCTAGGGTGGGATGTGACGGACTTCAGCTCCGGGGAGTTCGACTCGCTGGGGCTCACACTATTCACGCTGCGCAACGGGTCGCCTGATGGCGGCAAGGTGTATGCGGAGAAGATCATGTTTGTCCGCGAGAACCAGGTCACGCCATTCCACTATCACGTGCGCAAGACCGAGGACATCATCAACCGCGGCGGCAAAGGCACGGGCAAGCTGGTGGTGCAGCTTTACAATTCCGCTCCGGACGGCGAGCTCGCACAGACTCCGGTGAGCGTGTCGTGCGATGGAATACGCAGACAGGTGGAAGCGGGCGCGACTGTGATTCTGGGACCGGGTGAGTCCATCACGCTGACCCCGTATCTCTATCACCAGTTCCACGCCGTCGACGGACAAGGCTTGATTGGCGAGGTCTCATCGGTCAATGATGACGCGAGCGACAATTACTTCCTTCAGCCACTTCCCCGCTTCCCGCAGATTGTTGAGGACGAGGCTCCGGTGCGGCTGCTGTGTACGGAGTATGGAAAAAGGGACTAAGGACCAGGGACTAGAAAAGTCGCTCGGTCGAGGGTTGTGCTTTTCCACCGTTGCGCCAGAAATTCAAGACGCAGGTTCTTCGACTTCACTACACTTCGCTCAGAATGACAGCACGGATGGGGCACGGTGCGCTTTATCCTGAATTGCGAAGGAATCCCAGGTCTCAAGTGCGAGACCTGGGGCACCCAGTCTGTTCACTGCGCTGCGCCGGTTATTGTCTTTCGGTGGGCTGGTTGGCTACCTGCAGGTAGTTCTTCACGCTGAAGACGCCGGCAACACTATTGGCGCGGATGTTGGCTGCGTCCTTGTCCGCCTGCGAATCAACCATGCCGTAGAGCTCGACGTTGCCGTTCTGCACCGAGATGCGAATTGGCATGCCTGGGTTGATAGCGTACTTGTTCAGCGTAGGGAAACTATAGATGGCGCGCGCCACGGCAACGCGCGACTGGTCATCCATGGTGGAGACCGGGTCGACTTCGATGCTGTCGACCATGTCCTTGACGCCCGGCGTAGTTGCCACCAAAGCGAGCGCGGAGTCGCGATTCACGTAGTTGTGCGCATGGCCGCCTAGGGTGACCATGCCGTTTTCAACGCTTACAGTGATGGCGTCAAAGACGTTGCCGAATCCTACTTGATCGTATTCCAGCTTCTCAGCGAGCTTGGCCTGCAAGTCGCGGTCGGGAATGCTTGGGCCGGAAACCTCAATCATGTTGCGGATAGCGGTCACGCCCTTTGTATGCAGGACGGTCTTCCCGGCGTCGGCCTTGTACTCGTAGAGGTCCACTGCTCCCGTCAGCGTGGCCACGCCGTTGTCCACTTTCACGTGCACGCCGCGGAACTGTTTCTTGTTCAGCCGCGCCTCGGCAGCAGAGGTCATCGGGCTCTCCTGCTGCGCTTGTGCGCCTGCGCCCGAAGGCAAGGCCGCCGCACGTGAGACCAGGGGAAAGCTCAACAGGGCTCCAGCGAGCATAATCGCTGCAAAAGCAGATTCGGTTCTATTCATCGTGTTTCTCATTTTGACGTCCTCCTCGTTGTTCCACGAATGTTTTCCTCAGGGCGGGGGAAATTGCACCGCCGTTTTGCATCCGTCCCAATAGACACTGCAGAAGCAAAAAGGTTTCGGAAAGTTGACGCGGTATGGTTTTCGACAGCGGTAAACGGTTGCTTTGATGGTGCGTCGAAAACGCTAAAGGTTCGCTTATACGGTTGCGAAACCTCGCAAATGTTCGTCTGCAGGGTTGTACTTTTTTGAGCACATAACCTTTCAAGCAACCCAATTCAGTAAATTGGCTGCTTGTAAGGTGCCGAATTTGAGCAAAGGGTTGTCGAGAATTTTCCGAAGAGTGCGCAAAAGGGGTTTAAAACGGGCCTAATGCGATGTGTGTGCGGTGTTTTTACGGGTTCTCGTTGACAGCGGAGGCGGAAGCGATTGGAGATTGCAGATCAGAAAAGCCCCCCAATTAAGGGTTGTGCTGTCCCACCCTTGCGCCAGGAAAAAAGCGCAAGGATGGGGCACGGAGGTTAGGTTTCTATTTTCTGACTGGTGTTCCGTGTTCGCTGATTTCTTAGCGGAAACGGCGGGTGGCTTTTACGACCATTGAGAAGACGCCGGACTCGTCGCGGGCTACGAGCAGCGAGACGTGACGGTTGATGGCGATCTCAGCCTGGAGCAACTGCTGGCCGGTGGTGTTCACGTCGGTTGCGTAGGTGAGCGTAAGGTTGCGGCCCAACTGCTCTTCAACAATGATGCGGGAGGTGGAGTTGCCGAAGGGGCCGAGATAGTTGGGGTCCACCTTCACCGATCCAGCGCCGAATAGCTTTTGTATGCGGCTGGAGACGGTGGCGTTGAGGGCTCCGCCAAGCAGTGCGTCGGTGGTGGGGTTGGAGAGCGCCTGTTCCTGCTGCTGGGTGTAGATGCGCTGCTGATTCTCTGTGCGGCCCAGGGCCAGCAACGCCACTACATCAGACTCGGGCAGCGGAGGATCGCTCCGGTAGGTAACGGCCAGCTTGTCGGGAGTTCCATGCAAGCTCAGCGTGATGTCGTAATCCTGGACGCGGGCAGTGGCACTGAGGTCGATCAAAGGCTCGATGCGGACCGGGTTGGTGAAGGAGATTTCGCCACGCTGGAGATCGTAGCGGGTTCCAGCGATGATGGCGCTGCCCTCGGTGACGGAGATGCGGCCTTGCAGTGCGGGAGTGGCAAGGGTTCCGCGCAGGCGCAGGTCAACGTCGCCAGCCAGCTTGGCGAACGCGTTCTGAAAGTTCAATTGCGGCGACGAAAGAATGTGCACATCCAGGCGGACGTGGTTGGACGGCGCGTCAGCCGGCGTGATGGTCTGCACCGAGTTGGCTTGCGCGGCCAGGGCCGCAAAGTCCAGGTCGGGACTGACGGAGAAGCGGGTGATGAGTACGTTGCCGGAGAGCAGCAGATTGTTCTGCGAGCCTTGCAGGTGCAGCGAAGCGTCGGCAAGAGAGCTGACACCCTGCGGATAGCGAATGCGAACGCTCTGGCCGGTAACCGATAGATCGGCATAGATGCCGCGCTGGTAAGCCAGATAACCACCTACGGTGATTGGACCGCCGCCGCTCATGGCGGTAAGGGACTTGACCTCCAGACGGTCCTGATTAAACTCAAGCGTGCCGTGCAATTGGCTTAGGCCGTTGGGTACGTCTTCGAAGGACAGAGAACCGTTCTGGAAGTCGACCTTCCCCTGCATTTGCGGTTTTTTCAAGGGGCCGTGCGCTTCCAACTGGAAGGTGCTGGTTCCAGACGCGGTCAGGTCGGGATCGAGGGTCTCGGCCAGCTTGAGGTTGATGGAGCCGCTGGCCGCCAGGTCCAGTTGCTGTGTGCCATTCAGCGCGAGGCTTCCCTGTGCGCGCATGTCGGTGTCCTCGCCGGTTACGTGCAGCGGGTCCAGACGGATGCGGTCATTAGCGAGTGTTGCATGGACGCCGCCCTCGCTCTTGAGATGAACGCCTGCGATGGTTGCTTCCAGCTCCTGCAGGCGGGCTTCGCCACGGAGCTGTTCCGTATGCTCAAGAGGGCCTTCAACGGTAACCGTGCCGGCCAGTGCGGATTCGCCGCTGAGGGCCGTAAAGTGCGTAAGCTTGAGCAGCGAACCGATGTTGAAGCGCGAAAACTCGAGCCTGGCCTGGGTTTGGTAATCGCCTTTCAGCGCCGTCTGTCCGTGCACGGTGAGTTCAGCGCTGTCCATCCGCGTGGTCACGTCGTAGGCGAGGGTGCGGTTCGCGGTATGCGCAACCAGTACCAGGCCGCCGATCGGTTCCCCACCGAAGGCCAGGTTGCTGAGAGTGGCATAGGCTTCCAGTTGCGGGTCGTCGAACGAGCCTGAGCCGTGGGTAGAGAACTCCAGCCTGCCGGAGGCCGTCCACCCCTTCTGGCGCAACCAGTCAATTTTGGAGACGTCGAGGCCCGCGCCCCGGGCGTCCATCTGGAAGCGGCTGGACTTGAGATCGTAGTTGCCGGAAGCGGAGACATTGCCCGCCGCCTCGCTCACGGTGACCGAAGCCAGATTGATTACGTCATTTGTAATTGTGCCTTGGGCCCGGACGCGAGAGACGGGCTCGCCGTAGATACTTCCGCCGTCCAACTGAACCCAGCCGGAGCCGCTAAGGGAATGGATGGGGCCATCGGCTTGAATCTGCGCATCGAGGGTGCCGGTGAGAGGTAGCCTCTGGGAGAGGAACGGCTGCACGTCGTCTACGCCCACCTTGCCGGCTTCGAGACGCAGATGCAGCACGGAGTTGGCATTGAACTCGGGAACACCACCGGAGGATCCGTCTACTGAACCCGGCGCCAGGGACCCGCTGACGGTAATCTTCGCGTCGCCGCGAAGCAGCAGGCCGTGGTCGATTGCAATGCGCGCGGCTGAGTAGCTGCCCGTGGCATCGATCGAATCGAGGTGAACCGATTGGGGTTGGCCGGAGGGGTTGGACTTCGGCAAGGGCATCTCGATGGCCAGTTGCGTCGCCTTCAGGTTGCCGGCAATGCGGGGATTGGCGAGCGAACCGGCCCACGAACCGTGGAAGTCGGTCTGCCCGGTCAAAACTACCGGCAAGGCATCCGTTCCATTCTTTCCATTGCGCTTCACCCCCAGGTCACGCAAAACGGTGTCGAACTCTCCCAGGTTGCTGGAGTGGAAATCGACGTTCAGTGCCGAGGGACTGGTTATCGGGTATGCGCCGAGGGTTCCATCCGCCTCCAGTTGGCTGGCGGGCATGTGAAGTTCCAGCTTGCTCAGATCCACGGCGCCGTCGCGCTGGGTATAGGTTCCATTCACAATGCCGCTGGTGGGAGCTTCACCGGGCAAGGGATTGCCCAATGGACTAAGGCTCAGCTTTGTGGTGACGTTGACGGTATTCGTGTCGCCATTGGACCAGGTTGCAGTGGCAGGACCGTTGAGGAGAGAAGCAAGTCCGACACGCTGGAAGGGCGGCACGCTGACCATGTCGAGAATCGTGTCGAGCGCGACATCTTTCAATTCTGCCGTAACTTTGCCGTTGACCGGAATAAAATCTGGCGGAGGCGGCGGGGCTGGATTGCGGTGGGCCCCGTTGCGCGCGACGGCCGGGCCAGCCGCCTGCATTATGGCCGCGCCGGGGATCGGGACGATCCAGGGGCTGAGGTCGACTACGCCCTCCATCTGGCCGCCCTGACGGAAACGCGCGACGATTGAAGAGATCAGCAGGCGTTTCTGGTCGGCGTGCAAATGCGCATCCAGACGGATGCCGGTAGCGTAAACGCCGGTGCCAATATAGGAGCCGCCTTCGACGTGGACGTTGCCATCGGTACGAAATTCTCCGGTCTGTCCCGCGCCGTTCAGATCCAGATGGGCGATGCCCTCCGGCGCAAAGGGATAGCCGGTGACCGGGTCGAGCAACCTCATGTCCAGATCGCCCAGGGCCCTGGCTTGCCAGCGGGGATGGTTGAAGTCCTGCAGCGATCCACTGACTTCGATCGCATGGCTGCTGCCATCGATGCTTCGAGCTGTGAGCCTGAGGGAGCGCAGCCAGGCGGCAGCGCGGGTGATATCCAGCGTGGCCTGGAAGTAACCGTGGACAGGCTTGGCAATGTGTTTGGCAGTGCCCCTGGTGAGATTCAGGTCAGTGGCGCCGGCTTCAATTCGATACGTCTCTGGCGTTGCACCCGAGGATGGAATGTAGCTCAAAAGCAGAGAGACATCGTTGGCCTGAAAGTCGAGAGGCGCGAACCGGTTTTGAAAATCAAAAGAAGCGGCGCGGTTATCGTAGTTGAGCATTCCCTGCTCGACGGAAATGTGGCCGGCCTGCAGTTCGAAAAAAGTATCGAGGTCATGTGTGCCGGTATTCCTGGGCTGGCGGGGATGCGGCTGATTGGTGGAGCCATCGGGGTAGACGATTAGGTGCAGAGCGGGGTGGAAGACTTCGAGGTTGCGGAGCCGGACGCTCGGACTCCACAAGCCGAGCAAGCTCAATCGCACGGCAAGGCGATCGACGCGCGCGTAAGGCGCTTCGCCGGGAGCTTCGCGGCCGTGAATGACCAGTCCATCCGCGTCGGCTTCGAGATGGAGGAGACGCCAGCGAAAGGAAGCGATCTCGACCTGGCCGCCGGTGGACTGTTCGATCTCCGCCACCAGCCGCCTGAGTACGATGCCCTCGAATTGTGCGGAACTCATCCAGAGATAAAGGCCGGCGGTGGCGAGCATCACCAGAACCAACACACCCGCAATGCCCAGAGGAACATGGCGCAGAAAGAAGCGGCGCAGGCGGCTCGGCTGGGGCGATTGCTCGGAATCAGGAAGCTGGGTTTCGGGCTCGCTCATTGGCTTCCTTTTCCTTCTGCACTCGGCGAGCTGATTTGGGCGCCGGGCTTCGTTTCAGTGCTTGCTGGGGTTGCGGCGGTTTCGAGCGCCGGATCAAGAACTTCGACATCGCCCTGCTTGCGCAGGTTCGTGAGCCACTCGTCGAACAGAACATTCACCTGCTGCTGGAGCAGAATCTCCTCGATGCGGGGAGAAACCTTTTCGAGGGATGGAACCGTTTCGCCGGAAGCGTATTCAGGCAAAAGCGTGTTGCGGTAGTAGGTTTCTATGTCTTGCGGAGAGATGTGGATGCCGGGCCGGAAACGCTGCTCGATGAAACGCAGAATCTCAAGCCGGGAGCGCAGATAAGTATCGACGCGCTCCGGTGTCAGGTTGTGCGCCGCAAGAAAGACCTTCCATCCTGCATCGGAGGCGCAGTTCTCGTGAACACAGGCGGGGAGTTCCTTGCGAATCTCGGCCAGGCGGGCGTCTATTTCGGCCGGCAAGGGCTCGGCGGCCTGGGCGTCTTCGCGGTGAATCTGCTGCTCGATGAGCGCTCGGCTGATTAGCTGCTCGAGTGCGTGTTTGGGAGTGAGAACGCCTTGCCCGGCGCGGCCGGGGTCGAGCACCGAGAGGCGAATTTCGTCGTCGATGTCGCTGGCCAGGATGACACTTCGGTTAACCACGGCAACAACGCTGTCGAGGACTACGGGGGATGAGGACTGCGGCGCCTGGGAGAAAGCCGGTACTGTTGCTGCAGCGAGACAATAGAGGAGGGTTGAGACAAGAAACGACTTGAAAACCGGGGCGCGGGAGGAGAGTGTCCAATCCCATCCTGGCCGCGATGAAGCTGCGGCCAGGATGGGGCACCCACTGTTTTCCTCGGTGGAGCACCCGGTGTTCTGGCGTGTGATTCTGAGCCGAATTGGAGGCCGTGTGCGCATCAGAAGGTTTGCCCCAAGCTGAAGAAGAAATTGAAATGGTTGGCCTCGCCTACGTGCTGCTGCGAATAGGGACCCAAAGGATTCGCGGCCGAGAAGCCGACGGAGTAGTTGATGTTTACCGGGTAGATGGGCGTATTCAGGTTGTAGCTGAAATCCAGCCGGATGGGCCCGACCGGAGTATGGTAGCGCAGGCCGATTCCGGGTGCGTGCGTGAAATAGTTGAAGCTGCAGATTCCCTGGTGGCCGGTTGAGGTAATAGGACCGTTGGTTGGACCGCTGGGGCTGGGTGGAATGATGTGTCCAGTGCTGTCTACCTGGGCAGGTGTAGGCACTTTGCAGGTATCGCGATTAGGCTGGTAGAACCGGATTGCGCTGGCCCATATATCGCCGGCGTTGGTGAAGACGTTGCCCATATCGTGGAAGATTACGAAGCTGACGGTGTTGCCGAACCAAGGCAGGGTGGGCGGCGGGAGACGCAATTCGGTGCTGTTGATCAATGCTCCCGCGCCTCCGATGGGGAAGCCGGTCTCGGGGTCGCGAGGGCCGGCGCCATTGAAAGAAAAGCCGCGCAATGAAGTGGGCCCGCCGGAATAGAGACGCTCAGGAAGCGGAATCAGTTCGCTCGATCCTGTGCCGAAGGCCCGCACCTGGCCGTAGCGGGTGTTGCGGGCCAGTACGAATCGGTTTTTATCGAAGCCGTAATAGCTGGAACTGGAGACATCGAGACGGTTGAACTGCGCCTCGGCGCCGAGCGATTTTATGGAGAGAAACTCCTGAAAGCTGGTGTAGGTTCCGCGATGGGCATCGAGGGGCGAGTCACGAGTATCGCGAATCCACGTCATGCCCGGGCCTGCAACACGAACGGCTGTCGCCAGCTCCTGAATTTCGCCGGGAAAGACCTGCAAACTGCTGGCAGCGACCTTAACCCGTCGAAAGTCGTATTCGTAGATAAAGGTATTTGCCTTGGACAGCCAGGACCCCGGAGTCTGAAAGTTCTCAGTCAATCTGAAGCCGGCTTCGAGCCGGGAGGCAACGTATGTGGTCACGTCCTGGCTGTTAGCATACCCTCCTGTGAAGGTGATGCCGAAGTTGCGGTTGCCCACAAAATGCGGAACCTGGAAGAGCAGGTCGATCTTCTGTTCCAGTAGGCCGTACGTGCCCTGCAGAGAGGCCGACTGTTCGCGGCCGAAGAGATTGTTGCGGGTGAGGTCAGCAAGCACACGGGGGCTGACGCCTGTTTTTCCATTTGGATTGCAGGCAACGCCGCCGGCCGTGGCACCTGCACAGTTGTTCTGCGGAGTTCCTGTTTGCGCCTCGAAGCCTAAACCATAGGTGAGTGCCCAGCGCCGCGCTTCCTGAGCCTGCAAAAGAATTGTCTTGCGGGTTGCGCCGCCATTGGGATTCTCGACTGCGGCATCCACTTCGTTGAACAGAGCAAGATCGTAGAGATTGCGCTGCGTTTCGAGCAGGGCCGTCTGGTTGAGTGGATCGCCTGCGTGCAGCGTGATGGCGCGCTGCGCTGTTGCCGGACGGGTGTAATGCAGCCCGGTCAGCTGCACGTTGCGTACAAATATCTGCGGACCCTCGGTGATGTGGAAGACGACGTCCACCTTGCTGGGGTCTACGGTCTCTACCTGCTGGGCGACGTCGACGCTTACCTGCTCGAAACCGCGGCTCATATATTCGGTGATCAGGGCGTCGCGGTCTCCGGCCAGGTTCTGTGGCGAAAGCAACTGGCCAGGGGTGGTGTTAAGCAGCGGCGTCAGCTTGTCTGCATCCACGTGGTCGTTGCCATCCAACTGCACCGCGCCGAGGCGGAGCTGCGGGCCCTCTTCAATCTGGTAGGTCACGGCAAGGGGAGCAATACCTGGCGCCGGTGGCGGAGGCTTTTTGCCTGAGGGGCCTGAACCGGGTGCCGTAACTCTTTTGGGAGCGGGACTATCTGCCGCACTGGTTTCAGGGGTGCTGGTTTCGGGAGTGATCTTGACGCTGGAGAAGCCGTTGTTGCGGTAGACCCCCTGGAGCGCGCTTACGTCGTTGGAGACCAGGGTCTGGCTGTAGGAGCCATGACGGTCGAGCGAATCGGCGGCATGTACGCTGAGCAGTTCCTTGAGGGTTGCGGAGTTGAAATAGTGGTTTCCCGACACCGAGACGCTCTGCACGCGGCGGCGCGGTCCCAGATCGACCTTGAAGATGATCACGACCTCCTGGTCGCCCGTGGATTGCTGTTCGTGATTCACCTTTGCGTCAAAATAACCGAGCCGCTGGTAGTAATCCCGCAGACGGCGATTGCCTTCATTCAGCAGGTCCTCGTCAACACTGCCCTCTTCAAAGATGGGAATGATGTGTTTGATGCGGTCCGGGTCGATATTTGCGCCCTGGACCAGCACCTTGACGACCGGGCCCCGATTGGCGGAAAAGCCGAAGTTGACGTTTTTGGCGGTGGGGTCGTATTGCTCGGAAACGATCTTGAGTTCAACCTCCATCCGCTCCTGCTTCTGGTATTGCTTGAGCACGCCGGCAAGAGCTCGATTCCCGGTATCATGGTCCACGTGTGCGCCGATTTTCAGGTGCGCGTAGCGGCGGAATTCCTGCACGCTCATCCCTGGACTGCCGGAAACTTCAACCTTGCCCACCCGCGCCTGCGGTCCGGAGACAACCTTGAAGGCGATGTCGACGAGTTGCTCATCGGGGTGCCGCGTCAGTACAGGGGTGATTTGCGGCTCGTAAAATCCGTTTTCGGTAAGCGTCTGACGCATCTGGAGGAGAGCATTGCTCAGCTTGGCCTGGGTAAAGCGGGTGCCGGCTGCGAGTTGGCTGGCGCGTTGCAGTTGCGCGTTCAGCGTCGGCCCCTTGGCTCCGTCAACGCCCACTGATCCGATAAAGATGCGCGGGGTCCCGAGAAAGATGAGGGCTACACCGTTCTGAGCGGGCGAACCCTCGATCTTCGAGCCCTCCACTTGAATCGTCTCGTAGAGGCCGGTCGAATAGAGTTGGCGGAGGCTCTCGCGGAGGTTTTCCGGCTTCAGCGGCTTTCCCTCGGCCTGAGCAAGTTCGTCCGGCAGCGGAGCAAGCCGATCCGCGGAAACGCCTTCGAACGAAATACGCTTAACCGGCAGGCCATCCCATTGAAGAAAGGGTTCCGAGGCGGGCTGGGGAGGCGCCGGCTGCGGCGTTTGAGCCCAGCCTGCGACTCCAGCGCCAGGTCCGGCGTTTGGAACGAAGACAAGTACGCATGCGAGCAGCACGCTGCATGGAACCACCCCGCAATTGCCGCCCTTCCTTGCCGGCTTTCTCCGCAAGACTATATCTCCCAAAAAGCGCGGGGCACTTGCCCCGTATGCGCGACAGTAAAACCTCGACGCAAGAATCTTCCAGTGACGGCTCCAGTCGTTCTTTGCCGAAGCTCCACCTTTCGACATCGACCCCTTTCCCCTTATACTAACGAGGACAGAAGCCTTGCGCAGCATTACCCGGTCGTAAGATCGATTCCCCCCAAGGAATCTCATGCCTAATTCAAGGATCCCCACGCACCCGCCGGATGGCTCGCCACCTGACTTGGACGAAGCAGCACCATTTCCCGCTCCAGACGCTAAGCGAGTGAAGTTTGTGCCATCTGCCTCACCCGATCCAGCCGAGGCAGATGCACTGGCCCGCGCCCAGGCCGGCGATCATCACGCTTTCGCCCAACTCTACTCTTTGCACAAAAGACGCATCTATTCCTTATGTCTGCGCATGGTGGGCAACATAGCGGAGGCGGAGGATCTGACCCAAGAGGCATTCCTGCAGTTGCACCGCAAGATTTCGACGTTCCGCGGCGACTCGGCGTTTTCCACCTGGTTGCACCGGCTGACGATCAATGTGGTGCTGATGCAACTGCGCAAGAAGGGCCTCAGCCTGATTTCGCTGGATGAAGCCATGGAGCCGGTTCCCGAGGAAGGGCCCGGCCGCAGTTTCGGCGCTCCGGACCTGGCCCTGAGCGGCACCATCGACCGGCTGGCGTTGGAGCGCGCAGTAGCCGATTTGCCAGCTGGATACCGGCTTATTTTTATTCTTCACGATGTGGAGGGCTATGAACATAATGAGATTGCTTCCATGCTTGAGTGTTCGATCGGCAACAGCAAGTCGCAATTGCACAAGGCGCGCCTGAGGTTACGCGACGCTCTGCGCGCAAATTCACAAAAGGAGGCGCAGCCATGACCGACGATACCGGCAAGATGAGCTGCGCTCAGTTCCAGGCTCGGTTGCCTGAGCTGATCGGCTCCGGGGTCAATGCCGGGGCCGATCCGCATATCCAGAGCTGCGAGCTTTGCCGCGCCCTGCTGACCGACCTGATGACCATCGCCGAGGCTGCGCGCCAACTGTTTCCGATTGTGGAACCGCCGGACGATCTTTGGAAACACATCGAATCGGCGATCAAGAGCGAAAACGGCGACCCCCCCGATGCAGGTCTGCCTCTGCCGGTCCATTCGAACTGATCTCAAGCAGCAGCGGAGACCCTGAGTCGGGTACCTTCCCGCGTACAGGCATGGTTTCACTCCGGAAAGATCCTTTTGTGGCCATCCGACCCTCTCTCACCTTCTATTCTCTTTGGCCGATACACCCTTCGAGCGGCATTGCATCCAATCCTGTAACAGGAGGCGGTCGTTCGATCCAGGAGCCCAAAATTAGCCCGGGGAACCCGGTCTGGGAATGAATCGTAATGGTAAAAGAAATCACCAGTAGGGGAATGAGCAGCTTGGGGGAGGAAAAGGACGCCGACCAGGGGAGATATTCCTGAAACTTTTCAAAGTCTGCGCTGTCTAATGAAGGAAAGTTGACAAAAGGACACTCAATGCAAAACCAGCCTTCGAAGCCATCGCAATCCTCGAGTCCCACCCCCGGGAATTTCTCTAGGGTGCGCTATATTCCTGTTCTGCCTGTCCGGGACACGGTTCTGTTTCCGCATGCCGTTCTGCCACTTACGGTTGGCCGTGAGAGCTCCATCCAGCTCATTGAGTCGCTGGGCGAGGAGCGGACGATCGTGGTGACGACGCAACTGGACCCACGGTTGGACTCGCCCAAGCCTAGCGATCTGCGCACTGTAGGTACGTTGGCCACGGTGCATAAAGTTGTGCGCATGCCCAACCAGAGCCGGTTTGTGTTTACCGAGGGTGTGAACCGCGTTCGGCTGGTGCGCTACTCGCAGACCGAGCCATTCATGGTAGCCGAGGTGGAAACGCTGGAGGATATTGAACCGGATGCCAGCTCGGGCTTTGAGGCCCTGGTGCGGAACGTGGTCGCGCAGTTCCAGCAGATTGTTTCCGAGTCCCCTACCCTCTCCGACGAGTTGCGGACGATTGCGGCCAACATTGAGGAGCCTAGCCGGCTGGTGGATTTTGTTGCCTCCTCGCTGCCCTTCCTGACCACCGACGATAAGCAGCAAATGCTGGAGACGCCGGGGATCGTGGAGCGGCTTGAGTTGCTGAACAAGCATCTGGCCAAGGAGATTGAGGTGCAGCAGTTGCGCGCCAAGATCCAGACCGAGGTGCAGGACCAGGTACAGCAGTCGCAGCGCGACTACTATCTGCGCGAACAGATGAAGGCCATCCAGAAGGAACTGGGCGAGCAGGACGAAGGCCAGCGCGAGACCGATGAGCTGCGCCAGAAGATCGATGCAGCAGGCATGCCCGAAGACGTGAAGAAGGAGGCTATGAAGGAGCTGACGCGGTTGTCGCGCATGTCTCCCATGGCCGCCGACTATTCGCTGACCCGCAACTACATCGAGTGGCTTGCTGTGCTGCCCTGGGCCAAGAGTTCGGCAGCAAAGATCGATATCGGCAAGGCCCGGGAGATTCTGGATGAGGACCACTACGAACTGAAAAAGGTGAAAGACCGTATCCTGGACTACCTGAGCGTGCTCGAACTGAAGCCGGACATGAAGGGACCGATTCTTTGCTTCGTCGGACCTCCGGGCGTGGGCAAGACCAGCCTGGGCCGGTCGATTGCGCGGGCACTGGGACGGAAATTCCAGCGCATCTCGCTGGGCGGCATGCACGACGAGGCGGAGATTCGCGGCCATCGCCGGACGTATATCGGCGCGTTGCCGGGCCAGATTATCCAGAGCATTCGCCGGGCGGAAACCAACGACCCGGTGATCATGCTGGACGAAGTGGACAAGCTGGGAAGGGACTTCCGCGGCGACCCGGCCTCTGCACTGCTGGAGACGTTGGATCCCGAGCAGAACAACACGTTCCGCGACAACTACCTGGATGTGCCGTTCGATTTGTCCAAGGTGCTGTTCATCTGCACGGCGAACATGCTGGACACGGTGCCCCCGCCGCTGCTGGACAGGATGGAACTGATTCCGCTGCAGGGCTACAGCGAAGAGGAGAAGGTGCACATCGCCAACCGGTACCTGATTCCGCGCCAGATCAAGGGCAACGGAATTACGGACGAACAGATCGAGATTCCCGAGGATGCGGTGCGCTACATCGTTCGCCACTACACGCGGGAAGCCGGCGTGCGGAAACTGGAGCAGACGCTGGGCACGGTGTGCCGCAAGCAGGCTCGTCGCGTGGTGGAAGGCCATGCGGAAAAGCTTGTGGTGACGCGCGAAGTGCTCAAGGAGTTCCTGGGCGGCATCCAGGTGCGCGTTGAGACCGAAGTGGCGGAACGCGTGAAGCGGCCCGGCGTGGCTGTTGGACTGGCATGGACGCCGGCCGGCGGCGACATTCTTTTCATCGAAGCCAACAAGATGAAGGGCAAGGGCGGTTTCACGATGACCGGACAGATCGGCGAGGTGATGCAGGAATCGATGCAGGCCGCGCTGACCTGGGTACGGTCGAACGCCGCAAGCCTGGGGCTGGCCGAGGACTTCACGAAGGATATTGACCTGCACATTCACGTGCCTGCAGGTGCGATTCCCAAGGACGGGCCTTCGGCAGGTGTGACCATGGCGACGGTGCTTGCATCGCTGCTGACCGATACGCCGGTGCGTCCGCTGACGGCCATGACCGGCGAGATCACGCTCAGCGGCAACGTGCTGCCGGTGGGCGGCATCAAGGAGAAGTTCCTGGCCGCGAGAAGGGCTGGAGTGGAAACCATCATTCTGCCCGCGGAGAACCGTCAGAACGTGGAAGAGGACCTGACGCCGCAGATGATGGAGGGCGTAACGGTGCATTATGCAAGTCGCATCGAAGACGTGCTCCATGTGGCCTTACCGCTGCTCAAAGCGCGGCCGGATACTCAGCCGGTCGCGGCGGAACTGGCGGGGCGCCCGGTTTCGTAAGCTTCGTGAAAATCAATTCAGAAAGGCCGGCGAAACTGCCGGCTTTTTTGCGGTCTGGAGCGGAAGGATTTTCCTCGCAGGACAGTGGTTTGGCCCTGAATGCCGCCTGCCGCGTCTAAGCAGCAGGCGGTATTCTTTTTCAAGTGATGCGTGTAAAAGTTCTCCCGTTTGGAGTGTCGAAGGATTGGCTGGGCGCGGCGGTGACCACTATCGAGTTGCCGGAGGGCGCCTCGGTGGCCGACCTGCTGGAGCGCCTGAAAGCGCACCTGCCGGATTCCCTGCCAGGGCACGTGCTGCGCGGCATCGCGGTCAGCGTCAACGCGGAGTACTCGACGGCCGGGCACGTGCTGTGCGATGGCGATGAGGTGGGTCTGCTGCCGCCGGTTTCTGGTGGTGCTCCACGCACGGCGAACACTTCGGACCAAAGCGAGGGAGAACCTGCCGTCATAGCGCTGACGCGCGCGCCCATCAACGCAGAAAAACTGATTTCCGCAGCCAAGCGCGGCGAGGACGGCGCGGTGGCGGTCTTCGACGGCATTGTGCGCAACAACACGCGCGGGCGGAAGACTCTTCATCTGGACTACGAGGCCTACGAAGATATGGCGTTGAAGCAGATGAAGGAACTTGCTGAGCAGGCGCAGGAAAGATTCGGCGTGCGGCAAGTGATGCTGATCCACCGGTTGGGACGGCTCGAGGTGGGCGAGACGAGCGTGCTGATCGTGGTGGCTTCGGCGCACCGCGGAGCGGCTTTCGATGCCTGCCGCTGGCTGATCGACACGCTCAAGAAAACGGTGCCCATCTGGAAGAAGGAGACTTTTGTTGACGGCGCGGTGTGGGCGGACGGCGAACCGTTTCCGGCGGGGCTGGCCGTTAATCCGGAGGCTTCGCATGAGGCTTAGGCCCGGCAACATCTCCGGGCGCGGAATCTCCGCTTCCCAGGAAGGGTACGGGCTTCAGCCCGTACATTCAGGCTCTCAAGAAAGCTGGGCTTTAGCCCCTGAGGGAATTCCCCGCCGCACCATCTGCATTACCCTTGTTGCTTTAGCCGGCGCTTTCCTGTCGCCGCTATACGCGCAGCAAACCACGCTGCGCATGGACGTCAAGCTGGTCAGCATATTTGTGAATGTGAGTGACCGCAACGGGGCGATTGTGGGCGGACTTACGCGCGAAGATTTCGCAGTAACGGAGGATGGGCGGCAGCAGCAGATTGCGGTATTTGAAAAGCAGTCGGAGATGCCGTTGAACCTGACCCTGGCCATCGACACCAGCGGCAGTGTGCGCAAGGATCTGACCGAGGAGGCCGCAGCGGCGCGGCGGTTTGCCCATGCAATTGTGCGCCAACAGGACCAGATGAGTGTGCTGCAATTTGCCACCGAAGTGAGAGCGCTTACGCCGTTTACCAACAAGATGTCACTGATCGATCGCGGGCTGAGCCAGTTGCGCGGCGACTTTGCTACGGCGCTCTACGACGCAATTTACCAGGGCTCCGAACGGCTGGGCGCAAAGGATGGACGGAAGGTTCTGGTAGTAATCTCAGACGGCGACGACACTGCCAAAAATACCACCTATGCTCAGGCGCTGGAGCAGGCTCTGCGCAACGAGGTGATGATCTACTCGATTATCGACGTACCCATCGAGGCCAGCGCCGGACGCTCCCTGGGCGGCGAGCACGCGCTGATTACACTGGCCGAACAGACGGGCGGCAAGTACTTTTACGTTGCCGACGGCGGGCTCGACAAGGCATTTGCAAAGGTCAGCGACGATCTGCGGACCCAGTATCTGCTCGGCTATTATCCCCGGAATCAGGAGCCTGGACGAATCTTCCACCGGATAGAGGTAACAGTTCCCCGTGCCTCGACGGATGACTTCAATGTCCGCCACAAGACGGGGTACTATGGGGACTCGCCTGCAAGGGACAACTGACGGCGGCGGAAGGTTACTGCAAACGGCACGGCACTGGAAATTTCGGCAACTCATTTTCGCCAGTGCTTCTGCGGCCTGCGCCGTTGCATCTAAAATGGCATCATGACTTCGCCACTTTCCTCGCGACGCCGTTCCAAGACGCCTCCGCCGGGCGAAACCGGTCAGGAGGCGCTCTATCTGCGTTCCCTCAGCGACCGCCAGGTGATTGTCCATATCAAGCTGCGAGACGGAGAGACCGTTCGCGGCTGGATTGAATACTTTGACGATGCAATGCTGCGGCTCACGCGAGATGGACAGCCCAACCTGTTCATCTACAAGCATCAAATCCGCACCATCAGCGAAGCGGGTAAACGCCGCACGCCGCGGACTTCGGCGGTAACAGGAATGGCTTCGGCAATCGAACCGGTACCGCCCGAGGAAATCTCGTGAGCGGCGGCGAGGCCGCAGCCGGTCAGAATCTGGTCTGGGTTCCCAAAGCATCTGAGATTGCGCGCGAGGCGGGCGCGCGGTTGCGCGAATTTCTCGTCCAAGGCGTGGAAACCGAATACAAGGGCGACGTGGACCTGGTAACGGTAGCTGACCGGACAGTGGAAAAGCTGATCCGGGGCCGGCTTGGCGAGACGTTTCCCGAGCATGGTATCTACGGCGAAGAGGGCACGCGAGAGCGCATGGAGGGGGAGTTCCGCTGGTACGTTGACCCGCTGGACGGGACCACCAACTTCGCTCATGGATTTCCGCAGTTTTGCGTTTCGATGGGCCTCGAACAGCGCACCACTGGCATGCTGCCGGATCAGGACGGAACGCTGGTGGCCGCTGTCATTTACGATCCCATGCGGGATGAGCTCTTTACCGCCGAGCGGGGAAAAGGTGCAAGTCTAAACGGCAGGCCGATGCGCGTGTCGCGTATTCCCCATCTGGCCGAGGCGCTGCTTTCCACTGGCTTTCCCAGCCGCAAGCGCCACGCGAGCCCCAATATCCACTTCTATCAGGAGTTCACGCTGCGTTCGCACGGGGTGCGGCGGGCCGGATCGGCGGCGCTGGACCTGGCTTACGTGGCCGCCGGGCGCCTGGAAGCATTCTGGGAGTTCAACCTGAATCCGTGGGACACTGCGGCCGGCATTTTGCTGGTGGAGGAAGCCGGGGGAAAGGTGACGGACTTTGCCGGCAATCCTTTCCGGCTGGACAGCCGCGAGATTCTGGCTTCGAATGGGCTGATTCAAGCCGAGTTGGTAAATTTGTTCAACGACATGTTTGCCGGGCGCGACCTTACCCCAATTCCCACGCCCCAGGAGTTCGCACAGCTCAGGGCGGCGCGCGCGGCTTCACAGAACAAATAAGGCAAGTTACTAATCCAAAAGTTGGAAGGACTGAGCGACCTTCGGTGTGCAAATCTGCAACCGTGGCTTCCTGCGAGCATCTGCGGAGTCCATTCGAAGGGAAATTCTTCCTGAATCAAGACAAGGGGACGATATGAGACGGATGCTGATGACCTTCGCGGTACTGACATTCGCGTCCACGCTCGCCCACGGGCAAAGCGCCCGTGCCCACCTTGGCGTCGACTGCAGCCATCCCAACATTGAGCAGAGGCCGTCGGCCCCGGCCTGCGATGCCTCCTGCCGTCAATCTGCCCAGGAAAGGAACGAGGAGTACTGGAAGCGGCGCGAAGAGTACGCAAAGCAGCAAGCGGAAGAGAAGCAGCGCCGGAACGAGCAGAAGGCGCACGAGAAGGCCACAAAGGAAGAGAACAAGCGCATCGCGGAGGCTAACCGGCTGGCTGACTAGGCATAGGCCTCCATGCAGAGGGGCGACTGCGGGAAGGCCGTGGAGTTATATGGCTAGGCGCTGAAGCTGATCAAATTTCTGCAGTGGTCAAAGAACCAGACGATGTGCCTGGCGACTCTGCACAGGTTTGACGAGGCGTATGCACAATGGGAGACGCTGATTAACGACCGCAGCACCCCTGACGCAGACATCGGAGCCATGCGGATCTCGGAGTGGAACATCATGTACGACAAGGGGTACATCTGCGGTTCCTCCGTTTTTCAATGGCACCGAAGGCTGCTACAGGCGGCCGGATCATAAGACGCTTGACAGCGCATACGCCCCGCTTCCGTACATCGAAGGAAAGACCTGAACGGCAAAGCAGGTAATCAGCTCCGGGAGTTTTACTGTGACCACCAGGGACGGGCACGAGTGGCACAGCGGCGAGGTAAACATGACCACGCTCAACCTGCTCGATGCCCGGATCAAAACCGGCAAGGGCACGGTGGTGCGCTTCCTGCTGCCGGACGACACTACGTTCGCTCTGGGGCCGGAATCGGACCTGACAATGGACGACTTCATCTACGACCCGAATGAGAGCCACTCCTCCATGGCGATCAAAGCAGTCGAGGGAAGCTTCCGGTTCGTCTCCGGCAAGCTCTCCCATCCGGACCCTGCAACCAAGACCATTACCCTGCCGACTGGCTCCCTGCTGCAGAGGTTCAACCGGACGATGGATATTCTTGTGGGGGGCAAGCTGGCCTGCATGGACGACGCGCATCCCTGCCTCATCAGCCTCGGTACACGCGGCACGGATGTTGAGATCGGGCACGACCCCAACGGCAAAGGGCCGATGAGCGAGGGAATGGACCGCTGGTGGATCTGCGTCTACCATGGGGAGATCAACGTCACCGGGGATCAGCTCTACGCCGTCCCTGTGGGGGAACGCTTTACCAAGTTCGGCCACGCGGACGGCTGGCCCGTGACATACAGCAACGACCACCATTCAATTGGGCTGTTCCCCAACTACGACGACAGTCCAGGCGCGGCGCCTACCGCTCGTAGTCAAAAGGCGCAGCTGAGCGTGACCGACTTCTGGGATTCGACAATAACTCCTCCCATAACGGGACGGCAGTAGACTGGGCGGGAAACCAGATTCCCGCATCGCAAAACGCGGTTGCAAGGGAGCAAGTCGTCCTTTGGTGTCGTATGCTACTATCAGCGTCGAGAAGTTTAGATCCGCGGAGAAATCAGAGATGGCCTATATCATTGCAGAACCCTGTATCGGCACCAAGGACACCGCCTGTGTAGACGCATGTCCCGTCGATTGCATCCACCCCAAGAAGGACGAAGACGGTCACGCCGAGGCCGACCAGTTGTTCATCGATCCCGTCGAGTGCATTGACTGCGGCGCCTGCGTTCCGGCCTGCCCGGTTTCGGCCATCTTTGCGCAGGACGACCTGCCGGAGAAGTGGGCCCACTTTACCGAGAAGAACGCCGCGCACTTCGGCCGGTAAACAGCTCGACCTTCCACAACAGTTGAGCCTTCAGCAAACGCGTGCCCTGCTTCGGAGGGGTGCGCGTTTGTGCTTTTGTTGGGGCTGCTTGATTCAATGAGGGAGCGTGCGCCTGAGAAGCGCAGGCTTGTAGCCGACGGATCTTATCGCGGCAAACTACTGGACAGTTTCGCTGACCTCTTTGGCGATAGACGCATGCGGTGGCGATGGCACACGTGCTTCCACAGCTGAGACTGTGGAGGTGCGAGGACGGATTGCAAACTGGCCCTTCTCGATTTCGACAAAATCGATGTTGTCGCCGGTCTTCAGTCCAAGCTGTTTTCTAATGTCTGTGGGGAGTGTGATGCGTCCGTTAAAGGTGACCATAGCGGATGGCATTTGGAACCTCTGGCTTGATTCTAGCTTGGGACCGGGCGGAAGTCTTCCACAGGATGGGACGGTGAGGCCCAGTGGCCTGGCTTATACGATCAATTCCATCCCAGCATCGAGCGCGGCTTTGCGGTCGAAGGTCACAGTGCGGGAGCAGCCAGCAGCCTTGGCGAAAACAGCGATCAGGCAATCCGCAAAGTCTACATTTCCTTTCCGGCAGAGGTTGAGGGCGTTATGGATAACGTTCGCCTGCTCGATCACAATCTCGTCGCGCAACAAGAGCTGGTCGATGGTTTTGGTAATTGCGTTGTTGTCGTAGCGGCTCTTGCTGCCCAGCACCCACACTAACTCCAGAATGGTTGCTACACTCACCCAACCTGGACTCTCAGCAGTCAAAGAACCCATCACTTCATCAGCCTTTGGGCTTTGCTGTTGGTCATCTTGAGCAAAGAAACGCACCAGGACATTGGTGTCGAGTCCGGTCACGCAGCTTCTCCATCCGACTGATTTTCAAGCCTTTTACTCATCGTTGCCTTGTCGAGTTCTGCTGCATGGTCGAGAACTGCCTGACTCATTTCCTCGATCGTGATTGACGGTCCGGTGTGGGCCAGACATCCTCTCATCTCCATGATGGAGCCAGCCTTAGCCCGGAAGGCATACTCGCCGTCCGCAGTCTCATAGAAGTCAACCCGGGCCCCGGGTTTCAGTCCGAGCGCTTTCCGAACCTTGATGGGGATCGTGATTTGACCTTTCGAGGTTACGGTTGCTGTGGGCATGAAGATTCCTTTCACTTTCTAGCATACCTTACTTTTTTGTTGATACCTTACTTTTATTAATGTTCCTTATATCAGTGTAAGGAGGTCCAGCAGCTCCGATCCAAATCAGCCCGAATAATGATCCGTAGTGCGAAGATAGTAGTCGCATGAGCGTGCTGACCTCAGAAGCGGTGGTTTTGCGCACCTGGCCGGTGCATGAGGCCGACCTGATCGTGAGTTTTTTTACGCGCGATTACGGACGGATGAAGGGCGTGGCCAAGTCGGCGCTGAGGAGCCGCAAGCGGTTTGGCGGGGCGCTGGAGCCGATGACGGTGGCGCGGGCCTGGTTTGTCGAGAGACCGCGGCAGGAGCTTGTCCGTCTCGACCAGTTGGAAATTCTGCGCTCGCCCTTGGCTACGCCGGTGGACCACGTGCGTATGACGGTGCTGAGCTTTTTTGCCGAGTTGCTCGACGAGGTGCTGCCGGAACACGATCCGCAGGAGACTGTCTTCCGGCTGCTCGTTTCGGTGCTCGAACAAACGACCGTCGAGCAGCCATGGATGCCGCTGACGTACTTCTCGTTGTGGATGACGCGGCTGATGGGGCTGCTGCCGGATATCGCCCACTGCACGGCTTGCGGCGAGCCGCTCATTGCCGGCGAAACCAGCTTCAACTCGTTAGGGGACGGACTGTTTTGCGCGGTGCATCGCAACGGAAACGCGAACGCGCTCACGGCCGACTCCTGGCAACTGGCGCAGAGGATGCTGCGGGCGCCGGTTTCGGCGTTTACTGGTGAATCGTGGCCGCGGCGGAGGGGGATGGATCTGCGGCGATTCACTTTGCAGTCGCTGGAGCGGCACATGGAGCGCAAGCTGCGCACTGCTGAGGCGCTGGGGCGGCTTTGAGACTGAGAGGGCATGAAAGCGCATTGCTCGCACTTTACGTCACGTTGATTTCCTCCGCACCGCTACGAATCTCGCTATCTTGGACTCACCTTTTTCGGGGTTCAAATACCAACTGATCTCACGGGATAAAAAGGGGCGCCAGTTCTGGTATCCTCCTCTCATCCAACCGGAGGCATCTGTGGTCTTCGTTATCACATACGATCTCAAAGCCCCTAACGACAGCGAAAGTAACTACCAGCGGGTCTTTGAAGCGATCAAGTCCTACGGGTACTGGTGTCATATCCAGAAATCAGTTTGGCTGATTCAAACAGAAGACAGTGCGTCCGAAATCCGTGACTTCCTCAAGAGCTCGCTTCATTCAACGGACATTCTGTTTGTCGGTCGGCTCAGTGGAAATTGGGCAAGCTTTAATTTAGGAACAAAAAGATCAGACTGGCTTAAACAGAAGACATTTTAGGTTCTGAGACAACGGGGTGTTTTCGTGATGACAGAGAGCAATCAAAGTGAGCCCAACGATCTTGATGATTCTTCCGCCGCGGCCCCCTTAGATTTGGTTGACGCAGTGGGAAACGTTGAATCGGAGTCCGGCAACATTGAAGAGTCCGTCGTCTCTCCCTCGCTTACACTTCCTGAGCCCCCAGAATATTTCTTGCGATTAAAGTCTCACTGCGACCAACAGGGCCTCGCGAGCACAATTGACCTGTCGGAACCTTTTCCTAACGTCGCAATTGAGCTCAAGAATGGGAAACTGTCGAGAACCGTCTACGTCGGGAACGAGCCTGAGGCCCTGGCCCTACTTGAATTACCAATTGGCGAACTGGTTTTCCTCGGGGGATATGTAGCAATATGCTCCTATAGTGGTCGATGGATTGAAGCAGCAGTTCGAGCACATGGGTTTGGCCCAACTACTAGACCTGCCCTACGCACGGTTTTCGGTAACATCGGATCGAAGGACGAAGGACCCGCTGAAATCGAGGTTACCGGCCCCTCGGGCATGACAATTCGCCTGGTGGAGAGGGGGCAAATCCTGCCCCTTCTAGACTACGGATCCCGAATTTACTTGCGGGTAGAGGGGATTGGTATTACGGAACATGACAAGGCTTTAAACCTTCTTGATGACCTGTCGAACGCACTCTTCATGCAAATCGACTTTCGATTCAACTTGCCCCTAACCATCAGCAGGGAAACGTCCATCCCTCGCCGACCTGTCCGGCCCCGCGGTCAACTTGATGAAGACAATCAGCTGAGCTTTCCGCGCCACTCTTATGACCGAAGTCCCTCTTCGCTCTATTGGTACGCAAGGAGCGCGTCCTCCATGCCACTCCTGCAGTTCCTTGCGTTCTATCAATGCATTGAATTTTTCTTCCCGCAGTATTCTCGGCAGGAAACAATTGCAAGACTGAAAAATGTTTTGAAAGATCCCGCGTTTGACATCCACAGAGACCCTTGTATGAACCTCCTGCTAAACGCTGCAGTCGAGGGCCGTCGTGGATTGCCAGAGGAGCGGAAGCAACTCGGAGCGACACTAAAGCTGTGCATCGACCCGATTGCTTTGCGAGACTTCCTGAATGAAACCGATGATAGAAAGAAGTTTTACGGAAGCGAGTACAAGAAAATAAGCGACAAGAGAATCTTAATCGCAGAAGACCAGAACGTTGTCGAACAGACCGCTGAACGAGTCTATGATATCCGATGCAAAGTCGTTCATACAAAGAACTTTGAAGGAAGTGATCGAGATGAAATGATCCTGCCATTCAGCAGCGAAGCTGAACTGCTGGCAGATGACGTGGAACTAATTAAATTCCTGGCTCGGAAGGTGATGGTAGCATCTAGTGTCCCGCTAGGCCTTTGAGGGAGGTTAGCTCAGTGCAGGTCCCCGCTCAGCCGCCCGTCGAAGATCGACACTTCCGGCACGGCAGCATTGTCTCCCACCCTACTGATAAAATTGGCTGAGTCTCGTCGAGAGTGAGTATTCCAGTGTCATCATCAACTGCTTCAACGGCTACCGCCGTATCCGCTGCCAAACCGGTCGCGCTCACGTTTCAGGAACTGTTGTTCCGCTTGCAGAGTTTTTGGGCGGCACGCGGGTGCGTGCTGCAGCAACCTTATGACGTCGAAGTGGGCGCGGGCACCATGGCGCCGGAGACGTTTCTGCGCGTGCTTGGGCCCAAGCCCTACCGCGTTGGCTATGCGCAGCCCTCGCGGCGCCCGGCAGACGGCCGCTACGGCGAAAACCCCAACCGGCTGTTCCGGCATACGCAGTTTCAGCTCATTCTGAAACCGCCGCCGGTGAATGTGCAGGAGCTTTACCTGCAGTCGCTGGAAGCGATCGGCATCGACCTGAGCAAGCACGACCTGAAGTTCGAGGAGGACAACTGGGAGGGGCCGACAGTGGGCGCATGGGGCGTGGGCTGGCAGGTGATGATGGACGGCATGGAGATCACCCAGTTCACCTATTTCCAGCAGTGCGGCGGACTGGACCTGGACCCCATTTGCGCTGAATTGACTTATGGTCTGGAACGGCTCGCTGCCTTCATGCAGGACGTGGACTCGGTGTACGACGTTGTGTGGGCGCGCGATCCGGAAACGGGCGCGGTGGTCACCTACGGCGATGTGCGGCTGACCGAGGAGCTGCAGTACTCGGTGTACAACTTTGAAGACGCCGATGTGGAGCGGCTCTGGGCACACTTCAACAGCTACGAGGCCGAGGCGCAGGCGCTGCTGACGAAGGCCAACGCGGTGCTGGCCGATGAGAAGGCGACCCCAACGGAGAAGCGGCGCTTTCCGCTGATCTCGACCTATGAGCTGGCGCTCAAGTGCTCGAATCTCTTCAATCTTCTGGATGCGCGCGGTGCTATCAGCGTGACCGAGCGCGTAGGCATGATCGGCCGCATTCGCACCCTGGCTGTTGGCGTGGCGAAGGTATATGTGCAACAACAGGCTGTTAGCTCCTAGCTGCTAGCTCATTCTTGCCAAGGCCAGCATCAGGCAATGAACTTTGCATCGGGGCAGGAGCTCAAGCGATGAGGAAAATGTCGTTCTGTGTCAGGGCATGACTTTAGTCGTGCCGAATTGGTTGGGAAAATCGACGGGCATTAGACCCTGAGGGAAATGAGAAGTCGATACGCCGAGGAAAAAGCTGGAGGCTAGAAGCTAGCAGCTAGAAGCTCGCATCGCAGAAAGAAGTTATGTCTGATTTATTGTTGGAGATTGGGCTGGAAGAAGTTCCGGCCCGCATGATTGCCGGGGCTGAGGCCGAACTCGGCCGACGTGTGAATGATTTGCTTACGCGCGAGCGGTTGCTCGGGCCGGCGGCAAAACTTACCACCTACTCCACGCCGCGGCGGCTCGCTGTGCTGGTGGAGGATTTACTCGCCAGCCAGTCGGACACCGAAGAGAAGTTGACCGGTCCGTCGTGGAAGGTGGCTTTTAAAGACGGAGTGCCGACGGCGGCTGCCGAGGCCTTTGCGAAGAAGGCTGGCGTGGCTGTGTCGGCTCTCGAAAAAGTCGCCAACGCCAAGGGCGAGTATGTGGGCGCGACGGTGAAGCGGCAGGGGCGCGCGGCGTCGGAGCTGCTGGCTACCGAGTTGCCCAAGGAAGTGCTCGGTCTCTACTGGGCCAAAAACATGTACTGGCGCGCGGGCAAGCCGGAGCGATTTGTGCGGCCGGTGCGGTGGGTTGTGTCGCTCCTCGATGCGGCTGTGGTCCCGCTGGAGATTGCAGGGATTGCAGCGGGCAATGCGAGCCGAGGACATCGTATTCTCCACGGCGACCAACCCGTGGTTCTTCCTTTGGCGAAGAGCTACAAAGAAACTCTGCGCAAGGCAAAAGTTATGGTGGACGTCGCGGAGCGCATGAATTCAATTCGCAAGGCGTTGGATGCGGCGACTCGCACGGTTGCCGGCGCGCGCTGGCGTGAGGACGAAGCACTGGTGGAGACGGTGGTGCATCTGACCGAGTGGCCTACTGTGATCCTCGGCGACTTTGAGCCGGAATACCTGGCGCTTCCGGAAGAGGTGCTGGTCACGGTAATGCGCGATCACCAGAAATATTTTGCAATCGAGGGTGCGGATGGAAAGCTGGCGCCGCACTTTCTCGCGGTGCTGAATACACAGGTGGACGACGACGGCCGCGCGATTATCCGGCACGGCAATGCGCGCGTGCTGCGGGCGCGTTTCAAGGACGCGCGCTTCTTCTGGGACTTCGACCAGAAGACGCCGCTGGCGGAACGCGTCGAGAGCCTGAAGAATGTCACCTTCCAGAAAGAGCTGGGCAGCTATCGCTGGAAGACGGAACAGAATCTGGCCGTCGCCGAGAACCTGACCGGGAAGCTGATGAGCGACTACGGCGTTTCCTTCGATGTGTACCGGTTAAAGAATGCCGTACGATACGCCAAGACCGATCTCACGACTGAACTCGTGAAGGAGTTTACCGAGTTGCAGGGAGTGATCGGCGGCCTGTACGCGCGTGCGCAGGGGCTGGGTGAGACTGTGGCCAAGGCAATCTACGACCAGTACATGCCGGCGTCGACAGAGGACCGGATTCCGGAGACCGTCGAAGGACGCGTTCTGGGGTTGGCGGATCGCATTCAAACGATTACGGCGATGTTTGGAATCGGCAACGCACCTACGGGATCGAAAGATCCGTTTGCGCTGCGCCGCGCGGCGAATGCGATTGTGAAGATTTTGGCTGAGTCGGGGCTGCCGCTGACGCTGGACGATGTGGTGGGCGCTGCCGGGCCGGACTCCGCGAATAAGGCCCAGGTTGCGGCCTTTCTACGCGAGCGGCTGCACTTCTATTTGAAAGATGTGTGCGGCTTTGCTTATGACGTGGTTGCTGCCGTGCTGGCTGCTGGGGCCGACGATGTGCGCGATGCGATTGCGCGGGCCGATGCGTTGACGGCGGTGCGCGGATCGGAAGACTTCGCGGCGATTTCAGCGGCTTTCAAGCGGATCAAGAATATTCTGCGCCAGGCGGAAGAGAAGGGATTTGCCATCCAGGCAGCCTCTGGAATCAACCTTTCGGCAGAAGCAAAGCGGCTCCACGATGCGGCCACGGCTCTTGCACCGGAAGTTGCGGCGCTGCGGCAGTTGCGCTCGTACGGCGAGGCGCTGGCTTTGATTGCCACGCTGCGGCCGGCTGTGGATGCGTTCTTCGACAAGGTGATGGTGCTCGATCCCGATGCGGCGGTGCGCGGTGCGCACCTGGGACTGATCGATGGGGTGCTGCGCGGGTTCTCGGGGATCGCGGATTTCAGTGAGATTGTTACCGCTTAGGACGGGACTCCGTTTTCCTGACAGGCAGGTTCGTGGCTTCCCACCTTTGCGACAAAAACAAGTCGCAAAGATGGGGCACGGGACTTCTGTGCGAGAGAAAGACGGGGGATTGAGATTTGTATTATCCCACCCTTGCCTTAAAAGCACGGCAAGGATGGGGCAACCAGTCTTTGTTGCAAGTCCGCCTCTTCTTCCCCGCAGCTTCCGGTGTTTCCGCGCGTCTACAATCAATACAGATGGCTGACACGCTTTATCTGAGTTTGTGGTATCCGAATCTGCGCCTGGCGGCGCTTCCCGACAAGCTGACGGCGGTGCTCGGCGCCTTTGCTGCACGCGGCGGCGAGGCTGGGGTCTATGCCGCAACGGTGTGGCCTATCAATTGGACCGAGACACCCATCTTTCAGCGGGTTTGGGGACGCGGCGGCAAAACTCCCAGCCAGGGCGCCGAGCCGCGCCTGGCGGTTGAAGAGGCGCTCGAGCTGCTGCATGACGACTACGCCTACGAGTTCCAGATCGGCTGGAGCCTTTGGGAGCTTGAGACTGGCGGGAGCTTAGACGCGCGCTGGGTGCGGGAGCCGCGGCTGGTGCGCGTAACAGGCTTTGGGCCACTGTTCGACGAGGCGGCGTTCGAGCAGGATGGGCACATCCGCGTGGACTTCGGCTCGGACACTCCATTCCTGGAAGAAGAGCTCGAATTGGATTCCGTCGCTGCGCGGCACGTCGAAGAGAATGTGCGCCAACTGGTGGAACTGACCGTGGCCGTCGAGAAGGCTTCGGGGGCGACGGCGCGGCTGTTGTGGTCTGAGTTGGGCGAGAGCCTGGCGCAGCGGCTGGCGGCACGACTGGGAGTGAGGAACTAGGGCGTGCGATTCACCATTGAACGGCTGCGAACGCTGGTGCTGGGAGCAGGAGTTCTGCTGGTGGTGGCGCTCGTCGTGTTTCTTGCGGTGGGCAAGTGGAAGAACCCTCTCAACCTGAAGGAGCTGCCCAAGCGTTTGGGCGTCAACATCCAGCAGGAGGCCAACGGCGTCACCTTCTCCCATGCACTGGGCGCGCATTCGCAGTTCAAGATTCATGCTTCGAAGGTGGTGCAGCTGAAGAACGACCACGCGCTGCTTCACGATGTGAAGATCGAGCTGTACGGAGAAGACGGCAGCCGCGTGGACCGCATTGAGGGCGCCGAATTCGAATACAACCAGAAGGATGAAACAGCCACAGCAGCCGGGCCGGTGGAGATAACGCTGATGCGACCAGGCGTGGCGCCGGCGATTGCACCGAATGTGACGCCAAGCCAGGTTGTAAGTGATAAGGCGATCGCCAAGCCCCTGGCCACAGCCGCCGAGACCGCTGCATCGGGCGAGATTCACGTGAAGACCAGCGGGCTCACATTCAGCCAGAAAAGCGGCGTGGCAACGACCAGCCAGCGCGTGGATTTCTCGGTGACCCAAGGTTCGGGCAGCTCGATGGGCGCAACCTACGACTCGCAACAGGGCACTCTGGCGCTGGATCATGCGGTCGAACTGACGACACGGCGCGGCAGCGACACGGTCGAAATCCATGCACAGCATGCGGAGTTCAGGCGCGACGACCTTGAGTGCCATCTGAAAGCGGCCAGGGCGGATTTCCGCGGTGGACAGGCAATGGCCAGCGAAGCGAAGATCCTGTTCCGCGGGGACGGGTCGGCGATACGGCTGGATGCGACAACGGGGCTCACGCTGACAACCGCCGCCGGCGGGCACCTGGGCGCGCCCACGGGTTCAATGGACTTTGACGATCACAACCAGCCCCGCCACGGTCATCTGGAGGGCGGGGTACAGATGGACTCGGTGAACGGGGATCGGCAGATTCATGGGACCTCGCCTGCTGCGGATTTGGAATTCACGACGAAGGGCGAACTGCGCCACGCGCACCTGGAGCGGGGCGTGGAGATACACAGCGAAGAGGTGCGCAATCCTCCTGCGAATTCTCAAGCTGCGGTGCAGCGGTTGAGCCGGACGTGGCGCTCGCCGGTGGTGGATGTGGATTTCCGCGATGAGGGACATGGGAAAGTAGAGCCGGCCACGATTCACGGCCTTGGCGGCGTAGTGATTTCCGGAGTGAGCCAGCGCGGCAAGGCGGCTCCAGTGCCCTCCCGGCTGTCGGCCGACGAGGTAAGTGGCGACTTCGGACCGGATTCGGCGTTGAGTGCAATGACCGGGGTGGGGCATGCCGGAATTGAGGAAACCACCGCATCGGGAGACACGCAGACCGCGAGCGGAGACCGGCTCGAGGCGCATTTTGACGCGCATTTTCCGGCAGGCGCTAACCCCGCCGCCGGGGCAAAGCGCGGGCTTGGCGGAGCAGCGCAGATTCAGTCGGCTGTGCTTGATGGGCACGTCGTGCTCATTGACCAACCGGCGGCAAAACCCAGCGCGCGAGCAGAGGCGCCACTGCGGGCCGTGGCTGGCCGGGCGGTGTATGAGGGCACCGGGGAATGGCTGCACCTTACGCAGAGTCCCAGGGTGGAAGACGGCGCCATGCAGCTCACAGCGGACAAGATCGACGTGTCACAGGATTCGGGGGATGCGCTTGCGCACGGAAACGTGAAGGCGACCTGGGCAGATACCGGGAAGAACGGGACCGGCCAGCCGGCAAACGGCCCTGCTGGCAGCATGTCATTGGGCGGACAAGGTCCGGTGCACGCCGTTGCCCAGGAGGCGCAGATCCACCGGGCAAGTGAGGAGGCCACTTTCCGCGGGCATGCGCGCCTGTGGCAGCAGGCCAACTCGATTGCGGGGCCGGTGGTTGTACTGGATCGCCCGAAGAAGTCGCTGGTGTCGCGAAGCACAGACCCCGCGGAGCCGGTGCGAGTGGTGCTGTTGAGCGCCGAGAGCCTGGAACCGGGATTAGCTTCGGGCAAAGATGCTGGCGGGAAGGTCGCCGCGCCTTCCGTGATCCGGGTACGCGGAGGCGAGCTCGACTACTCCGACATCGAACGAAAGGCCGTGATGATTGGCGGCGCCCTTGGAACGGTTGTTGCGGAGACAGGTTCGGCGACCTCAACGTCCAACCAGGTTGAGCTGTTTCTGGTACCTGCGGGCAGTCGCGCCGTCAAGGAGACCGGACAGGGGCAAGTGGATATGATGACGGCCAGCGGCCACGTGGTGGTCAGTTCCCAGGGCCGGCGTGGAACCGGGGAACAGTTGACCTATGCAAGCAAGGCCGGGGAGTATGTGCTGACGGGGACCACGGCAACGCCGCCGCGGATCAACGATCCGGTGCGGGGCATTGTGACCGGCGAGGCTTTGATTTTCCATAGCCGCGATGATAGCGTCAGTATCGAAGGCGGCGGACACGAAACCAGGACAGAAACCGTTGTGCGCCAAGGCGATGGCAAAAGTGAGCCGCGGAGATAGATGGAAACACTGATAGCCGAAGGAATCGGCAAGTCGTACAAGGGACGGCAGGTTTTACGCGGAGTTGACCTGAAAATCTCGCGCGGGGAGGTGGTGGGGCTGCTGGGGCCGAACGGCGCCGGCAAGACGACCAGCTTCTATATCATCGTGGGACTGGTGGCGCCTGAGAGCGGACGCGTGCTGGTGGACGACACCGAGATTACTCGTCTGCCCATGTATTTGAGGGCGCGCAACTTCGGCATCAGCTACCTTCCCCAGGAGCCTTCGGTCTTCCGCAAGCTCACGGTTGAGGAGAACATCTTGGCGGTGCTTGAGGCGCAGCCCCTGGGTAACCGGGAGCGGCGTACCAGGACCGCGCGGCTCATCAACCAGTTGAATCTGGGCCACATCCGTGCCACCCGGGGCTACGCACTCTCGGGCGGCGAGCGGAGAAGGGTGGAGATTGCACGCGCACTGTGCATCCAGCCCAATTTCATCCTGCTGGACGAGCCGTTCAGCGGAATTGATCCAATTGCGGTGCTGGAGCTGCAAAAGATCATCTTCGACCTGAAGGCCGGGGGCATTGGAGTTTTGATTACCGACCACAGCGTCCGGGAGACGCTGAGCGTAACCGACCGGGCGTACATTATTGCCGAGGGACGAATCTTTCGCGCCGGAACACCACACGAACTGGGCAACGACCTTGAGGTGCGTCGCGTCTATCTGGGCGAGGGCTTCTCGCTGGGCTGAAGCGGCTGGGGCGTCTGTCAACATTACGAACGGGTCAAGGAATGGACTTGATTCCAGACAGAGACTGCCGGAAAAACAATTGTCAAAACCGGAAAGTTGTATCGAAACGCGGCAATTTTACCTTTAAGCTCTTTCTCACGCGATTAAACTTGCTTTGAGTCCTACGGTGAACGAGTCCCCTTTATGGCGCTGCTACAACCAAAACTAACGTTGAAAGTGTCGCAACGCCAGGTCCTGACTCCGGGCCTGATGCAAATGGTGAGCGTTTTAGCTCTGAATAAGCTCGAACTGAAGGAGATGATCGATGCCGAGATGGTGGAAAACCCCGTCCTGGAGGAGATTGATGAATCGGTTCCAATGCTGGATGAGGTCGCCGGCCGCCAGGAGCGCAATGAACGCGAGGAGCGGCTGGGCCTGCTCGACAAGGGTGCGGAAGAGTTCGCGGCCGCACCCAAAGATCCGTTCAACGAGATCGATTTCGGATCGTACTTCCAGGATTATCTTGACCCCGGTTATCGCACACAGCCGGAGTATGAAGACAGCGAGAAGCCCTCATTTGAGAACTTTCTCTCCCAGCCTACGACTCTGTCCGATCACCTGGCGTGGCAGCTGGGGGCTCTGAGCCTGACCCCGGACTTGCTCAACGCAGCAGAGTTGGTAATCGGCAATCTAGATGAGGATGGGTACCTGGCCGCAAGCGAGGAAGAACTGGCCGCGGCTTACAGCCAGTTTTCGGTGAGTACACCCGCGAACGGAAACGGACTGCCGGATCAGGCCGCCGCGATTGAACTGGTTCGGCGCGGCATCGACCTGGTGCAGCACCTTGACCCGGCTGGCGTGGGAGCCAGAGATTTGCGCGAGTGCCTTCTGATTCAGATCGCCGCGCAGCAGCTCGAGTTCAGCCATGTGTATGCCAAGCGGCCGGTTGAGGAGGAGGAGGATCCACACCTCAGCCTCAAGGCCGAGGCCGAGGCGCAGCTTGAGGAGCGCCGGCGCAGCATGGAAGTGGCAGCGCTGATTGTGGACAGTCACCTGCATCTGCTGCAGAAGCGGGACCTGAAAGACCTGGCGCACGCGGCACAGATTACCAACGAAGAGGCGCATGCGGGGATGGAGTTCATCCGCACTCTTGACCCCAGGCCCGGCCGCCTCTACAACCGCGAGCAGACGCGGCTGATCGAACCCGATGTGGTGTTTCTGAAGCGCGGCGGCGAGTGGGTTGTGTCGATGAATGAGGAAGACCTGCCCAGCCTGAGGCTCAGCCAGCGCTACCGGCGCATGCTGGTGGCTGAAAACACCGACAAGGAAGTCAAGGATTATGTTAAAGAGCGCTTCCGTTCCGCGATGCAGCTGATGCGCAACATCGCGCAGAGAAAGAGCACGATCCTTCGCACCTGTGAAGTGATCGTCCGCCGCCAGCAGGAGTTTCTCGACAAAGGCGTTGAGGCGCTGCGGCCCATGATGATCAAGGAAGTGGCCGAGGAGATCGGGGTTCACCCCTCGACGATCAGCCGCGCGGTGGCCAACAAATATGCGCACACGCCGCAGGGCGTGCTGGAGCTGCGCTTCTTCTTCTCAGAGGGATCGAACGGGCCCGAGGGCGCGGATACGCCGCTGCTGGTGCTAAAGCGCAAGGTGAAGAAGCTGATCGAGGATGAGGATGTGCGCCATCCTTTGACTGACGACCAGCTTGCCGCCATGCTGAAAGCGCAAGGCATTCAACTTACCCGTCGCACCGTGGCCAAGTACCGCGAGGATATGAATATTCCCTCGACGCATCAGCGGCGGAAGAGGGATTAGAAACAGCTTTCAGCCTTCAGCTCTCAGCTTATTCATGCATTCCCAGGTCAAAAGGCGAGTCCTGGGGCACCCGTCGAAGGTTCTTTAAAGTCCACTTTCCCAACCCCCTTCAGCCGTCGCCCGCCCCTATTTGGTCGCTGTTGGATTAGGTTGTGAACAATATTTAGCTTGCAACTCTTTCGATAGCTTGCCTGAAGCGCACATAGCAGCAACGTTATCGGGTGCGGTTGGTGTCGTTTCTTTTGTCTCGATCTTTGGCAGTTTAATTGGGGTGTAGCTCCCCTCCTTTGTAGGATCAGCAGGGTCAGGAATTTTCACATAGGTAACGCCTGGTTTGTGTTCGATGCGGTACAGCACCTTACTTGTAATCTCTAGCCCTTTCGAGCTGTCACGACTCCCCCAAACTTTATCAAGGAAAATGAATGTGCCATCTTCCTCAGTTAAGGTTAAGATGTAGGGCTTATTACAAGGGAGTAACAAAGCAGCTACCGACATACCGCCAGCACACCGTTCAATTACAGTCTCAGTGCCATCCGGCATATCGGCCACAAGCCATCCACTATAGTCATCTACAATGCCGCCCGTACAATGCACGCCCAATAGCCCGCTGTTACAGGAGGTAGTATCCGTGAATCCTTGGGATACCTTACCGCCAACGTGCAGCGGCACTTTGCTGAGAGTTCCCATCTTATAGTCGTTGCTATGGTCTTTCGCATGACCAAGTGGTGAAAGTGTCGAAAGCAATACCAAAGCCGCAACTTCATAACATTTCATTCAGCCCTCCAGGTCCATCAGTTTAGCAGCGGGCCCCATTCTTACACCGCAGGGTGCTCCAGTGACCTTGCCCTCAGAATGCGTATCTCTTAGCCGGCCTGGTTTTGAGGATTAGATTCATCCTCGTGGTCGTCGTGGCGGTGGGAATGTGGGAATCGGCTTGATCG
>DASYZU010000128.1:0-2762 GCA_035945795.1 Occallatibacter sp.
GGCTCGCTGGGGAGAATCGAGTGCATCCTGGGCTCGAACGGGCGACGCTCCCTACTGTGCTGTCTCGATGGTGCGCGCAAGGAAATCCCCGAGGAGGACCTCCATCGCATCGGCCTCGCCTATGCCATCACAGTCCACAAGGCGCAGGGCAGCCAGTTCAAGAGGGTGATCGTGCCCATGGTGTATTTGTTTACCGGCCTGTCAGACTTCTGAAATAAGACCTCCCCAAGATTTCGCTGGACAAATGGGGCGGTTTCGGCTACCGTAGGGTTGGATGAAACCAACGGGACGGCCGGCGAGAAACCTGCACCCCGAGAGCATCGAGTTCGTTCCCAAACGAGAGTTGGATCGAGCGCAGCAGGAAAACGACAAGCTGCGCAAAGAGATCGAGCGCTTGAAACAGGAAACGGAACGCCTGCGCCGGGAGCTGGAAGCAGCTTTGCGTGCTACCAGGCGTCAGGCCGCGCCTCATTCACGGGGCAGGCCGAAAGCCAACCCGAAGCGACCGGGCCGTAAATCGGGCGGCCGCTACGGCCGACAGGCATGCCGCCCCATCCCGGCGCGGGTGGATGAACGCATCGCGGTTCCCTTGCCGGATCACTGCCCGCATTGCGGCGGCGGCGTGGAGTCGGAAAGCTGCGAAACGCAGTATCAGGAAGAGATTGTGCGGCGGACCGTCGTACGTCGTTTCGATATCGCCGTGGGTCGCTGCCGCGATTGCCGACGCCGCGTACAGGGACGCCATCAGTTACAGACCTCGGATGCAGTGGGAGTCGGTAGCGTGCAGTTGGGGCCGGAAGCGGTGACCTTGGCGGCGATTCTGAACAAGCAGATGGGGCTGTCGCTGGGGCACACGCGACAAGTCCTGTGCTATGGATTCGGGCTGGAGGTCAGTCGCGGAGGGCTATATCGGGCCCTGGCGCGGATGGCGGGCCGGGCGGCGCCGACCTATGACAGACTGGTGGAAACCGCGCGGCAAGCTCCTGTTAACGGCATGGACGAAACCGGCTGGAGAGTGGCCGGGCAGCTCCAGTGGTTGCACGTGGCGGTGAGCGCGCAGGTGACCGTCTACGCCATTCTGCCGGGCCGCGGATACGAGCAGTCGGTGAAGATCTTGGGGGCCAAATATGATGGATTTCTGATTCATGACGGCTGGGCGCCCTATTATCGGTTCCAGTTTGCGTTTCATCAAAGTTGTCTGGCCCATCTGCTCAGGCGCTGCCGCGAGATGGCACAGATCGCCCCGCCGGCGGCATGGACTTTCCCACGGGCTGTGGAGCAACTGCTCCGGACCAGCTTGGAGTTGCGTGAGCGCTATGCGGCGGGCGAGATCTCCGAACACGGCAGGCGGACCGTCACCGGAAAGCTGGAGGCGAAACTGGACCGGATACTGGAAACACGCCGCCGGAACGCGGCGAACCGTCGGCTGGCGCGCCACCTCGAACATGAGCAGCTCTGGCTGTTCACCTTCCTGCACTGTTTCGGTTTGGATGCCACCAACAATACGGCAGAACGCGCCATTCGCGGGATGGTGATCGCGCGCAAGGTGTGGGGCGGGAGCCGAACCTGGGCAGGAGCGCGCACGCACCAGATCCTGGCCAGCGTGCTGCGCACCTGCTGGCAGCAGAGCAAGGACGCTTTCACGCGCGGTGTGAGGCTGTTGCGTGCGCCCCGCGCCGTAATCCTGGACATTGTGCCCGGCGCGGGCTGAGCCGCGCCTTTCTCCCCTTCCATGCCCGAATCCCTGACCTTTTGCGGCCGCACGTTTCGCGCCGACGAACTGGAGTTGATACGCCAGATGGCGCGCGAGTTTTCTGCCCTGGGAGTCACCGAAATCGCGCGTACCGTGTGCGAATTGCTGAACTGGACACGGCCCAACGGAGGGTTGAAGAACCACGAGTGCCGGCAACTGCTGGAGCGGCTCCAGGGCGAAGGGTTCTTGCAACTTCCCGAGCTGCGCCAACGGGGCGGGAGAGGTCCACGGCGGGCGGATGGATCCCGGCCGCACTGGGAACCCACACCGGTGGCAGGCGCCGCCCGCGAATGCGAGCCCCTGGAACTGGCTCTGGTGGAAGGACCAGCCGAGAGCCGCCGGTGGCGCGAGCAGATGGAACGGTATCACTATCTGGGATGCCGTGTGCCGTTCGGCGCACACCTGCGCTATTGGGTGCGGAATCGCGACCGGGAGTTGGCGTGTCTGCTCTGGACCTCGCCGGCTTGGAAGATGCAGGCGCGGGATGTCTGGATCGGCTGGAGCGACGAGCAGCGGCGACACAATCTCCAGTCGATCGTGAACAATGGCCGATTTCTGATGCTGCCTTGGGTGCAAGTCAAAGGACTGGCCAGCAAAATCCTGGCACTGAGTGCCCGGCAAATGCCGCGCGATTGGGAGATCCGATATGGGTGTCGTCCCCTGCTGCTGGAAACGCTGGTGGATCCGACTCGTTTTCGCGGGACGTGCTATCGGGCTGCCAACTGGATCTATATCGGGCAAACCACCGGACGCGGTCGCATGGACCGCGAGCACAAAGCTCATGGTCAGGCAGTCAAAGACATCTATGTTTATCCGCTCGCGGCGGCCGCGCGACAGCGGTTAAGCGGCAATCTCACACGGTAAACAAATACGGATTTTTTAGGTGGTAAAGAATTCCTAGCAGAAGTACGAGCCCATACCGATCTCCTTTGAGGCAGAACTGATCATCGATGTCCATCGAGTGAATTATCACGTTGGAGCTCAGTACATCTCTGAGGGCTCGAAGACC